>CAVWWI010000018.1:0-46410 GCA_963758605.1 uncultured Actinomycetes bacterium | reverse complement strand
CACCGGAGCGGGAGCCGGCGCTGGGCTGCGAAGGAGGACAGCCGCGGCGAGTGCGCCGACCACGAGCAGCAACGAGCCCGCAAGGAGCACGTCGTTGAGGCCGCTTACGAATGCCGTCTTTGCGGGCTCCACCAAGTCCGGCTGACCGGCGACGGCGCGTATCCCGGCCGAGCTCACCGCGGCACCGAGGGAGGGCGCGTTGTCGCCGGCCGTAATCGAGAGGGAGTTCTCGACCCGGTTCTGGAGTAGGGCGCCGAGCGCCGCGACCCCGACTGCCACGCCTGCGAGGCGGAAGGTGTTGCTGATCCCCGAAGCCATCCCCGTTCGCGCCGGATCCACCACGCGAAGAGCACCAGCCGCGAGCGCGGGATTCGCGATGCCGATGCCGATGCCTCCGGCGACGAAGCCTGCGAGCAGTGCCGTCCAGCCTGAGTCGGCATCGAGCCCGTACATCAATGCGAGCCCTGCGGCGACGAGCGCGAGGCCAGCGCTGATCATGATCCGGAGGGGCACGCGCACGGCCAGACGTCGCGTCGCGAGCGGCACGAAGAAGACAAATGCGGTGAGCGGCAGAAAACGCACTCCTGTTGCAAGCGGTGAGTAGCCGAGGATGTCCTGCAGGTAGATCGACAGGTACGGGAACATCGCGAACATGCCAGCCGCGATGCAAAAGGTCGCGATCGAGACCCCGAGGAATGCTCGTTGACGGAAGAGCGTCACATCGAACATGGGCCGGTCTTGACGCATCTCGATAGCGACGAACAGGACGAGCAGAAGCACCCCACCGATGAGCGAGATGAGGATCACGGTGCTCGTCCAGCCGCTGGCGTTGCCGCGAAGGATTCCGAAGACGATCAAGAACAGCGCCGCTGCGAACGTCACGAGACCACGCACGTCCGTATGTCGCGCGCCCTCGTCCCGCGACTCCGGGATACGAGTCAAGGCGACCGCGAATGCGAAAACTCCGACCGGGATATTGACGAAGAAGATCCACCGCCATCCGAGGCCGTCGGTGAGGAGGCCACCGACGAGGGGGCCGCAGGCAACGGCGGCGCCTACCGTGGCGCCCCAGACGGCAAGCGCTCCGAAGCGGTCCGGACCGCGGTACTCGTGACCAATGAGAGCGAGCGCCGTCGCGAAGAGGGCGGCGCCGCCAATCCCTTGGAGCGCACGCGCCACATCGAGCGCCGTGATGCTCCAGGCGAGGCCGCAGAGGAGCGAGGACAACGTGAAGAGCAAGACTCCAGCGATGAAGACCAGGCGGCGCCCGTACCTATCGGCGAGCGCGCCGGCAGTGAGGATCAACGCGGCGAGGCTGAGCGCATAGGCGTCCACGACCCATTGCAAGCCCGTCAAGCTGGCATCGAAACGCTGCTGCATGCTCGGCAACGCGACCACGACGACCGTGATGTCGAGCAGGAGCATGAACGTCGTCAGGCAGACGGCGAGAAGCGTCCACTTCCGCGTCGTTGCGGCTGCCTCCACCCCGAGGACGCTATAGAAGTGTTGCCCCGGCTCGCAGCCCCACCGAGCTATCTGCGGACCGAGGAGCGCGTTCCTAGCGCTTGGCGATGTTGTGAACCTCGAATACCTCCGGTTCGGCGGAGAACCCGATTCCAACGTCGGCGAGGATGGGCATGAGGTGCTCTCCGAACGCCTCGAACTGCTCTCGAGAATCCCAGATCTCGCTGACGCGGAGGTTTCCCTCTGACCCGAAGAGAACGTGGTAGTCGAGGCCATCGGGATTTGGCCACATTCCAGCCGACTCAAGGCGACTCGCAACTTCGTCGTACTTGTCTCTCGTCACGTTTGTGGGGCTGAGGCGGACGACGATGCTCATGGTGCGATCCTCCATGTCTGGGGGTCGGGCAGACCCTATGGCTTCGCTCCACCCGCTGCCACTCCGACGGGGCGAATCTCTAGTAGGCACTCCTCCTACATCGATCAGACCAGCGCAGACAAGCCGCGCCGAGGGGGTCGAGTCGAGGCAGAGCGGCGGTGGCCCTCGTACTGGGACCGCCTCCCCGAGGGCTAGCTAAGGCCGCTTTCTCCGCGGCTTCGGAGAGCTCCGCGTCGAATGTGTCCAGCCGACTCACGATCCCGCCTGGGCACCGTCGAGGAGCGTCCCGTAGTGGCGCTCGAGGCTTGAACTCAGGTCCTGATACCTCCAGATAGGTTCGAGGAGGATGGGCCGGCACCGGAAGGAACAGGTGATCCATCACGCGATCAGCACTGATTCTTGCCCTCGTTGCCGTCCTGACAATCGCGTCGGATGCGCCTGCGGGAGGCATCTCAGACGAGACCTGCCCGACGTTCGCTGGCGAAAACACGAATACGTGCCCAGCTGGAACCGTTGGCGCGCCGTACTCGATCAGCTTCCGAGAGAGCGAAGGCTCCGGCTGTGGTCCAGGACGGCAGACGTTCCACCTCGACTCGGGCGTCCTGCCGCCGGGGCTAAGTCTCGCGTCGGACGGAACGCTGAGCGGCACGACATTCCAGCCGGGGAGCTTCCAGTTCTATGTCGAGATGCGCGAGCCCGATGATGACCCGGCGAGCTGCGCCGGGAAGAGAACACAGAAGCAGTTCACGCTGAAGATTCGGCGTCAACTGTCGATCGTCGCCGATCCCTTCGTTACACCTCGGTCGGAAGTGGGAGAGCCCTTCAGAATGACGCTGCGGGCGCGCGGGGGGTCCGGCACCTTCGCCTGGTCGCTCGCCTCAGGATGGCTCCCTGCCGGGATCAGGATCTCTCCTGACGGCTCGACCACCGGAACGCCTAGGACACCGGGGACGTACCGCTTCACCGCCACAGTAAAGGACACTGAAGGACGCACGCTCGCTTGGAAGACGGAGCTCAGCGTGGCCCAGAGGCTCCGCGTTCAGACACCGCGACTACCCGCCGCGCAGGTTGGTCGCCGCTACCGCGCCGACCTCAACGCCCTTGGCGGCGTCACTCCGACGGTGTGGAAGGTCACGCATGGTCGCCTCCCTCGCGGGATTCGCCTCGCTTCCACGCTCGGCCGCTTAACGGGCGTGCCAACTGAAGGCGGCACCCAAGTCGTCACGCTCGGGGTACGTGACGGACTCAAGGTTAGGAGTGTCAAGAGCTTCCGTATCGTCGTCGGCAGCAAGCACTTGCAGCCCGGCACCACCCATTCAGCTCGCGCCACGGTGCCTTGATACCTCGCCGAGGGGTCGCAGTGGTGCACTGCCCTTGTGGCCCCGGCCAAGCCGCCTGCGCCGAGACTACGCGGAGTATCCCTCAGTCACTTCGCCCTTGTGTGCGGCGAAGGCAGCGAGAACCTCCTCCTTCTCCTGCTCGGGAACCTTGAAGAAGTCGAGCGTTCGCCCAAGCTCAGCCGCGACCTCATCGAACTCGGCAGGAGAAATCTTCAGCTCGCGGTGGGCTTCTTCCAGGCCGAGCGGAGTGCTCCCTGGTTTCGTGCCTGCATATTGCTGAGGGCCACCGGCGACATTGCAGACCCAGAGCGTGCGCATGAATTTGAGCCCCGGAAGCCTTCCCAGGTTGTTGGTGTGCCATTCCCTGAGGGCAGGGTTCTCCGATGTCTGGCCCACGATCGGGTTCTTTACGATCGCGTCGCTGAAGTGATCGACCACGGCTGCGATGGCGAATGCGCCACCGAGCCGCTCATAGAGACTCGGCTCCGTCATCGTTCCTCCTTGGGAATTTCCTCGAACCGACGATGGTCATCTCGGCGGTTCTAGGGAGTTGCGAACATCACTCCCGGTAGTACTCGGAATCATCCGTCCCGGATTCACTAGGCCAAAGGCTGAGCCGGCGGCCAGCGGTGGCTCAAGGTACGGCGAGCTCGAGGAGCGCGAGCTCGAGGCGGGCGGGCTGGACTAACCGAAGCACCCCGTAGCGGGCAGCTCACTCAGGCTGTGCGGGCTCAGCCAATGCCACGCTGCTTAGGTTGGGGGGCAGGCGCGGCAACCTCTCCGTCGGCCCCGGAAGACTCTGGCCCCCGGTTACCGGTGTGCGGGCCGACCCTCCAGTCGCCGCGCCTAACGTGCCGATATCCATACCACTGATCGAGCGAGTCGCAAACACAACCGACGGTGTTTCGCGGGATTCGGTTCCGGGGACTGTGAAGTCAGAGGAGGTGACGTTCCGTGCGAACTAGCCAGCAGTCAAGACGGCGAGGTCTTCGTGACTTAAACGGGGGCGAAACACTGAGTTCTTCGTCGTCGAGGACGGCGAGATCACGAAGACGGACGTGTACTTCGGGCCGTCGCTCTAGCGTGGTGTGAATGAGCGCATCTCCTGATGACCGGCAAGGCACGGATCTCCTCCTGCAGGAGATCAGGGAAGAGGCGGGTCGACTCGTACACCATCCGGTCGCCGAGATAAAGCGTCTCGAAGCCGTGGTCGAGGAAGGTGAGAGCGCAGCAACGCCACTGCTGATCTTCGTGGGCGTCGCGATAATTCTGGCTGTCATCGTCGCAGTCGTGATGACCGTGGTGTTCTTTGCCTACTACGAAGGCTGACGAAGCGGTCGGCATCGGCCGGTAGCTTCATTCGCCGCCGGCGTCGTGGACTGCCGCTCATCACGACAGGTATCGGCGGCACGTCGCCTGGAACGGATCCGGTGGCTGCGCTGCTCGCCAAAGAGGCTCGGAGCGAGCGCCGGCGCTAGCCCGACCTGAGTTCTCGCTCGAGCGCCGAGAACGTCTGCTGGAACGCACGCCGGATGCCGCGGGGCAGCAATAGTCGGTCGAGGACGCCGGCAAGCCCGCTTCGCGGCTCGTATTCGACGACGAGCCGATAGACGAAGCTGTCTCGGTCGCGCTCGAAGACTCGCTCGTGGCGCGCGTCGGGCAGCCCCGGCTGTGTGCTCGTGTAGGTGACGATCTTGTTCGGCTCGAACGTGGCCACGGTCATCGTCAAGGTGCGTTCGCGGCCGAGGATCCGCGTGACGAGCCGCGCGGTATCGCCGGGAGCGCCCCAGGTCGACTCCGGCTCGAGTCGCACGAATCCCGGCCAGAACTTCGACCAATTCGCGGTGTCGGTGATGAAGGCGAATCCCTGGTCCACCGGGACGTCATATCGGCGGGAGCCTTCAATGCGCATTGCGTACCTCGCCTCCGAGCGGTCGATCATGCCAGACCCGACGGCTCGGCGCCGTGCCATATTCGTGCCATGAACCTCGAAACCGGATCGCGCGGCTATGCGACTCAGACTCGCGTGAGCGGACGCAAAGCAGCTCTACATCAGGCTTTGCGCGACTTCACTCGACTTCGGCCGGAACCCTGAACTGCTTTCCCAAGCCAGGTGTCGTGGGTTCAAGTCCCATCGTCCGCTCTACGGTCCGGCCAGCCGAGCCGCTCGCAAGTTCACCGATCGCCTCGCTGCCGGTGACACGGTGCTCGCGCCGGGGCCGATCGTGCGCCGAAACATCGGTGAGGTTCTCCGGGTTCGCTGACCGTGATCTATCGAGCTATCGACACTTCTTCCGTGCCCACAGCACGATGGCAGCGAGCGCGATGGTGACCGTTGCCAAGAAGATGGTCATCTCGTCACCTCCTCGACTCGATGATCCGTCGCTCGTAATTCGCGCACGTCGGGGTCTACGCGGATTCGGTGTCCGTAGAAGGTTCTCGGTGACCCCGGCAACCGGCCGCCCTCGGCTTCGTAGGATCTAGGCATCACCGCACGAGGCGCAAGGAGACCGCACATGAGCAACCAACGCACCCACTACGTCACCACCACCGACGGCGTCACCATCGGTGGGACCGTGCATGGCCAGGGACGCCCGCTCGTGTTCGTCCACGGGATGATGGCCGATGGCGACACCGACTGGCAGGCGCTGCTGCCGCATCTGACCGGCCGGTTCACCTGCTATCTGCCGAGCTACCGTGGCCGTGGCCTCAGCGGCGATCACCCCGACCTCAGCCCCGGTCGGATGGTTGACGACATCCTCGCCTACGTCGACAGCATCGAGGCACCGACCGGACTGGTGGGTTGGTCCAGCGGCGCCTACCTGGCACTCACCGTGGCCGCGGCGCAGTCCGACGCGGTGGACGCGGTGGCCCCCTTTGAGCCTGGGGTGTTGAGCTTGATGGACGAGCAGGAGCAAGCGGCTTTCGGCGACGCCGCCGCCCGCATGGGCGAGCTGGCCGCCGAAGGCAGGTTGACGGCTGCGGCTCGCGCGTTCGCGGGCTGGCCCTTCAACGACGAAGAGATCGCCATGGCCGAGGACGCGGGCTACTTCGAGGCCGCAGGACGCTACGTCCCGAACCTGCTCAACCTCCTCCAGCAATGGGGGGAATACGAAGGCCCAACCCCTGATGATCCGGCCGTGCTGGGCGCGATCTCAGCTCCGGTGCTGGTGCTGCACGGGGCGGACACCAAGCCTTTCTTGACCGCCAGTGCGCGGTACGTGGCCGACGGCGTCCCCAACGCACGTGTGCACGAGATCCCCGGCGCCGGGCACACCGCCCCCCTGACCCATCCCGAGGCGCTCGCCGAGGCGCTCGCCGAGTTCTTCGCACCAGCCCAGAAGCCGGCCTGACCCTGCTCGTCTGCGCGACCCTTCAGGACGATGCGCCGCGACGGTCACGAAGTCACCGTCTTCGTCACAGGGGGCCTAGCGTTTGACCCCCGCCGTTACTTCTCTCCCCCCGATCGGGCTAGACGGGCGTCGCGTGGCATGGACAGCCCGGGAAGATCGCGGCCTGGTGCACGGTCTTGCAGGTGACAGCGGTCGCCACGACGTGAGCGGCCATGGAAGCAAGGAGTGCCCGGTGAACCCTGCGGACTGGCACCTGCACTACTACGAGCCTGAGCGCCGTTCCGACCTCATTCGGCAAGCAGCCAAGCGCGACCTCGCCCGCCGCGTTCCAAGGGACGGAACCGACCAGGCGCCTCCCCCGCCCGATCATGAAAGCGAGTTCATCGCCGACTTTGTCCGGGAGGAGCTAGCGGCCGACGTGGCCCAATAGTGGCTCAAACGTCCGAGAATCGACTCACATAGCGATGCGGGGTTCCAAGCTTCGGTGCCCCGAAAACCCTCATCAATACAGGCGTTAGTATCCGTCTGTGGTCGAGCGTGGCGGTGGACTTTCCGGCTTCCCAAGCCAGGTGTCGTGGGTTCGAGTCCCATCGTCCGCTCTAGGTTTTATGCGGGTTTGCGGCACTTGCCGCCTCTCCGTTGTGCCCCACGAGGTGCCCCAAACCAACCGCACTCGATAGGACAGGAGGAGGACACTCATGGCAGACAACGCGAAGGGTTCCGCGGGTCTAACGCTCGGCGGTGCGCTCGTGATCGCCGGGATCCTGATCGTGATCTTCTGGAGCTTCTGGATCGGGCTGGTCGTCGGACTCGTAGGGCTGGTGGCGTTCGGGGGCTTCGCTCGCGGCCGCTGGTACTAAGTCCGACCCGGCATGAGCAGCAGCGCAATCGACTCAGGCTCCGTTCTGGGTGGTGGCGGTGCGAGACGCGCCCGTCGAGATCGCCGAGGACGAGTCGTCAGCCGTAACGGTCTAAGACGTCGCGCTGGAGCGGTTCGGAGCTGCGCCCGGCCGTTGGGATGCGTGCGAGACTCCCCACGGTGCGCGTTCCCCTGCTGCTCGCCGCGCTCGCGGTTGTTGGAGTCGGAGCAGCGGGTGCGTCTCGCGTGAGATCGGCGGTCGTCGGCGAGAACGTCCCCGCCACGGGAACCGAGTAGCCGCCTCGAGCGCGCACTAGCCACTCGAGCGCGTGTGTCTACGTGGCGCCTGCGACTTCGGACTCGTCGAGGTTCTCGAGCTCGTAGCGAACGATCTTCCCGTTGCGCACGGTGTAGACGAGCCGGCCAGTCCTCACGTATGCGACTTCGCCCGATTCCTTCGACGTGTAGATCAAGCGATTGAGCGACCCCACTCGGCCCTCCCCGAAATCCTCCAGCTCGCCCCGCTCCTCCGCGACGTCGAGACTCTCCGGGCCTCCGAGATCCTCGGGCACCCCTTCGTCGGCGGCACCCCCACCGACATACCACTCGAGAACTGCGTCGATTCCGCGCAGGGTTGTTACTCCGCCGCGTTTCGGGACGACCCACTCCACGTCTTCCGCGAGAACGTCCTCAACCGCTCCACGCTCGAAATTCGATGCTCGCCAGCTGTTGACGACTTCCATTGCGTCGCTACTCACGACAAGAGCTTACGGGCCGTGCCCCATTCATGCCCCAAACGTCCCCAGACGGCCCCGGATCGGCCTCTGCATGAACACAAGCCTCGAGACGCTTCAACCCCTGTAAGGGCGGGGCGCTCGATCGCGTCACAGACTGTGCGGAATGGGGCACACGTTCATGGTGCGGGCACGGATTCCATGGCATCGAGCGCCGGATGTCGTCGCAGCACTAACGGTCTCGGAAGTACCGTCTCCGTGTGCGCTGGATGAGCCCGATCCGCAGCCTCCTCGACCGGTTGCTGTCACGCCTGACGCAGATCGGCGCGGATCCGCAAGACGACGACGACACGCGCGCCAGCAAGACGCTCCTCGTGCTGATCTCGGTGCTGATCCTGCCGATCTCGCTGCTCTGGGCGGCCCTCTATCTCGCATTCGGGTCGCCGGTGGGCTGGGTGCCGCTCGTGTACTTCGCGATCCTGCTGGCGGCGATCGTCGTCTTCTCGCGCACAGGGGACTTCGGCCGGTTCCTGCTTATCGGCCAGATCGCCATCCTGTTGGCTCCGACGCTGTCGATGATCCCACTGGGCGGCTTCCTCGAGTCCGGGGGGGTCGGCCTGTGGGGGATTCTCGCGCCGCTCGGGGCGCTCGTGTTCAGCGACGTTCGAACCGCGGTTCGCTGGTACGTCGCGTACCTCGTCGTATTCCTCTGCTCTGGGATCGCCGGAGAGCTGCTTGGTGGCGTGTCGCCGGCGGTCCCCGAGTGGTTCACGAGCACGATGCTCGCTCTCAACGTGATGGTGGGCGGCACGATCGTGTTCACGCTGCTCGCCGCGTTCGCCGCCCAGCGCCGGAACGCGCTCGCGGCGTTACGAGATGAGCAGGCGAGGGCGGAGAGCCTGCTGCTCAACATTCTGCCGGCATCGATCGCCGAGAAGCTCAAGGCGGAGACGCAGCCGATCGCGGACCAGTTCGGCTCGGCGTCGATCCTGTTCGCCGACGTCGTGGACTTCACCCCACTCGCGGAGCGCCTACCGCCGACCGAGGTGGTCGGCGTCCTCGACCATCTGTTCAGCCACTTCGATGTGCTCGCTGAGCGCCATGGGATCGAGAAGATCAAGACGATCGGCGACTGTTACATGGTCGCTGCGGGCGTCCCCTTGCCCCGACGGGACCACGCGCACGCGCTCGCGCAGATGGCGCTCGACATGCAGGCAGCGATGCGTTCGGTCGACGAGATCGGGCATCTCGGGCTCGAGCTGCGTGTCGGGATCAACTCAGGACCAGTCGTGGCAGGTGTGATCGGCCAGAAGCGGTTCCTGTACGACCTCTGGGGCGACGCCGTGAACACTGCGAGTCGCATGGAGTCCCACGGGACCTCGGGGCGGATCCAGATCACGCGGGCGACCAAGGATCTGCTCGAGGACGAGTTCGTCTGCGAGCCGAGAGGGACGATCCCGGTCAAGGGTAAGGGCGAAATGGAGGCGTGGTATCTGGTCGGTCGCCGAGCGAACTCGGCCGCGGGACGCCGTGCCCATCCCGAGCCGGGCGGGTCGTCCGCCTAGCGCTAGCCGAAACGCTGCTCGACGGCTTCCTCGACCGCAGCGCGCTCGACCTGCTGCAAGATCTCTTGCATCTCCGCAAGCGAGTCGAGGATCACGAGCGGCTCGTTGCTCCACCGCGACGCGTGTAAACGCTCGGATCCCACGCGGGGTCGGAGTCGACGACTCCGAAACTGAGGATCAGATCCCGAATCGACGGGGACATCGCTTCCTCGTCCTGATGCTCCCGTGTCTCCTTCGAGCCTGGCTCCGCCAGAGCGTTCTCGTTGGTCTTGGCTTCTTTCACCCGCCCATCACCCGTTTCTCGTGTGGTTCTCTTCCGTCGCTGCCGGACCGGGAGCGCCCCGCCCCCCGACGCAGGGCGCTGCCTGGATCAGTCCGGTGCTTCGTCTCCCCCAAACGCATCATGGGTGCTCATCACCCATTTTGGGGAGAAATCCCTCATTCGAGTGTCTCCAGGGGGTCCCGTCGCCGCAGGCACCCACTGGTCCCGCCACTGCCCGCTAGGCGACGCTACTCGACCGTGAAGAGCGTCAGCTGCTCCCGTCCGCCGTGGGTACGCGCGCATTCCGATCGCCCCCAGGGCGTCGTCACGGGCGGCGCGACTTGCTCGCCGCCGGCGTTCACAAGCCGCAGCGCCGCCTCTTCACCGTCTCGCGCCGCTTACACGCCGCAGCGGCGCCTCTTCTCCGTGGGCACTCGGCGAGGCGTACTGCTCCTGAGACCCGGCCGCCAGCCTCGGATGTGGTCGCGTACTACGACGGAGAGCGCGGGCAGGTCCGCTGGCGCTGTTGTGGCCTGGTCACCAGCATCGTGCTCGTTCGCGCAGTGTCCACATCATCGACGGAGCAGTCGACAGCCACTCCTGCGCCGGCTTCGTAGCCGGGGCGGGCTGGCTGCCCGAACGCAATGAATGACCCGCTTGGGTCACTGACGGCGCGTGTGCGCGACGGTAACGTTGTCCCTCGAATGAGGTAATCAATTCGAGTGACCCATGAGGTCACCACCGTCGGCCCGCGTCTCACTTCGGCGCCTTGGAGTCGGGCGGGGTGCGGTCTCGACCACAGAGACGAAAGGAAGACGCATGAGACGTCTAGTTATTGCTGCGCTCGCTCGTGGGGAGATGAACGTCCCCACGGGGGACGTGCGCCTCGGCCGGCGGGTGGTCAACCCGAAGGCTGTGTACGGGAGCCAGCGCGGCCACGCGCGCGCGCTGTACAGGCGGATAAACGGGCGGCCAGCGGCGCCCACAGAGCCGGTGACGTTCCGGCACACCGCCGTCGGCGCTGCCGACGACCGGATTCGCGAACCGTGAACTGGGGCCTGGTGGTCGGTCTACTGGGCTGTCTCGCATTTTGGGGCGCGGTCGCGCTCGGCCTCGTGGTTGCCGTCTAGCAAGACGATCCAACTCAGCCAGCCGCGGGGCCAGCTGCTCAGTCGCCACCTGCCGCCGCCTCTACTTCGCACGTACTTTCGCATCTCCGAGCGACGACCTCTGCGGGCCAAGCCTCGGCCGACTAGATCGTCGCACCGACGCCGCTCACGAGCGACGACTCCATCGCCTAGTCCGACGTGCAGTTTGCGGCGAACCGGGCGTGACTGACGGCTCAGTGTGACCGCGCGAACGCGGCGGGGAATAGACGCATTTGTGTCCTAGCGGGAGAGATGAGCCGAGGGCACGCTGCCAGGGATGGGCGATCACAGTAGATTGCCTGCAAGACAAAGAGAGCTCTACGAAGTGAAGAAGATCATCCTCGCCGTCGCCGTCGCAGCGGTCGCAACCATGGCCCTCGTCGGGTCCGCGTCGGCTGGCCCTCCTGCGAGTCACGGCCACGCCTGCAGCCAGTAAGACGTGGGCGGGTCAGCATGGCGCACGTTCGTCCGTTCGACAAGCGGGATCATCAACGAGACGAACCGGGTCAACTTGGACCCAGCCGGTGCTCAGAACCCATGGACGAGCGCGGACGTGTATCTCCAGTTCCGTCCGACTAACTGGTCCCAGCGGGACCGGCAGCCCGACAGCGAACCCGGCTTGCGACCCGAACGGGCTCGTCTCGCTCCATTCATCTACGTCAACGACCCTGTCGCCTACGCATCGATCGGCGGGACAACGAGTTCGGGTTACTTCATCGGATCGAACCCGTACAACGTGTGTGTCTATCTGGTCAACCCGCAGGTGGCGTTGGGAACGATCGAGGCAGCCTCGCTGACCGGTTCGACGGCTGCCCTGCCGACCGGCCTCGTCGGGCACTTCCGGATCGACGTATCCGGCGCGTACACCAGCGCCCTCAACGTCGCCGATGCCGAGTACACGAGCACCGACGGCTGGGCGACGCATACGCAGGGCTACGACATTGACCCGTGGTTCCTCGGAGAAGACTTCGGGGATGTGCAGGTCAACGGCAACTTCGTGAATTGGGGCGCCTTTGCTGCGCCGCACGCTTACAGCCTCTCCACGACGCTCTCTGGTTCCGTGAACCTCGCCGTCTTCGACGGTGACAGCACGGGCAAGAGGTCTGCCACTGGTACGGCGACAACAGCGGCTCGCTGAACTACACGATCACCTACCTCGGTCTGTAGCACTCAGTCCTTACACAGCGAACGAGAGAGGGCCTGCTCTCCAGGCCCTCTCTAGTGCAGGTCCCCTCAGCAAGAAGGGAGGGCCGGGAAACCGGCCCTCCTTCCTTTTCGAGCAGCGAATGGCATCTGCGACTTCCACGTGAGCCGTCGAATCGGCGACACTTCGGGTGATGGCCTCTGGCCTGGGAGTTGGCGGCGACATCGAGCAGGCTCTGGAGAACGTGGGCGTCCCGAGCTACGTCCTCGACGACACGGGAGTCGTCCGGTGGATCAATGCGGCAGCCGAGCAGCTTGTCGGCGACGTTCGCGGTCGCCACTTCACCTCCGTCGTCGCGCCCGAGGACAGCCGACGCGCCCGCGAGCTGTTCTCGCAGAAGGTGCTCGGCACCTCCCCGGCCACGGAGGCGACCGGCGTCCTGGTCTCGACCGCCGGCACGCGGGTGGCCGTGGAGCTGAGCGCGGTGCCGCTCATCGAACGGTGAACGGGTGGTCGGCGTCTTCGGACTGATCGAGGAACGCCCCGACGACACGCCCACAGCGCCACCCCCGCATCTCACGCCCCGCCAGGTCGAGGTGCTCCGTCTCCTGGAGCAGGGCCGCTCGACGAAGCAGATCGCCGCCGAGCTCCACCTGAGCACCGAGACGGTCAGGAACCACATCCGCCGTCTCTTTCGGGCCCTCGGCGTCAACTCCCGACTGGAAGCCGTCGCCGCCGCACGGGCCGCGTCACCGTAGGCGCGGTTACGCGACGGAGCGCGCTTACGCCGAACGGCGAGACAGAGACTCGCTCCTCGGTTCTATCCGAACGCCGCGAACGACTATCGGGGCGCTTCTACCTCAACCAGTTCGTAGAAGTGGTCGGCAATCCGACCCCGGAAGTGTTCGACGTGGAACCGTCGTGTAGCCGCAGGCGCCAGGTCGTGCTTCATGTGCAGGTCGAAGTCGTCCGGTAGCTGATACTCGAGTGCAACCACGTAGTCCTGGTCCGGTTCTATGGGCGTTCCACAGCCGGGGCAGTCGTAGATGATCGACGGCTTCGCCACCTTCACCATTGTTTTACCCTAGGGCAAACGTCTGGCGACGGCCGGGCCGCGGTTGCTGCGTCGGCTTCCCAGCTCGGGGCCTGACTACGGTCGGATGTTCTGGTTCAAATGGAACAGGTTGTCGGGGTCGTACTTCCGCTTGATCTCCGTCAGCCGGTCGTAGTTCCCCTTGTAGTTCGCCTTGATCCGATCCTGGTCGTCGCCGGACATGAAGTTCACGTAGCCGCCCTCCTCGGAGAGAGGCGCCACCGCGTCGTAGTAGTCCCGTACCCACTTGATGTTGGCCTCGTTGTCGGCCGCATCGGGCCACATGCCCGCAATGACGGTTGCGAACGTCGCGTCGCGGTACGCGAACGCGGTCTCGTCGGGGGCGACGCGATGGCATGCGCCGTTGATGGGATAGATGTGCACGGTCGAGTTCACCACAGGCACCTTCGGGCCGTGCTCGAGGTGGACGTCGATCGCCTCGTCGGTGAGCTCCCGGACGAAATTGGCCTTCCAGTAGTGCTGGAGGTCTCCGGGTGGATAGAGCCCGTCGAACGCGCTGTTGAGAGCGGGGTATGGCATCGCGCCAACGTGCTCGGCCACGACGGGCGCAGCGTCGCGAAGAGGCTTCAACGCACGTTCTCCGTCGTCGATCGGTCCCGCCCAACAGGCTACGAACGCGAGCATCGGCTCGCCGTGCCGTTCTTCCGGGATGAACGGCAGCGGCGGAGCGATCTGCCATGCCGGGAATCCTCCAAACTCCTCCGGCGCATCTCGAATGAAGTCTCGGTAGGCCTGGAGCACCGCTCTCGCATCTGCGCGGTCGAAGAAGAGCGGGCCGCCGTAGACGTCGGCAACGGGATGAAGCCGGAACTCGAAAGCCGTCACGACTCCGAAGTTTCCGCCGCCCCCGCGGAGGGCCCAGAAGAGGTCCTCGTTCTCCTCCTTGCTCGCCGTCAGAACCCGCCCGTCGGCAGTCACTATTTCGGCGCTTTGGAGGTTGTCGCACGACAGGCCGGCGCCTCGCGCGAGGTAGCCGATGCCGCCTCCGAGGGTGAGCCCGCCCACACCCGTCGTGGACACAACGCCTCCCGTGGTCGCAAGACCGTACGGATACGTCGCATCGTTGAAGGCGCCCCAGGTCGTGCCCCCTCCGGCCCGGGCAGTCAACTGCTCGGCATCGACCTCCACATCCCGCATACCCGACAGGTCGACGACGAGTGCGTCGTCCGAGGTACCGAAGCCCGGGACGCTGTGCCCTCCTCCGCGTACCGCCAACTCGAGCCCGCCCTCACGGGCGAACGCGACTGCGGCTACCACGTCGTCGGTGCCGGCGCACCGTACGACGAACGCAGGTCGCCGATCGATCATCGCGTTGAACACCCGGCATGCATCCTCGTACCCCTCGTCGTTCGGGGCGATGACCTCGCCGCGAACGCTCTCGCGAAGGCCTTCGACGGTTCCAGTGCGCACTAGCCCCTCCTTTCGCTGTCAGTGCCGTTCATTCTGATACTAAGCCGCGCGCGAGTCCATCGACTCTCGCCGCCCGCTCGCCCTCGCCGCACCGGTACCACGCGATCTGCGTGCCATCGGCGCTCATCGCCATTCCGCGCTCGCGATGGCGGGGTTTCGGAATCATTCGAAGTCGATCCGCATCATTGCGTTAGAAGCTCTTGACACGCGAGCGTCACTTTTCTGTCAGAGTGCGCCCGCTTCGTGTCGATGAAAGCCGCCCCCGTCCGGCGCGACGAGAACAATGCTCGAACCATCGCGATCTCTCAGGAGCCGAGAGTGGCAAGAGGAAACGACGTGAGCGTCGGGTACCCCCGCGAGGTTTCGAGCGCGGCGGTGGTCGGGATCTGGGCGGCGACGGTGCTGGCGAGTTGGATGCTCGTGGGGTTCGTCGTCGCAGGGATCTGGTGGCTCGTCACCTGAGCAGTTCCCGCGTCGCGTAGAGCTCTTTCGTCGGCCAGTCGTACACGCGACTGCGGCTCGGACACGCAGTTCTACGCCGTGACCGGTTGCTCCATCCCCGCACTCCACTCCCCGGCGACGGCGAGCGAGTTCATGCGGGCGCGGTGACTGAACGCCGCCTGCGCCGCTTCCGCGTTCTCGGGATCCCCCGCCCACACCGCGAGCGCCGAGGCCTGGAGGGCACGGCCGTAGGAGAAGGAGAGAGCCCACGGCCCGCCGATCTGGTTGATCGCGTTCAGGTTCTCCGTCGCCTGAACCTCAGACTGGCCACCGGACAGGAACACGATGCCGGGGATCGCCGCCGGCACCGTCCCGAGGAAGCACTCGACGGTCGCCTCCGCGATCTTCTCCGGGCTGGACTGGTCCGAGCAGCCCTTGCCGGGAATGACCATGTTCGGCTTGAGAAGCGCGCCCTGGAGATCGATGCCGGCCTCGTAGAGCGCGTCGAAGGTCTCGTGCAGGGTCCTCGTCGTGACCTCCCAGCACACCTCGAGGGTGTTGTCGGCGTCCATCAGCACCTCGGGCTCGACGATCGGCGCGATGCCCGCCTCCTGACACAGCGCGGCGTAGCGAGCGAGCGCATGCGCGTTCGCCTGGATGTTCCCGTCCGTCGGGATCCCGTCGCCGATCGTGATCACCGCACGCCACTTCGCGAAGCGCGCCCCGAGGCCGCGGTACTCCTCGAGCCGCGCCCGGAGGCCGTCGAGCCCCTCGGTGACCTTCTCGCCGGGGAAGTTCGCATGGTCATGTGCTCCGGTGTCGACCTTGATCCCCGGGATCACGCCTTTCGACGCGAGCACCTCGGCGAGGGGCGTGCCGTCGTCGGCCGCCTGCCGGATCGTCTCGTCGTAGAGGATCACACCTCCGATCGAGTCCTCGATACCGGGCGCGGTGAAGAGGAGCTGGCGGTAGAAGCGCCTGTTCTCCTCGGTCGACTCGACCTGGATCGAGTCGAGTCGCTTCTTGATCGTTCCCGTGCTCTCGTCGGCCGCGAGGATTCCCTTGTGGTCGGCGACGATCGCGCGGGCGGTCTCGCGTAGCTCGCTCGAGGCCATCAGCGCGCTCCTTTCATCAGGCTCTGGATCTTGGACAGGGGGTGCGTCGCGGTGATACGCCGGACGGTGCCCGAGCGGGAGCGCATCACCACCGACTCGGTCTCGACGTGGTCGCCGACGACACGTACGCCGCGCATGAGCGCGCCGCTCGTGACCCCGGTCGCGGCGACGAAGACGTCCTCGCCCTGAACGAGGTCGTCGGTCGTGAGCACGCGGTCGATGTCGAAGCCGTCCTCGACGAGGCGTGTCCGCTCGTCGTCGTTTCGCGGCCAGAGCTTGCCCTGCATCGCGCCGCCGAGGCACTTGATGGCGGCAGCGGAGATCACGCCTTCGGGTGTCCCCCCGACTCCCATCAGCAGATCGACGCCCGTGCCCACCTGCGCCGCGGCGATCGCAGGGGCGACGTCTCCGTCGCGGATCAGGTTGACGCGCGCGCCGGCCTCGCGGAGCTCGGCGATCAGGTCGTCGTGGCGCTCGCGCTCGAGCACGACGACGGTGAGGTCGTTGACGTCGACGTGCTTCGCCTCGGCCACGCGCTCGAGGTTCTCCGTCGGGGTCGCGTCGATGTCGATCGCGTCGGCCGCTTCAGGCCCGACCGCGATCTTGTCCATGTAGAGGGCCGCACCGGGGAAGAACAGCGCTCCCCGCTCCGCGACCGCGATCACCGAGATCGCGTTCGGCATCCCGAGGGCCGTCAGCCGCGTCCCCTCCAGCGGGTCGACCGCGACGTCCACCTCGGGGCCGGTGCCGTCGCCGACCTCCTCGCCGTTGAAGAGCATCGGCGCCTCGTCCTTCTCGCCTTCGCCGATGACGACGACGCCGCGCATCGAGACCGTGTCGAGCATCAGCCGCATCGCGTCCACCGCTGCCTGGTCGGCGGCGATCTTGTCGCCCCGCCCGATCCAGCGCGCGGCGAACGTGGCCGCCGACTCCGTGACGCGGACGAGCTCGAGCGCGAGGTTCCGGTCTGGGATGGACCGATCGACGTCGCTCACGTCGTCTGATCCTACATCCGGTCTCTTACATCCGATCGGGTGCGTCCACCGCGATCAGATCGAGGCAGCGGGCGATAACTCCCTGCGTAGCGGCACAGAGCGCGAGTCGAAACGCTTGCTGCTCCGAATCGAGGACGCGGTGCTCGTGGTAGAACCGATGGAAGTCGTCGGCCACACGGATCGCGTAGTTCGGGATCGCGTGCGGCGCCCTGCGCTCGGCTGCCTCGGCTGCGACTGCAGGGAGCTCGAGCAGTCGCTTGACGAGCTCCCGCTCCTCCACGGCCAGCGGCGCGGCGAGCTCCGCCTCGTGGCCCAGAGCCACAAGGCGCTCTTCGCCCGCGTTTCGGAGGATGCCCGCGATGCGGGCGTGCGCGTATTGCACGTAGTAGACGGGGTTCTTCTGCGTCCGCTGCTTCGCCAGGTCGACGTCGAGCTCGATCGTCTGGTCATGACCCCTGGAGACGAGGTACCAGCGAGCTGCATCCACGCCGATCGTGTCCAGGAGATCGTCGAGGAACGCCACGTCGCCGCGCCGCTTGGAGATCTTCTTCGCCTCGCCGCCTTCGGCGAGGTGGACGAGCTGATAGATGAGCACCTCCAACGAGTCGCGCTCCTCGCCGAGCATCTCTGCGAGCGCCTGCAACCGGGCGACGTAGCCGTGGTGGTCGGCCCCCAGCACGTAGATCAGACGATCGAAACCTCTCGCGTACTTCCGGCGAATGTAGGCGGCGTCCGCCGCGTAGTAGCTCGGGGCTCCGTCCGAACGGATGAGAACGCGATCCTTGTCGTCGCCGTGTGCGCTCGTTCGCGCCCAGACCGCCCCTTCCGACTCGTACGTGTCGAGGAGCGCGATCGACTCGGGGATCTCGCTTTCCACGTCGCTCTGGAGCACCCAGGTGTCGAAATGGACGCGGAAGCGCTCGAGGGTCGCCTCGATCCGCTCCAGCATCGCCGGGACGGGGTCGCCGTCTGAACGGGCGAGCTCGGTGATGTAGTCCCCCCGGTAACCGTCCTCCGGTGGTTCCTCCCCCCGCCGCGCGGCTTCGACCGAGGCGTGAAATCGCTCCATCTGCGTTCCCGCGTCGTTGTAGTAGTACTCGCGCTCGACGTCGTTCCCGACGAAGGCGAGCAGCCGCGCGACCGAGTCGCCGTACGCGGCGTTCCGAGCCGTGGCGACGGTCAGCGGGCCCGTGGGGTTGGCGGAGACCAGCTCGACCTGGATCCGCTCCGGGTCGCGGGATGTGCCGGCACCGAACGATGCGCCTGCGCCGAGGATCTCGAGCAACCCTGCGACCAGCCATTCATCCGATACGCGCAGGTTGAGGAATCCCGGCCCCGCGGGCTCGGCGCTTTCGACCAGCTCGTGGTCGAGCGCCTCGCTCCCGATGCCCGCGGCGATGTCGCGCGGCGAACGGCCCTGGGTAGGGGCGAGCCGGAGCGCGACGTTCGTCGCGTAGTCGCCGTGCTCGAGATCGCCGGGACGCTCGAGGGCCACCGGGACACCGGCGATCTCCGTAAGAGCGACCGCGAGGCGGGAGACGGGATCGGCGACAGGCACGGCCCAATCGTAGGCGGCAGACGAATTGAGGGGTCTGGCTGAAGCCAGAGCCGAGTAACTCTGGGGCTTATTTGGCGGCCGGGACCGAGCGGATCGGGACGACGACGCCGTCGCGATGCAGCGCGAGCTGCACTTCCTCGCGCGCCTTGTAGATCCGCCACTTCACGGTCGCGAGGGTGATCTCGAGCGTCTCTGCGATCTCCGTGTACGACAGACCGAGGACGTCGCGCAACAGAAGCGCCATCTTCAGATCCGGGTTCAGCAGCTCCACCGAGCGCCAGACGGCGTCGATGGTCTCGGCGCGCTCGGCGGGAGCGTCGACGACTTCGAGCGGCGGAATGTCCTCGAGCTGGACGACCGCGCGCGGGCGCCGCTCGAGCGCCCGGAGCTCGTCGAGCACGCGGTTCTTCGTCACCTGGAAGAGCCAGGTCGTGAAGCGCGAGCGCAGCGAGAATCCGGGAAGCCCCTGGAAAACCCGGAGAAACACCTCTTGCGTGAGATCCTCGGCGAGGTTTCGGTCGCCGGTCAGCCGGACGATATAGTTGAACACCGGCTGTTCGTACGTCCTGACGATGATCGCGAAAGCGCGCTCGTCGCCGCGCTGTGCCTTGCGCAGGACTCCGAGATCGGGCTGTGGGAGCGACATCGGCGTGATGAGTATAGGACGTCCCGTGTAAGGGCTTTGTGCGCGGGTCTTAAGCGTGCATTGCGAGCGGTTTTCCGCTCATCGCCGCCGGGACGGGCAGCCCGAGCAGGTCGAGGACGGTAGGAGCGAGGTCGGAAAGCCCGCCGTCCGAGCGCAACGATAGAGCGCTGTCGCAGACGACGAGCGGCACCGGGTTCGACGTGTGTGCCGTGTGCGGGCTCACCCCGTCGGGCTCGAGCATGACCTCGGCATTGCCGTGATCCGCAGTTACCAAACACACGCCGCCCGCATGCTCCACGCAGGCAAGGACGCGCCCCAGGCAACGATCCGTCTCCTCCACGGCTGCGATGACAGCGGGGATCGAGCCCGTGTGCCCGACCATGTCCGGATTCGCGAAGTTGACCACGCAGAACCGGTAGCCGCTCACGACCTCGGCACAGAGCCGCTCGGCAACCTCGGCGGCCGACATCTCCGGCTCGAGGTCGTAGCTCGCCACATCGCGCGGCGAGGGGACGAGTATCCGGGTCTCCCCCTCCCACTCCCGCTCCTCGCCGCCGTTGAAGAAGTACGTGACGTGCGCGTACTTCTCCGTCTCGGCGACGTGCAACTGCCGCGCGTTGCACTCTGCCAACACCTCGGCGAGCGTGTCCTCGACGACCTGCTCCTCGAACACCACCGGAGACGGGAAATCGGAGCGGTAGCGGGTCATCGTCGTGAGGTCGACGCCGTCCTCGAGCAGTCGCTGGGAGAGCTGGCGCGCGCGGTCGGGCCGGAAGTTGAAGAAGATGGCGGTGTCGGTCGCCGGATCGAGCCGCGGCCGCCCTTCGATGACGACCGGCTCGATGAACTCATCGGTGATACCGCGGTCGTAGCTCTCGCGAACGGCTGCGACGGGATCCCGCGCGAGGTCTCCTTCTCCCAGGCAGATCGCCCGATACGCGCGATCGGTCCGTTCCCAGCGATTGTCGCGGTCCATCGCGTAGTAGCGCCCGCACACTGTCGCGACGCGGTCGAGGGGAACCTCTGCGAGATCCGTCGCGGCGGAGCGAGGCGAGACGTCGCGCCCGTCGGTGAACGCGTGGATCCAGGTCTTCGTGCTCAGGTTCTCGCTCGCGGCGAGATTCACGACCGCCCGCAAGTGGTCGATGTGCGAATGGACGCCACCATGCGACACGAGGCCCAGGAGATGGACGCTTCCCCCTCGTCCACGCGCCCTCCGAAAGGCGCCGAGCAGCGCGTCGTTCGTGAAGAGCGAACCGTCCTCGATCGCGGCGTTGACGCGCATGAGGTCCTGGAACAGGACGCGACCCGATCCGATCGTGAGGTGCCCGACCTCCGAGTTGCCCATCTGGCCTTGCGGCAGCCCGACGGCCTCGCCCGACGCCTTCAGCGTGGTACGCGGGTACTGCGCCCAGAGCCTGTCGAAGACGGGTGTCTCGGCGAGCTCGACCGCGTTTCCAGGCCCCGGCGGAGCGAGACCCCAGCCGTCGAGGATGACGAGCGTGACGAGCGGCGTCACGCGGCGGCAGCTTCGGCGGCGGCGGCGCAGATCGCGTCGAACGCCGGCGCATCGAGGGAGGCGCCGCCTACCAGTGCGCCGTCCACGTCCGGCTGTGCCAGGAGCCCACGCGCATTGTCCGCGTTCACGGATCCTCCGTAGAGCACCTCTGTCCGCTGGAGCGACTTGATGAACGCGTGCGCCTCCTGGGCCATCTCCGCCGTCGCCGTGCGGCCGGTGCCGATCGCCCACACGGGCTCGTAGGCGATTACGAGCCGCTCGTGCTTGGGAAGGGGCGTGACCTGGCGCGCGAGCACCTCTTCGGTGACGTCGGCTTCCCGCTCTGCCTCGCTCTCCCCGACGCACGCGATCACGGACAGACCCGCGTCGAGTGCGGCCGCCGCGCGGAGGGCGACGGTCTCGTCGGTGTCGCCGAAGTGCTGCCGGCGCTCGGAATGGCCGACGAGCGCCCCTTTCACGCCCAGCTCGAGCAGCATCGGCGCGGACACCTCGCCCGTGAAGGCACCTTCGAGCTGCCAGTGCACGTTCTGGGCATAGACCGCCACGGTGCTCTCGGCGCCAAGGGCGTGGATCGTCGCGTCGAGGGCCACGAACGGCGGGCACACCACGACGTCGACGCCGGACCAGCGGTCGCCGAGACGCCGGATCTGGGCTGCGAACTCCCGCGCCTGGTGCGAGCCCTTGTACATCTTCCAGTTCCCCGCGATCAGCATCGGTCGATCTTAGAACTCGGTTCAGAATGTCGCTTCGTCGGCGGGGCGCTCCGGGCGAGTGCGATGCAAGGACACAGGGAGTCCCGATATTCGTGAATATCGGGGCGACCGAGGACGCCGCAGCGTGCCGCCCGGTGCGTCCGGCGACACAAGGCTTCATTTTGAATCGAGTTCTTAGGCTGCCGTTGCTAGCCTCGCCCGCGATGGCCACTGAGCCCTGGGAGCAGCGCTTTCGCACCCCCATCTCGTTCCTGCCCGAGTGGTCGCCGCTGGCGCCGGATCGGATCGTCTACGCGTCCAACGAATCGGGCGTCTGGCAGGTGCACACGTGGAATGTCCCAACGGGCGAGCGCCGGCAGGTCACCGACCATCCCGTGGGCGTCATCGACGGAGCACCGACGCTCGACGGCGAAGGTGTCGTCTGGTTTCAGGACGAAAGCGGCGACGAGTCGGGCCGCTGGTTCGTGCAGCCGTTCGCCGGGGGAGATGCCCGAGCTCTGCTCGACGGCATCCCGCACGGGTGGAGCGAGGGGCTCGCGCAGGCCCCGGGCATCGTCGCCGCGGGGCTCAGCAGCCGCGACGGGTTCGCCGTGTACGTGTCGCTGGAGGGAGGTCCAGCACAGGAGGTCTACCGCTCGAGCGAGTCGGTTCGTCTCGGAAGCGTCGACGAGCAGGGCTTCCTGCGCGGAGCGCTCTCCGCAGACGGATCGCTGCTCTGCCTCGAACACGCGGAGCACGGCGACCTGATCCACACCGCGCTCAGAGTGATCGACCCGCGTTCGGGCGACACCGTCGGCGACCAGCTCGACGATGGGATGTCGCTGATCGCGAAGTGCTGGGCGCCCGTCCAGGGGGATTCGCGGTTGGCGTTCGAGCACGAGGGTAGTGGCGACGAGCGGCCGGGAATCTGGGATCTCGCGACCGGCGAACGGCGCGATCTCGAGCTCGACCTCCAGGGAGCGGTCCTCGTCGCGGACTGGTGGCCGGATGCGTCGGCGCTCCTCCTCGTCAACCGCTTCGAGGGTCGCGACAGACTGTTGAGGTACGAGCTCGCGGACGGGACCTTGACGCCCCTCGCGAGCGAGCCGGGATTCGTCTGGAAGGCCCGCGTTCGACCTGACGGGAGAGTCTGGCTCCTCCACGAGCAGGGCCACCGGCAACGTCTGATCCTGGACGATGCCGGCGAGGAGATCCTGTCGGTGGGTGGGCGCGCTCCGGCCGGGCGCCCGTATCAGTCGTGGCACTTCGAGAACCCGCACGGGCAGGGCGTCCACGGGTTCTTCGCCACGCCGAGCGACTCGGGCGGGCCGTTCCCGGTGCTGCTGTTCGTGCACGGAGGGCCGACCTCGCTCGACCTCGACCGCTGGCAGCCGGAGGTGCAGGCGTACGTCGACGCCGGATTCGCCGTGGGACTCGTCAACTATCGGGGCTCGACCGGCTACGGCCGAGAGTGGCGAGACACGCTGATCGCCAACATCGGCGGGCCGGAGCTCGAAGACGTGAACGCGGGTCTCCAAGACCTCGTCGATCGCGGCATCGCCGATCCGAAGCGGGCGGCGGTCGGAGGCTGGTCGTGGGGCGGCTACGTCACGCTGCTCGAGCTGGGGAAGCACCCGGAGCTCTGGAGCTGTGGGATGGCCGGAGTGCCGGTCGCGGACTACGAGGACGGATACGAGGAGCTCTCACCGCTTCTGCAGGCGTACGACCGCGCACTCCTCGGCGGCGCGGAGCCGAAAGACGTCCCCGAGCTCATGCGCGACCGGAATCCGATCAACTTCGCGGACGACGTACGCGCGCCGGTGCTCGTCGTCATCGGGAGGAACGACAGCCGTTGCCCCTACCGGCAGGCGATGCGCTACGTGGAAAAGCTCGAGGCACGTGGTCATCCCCATGAGGTCTACGTCTTCGGGACCGGGCACGGCTCCTTCGACGTGGACGAGCGCGTGCGACAGGTCGGGATGATTCGCGAGTTCTTCGCCCGGAACGTGCCGGGCCTCACCGTCTAGGCGGGAATCGCGGCGACTCCGGGGAGCTCCTTGCCTTCGAGCAGCTCGAGAGAGGCGCCGCCGCCGGTGGAGATCCAGGAGATGTCCTCGCCCAGCCCGAGCTCCTGCACTGCCCGCACCGAGTCGCCCCCGCCGACGACGGTGTAGCCCTCGACGTCGGCCACGGCCTCTGCCACGGCTTTCGTCCCCTCGGCGAACGTCGCCCACTCGAACACCCCCATCGGCCCGTTCCAGAACACGGTGCGCGCGCCGCTGATCTCCTTCGCGAACCGCTCACGCGTCTCTGGCCCGATGTCGAGGCCGAGCCAGTCTTCCGGCAGCCCATCGAAGGGCGTCACCTTCGTCTCCGCATCCTCCGCGAACGCCGAGGCGGCGACGACGTCGGTCGGGAGCATCGCCTCGTACGGGAGCGGATTGTCCTCGCGCAGCTCCTCCGCCATCTTCCCGCCCACGAGCACGGCGTCGGCCCGCTGCCCGAGCTCGCGGAGGACGCCGAGCTTGTCTTCGACCTTCGCCCCTCCTGCGACGAGGACGAACGGCCTCTCGACGTCGGTGAGCAGGCGGCCGAGCATCTCGAGCTCCTGCTCGAGCAGCAGCCCTGCGTACGCCGGCAGCAGCTGGGCGACGCCCACCGTGGACGCGTGTGCGCGGTGCGCCGAGCCGAACGCGTCCAGGACGAACAGATCCCGTCCTCCTGCGAGCTTCCTCGCCGTCTCGGGATCGTTCTTCGTCTCGCCGGGATCGAAGCGGGTGTTCTCGAGGACTCGGAGACGATCGTCGGGGAGCAGCTCGCGCAGGCGCGCGGCGATCGGGGCGATCTCGAACTCGGGGTCGGGCCCCTTGGGACGCCCGAGGTGCGAGCAGACGACGACCTCGCCCGCACCGGTGTCCAGCAGGTGCCGAAGCGTGAGCAGCGAGGCCTGGATGCGCGTGTCGTCTGCGATCACGCCGTTCTCGAGGGGGACGTTGAGGTCGGATCTGACGAGAACGCTCTTGCCCGCGACGTCCGCAGTACGGACGGAGCGAGGCGTGTGCTTCATGGGAGCAGCTTCCCGATCAGGTCGACGAGGCGGCAGCTGTAGCCCCACTCGTTGTCGTACCAGCCGAACACTTTGACGGTGCTCCCCTGCACCATCGTGAGCTCGCTGTCGAAGATGCAGGAGTACGGGTTGCCGTTGATGTCCGTCGAGACGATGGGATCCTCCGTGTAGTGCAGGAAGTCCTCGAGCGGGCCGCTGTCCGCGGCGGCGCGGAAGGCGTCGTTGACCTCGTCGACGTTTGTCTCGCGGCCGAGCGTGACCACGAGGTCCGTGAGCGAGCCCGTCGCTACGGGCGCACGTACGGAGATGCCGTCCACCTTGCCCTGCAGGTCGGGGAGGACGAGCCCGATCGCCTTCGCGGCGCCGGTCGATGTCGGGATCAGGTTGATCGCGGCCGCACGCGCCCGGCGGAGGTCCTTGTGGGGGAAGTCGAGGATCACCTGGTCGTTCGTGTACGCGTGAATGGTCGTCATGAAGCCGCTCTGGATCTCGCCGAGCTCGTGGAGCACCTTGGCGAGCGGCGCGACGCAGTTCGTCGTGCAGGACGCGTTCGAGACGATGTGGTGCGACTCGGCGTCGTACGAGTCGTCGTTGACGCCGAGGACGACTGTGAGGTCCGGGTCGGTCGCGGGGGCGGAGATGACGACTTTCTTCGCCCCGGCGTCGAGGTGCTTCTGCGCACCTTCGCGATCGGTGAAGAACCCGGTCGACTCGACGACGACGTCCACGCCGAGATCACCCCACGGGAGAGCTCCGGGGTCGCGCTCCGAGAGGATCTTGACCTCCTCGCCCGCTGCCTTGAGGACACCGTCCGCGAGCTCCACCTCGCCCGGGAACGGCCCGAGGTTCGAGTCGTAGCTCAGCAGGTGCGCCATCGTCTTCGCATCGCCGAGGTCGTTCAGCGCGACGATCTCGAGGTCCGACTCGCGCTCGTGCTGTGCGCGGAAGAAGTTCCGCCCGATCCGGCCGAACCCGTTGATTCCGACGCGAATGCCCATCTCTCCCCTCCGTCCTTTGGCGTGCTCGCGGGGTCGAGTCTAACGAGGGACGTTCGCGCGAACGTCACGCGCAAGCGCTTCCAGGCGACCCAGACGGCGGTGCATCGCGGCCTTAGTCGTTGGTGGATCGGTACGCGCGGCCAGCTCGCGCAGGGAGTCCGTCGGGTGGCGGAGCCGGAGCTCGGCTGCCTCTTGCAGCGGTGCTGCGAGCCGCTCGACATCTCCCGCCGAGCGAAGCCGACGCACGGCCTCGAGCTGGCGCTCGGCCGCCCGGCTCGTGCGAACGAGGTTCGCGTGATCGGCGTTCGCCCGTCGGTTCGCATGACCGCTCGTCGCTGCAACCACCGAGCGCTCCTCCAGGGCGAGCACGGCCTCGCTCGCCCCCGCGAGCGCGAGCACGGACTCGATCGCGTCCCAGCTCTTCGCGTAGGCGACGGCATGCGTGGGGCGCTCGGCGACTGTCAGCTGGGTGTCCGAGGCTGCCGCGACCTCCCGGAGGAGCTCGGCCGACCCGATAGCCGCAGTCCGTAGCTCCAGGTGCGGCGAGCGCCCGGTGGAGAGCGACCCGCCACCGAGGAACGCGCCGCGGAGGTATGCCGCGCGACAGCAGGCGCGGGCGACGATGCGACGCGGCGGCTGCTCGAGGGGCCGGTGGCGGCGGTCGAGCACACCGGCTGCAACCAGCACGCGGAGCGTCTCGTCCGAGCCCGCTACATGGAGCTGGTAGCGGGTCGCCTTGTCGAAGGCGCGACGCCGGTACGTCCGGATCTCGGAGCGGATCTCCGCTTCTCGCAGCAGGCTGAAGGCGCGGCGAGCAGCCGCCCCGCTCGCGAGGTCGAGATGCAGCGCCCACTCGCCTCGTCCTCGGAGATGAAGGCTGCCCGCCGAGTGGAAGAGCGCGGACAGCTCGGCCAGCCGGTCGCATTCCCGGGTGGGGGCGATCCGCGCGAGCTCCTCCCTGACGTCCTCGGACGTCACAGCCGAACTCCCTCGAGCTCGAGCAAGCGTCGCTTGACGCCGACGCCCGCGGACCCGTAGCCGCCGATGCCGGTCGCCCCCACCACTCTGTGGCAGGGCACGAAGAACATGAAGCGGTTCTCGGCACAGAAGCTTCCGACGGCGCGCGCCGCTCCCGGGTACCCGGCGAGCGCAGCGAGCTCTCCGTAGCTCACGACCTCGCCACGAGGCAGCGCGCGCAGGCTCTCTGCGACGGAGCGCTGAAACGGCGTCGTCCAGTCGAGGTCGAGCGGGACATCCGCGAGCGAGACGTCGTCGCCAGCGAGAAACGAGGTCAGGCGGCCGACGAGCTCGGACCGCTTCTTCGCGCTCGAATCATCATGCGAGTCGGCGCCGAACCGGAACTCGTGCGCGAGCACGACCCCGTCGGCGGTCCAGAGCTCGCCCACTCCCCACCCGGGAACGGCGTAGTGCGTCCATTCCGCTCGCGACCCCATCGTTCGTAGAATCCTGGCATGAGCGCCCCCGGCATCTTCACCCCGCCTCCGCCGGTCAACGAGCCCATCAAGTCATATGCCCCCGGCTCGCCCGAGCGCGAGGAGCTGAAGAACCGCCTCCGGGACATGGAAAGCGATCGCGTCTCGATCCCGCTCGTCATCGGCGGCAAAGACGTCTCGACCGACGAATCCTTCGAGGCGGTCATGCCGCATCGCAAGAGTCACGTCCTGGCGGACGTGAGCAAAGGCGGCCCCGAGCACGTCCAGCAGGCGATCGACGCCGCCCGCGCCGCGCACGCCGGCTGGTCGCGGACCCCCTGGCACGAGCGTGCTGCGGTCTTCCTCCGTGCCGCGGAGCTCCTGTCCGGCCCCTGGCGCTCGACCCTGAACGCCGCGACGATGCTCAACCAGTCGAAGACTGCGCACCAGGCGGAGATCGATGCAGCGTGCGAGCTGATCGACTTCTGGCGCTTCAACGTCGAGTACCTGACGCGCATCTACTCGGAGCAGCCCTACTCGTCGACCGGAGTCTGGAACCGCATGGAGTACCGCCCGCTCGAGGGCTTCGTGTTCGCGGTCAGCCCCTTCAACTTCACCGCGATCGGCGGCAACCTCTCGTCCTCGCCGGCGCTCATGGGGAACACGGTCGTCTGGAAACCGGCGTCCACCGCGGCATTCTCCGCGTATTACGTCATGCGGCTCTTCCAGGCCGCCGGCCTTCCGGACGGGGTCATCAACCTCGTCTACGGCTCGGGCGCGGAGATCGGGAAGGCGACGCTCGCGAGCGAGGAGCTCGCCGGAATCCACTTCACGGGCTCGACCGAGGTCTTCAACGGCATGTGGGAGACGGTGGGCAAGAACGTCGGCTCGTACCGCAACTACCCGCGGATCGTCGGAGAGACGGGCGGAAAGGACTTCATCCTCGCGCACCCGTCCGCGGACGCCGACGCAGTCGCGACTGCCGTCGTCCGTGGCTCGTTCGAGTACCAGGGACAGAAGTGCTCGGCATCGTCGCGCCTGTACGTCCCCTCCAACCTGTGGCCGGAGGTCAAGGAGCGCCTGGTCGAGGACGTGGGCTCGATCAAGATGGGAGACGTCTCCGACTTCGAGAACTTCATGGGTGCGGTGATCGACTCGAGCGCGTTCAACACGCACGCACAGGCGATCGAGGAGGCCCGCTCGGCAGGCGCGGAGATCGTTGCCGGAGGCTCCACCGACGATTCGGAGGGGTACTTCGTCTCCCCGACCGTGATCTCGACCGACGACAAGAACTTCCGACTGCTGCGCGACGAGCTGTTCGGCCCCATCGTCACGACCTACGTCTACGACGAGAAGCGCTGGGGCGACACACTCGAGCTCGTGGACGAGACCGCGCCGTACGGGCTGACCGGAGCGGTCTTCGCGACGGAGCGCGCGGCCATCGACGAGGCGCAGGACGCACTTCGCTACGCGGCCGGCAACTTCTACGTCAACGACAAGCCGACCGGCGCGGTCGTCGGCCAGCAGCCCTTCGGCGGCTCGCGTGCAAGCGGGACGAACGACAAGGCCGGCTCGATGTGGAACCTGATCCGCTGGGTGTCACCGCGCACGATCAAGGAGACCTTCGTCTCCGCGACCGACTACCGCTATCCGTTCCTAGCGTCAGACGGCGACAGACCGAGCTAGGCGGCGGCAAGTGAACACGAGCGCAGCGGCCGCGAAGCGGACGCCTTTAGGGGGTTCGCGCGCCCGGAATCCGTGCTAGCGGATTCCGGTCTGTGCAACTAGCGGAGCCATGACCCGGATCCTCGACGGGGTCGATGCCTTCTTCGATCAGCTCGCCGCGATCGACATCCTCCCGGCGTTCATCGCCGTCCTCTGTCAGCTGGCGCGCCTCTTCTCGACCAGCCAGGCATGGAGGAACGTCCTCGTCGCCGCCTACCCGGACCGGCTGGTGCCGAGGCGCTCGATCTACGCCGCGTACCTCTCCGGCATCGGGATCAACGCGATCATCCCGGTCCGCGCCGGCGATGCCGTACGGGTCGTGCTCGCCCACCGCGCGATCAAGGACTCGACGTACACGACGGTCATCTCGAGCACGCTCGTCCTCTCGATCTTCGACATCGCCGCTGCGTCGGCGCTCCTCATCTGGGCTGCGGTCACGCTGGACGAGCTGCCCGGCATCGGCGAGCTCCCGAACCTCCGGAGCTTCGACTTCGCCTGGCTGCTCGACCGCCCGCTCGCGGCCGAGCTGATCCTCGCCGCGATCCTGATCGCCGCTCGCGATTCTGGCCGTCTGGATCCACGGCCACGTCGTCGACTTCTGGGACCGCGTCAAGCAGGCGTTCGCGGTGATGCGCGATCCTCCGGCCTACTTCGGCTCGGTCGTCATCTGGCAGGCGGCCGACTGGACCCTCCGGCTCGTCACGGTCTGGTTCATGCTGGATGCCTTCGACATCCCGCAGTCGGTGCAGAACGTGCTCCTCGTACAGGTGTCGTCGAGCCTGGCGACGCTGCTGCCACTCACGCCAGGCGGTCTCGGCACCGAGCAGGCGTTCCTGCTCTACGTCTTCGGCGGCGCCGTGCCGGGCGCGCAACTGCTCGCGTTCAGCGTCGGAATGCGGCTGATCCTCCTGGGGACGAACGTCGTGGCCGGCTTCACCGCGATCGTGCTCACCCTGCGCACGTTCAACTTCCGCGGTGTGATGAGGAGCGCGAAAGACGCACGGTCGCCGTAGACCAACCCAGCGGTGAACGACGTGGAGGCGCAGCCGCCGCGAAGCGGTGGCCCTTCGGAATCTTCGCGCACCTAGGAGGGCCCGGCCTTGTGCAGCTGCGCGTAGAGCGCGCGCGCGGTCTTCTGCGGGAGGCCGGGGACGCCCTCGAGCTCCTCCTGAGACGCCTCGAGGAAGCGCTCGGCCGAGCCGAAGTGGCGTAGGATCGCTCGCCGGCGCACGGGCCCTACGCCGGGGAGGCCTTCGAAGATCGTCTCCATGGACTTCGTCCCTCGCTTCTGGCGGTGGTAGCGGAGCGCGACCCGATGAGCCTCGTCCCGGGTCCGTTGCAGAAGCTGGAGCGCCGCACCGTGCCGATCGAGCCGGATCGGTGAGGCCGCGCCCGGGACGAAGACCTCCTCCTCGCGCTTCGCGAGCGCGATGACCGCGACGCGCGGAAGGTCGAGCTCCTCCATCGCCGCCAGCGCCGAGGCGAGCTGACCGCGACCGCCGTCGACGACGACGAGGTTCGGGGTGCGCGAGAAGCTCTCGTCCGGCTCGTCGTCCCGCGCGCGGGCGAACCGCCGTGCAATCACCTCGCGGATGGCGCCCACGTCGTCCTGGCCTGCGAGCCCGCGGATGCCGAAGCGTGCGGTAGTGCGCGTTCTTCGGCCGCCCGTCGGCGAAGACGACCATCGACGCGACGATCGACTCCCCCTGGATGTTGGAGACGTCGAAGCACTCGATCCGCACCGGAAGGCTCTCGAGGTTTAAGCACTCGCGGAGGTCCTCGAGGGCAGTGACGCGGCGCAGCCGCTCGGCCTCGCGGCTCGCGGCGTCCGACTCGAGCGCGACGCGTGCGTTCTCCGCTGCGAGCTCCACGAGGCGCCGCCGCTCGCCGCGCTCCGGCGCACGGACCTCGACCCGCGAGCCACGTCGCTCGGACAGGAACTCCGCGATCGCTTCCGTGTCCTTCGTCCCGACCGGAACGAGCACCTGCGGCGGGATGCTCGGCGCCGCGCCGTAGTACTCGACGACGAACGCCTCCAGGACGGAGAGCTCGTCCTGCTCGAGGACGTTCTCGAGATGGAAGCCGTAGCGGTCGATCATCTTCCCGTCGCGGAGCGGGAAGACCTGCACCGTCGCACGGTCGCCCTCGACCGCCAGCCCGATCACGTCCACGGTTCCGACCGCCCGCTTTTCCGTCGCCTGCCGCTCGGCGAGGTGCCTGATGGCGAAGAGGCGGTTTCGATACCTCGCGGCCTCCTCGAAGCGCTCCTCGTCTGCTGCCTCCTGCATCCGTGACTCGAGCTCGCGCTGGATGGGCAGCGTGTCGCCGGAGAGGAACCCGATGACTCCCTCGATGATCTCTCCGTAGTCCTCCGCGGAGATCTCCTTCACGCACGGCGCGAAGCAGCGGTCGATGTGGAAGTCGAGACACGGGATCCCGGAGTGGCGGCCGGGACGAGGCCCCTCGCAGGGACGGAACTTGAAGACGCGGTTCAGCACGTCGAGCGTCGCGCGCACCTTCTTGGCGTTCGCGTACGGCCCGAAGTAGACGGTGCCGCGCCGGTGCCGCTCCCGCGTGAACATGACGCGCGGGAACTCGTCCGTCAGGGTCACCGCGATGTACGGGAACGACTTGTCGTCCCGGAGCCGGATGTTGAAGGGCGGCCGGTAGCGCTTGACGAGGTTCTGCTCGAGATGGAGAGCTTCGGCCTCGTTGCGGGTGACTATCACCTCGACATCCGCGACGCGGTCCGCGAGCTGCCCGATCGTGGCGCGGCCGTTTCCGCGCTGGAAGTAGCTGCGCACGCGAGAGCGCAGCGACTTCGCCTTCCCGACGTACAGCGGATCGCCCTGCTCGTCGCGGAAGACATAGACGCCAGGCTTGCGCGGAAGCGCCGCCAGCGTCCCTTCAAGGTTTTCACGCATTCCCTCGCTAGCGTATCCCCATGCGCCAAGCGCTCCTGGTGGCCCTCGGAGCCGTTCTTGCGCCTCGCCGCGCCCGGCCTGGCCGAGGCGGGGCCGGGGGTGACGGTCGGTGCCGTCGAAGACGACGTCCGCGTCTCCTCAGCCGTGGAGGCAGAGACGCGCATGGCGCTCTTCCGCGCTGCGGGATTCCGTGCCGTACGCGTGGTGAGCCTCTGGCAGCCCGGGCAAGTGCGGCCGACCGAGGCGGAGCTCGGCGTCATCGAGAACGTCGCAGAGGCCGCTTCCCGCAACGGGGTGCGGGTCTACGTCACCGTCATGCACCCCGGATCGAGGACCACGCCGCTGACCGACGAGGCACGTGGCGAGTTCGCCGCCAACGCCGCTGCGCTCGTACGGGAGGTGCCCGGCGTCAGGCACGTGATCGTCGGCAACGAGCCGAACCTGAACCGCTTCTGGCTCCCGCAGTTCGGCCCGGACGGATCGAGCGTGTCCGCCGCGGGCTATCTCATGCTGCTCGAGCGAACGTACGACGCTCTCAAAGCCGTCTCGTCGAACGTCCGCGTCTACGGGGGCGCGCTCTCCCCACGGGGCAGCGACCGGCCGGGCGGAACGCGGCCGACGCACTCACCTACGAAGTTCATCCAGGACCTCGGCGTCGCGTACCGCGCGAGCGGCCGCAACCGACCGGTGATGGACGGACTCGCGATCCATCCGTACGGGGACAACTCGAGCCAGCCGCCGAGCATGGGCCACCCGAACTCCACCACGATCGGGATGGGCGACTACGACAAGCTCGTCGCACTCCTCACGGAGGCGTTCGACGGCACGGCGCAGCCCGGCTCCGCGCTGCCGATCCTCTACGGCGAGTTCGGCGTCGAGTCGCAGATTCCGGACGGCAAGGCGGCCCTGTACACCGGCAACGAGCCGGCGGTGACCCGACCCGTAGACGAGTCGACGCAGGCCGCGTACTACGAGCAGGCGCTCGCTCTCGCCTTCTGCCAGCCCACGGTCGAGGGCATGCTGATCTTCCTCTCCCGCGACGAGCGCGCACGAGCCGGCTGGCAGTCCGGAGTGCACTACGTGGACGGAACGGCGAAGGGGAGCCTGTCCCGGGTCACGGAAGCGCTCGACCGAACGACGGGCGGCTCGATCGTGCGCTGCCCAGGGGTTCAGCTCATCGTCCGCCCGACCTTCCTCCGGTTCGGGACGCCACTCGCCGCCAGGCGCGGCGTGTTCCGGATGAGTCTCCGCTGCAACCTCGACTGCTCCTATGTGGCCCGGGTGGAGCGCGCTTCGACCCACTCGACCAAGCTCGAGAGGCGCGGCCGGCTCGAGGTCGGAGAGCTCGCCCAGATCGACCTCGGCACGCGCAGGCTCGCACCGGGCCAGTACCGCTACACGCTCCGTCTCGTGCACCCGGTCAACCCCGGGCACCCGACCCGCTTCCCGAGCCGGCCCTTCACGCTGCGCTAGCGATCCGGCTTCACGCGTTGTCAGTACCGGTGCTCGAGCCGCCAGATGCGGACGACCGCGTACACGCAGGCGGCGAGCACGAGCACCAACGCGAGCGCGTCGCGGCCAGGGATCCCCAGGCCGATAGCCAGCCCAATGGCGACCACGGCCAGGATGATCGCGGCGTAGAACAGATTGCGGTTCCGGTCCGACCACGCCTCCAGGTCTCCCCTCCGTTCGCGCCAGAGCAGGAACAGGAAGAACGCGACGGCGAGGAAGAACGCGATCTGGAGAATGCCGCCGATCGCCGCCAGAACGGGCTCGAGCTGACAGCACGACGACCACGCCGGCGATGAGCGCCACGATCCCGAGGCCGCGGGCGAGCCGCGGGATGCGATCCCAGAGCCTCCTCATCAGCCGGTCATCAGCGCCCGCACCGCGAGCGCTCCCGCGAGCAACGTCGTCCCGGCGAACCAGAGGAGCCGCTTGGGACCTTCCGTGGGCGCGTAGAACCACGGGGAGAGGACAACGCCGAGCGCGATCGCCCCGTACGCGTAGTGCAGACGGTCCGGAGCCCTGCGGCCGTCCGAGAGCAGGAGCAGGCCGACCGCCGCCTGCGCGATGAGGGCGGTCTGGGCGAGCGCGAGCGCATGGGCGACGGTCGCGCCGGCGCTCCCCCGCCGGTACGCGACGAACCCGTACAGCGCGGCACCCACGCACACGGCCAGCACCGCCACGGCGAGGACGACGTGCACGGCTACCATCGCCCGGAGCCTAGCGAGGTGATGCGCACGTGATCGAGAAAGGACAGCCCGCCCCGACGGCTCACGCTCCCGAGCGACACCGGCGAGGAGATCTCGCTCGAGTCGCTCCGCGTTTCTCGGTCACCAGCAAAACGTCCGAGACGTCCGTTCGACTTGCTTGACCGCGCCTCTGTTCGCTACTCAGCTCCGCGGCGACCGATCGGGCTGGCCGAGGTATGCCTAGAAGCGCTCAGCGCGCGTCACGCGCGCTCGAGAAGGCGGCCCCCGGCGTGCGGGGGAGCTGTTCAGAGGGCGAAACAGCTCCCCCGCGAGGGCCGCGGGGAGGCGGGCGTCTACGCGGCCTGCCACAGGCTGAACGGGTTCTCCTCGGTGTCCAGGCACTCGACGTGGGCGCCGACGTTCGGAAGTACTTGCGGCTCGCCGACGACGCGACCGCCGAGCTCCTTCACGCGCTCCATCGAGCTCTCGAGATCGTCGACGCCGAAGTACACGACAGGGCCCTCGGTGCCGGTCGACGGCATGATGGCGCCGCCGGCATCGGTTGCCATGTGGTACTCGATCGGGCCCTGGGACGGCTCGAACCGCCAGCCGAAGAGCCGACCGTAGAAGTCCTGCGCTCGCCGCGTGTCGTGCGCAGGGAGCTCGAACCAGGCGATCCTTCCGGCCGGTGGGCTCATCGTCTCGCTCACTTCCTTCTCCTTTCGATCCAGTGACGGCTGGATGCTCAGTCACCAATGCCAGGCTGCCGCGCTGGCTCCCGCCCGAACATCGTGCGGGCGGATGATCGGCGGGTCGCTTCGGGCCCCTGAACGGTCGACCCACCCACTCCGGGCTCGTCAGGGCCGTGCTGCACGGCGTGCGAGCGGATGAGCGCAACGGCGGTCGCTGCGCCGGCGAGTGCGATCACACCCGCGACCACGAGTGCGACTGAGAGCCCGTGGACGAACGCGTCCGGCGACAGCCGGCCGCCGACCTCGTGCGCCACGATCGCCCCCATCAGCGCGATCCCCAGCGAGCCTCCGAGCTGTCGAGAGGTGTTGATGACAGCCGAGCCGACACCGGCCTTCTCGACCGGAACGCCGCTCAACGCGGCGGCGGTCGCCGACGGCATCGCGGCCGCCATGCCGATACCCCCCATGAGCATCGCCGGGACGAGGGACCAGTAGCTCTCCTCGGTCCCGAGCCGCGAGAGGTAGAAGAGCTGCGTCGCGACGAGCAGCAGGCCGCCGGTGATGAGCCAGCGTGACCCCACGCGGTCCGAGAGCCGCCCCGCGAGGGGGGCGACCAGCACGATCGCGAGCGTCATCGGGAGGAACGCCGCTCCTGCCTTCACGGGCGAGTAGCCGAGGACGTTCTGCAGGTAGAGCGAGACGAAGAACAAGACCCCGAACATCGCGAGCACGACGAGCAGGAAGACGATGTTTGCTCCCAGGAACGTGGTGTTGCGGAAGAGGCCGAGGTCGAGCATCGGGTGTCGCTGACGGAGCTCGAGCACGACGAACGCGGCGAGGGCGAGCACCGCGAGCGTGAAGGCACCGACGATGCGGTCCGAGCTCCAGCCGTGGGAGTTGCCCTCGATGAGCGCGTATGTCAGAGCGAAGAGACCGAGCCCGGAGGTGAGCAACCCGAGCGGGTCGAGCCGCTGCACCTCCGAGGTGTCCCGCGACTCGTCGATCAGGAGCATGCTCGCGACGATCGCGACCGCTCCGATCGGCACGTTGACGAAGAAGATCGAGCTCCAGCCCACGTGCTCGGTGAGGAGCCCGCCGACGAGTGGGCCGACGGCGAGCGCGCTCGCGGAGACGCCGGCCCAGATGCCGATTGCCATGCCCCGCTCCCGCGGTGGAAACGTCGCGGCGACAATCGAGAGCGACGCGGGATTGAGGAGCGCTCCGCCGACTCCCTGGACGGCTCGAGCCGCGATCAGGAAGCCGGCGGAGGGCGCCAGCGCGCACGCGAGCGAGGCCGACGCGAACACCGCCAGCCCCGCGACGAAGATCAGACGTCGCCCGAAGAGGTCTGCGAGCTTGCCCCCGGTGAGCAGGAGAGCCGCGAACGTGAGCGCGTACGCCGTGACGATCCACTCGAGCTCCGACAACTGCGCGCCGAGGTCGCGCTGGATGGTCGGCAGTGCGACGTTCACGACCGTGTTGTCGAGCATGATCATGAAGAGCCCGAAGCCGACGGCTGCAAGCGTCCACCACTTCCGATTCGGTCGTACGTCCTGCCCGTGACCCGGGACGACACCCTCCCAGGCGCTAGCTGACACGAAGCACGCCCTTCATTCCGAGCTCGGCGTGGGAGTCGACGGTGCACTGATACGCGTACCGGCCGCGCTTCAGCGTGATCGTCATGCTCGTTCGCTGCCCCGGCTGGATCGTCGTCGACGTGTGGTTCGCGATCGAGAAGTCGTGCGGTGCGCTTCCGAGATTGGTGATGACGAACCTGACGCGTCCGTGTGCGACCGTTCTCGTCGAGAGCACGAACTTGTAGTCCTTCGCGGTCACCTTCAGGGTGCGCAGGGGAGTCGTGGCGGACGCTGCGGGCGGGGCGATCCCCCCGCCGGCGACCGCAACGACGAGCGCGGAGAGCAACGGAACGAGACGCAGGGCCATGACGACCTCCTTGTGACGACGGATCGGTTCCTCTTCAAGAATCGCCCGGGAGGTGCCGCGCGGACCATCGGCTGGCCGCAGGATCGCCGGGCCCCGCGTACCGGCCGATCGGAGGAGGCTCCCCTCGTCCCGACGAGCCCGAGACCTCCCGGGGACGGCGCTCGCGCGGCTACCGCTCCGCGTGCCTGAGGGCAGTCAGCGCCCGCAGGCGCCGCCGTGGGCGACCGCGCTCCTCGTCCAGCGCTTCGCGGGCGTACCGCCTGGTCGCGACGATCGTCCCCGCCGCGCCCCAGGCGACGAGCACACCGAGATCGCGAACGGAGAAGCCACTGCCCTGCGTGTACGGGCTGAAGCAGGCGTCGAAGGCCTCGACGAGGTGGCTGAGCGGGAACACGTGCGCGATTCTCTGGAGCCACTCCGGCTCCGACTCGAGCGGGTAGAAGACGCCCGAGACGAACAGCAGCGGGAACAGGGTGAGGTTCGCGACGATCGGCGCGCTGTCCGCCCGGCGCAGGAACGAGGAGACCGCGAGCCCGATCGCCGAGATGGCCGCTCCCCCGAGGACGAGCGTCACCGCTGCTGCGGGCAGGAGCTCGGGGTAGACATGCACGCCGAACACCGGAACCGCGAGAGCGAGCATGAGGACGACCGAGATCACACCCGTCAGGACGGCGGACGCGAGCCAGGAGCCGAGGTAGACGGACATCGGGAGCGGCGTGCCCCGGACCCGCTTGAGCACGCCCTGCTCGCGCGCGGTCGCCACGCCGAAGATCACAGCGGTGTAGGTCGCCGTCGTCATCGCGAAGATCGCGATGGACGGCGTGAAGAACTGGGCGAACGGGACGGTTGCCGCCAGCGACCGTCACGTGCGAGTCGTTCAGGGCGTTGAACATGACGAGCAGGATCAGCGGGAAGACGAACGTGAAGAACGTCGTCCTCGGCGTACGCGCCAGCAGCCGGACGCGTCCTTCGAACCAGAGCCAGGCGAGCGCAAGGTCCGAGCGCGCCCTCATGCACGATCCTCGCTCGTGAGCTCGAGGTAGACGTCCTCGAGCGTGGGACGCGTGACCGTCAGGCCGTCGAGCTCCTCGCCTCTGCTCGCGGCCCAGTCGAGCAGAACCCAAAGGACCCCGGTCGGATGCTCGGTTCGCAGGCTGACGAACCCGTCGCCGCCGAGGTCGGGCGTGGTGCCGTTCAGCGGCAGATCCGCGACCTCGACCCCGGGCGGCGGCCGGAAGCGGATCACTGCGGCGTCGTTCTCGCGTCCGGCGAGCATCTCCGGAGCGCCCTCCGCGACGATGCGCCCGCGGGCAAGCACCGCGACGCGGTCGGCGAGGTTCTGCGCCTCGTCCATGTAGTGCGTCGTGAGCAGGATCGTCTTCCCGAGGGAGCGAAGGCTCTCGATCAGCACCCACGCGCGCCTCCGCGCGGAGGGGTCGAAGCCAGTCGTGGGCTCGTCGAGGAAGATCAGCTCCGGGTCGCCCGCGACCGCCAGGGCGAGATCGAGCCGCCGGCGCTGGCCGCCGGAGAGCGTCCGGATCCGCTGGTCGCGCTGCTGCTCGAGCCCGACGAGCTCGACGGCCTCGTCGGCCGAGAGCGGGGCCGGGTACGCCGCGCTGTACAGCTCGACGGACTCGCGAACGGTGAAGTCCGGCCCGATGCCACCCTCCTGGGTGACGATGCCGATCCGCTCGCGCAGCGTGCGGCCGCCGGTCTCGGGATCGAGCCCGAGGACCGACACGTCTCCGGCACTGCGCCTGCGATAGCCCTCGAGGATCTCGACGGTGGTCGTCTTGCCCGCTCCGTTCGGGCCGAGGAGCGCGAAGACCTCGCCGCGCGCGATCGTCAGGTCGATGCCGGCGACGGCCTCGAGCTCGCCGTACCGCTTGCGGAGGCCGCGAACAACGACTGCCTCGTCCGCTGCGGGACTCGCTGGCATGGCTCCAGGGTCGCCTCCGGACGTGGTGCCGGGCATCGGTCGATCGGACGATCGAGCGGGCCGCTACGCGGCCGGCGTCGTGCGCCGGGAGCTCGCGCCGAGGGCTCGGAGCGGGCGATCGCCAGGACCGAGCGCCACCGATCGGACGGGGGACGCGGCAGTCGCTCGTCCGCTAGGAGGATGGAGTCCGACCGCGAGGCTCGTCCGAGCGGTCGATGGACGGGGACGCCTCCTCGGAACACCCTTCCCGCATGTCCTCGCGCAATGGCCACGGTGCTCCCGAGCGAACGGTGTCCACGGCTCACGGGGCAACAGCCAGCTGCATCGCCAGGGTCGTGGCCGTTGCTTCGACGCGTGCGAGGAGGCCGGCCTGCCCCTCTCGGAGCTCCAGAAGGTCACACTCATCGAAGCAGCGCTGCTCGAGTTCGACGGATTCGGCACGCACCTCGGGTCTCTCGTCGCACTCGGCGAGCTCCTTCGGGACCTCGACGACGCCTGAGTCCGCGGGCTACGTGCCGGGGCTCAAGGCGCTCGCCGGCAGGCGCTCCGGTCCGCGGTAGCGGTACGCGTCGCGGAAGGCATCGAACGCGCGGGCGCGGAAGTGCGCGCACGTCGCGAGGTGCGTCCAAGCGGTGAGCGCGATCTCGTCTCGCAGCTCCGGCAGCGGGGCCACCACCAGCGCGTTCGGGCTGCGCTCGTACCAGGCCAGGATGCGGGCGACCGACGCTCGGGGCACGCCCGCCCCGTACTGGACGACGATGCCGCCGTGCTCGAGGTTGTGGACGAGTGCCAGCTCCGGGACGGGACTGCGATACACGCCCCAGACCGCGGGCTGCGGAGCGTGCGGCCCACTCGTGGGCGGGAACGTGTCGTACCGGAACCCACTCGGGAGCGACGTCACGTGCTCCCGGCCCTGGTCGCGGCCCGTGGTGAAGGTGCACCCCGCTGCCGCGAGCGCGGCCCGTGGGTCGGAGCCCGGGCTCGAGCGAGCCTCGACGCCGAGCACGACCGCAACGCCGGCGACGACCAGGATGGCGACCGCGAGCATGGTCGGCTGCCAGCGGATCATGCGTTACACGCTCGTCCCTCGGCCCCGGCACGCCATGGGGCGCTCGGTGGATCGAGCGGACGAGGGCGACCGCCCGACGGAGGATGCGGAGCCCTACCGCGGCAGCCTGATCTCCGCTCGCGTCCCGTCGGGACCGGACGTCACGTCCATCGTTCCTCCGACGGCCTCGACGCGTACGCGCTGCGACGCGAGGCCGACGTGCCCCTCGGCGAGGGCCTCGGCCGGACGATCGGGCGGGAAGCCGCGACCGTCGTCGCTGACGACGAGGCTGAGCTCGCCGTCGTCCTCCGCGAGCGTGACCGCGACTCGGTGTCGCGTCGGCATGCCGGACGACGTTCGCCAGGAGCTCGCGCGCGGCCGAGTAGACGAGCTGCTCCTGGGGATGGCGGTCGGGGTACCGGAGGTCGAGCTGGAGCTCGAGCTGTGCGCGCGTCGCGGCGCGCTGGGCGAGCGAGCGCAGGGCCGCGTCGAGCCCGGCCTCGTCGAGGACGTACGGATGGAGGTCGAAGACCGCATCGCGCAGCTGCCCGATCGTCTCGGCGAGCGCGTCGTCCGCGCGCTCGAGCGCGGGATGGGCGGGCCGGGCCTCGCCCGCCTCCTCGAGCTCGTGGCGCGCCGACAGCAGGTTCTGGATCGCGTGGTCGTGCAGGGACTCGGCGAGCGCCTTGCGCTCGCGCTGCTCCGCCTCCCGGCGCGTCCGCGAGCAGCCGCGACCGCGCCTCGGCGAGCCGCGCGACGAGCTCGGTTCGTCGCGCCAGCTGTGCCGAGAGGAGGACGCAGGCGACGCCGATCCAGGCGAGGAAGCCCGCCTGCGTGACGATGAACCGCGCGGCCTCGGGCTCGCCCCTCGCCGGGTGAGCCACGGCCTGCGTGACGTAGGCCAGCGTCGTCACCAGCGCTGCGAGCGCGGTGATCGCCGGCCGGAACCGAAAGGCCACCGCCACCGGCACGAGGAAGAGCGCGAGCCGCGCGTGGGAGAACGGGCCGCCCGAGAGCACCGCGAGGACGCTGATCGCCACGATGTCGACGGCCGTCGCGGCGAGGGCGAGACGCGGGCCGACAGGCCGGAGGTAGACCCACGCGAGCAGCCCGGCACTCCAGGCCGAGAACAGCGGCGAGCGTCACGAGGAACGCCGTCTCGTACGGGTTCGGATGCTCGAGACCCTGGCCGAGCGCGATCAGCGCGATGGCGGGCAATCGCAGCCAGGCGACGGTGCGTTCGGCTTGGGCCGTCGCTTCCCCGGAGAAGGGAAAGGTCGATGTCTGCACGCGGCTACTCGATCAGGCCGCGCCGCATCGCGCTCGCGACCGCGGCCGCGCGATCGGAGACGCCGAGCTTCTCGTACAGATGCTGCACGTGCGTCTTGACCGTCGTCAGCCCCAGGAAGAGCTCCTTCGCGATCTCCGGCAGGCTCTTGCCGGCGGCGATCAGGTGCAGGATCTCCTGCTCGCGCGGGCGTCAGCGCCGGCGCGTCGTCCCGCTTGCGGAGTCGGATCTCCGACACGAGACCGGCGGCGACGTCGGGCGGGACGACGTTGTCGCCGCGAGCGCACGCGAGCACGGCGTCGACGATCTGCTCGCGCTGCGCCTCCTTCGAGACGAAGCCGGCCGCGCCGGTCTCCAGCGCCTTGTAGACGACGCCGCTGTCGGTGAACGCCGAGACGAGCAGCACGCGTGTCGCGAGCTGCTCGCGCACGACCGCGTTGATGACCGCCACCCCGTCGAGCTCGGGGAGCTTGTAGTCGAGCAGGGCGACGTCGGGCAGGTGCTCCCGAATCTCGGCCAGCGCCGTCCGCCCGTCCTCGGCCTCGGCGACGATCTCGACCTGCCCGCTCGCCATGAGCGCTCGCACGACGCCTTCGCGATACAGCGGGTGGTCGTCCGCGACGAGGACCCGTGACCCGCTTCCTTCCCTGCTCGGCCATGGTGTCGGAGCTCATCGTACGCTCCGCTACGCGGGGACGTTGCCGAGCGTGATGTCGACGGTCCGGGACTCTCCGGCGCGAACCACCTCGAAGGAGAGCGTGTCGCCGGGCCGGTGGCGGGCGAGGATGCCCGCGAGCTGCGCCGGGTCGTCGACCCGCGCGCCGTCGACCGCGACGATCGAGTCGCCGCCCGAGAACGCGCTCACGCCGTTCACGGTCACCTGCTGGGTCGACGGTCTCAGGCCCGCCTTCGCGGCCGGGCTGCCCTTGACGACCCGGACGACGACGACGCCGTGCGCCGGCAGCCCGCGCACCGCGTTCGCGACGACGGGGTCGATCGGCTCGATCTCGACGCCGAGCCAGGGGTGCTCCGCGTGTCCGCTGGAGATCAGCTGCATCGCCACGGATCTCGCGGTCGTGCCGGGGATGGCGAAGCCGATGCCGACGTTGCCGTCGACGGTCCCGCCCTCGATCTGCGCGTTGACGCCGATCACGTGGCCGAACCGGTCGAGCAGCGGGCCGCCCGGAGTTGCCGTGGTTGATCGAGGCGTCCGTCTGGATGGCGTTCGGGATCGTGAGGCCGTTCGGCGACCGGATGTCCCGCCCGACCGCACTCACGATCCCGGCCGTCATCGTCCGATCGAGCCCGAACGGGTTGCCGATCGCGTAGGCGGCGTCCCCCACCCCGATCGATCCCGAGTCCCCGAACGCGAGCGGATGGAGTGCCGACGCGGGGGCCGTGACGCGAACGACGGCGATGTCGCTGGAGGGATCGGCGCCGACGATCTTCGCCGGGTACGAGCCTCCGCCGGAGAACCCGACCCGGATACTGCTCGCGCCCGCCACGACGTGGTCGTTCGTGACGATGTCGCCGCGGTCGTCGATCACGAAGCCGGAGCCGAGGGCGCCGACCTTCTCCTTCTGGGACGGGGTGAAGAAGGTCGGCGGGACGACTTGCGTCTGCGTGTCGGTGATGACGACGACGCCCGGGGCGTCGTTACGGTAGATCTGGCCCGGCGTGAGCGCCTCGGACCCCGGAGAGCGCGAAGCGGACGAGGCAGCCGTGGTCGCGACCGGGGGCAACGTCGAGTCAGGGCTCGAGTCGTTTCCGTCGAGGAGCACACCGATCGCCGCTCCCGCGGCGCCGCCCGCGAGGACCGCCGCGAGCAGGACCGGGACCAAGCGGTCGAGCGGCGGTCGCGGGCGTGTCGGTGTCATGGATCGATCCTCCACCCCGCCGGCCTCTGTGGTGATCGGGTGCCCGGCCCCTCGTGGCGACGGGCCGACCGCGCGTGTGGAGGACGACTGCCTCGTCATGCCGATCGTCCGGTCGGCGGATAGGCCGCCGGACGATGCCGTGACACGGTCCGTGGTCCGATGGCCTGGGCTGCTCTCCGCCACCCGCTCCGTTCCGCCGAGCGCGAGGCCGCGCACCTGAAGGACGTGGCGGACGAGGGCCGGAGCCCGGCGACGCTTGCGATCCTGATCGGCACCTGGATCGTCGTCGCCGGAATGCTCGTCGCCTCGGTCGTTGGCCTTGCCCTCCTCGCCGCGTATCAGCTCGGGCGCTGACGCGGCAGGCCGCGCACTGGGTCTAGACGTGCTGTATCCACTATGGCCCGAGCGGGGCCCGTTCGATCTGCGGATCGAGGAGCGCGAGCCTCGAGGCGGGCGAGCTGAACTGACACGGTGCGCTAGGGGTAGGGTCTTGCCGCGTCAGGCTCGTCCGCAGGAGGCACTGAGGCATGAAACCACCGCACATAGGGCTTCTCGTCGTCGCCGCCGTCGCGACCGTCGCAGCTGTTGTCTTCGCGGGCTTGTACTTCACGAAGGATTCGCGGAACGAGCCGACCGCCGCGGAGGAATGTGGAGACAGGGTCTTCGGACACATCTCTTCGCTTACACGGAACGGTGACGACCGATACGAGATGCGTTTCGATCCGGCGTGGTTCACAACCGGTTTGACAGCAAATACGGCGGCCGCCGAGGACGGGGTTGTCGAGCCGGGCGAGCCGGTTCCGAACGACAACTACAGGGTCGAGGAAGGCCATCGGCTCCTGACCTACCTGCTGCCGGCGGACGCCCCCGTCACGGTTCTGACAAGACAAGGCGACCCCCCCAATTTCGGCGCGACTCCGATCACGGTGTCCGAGCTGGCGCAGCTCGTGCACGGCGAGAAGCCGGTCGAGCTGTTCGAGCCGCTCGATACCGGCGTCTGGATTCGCGTGAACATCGACACCGTCTGCGCAGTCGACCAGCAGTACCAGCCGTAGCCGGACCACGCAGACGCCCTACAGCCGGTCCGCCTCTACGCCGAGCTCGTCACGCTCTGCTTGACTGCGCGACGTGCGTCAACTCGGCGCGTTTCTGGCCGTCGGGGTCGCGCTCCTTCTCTCCTCATGACCACGAGTCTTCTCGGGCTTGGATGCGGCGAGAACCATCCCCCATGCACGTCCAGGTCGTCCCCGTCCTCGCGGTCTACGCTTCGTGGGCGGGGTTGGCCGGCGTGATCGCCTCGCTCCTCCTGGCCCGAGCGCACGCGACGAGCGCGATGATCATGTCGGCAACATTCACCACCGCCGCCTATATCGCGTGGTTCATCTTGTGCAGTGACAGACGCGGTTCTGCTCCCCGCGTCGCGGAGTGCCGTCACTACGATGTGCGGAGTGGTCGAGGAGGGGAAGCCCGCACCCTCATTTTCTCTGCCAAGTGACAGCGGAGAGGTCGTCTCGCTCGAGTCACTGCGCGGGCGTCCAGTCGTGCTCTATTTCTATCCCAAGGACGACACGCCCGGCTGCACGAAGCAAGCTTGCGGGATCCGCGACGCGTGGGGCGAGTTCGAGAGACGCGGCGCGATCGTTCTCGGCGTCAGCCCGGACGACCAGCGCTCGCACGCGAAGTTCCGCGACAAGTACGAGCTCCCGTTCACGCTCCTCGCCGACGAGGACCACGCTGTCGCCGACGCGTACGGCACCTGGGTGCAGAAAAGCTTCATGGGCAAGAAATACATGGGCGTCGAGCGCTCGACCTTCGTCATCGACGCGGAAGGCAACCTCGCGAAGATCATGCGTCGCGTCAAGCCGGAGGCGCACGCAGACGACGTGCTCGCAGCCCTGGGCTGAGGGCACGCGCGTGACGGATCCCGACTTCGAGCAGCTTCTGTTGGAGGCCGAGGCCAAGTGGTCGACCGGCGACGACGAGGGTGCCGCCCGGCTCCTCGAAGAGGCATTGGTCACAGTCTGGGGACGTCCCGACGAGGTCGCGCGCGTGTCGGAGACGGCGACCAGGCTTGCCCAAGCGCGCGACTCCGAGCCGGTTTCGGAGGTCGCCCGGCGGGCCGCCGGCGGCGCCGAGGCGTTGGCCGACTTCACGATCCGGGCCGCCGAAGGCGACGCTGCCGGCGACAAGACGGCTCGCAGGAGGGGCTACCACCTCAGGTTGATCCAGCTGGGCGTCTTCACGGTCGTCGTGATCACCCTGATCGTCGTGCAGTACGTACGGATGCTTCGCTGATACGGACGGTAGGAGCTCTCCCCTGTAAATCGGCGAGGTCGAGGCACGGCGCATGGCACAGTCCGTCTCGTCGCGTGTCTCCGGGAAGCCGCGCAACCGCACGAATCGGCGGGCGTGCTCCTGGAGCGCCGTCTAGCATCGCCCGGATGCCCGATCTCACCGTCGTCCCCGCGAACGAGGCGAGCTGGGAGGACCTCGAGGCGATCTTCGGAACGCGGGGCGCCGGAGCGACGTGCTGGTGCCAGCGGTACAAGCTGCAGCCGAAGGAGGCGTTCTCGAGGTTCCCGGCCGAGGAACGAGCGTTCCGGCTCCGTCGGCAGACGGACTGCGGGCACCCCGAGTCCGACACCACGAGCGGACTCGTCGCGTACCTCGACGGCGAGCCCGTCGGCTGGTGCGCCGTCGAGCCGAGGTCCGCGTACGACGGCCTGCTGCGCGTCTACAAGGTTCCCTGGAGGGGCGAGACGAGGACAAGACGGACGACACGGTCTGGGCGGTGACGTGCTTCCTGATCCGCGCGGGCTTCCGCCGCAAGGGCGTGAGCCGCGCCCTCGCGCGTGCTGCGGTTGACTTCGCCCGGGAGCGGGGTGCCCGTGCGCTGGAGGCGTACCCCATGACCACGGCTCCCGGGAAGAACATCATCTTGGACGTGATCAAAATCGGCGACCGCCCGCGTCTTCGAAGCCGCCGGGTTCCAGCCCGGTGCACCACCCGACGAAGCGGCGCGTCGTGATGCGTATCGACCTCGGGACCGGCGGATGATGGCCGGAGGAGCGCACACCCCCGTGTCGCAGTCATGGGATCACCTGGCCACCGCGAGCGACACCGGCGCGGTGGGTGCCTGTCGAAACGCCTCGCGCACACGGTCGGCCGCGATCTTCGCGTCAGGGTGCCCATAGTTCTTGCGAACGAGCTCTCCGCCATCTTGATGGCCGAAGTGCAGGGCGATGACGTGCGCGGGAAGCTCGAGCAGATTCAGCGCGTACCAGCCGAGCGTCCGAGGGCCGGGGCGACGAAGGGGGTAGCCCCCGCCGCGAGCTCATCGTGGCGAACGATGTGCTGCGATTTCGCAGTTCTGTGCCATGGACCCGGCGGGCACAGAATCGTGGCACCGAGTGCCCGAAAACGGCCGTTTCAGGACTCGTTACGGCATCTCGAACTGCGGGTGCTCAGTGCAGGGCAATCCCTACACTGGTGCGGGATCGTGGCCCGTCCAGACCTCACCAGGCCCGACCTGGCCCTTACGCGCT
>CAVWWI010000017.1:0-66148 GCA_963758605.1 uncultured Actinomycetes bacterium | reverse complement strand
TGGGAGCCTGAAAAGCTCGAGGCTGTTCTCGCTTGTCCCGCACGCGGTGGACGTCATCCCCGGCCACTTAATCTAAGACGCGCTGAAGAGTTCGAGCCACCAGGCTTCGGTACGTCTCGCGGGGTACGACTTCCGCCTCGGCGGCAGTCCGGACAGAGGTCGGCGAGGTCGCGGTTGCGATACGAGATGGCCCGCAATCCGAAACGCGGCACCCGATTGCTGCTGGATGCCACGCCGATTGGCGGAAGCCCGCGTGAGCACGGGCTTCCGCGTCTGCAAAGGCCTGCTACCCGATCGGGTGCAGGTTGAAGTTCGCGGTGCGCTCCCGGAACTCGTCGTCCTTGGTGATCTGGACGCGGTCGGTCCAGGAGAAGTGCCATGTCCCGCCACTCGCGTCTTCGACCGTCCCCTGCCCTCTGACACCGAACGAGTTCGTCCGAGTACGGCTACCGTCGAAGTCGTTGTCGTTCGCCACGACGTGCGCCGTCCCCGTCGCCCAGGGTCCGCTTTGTGCGTCCGTGTCCACGCAGGGATCGACGAGCGGCGGCACGTCTGGATCGAATCTCCAGAGCTCGATCGAGAGATCGCCTTGGAAGGAGGCGACAACCGCCCCCTTGCCCGTCTCCTTGAGCTGCACCGAGATGGTCTGATCGACCGGGGGTGGACCGACGAAGCCGCCGTCAACCCACTCGCAGTAGTCGTCCCTTCCGATGTTCACGAATAACCCCAGCCCGTTCTCGACATCGGCAAAGAGCGGGGAAAAGTCGTCCAGCTCCACCTGTTCCGGCGGAGCGGCAGATGTCTGAGCGGTCACTCCCAGTGCCAAGACCGCCAGGGCCGCAACAAGCACTGCGCGCATACGCATCGCATTCCTCCCCTTTTGACGCCACAAACGCGGCGATTCTCCTGCCGACAACCCGGACCGTCAAGGCAGGCAGCACAGAAAGGCGCGACGGCGACGGGCGGCTGCCGGCTCCTCCGACCCAGGCCATGTCCTCGCCCGGTCGAGACTCGAGCTGGTTTCGGTGACCGCATAGACGATCACCGATCGCGTGGCTTTCGAAGCTCCTCTACGAGCCTCCCGACCGAAGGATCCGCTGACGCGTCTCGAGCGTCGGAGACGGAGAACACTTCCACCGGCCGTGCTTTCCCCCGAACTGCCGTCTCTCCCACCGAAGTGAACCGGGCGATCGTCCCCGCCGCACGGGCAGTCTCGCCGTCGGCGAGTATGTGCTCGTCGAGATCCTTCGTCATCGCTTGCAGCCGAGACGCGACATTGACGGCATCTCCGATCACCGTGTATTCGAGCTTCGTTTCGCTGCCGACGTTTCCGGCGACAACGTCGCCGGTCGCAATGCCGATCCCGATCATGATTTGCGGTAGCCAAGCGTCCTCTTGTTCGCGGTTGAACTCGGCCAACGCTCTGTCCATTCGCAGTGCGGCGTGCACACCGCACGCCGCATGGTCAGGGTTGGGGTTGAGCGGCGTCCCGAACACGGCAAGCAGACTGTCCCCGCCGAACTTATTGACGAACCCGTGCTCCTCCACCACAAGTGTGGACATCCGAGCGAAGTACTCGTTGAGAACTCTGAGCAAGCGCGTCGCAGGTAGCGCCTCCGCGATTCCCGTGAAGTTACGGATGTCTGCGAAGAGCACGGTGCACGTGACTAGCTGCCCGTCCAACTCGTCGCGCCGCTCTATGGCCGCCTCTGCGAGTTCCGGGGTCACGTACTGACCGAAGAGGTCACGCACGAAGGCCTCACGCCGCAACCCTTCAACCATGCGGTTGAAGCTCATCGCCAACTGCCCGAGCTCATCTGACGACGTCACCTCTGAGGCGACGTCGAGCTCACCCTGCTCAACACGGCGCATTGAAGCCTGCAACCGCCGTAGAGGCCGAACGACTGTCCGCGCGACAAGAAGCGCCATGCCGATGCTCAGAACCAGGCTTGCTGCAGCGACGGTGAGCTCGACGGTCGCGACAGACACGCCGAAGATCTCCTCAGCGGTGTGGGACTCCTCCTCAGCACCTTGCTCGGAAGCACCGCTGACTCCCTCCAGGACAGGTATCCCAGGATGCTGATCGGGAGGATGCTGACGACGAGAAACGCCGCAAGGAGCCGAACTGCGATTCGGCTCCTTCGAGGAAAGCGCGGTTCTGCGAGCACCGGATCGGATGCCTCCATCGCGGCAAGCTTTACATGGGTCGACCCGCGAACCTAGCATCGTGTGACCTTCACGCAACGAGGAGGCCCGGAGGCCTCCTCAGTCGAGCGCGTTGGTGCGGAGGTCAGCCGGTGACGCCGCCCTCCACTTCTACGGGGATCGGCGCGAACAGGACGGCGTGGAACGAGCGGAAACCCGCAGGAGCGACTTCGCATTACCGTGCGGGTCGGGTAACTGAGAGGTACCCAGCGGAAGCCTCGACACACTCCCAAGCCAGGTGTCGCGGGTTCGAGCCCCGTCGTCGCTTCGAGAAAGCTCCGGACACCGGGACCGATCCAGTCGCTGCGGTGTCACGGAGGCGTGGGAGTTTCAAGACGCTCGCTTCGGGTAGCCGCCTCCCAACCTGCGGCACAACGGGAAAGGAGCGAACGTGGAACAGGATCAGAGGAATGCTCGGATCTTCGGAGTGCTCTTCCTCATCACGTTCGTCACGTCGATCCCGGCTCTTGCTCTCTACCAGCCGGTTCTCGACGACCCCGCCGGTTACATCGCCGGCGGCGGCGAGGACACTCAGATCTATCTCGGGGCGCTCCTAGAGCTGCTGCTCATCATCGCGAACGTCGGAACCGCTGTCGTCGTGTACCCGATCCTCAGGCGGCAGAACGAGATTCTTTCCCTCGGCTACGTCACCGCTCGTCTCGTCGAGTGCGCCTTCATCGGGGCCGGCATCATCTTCGTGCTCGGGATCGTGACCTTGCGGCAGGACTCTCCGGACGCGGCGGACCTCGCCGTCTCGCTCGCGGCGCTCAAAGACTGGACGTTCCTGCTCGGCCCGGGATTCATCGTCGGCTGGGGGAACGGGCTGATACTGGGTTACCTGATGTACAGCTCCCGCCTCGTCCCGCGGGGCATGGCCTGGCTGGGACTCATCGGAGGCCCGCTCATCATCCTCTCGGGGATCGGCAGCCTTTTCGGTTGGTGGGACGCAGGCAGCACGGTGCCGGCTATCACGGTGATCCCCGAGTTCCTGTGGGAGCTGTCGCTCGGCATCTACGCCGCCGTCTGGGGGTTCAGGCGGGACTCTCCGATTCTCTCGGGACACGCCAGAAACGCGACCGTGGCTAGCCCGTCCGTCGCTGCGCCAAGGTCGTTGTGACCTTCGCGACATCCCGCAGACTCGGTGAACCGTCGCTGAGATAACGCACGCGCCACCGCCGCGCCGCCGGCTCAGACTGGGGTGAGCCCCGCTCGAAGTACAGATGTACGAGCTGGGGCGGCAGCGTCCACTGCCATCCACGGCGGGCCGTGTCAGCATCCCGTCCCAAACGACATCCAGCCGTGGCGTATGGGCCACGCCGTTGACCGGCGATTCTGGGAGGCGTAGGGTCGGTACGTCTCGCACGAAAAGGGAGGGGATATGCAGAGACGTACACGGCTCGCGATTGCGGCAACACCCCTGATTGCGGCGCTCGCAATGCTCGCGCCCGTCGTCCTTGCCGGACCCGACGCAAGCGCCACGGTGCGCTTCGGCAACGACAATGTGGGTAGCTCGTTCCCACCGATCACCGAGCACGACAACTCGGGGAATGGGAAGTTCAACCTCATCCCGAGGACGGTCACGATCGCAGAGGGTGGCAGCGTGACCTACGACATCCTGGTGCGCTTCGGAATCCATCAGCCCGCGGTGTACGAGGCGGGGACGACACCCGACGACATCGTCCCCCAGGGACCGTTCCCGTTCGTCAACGACCCCACCGGCCGGGTTGCCCTGGGAACCGGCGTGGGACCGCCCGCACCTGGCACAGCTGCTACGGGCACGTGGACGACGCCTGCACTCAACGAACCGGGGCGCTACCTCGTGCTGTGCAACTTCGCGCCGCACTTTGTGGAGTTCGACATGTACGGCTGGATCAACGTGAAGTAGCCGAAACCCGGTGGGCGGGGTGTCGCGACGCCCCGCCCTTCGCAAATCTCGATACTGGGTGTGCTCAAGCCGCCATTCCGCCCCATCGTCCGGAGCGGGTGCGAGACGGAGCGTGAGGAACCGCCAGCAACCGACGGCCAAGCTAGCCAGAAAGCACGCGGCCATCTTCGCTGGAGCTAGGTCCGTTCCGTGTCGGGGCCTCCCCAGTTCTGCCGCGACATCAGCGAAGTGCTGCAAGTCCCCGGTCAGGTAGCGCTCGAGCCACGGCAGCGCCGCCTTCTCGAACTTCGGCGATCCACGCTCGGCGTAGAGATGCACAAGCTGCAGCGCGTCTGCGGTACGACTTTGCGACGCGCGCGGAGCGCTCTGACTCAACGCGCCGTCCGGTCCTTGCCTCGACGCGGAGATGGTGAAATCATGGCGGTGGACGTCGATTGCGGGGCCGGCGACGGTTCCGCTGCAAAGCCTTCTGAGGAGTCGTCATGCGCGAAAGGCTCGACTCGGCAGCCCGCCCCGCGGTGATGCCACGCGCCTGGCTCTTCGACCTCGACGGCACACTCATCTCCAACGTCGAGCGATTTCACGCCGCGTACTGCTCGGCCCTCGACGCACGCGGCCGGTCCAGCGTCGACGAGCCGACCTTCGTCGCGCGATATCGTTCCGGAGAGCTCGTCACGAGCCTGGGGCTCCACGCCGACGACGCCGACGGCTTCTGGCGTGAGCTGATGGAGGTTTTTCTGGCGCGAAGCGATCTCGGTTCGCTCTTGCCCGGCGCGCCGGAAGCGCTCTCCGATCTCGCGGCGAGGGGCTCGAGAATCGCACTCGTAACCGGACGCGCATCGAGCGAGGACGCCTTGCACACCGAACTCCGAGACCATGGCCTCGACTCGTACTTCGAGTCAGTGACGTCGCTCGGCGAGTTGTCTCGAATGCGTCTGAGCCCGACGGGCGCCATCACGAAGACCGCTCTCTTCTCGCGCGCGTGCGCGGAACTGGATGTCGAGCCGGCCGAGGCCGGCCTCGTGACGGATTGGCCTGTCGAAGTTGCCGAGGGGCTCGACTTCGGATTCGCGATCTGTGTGGGCGTTCTCACGGGCAGATACGAGCGGGAGGACTTTCCCGCAGATCCACGCGTACGCATCGTCGCCGACCTGACCGAGTTCCCCGATCTGCTCGACGCGCTGACAGGCGTGCCAGCGGGAACGGGAGCCCGGTGAGCACCACGGCCGTCGATCTCGGGGCGTACTGGCGGATCGAGCTCGCGAGCCTTCGCGAGTACCGGACACGTGCGGTCGGCGCGACGTATCCCGAATGGCAGCCCACCAAGTGGCAGTCGCTCCGCGGGCTCGTCGACACCGTTTTCGCCCACTGCGTCGGGCAGGGCGCGCCGCCGCGGAGCGCCGTCGAGCTCGGCTGTGGCTCCGCGACGATCTCGATCCAGCTCGCGCAGCGCGGCCTGACCGTGACCTCCGTCGACAAGGTCCCGGAGGCGCTCGAGCTTGCCCGGGAGTGCTGCGAGGGACTCGAGCTGCCCTCGCTGCCGAACTTCGTGCTCAGCGACTTCTGCACGAAGTACGCGCCGAGGCCCGTCGAGCGCGCCGATCTCGTGCTCAGCGGGGGTGTGATCGAGCACTGGGATGTCGAAGGGCAGCGGGCCGTGCTCGACACACATCTCGACCTCTCCGACCGCTGGGTCCTCCTCACGGTGCCGAACCTGGAATCGCCCGTGTTCCAGTCGTTCCTTCGCTGGGCGGAGGCTTTCGGCCGGCTCTATGAGGACGAGCACTACGACATCTCCGTCCCGGACCTGGCCGAGTACGCCGGCTGCGAGGTGGCGGTGGTCGACGGCTGCCGCATCTTCCTTCCCCAGATCAACCACTACGTGCCCGGCGACTCCGAGCTCGACGACTTCTGCGCCGACCTCCGCTCGCGTCTCGTCGAAGCCGGAGGGCAGCGCTACGCATCGTTTCCGCAGATCTGCTTCACGGTGGAGGACATCGACGTCCTGAAGTCAGTGGAGGACGCTTCGACGGCCGCGGAGCGGATGCGGTTCGGCTTCCTGCACTACTACCTCCTCGACTCGCAACCGGCAAAGACGCCCGCCGCGACGGCCGGCAGGACAGCTTCAGCAGCGGTGACGACCGGCGAGGCGTCTTCTCGAGACTGCTAACGCCCGCCGCTACGGGGCCACTTCGACGGCGTCGTCCGGGAACGCGAGGGCGACCGCCTGCGCCCGGCTGTGGACGCCGACTATGCGAGTCGGAGTTCACGGCGCGCCGCCCCCTCGACGTCGGCATCGCGATGGGATCGCGGGCGCGGAGCGGATCCGAACGAGAGCGTTTCGTCTCTGAGGATGGCGAGAGCGAGTGGCGGGGTCTACCCTTCCAAAGGGATGAGCTCAGAAACGGGCTCGGAGCCGCGCCCGACCGCGGCCACAGGCCGGCTACTCGGCAAGTCGGCGGTGATCACAGGTGCCGCGATGGGTATCGGCCGAGCGACGGCCGAGCTGTTCGCGGCTGAGGGGGCGCGGATCGTCGCAGGCGACATCGACGGCGAGGGGCTGGATCGGCTCCGCGACCGCATCACAGATCGAGGCGGCGAGCTCGTCACCGTCGTCGGCGACGTCTCGAAGCCCGAGGATGCGAGGCGCATGACCGACGCGGCGGTCGAGCACAACGGGCGGCTCGACGTCTTGGTAGCGAACGCAGGAGTCATTCCGCTACGGACGATCACCGAGGCCACCCCGGAAGACTGGGACGAAGTCATGGCCGTGGATGGACGCGGGATGTTCCTCAGCTGCAAGTACGCGATCGAGGCGATGCTGAAGACGGGAGGCGGCGCGATCGTCTGTCTCTCCTCGATCTCGGGAGTCGCCGGGCAGAAGAGCCAGTCGACCTACGGGCCGGCGAAATTCGCCGCCTCGGGACTCACGAAGCATCTGGCAGTCGAGTGGGCCGACCAGGGCATCCGCGTCAATGCCGTCGCGCCGGGGACGATCAGGACAGAGCGTGTACAACGCCTGCCGGAGGAACCCGGCGGGCAGGAGTACATCGACGAAATCGAGCGCATGCACCCGATGGGCCGGCTCGGCGAGCCCGAGGAGGTTGCGGAGGCGATCGTCTTCCTCGCGTCCGACCAGGCGTCGTTCATCACCGGCGCGATCCTCCCAGTCGACGGCGGCTACCTCGCGCGCTGACGCGGCGACGCGACTGCGAACTCGGCAAGGTCGGCCCGCGCCCCGCGCGTGATCCCGAGGTCGCACTAGTCAGCAATGTCGTACTGCCAGAACCCCTACGATGTCGTCCTCGCACAAGCTGGCGAGGTGGGCGATATGGAGGAAGGCGTGCGCTGGTGTGGCGCGCGGCGATGCAATGTGCTGCAGCGTGCAGCAGGGCGCGCATCGACCGATCGATGTGACCCACGGGCACCCCCCGGCTCAGCGATCGGCGGCGTGGGGCCCCCTCACTGGGGTACGCCCGCGGCTAGCGTCACTTCGCGTCAGAGCGTGATCGGATGAGGAAGGACGTCCGTGAATTCATCCGACGGCTCGAAGCAGCCGGGCTCACGGTCGAGTCGACGCCAGGCCACTATCGCGTATTGCGCGACGGCAAGCCGCTTCGAAAGGCCAACGGCATGCCGTTCATGCTGCCATTCTCACCCGACACGACCCGGTGGCGCCGCGCCGCGATCGTCGAGCTTCGCAAGCTCAGCATCGACGTCTAGCTCGAGGCGCACAGCAGCGCTCGGCAGGCTCGATGGACCCGAGGGGTGGCCCCCCGCTCAGCGGCCCGATCTCGAGCTCGAACTCTGTGCCTTCGACCGTTTGTCCAGTCCGAATTCTGACGTCACCCCGAGGGAGGGGCGGCCGCAGCGCCCCTCACGTGCGACTCGACGCGCTACGCGGAGTCATCTCCTGCTCGAGGAGCGTGGCGACATGCTCGTCCGGCATCGTCGGCGTCTCCTCGCGCCAGTGCGGCGTCTCCTTGTCCTGGACGATCCGCCGGAACAGGAACAAGAGGAGCGAGATGACGAGCACGCTGAAGCCGATGATCCTCTCCCTCGTGCCGCCGTAGACGCCTCCAGCCCCGGCGACCTGGAACCAGCCGACGCCGACGATCTCGAAGACGATGAACGCACCGCACAGGACGAAGGCGATCGGCGTCCAGTACGACGCGAGCTTGATCGGCCGCGGCCAGTCAGGCCGGTCCCTCCGCAGCAGGATGAAAGCCGAGATCGCGCAGATGTTCGCGAAGACGTAGCCGATGTTGCTCGCGACGAGGATGCCGAACAGGTTGCCGACGAAGAGGACGAAGAGGATGTTGATGGTCATGTCGAGCGACATCGCGCTTCCGGGGACATTCCAGCGGTTGAGCCGCCCGAGCTGCTTGATCGTCAACCCGTCCTTCGAGATGCCGTAGAGGGCGCGGCTGCCGTCGGCTGTCGCCGTGTTCATCGAGATGATGAAGCTGGCGCAGATGACGACGACGAAGAAGTTCGTCAGGTTCGGCCCCACCAGGTCGTTGAGGGCGCCGACGTAGTCGAACAGCTCCACTCGTCTCCGCGCCGACTCCGCCCGTCAGGGCCAGCGGCACCATGGTGTTGACGAAGAGGATGAAGAGCGCCGAAGACATCAGAGCCCGTCTCGTATCGCGCCCGGTGTCCTTGTACTCGGGGGCGAATGTCGCGGCCGCTTCGGGAGTCGTCGCCCAGATCATGATCCAGATCCAGACCAACGCCATCTGCAGGCCCCCCCAAGGGAGGCCGTCGTTCAGCTTGTACGTGAGGTTGTCGGTCGTGAAGTCGCCGTTGATGAAGGGCAGCAGCGTGAAGCAGAAGAGCGGGAACATGAGCAGGATGCCCGCGAGGTAGTTGAAGCTCACGGCGACCCGCGTACCGAAGAAGTTGAAGACCCAGACGGCGAGGATCAACCCGATGGCGATCAGGTGGTCGAGGCCGATGTGCACGGAGCCGGTCGAGAAGTAATCGGTACAGGGATCGGCGCACGTTCCGCCGAATGCGTACGTACCGCCCGGCTCTCCCGGGAACCAGGCGGTCCGCACGATGTACCCGGTGAACAGCCCGAGGTACGACAGCACGACGGACCAGCCGATCCAGTAACCGAACGTCGCCACGGGTCCGATGAGCGTCGTGTATTTCCGCCAGCCCTCGTTGGCGTAGATCGACACCCCGCCCGACTTGTGCGGGAACATCGCGGCGAGCTCCGAGTAGAGGACGACGACCGGGATGATGATGAGCGCCGTCAGCCCCCAGATCAGCGCCGCCCCCCAACCGCCCATGTCGAGCACGGACCACCCGAGCGAGCCCAGCATGAAGCCCGGACTCGCGAGACAGATGACGAATCCGTCGTACCAGCGGAGCGTTTTCAGGAGCTGTCGCTCTTCGACGACCGCCACGCCGACGGCTGCATCACCGGCCGCTGCCTCAGCCATGCCTACCTCCCACTTCGTCCGCAGTCCGTCGCCTCTGGGCGCGCGGCGACCGTAACACCTGGCAGATGGAGCTTCAATGTGCCCCGAGACCCACCCCGGAAAGGGCGTCGTACAATCGGACGGAATGGCCGGTCCCCCGATCACGATCACGTGCGAATGCGGTGACTCGACGCGGGTGGCGTACGGCTAGCGCTGGCAGTGCGAACGCTGTGGCCGCTCGTGGAATACCCAGCAGATACCTCCCCAGGAGTACGAGGGCCTTCTCCGCCGGATGCGGCGACACAAGCTCGAGGTACTCGCGGTGGCGGCGATCGCAGCTGCCGTCCTCGTTCCGCTGATCGTCGTCGTGAGCGCGCGTTTCATCACGCTGGTTCCACTCGTCATGGCAATCTGGCTGTTCTGGTTCGTCCCCTACTGGCGGCGCAGGTACCGTCGCACTGCACGCGACGCCCCGCGCTGGGAGCTCCATCCCGAGTAGTGATTCTGACCGTCCGCGATCCAGCGTGACCCGCGTGGGGACGCGAACCCCCAGCCTGCATACATCAATTTCAGGATTCGGAGCGGCGACCCGACGGCGACGTCAGGGGGCCGGCGTGACCTGGATCAGCACGTCCGGACGCACCCCGAACTGTCCGTGGAACGGGCGTTCCTGAGCAGCGATCAACATCAGCGAGACCCCAACCGCAGCGGCGAAGATCCCCATTGCGAGAGCGGCGCTCAGGCGGTTGTCGCTGTGGACGAAGGCGATCGCGATCAGCGTCAGGAGTGCGACGAGGATCACGCCCGTCCACTTGACCCAGTTGACGCTCGACTCGCTGACGATGATGCGCTGCCGGCGGGCGTCGAGCGCGGACTGGAGGGAATCGACGATCTCACGCTGTGCCGCCTTCTGGCCTTCGGTGCGCGGTGACAGGCCGACGGCGAGCTGGAGCCCTTGCGCGAGCGGGGCAGAGACCACGCTCAGCGTCGCACGCTGGTGGGCCATCGCAGGCCATTCCACGGCGGCCGCCTCGCGAATGTGGCGGCGAACGAGCGCGTCCATACGGGTCTCGGGCTCGCCTGGAAAGGCATGGACGAGGAGGACCACCGACCGCAGCGCGCTCGCCTCGCGGTTGACGGCCTCCTGCGCCCGCCCAGCGTCGCTCCACACCTGCGCTGCGAGGAACCCGACGATGAGGGCGAAGAGCAGTCCCATGGGAGGCAGCATCCCGGGCGAGAACGCCTTGAACGCCTCTCCGCGCGCCCCGACGGCGAGCACCATCACGACGATGTAGATCGCCGCCGCGGCGAGGAAGGTCGCGGCGAATACGGTGAGGGCGAGGCCCGCGAGTGGCAGGTCCTGCAGCCAGTCCGTGATGCTCGCAGTCGGCCCGATTCGGCAGACACTATCCGCTGTATTCGAGTGCGCACGGAGCACGGCCGCTTGCGCGAGTGTGCGGCCTCGCGGCGGGGGGTCGTGGCTGAGTCTCTCGCGCAGCGACCGCGAGCCCGCGCAGGCCCCACCTGCTACAGGGGTGCGCCGTTGTCGGGGGACTGACTCCGGCACCGGACTCGCATCGCCGACGGTAGGTGCGGGCAGCGAGGCCGTACAGGACACAATCGGGGCAACTCCCGACTGAGCCCACCTGACTGGGTCACGCCGTCGCTTGCCAAACCGCCAAGGAATGGACCCATTTGGGTCCTATCGGGCGAGACGAGGACCGGACACGCTTTCTGGCCATGCGGGGGAACCGCCTACCTCTCCCTCCATCGTAATGCGAACGGGAGGAATACATGTCTGGGCTTCTAGCCGGCTGGCGCGAGCTGTTGGGCCGCAAGTATTGGCTTATCGCCGCCGGTGTTTTGGTGGTTGCCTTCGCCGGCATAGGTGCGCTTTCAGGTGGCAGTGATGACACTGCCCTGGCCAAGACCGTCGGCACCTTCACCCCGCCACCACAGCCCAAGCCGAAGCCCCAGCCGAAGCCGAAGCCGAAGCCGAAGCCGAAGCCGAAGCCGAAGCCGAAGCCGAAGCCGAAGCCGATCGACAGCCTGCCGCAGGCGCGCGACCTTCGCTTTCAAGACCCGCGCTTCACCGCGAAGTTCATGGCCAACTACTTGAACAGCGGACCGGCGTTCGACGACGTCTTCTACGGCTTCGCGACCCCATTCGAGATCACGCTCCACGGCAACTTCCTCGGCGACCGCTTCGACATGCGTTTGTACAAGGTAGGACGCCAGACGGTCCTCATGAAGAACTGCATGATGGGTAGCTGCTACTCGGCATGGGCAGGTGCGCTTGTGGGTTACGAACCGGCTGAAGGAAGCGCGCGGTTTCTTCTCCGTCAACGGGTTCGCGCTGGAGTTCTCCGATCGGGGAGACGCTCCGGCGACTGACGCGAATTTCTTGCTGTTTGACGATGAGCTCGCGCTCCTCGATCCGCAGGTAGCTCGCGAGTACGGCGTCGCCGATCTGGACGAGCGCGGCGAGTGGATCGTCGGCGACGTCAGCCGACTCGAGCGCGTCTAGAGCGCGATTACGCTGACGGGCAAGCCAGCTCGGGCTTGATGCGAGGCCCCGGCGACGGTAACGCCGTGCCGTTAGGCGCCGTTATGACGCAGAGCTTGACGCTCCGGAGTATGCGGACGGACTTCACGTGTACGAATTCATCTGGTGGCGCGAAGCCCGCGCACGAACGCGTGCGCATCGAGTCCCTGCTGCATGACCCGAGTGGCCAACGCCGGCGACCGAGGTGTGGACTGCGTGGCGTAGTCGACTCGAGCTTCTCACGACGACTTTGGAGCTCGAGACGCGAAGAAGCGCTCGACTGTGTCGAGCGGCTCGATGGTGCGTTGAGCGCGAGCGAGCATGAGGGCACCCTCGAGCGCAGCCATTAGCACCGTCGCGTGTGCTTCGGCTTCCGCCTGCGGCGCCCCAAACCTGGTGTAGGAGTCGACGACTGGCGCTCGCCACCGTGCGAGCAACTCGCTGACATGAGTGCGGAGGCTGTCGTTGTCGGCCGCGTCGCAGATGGTCGCGGCCAGCGGGCAGCCCAGGGTGAAGTCGTGCTCGAGAAGCAGGCGCCGCCACGGGCTCACGATCACGCTGATTGCTTCGGGGAATGCCTCGGCTTCGCTGAGCGTACGCTCGAGATCGTCGAAGAGGTCAACGAGCGCGACATCGATCGCTTCGGTGACGAGCTGCGTCTTGCCGCCCGGGAAGAAGCGGCCGAGCGAGCCGCGGGGACCGCCAGAGTGCGCGACAACCTCGCGGAGTCCGGTGCCGTGGACACCACGCTCACGAATCAGGGTCGCGGCGCTCCGCACCATGCGTACCCTGACGTCATGGCTGCGAAGCATGAAACGAGCGACCCGGCTGCCGATCGCTGGCGATCTCCAGCTGCTCCTTCTGGATTGGAGACGCGACCATCGAGTCGGGTGCACTTGGTCCCGGACGGCGCAAATCTTTCCGCTGTGGCGTCAATCGCCGCCAGGGAGGAACGACCTTGTCAGCACCTGCGAGCCCTCTGCTCTCCCCATCGCAACTAGCGGCTCTCGCCGAGATCGGCGAGGAGCGCTTCGCACCCGCGGGTGAGCTGCTGTACCGGGTCGGCGATCGGACCTATCCGTTCGTGGCGATCCTCGACGGAGAGGTCGCGATCATCGACGCGGCCGGAAACCAGCTCATACGGCAGGGCCCCTCCGGCTTCCTCGGCGAGCTGAACCTCCTGTCGGGGCAGACGGTCATGGTGAATGCCCTCGTGATCGAGCCGCTGCGGTACATCGCCGTCGAGCGAAGCGCTCTGCGCTCGCTCCTCAACGAGGACGGACCGCTCAGCGATCTCCTGCTCTCCACTTTCATCTCCCGCCGCGAGGCGCTGCAGAGTGTGCAGGGGATCGGCCTGGAGATCGTTGGGCCGCACGGTTCGGAGCAGACGATGCGAATGCTCGAGTTCGCGCGCGCGAACCGGCTCCCGTACACCTGGGAGGATGCCGACCCACCGGATGGTGACCCGTTGCCACTCGTACGGCTGCCGGGCGGAGGAGAGCTGCGCGGCCCGACCCCCGGCCAGGTATCCCGCGCTCTCGGGATCGGACTCGAGCTCGCGCCACACGAGGAGGTCGACCTGCTGGTCGTTGGAGCCGGCCCGGCGGGCCTAGCGGCGGCAGTCTACGGCGCCTCTGAAGGGCTCGACACTCTGGTCATCGAGGGCACCGCGCTCGGCGGTCAGGCCGGCTCGTCCCGACGGATCGAGAACTATCTCGGCTTCCCTGCCGGGATCAGCGGTACCGAACTCACGAGCCGCGCGGTCACCCAGGCGCGAAAGTTCAGCGCGCGCACTGCGACGCCCTGCCAGCAGCTCCAGAACGGGCAGGTCGAAGCTGGGCAGCGCGAAGAGGCACCGGTGGACGTGGCCGAACCCGTCGGGCAGCCCGGGTAGCGGTGGCCCTCACTCCGATTCCGCCGTGTAGCGTCCAGCGTCGGCCATGAACATCGTCTGGGCGATCCTCATCACGGCCGCCGTGGCCGGGGTGGCAGTGGCGGCGCTATTGCTCGTGCGCCGTCGAGCTCCCGAGGGCGGCTACTTCGAGGACGGCGATCGCGCGGCAGGTGTCTTTGGGGTGCTCGCGACCGGGTTCTCGGTGCTGCTCGGGTTCATCGTCTTCCTCGCGTTTGCGAGCTACGACCAGTCACGCACTGGAGCCGAGCAAGAAGCCCTGGTCCTCGTGCAGCAGGTCGAGAACGCACAGTTCTTCCCGCAGGCGGCTCGGGGCGACCTGACCGCGGAGCTCGTCTGCTATGGGCGTTCGGTGGTCAACGACGAGTGGGACCGGATGAACGCGGGCACGCAGGGCGACGCAATCAACCCGTGGGGTGTGAGGCTCTTTCGCACGCTTCAATCCGTCCAGCCTCAGTCCGCTACCGAGCAGTCCGCCTACGACAAGTGGCTCGAGCAGACGTCGGCGCGGGAGGAAGCGCGCCGGGATCGCATCCATGGCGCGGTCGGCGTCATCCCGAGCCAGCTCTGGATCGTGCTCTTCTTCATCGCGATCGTCATCTTCGTCTTCATGCTCTTCTTCGCCGACCGTGGTGAGCGGGCGGTCGTTCAGGGCATGCTGATCGGCTCCGTGGTGTCGGTGATCACGGTGCTGCTCCTCTTGCTCAACGGGCTGAACTCGCCGTTCCACGATGGCGTCGGCGGACTCCAACCGGTCGCCATGGAGCGCTCGCTGCGCATCATCGACGACGCCCTGAGCACGGTCGGTGCCGAGGTGGAGCTCCCCTGCGACGCAGCCGGGACGCCGGTGTCTTCGTGAATGCCGAGGGCGGCGGTCGCGATCGAGTCGAGCTCGTCGCCACGGTGCTCCTCGCCGTGGCAACGGTCGCCACTGCCTGGAGCGGCTACCAGTCGACCGATGGAACGGCGAACAGGCCAAGGCGGGCGCACGCGCCAACGCGCTGCGGATCGAGTCCGCCAAGTTCGCGGGACTCGCGAACACCCAGACGATCGTCGACGTGTCGGTCTTCACGGACTGGGTGAACGCCTACGCCGAGGACAAGACGGAACTGGCGGACTTCTACTTCACGCGCTTTCGCAAGGAGTTCAAGCCAGCCGTCGCCGCCTGGATCGCGACCAGGCCGCTCAAGAACCCGAACGCTCCCCCGACACCGTTCACCATGCCGCAGTACAAGCTCGAGGCGCGCGAGGAATCGGAGCGACTCAGCGCGGAAGCGGAGGTCTTCGCTGCACAGGTGCGCCGAGACATCCAGCGCGCGTCGAATTACGTGCTCGGCGTCGTCCTGTTCGCGTCGTCGCTCTTCTTCGCCGGCATGAGCACCAAGCTGGCATCACCGAGACTGCGCGTCGTGATGCTCTCCATCGGCTGCGTGGTCTTCGTCTTCACCGCCGTGTGGATCGTGACCTCGCCGGTCAGCCTCTCCGTCTAACCACGCTAGGAGGCGTGCGTCCGCCGCGCCGGGTCAAGCGCGCACACGAGGTCGCGGGAGCAAACGACGCCAGAAAAGGATTCACCGAGCCGGGTGAAGGGACGGTCCTGCTTGAGTCGGGGAGGGGGCGCGCAGGATCGTCCCGCCCGATCCCCCAACGCGAGACGGGGTGCCCCCCTCGCTCTGTAGACGATGAGCAGCTGCAACCCAAAGGGGGGAGTCGATAGAGGCGAGCACGCTGCGACATCCCGCAACCTTTTCGCGAGAGACACACTACGCAGGAATCTGCCGTGAGTGATTACCGCTGGCGGTGGAGTGAGCCGTACGCTCACGCGGGAGAGTCGTGGTGTTCGGGCTGCCGCCGATGGCTTCCGCTCGAGGCGTTCCGGCCGAGCACGACGAAGTGCCGCGTCTGCCTTTCCGAGTATGCGCGCGAGTGGCGGGAGGAGCATCCGGAGCTCGTCGCTGCCTACAACGAGCGCCGTCGCATCCCGCCGAGCGAGCTCGTCTGCACCGAGAGCGGTGGGGCGTTCTTGGGGCGAAGCGATCGGCTCACGTGCTCACGGCGCTGCCGTGACAGCCGCTACCGGCACCTGCATCCGGCGGAGTACCGCGAGAAGCGCCGCCGCCAGGACGCTCAGCGCCGGACTCGAGTTCGAGGCGAAGCGTAAGCAAGCAGACGTTGCGCTAGTCGTGCTCTCGACTGGCGAGCTCGCCCGTGATCTCCGCGAAGTGCCGGAGCCTGGGCGAGCCTTCGGTCAGATGGGTCAAGCACGGCCTTCGGATGCGACTCTTGCGCGTCACGACCACATTCAATACCGACGTCGTCGGGGAGCTTCGCCCGTCTCACTATGCGACCTCAGCACCGCGCGAATCCCATGCGAACTGACTAGCTCAAACGCGGGGGCTGCGCATCGTATCTGCGTCTCCACCCCCTGACCCTTCGTCGTCCGCGGTAGAGCTCTCCGACTCCGCCTGCACCTCGTCATGCAGGACAGTAGTTCCGGCCATGAAGTCCGCGAGCCCGCGGCGACGCTCGTCGAAGAGAACCGGCACGAAACCGACGAACAACAAGGCGATCGAGAGCACAAGGCCGACCATCCGTACGATCGAGCGGCCGACCGAGGGGACGCCGCCGGCCGTCGGTGTGCACACGGAGTCCTAGGAGGCGCATTCCGGGCGTCTGCCCCGCCGCGCTCCAGAAGAGCACGAAGTACAAGCCGGCGATCAGTGTCCAGCTAACCGCGAGTAGCGCGCCGACGAGCCATCCCGGGCCTAGGTCGCCGACAAGCGACGTCACGAGCGCGACTACCCCGACCACCAACATGTGGAGAGCGGTCACCAATACCGCGTCGACGGCAAGCGCGAGCGCGCGCGTGACGATGCCTCCGTAGCGCGGCGGAGCGAGGCGCTTCCGGCGACTAACGGCATGCTCCACACGGTCGTCGAGCCGCATTGCGGACGCGCGCACGCTGTCTGCGACTTCGTCCGCAAGACCGGTTGTCTGCCGGGCGATCGCGTGCCGAACCTCCGGGCTCGAGGCAACCGCTCGCAGGGCGTGCTGTGTCTCCTCGCTTGCGAGCACCCGGTCAGTGAGCTCCAGCGTCTGCGGGCTCGCGAGCGCCGCGCTCAGGAGCCGCTCGAGCTCGCCGCTCTCGACAAGCTCACCAACCACGCGCTCGAGGACGCGGTGGCGGACAATCGAGCGCGCGATCTCCTCCGGCAGTGGCCCGGCTAGCGCCCGATCGATAACACGCTCGATCTCGCCGCTCTCGACAAGCTCACTAACCACGTGCTCGAGGACGCGGTGGCGGACAACCGAGCGCGCGATTTCCTCCGGCAGTGGCCCGGCCAGCGCCCGATCGATAACACGCTCGATCTCGGGAGCCGAGAGCATCTCGTCCACCGCCGCCTCGAGTTGTTCGCGCCACGCACGCGCAGCCGCCCGAGCGGGGAAGAAGGCGACGCGCCCCGCCGCGTCAGACAGGCCGGAACGCTGTTCGTCGTCGCCCGAAGCCATTCAGCCGTCTCGCGCCGGCCAACTTCGACTCGAGCACCCCTCGGTCGACGACCTCACCCATACCCAGTTATCGGTCTTAGTCATCAGGCGCCCCTGCCCTCCCGTACGACAGCATCGCGCGTCGAAGCCAGCCTGCTGTCACCCGGATTGGATGATTCCTCGCTAAGCATGACGCTTGACCCGTGAAGGGAATCGGCGGCACCTCTCCGGGAACAGATCCGCTTAGCGCGCTGCTCGCTAAGGAAGCTCGGGGCGAGATTCGCCTCTGAGCGCGCGCGGCGGCCCGACGAAGCTATCGAGCGCACTGCGGGCCGCCTCCCCCGCAAGGGCGAAGTTCTTTCGTGCCACCGCGTACAACGCGTCGCCAGCCTGGTGGAAGCCCGATCCCACAGTCGGTGCCCCGACGGTGTCGAACGCGCTGCCCGCGACGTGGTGCCCAGCGCCCATTCCAGCCATGGCAGCTGCAGTGGTCAGGGTCGCACCGGCAAGCAGCTCGTAGCCAACCGTCTCCACTCCCAACGCAACCGCGTCGACAACATGCCCGGCGACCCCCTGCTCTTTGTCGGGTGCTGGGTCGCTCATCGGGATGCACTTTACAACCACTCCACGTCGAGAACGAGGGTCACGGGGCCGTCATCGACGAGGGCGACCTCCATACGCGCTCCGAAAACCCCGCCTGAACGGGGACGCCTTCGGCTCGCAGCACTTCGCAGAAACGTTCGTACAGAGGCTCGTTCGGCGAAATCCGAGGTACCTACCGGGGTACCTACCGTTCGCGCTTTCGAGGCACTCCCGGCACACCTGACCCGCATAACCATGCGGGTTTGGCTCTACGGCTGGGGTCGGAATGGGCCCGCCTGGACTCGAACCAGGGACCAACCGATTATGAGTCGGCTGCTCTAACCAGCTGAGCTACGGGCCCGCCGCGATCAGCGTAACCGACGGTTCCGGCGAGCCGGCCGGCCGCGCTGCTGACACAATGTCGGGCGGCGTGGAAACCTTCCAGTCGGAGTCGCAGCTTCGTACCGCCGGTGGCCTGACCGTCACGGACATCACCGACGAGGTTCAGGACATCGTCCGGCAGAGCGGGATCCACGACGGGATCTGCTCGGTCTACTCGCCGCACACGACCTGCTCCGTCCGCGTGAACGAGTGGGAGCGCGGATTCCTCGAGGACTTCGCCGTCCTGCTCAAGCGCCTCGTGCCGACCGAGCACTACTACGCACACGACGACTGGGACCGGCGGACCGAGAACGTCTGCGAAGAGGACATGGAGATCGGAAACGGTCACGCGCACTGCATGTCGATGCTCCTCGGGCCGGCGGGTGAGTCGATCCCCGTACGGGACGGCGATCTCGCGCTCGGGCAATGGCAGCGGGTGCTCTTCCTCGAGCTCGACCGCGCGCGCGACCGTCGCTGGCTCGCGCAAGTCGTAGGCGTCTGAAAGCGGAGTCAGGCCGAAGCCTGACGCCGTCGCTACTCAGGCGTGACGTAGGCCGCGGTGATGCCGCCGTCGACCACGAACGCCGACCCGTTCACGAACGACGACTCGTCGCTTGCGAGGAAGAGCGCCGCATTCACGATCTCGCGCGGCTTGCCGAGCCGCCCGGTGGGCCAGTGCACCTGCCTGCGCGCGAACGCAGCGGGATCGTCTCCGAAGATGGCGAGCAGGAGCGGGGTCTCGACCGGCCCCGGGCAGAGCGCGTTGACGCGGACGCCTTGACGCGCGAACTGGACTCCGAGCTCCTTGCTCATCGACAGCACCGCGCCCTTCGACGCCGTGTACGAGATCTGAGAAGTCGCAGCGCCGAGGATCGCGACGAAGGAGGCGACGTTGATCACGGAGCCTCCACCCCGCTCGAGCAGGTACGGGATCCCGTGCTTGCAGCAGAGGAAGACGCCCTTCGTGTTGACGTCCTGCACGCGCTGCCACGCTTCGACGCTCGTGTCCAGAACCGACGCATCGTCAGCAGGCGAGATTCCGGCGTTGTTGTAGAGAACGTCGATCGCGCCGAAGCGCGCGGCCGTCGCCTCGTACATGCGCTCGACCTCCGCCTCGTCCGCGACGTTCGCACGGATCGCGAAGGCATCGCCGGAGCACAGTGACGCGGTCTCCGCCGCCAGGGCTTCGTCGACATCCGCCGCACAGACCTTCGCGCCTTCCTCCGAGAAGACGACCGCCGCTTCCCGGCCCATCCCGCCGCCCGCACCGGTGATGACGCAGACCTTTCCGTCGAGTCTCCCAGCCACCCTCTCAGCCCTCCGTCGAGATGAACACGCTCTCGACCTCCGAGTAGCCGTCATGGCCCTGCATGCCGAGCTCGCGGCCGAACCCCGTCACGTCTCGGAGAGGCCCCGGCTCTGGCGCATCCGCCAGATCCCGTACACGAGCCACGCGAAGACGGGTACGAGCAGCAGCGCGGCGATCCAGAGGATCTTGCCGCCGACCGACAGCGCCTTGTTTCGAAGAACGTCGGCGATGAAAGCGATCGACAGAACGATGTAGATGATTCCCAGGGTCCAGTACACGCTTCCTCCCGTCTCGCGACCGTCGTCGGATCAGTGGTTTGCCCTCGTCTCGCGGTAGGCTCGTGCCTCCTCGACGAGGTTCGTGAACAGCGCAGCGTCCTCCCCCGCCTCCGGGTGCCACTGCACGCCGACGACGAACCGCTGCGAGGGATCCTCGACCCCCTCCAGGGTGCCGTCGCCGGCCCAGGCCGCCTCGACGAGCCCGTCTCCGAGTCGACCGATTCCCTGATGGTGGTGGGAGGTGACGTCGGAGCGCGCCCCGACCATCGACGCCAGACGGGTTCCGTCCTTCATCTCGACGGGATGCTGGGTGAAGACGCCTGGAAGCTGCTTGTGCTCGTCGCTCGCAACCTCCTCGGGGAGGTGCTGGACGAGATCTCCGCCCCGCGCGATGTTCAGCAGCTGAAATCCGCGGCAGATTGCGAGCGTCGGCATGTCTCGCTCGAGCGCCGCGGTGAGCAGAGCCAGTTCCCCCGCGTCGCGGCGCGTCTGCGGCATATCCGTCTCCGGATGAGGCTCGGCGCCGTAGAGCGACGGGTCGATGTCGGCGCCCCCGGAGAACACAATGCCGTCCAGCGTCTCGAGCGTCTCCGCGACGCCCTGCTCGCTCGGTGGGATCAAGACCGGACGCCCGCCCGCTCGCTCGACCGCGTCGACGTAGTCGAGCGGGATCAGCGCGGCCGGGAGGTTCCAGACTCCCCAACTCGCCTGCTGTGCGTAGGTCGTGATCCCGATCACGGGTCTCATACGGACTCCGTTTCCACGACCCACAGCCTGCCATCACCGCACTCCACCTCGCGTCCTTCAGCCTGCTCGAGGCTCACGCGGAGAACGCGGACAGTCCTTCCATCCAAGTCCGCAAGTGCGCCGCGGTCACCTGGCACCAGCGAGTGGAACCGCCACGCGCGAACCTGGCGCTCGATCTCGTCGGCTGGCTTCGCCCAGTCGATCCAGACGTATTCGGGCTCGAAGAACGAGAAATAGCTCGAGTCCTCTGCGGGCTGCGGATCGCCGGGATCGCGGCGCTTCAGGCGATCGAGCACAGTCGGGAAGAGCTCACCGACCGTCCCGGCGAGCTTCGGAGCCAACTCGTCCCAGGAGTGCTCGGCCTCGAGCGGGATCCGAGCCTGCGCCAGGATCGCCCCGGTATCGAGCTCCGGGTCCATGCGATGGAACGTGAACCCCACCTCGGTCTCCCCGTTCCGGATCGCCCATGCAACCGGGCTCGGGCCGCGATAGCGTGGAAGCAACGAGGGGTGGCCGTTGACGACGCCCAGCTTCGGCACCGCAAGCGCATCGGCAGGGATCTTCCAGGGAAACCCGCCGCAAAACACGGCGTCAGGCTCGTGCGTTCGGAGAAGCGGCGCGATCCGGTCCCGGCGCGACGCCATGAGGACGTCGAGATCCGCGGGAACGTGCTCGAGCAGAGCGTCGAGCTCTCCGTAGCGTTCGGCACCCTCTCGGGCCAGAAGGAGCGCGACCGGTTCGTGGCCGTGCGCCCGCAGGAGTTGGTAGAGGCCTTGCACGGCCGGGACGATCTGGGCGATCAGGACGACCCTCATCCGTGCTCGGGCGCGCTCACGCATGGCGCGAGCCTACGAGAACCGTGACTGTTCGCAAATTGCGCGGGATTCCTTCGGCCGAGTCCTTGATCGGCGCGTCCCGATTTGCATAGAGTGCCGCTGCGCCGAGCACGGGGCGCCGGTAGGACGAAGCCCCCCGAGGAGCACTACGCGGAAGCGGAAGGTTCGTCGGGAAGGTGGACGAAAGCGTTCCCGGCTCGGCGAACTTCTCCGCTCCGGCGCCGGCGAAGCCGGCACCCCCGCTCTTGGAGCCTCCGTCGAGCCTACGGCTCACGCGGCCGGGCCTTCGGGACCGGCCCTTTTTCTTCCCGTAGTCCGACTAGAGCATGTGCTCGTGAACGCAGTTCGACTGTCGCGAAAAGAAAACTTCGCAAATTGCGACAAGCATATCTCGAGAGGCCTTGACGCAGGTGGACGACCCCCCTAGTGTGCGGCTTGCACCGAGTACGGAGCGCCCGAGGTTGATGGTTCTCCGAGTGGCACCCGCTTCGGCGGAGGTCAGTCGGATTGCCGGACGAAGGCGACACCGGCTCGGTGCATTTCTTGTTGGACCCGTCTCCTCGAGCCACCCCGGCTGTGGATAGTTCGGCACGTACTCGTTCCACTTACGGGGGCCAGGCTCTGTGAAGAGCCACGGGCCTCACCTAGCCTCACAGCCGGCACGGCCGGCCTCCGGCAATGTGGCCTCGCCGCATGGCTCGCTCGAGCTGGGATCTCCTGAGTTCGAAAGGGCGCGCGACATATCCTGGATCGCATGCGCCGGCTGCTCGCTCTCCTCTGCTCGATCATCTTCGTCGACGCGATGCTGTACACGGCGCTGACTCCGCTCGTGCCGGGCTACGCCGAGGAGTTCGAGCTGTCGAAGACCGGAGCCGGATTGCTCGTCGCCGCGTTCGGCGCCGGCGCCCTCCTCGGGGGCATCCCGGGAGGGCTCGCCGCCGCGCGTTTCGGCCCGAAAACCGCTGTCGTCTGGGGCCTCGTCCTCCTGGGGGTCGCCAGCTTTGCGTTTGCGATCGCCGGCAGCGTTGTCGCGCTCGGGATCGCTCGCTTCGTTCAGGGCTTCTCGAGCACTGTCACCTGGGCGGGCGCCCTGGCGTGGGTCGCCGGTGTCGCCCCGAAGGAGAAGCGCGGCGAGATGATCGGAATCGCCTTCGGAGCAGCAATCGCCGGCGCGATTCTCGGTCCGATGTTCGGCGGTGTCGCCGAGACGGTGGGCATCCGCGTGTCGCTGACGACGCTCGGGATCGTCGCGTTCGTGTTCGCGCTGCTGGCATTCGTCGAGCGATCGACTCCCGGCGAGAGGTTGACGGCCGACGGCGTGAGACGGGCGTTCCGCGACATCCGCTTCCTGGGCGGACTCTGGCTGAACACGCTTCCGGCGATGCTCTTCGGGATCCTCGTCCTCCTCGCTCCGCTCGCGCTCGACGACGCCGGGTGGTCGACCCTCGGGATTGCCGCAGTCTTCTTTTTGGCCGGCGTCCTCGAAGTCGTGATCAACCCGTTCCTCGGTCGCGCAAGCGATCGGCTGGGACGTCTCCTCCCGATCCGCTTCGCACTCGCCGGGTCGACGGCGGTCGCGGTCGTGCTCGCTGCGTCGTCGGAACCCGTGCTGATCGCGATCCTCATCGGCGCCGCCGGACTCACCTTCGGGAGCCTGTACACGCCCGCGATGGCGCTGACGTCGCATCGTGCGGACGCGGCGGGCCTTGCGCAAGGCCTCGCCTTCGGAATCATGAACACGGCCTGGGCGCTCGGAGCGCTCCTCGGGCCGGCGCTCGGCGGTGCGCTCGCCGAAGCTGAGGGCGACGGAGCTCCTTATCTCGTCGGAGCGGGTGTCTGTCTGCTCACGCTCGCCGCGACGTATCGCGTCGCTCAAGAAAGGATGCGGCCACGTGAAGCGTGACCACTGGGATCGCAAGTACGCCGAGACGGAGCAGCTCTGGGCCATCGCGCCGAACCGTTCCTTCGCAGCCGAGACCGCCGACCTCTCAGCAGGTCGGGCGCTCGACCTCGCCTGCGGGGAAGGCAGGCACGCGGTGTGGCTCGCCGAGCGTGGCTGGGAGGTCACGGCGGTCGACTTCTCCAACGTGGCGATCGCGAGAGCATGCGCGCGAGCCGCGATGGAGCAGGTCGAGGTCGACTTTCGCTGCGCTGACCTCCTCGACTTCGTGCCCGAGCGAGAGGCCTTCGACCTCGTGCTTGTCCTCTTTCTCCAGCTCCCGGGAGACGAACGCGGTCTCGTGCTCTCGCGGGCGACGGCGGCGATCGCCCCGGGAGGAACGTTTCTCCTCGTCGGCCACGATCTCGAGAACCTCGATAAGGGCTTCGGCGGCCCCAGCGACGCCTCGCTTCTCTACACGCCCGAGGACATCGTCGCGGAGATCCCGGGGCTCGAGATCGAGAAAGCGGAGCGGGTGCTTCGACCAGTCGACGGCGCGGACAGGCCGGCCATCGACGTGCTCGTCAGAGCGCGTCGTCCTACCTAGACGCCTCCTCACCGAACGGGACCTTCGGCGAGGAGCCTCCGGAAGGCGGCGAACTGCCCCGCCTTGCCGACGCCGACGAGCGTGTCTCCCTGCTGGACGACGTCCTCCGGCTGTGCACCGCTCACCGGCTCGGGCTCCCGGAGGATCGCGATCACCGTCACACCCGTGCGGGCACGCAGGCGCGCGTCGGCCAGCGTGAGCCCGATCGCCGGGCTCGTGTCGGGTACCGGGATCCATTCGATGTGGAGCTCCCCCAGCGCCATCTCTAGCTCCTCGACGATCTTCGGGCGCTCGTACGCACCGCCGATGATCGCGCCGAGCTGGCGCGACTCGTCGTCGTGCAGCTCGATGACCGCGGTCGGCTCGTCGTCGTCCGAGCGGCGGTAGAAGTAGATCTCGCGCTGCCCGTCGACGTGCATGATCACGGCGACGCGCCCACCCAAGGCGGTGCTGAACGTGTACTTGACGCCGACCCCGGGGAGCCGCGTCTCTCGTAGGTCTACTGGCACTGGGTCAAGCCTCCTCGATGAGTGTAGGTCTAGGTGCAGGGAACAGGCGACGGCCGAGCCGCTTGGACTCCTTCATCAGCACGAGCCCGACCGTTGCCGTCGCCAGCACGTACAGGCCGGCGAAGGCGACGAGCTCCTCGCGCTGGGCCGGCTCGAGCAGTGGGTTTTCTGATGCGACCTGGGCGAGGATGATCGTGAACTCGCCGTGCGCCACCAACGCCACTCCGGCGTTGAGGCTCTGACGACGAGTGAAGCCTCCGAGCCGCCCGGCGACCATGCCGCCGCCCAACTTCCCGACGAGCGTGAGCACGACGGCGAGCGCGACGAGCCAGCCGACGTCGCCGATCGCGCTGAGGTCGATCGAGAGCCCGAAAACGAAGAAGAAGAGCGCGGCGAAGATGTCGCGGAAGCTGAAGAACCGCTCCTCGATCTGGTCGCGGACCGAGGTCTCCGAGAGGACGATGCCCGCCATGAGCGCGCCGATTGCCTCGGACAGCCCCAGCTCTTCGGCGACGGCCGCGGAGCCGATGAGGAATCCGAAGACCGCGAGCAGGAAGAACTCGAGCGGCAGCCGGTCGAGCGCCCGGTCGATCGGTCCCGACAGCCAGCGCGAGGCGGCGAGGCCTGCCGTGATGAACCCGAGCGCCTTCGCGACGAGGACGAGCGTCTCGGAGACGTCGCCGCCGCCCGCTGCCGCGAATCCGAGCATGAAGGCGACCACGATGTCCTCGAAGACGAGGATCGCGAGGACGAGGTCGGTCTCGTCGTCGCCCAGGCGGCGAAAGTCGATCAGCCCCTTCACCGCGATCGCGCTCGAGGAGACGTAGACGCACGCGGCGAGGATCAGCGCAGCGAACGTGAAGCCGAAGGCGGCGACGCCGACGACGAGCCCGAGCCCGAGGTTCGCGGCGAGGTCGACCGTCCCCCCGAGGCCGAGGTGGCGGCCGCTCCCGCGTAGCCGCGTGAGCGTGAACTCGAGGCCGAGGAAGAAGAGCAGGAACACGATGCCGAGCTCGGCGACGAACTCGGTCACCTCTGACGGACGGATTAAGGCCAGCTGCTCGGGCTCGTTCGGGCCGAGCAGGAGGCCGGCGAGCAGATACGCGGGAATCGCGGACAACCCGATACGCCGAGCGACGAGACCCAGGACGCCCAGCACTGCGACGGTGACGGCGAGCTCGGCGAGGGTCACTGCGCCATTCTCCCGAACCCACGCTCGAGCGGCTGTTAGCGCGAGGCGAGTGCCCGCCGGAGAACCGGCGAGAACCGGTCGAGCACCCACCTGGCGTCGAGCGCTTCGATCCGGTACGCGCGCCCGTTGACGAGGGCGTAGTCGCCGGTCCGTGGATCCATCGGCAACCGGGCCTCGACCGGGTACCAGCGGTTGTGGCGTTCGATCAGATCGTTGACCTCGTCGAAGGACCAGCCCGCCGCCTCGCGCCGCCAAGCGCGCGCGAACCCGCCTGCGGTCGTGCTCGCACATCTCCGCGAGCGACCGCCACGCGCCTGCCAGCTGCTCCTCGTGAGCAGTAGTTCGCGCCTCGATCTCGCGCAACCGCAGCATGTACGGACGGGGTCCTTGCGAGGCTGCCAGGTACGCGTCTGCACGCGGAATGAAGTTGCGTCGGCGGAGAGCGAGCGGCTTTCCGCGAAGCGGCATCGAGCGGAGGTCTTCCTCGAGTCCCGCACGCTCGCGGCGATCTCTCGGGGTCTCGGGCAGCACGACTCCCTGCCGCATGATCAAGTCTCGCTCGGCCTTCTCCACACTCCTATTGAAGCCGCAGAACTAGAGGCCGAGGAGCCGGTCGATCCAGGAGCGCTTGGGAGGATCGTCGGGCTCGGGCGCCGCCGTTTCAGATGGTGGGGACTCTACTTCGAGCTCGGGGCGTTCGCGGATGCGCAGCACGACCTGCTCGCCGCGCCGCTCCTCCAAGCGCTCGAAGTCGCCCCGAATCGCTTGACGCATCGCGTCGAGATGACTCTCTTCTCTCATCTCGTGGCCGTTCCCGGCCCGCAGGCCGACTCCTCTAACGCGGAGACGCGAGAGCGACGATCCAGACCACCGAGGCCCCGGCGTAGAACACGCCGTCCGCCCGCACCAGCGCCGCGCCGACGTCGCGTAGGCCGGGCTGAAGGATGTTCTCGCGGTGCCCGGGGGACTGCAACCATGCTGACACGACATCCCTGGCGCTGGCAGCTCCGAGCGACCCGACGTAGAGGTTCTCGGCGAAGCTCGCGGGCCGGTACCCGACCTGCAACGCGGATGACGTCACCGCGGAACCACACGGAGTGTGCGAGATCTCACGGCACGCCACGACGCCGCGCCCCTTGAGCTCGGCGGCGCGCTGAAGGGAGCGCGACCGCGACAGACCTCGCTGCCCGTGTCGCACGCGGGCCCAGTTCACGAGACAGCTGACGGCGCGCGCCTGCACCTGCGCCGATGCTGAAGCGTCCGTCGACCCCGCGCATGCGCCCGCCGGAGCGAGGTACGCGTGCCAGGCATTCCCCGCGCCCGATGCCGCGCTCGCGCCGGCGCACGAAGCAGCGAGTGCCACGAGAATCCCGGCGACGCGAAGCCGAGCCGGTGCCGCTGCACTCGAAACCATCACTGCCTCAGCGTGAACCAGGTCGTGAGGCAAGCTTTACCCCTAACGGGGTACGAGCAATCCCTCAGCCCAGTGATCCTGCCCCTGGTCAGGGTCACTCGATCGACTCTAACCGATCCCTCGGGTGATGGCTCCGCCAACTGACAGCGGCGAGCAGACCGAGCGCAAGCGTGGGCAGAACGGTCAGCGAGCGGTAGAGCAAGGTCGCCGCGACGGCGTCCGCGTTCGATGCACCGAACGCGACGAGCGCCCCGCTCAGTCCGAGCTCGACGATCCCGATTCCGCCTGGGGTCAGCGGGAGCGCCCCGAGGATGCGGCTGAGCGCCCAGGCGGCGAACGCCTCGATCCACGTGACCTCGGCATCCGAGACGCCCACCACGCGAAGGCAGACGACGAGAAGCAAGAAGACGGTGAGGTGGCCGACGAGCGTGGCGAGCGTGAGCACGTGCCAGCGTCGCCTGAGCAGCCCGAGGGCGCCTGCGCGGAAGTCCGCGAGCTTCTCCCCGCCCCAGGTGACCGGGTTCCGGCGCAGGACGCGCCGGGCGCGACTCACGAGACGCGCAGCGAGGGCTCCGATCTGGTGCGCGCGGCGCGCGCTCGAGAGCGCCAGCGCGAAGGCGACGACCGCGACGACGAGGACGGCGACGCCTACCAAGGCTGCGGTCCGAAGCGCCGGATGATCCTCGTCGACCCCGGTGAGCAGCGCGAGCGCGACGATGGGAAAGGCGAGATTCGCGAATTGATTCCAGACCCCCGTCACGGCGACGGCCAACGCAACGGCGCCGGCGTTGAATCCCCAGGACCGGAGCATCGAGTACGACCCCGCCATGCCCACAGCAGCGCCCGCAGGAGAGATCACCGAAAGCGCGGTGGACGCCTGGGTCAGCACGAGCGCCTGCCGGTAGCCGAGCCCGGGCAGCGCCGCCATCCAGCTCGGCGGGAACGTCGCGATGTTGAGCGCCGTCGCTCCGGCAAGCAGCAGCCCGTCCTCCCACCCCAGCCCCTTGATGACGTCCCAGACGTCGCGGTAGTCCGCGATGCGCGGCAGGACGAATACGAACACGGCCCCGATCACGACCACGCTGGCGGCACCGCCGAGCAGGCGCTTCCTGTGTCGTCCCCAAAGTCCCGGTGGCGGCGCCGTGCCGTCTGGCATCTCAGAGAACCTATCGCGGAAGATCACGCGACATCACCCATTCGACAGGGAGGACACATGAGGCGCCATAGGCCCTACTCGATCACCCGTTTCTCGCCAACTCCCGGGACCGCGATCGCGATCCTCGCGCTCTTCTTCGCGCTCGGAGGCTCGGCCTTCGCAGTCGGCGAGCGGATCGGGGCGTCGTCCGTCGCCCAGCAGCGCTGCACGAACGGCGCCGTACGAGGCATCGCCTACGTCACCGGCAACCCGACGATGGGGATCGCCAACGTCGGCGACAAGTTCACCAGCGCGGGCGCCGTGTTCGGCCGGAAGTTCAACTGCAACCGCCGGCAAGTCGAGGTTCGAAGGATCTCGATCGGCGTATTCGAGATCCGCTTTGTCGGAAACCCGGCGTCGAGCGCGGTCGCGAGTGGTGTCGGTGATGCGTACGCCGTCGTCGACCCGCTTCCGAACGGCATCTTCCGCGTCGGTGTGCATCCCGCAGGTCGCGACGATCCCGCCGATCAGCCCTTCGTGATCGTCCTCGTGTAGACCAGCGAGAGAGTCGCAGACAAAACACAGCGGGCGCGAAGGCCGACGCCTTCAGGGTTTGCGCGATCGGAATTCCGCGCTAGCGGATTCCGATCTGCGACGAGTTACGGCAAACGCGGCGCGAGGAACGCCGACAGCACCCCGGCGACGAGCAGGAGGCCTGCCGCGAGTGCGACGAGCAGGAACGTGATCTCCGTCTCGCCCGGCTCCTGTCCGAGACGCGATCCGAGGTTCTCGTACGCCTTCTCGAGCGCGTCGGCGGTGCGGGCCTCGGAGAACTCGCCGCCCGTCATCGCGGCGATCTGCCGCAGCGTCTCGGGATCCGGCGGGACCGGGATTCGCTGACTGTCGCCCGAGCTTGGGTCGAACGGCCCTCCGAACGAGCCTCGCGCGATGGTTCCTTCCGGCGTCCCGAGGGCGACCGTGTAAACGGGGAAGCACTCGTCCCGCGCGAGCGCCGCCCCCTCGAGCGGCTGCAGGATCCCACGCGTCTGGGCTCCGTCGGAGAGGAAGAGGATGGAAACAGGCCCGGGCTCGTCGCAGCTGCGGGCCTGCGCGAAGGATCGTGTCGCGCCGAGATCCGGGAGTGCGACCTCCTCCTCTTCGGCGGGCTCGGTCTGGGTCGCCCGCTTGCCCATGTCCACCGCGGTCTGCAGCGCGTCGCCGATCGCCGTTCCTCCGAAGATCAGGAACGTGTCGATCTCCGCCACTGCCGTGCGAACCAGATCGTGGTCGCGGGTCGCCGGGGTCGCGACCTGCGCCTCGCCCGCGAATACGACGAGGCCCACGCGCAGCTTGTCCGGCGCGGTGTCGAGAAACGTCTGCACGGACTCCTGCGCCGCCCCCAGCCGCGTCGGCTCCACGTCTTTCGCTTGCATCGAACGGGACGTGTCGACGACGAGGATGACCGTCGCGCGCTCGCTCAGCATCATCCGCTCGACCTGCGGCCGCGCGAGCGCGACGAGGAGAAGCGCGAGGGCCAACGCGAACAGCCCGGGCGGCACGAGCCTCGGCCACGACCTTCCCGACACGACCGTCGCCAGCACGTCCATGTTCGTGAACCGCACCGCGTAGCGGGCTCGCCGCCGCTCGGCGAGCAGCCAGAGGCCGACCGCCACCGCGAGGACGACCAGCGAGAGCAGGAGCCAGGGACTCTGGAAGCTCACTGTGTCCTCGCACAGAGAGCCTGGACCTGAACGACGGCGCGGACTCCTCCGAGCTCGGCGTCACCGCGAACCGCGACGACGACATCGCCGTCCCGAACCGACTGCTCGCCCCTCACGCTCGAGACGAGGCTCGCGCTCGGCGGAGTCTTCGTGAAGAACCCGAACGCATGCGAGGCGCCGACGAGACGCTCCGCCGCCGCGACAACCCATGCTCACGGAGACACTTCCCGGCCGTACTCTGGTGGTCTTCACCCGGAAGGTCGTCGGGGAGCCCGGCTCGAACGACCGTTGCCGAGGTCGGAACACGGGAGCCTCCACCTTGAGTCGGCATGCAGCCGACATAGGGTTTGAAGGTCGGCGCCCGCGGCGATGTGCCGACGTACGCGCCGAGAAAGGTCACCGACCGCGACGTGGTGATGCCCGGGTTAACCGGGCTTCCGAGCCTGCCCAGGAAGCTCACGTCGATCGCCCGCTGGCTGAGCTCGGCGTCGAGGCCGCCGACGATGAAGCGGCGCGGACAGGTGAGCTGCCATGAGGCCTGCCGACGCGTCGTCCCCGTCGCGGCGGCCGGGACGACGACCCACGGCCCGGCGATCGGAACACACACCTGAAGCCCGTCACACTCGTTGGCACTTCCCGCCGGCGCCGCAAGCGAAAGCGCGGCGACCAGCGTGACCGCGACGACGCCGACGTACGCGGCCGAGCGCCTCACGGAGCCCTCCGGAAGAGAAACGCCGACAGCACTCCACCGAGGAGCAGAAGCACGGAAGCGGCACCGGCGAACACATCCGTGATCTCCCGCGACTCCTCGCGCTCACCGAGGCGCGATCCGAGCTCCTCGTACACCTCGCGCAGGCGCTCGTCGTCGAGCGCAGTGAAGAACTCGCCGCCCGTTGCCTCGGCGAGCATCTGCAGCGTCTCCGGACTGGGCGGAACGCGGATGATTCGCTCGAAGCCTCCGGTCAGCCTCTCCTCGACGACGCCCGCAGGCGTCCCGACCAGGACAGTGTATACCGGGATCCCGCTGCTCCTTCGCCTCCTCGGCAGCTTTCGCAGGCTCGATGCTGCCCCCGTCCTGCGCGCCGTCGGAGATGAGCACGATCGCCCGTGGCGGGACGACGACCTCCTCGTCCTCGCCGCCGGCACCTTCCTCCCCTTCCGGCTGTTTCGGCTGACCGACCCGGACCGAGAGCGCGACAGCGTCGCCGATCGCGGTGCCCTCACCTGGGGCGAGCGAGTCGAGCGCCGCTTCGACGAGGGCGCGGTCGTGCGTCGGCGGAACGCCGACCGCGGCGCGCGTGGCGAACGAGACGACTCCGACGCGGAACTTCTCGGGCACCTGGACGAGAAAGCCCTCCGCTGCGGCGCGCGCCGCTTCCAGCCTCGTCGGCTCGACGTCCTTCGCCTTCATCGAACGAGAGACGTCCATGGCCAGGATCACCGTCGCCTCTTCGCGCGGCACGCTCACGGTCGCGTGCGGCCGCGCGACGCCGACGATCATCGCGGCGAGACCCACGAGGAGGATCGCAACCGGCAGGTAGCGCAGCCGGCCGGGCTCGCGGTCGACGACGTTCGGAAGCAGGTCCGGATTCCCGAACGCTGCCTGCGACCGCCGCCGCCGCCGCTCCGACCAGGAGTAGAGAAGGACGAGCAGCGGCAGGAGCACGAGCCCCGCGAGGGCGATCGGCCAGCCGAAGGTCACCGGCGCCTCCGGCGCAGAAAGGTGACCAGCGGGCGGAGCCAGTCTCCGGAGGTCGTGAGAACGACGTGCCTGACTCCGAGCGTTGCGAAGCTGCGCGCGACCTCGGCCCGCTCCGCGCGTGCGGCGACCGCGAACCGCTCGCGCAAGCGGCGGCTGCGGGTGTCGACCCGGAGCTGGCGGCCCGTCTCCGGGTCGACGAGCCAGAGGAGCCCGACGTTCGAGAGCTCCTGCTCGCGTGGATCCTGGACTTCGATCGCGACGACGTCGTGCCGGCCGGCGAGCTCGAGCAACGGCCGACGCCAGTCCCGCGGCCCGCGAAAGTCGGAGACGACGACGACCAGGGACCGCTGCCGAGCCAACCCCGCGGTGGAGCGGATCGCCTCGGCGAGCGACGTGTCGCTCGCGGTCTCGTCCTCCTCGTCGCGGAGCGCCGCCAGAAGGCCGACGAGGCCGGCCCGACCCTGCTTCGGGGGAAGCACTCTCGGCGTAGCGTTTCCGAAGGTCACGAACCCGAGCCGGTTGCCGCGACGGGTCGCAAGATGGCCGAGCGCGATCGCGACTCCCTCCGCGACGTCCGCCTTGCGGCGGTCGGCCGTGCCGAACTGCATCGACGGGGACGCGTCGAGCACGAGCCAGGTGACGAGCACACGCTCGGCGAGGTCGACCCGAACGTGCGGCTCGGTCGTTCGCGCGGTGACGTTCCAGTCGATCCTGCGCACGTCGTCACCCGGTGCGTAGGGACGCACCATCGCGAGCTCGGAGCCGGTTCCCAGGAGATTCGAGCGGAAATCACCCGCGAGCAACCCCTCCATCCGACGTGCGATCGAGATGTCGAGCGCGCGCAGCAGGCCTTCCGGCATCGAGCCCGGGCCTGGGCGGGCCGGTGTCGAGGTGGTGAGGAGATTGCTGGCGGACGTGGGTCTCATGCAGCGTTTTCGCCTGCGAGATCGAGCCGAGGTGCCGGAACGGCAGCCAACACCTGGTCGAGGAGCTCGTCGGGGTTCACCTCCTCTGCGAGTGCCTGGTACGAGAGCACGAGCCGGTGCCGGAGCGCGTCTTTCGCGAGAGCCTGCAGATCCTCGACGAGCGCGTACTCACGGCCGCGGATGAGCGCGAGCGCGCGAGATCCGTGCACGAGGCTGATCGGCCCGCGCGGGCTCGCACCGTACGAGATGTAGGGCGCGATCTCGCCGAGTCCGTGGGCTGCCGGCTCGCGTGTCGCCGTCGCGATGTCCACCGCATAGCTGACAAGCGAGGGATCCACGTAGATGTCGAACGCCGCCCGTTGCAGCGCTTTCAGGTCCTCGAGCGAGAGCGCCTCGCGCAGGTCTGGCGCCTCGACGAGCTGGCGCTGGACCACGGTCAGCTCCTCGTCGTGCTGGGGGTACCCGATCACGACCTTGAGCATGAAGCGGTCGATCTGCGCCTCGGGCAACGGATAGGTGCCCTCCGACTCGATCGGGTTCTGTGTCGCCATGACGAGGAACGGATCGGGAACCGGGAACGTGTCGTGGCCGATCGTCACCTGCCGCTCCTGCATCACCTCGAGGAGGGCGGACTGAACCTTGGCGGGCGCGCGGTTGATCTCGTCGGCGAGGAGGAAGTTGCAGAAGACCGGGCCGAGCTCGGTGTCGAATGCGCCGTCGCCTGCCCGGTAGATTCGTGTGCCCACGAGGTCGGAGGGGACGAGGTCGGGCGTGAACTGCACGCGCGCGAACGACCCACCGAGCACGCCGGCCGTGGTCTTGATCGTCAGCGTCTTGGCCAGCCCGGGAACACCCTCGATCAGCAGATGCCCCTGCGCCAGCAGGCATACGAGCACCCGCTCGAGCATCGCGTCCTGCCCGGCGATGACGCGGCGGATCTCGAAGAGCGCCTGCTCGAGCTGCTCCTTGGCCTCCGGTGGAGACGGAACGGCGGCGTCGTCCGACTGCTCGGTCACGTGTGACTCCTCTCTCGCGGCCCTTGGGACCTATACGAAAGCAGACGAAGGTGAGTTTGGGCTAAGACTGCCCGAGAGCGGAGCGGGGGAAGATCGAGATCAGGAGCGCTGGACACCCATCGTGATCGAGCCGAGGTAGCCCGACCCGCTCTTCGTCAGCTTGAGCGTCGAGCGCTTCCCGCCGTTCCGGTAGATGCTGTCGGCGGCGTTCCGCGTCGTCCGGCTCGGGCGGCTGCTGTAGGGCGAGCGCCGATAGACCGTGTCGGTCAGCGCGTCGGCGAAGTAGAGCTGGCCCGTGTGCACGACGTTGCCGCCGAGGTGAACCATGGCGTGGATGTGAACCGTGCGGCCCTGGTACCAGCCGGGATAGATCGTCCGGAAGACCGCGATGCCCTTCGCGTCTGTCCGCTGTATTCCGCGAAGAAACCGGTCGTCCTCGGTGTCCTGGCCGCTCGTCCCCGAATAGACGCCTCCCGCGTCACAGTGCCAGATGTCGACCGCGGCGCCCTTGATCGGCTTGCAGCTCGAGACGTCGACGACACCCAGACGGAGCGTGAGCGGCGCTCCCGGCCGTCCCTCGGTGATGTTGCGGCGGACCATGTGGTCGTCGAGGTAGTAGGGCCCTTCGGTCTGCTCCGGCGCGAGGACGCAGCTCACGAGGCCGGAAGCGACCGCAGCCGGGCCGGCGCTCGCTTCCTCGCCCACCTTCCAGGCTCCGACGACGCCTGCGCCAGCGAGCAAGCCGCCCAGCTTCACGAGCGAATCGCGACGAGAAAGTCGATCCGCGTCCTGCATGTTTCGAGCGTATCGAGCCGCCGCTGAGAAGTGGCTAAGAATGTGCTTCGACCCAGGCGACAGCTCTCACCTGCTCGCGGACCATGAACGCGAGCCCGAACCGACCGTCGTCGGAGGCTTCGACCAGCTCGACGTCGTCGCCGAGATCGATCGCGTGCCGATGGTCTAGCCGCGCTTGGAGCCGCGCGTGTGGATCAAGCGTCCCTGCGAGCAGCCCCTGCTCGACCGCATGCCAGTACGCAGCATTGTTCACGTGGCCGAGAAGGTCGACGTCGGTGGCACGCAGCGGCCACGGGCTCGGCGTCCCGTCGCTTGCCGGAATCGGCAGCTCGAGCCTGGTCGAAACCGTGCGCCCTTCCGTTGCGTCCGCATACAGACCGAAGCTCTCGAGCCGAGCGGGCCGAGCGTCGGGGCCGAGATGGATCCAGACGCTGTCGAGCTCGATCCTCCCGCCGCGATCACCAACCAGCGACATCCGTCTGCCGGCGGCAAGAGCTGCCGTACCGCTGCACCACGTGGTCAACTCGACGTAATCGTCCTCGACGGCCGGCATCAGCACGTCGATTCGAATGTGGCGCATGACCCACAGGTGGTCGGGGGAGCCCCAGCCAGTCTCGTGGACGTCATCCATTGCGACGTCCTGGAGATAGCGCGCAATGGCGTCCAGCCGCAGCCGTCCGGAGGCATCCCGGTCGGAGAGACGGATGCGCCGGTCGGCGCTGAACATCCTGCCGGTACGCGGCCTCGGTACGAGCGGTTCCACGTCAGCTGCGATCCAGCACTGACCGCAGCCACGCAGTCGCGGCGGCGAGATGCGCCGGGTCGATCTCGTGCGCGACGCCGGACTCGTGGTAGTCGACCTCCAGGCCGGCGGCCTCGAGAAGCTCGCGCGCTCGGCGGGCGAAGCCGACCTCCATGATGGGGTCGGCTCGACCGTGTGCGATGAAGACACGGGTCGCGCGTCCCTCGAGCTCCGGCTGCCACCCCTCGACGACGGGCACGAATCCGGAGAAGGCGAGGATCCCGGCGGGTGCCGGCCGATCCAAGGCGAGCCCGAGCGAGTAGCTCATCACCGAGCCCATCGAGAAGCCGCCGAGGACGGTGCGCTCCGGCGATACCCCGGTGCGCTCCCAGACGTCGTCGTGGAAGGCCGCGAGCGCGTCGAACGCGCGGTGGAACGTCTCGGGATCGGGATATCCGACCCGCGGCACGACGTACCAGTGATACCCGGGCCAGCCTGGAAGCTCGAGTGGCGCGCGCGGGCGTGACGACACGGAGCCGGCGCTCGGGGTCGAGCGCATCGGCGAGCGGCAGCAGGTCGCTCTCGTCGGCGCCGCGCCCGTGGTGGAGCACGAGCAGCCCGGCCGGCTCGCCCTCCGCAGGCCGCTCGCGGAAGGCGAGCTCGCGCACCCTATTCGCCTATTGCCAGGCGACGGAGACGACTTCGACCGGCTGGTCGAACCCCTTGAGCTCCTCGGCGCGAGGCTCCGAGAGGCGAAACGCCGTTCCGATGCCGTCGAGCGTCTCGCGGCTGACGAGGATCTCTTTCTTGTCCGCGGCCGCCCCGATGCGTGCCGCCGTGTGCACGCCCTGCCCGCCGTAGTCGGTCGCATCGGCGTCGGTGTGGAAGGCGCCGCCCGTGTGCACTCCGATCCGTACGTCTGGCGCGAAGAACTCGTCGTCGAGCGCCCTCTGGATCCCGACCGCTGCTTCGATCGCCGACTTCGGGCTCCCGAACGACGCGAAGAAGCCGTCGCCCGTCTGCTTGATCACCTCTCCCCCGCTCTCTGCGATGCGCTGTCGTACGAGCTCGTTGTGCCGGGCGAGAAGCTTCTTCCATTTGTCGTCACCGAGCGTCTCCAGCAACTTGGTCGAGTCGACGATGTCGGTGAAGAGGAACGTACGGCGCGCTTCCCCCCCGAGAAGCTCCTTCACGCGCTCCTCGTCGAGCTTCGCACCGAGGTCCTCGAACTTCGCGAGGGCAGCCTGGAACTCTGCCACCGCGGCATCCTCGTCACGCTGACGTCGATACGCGATTCCCAGCAGCATCCGGGCCTGCGCGGTCTCGTACGGCGCGCCCACGTCCTTCCATGCGTCGCGCGCCTTTCGCAGGGACCGGGCCGCTGCGTCCAGATCGCCCTCGAAGAGCGCGATCTGACCTCGAGCGAGATGCACGGTGGCATCAAACGCAGGAGCTCGCCGGCTGCCGATCAGGTAGGCGTCGACGATGCTCTCGAGCTCGTCGGCGGCCGCACGCGCGGTCTTCACGTCCCCTGCGGCGAGTGAGATCTCGACCTGAGCCGGGAGCTGCTGCACGCGCGACAGCGGCTCTTCCACCTCCTCGAGGCTTCGCTTGATGCCCGAGACGGCGGCGTCGACCTTGCCCTCGGCGAGGCGGAGCAGGGCAAGACCGGGCTGTGGGATCTTCCCCCACTCGTCCGCCTGGCGGTACGCCGTGTCCGCGGCGGCGAAGTCGCCGCGACGGCGCCGAATCTCGCCGATCTCGTAGAAGCCCGCCGAGGTGACGAAGCGGTTGTAGTCGTGCAGCTCTTCGCAAGCGGCCAGCGCCTGCGCTTCTGCCTTCGGCCAGTCGCCGCGAAAGCGCATGATCTGTGCGCGGTGGACGCGGCACTCCCCGGGTGGGCCGCTGACATCGAGGCCGTCGCACCAGCGGTTCGCGGCGTCCGTCCACTCGGCCGCACGACGGTAGTCCCCGAGCTCCTGGCAGGACGAGATCGTGCAGCAGTAGATGAGCCCGGTCGCGAGAGGCTTGAGCTCGCCGGACATCGCAGCCGCGGTCGCCTCGTCGAGAAGCTTGAGACCCTTGTCCACCTCGCCGGTGTAGACCGCGAGCTTGCCCTTCCCGGTCAGCGCCATCGCCTGGAGGTCCCGGTCGCCGAAGCGCTGACCGAGCTGGAACGCGTCCTCGAAGTCCGCGGCGGCGCTTTCGACATCCGCTCCCATCATCAGAGACGTGAATCCGCGGAAGAACGATCTGTGCGCATGCTCGACCGATTCGGGCAGCTCCGCCAGCAGCCGTTCCGCCTTCGCGAACCACCCTTCGGACACCGCGAAGGCGCCGCGCCCGAGGTGATCCCAGGTCAACGTCAGCGCGAGCCGCGCCGCCGCTCGCGTGTCCCCGGCCTCCACGAAGCCCGAATACGAGCGCTCGCGGAGGACGATTGCCTCGTCGAGGCGGCCCGTCCACCAGGCCGAGTCGGCAAAGCGCTCGAGGTCGGCGGGCGTCAGCTCTTCGCCACCCGCGCTCGTGTAGGCGTCATACGTCACGCGCCATGCCTGGCGCTCTGCGGCGTTGCGTGCGGCCTCGAGCGGCTCGACTACCTGTGACACGGTCTTCTCATTGTCCCATCGGGTCTGCAAACCCGCCAGTGCTCGGATCTACCGGCGCTTCTTCGCTCCCATTGTGCCGAGCGAGCGCTCGAGCGAGCGGAGCACGCTCTCGTTGATCTGCTCGGTCATGCGCTCTCTCAGATTTCCCATGCGGGCGTCCCAGTCCTCCCCGGGTCCGGCCGGCTGAGGTGGCTTCACCTCCGGCTGGTCGACCCCGTCGATCGCAAGCTCGTACACCTTCTCTGGCTCGTCGATGTCCTTGAGCTGTCGCTCGCCGAGGGCGTGTACGGAGACTCCCTCGGGCAACGACGATCCGACGAGCGCGCGCGTGGCCTCGGACAGCAGGACGTGTCCTCCCTGCCCGGTGGCGCAGAGCCGAGCGGTGCGCACGACGTCGACGCCGAGATAGCCCTCCGTGCCGACTGCGGGCTCGCCTGTGTGGAGACCCATGCGCACCCGCACGGTCTCGCCGTCCGGCCACGCGTGCTCGGCGTGCGCACGCTGGGCCTCGACCGCGGCCGTTGCGGCATCGCGGGCACGCGCGAAGGCGAAGAAGAACGAGTCTCCCTGCATGTCGATCTCGACACCGCCGTGGGCACTGAACGCCTCCCGCACGATCCGCCGGTGCTCGGCGATCAGGCCCGCGTAGCGCTCGCCGAGCCTCTTCAGCAGCGCCGTCGACCCCTCGATGTCGCTGAAGACGAACGTGACCGTCCCGGAGGGAAGCGTCGCCATGCGAGCATTCTCGCATCGACGCGCCGCCAGGCCGCACATCAGGCTCACGCGATCACAAGATCCTGCGCCGCCGACGGCTCGTCGCGGGCTTGCTGGCCGTCGTGCTCGCCGCGGCCGCCTTCGCGGGCGGGATCGCACTCGCTACCGGAGACGACGCCGCAGGCGTGCTCGTGCCCCGTGCGGAGATCCCCGGCAGCGACGTGCTCGTGTACGACGACTCGCAGGCCGAAGACCTCGAGCGAGCTGCCGCGCTCGGGCTCAGCCACGCGCTCTACGCCAAGAGCCCGGGAGGCGTCTTCGCGACCGCCGAGCGCACGGAGTTCTTCCGGCCGCTCGTCGAGGACGCCGTCGCGGGCAGCGGATTCGACGCAGACCTCGTCGAAGCGATCGTGTTCCTCGAGAGTGGCGGCCGGCCGGAGGTCATCGCGGGGAACGATCCGGTGGCAGCGTCCGGCCTCACGCAGATCCTCGCCGAGACCGCGCAGAACTTCCTCGGCATGACTGTCGACCTGGAACAGAGCCGGAGGCTGACGGTTCGGATCGCGGACGCGGTGAGGCGCGGAAACGTGACCGAGGCGGAACGCCTGCGGGCGCAACGGCGCGCGATCGATGCACGCTTCGACCCCGAGCAAGCCCTCGCGGGAACGGTTCGGTACCTGACCGCCGCGCGCGAGCAACTGGGACGCGAAGACCTCGCTGTCGTCTCGTACCACATGGGAATCGGGAACCTCTCGAATGTCCTCCGCGCGTACGCCCCTGCTGCCGATCTCGCGATTCCCGATCTCGTCGAGCAGGAGAATCTCTCGTGGGTCCGCGTGTTCTTCGACACCGCGCCGGACCGGAATGCCGCGGCACACGAGCTGCTTCTCCGTCTCGGCGACGACTCGCCGACCTACTACTGGCGCGTCCTGGCGGCGAAGGAGATCATGCGCCTGTACCGCGAGGACCAGGATCGGCTACAGGAGCTCGATCTCCTGCATGCAGCCAAGGGGAGCGCCGAGGAAGTGCTGCACCCGCCCGCCGAGACGGAGCGCTTCGCCGATGCGGCCGACCTGCAGGCAGCATGGGCGGCGAACGTCCTTCACCCGCTTCCCGACGATCCCGAACGGCTCGGGTTCACGATCGACGAGACGATGGGCGAGCTCGCCTCGGAGCTCGGCCAGCCGACGCATCTCTATCGCGGCCTGCGGGCGGAAGCGCTGGCGCTTCTCGTCTACGTGGGGACGCGCGTTCAGGCGCTGAGTGAGGCGACACGCCCGCTCGAGGTGACGAGCTCGGTGCGCGACGACGCGTACCAGCAGCTCCTGAGGAGCGGGAACCCGGAGGCTGCGCAGGGGTACTCCCTGCACACGACGGGCTACGCATTCGACATCCGCCGTCGCTACGAGTCCGGCGCGCAGGCGCAGGCGTTCCAGTTCCTCCTCGACGACCTCACCGCGCGCAACCTGATCGCCTGGATCCGCGAGCCCGGCGCGATCCATGTCACCGTCTCGTCCGAGGCGGACGTGCTCGTGCCGCTCATGCTCGAGGAGCGCTAGGGAAAGTCCGACCGGCCGGCAGCGAGGTCGAGGCTCCCGCCGTCTCGGCACTCGGGCGGGACGAGGTATTCGACCGCTCCCGCGCCGCGCAGTGCGTTCTCGGCGAGCTGCTGCCGCATGAGCTGGCCCGCTCTCCCTTCGGAGAGCCCGAGCGCGCGGCCGATCTCGACGCCCGACTGGAGCCCGTAGCACTCCGTCTTCCCCTCGTCTCGCTCACCGCGCAGGTGCCACGCCTCGTGTGCGAGAACGGCGATCGCGCGGCCCGTTCGGCTTCCCCGCACGTCGTCTTCGAAGGCGAGCCGATAGAGATCGAAGCAGATCTCGGGCGTGAGATAGGCGCGCTCGCCTCCGACCTCGGCGACGCCGTCCGCGTGCTGCACCGCGCCGACGAAGTCCCGCGACTCGTCGCAGTAGATCGTGACCGGCTTGTCGGCGACCCGCGAGGCTTCGGCGGAGAAGCGCTCCACCGCGCGAGCACGGGTGCTTCCCTCGAGAGAGTCCCAGCCGGTTCGGCTCTCGACGAACCAGATCGTCAGCCCGAGGACGGCGATGACGCCGAGACCGACCATGAAGCGCCGAACCGGTGCGAAAGAGCTCGCCTGCTCGATGAGCTCGGCCGGCTCCTCGTCATCGTCACCCCCCCACTCGTATCCGTACCGCTCGCGATCGATCTCCTGCGGCCTCCGATCCGGCCGCCGCGAGCGTCCCGGGCGGAACGCGCCGACGAGAAAGCTCAGCTCGAGGCCGAGAGCGATCAGGAAAACGATCAGGATCGGCACCGCCGAGCGCAGTGCGTCCGGGCCGAAGATCCAGGCGAGCACGAAGACGGCGAGCGCAACCCGAAGGGTCGTCGCGGCGCTCGACAGCCAGCTCGGGCTCGCCTCCACGCTTCGACGGTACCGCCGGACGCGCACGCGCTATCGTCGAGCCACGGTCATGGCTCCCTTCGACGACATCGCCACCACCGGGCCGATCCGCATCTGGGACGGCGTCCTCGCCCGCACCGTCGAAGGCGCACAACTGAGCCTCGCGGTGGTGGAGCTCGACCCCGGAAGCGACGTTCGCGAGCACGCGCACGAGAACGAGCAGCTGGGCCTCGTCGTCTCCGGCTCGGTGGCGTTCCGGATCGGCGACGAGACCCGCGAGCTCGGCCCCGGTGAAAGCTGGCGGATCCCGCCGAACGTGCCCCATGAGGTTCATGCCGGCCCCGAGGGTGCGATCGTGATCGACGCGTTCGCCCCCGCGCGCGACGATTGGCGGGCACTCGAGCGCGAGCCGGCGCAGTCTCCGCGCTGGCCCTGAGCCGCGCATTAGCGTCTCACGCGGTCCGGCTAGTGGCCGGTGGTGGAGAAGTGCATGTAGTCCTTCGTCTCACCCGACCACTCCCCGCCCCACCCCCAGCCGATCGAGCGGAAGGCTCGGACGACCGCCGGAGTGACCATCCCCTTCCGGTGTCGCGAGCGATCCATGTACCGGACGCTCGTCGGATCGCGGGTCTGACCACAGCCGACGTAGGGGTTCTCGACCGGATTGATGTCGATGGCGTGCCCGTACGCATGGTTCGACCAGTTCTTGCTCGCCGTCCCACCCGTGCAAGGGGAGGGAACGGCGCGGCGGCACGAGAACGAACCGGTCACGTCGCCGTCGGCGGGGAAGGCGCGCCTCGGCCCGTACATGTCGTCCAGGCCCATGTGACGAATTGGGAAGCGGAGCTCGTGGAGCTTCCGGAACACCGACGTGAGCGGTTTCGCCCAGTTGCCGTTGACGACGAGCTGACCCGTGTGCTCCCTTCCGTCGAATCCCCAATGGGTGACCGTCAGCAGCCGCAGCTGCGAGAGCGGAACCGGGCATCCCGGCGCCCAGCGACCGTGGCTGACGAGCGTCTTCTGGAGCGGCTCGGGTAGAGGTCGAACGGACGATTCGTACGACTGAAACGCGACGAGCGCGAGCGGCAGGGCGAGGACGCGTAGCACGATTCTCGGTCAAGCGTGACGCTTCCGCGGCCGACTCGTCAAGCGGGCTGCGAACGTATACGCCGTGGACAAGAGTCAAATTCAGCAGATCGGCGTCGCTTCTCGAGCGGTGGTGCTCGTCGAAGGCATCAGCGACCAGCGCGCCATCGAAGCGCTCGCCGAGCGCCGCGGAAGAGATCTCGATGCCGAGGGCATCTCCGTCGTCCCGATCGGGGGCGCGCAGTCCATAGGCAGGTTCCTGCACCGGTTTGGCCCGCACGGCATGGATCTTGAGCTCGCGGGTCTCTGCGACGCCGGAGAGGAGGGCGACTTCCGGCGCGGCCTCGAGCGAGCGGGGCTCGGCTCCAGACCTCACGCGCGTCGACATGGAGGCACTCGGCTTCTACGTCTGCGACGCCGATCTGGAGGACGAGCTGATCCGCGCCCTCGGAGCCGCGGCAGTCGAGCGGGTCGTCGAGGCGCAAGGAGACCTCGGATCCTTCCGCACGCTCCAGAAGCAGCCTGCCTGGAAAGGACGAGCCGCGGAGGAACAGCTTCGGCGCTTCATGGGAAGCGGCGGCCGCCGGAAGATCCGGTACGCACGCTTGCTCGTCGAAGCCCTCGATCTCGCGACCCAGGTGCCGAGGCCACTCGACCGGGTCCTAGCTCATGTCTGACCGAGACGAGCTGATCGCCTCCCCGCACGGGCGCTTGGAGCGGAGAGAACGAGGCGAAGGTCGAATCGAGTCTCAATCGGGAGGCGGCTCGCGATCGTTCTCGAGTACGACCGAGTGATGCTCGGGAGCCGCGACGACGACATCGAGGGAGTCCGGCCATTCCCAGCGCCTTTCGCGCTTCACTCGTAGCGGAGCGCGTCGGAGGTGCGGATCCGGGTGGCCAGCCGGGCCGGCACGCTCGTCGCGGCGACGACCACGAGAACGGTTCCGATCGGAATCAGGGCGAGCGACTGCCAGGATGCGACGACCGCGTCCTCGGTCGTGCCGCTCGTGATCCAGGCGAGGGCGAGGTACAGCCCGACGCCGAGCGGGACAGCGAGGAGCGACGAGACGAACGCGAGGGCCGCGTTGGCGCTGACGACGGTAGAGGTGATCTGCCTGGGCGTGAGGCCGATCGCCTTGAGGACACCGTAGTCGCGGATCCGCTCGCGGACCGAGAGGAGGGCGACAGCGACGAGCGTGGTCACCGTGATCAGCAGCAAGACGGTGTCGAGCGTGTAGACGAGTAGCGGCAGCTCGTCCGGGATGTCGCTCGTCTCGCCGGTTGCCGCCTCTGCGTCGAGCGTTGCATCGAGCGAGAGCGCCACGACGACCATTGCACCCGTGAGTGCGATCGCGGCCGCCAGGAGACGCGCCCTGCGTCCTCGTGCGAGCAGGTCCTTGAGGCCGAGCCCGATCGTCAAGGGCAGGAAGGAGCGGGTGACGGCGCGCGCAAGTCGTGAAGTCGGCGGCGACGAGCTGCCGGCGCGGATCGCCTCGAGGACGCTGAAGCGAGTGCTGCGGCGGGTGGACGTCAGGGCTCCGGCGAGAAGCACAGGGATGACGACACAGCTCGCGACGAGGATGTGCCAGGGGTTCGCCGCGATCGTCGGTGAGCCGATCAGCGTCTCGGCGCTGGGTGCGGCGAGGCGTGGTGCGAGCAGCATCCCGAGCGTGAAGCCGAGGGCCGCGGCGATCAAGCCGAGGGCGGCGGACTCGAGCGCGAAGACGGTTCCGACCTGGCGCGGGGTGAAGCCGGCCGCCTTCAGGAGCCCGATCTCACGGTGTTGAGCGGTGGCGCGGGCGCCGACGAGGATCCCGACCACGACGAACGCGACGATCAGGAGCAGGATGGTGAACGTCGTCACGATGACCTGGATGGGCTGCGCATCGCCCAGCGCATAGTCGCGCTGGACCTGCCAGGTCTCGAAGGAGAGGTCGGCGGTCTGCAACGTCGTCGTCGCCCGCTGGGTGAACGCCGCAGCCGCGGACGGATTCGCCAGTCGAAGCGCCTCCGTCCAGCGCCAGCGCGTGCGATCGGGCTCGACGCGTTCGAGCGTGGCCGGGGTGACCCAGGCCAGGCCGGGGTTGCGGCGCGGGTACCGCGGCTGGCTGGGTACGACCGCCGTCCCGAGCACCGGGAGGTCGATCGGGCCGCGTGTGCCCGTGACTGCCAGCGCGTCGCCGACGTCGATGCCGAGTGCATTCGCGAGGCTGCGTTCGAGGACGATCCCGTCCTCACGCAGCGGCGAGCCGGCGGTCAGCACGGGCGTGTTCACGGCCGTGGGGCGACTCAGGCCGGCGAGGAACACTCGATCGGTACTTCCCGGCGGCCCTACGGTCACCGTCACCAGAGGGACCGGCGCGCCCCGTTCGGTGACGCCGGGCAGCTTGGCGAGCGCCCGCGCGTCGGCCTCTGAGGAGACGTACGCGAGCACGTGTGCCCCGTTGGCCGCATCGAACGTCTGGTGCCAGGGATCGAGCCCGCTCGAGCGCACCTCCAGCGCCAACACGATCGTCGCGGACGCTGCGCCCGCGATCGCGATCGTGAGCGCGCTCGCGAGCAGACGCGAGCGGATGCCCGCGAACGCCAGCCTGAAGAGCAGCGCCGTCATTCCGGGTCTCTCCAGCTCGAGCAGAGGAGTGACCTGGCGAGCCGCAGCCAGCTCCGTCTCGTCGGCAACGAGCCCGTCGCGGAGCGTGATCACCCGGTCCGCCACCGAGGCGACGCTCGCGTCGTGCGTGACGAGCAGCAGCGTCTGCCCGCGCCCCCGGGCCTCGCGAAAGAGCCCGAGCACGTCGCGAGCCGCCGCCGAGTCGAGGTTGCCGGTCGGCTCGTCGGCGAGCACCACGTCAGGCCTGTTCGCGAGCGCGCGTGCCAGCGCGACCCGTTGCTGCTCGCCGCCCGACAGCTGACCAGGAGCGGCTCCGTGCTTTTCCGAAATGCCGAGATCGCCCAGCAGCTCGTTCGCGGACCGGCGTGCGTCTCTCCGCCGGCGGCCGACGAGGAGCAGCGGCAGCTCGACGTTCTCAACCGTGGACAGCGTTGGCACCAGGTTGAAGAACTGGAACACGAAGCCGACCTTGCGGCGACGGAGGCGCGCGAGATCGGTCTCGCTCAACCCGTCGATGCGCTCGCCATCGAGCCAGACCTCACCAGCCGTCGGTCGATCGAGCCCGGCGAGGAGGTTGAGCAGCGTCGACTTCCCGCACCCGCTCGGTCCCATGATCGCGACGAACTCGCCACGCTCGATCGAGATGTCGACGCCGCGGAGTCCCAGAACCTTCGCGCCGCCTGTTTCATACGTTTTCGCGAGCTGCCTCGCCTCGAGTACCGGTGCCATCAGACCTCCTCGTTCAGTGCAAGTCGTTGCTCGATCAGTTCAAGCCATTCCAGGTCGGCCCGCAGATGTAGGATCGCCCCCTCGATCAGAAGCTCCGCTGCAGGCTCCCTCCCGTTCGTCTCGAGGAGCGCGTTCAGGTCGCGCAGCGACTGCAGGTACTCGCGGCGCTGCCCCTCGAGGAGCTGCTTCGGCTCCGCCAGCCGCGTCGACGCGACGACGATGAACTTCATGAAGAACTCGTCCTTGAGCCGCCTGCCCGAGACAGGCAGCTCGATCCAGGCCGCGAGCGCGGCCCGGCCCGCCTCCGTCAGCTCGTACAAGCGCTTGCCCCGGCTGTCCCCAGGCACCGCCTGACCAACGACAAGGCCATCCCGCTCGAGCCGCCCGAGCGTCACGTAGATCTGACCGGCGTTCAGCGCCGGCAACAGATCGCCGAACTCCTGCTCGAACGACTGCTTCAGCTCATATCCGTGAGCGCGCTCACAACTGAGCAGCGCGAGAAAGAGCTCCTTCATAGATAACGAGCATATATGCTCGTTATCTATCAGTCAACCCCGGCTCCGAAGACGGAGATTCAGCCCAAGTCATCATGACCTCGAAGGAGCGCTGGTAGACGAACCGCGAGCTCGCGCACGATCCGCCCTTCACCGACGCTCCGCCCAGGCGACCGCAGATCGCGCCTACCCCTCCGTGCCTGTATCAGGCGGCCACGACAGCCGCACCGGCAGGTACTCGCCCGGCCAGTCGGCATACGCCTCGTCCGGGTCGTCGGTGTCCTTCACGGCGGATGCGCCGTACTTCGCTGCGACCTCGCTAACGGGGTAGCGGAGTTCAACGTCCGGCCGAGCGCCGAGCATGAGGATTGAGCACGGTCCGTCGCCGGCGCCGACAATGACGTGGCGCGTGTCGGCTGGACAATGGAAGTAGTCCCACTCCCGCAACGAACGTTCCTCCTCTTCCACGATCAGCGTGCACTCACCCGAGAGCACGAGAAACCCTTCCTGCACGCCTTCGGCGTGGTAAAGCGCGTTCGGTTCGCCCGGCGAGAGGACCGCAACTCTGACACCGACATCGCGAAACGGAGACTCCCGCGCCTCGAGCGGGTACGTCGCACCGCCCTTCTCGTCGTTGCGCACCGCGAGAGCGTCTGCGATGTTCAGGACGAACCAGCCGTCGGATGTGATGTAGCGGCCGTACGGGGTCTCCTCAGAGCTTGCTTCGTTCACGGGCATCGGTCCTCCTCGGCATTTGGCCTGAGCTCCAGGGACAAGAGATTGTGACGACGCGATCCTCGGACCGCGTACGCACCGGCGGCTTGAAACCGGCTCGATCCAATGTCCTGTGTCGCTCCAGTTGTGACGTTCGCCGCTGAGCCGTCGACTAGGCAACGCCCTCTGGATGTTCTAGCGTGGAGAGGGTCGACGAGACAGGGGGTGCGTAATGCGCATCGAGTCATCAGTCACAGCGATTTCCTGGATTCCGTCGGATGCGATCGAGGGGATGCCGAAGCTTCCGTTCGAGCTCGGGGTCGCGCGTTACGACGAGCCGCCGCCGGAGCATCTCGAGGAAGGCGACCTCGAGCGCCTGCGCGACGAGGATCGCTTTCGCGAGGCCAATCGCCTCGCCGCCTGGATCGATGTTGAGAACGGGAGAGTCGTCAGCCACGGGTACGACGGCACCGGCCTGGTCGGCTCGACGACCTTCAGCCGCGGCGTCAAGGACATCACGATTCCCGGCGTCGTCTTCGACGTCCTGCGGCACGAGCCGGAGGTTCAGAAGGACGCCGTCCGCTTCGTGCAGACCGTCGGGGGCCGCGCTGGCTTCCCGGCCCCGCGCAGGGTGATCGGGAAGCCGTTCGTCCGGATCCATTCCGCGAACGCCTGGACGACGCTCGCACTCACGATCCGAACCGACGGCTCCTCGGAGCACCAACTCGTCGGGGCAAGCACCTTCCCCAGGCACTGGGTCTACGACAGGGACGGAAACCTCGTCGCGAAGTCGGGGACGATCGACTTCAAGGCCTGGTACCGCGGCGCGCACGGCGAGCGAACTCCGTGGGGCGACGAGGAGTCCGACGCGTTCGTCACGGCCGCAGAGAGCGCGCTCGAACGAGAGATCTCGCGCGAGCTGATGGCGGGCAAGATGATCACGGAGCGGCGCACGCTCGAGCCCGGCGAGACACTCGTGGAGCAGGGCGCTCCCGGCGACGAGCTCTACCTCGTCCTGGACGGCGTGCTCGCCGTGGAGATCAACGGCGAAGCGGTTGCCGAGATCGGGCCTGGCGCGATCGTCGGCGAGCGGGCGTTGCTCGAGGGCGGCACACGAACGGCGACCCTCAGGGCGCAGACGCGCTGCCGCATCGCGGTGATTCCGGGAGAGCTGATCGACCGGCAGGAGCTGGAGGACCTCGCAGTGACGCGGCGGGCCTAGAGTCGAGGCTCCGGTAGAGAGGCGCAGCCCGGCTGGCCAAAGCCTCCTTCATGCGCGAACGTACTCTCGCTAGGACGGCCAGAGGAGGAGGGGGCGGCGGGAATCGAACCCGCGTGACGTTCCTCAGGGAGCGGGTCGGCCGCGCAACTCTGAGGCGTGGGCCGCGGGTCTGCGAGACTCGCCGGGTGCCGCTTCGCGCCGCCGCGATCTGCGGGCTGCTGGCGCCGGTGACCTTCGTCGTCGGCCTCGTGCTCGGCGACCTCGCCCAGCCCGACACGTTCAGCCCGGCCAACGACGACATCAGCGATCTCGGCGCCCAGACGGCCGACCAGGCCTGGCTGTACAACCAGATCGCAGCGAACGTCAACGGGCTCCTGATCTTCGCCTTCGCGTTGGGCCTCTGGCGTGCGCTCGGATCCGGCTGGCTTGCGCGGCTCGGCGTCCTCGGGCTGGCGATCCTGGGAGTGACCAGGTTCCTCGAAGGCTTCCTCCGGCTCGACTGCCGCGGCATGGATGACGGCTGCGAGAACACGTCCTGGCAGGCCGACGCGCACGGGATCGAATCCGGTATCGCGTCGGCGCTCTTCTTCCTGGTTCCGCCGGTGCTCGCGTTTGCGTTCCGACGGCTCCCGGAGTGGCGCGACCTGTGGCTTCCGACGCTCCTCGCCGTCCCCGTCGTGGTGGTCGCGAGCGTCCTCTTCAGCGGCATCGGAGACGGCGCGGCGGTACGCGCGGCGAGCATCACCTGGTTCCTCTGGCTCGGGCTCCTCGCGTGGCGGCTGCTGCGTCTCGCGGCTCGACCGCTAGCGCAGACCTCGCCCGCGCCCTGAACGCAGCACGGCGTCGTCCCCGGGGTCGAGAATGGTGAGCCGGACGTCGAAGTGGACGAGCTTCAGCCCCAGCTAAGGGGCTTTCGCGGTGCGGCCCCCCGGTCGAACAACAACGGCGGTGTGCTTGGCCTTCTCGTTCAGCCCGCCCACGCTCTCGACGAACCAGGAGCCCGCCTCCCGTTGCAGCAGGTCACCTGGCTCGAAGACCTGGTCGGTGAACCAGTACTCCCGACGGCCGTCGGGAAAATAGATAGTGAGGGTGCGAGGCACTCCACTCCTTCCCGCTCCGCCTGGCGCAATGGCTCAGGCTCGGGTCACGGCGGAAGGGGAGCTGTCAACGCTAGACACCAGCGTATCGCGTTCCGCATGACTCGCTGCGATCTCAGTGAAGTGCTGGAGCCTCGGAGAGCCTTCAGTCAGGTAGCGCTCCGGCCGGGGCTGGCGCGCCGCCGACGTTCCGAGACCGAGGGTTGCAGGGTCGAGTCCTGTCGCTCCTGCTGGGTGACTTCCCGTCGTGACGCACTCCCGATCGACACACACAATCGGGTGATTTTTCCCGGGTGCCGACCCGCCGACATTCCACGCGCGGACGTCGCGCCACACTGTCGCGGCGGATATGACGAGACAAAGGGCCTACATGCGAACACTGAAGGCATGGACAATTGTCGGCGCCATCGCGCTCGTGCTTGCGGCGCAGGCGACGGCGGCTCGCCCGGGCGCAGGGACGACGTACGTGGTCGGATCGCTCACCGTTCCGGGGGTGAGCACCGGTCTCGTCCTCCAGGACGGGCAGCAGGTCACGGTCACGGCGACCGGCGCGATGTGCCCTTGGGGCACCGCCTACTGCGTCGGGCCGGAGGGAAATGCTTCTTGGGACACGACCGACAGCTGGTACGGCGGGTACCTGCTCCCCGGCGCGCCCGCGTGGGGCCTCGTCGGTCGCGTCGGGAACGGACCGTGGGTCCACGTCGGCAGCGGGCCGACGACGCTCTCGGGGACGGGCGAGCTCGTGTTCGCAGCGAACGACGACCTGTTTCCCGACAATACGGACAATTTCGTTGTGACGGTGTCGTTCGAGTGCTGGCCCGGCTGGGGGCACGGCGACGACAAGCACCCGCGTTGCGGCCCGCCGGGCGGCGAGAAGAAACCCAAGTACGACAGGTCACCCGATGCGGTCCTCCCCCGCCCCACCCTGCGAGCGAGTTGATCGCCGACTACGCCGCGAAGGAGCAAGATCGGCCGCGCCGGCCCGAGCTCCATTTGATCCCGGGCCGCCCAGAAGCGCCAGACGCGCTTCGGCTCTATCTCACGACGAGGATGGCGAGGCGGTCACGTTCGTGAACCTTGCGTGGCGCGCGTTCGTCGTGTGTTGCCACGCTGAAATCACTCATTCAGCGGTTCGGCGCTATCGCGCAGCGGAACGGTCGCCTTGATCCGGACGTCAGTCGGGCTCCTCGCATCTCCCGTGAGCCGAGGGCCTCACACGGAGAGCGTGAGGCTGTCGATGTCGGTCGGGTACTCCGTGAGGACGTCCAATCCATCCTCAGTGACGGCGATGGTGTCCGAATGGCGGAAGCCACCGATCGTCGGCTCGTAGAGACCCGGCTCGACGGTGAAGACCATGCCCGGCTCGAGCGTCGTGTGGTCGCCGACGTCGAGGAATGGTGCCTCGTGGTTTCGTAGGCCGATCGCGTGGCCGGTGTGCTGCCGCCAATACTTGAGCAGACTGTGCTGTTCGAAGTAGCGCATGACGGCACCGTCGACGTCGGCGCACGCAGCGCCCGGACGAATCGCGTCGAACGCAACCTCTTGGGCGGCGACCGCGTGGCCGAAGAGCCGTCGCATCTCGTCAGTGGGCTTGCCGATGATCAGTGCGCGCTCGAGCTCCGCGTTGTAGCCCCAGATCGGGGCGCTCGTCTCGGACACGAGCACGTCTCCGACTCGGAACTCGATGTTATGCGCGATCGCGTGCGCCCAGGCGCTGCGCTGCCCGATCTGACCGCGATATCCGGCGGAGACGCCTGCGGACGAAGAGAGTCCGCCCCCGAAGTCATCGCCAAGCGACTCCAGCATCGCGAGTGTCGCCTCCTGGCCCGCTCGAAGGCTGGCCTCCGCTTCGGTCACGCCAGGCCGGGAGTACTCCTGCAGTAGCCGGTGGGCATGTGCGCACCAGCGCGCGCTCTCCCGAATGAGCTCGATCTCGGTCGGGCTCTTGCAGGCCATCATGCCCTCGATCTCGCCGGCAAGCAGAGCGACGGAGGCGCCCGTGGCATCGCTGAGGGTAGGCCCCCTGTAACCGAGGATGCCCGGATAGCCGTCCTCATCGGCACCGATCGTGCCGACGATTCCCAGGTCGTTCAGGACGCGCGCGAAGATCGTCATGGGGTGTTCGAGACCGGGATATTCCGGGTACGACTCGATCCGCTCGAAGGCCGTTTCGGCACGCGTACGCTCGACTTCGAACTCGGGCACGAACACCGCGGACTCGCCGCCGACGCTTTCGGCGTAGATCACCGGTCGCTCGTTCGCGAGGAACCAAAACCCGGTGAAGTACTGGATGTAGTCGGCGCCAAAGAGCACGTACCCGGAGAGCCCGGTTCGTCCGACCTGCTCGAGCAGGCGTTCGCGCCGCTCTCGCAGCTCGGCCGCAGGGATCCCTGTACGAGGTTCAGTGCGCTCCACATCTCCTCCTTGTTGGTCGGGCGGACCGGTCGTCACCGGAGCGGCGGCGAGCCTATCGTGGGTCAAGCGGAAAGCCCGCCTCGAACGACGGTGTTCCGCTTAGGGACGTGTACGACCCGCTGAAATCACTGCTTCGCGGCTCGCGTCCGCTCGGCGTGAGAACAGGCAGCAGTCGTCCGGAGAAACGGTGCGAAGTCGGACCACTCAAGCGACGCATCGACTCCGTCGATACGTCCCCAGTGGCGGTTCGTCCCAACCTGCCTGCGATGACGCCGGGGCCTGTCGCCGATCGGTCGACGGCCGCGACCGTGCTGCTGGTCACACGCGATCCCGGCCGTCGCGCCCAGCTCACAGACATCGTTACGCGGAGTGGATCGCTTCCGATGGCGGTCGACTCGGCGCAAGAGGCGATCCAGGAGGTCTCAAGCGTCCTCCCACATCTGGTCGTGATCGACGTTCCCTCGCCGGAAGACTCGAACTGGGCGCTCGAGCTGATCAGCCGGATTCGCTCATGCCGGAGTGGCGCCAGTGTTCCGGTCATCGTCGTCTCGGTCATGTCATGTGCGCGCCTGAACGTCGCTGCGCTCGAACGGATGGCGGACGATGTCGTCTCGGGCGAGCACCATCCTGACGAGCTCGTGGCGCGGCTCCGAACGAGGATTGAGCGGCCGTCAGTATCCAGGGACGCGTTTGCCCTGGATCCCGTGAGCGGCGCGCTGACACCTGCGTCGTTCAGAAGGCGTGTGCGGAGTGAGCTCGAGCGCCTTGCACACGGAGGCCGTCCGGCCGTGTTGGCGCTTGTCCAGCTCGACGAACTGCCCGAGCTCGAGGCTGACCGACGTGCTCATGCCGAGGTCGTTGCCCAGGTCGTCGCGCTTGTCAAGAGGGACAGCCGCTCCATCGACTACGTCGGTCACATGCGCGGGGTCATCGCACTCCTGATGCCTGCGACGACTGCGCGCGGCGCGCACGCCCGTCTCGAGAGGCTTGCCCACTTGCTGGCCTCGAGCAACGTTACGGTCGCAGGTAAACGGATGTCGATGACCCCGATCATCGGCTATGCGAGCCTCGAGCGTGGCCTGGCGCAAGAGTCACTCGAGGAACGGGCTTGGATCGCCATGCTGCACCAGGCCCAACAGCTCGACCTGCACCCGAGCGCGTGGAGTCGGTCGATGTCGCCGACGTCGCCAAGAGGCTCATTTTTTGTATCCGGGTTGCGTCGGGCCCTGACGCCGCTCCAGATCGTCGCTCAGCAGCTGGCATGCCTGCTCCTGCCTCTCGCCGTCTATTGGGGGCTCGACCGCATCGGCCTCGACATCTCGGGTGTCGCCTACCTCTTGCTCGTGTTCGCCCTCGGCATCACGGCTCTCGCGATGTGGATGGAAGGGATTGCGGCGCTGCGGCGTCCGAGTCTTCCGGACGAGCCTCCTGTGCTGCCGCCTGCCACGGCCGTGATCGCCGCGTACCTCCCCAACGAAGCGGAGACGGTGCTGGAGACTGTGGAGGCTCTTCTCACCCAGGACTATCCGAACCTCCAGGTCATCCTCGCGTACAACACCCCGTACCCGCTCCCGGTCGAGGACGAGCTGCTCGAGATCGCACAGCGTGACGCTCGGTTCGAGCCGTTTCGGGTCGACGGCTCCGTCTCCAAGGCACAGAACGTCAATGCAGCCCTGGCCCGCGTCAAGGGGGAGATCGTTGGGGTCTTCGACGCGGATCACCATCCGGATCCAGGGGCGTTCCGGCGGGCATCGAGGTGGCTGGCAAGTGGCGCGGACGTCGTCCAGGGCCACTGTGTCGTGCGAAACGGCCGGACGAACTCCGTCACACGACTCGTTGCGACGGAGTTCGAGTCGATCTACGCCGTCAATCATCCTGGCCGCGCGCGGCTCCACGGATTCGGGATCTTCGGCGGGTCGAACGGCTACTGGCGCGCGGACGTGCTCAAGAAGATGCGGATGCGCGGCTTCATGCTCACCGAGGACATCGACTCGTCGATGCGCGTCATCGAGGCGGGCGGCAGGATCGTCTCCGACCCCGATCTCATTTCGACAGAGCTCGCGCCGGAGGCGCTCCGGGTCCTCTGGCATCAGCGCATGCGATGGGCGCAGGGGTGGTACCAGGTCTCGCTGCGTCATCTGCTCCCGATGCTTCGGCGTCCCGGCGCCTCGCTCCGAAGCAGGGCGGGCGCGTTCTACCTGCTCGCCTGGAGGGAGATCTATCCCTGGATCTCCCTCCAGATGTTCCCGCTTCTCGCCTTCTGGATGCTTCGCGGTGAACCGGTGATCGACTGGTTCGTTCCAGTCTTCGTAGCGACGACGCTGTTCACGCTCACCGCCGGCCCGATCCAGGTCCTCTTTGCGGCGAAGCTCGCCCATCCCTCGATCAAGCGCCACCGCCGCTGGTTCGCATTCTCCCTCGTCGCATCTCTTTTCTTCTACACGGAGTTCAAGAACGTCATCGTCCGGACTGCGCACCTCAAGGAACTCATGGGCGAGAAGGCGTGGAAGGTGACACCGCGGACCGCACGCCCTGCCGTCGCACCTGACGGCGTCGTCGAACGGCGCTCTGCGACGTCAGTCGGTGCGCCACTCCGCCCCGTCGAGCCGGCTGCGGCGTTGGACGGAGCGACGGAAGAGCCGCTGCATCGCATCGCGTCGATCCTCGAGGCCATCGAGGTCCACCGGGCGACGCGCGGCCCACGACCCCCATCGGGCCTCGCGTCGACCTCGGCGACGTCCACCTGAGATTGATCACCTGTCAGCGCGTCCACCTCGGCCAAGAGCGGGACCTGAGGGCTACCGTCTGCGCTGTGCGGCGCGCACAGACACTCGCGTCACTGCAGCGAGGAGGCAAACGGAGCGACGGCCGCAGAACTACCTCCGAGCGCCGCTCGCGGGGTCGGCTGCCGGGACGCCGCGCACCACGGTTGAGATTCACGCCGAGCCGAGTACGGTGCGAAACGGGAAGTAACCACATCGGGGGAGGGGAAATATGGGCGTCGTGCCTGCGCGCGGGGGATCCACCGAGTCACGGTGGGCATTTCTAGGCGGCATTGCGGTCGCCTTCGTTGTGCTCGTCGTACTGCTCTACGTGGGCGGCTCGACGCTCCTGTGACTTGCCGCCGTGTCTGCCTCCGGGCAGCTATCGGCCCCCCGCGGCGCGACGCCTTATTGCGGCAGGCGTCCCCGCGGTCTGCGCATCCCGGAACTCGAAGCCCGTGACGGAGTCGAACGCGACGGGCCGATGAATCTCGGCCCTACGCCGCGTCTGACAGACATGGGCTCGAGATCAGCGTCGGCGTACGGGAAAGTGCGCGAAACGACGGCGACCTACGTCCTTCTGCCGGGCGCCGGCGGGGACTCGTGGTACTGGCACCTCGTCGCTCCCATGCTGCGTTCCCGCGGCCGTCAGGTCCTTACGCCGGACCTCCCAGCCGCCGATGACAGCGCGGGTCTCGGTGAGTACGCCGAGGCGGCTGTGAATGTGATCGGTGGTCGCCGAAGGGTGATCGTCGTGGCGCAATCGATGGCGGCCTTCGTAGCACCCATGCTCTGCGAGCGGATCGACGTCGAACTGATGGTCCTCGTTGCGCCGATGATCCCGTATCCGGGCGAATCGCCCGGTGCATGGTGGTCGAACACGGGCCAGACAACGGCGCGGAGAAATCAGGACGAGGGCGAAGGCCGCGACCCGGACGCGCCGTTCGATGTCATGACGGTCTTCATGCACGACGTCCCGCCAGACGTCGTCGCCGAGGCGCTCGCTCGCGGGGAGCCTCGACAGTCCGACACCCCGTTTGGCGAGCCCTGGCCGCTGGAGGCGTGGCCGGACGTGCCGACCAAGGTGCTCGCCGCCCGCCATGACCGCCTCTTCCCGCTCGAGTTCATGCGTCGTCTGGCTCTCGAACGCCTGGGCGTCGCCGCCGATGTAATCGACTCCGGTCATCTCCCAGCACTCAGCCGACCGGAAGAGCTTGCCCGGAGGTTGGAGACCTACCGTCAACACATGGCGTCGTTGCACCGTGGCGGCTAGTTCGGCCCGCCCGCCTCGAGGTCGCGCTCCTCGATCCGCAGCTTCGCCGCGACTCGAGGTCGTCGCGGTGGTGGATGCGCCTTCGCGCCGCTGGCCCGAGATCCATGAGCCGACGGCCTTCGAAAAGGTGCCTTGGTTGCGGCGACGCCCAAGCTCAGGCGACTCGGACCGCGATGCCCGGGTACTCGAGCACGAGGCCGAACTCGTCATAGACGAGCTCGGTCCTGAAATCGAACGAAGGTGACGAATAGTCGTACCGCGTGTGCTTGCCCTCGTCGGGCAAGCGAGTGTAGCTCTGCTCCAGCCGCTCGACCTCTAGCGCCGGAGTGCGGACGTACGCCGCCGGAGCCTCCGCGCGCTCGCCAGGAAGACGCGAGCATCGAGATGACACCAAGCCGCGCTTGCGGGAAGATCCACCACTCCGCGCGATCGTAGTAGCGCATCTTGGGTTCGTCCCCGCCTGCGCCCTCCACCGACCTCGGCTCGCGCACCCCGAAGCGTGACTCGATGTATTGACTGTTGCCATGCTGGGTATTCGCGCTGTATGCGGTGGATCGTCACGCTGCTAGGCGTCGCCGGCGCACTGCTCGCAGTTGCGCTTTTCCCCGTCTTCCGCGGAGAGCGGTCAGACCCGATCGTGCTTCCGCAGAGCACGATGCCCGGCCGCCTCCTCGTCGGTCTCCAGGACGACCCGAGCTTCCGCTGGACTCCCGACCGGGCACTGATGCTCGACCGCGTACGGGACACAGGCGCGACGCTCCTCCGTACGATCGTCGTGTGGCGAGACGCGGCTCCGAACCGTCCTGCGTCCGCTGCGGATCCGTTCGATCCTGCGTATCGACTTGACGACGTCGACGATCTCGCCCGCAGCGCGCAGCAGCGAGGGATGGAGCTCCTCATCACGATCTGGGGAACGCCGGAGTGGGCGAATGGCCGCCGGACGCCGAACCGTCCACCGCACAATCCGGCGGCCCTGGAGCACTTCGCGACGGCCCTCGCGGACCGCTACTCGGGGCGACACTCCGGCTATCCGGCAGTGCGCCTGTTCTCGGCCTGGAACGAGCCAAACCTCGAGCAGTTTCTCGCGCCACAGTTCGACAGCGCAGGACGATCGGTGGGGCCTGCGCTCTACGCGCCGCTTGCCCGTGCCGTCTACACCGGCGTCAAGCGCGGCAACCCCGATGCTCTCGTCGCGATCGGCGAGACCTCGCCGCGCGGCCACGACGTCCCGAAGAACGGCCGCGTGCAAGACAGCCACTCGCCCGCGCGCTTCGCGCGCCTCCTCAGCGAGGCGGAGCCTCCGCTCCGCTTCGACGCGTGGGCGCAGCACCCGTATCCACCCCAGCCCCGGATCGCCCCGCAGAAGCCCGTTCGCTGGCCTCGCGTCGGCATCGGGAACCTCGAACACTTCGGCACCGCGCTCGACGACTGGTTCGGACGGGAGGGAACGCCGATCTGGATCACGGAATACGCACATGAGACACGCCCGCCTGAGCGACTCGGAGTCGATCCCACTTTGCAGGCGCGGTATGCCGAAGATGCTCTGAGTCTCGTAGCCGAGAATCCGCGCTTCCGCGTATTCATCTGGTTCGTCTTCCGCGATCGACGGGACGACTTGTGGCAGAGCGGTCTCCTCGGGGAGGACTCCGCGCCGAAGCCCGCGCTCGCGAGCTTCGCTGCAGCTGCTCGACGGCTGGACGCTCGAAACCCCGTCTTGCCGGAAAGCGTCGAAGTTGCCCGCGTGCCGGCTCTCGAGCTCGCGCACTACGTTCCCGCGGGCACGCCGGTCGAAGTGACCATCGACGGGCGACCGAGCGAAGCGGTCCCTCTGGAGCGGGACGGCTGGCTCGAGGTGCCGCTGGGGGGCCGCGAACGCGACGCGCTCGACCTCCGCGTGACCGATCCGCACGGGCACTCGGTGTCGCGAACGATACGGTTCGGTGAGCGAAGCTGACCGAAACCTGACTGAGGCATCATGACCGCGCCTGAGAGCCGCGTCACCGCATTGAAAACCGCCGTTTCCAGCGGGTTCTGGGAAGCGGATGAAGGGACTCGACCCTCGACCTTCTGCATCGCAATGACAGGGGGCGAACCGATAGGAGCCGACCGGGGCCGACACTTGGAGATCGGAGACTACGAGGACGGTCGAGGTGGCCGGATTCTCGATCCGTTCGGCCACGAGTGGATGATCTCCCGGCGCCTGCCGTGAGCGACGTTCTCGACCCGATCACGCACGAGTACGAGCTCTCCTGCAGCCGAGACGTCGGGTTCGAGACGTATGCCGGGCGGATCGGCGAGTGGTGGGACCCGCGCTACACGGTGAACGCGGAGACGCTCGAGTCGGTCACGATCGAACCGTGCATGGGCGGCCGCGTATACGCGAGGCACTCCGACGTCGGCGAGGACGAGTGGGGTGAGGTGACCGCCTGGGAGCCGGGGCGCCGACTCGTGCACACGTTCACGCTCGCGCAGGATCCCTTGTATCCGAGCGAAGTGGCGGTGGAGTTCCTGGCGAGCGGGGTCTGCTGCACCATGCGCTTCGTTCATGGCGGCTGGACCGAGGCCAACGCCGGGTCCCGGCCGAAGTTCGGCGACTGGCGCGTTATGCTCGACAGGTTCGCTGCGCTTGTCCAGGTGTGAACGGGTCGAATCGGGGGTATGCGATGACCGTGAACAGGCTGGCCGAGATCATCGAGGAGAAGGGCTCCGAGGTACTGGAGATCGACGCGGACGCCTCGGTGCGCGAGGCCGTCGAGCTGATGGTCCAGAACAACGTCGGATCGCTGCTCGTGACGGTGGACGGCGAGGTGACAGGGATCGTCACCGAACGGGACTATCTCCGGCGCGTCATGCTCGAAGGTCGCACGGAAGAAGCGCCGGTCCGCGAGATCATGTCGTCGCCGCTCGTCGTCGCCAAGCTCGAGACGACGGTTGACGAGTGCATGGCAATGATGACCGATCGCCGCATCAGACACATCCCCGTCGTCGACGAGGAGAAGGTCGTGGGGCTCGTCTCGATCGGCGACGTCGTGAAGTTCAAGTCGAAGCTGCAGTCGTTCGAGATCCAGTTCCTGAACGACTACATCACCGCGGGCTGAGCCTCCATCGGCTCGACTGACCGCCCTCCTGCGGGGCGTCAACCTCGTTCGACGACTTGACTGCGGCCGTGTGTCACCGCGTTCCCGCTCGGCTAGGCCCGCAGCCGCACGCTTAGACGGGCGCTAGCCCCCGAACCATTGCTCGCGGACCGCGTCCGCGCCGACAGCGACCTCGGCGCCACGTCCTCGCCGTAGTTCAGCCCCGCCCGCCTCGAGCTTGCGCTCTTCGATGCGCAGATAACTCGCGACCTCTGGATCGTCGCGGCGAACGTCCTCGACGAAACGCTCGGCGTCCTCGCGGCGGATGAACGTTCCGACCGCGTCTCCGAGTTCGCTGCCGGACCGGGAGCGCCCCGCCCCCCGACGCAGGGCGCTGCCTGGATCAGTCCGGTGCTTCGTCTGCCCCAAACGCATCATGGGTGCTCATCACCCATTCTGGGGAGAAATCCCTCAATCGAGTGTCCCCACGCCGCAGCGGCAAGCCGCACCTGACCGTTCTAATGACGGACACGCCGAGCACCACAGCCCTAGGAGCATTCAAGGGAATATCAGCTTCAGCCCCTGCTCCCCGACTAAATCGTCTTGAAGCTCCCGTTCATCGTGGATGCGTGCGGGTCGCACATGAACCGGTACGTCTTGCCCTTTTGAAGTGTCACCGTCCATATGGTCTTGGCCTCGGCGGGGACGCTCGTCTTCTTGTTCAAACCGGGACCCGTCAAGTGGAAGTTGTGCGCGCCCGACAGATCGTTGACCGTGAGCGAGTACTTCCCGGCCTTGAGCTTCGTGACCTTCGTGCCGCTCTTCGTGAGCGTGATCGTGAAGCCCGGCCCATCGGTTCCTACGAGCTTCGGGAGCGCCGCCTGCCCTGGAGCGACAGCCAGCAGGCTGAGCGTCAGGGCGACGAGCGCAAGATGGATGGGTTTCATGTCCCTCCTTTCGTGAAACATGGTTGGAAACTGGTCGTACGACAGTCGAGCTGGCTTGGATCTCCTTATGGCGACTAGGCAGCGGTAAGAGCGCGAGCGAAGAAAGATCGCGATCACTGTAATCACAGCGACCGAGAGAACGACGAAGCCGACCGCTGCTTGACATGTGACCATTTGGTCACGTATTGTCGGAAACGTGACCGACGATGACCGTGTGTTCAAGGCGCTCGCCGATCCGACGCGGCGCTTCCTGCTCGACCGGCTCTTCGCGCGTGACGGCCGCACGCTGACCGAGCTCGAGTCCGAGCTGAACATGACCCGTTTCGGGGTGATGAAGCACTTGCGCGTTCTCGAAGACGCGAACCTCGTCGTCGCCCAGCGCTCGGGGAGGGAGAAGCTGCACTTCCTGAACCCGGTGCCCATCAGACTGATCCACGACCGGTGGATCGACAAGTACACGGAGCGCCAGGTGTCGGCGCTCGCGGACCTCAAGACCGGATTGGAGGAGACGGCATGAGCATGCAGACCGAGACGGCCGTGACCACACAGGTCTACCGCGTTTACATCAAGGCGTCCCAGCAGGCCGTCTGGGACGCCATTACGAAGCCGGAGTGGACGCAGCGCTACGGCTACCGCGGGACCGTCGAGTTCGAGGCCCTGGAGCCGGGCGCCAGTTACCGGATCCTGGCTCCAGCCGAGATGAGAGCGGCGGGCTTGGGGGAGGTTGCCGTCGACGGCGAGATCATCGAGGCAGACCCGCCGCGGAGGCTCGTCCAGACGTGGCGTGCCCTCTGGGGCGCGGAGATCGCGGCCGAGACGCCGACCCGCGTCACGTTCGATATCGAGGAGGACGACGGTGGCGTCACTCGCCTCACCGTCACCCACGATCTCGACGGCGCTCCGATGCACGCATCCGTCGTCGGGATTACGGAAGCGCGCAGGTTCGAGGGTGGCGGCGGTTGGCCGCTGATCCTCAGCGACCTCAAGACCTTGCTCGAAACCGGAGGCTCGTTCGACTGAGCCCGATACGAAGGAGACCCCGCGCGCCAGCGGGGTCTCCTGCGCCCGTCGGCGCGGCAGTTCCTCTGCGCTCTCGTTAGAGGCCAGCCAACGGAGATGGCCTGTTGCAGGAGTTTCGTACGTGAAAGCCGCCTCGTATCGACATGTGCTGCCGCCCGGGAGCACCCCGAAAGCGTCTTGATTGAGCCAAGAGTGGAGGCGGCGGGAATCGAACCCGCGCAACATTTCAATCGCCGAGGGAAGGCACTGTCGCCCGCGCCAGTGTTCGGGAATGCACCCCGACCAAGGCTGCGAGGGCAGCGTTGACTCCTGGCGCAAAGCTACCCGGCCCAACTTGTTGGCCACCGCCGCCTTATCCGTGGCGTGCCTTACACGGTGCGGGGCCGCCACGGCTCGTGCTCGTGCGCGAGCCAGACCAGCTCGGGCTCGAGCGCAAGGACCCGCTGCCGGCCTTCGGTGGGCGGCTCGTCGAACTCGCCGAACCACACCGCCACGTCGCCGCCGACGACGACCGGGCGCCCGCCAGTCTCGACGACGACCATCTGCATGCCGGGTGTGTGGCCCGGCGCCGGGACGAGCCGGAGCCCGGGCAGCAGCTCGTGCTCGCCGTCGACCGGCACGTACTGCACGCCGGGCGCCTCGACCCACTCGCGAATGGTGTAGTCGTCCTCGCTGCGCGCGTCGTCGAGCTCCCGACGCTGGACGTAGATCGGCTTGCCGGCGAAGAGGTGGTTGCCGCCGCAGTGGTCGGGGTGCAGGTGTGTGTTGACGACGATGTCGATGCCGGCGAGATCGAAGTCCTGCTCGCTCAGCGGCCGGAGGCGGGGATCCATGTCGGCCATCGCCGGGTGCAGCTCCGTCATGCCGGTGTCGACCAGCACGCGCGCATCGGGATGGTCGATGACGTGCACGTAGACCGGCATCCGCTCGCCCTCGACGGAAAGTCGGCAACGAAGACTGGCGTGATGGTGGGCGGCGACGCCACCCGCCAATCTTCCCACGGCCGCACCGATGGCGCGCGAAACACTCACCGCCGAGAAGAACATCGAAGCCGCCGTCAGCCTGCTCGACACTGATGGCCTCGACGGCTTCAACATGCGCACCCTCGGGGCCCAGCGGCGTGTCAGTAGTAAAGGACAGCTTCTACGAGGTCGCCTGGATTGCAGCGGCGGTCCTTGACGACATCGACCCGCATGAGGGCGACGCCGCATGGCGTGCGTACACGACTCGGCCGGACGCTCCTGCCAAGTACAAGGACATGCCGAAACCCGCCTGACGTTTGGATTCCTCGGCTGGGCCAGTGTTCGGGAATATCCCCTGACGCAGCCTGGGCAGAAGCCGATGAGTTACGGGTCGCCGAGCGGTCTACCTTCGAGAGCAACATCTATGTGCGGCGGAGGAGGCCGCCGAGAGAGGAGTCATGCGATGCCGCGGTACCTGATCTCGTTCGATGCCCACGCGATGGACCACATCCCCGACGAGGACATGCCCGCCGTGACCAGCGCCTCACTCGCGGTGGTCCAGGAGGCCATCAACGCTGGCGTGTGGGTCTTCGGCGGCGGACTGGAGAACCAGAAGGCGAGCATCGTGGCCACCGACGGAACGGTCACCGACGGCCCGTACCCGGAGGCCATCGGCGGACTCTGCGTCGTCGACGTACCCTCACGCGAGGAGGCGCTGGAGTGGGCTGCCAAGATCGCCGTCGCCTGCCGTTGTGCTCAAGAGGTCCGGGAGTTCATGCCCGACCCGACCCTAGGCAACTAGACGACACTCGCCTGCCCGAGCGTGCGGGAATGTCCCTCGACGCGCGCGGACCGCGAGTTGCTTGCGTCAGTCGAGCAACCGGAAGCACCGGGCGATCGGCAAGAAGGTGAAGCCCACGTCGCCGTACAGCGCACGAGCGGGTGCGTGCCCTGGGTCGCCGCCCCTCTCGACCACCGCAATGTCCATGCCACAACGGCGCATGTGGTCCGCGGCGAACTCGGTGAGTCGCGCCCTACGCCCCGCCTCTGGTAGTCGGGATCGACTCCGATGATCTCGATGACGCCCATACACTCATATAACCATTCAACAACGAAGCCGACAGGTCGAGCGCCGGCAACTGCGACGTAGACGTCGCGCTCGTCGTTCATGCGGATCGAGCGCACGGTCTCCTCCTGGGCTTGTCCGCCAGTCGGGATGCAGACGTAGGAAGATCTCGTCCCCGAGGACCGCCTGAACCGAGGCGAAGACGGGCTCGCCATCGCGCTGAATGCTTTCCACGAGCGCATGAGCCGGCGTTGCGTCGTCGTCTGATGTCAGCGGAGTCGCTTTCGGCCGTGTAAGCGACGATCGCCGGACACGAGTTGATCTCGTCGGGTCCGATCCCGGCCTGCCATGACAAGATGACAGCGCCATGCCGTACGCGGAACGCGACGGGCTGAGGCTCTACTACGAGCGGGAGGGAAGCGGCGAGCTCGGAGCTCTCTTCGTCCCAGGATGGTGCTGCGACCATACGTTCTTTGAGCCGCAGTTCGACCACTTCAAGGGCACGCACACCGTGACAGCGCTCGCGCTACGCGGATGCGGGCAGAGCGATTCGCACCCGAGGCGGCTACGACATCGCCAAGCTTGCCGACGACGTGGCGTGGTTCTGCGCCGAAGTCGGGATCGAGAAGCCGGTCGTGGTCGGCCACAGCCTCGGCGGGCATGATCGCGATCGAGCTCGGCGCGCGGCACCCATTTCTTCCTCGCGCGCTCGTCGCGGACGACCCAGGCCCCGTTCACCCGACCGATATCGCGAGCCGCGTCTTCCCGGGCTTCGCGGAGCAGCTTGCCGGGCCGACCGGCGAGGACGTGCGGCGGGCTTGGGTCATCGACGGCGTCGGCCCGACGGCCGATGACGAGCTCCGGAGGAAGATCGTCGACACGATGTGCTCGGTTCCTCTCCCGGTCGCGCGCGCAGTCATCGAAGGCGTCGCTCGGTGGAACGGCGTCGCCGCCCTGGTGATGTGCGTTGCGCCGCTGCTCGTGCTCCTTTCGGAGCCGGGAGGCAGCAACGACCCGTCACGCCTCCAGGCGTTGAGGCCGGATGTGCACTTTGGGATGACTGTCGGCGCTGGCCATTTTCACCAGCTCGAGGTGCCCGAGCAGGTGAACGCTATGATCGAGCGCTTCCTGGATGTCGTCGGCGCGTAGCCGACTCAAGGAACATTTCTGATCACTCGCACACGAGGCGGTCCTGTTTCCTGCTCATGGAACTTCAGCAACCGAAGTCTCGGACGACCGGCGTTCGGGTGAGGCCCCCCTCAGCGGTCCGCGGTCGTCAGTGCGCCCGATGGGGAGCAAGCGCGAGCGCGTCGGCCACGGCGGCAACGGAGCGCTCGTCGATCGGATCCAGCACGAGGATTGCCTCGTCGGCCCCGGCATCGGCCAGTTCGTTCAAGTGGTGCAGCAGTTCGCGCGACTCGACAGGTGGAGATCCCTCTTCGAGAGCTCGCTCGCTCATGCCTCCGTCAACGGTCACGAGCACGCAGGCACTCCGTCTGAAGTCGCCCTCGAACCGTGAGCTCAGCGCAGCGAACCCCGATGGCGTGTTGCCGTACCACGAATACCAACTGTTCCACCATTCGACGTGAGGCGACGTCGCCGCGAGCACTCGCGGCCCGGAACTACCGATCAGTACTGGCACGCGGCGCTGTGGCGGCGGTAACAGCAGAGCATCGTCGACGCGGTAGAAGCGCCCATCGAAGCTCACGCGCTCCCCGGCGAGCAGTCGCCGGATGATCGTGAACGCTTCCTCAAAGCGCGCCACCTTGTTCTCGAACGCGATCCCGAACGCGCGAAACTCCGCTTCGTTCCAGCCTGTGCCCACGCCGAGAGTGAACCGTCCTGCGGATACTTCGTCGATCGCCGCCGCCATCCGCGCGACGAGACCTGGCGGATGGAATGCGGTCGACGCGACGAGCGGCCCGAGCCGTATCCGTTCGGTCGACGCAGCCAACGCCGCCAGCACCGACCACGCATCCCAGGGCCCACGTTCCGGGCGACCGTCACCTCGGTACAGCATGTGGTCGCCGACCCAGATGGAGTCGTAGCCGGATGCTTCCGCCGTTCGCGCAATCGCGCGCAGCTCCGGCCAGCGTACGTCGCGCTCAACCTCCGGCAGCTGAACTCCCACCCGAAGACGCTCGTCGATCAAGTCGGCGGCCTCGATCCGACCACGAGTCCGGTGCCGTCGCTCCATGCGCCGGGGACCTCGCAACGCGACACGTGGCTGTTGTCTTCAGGGATCGCCGAACCCCTATCGAACCCCGCGTCCTCGCGTGCCACGGAACGACCGTATAACCCGTCGTCGTCGCGGGCAACTTCCTGAAGAAACGGTACGCAGCGCTAGTCGCGCCGTGCTCCGGTCTCAAGAGACATTCCCGCACGCTCGCGCACGCCAGCGTCCTGCTGCCCGGCGCCCCGGCACCTGCGGCGGTGCTGTGCGGGGAATAGGAGGCGGCGCGATCGAACCCGCGGAAGCAAAAAGCGCCCTGAGCGGGGAAATATGGAGGCGGCGGGAATCGAACCCGCGGTCTGTTCCCGCCGCCTCGCCCCTCGCGAGGCTGAAAGACCTCGAACCGCTGAATGAGTGATTCAGCCGTCATGAGCCCGCTGAGCTCGAGCCTCAGCAGTCCCGCCCGGGCCGGCGAGTTCGGCGGGTCGGTCGCTTTCGACGAGCACGAGATCGTTCTCGACCGACCACCAAGAACCGGTGACGCCAACCGGCCGCTCCGGGTCGTCCCCAGAACGCCGCACAAAATCGCGCAGCAATGACGGCTTGACCGCGAAGACTGCGTCCGAGTCGAGGTACTCGCTCCCAGCGTCGAAGATATGCGTCGCCACGGTGCGGTAACCGGGTGCGCGCACGATCAAGTGAATGTGTGCCGGGCGCCACGCGTGCCGCCCGGTGGACTCCAGCATCCGTCCAACGGGGCCGTCAGCGGGAATGGTGTAGGGCACCGGGCGAACTGCCAGGAACGCATAACTGCCGTCATTACGGGCGCGGAAGCGACCGCGAAGATGGTGCTCGGGAGCGTCGGGACTCTGCACGGCATAAAGGCGGTCGTCTCCGTTCTGCCAGACGTCGAGTTCGGCACCTGCGATCGGCTCCCCGTGAACCCCGCGGACGTAGCCGTGCACCCATGCAGGCTCCCCCGCAGGTTCCTCGGCGATAGACGCGCCGAACTCGCGGAGATCGGCCCCCGGAACGTAGAACGGCCCAAGACCGTGGACTCGGTTGCTCCGTGCGGAACGCTGTGCGCGAGCGCATCAATGAGCATCGATACTCCGAGAGCGTCGGACCACAGAATGAACTCCTGCCGGCGGTCGTCCGTGATGTGGCCCGTCTCGGTGAGGATCCGGATCCCCGCCTCCCACTCCCCCTCCGTCAACTCGACCTCGGTCGCGAATGCGTGCAGGTGGGCCGCGAGGCTCTCCATGATCTGACGCAGTCTCTCGCTCTCGCAGCGGTCGAAGCTCGCGACGACCGCACGGGTGATATCCATCGGAGTCGTCGAACTGGTTGTGGGCATCGCGCTCCTCCCCTGCGTCGTTGCTCGACGTGTTCCGAGGGAGCTTATGACCGGTCTGGTGCACGCGTGTCAAGTGACACGGTACGGCGGCACACGGCTGAGCTGGTGAAATGGCTTGGAGACAGCAGTGCGTCAGCCCGGCTGTCCAGTTAGGCTAAA
>CAVWWI010000016.1:0-124599 GCA_963758605.1 uncultured Actinomycetes bacterium | reverse complement strand
CGATCGAAATTGCCGGCAGGGGCGGGACGGCCGGCGTCACCGGCCTGGCGGCGACGGTGAACGTCACCAACGCAGACCCGGCGACCGACGCGCTCACGGTCAACGCGCTCGACGGCAACGACATCGTCCACGCAGCACAGGTCCCTGCCAGCTCGACCCTGCTCACGCTGGACGGCGGCGCAGGCGACGACCTCCTCGTCGGCGGCGACGGGAACGACACGCTGTTCGGCCGCGACGGCGACGACATCCTGGTCGGCGGTCCCGGCCAGGACGCCCTCGACGGCGGTCCGGGCCTCAACGTCGTACAGCAGGACTGACCGGACCGACACTTCGCGCTCCAAACCGGGGCCCTCCATACGGGGGCCCCGGTGCCATGCGTGCCCTCAATTCCAGCTTCGTCGCGTTCGTCCATCACGCTGCCGCCCTGCCCGCCACTCCAGATCGACTCGGCTACTGTCGCCGCGTGCCCGGCGATCCTTCGCCTGACAGCGGATCTGTCCGCGTCGCGGAAGTCATCGCTGCGCTCTCGCTGGCGACGGACCTCGGCATGGCACTACCGCTCGGGCATGGGCTGCACAGCACGCTCGTCGCGATGCGGCTCGCGGACCGTCTGGGCGTCGACTCGGAGACGGCGTCGCAGACGTACTACACGTGCCTGCTGTTCTACGTCGGCTGTACGGCCAACGCAGACGTCGCCGCCGAGATCTTCGGTGCCGATGACGCGCTGACGCGGTACGCGGCGCCGGCGCGGTTCGGGTCGCGTGTGGAGATGGCGGCCGGGTTCCTTCGCGCTGTTGCCCCGCCGGACGGCTCGCCGCTCGTGCGTGCACGGCAGCTCGCGCACGGTCTGCCACGGGTGGCGTTGGTGTTCAAGGAACACCTCGCCGCCTTCTGCGAGGTGGCGCAGATGCTGACGGACCGGCTAGGTGCGCCGCAATCCGTAGGGCACCTGTTCGGTTACGTCGCCGAGCGCTGGGACGGGAAGGGCCAGCCCGGTCGTGCGAAGGAGGATGAGATCCCGCTGCCGGTGCGCATCGTCCACGTCGCTCGCGATGCGGTTTTCCAACGGATGCTGGGCGGTGACGAGTTCGCGGCCCGCGTCACCCGCGAGCGGTCAGGTCACGCCTTCGATCCGGCGATAGCCCCGCTCCTCGCCGACGAGGCCGCGGGCATGCTCGCGCTCGATGCCGACGCCTTGGCATGGGACGAAACGCTCGCGTTCGAGCCGCGGCCGCGTTGGATGCTGGAGGGCGAGACCATCGACAGAGCCCTGGCCGCGATGGGGGACTTCACCGATCTGGTGTCTCCGTACCTCGTGGGCCATTCGGCAGGCGTGGCCGAGCTCGCGGCAGCGGCGGGCGAGCGCTGCAACTTGGCGCACAGCGAGGTCGTGCTGCTTCGGCGCGCAGGACTCGTGCACGACCTCGGGCGGACCGCAGTTCCGGCTCGCATCTGGCAGAAGCAGGGTCTTCTGACGACAGATGAGTGGGAGCGAGTGAGGCTCCACCCGTACTTCACCGAGCGCGTCCTCACGCACTCTCCGTTTCTGTCAGGGCTCGCCGCGGTCGCGAGCGGCCATCACGAACGGATGGATGGTTCGGGTTACCACCGTGGCCTCACCGCCGCGACCCTCACGCCGCCTGCGCGGCTTCTCGGCGCCGCCGACGCCTACCACGCGATGACCGAGCCGAGGCCGCACCGCGCGCCGCGCTCCCCGGAGCAAGCCGCAGAGATCCTGGGAGAGGAGTGTCGCGACGGGCTCTTCGACGCGGATGCCGTGGCGGCGGTGCTCGAGGCAGCCGGGCAGCGGGTCCCGCGAATCGAGCGACCGGCCGGGCTGACCGAGCGTGAAGCCGAGGTCATCGTGCTACTTGCGCGCGGGTTGCAGACCAAGCAGATCGCAAGCGCGCTCGGGATCTCGGCCAAGACCGCCGACCGCCATATCGAGCACGCCTACCGGAAGATCGGCGTATCAACGCGAGCCGCCGCTGCGCTCTTCGCGATGGAGCACGGGCTCGCGACATTGGGAGAACTCCCAATAGCGCCGACACCCCTTCGCTCGTAGCTTCCTGCCGAGAGCCAAACCCGTAGGAGGCGGCGATGAACAACACTTCGAGTGTTCCAGCCAAGCGAGAGCGGGTCGAGACGCTGGTCATCGGTGGCGGCCAGGCCGGCCTTGCAGTCGGCTACCACCTCGCGCGCCGGAACCTCCCCTTCATGATCCTCGACGCAAACGAGCGGCTCGGCGACTCCTGGCGCAAGCGGTGGGACTCCCTTCGTCTCTTCACGCCCGCCCGCTACAACGGCCTGCCGGGGATGGCCTTTCCCGGTCCGGCCCACTCGTTCTCCACCAAGGACGAGGTGGCCGACTACCTCGAGGCCTACGCCGCAAAGCTCGAGCTCCCGGTTCGGGCCGGTGTCAGAGTCGATCGGCTGTCCAGGAACGGCAGCCGGTTCGTCGTCGAAGCTGGCGACCGGGTCTTCGAAGCTGAGAGCGTCGTCGTGGCGATGGCAAGCCACGGCGTTCCCCGGGTGCCTCCGTTCGCCCACGAGCTCGACCCCGGCATCCACCAGCTCCATTCCGGCGAGTACCGGAACCCGTCGCAACTCCGAGAAGGGCCGGTGCTCGTCGTCGGAGTCGGGAACTCGGGCGCCGAGATCGCAATCGACGTGGTCAAGGAGCACGCGACCTGGCTCGCGGGGAAGGAATCCGGTCACGTCCCCTTCCGCATCGAGCGCGCGCCCGCACGATTCGTCTTCCTGCCGCTGATGTTCCGGGTCATCGGCCACCGCGTACTCACGGTGCGCACGCCGATCGGACGCAGGATGCGCCCGAGGCTCCTCTCCCACGGCGCGCCGCTCGTCCGCGTGAAGCCCAAAGACATCGCCGCCGTCGGCATCGAACGCGTTCCTCGCGTCGTCGGCGTGAGGGACGGAGTGCCGCTGCTCGAGGACGACCGCGTCCTCGAGGCGGCGAATGTCATCTGGTGCACAGGGTTCCGGCCGGACTTCTCCTGGATCGACCTGCCTGTCTTCGGCGATGAGGATCACCCGATGGAGCCGGTCCATCACCGCGGGATCGTCCCCGAAGCACCCGGGCTGTACTTCGTCGGACTCTTCTTCCTCTACGCGATGTCGTCCGGGTTCCTTCCCGGTGTCGGGAGGGACGCGGAGCACGTCGTGAAGGAGATCGCCTCGCGCAATCGGTGACGCCGACGCCGACCGCTCGGGATCCACGACGCTCCTCGATTCGAGCGGCGCGGTCCACGGCGGGCGGAGCCGACCCGCCCTACGTCGCGCGCTGGCCCCAGCTCTGCAAGAGCGTGAATGTTGTGCCCCAGCGCCCGGGCTCCTGAAGTTCAGCCGTGGCGTCCTTTCGAAGCTGCTCCAGCTCGTCGGCGGTCACCAGCGACAGCAACCGCTGTTCCAAGGCCGTTGCGAATTGCAACGGCACCCGCAGATAGGGGTGACCGGAAGGCAGCGCTACGACCTCGGCGCGAACATTCCCATCGATGTCGACGGTGCGGAGCAGCTCGAGCAGATTGCGTCCCGCGTACATGTCGCCGCCGGACTGCACGAACGCCTCCCCGATGAGCTCGATCAGCCTTTCCATTCCCGGCGCAGGTGGGTTCAGGCGCCATGTGCTCGTATCCCACTCCTCGAGCACGACGGTGCCTCCCGGACGGAGGAGGCGGACATGGGATTCCACCTGCTCCGGACCGCGACCGAGCGGCGCGATCTGGAATCTGGCATGGACGAGGTCGAACGAGGACGACTCGAGCTTGCTTGCGAAGAGGTCGTCTCTCACGAGCGCGACGTTGGGGAGGCCCTCCGTTTCCACGAACTGTCTGGCGGCCTCAAGCATCGCGCCGTCGATGTCGGCCCCCACGACCTCTCCACCGGGCCCGACCCACTCGCTCAGCAGTCGCAGCCACCCAATCGCGCCGCAGCCGACGTCGAGGACACGCGCTCCGCGACCTTCCCCGATCTCGTCGAGAAGGCGGCGACCACTCGGCTCCCACACGCGCGATTGGAGCTGAAGCCGTTCCAGCTCCGAGGGCTGATCCGCCAAGAGGTAGGGCTGAGAGGACATCTACGCGCTCACTTTCGTCACCGGACCTACTGGTGGCACACACTAGACGCCCTATTGACGCCCACGATCGTCAACTGGCACACATCCCGATCGTCTGCTCGTGGATCCTGGCCGCGGAGGAGCTAGGATCGACGCGTGGCCAGCGTCGAGGTCGACGCCCACCGCGGGCAACAGATTGTCGAGGATGCGAAGCGGTACGTCCTCTACTCGTGGTCGGTGCAGGACGCGATCTCGCCGATCGCGGTCGCCGGCGGCGAGGGGCGCTACTTCTGGGATTACGACGGGAAGCGCTACCTCGACTTCGCCTCGCAACTCGTCAACCTTTCGCTCGGCCACGAGCACCCGAGGATCGTCGCGGCGATCCAGGAACAGGCCCGCCGGCTGTGCACGATCGGTGCACCGATGGCGAGCGAGTCACGGTCGCAGCTAGGGCGGCTGCTGGCGGAGGTCACCCCCGGCGACCTGACGATGTCGTTCTTCACGAACGGCGGAGCGGAGGCGAACGAAAACGCGATCAAGCTCGCACGCTGGTACACGGGGCGCCACAAGGTGATCGCGCGGTACCGGTCGTACCACGGCGCGACTGCCGGCGCGATCACGCTCACCGGAGATCCGCGGCGCTGGCCTGCGGAGCCCGGAATTCCGGGAGTCGTCCGGATGCTCGATCCGTACACGTACCGCTGCCCAGCCGGCCATCCCGATCCGTGTCCGGTCTGTAGCGGCGGGCCGCACCTGGAAGAGCTGCTTCAGTACGAGGGGCCAGACAACGTCGCCGCGGTCATCCTCGAGACCGTCGTCGGGCCGAACGGGGTCATCGTCCCTCCAGACGGCTACCTCCAATCGATCCGCGAGGTCTGCGACCGCTACGGCGTCCTGCTCATTTGCGACGAGGTGATCGCCGGCTTCGGTCGCACCGGCAAGTGGTTCGCCTGCGAGAACTGGGACGTCGTGCCAGACATCCTCGTCGTCGCCAAGGGCATCAACTCGGGCTACGTCCCACTGGCTGCGATGATTTTCGGGGAGAAGATCGCCGACTGGGTACGCGACAAGTACTTCGCGAGCGGACTCACCTACAGCGGTCATCCGCTCGCGTGCGCCTCCGCCGTAGCATCGATCCAGACCTTTCAGGAGGAAGGGATCGTTGAGCACGCCTCGGCGATGGGCCCTGAGTTCGAACGCCGACTCCGCGGACTTCAGGAGCGGCACCCCTCGATTGGGGACGTCCGGGGACTTGGGTGTCTCTGGGGCCTCGAGCTGGTCAAGAGCCGCGAGACGCGCGAGCCCCTCGTTCCCTTCAACCCGACCGCCCAGGAGCTCGCCCCGGTCGCCCGGATGGCGAAAGCAGCGCTCGACGACGGCCTCTATCTGATGACACGTTGGAACATGGTGATGGTCTGCCCGCCGCTCAACATCACCATCGAGGAGCTCGATGAGGGGATCGCGATCCTCGACGACGCGCTTGCCGTCGCGGACGAGTTCGTCGCGTAGCGGCGACGGCGCGAAGACTGCGACGTGTTCCCCGAAATCAAGAGGGTCGGTGCACGTCGCACGCGAGAGCCGATGAGCCGTACGACGCGGAGACGCAGATCCGCGCGGTCGTCGACGCCGACGTCGCCGTCGACGTACTAGGCCGCCGGCTCGACAGCGCTCAGCCCGAGCCACGAGGCAAGGTCGTCGAGCTCGGCCTGCACGGCCTTCGCCAGCGTGCGGGTGAACCTCACGTCCTCGTGGATAGCGTGCACGCGCAACACGGAAGCCTTGCGGTCGGCGGTGGCGTCGACCTTCCCGACCAGCCGGTCGCCGTGGAGCACCGGGAGGGCGAAGTAGCCCCAGCGGCGCTTGGCGGCGGGCTTGTACATCTCGAGGGTGTACTCGAAGTCGAACAGCTCCTCGGCGCGGACCCTGTCGTGGACGAGCCGGTCGAACGGCGAGAGCAGCGCGGTGCGCCCCTCGAAATCCTCGCCGAGCGCCATGGGGTCGACACGCCACTCGCCCTTGGTGCCCTCGACCACTGCCGGCTCGCCTGCGTCGCCGACGTGAATCGGCTCCATCGGCATCGCCCTTGCCTTCTGCCGGGCGATGCCGAGCGAGGCAAGCCGCCGCTCGTTCTTGAGCCGTTCGGCCTCGTCGACCGACGGGATCACGACATCGGCCGGGTAGACGCGCTCGGCGAGGTCCCACAGCCGTTCCCGCCCGACGCGCCCCGCGATCGCGATCTCGCCGCGCATCATCAGGAACTCCAGCATCTGGGTGACGTTGCGGTTGTTCGTCCACCCGGAGGATGCCCATGGCACCACGCACGTGTCCGGGATGTCGCGTGAGCTCATCCGCCCCGACTTGCGGAGCAGCTTCAGAATGTCGCGCCGAAAGGAGTCGTTCTCGCGAATCCACGCGCGCGTGCTCTCGTAGGTCGGCCAGTCGACCGCGCCGGCGAGGTACAGGCCGAGGTCGCTCATGGGCCGGATCAGCGCGTTGTGCTCGAACAGCGTGCGATCCCGCTCCAAAGCCTGCTGGAGGTGAGCGGGCTGGTATGTCGAGCCGAGACGGCTCCAGGCAACGAGGTCCGCACTGGGTGCGATGGCTGCCGTCGGGTCGATCTGCAGCAGCGTCAGCCGCTGGACGACAGTGAGCAGCTCGGTCGGTCGGCGCGCGTCGAGAAGCTGCGCGCGCACTGCAATGCGCCGGGCCTGTGCCTTTGTGAGCCGGTGCACGACTGGAGGCTACGTCAGTGCCATCGCGGCTCCACGGATGGCGCGGCCGCTAGCTGTCGGCGACCCGACCGGCGAAGAGCGCGACGGCGCCGACGATCTCGGTCTCGACGTCGGTCAGCTGCGATGCGAGCCCCTCCTCGAGTCCTCGCTGGTCGTCTTCGACGTTCGAGAAGATCCCCTTTCGGTTGTACAGACGCATCAGACGCCGTCCGAGGAAGTTGTGAGCGACCCCGCGGCCGAGGATCGTGCTCCCGAAAAGGACGCCCCCGGACGCAAGGTAGGGGCGGACGTTCGAGGCAACCGTTCGAACCTTCGACTCGAGCTCGCCGGGAAGACAGTGGAAGAGGTAATTCGCTCCGATCGAATCGAAGCGCCTCTCACCGAGCTCGACCGGATCCAGCACGTTCGCCCGAACCGTCGCCGGCGCGTACCGGCGGATCCGCTGCGATGCCTTCGACAGCGAGTTCTCGTTCAGGTCGAGAAGCGTGATCTGGGGCATGTCGACCGGCCACTTGCATCGGTCAAGAAACCATCCGGTGCCAACCCCGATGTCGAGGTGGCGCGCACCGATGTGCCGGTCGTAGCGCTCGAGCATCGTGGAGCTCGGACATCGCCAGACGAAGCGGTTCGAGAACCCGAGAACGAAGAGGTCGTAGCTCCGCAGCACGAGAGGCGTATAGACACGCTGGCCGGCTTCGACGTCGTCGGACGACTCCGTGGGCTCATCGGGCACATCTCGAAATGTACGCCGACGGCTATGCCATGGAGCGCGTCGAGGCGCTCGAGGCTGGCGGCCGGCCACAACGTCTTCGTGTTGAGCGGAAGGGCAACCTCGTTCGTCATCGCGGAGCGCACACGGTCGAGACTCGTAGAGCTCGCCACGCCCGCGGCGCGGTGACGAGAATGCGACTGGCAAATTCCGCGCGACGTTGTCCTTTGAGTTGCCCTCGGTTCGTCTTGGAGGCGACCATCCGAGAAGGAGGAAGCCATGAAGTACCTGCTGCTGATCCATCAAGGCGACACGCCGACGCCGGGCTCGCCGGAGTGGGAGCGCCTGTCCGAGGACGAGCAGAGGGCGGTCTACACCGACTACCAAGCGATCAACGAGACCCAGGGCGTCACTCCCGGCCTCTGGCTCCAGCCTCCTGAGGCCGCGACGACAGTTCGGGTGCAGGACGGCAAGACGCTGACGACCGATGGGCCTTTCGTGGCGGTGAAGGAGGCGCTCGGCGGCTATCTCGTCTTCGAGGCCGACGACCTCGATGCCGCGATCGAGCTCGCGTCTGGGATCCCCGCCGCGCGCATGGGCGGTGCGATCGAGGTACGCCCGATCGCGGAGGGCTAACGATCCTCGAGCAGGCCTTCCGCGACGAGTGGGGCCGTGTCCTCGCCAGCCTGATCGGCTTCCTCGGTGACTTCGATCTCGCCGAGGAAGCCGCCCAGGAAGCCTTCGCGATCGCCGCCGAGCGCTGGCCACGCGACGGTGCGCCCGCCAACCCACGCGCGTGGCTCGTGACAACAGCGCGAAACCGTGCGATCGATCGCATCCGCCGCGACCGCACGCTCGCAGCGAAGAGCCGCTTGCTCGACGTGCCGGAAGCGACGGAGGACGAGATGGACGAGACGGCGATCCCGGACGAGCGCCTCGAGCTCGTCTTCACCTGCTGCCATCCGGCGCTCGCGCTCGACGCGCAGGTCGCGCTCACACTGCGGACGCTGGGCGGCCTCGAGACGGAGCAGATCGCCCGCGCGTTCCTCGTCCCGGAGGCCACGATGGCGAAGCGCCTCGTCCGCGCGAAGCGCAAGATCAAGGACGCCGGAATCCCGTTTCGCGTGCCGCCGGCTCATCTGCTTCCCGACCGCCTCGCCGCGGTGCTCGCCGTCGTCTACTTGATCTTCAACGAGGGCTACGGCGGGCGCGGAGATCTCGCGGCGGAGGCAATCCGCCTCGGGCGCGCGCTCGCCGAGCTGATGCCCGACGAGCCGGAGGCACACGGGTTGGTGGCGCTGATGCTGGTCAACGACGCACGGAGTGACGCCCGCTTTGCCGACGGCACTGTCGTCCTTCTCCGCGATCAGGACCGCACGCTGTGGGATCTCGACCAGATCGCCGCAGGGAAGGCGGGGCTCGACCGCGCGCTGGCGCTCGGAGGCCGCGGTCCGTACGTGCTGCAGGCCGCGATCGCGGTGGTGCACGTCGACGAGCCTCCGGACTGGCGACGGCTCGCAGAGCTCTACGGCGAACTCGCCCGTCTGACTGGCTCTTCGGTCGTCGAGCTCAACCGGGCGGCGGCGTTGGCGGAAGCCGGCGACCTCGAGAGCGCGTTGGCTCTCGCTGACAGCCTCGAGCTCGACTCCTACCACTACCTGCATGCAACCCGCGCAGAGTTGCTGAGCCGGCTCGAGCGCGTCGAGGACGCGCGCGCGGCCTACGCTCGTGCGCTGGAGCTCGTTCACTCCGACGCGGAGCGGCGCTTCCTCGAGACGAAGCTGGCGGAGCTTCCGGAATGAAAGAAGCCCCGACGTCGCATCAGGGGTCGTATGGCGGATACGGGTCGCCGGGATCGGTGGTCGTCGTCGTCGTCGTCGTCGTAGAGGCGGCACGACCGTCGAACCCTTCTGAACCTGCCCTCGAATCTCGCCGGCGGGATTCGCCGCCGTGTGCACGTTCACGTACGCACCGCCTGCCAAGAGTGCCCGAACGGTCTTGGCATTTGCTTTCGCCGAGCCGCGTGCCCCACTGCGGCACGGGCCACAAAGGCCGAGCGCAACCGGCCCCGGCTTTCCTTTCGCCGCCAGGTGCACGTGAGCCGCCATCGCCTTCCCGGTCAGGCCCTGGAAGGTCAAGCGCCAGGTAACCGTCCCGCCCGCACCCTTGCGCACCAGCGTCCCGACGAAGGAACCGCGGGCATCCGAGCCAGCCTCCTTCGGACGTGGCACCTCTTGCCGAACGTTGAGGCCCGCCTTCAGTCCGACTCCCTCGGCGCCGCTTTCAGTGGGACCCGCGCTGCTCATGCCGGCCCACAGGCCTGTCGCGAGAACCACCACCGCCAGAACGCTCAGTCCGACACGTCGCATGTGAGTCACCTCGGCTTTCACTCGTCTATTCCTCCATCGACTATTCCCCAGGAGCGTCGGATCGGTTTCCTCCGACGGCCGGCTGGAGGCGCTCGAGAGGCGACGGCTCGCCCCGTGCGCGCCGACGGGCGGCGGCGAGCTGCTCGGAGGCGATCACCACCACGAGAACGCCCACGAGCAGCGCCGCGACCACGAGCGCGGGAGCGAACGTCCCCACTCCTCCGACGGCGATGCAGGCGAGCGCGCCGACGAGGCGCTTGGCGCTGATCGTCCCGGTCATCCGCAGGCGAAGCGCGACGTGCGCGAGCAGGTACAACGCCGGTCCGGCGACGACGACCGCGACCTCCGCTCCCGGCAGGACGTCGGTCGGATGGGCGATGACGAGCTCGTCCCCGACCGCCGACAGGACCACGCCGGCGACGATCGCGGCGTGCAGGTACGTGAAGGCGTCACGAGCGAGCCTCGTGCGGTCGGCGGCAAGCTCCAGCCGACGCTCGGCGATCCTCGCGACGTAGTCGAAGTAGAGCCACCAGAGCGCCGCAGTTCCGAGGAATGCGAGCCCGAAGGCGACAATCCTCGCCGTGTCGAGGTCGAGCCCCGCGGTCGTCGAGCCGGTGAGGACGATCGTCTCCCCGAGCGCGATGATGACGAAGAGCTGGAAGCGCTCTGCGAAGTGCGCGGTCTCGACTTCCCACGTGCTCGACGGAAGACGCCGCCGCCCCGGTACCCAGTAGAGAACGAGCGGCGCCGCATAGTCGACCGCAAGCGCTGCGAGCCAGAACGCCCAGCGCACCTCGTCCTCCGCCAAGCCACCGGCGATCCAGAGCACTCCCGCGACCAGGAACCACGTGAGGATCCGTGCAGCGCGCTCCCGTTCGATCGTTCCCGGCTCCGCCGCCACGAACGTCAGAAACGTGTGGCGCCCGACCTGAATCGCGACGTACGCGCCTGCGAAGAGGAGCCCGTGCGAGCCGAAGGCCTGCGGAATCGCGACCGCCATGAGCAGGCTCCCGAGCATCAGCCCGATCAGGAGCAGCCGAACGGCGATCGAATCGGGATCGAGCTCGTTCGTGACCCAGGTCGTGTAGTTCCACGCCCACCAGACGACGAGCAGCGCGAGCAGCGCCTGCCCTGCGCCGCTCCAACTGAGATCGTCGAGGAGCAGGTGGGAGACCTGCGTGATCGCGAAGACGAACACGAGATCGAAGAACAGCTCGAGTGCTGTTGCCCGCTGCCTCTCGCCGGCGTCTCTCGAGCGCTGGAATCGGCTCATGCGGCGGAGGCTAGCCACCGAATCGGGAATATCTGACTGCCGCTGGCGTTTCTAGAAGCACGCGCGCGGTAAAGGCGGTGGGACGCTTGTCGTCTCCGCCTTCATTGCGCCTGAGGTCATGCGACAAAAAGGATGGTGAAAGGCTTGTTCGAAACTCACATCGAAGTCTTTCTGGACCAGGCCGACGAGCGAGGCGTCGTCGGCGAGTCCGAGCTGGAGGCGCTCGCCTTCGAGCACGACCTCGACGAGGAGGATCTGGCGATCCTCCGGGCGGAGCTCACGCTGCGGGAGATCGACATCGCCGCGGAGGAGCTCGCCGAAGACGACGCGCCGGCTGCAACTGCAACTGCCGGGCGCGGGACTCCGATGCCGGTCGCGACCGACTCGCTGACGCTGTTCATGAACGAGATCGGCCGCCACGAGCTCCTCACGGCAGCCGAGGAAGTCGAGCTCGCGAAGCTGGTCGAGCGGGGCGATGGGCAGGCGAAGGAGCGGATGATCAACTCGAACCTGCGCCTCGTCGTCTCCATCGCCAAGCGCTACCAGGGTCATGGCTTGCCGCTCGGGGACCTGATCCAGGAGGGAATCATCGGCCTGAATCGCGCCGTCGAGAAGTTCGACTGGCGCCGCGGGTTCAAGTTCTCGACCTATGCGACGTGGTGGATCCGCCAGGCATGCCAGCGCGCGATCTCGAATCAGTCCCGGACGATTCGGGTACCCGCGCACGTCCACGAGCGCCGGGTCAAGCTCGCACGGGTCAGTCGTCGCCTCGAAGCAGAGCACGGGCGCGAGCCGACGAGCGAGGAGCTTGCCGAGGCGGCGGGCCTCGAGCTCCAGCACGTCGAGGAAGCGCTCGGCGCAGTCGAGGCGTCGGTCTCTCTGAACCAGGCGATCGGCAGCGAAGGGGACGGCGAGCTCGGCGACCTGTTCGCCGACCCCACCTCGATCGACCCCGTGGAAGAGGCGGACGAGGCACATCGCCGAGAGGCGGTGCGAGACGCCCTGCGCAAGCTTCCCGACGGACAGCGGCGCGTCCTCGAGCTCCGGTTCGGGTTCGGCGGCGAGCAGCAGCCACTGGAGACGATCGGACGCGAGCTCGGGCTCACGCGCGAGCGCATCCGCCAGCTCGAGGGCGAGGGCCTCGCTCGACTCGCCGAAGAGCTCGAGGGTCTCGTCGGGACGTCGCTGGACGAGCTCGCCGAATCCGCGTAGGCGCGATGCACGCCACGAGCCACGGCGGCCCGAGCTTGAACTCGCTCGCCGTCTCGGCCACCAACCACTGCCTGACCGGTTGTGTCATCGGCGAGGTCACCGGGATCGCGATCGGCACAGCGCTCGGCTGGAGCAACTTCGCGACGATCGTCGCCGCGATCGCGCTCGCGTATGCGTTCGGCTTCGGCCTGACGTCAGTCCCGCTCTACCGGGCGGGGCTCGGCCTGCGCGAGATCGTGCCGATCGCGTTGGTCGCGGACACCGTCTCGATCACGATCATGGAGCTGATCGACAACGCGTTCGTCCTGATCGTTCCGGGCGCGATGGAGGCCGGCCTCGGCGACATCCTGCTCTGGGCGACGATCGCCGGCGGGTTCGTGGTCGCTTATCCCTTCGCGTTCTTCGCGAACCGGTACATGATCGCGCGCGGCAAGGGCCACGCGGTCGTCCACGCATACCACCACTAGCTCGCTGACGGGTGGAGCAGCGGCACGACCCCTCGCCAGCCGGTACCGAGGATCGCGACGAGTGACGGCGGGGTGATCTGGACGACGACCTCGCCGCTCGGGCGCGGGCTCGGATCGACATAGCCCGCTACCGTCCAGCGCACGAGCTGCGATCCGAGGACGAGCCAGGGGACGTCGTCGCGAAGAACGAACGCGCCATCCGGGAGCTCGTCGAGCGGCGTACGGTGGTGGAGCTGTCTGCGCGTGACGGGCTCGACGCGCTCGGAATGAAGCTGCATGTCGATCGCATCCGCGCCGACCTGACCGGGATGGAGGTTCTCCCAGCGCCTGCCGAAGTCGACGTAGTCCTCCCAGCGGCAGAGAGCGCAGGGTCGATGACCCGCGGCGAAGGCGGTCGCCTCGTCGAGGAAGAAGAGCTCTGTGAAGCGGCCCGGCTGAAGCAATCGGGCCCGCTGCCAACCCCGGAACTCGAGCCGGCAGGCGATCCAACGCCTCCCGTTGTACCGGCGGCGGATGCGACCGGTGTCGTCGTGGAGGCAGCCGCGGTTGCCGTAGACCAGCCCCCGCGCGGAATCCGCGACGAGCTCGCTCAGCGGCGACACCCGGTTTCGGAGCGGCATCGCTCTTACGTTGCCGCGTGCTCGAGGAGGTCGATGTACGACCCCTCCACCGTTGCGCGTGGGTCGAGCCCGAGCCCGCTCCAGACGCGGTCGTGCTCGAGCCGCTCGGCCGAGCCCGGTCCCGCCTCGCTGACGGTCTCGAGCTCGACGAACGCACCGAGGCCCTCGACCTCGTCGAGGTGGATCCTGGTCGCGTCGAGGATCCAAAGAGCGCGCTGCTTCCGGACGCACCCGCGTATGCCGTATGCGGCCTCGAGCTGCGTCTTGCTCGTGTAGGGGTCGTCGATCGCCGTTCGCTCGTAGGCACTCACCCGCACGCCGTGCTCGTCGGGACGCTCGTAGCGGATCAGCTCAGAGCTCGCAGACACCTGGCCATCCGGCGAGTGATGCGAAACCTCGCGGAGCTTGAGCCGCCCCTGCCGGACTCGAAAGTACGTGTCCCGCTGTTCGAGCCGACCCTCGTAGCGTGCCCCGAGCGAGGATGCCAAACGGGCGACCGCCTCGAGGTCCTGGCAGCGAGTCTTGCTCTCGAGGTTCGCGCCGAGCATCAACGGGTAGCGATGAGATCCCACACGATCACGACCGGGAATTCGGTCAGGGCGAGCTCGAACGCCTCGTCCAGCCCCGCTTTCGCCTCATCGCGCGCCTGCTCGGGCGTGAGCGACGGCTCGTGGCAGCCCACGATCCGGAGCCCGGCGGAGGTGAACGCCCGGACGTACTCGCTATGCGCATGTGGGTACTCGGGAATGACCGAGAGCCGGCCGGCGTCGTCGGTCACCGTTGCACGCCAATCGAGGATCCCGGTGGCGAACGGGTGTGGATTCGAGACGATGAGCCTGCCGCCGGGGCGAAGGACGCGAGCGAGCTCTGTCACGCCGGGCCCGATGTCGCGGGCGTGACTCAGGACGAGCCCGCACACCACCGCGTCGACGGAGTCGTCCGGCAGCGGGATGCGCTCGAGCTCTGCGAGCTCGAGCCGCGCTGTCGGCACCTTGACCGCGGCGAGAGCCAGCATCTCGGAGCTCGAGTCGATCCCGACGACCTCGTGACCATTGCCGGCGAGAAACGCGGTGTGCCGCCCGGTGCCGCAGCCCGCGTCGAGAACCGAGGAGCCGGCCGGCAGCTCGGCGAGCAGCGCGTGCACGATCTCCTCCTCGAGCGCGACCGTGACGTTGCCCGGAGCGTCGTAGCTTGCCGCCCACGCCGCGTAGCCGACTTCCGTCGCCACCGGCTCGGCCTCACGCGCCGCCGAGTACGGAGCCTCCCCGAGCCGATCCAGAACCGTTCGGATCTCGTCCATTCGTCGCTCCAGCTCCTGCTCGCCCATCGAGCCACCGGCGCGCAGAAGCGCCAGCCCCTCGATGCCGAGCAGGTGGTGCCCCAGGTTCAGGCTCGCTCCTAGTACCGGTAGTGATCCGGCTTGTACGGGCCCTCCATCGGAACGTCGATGTACGCGGCCTGCTCCGGCCGGAGCTCGGTGAGCTTCGCTCCGAGCGCGTCCACGTGCAGGCGTGCGACCTTCTCGTCCAGGTGCTTCGGGAGGACGTGGACGCCCAGCTCGTACTCCTCCGTGCGTGTGAACAGCTCGATCTGGGCGATCACCTGATTCGTGAAGGAGTTCGACATGACGAAGCTCGGATGCCCGGTGGCATTGCCGAGATTGAGCAGTCGGCCCTCCGACAGCACGATGATCGCCTTGCCGTCGGGGAAGACCCACTGGTCGACCTGCGGCTTGATCGTTATCCGCTCGACGCCGTCCAAGTCGGCGAGCCCGGCCATGTCGATCTCGTTGTCGAAGTGGCCGATGTTGCCGACGACCGCCTGGTGCTTCATCCGCCGCATGTCCTGAACGGTGATCACGTCCTTGTTCCCCGTCGCCGTGATGAAGACGTCGGCGACCTCGACGACGTCCTCCAACCGCTGCACGTCGTAGCCCTCCATGAGCGCCTGGAGGGCGCAGATCGGGTCGATCTCGGTCACGACGACGCGTGCGCCTTGCGCGCGAAGCGATTCCGCCGAGCCCTTCCCCACGTCGCCGTACCCGCAGACGACGCAGAGCTTGCCCGCCAGCATCAGATCGACAGCGCGGTTGATGCCGTCGACGAGCGAATGACGGCAGCCGTAGAGATTGTCGAACTTGCTCTTCGTCACCGAGTCGTTGACGTTGATCGCGGGGAAGAGAAGCGTCCCGGCCTCCGCCATCTGGTACAGGCGATGCACGCCGGTCGTCGTCTCCTCGGTCACACCCTTGATCTCGCCCGCCATCCGCGTCCACTTCTGCGAGTCGGCTGCGAGGGAGCGCTGCAGGGTCTCCAGCACGATTCGAAACTCCTCCGAATCGGCACCGGCCGGGTCCGGCACGGCGCCGGCGCGCTCGAACTCGACTCCCTTGTGCACGAGCAGCGTCGCGTCACCGCCGTCGTCGAGCAGCATGTTGGGACCACCCTCGGGCCAGGTGAGCGCCTGCTCGGTGCACCACCAGTACTCCTCGAGCGTCTCGCCTTTCCAGGCGAAGACGGGGATGCCTCGTGGCTGGTCAGGTGTTCCCTCCGGGCCGACGGCAACCGCCGCCGCAGCGTGATCCTGCGTGGAGAAGATGTTGCACGAGGCCCAGCGGACCTCGCCGCCGAGCGCGACCAGCGTCTCGATCAGCACGGCGGTCTGAATCGTCATGTGCAGCGAGCCCGTGATCCTCGCTCCACGCAACGGTTGCGCGGCCGCGTACTCGCGCCGCGCAGACATCAGGCCCGGCATCTCGTGCTGGGCCAGCTCGATCTCCTTGCGGCCCCATTCGGCCAATCCGAGGTCGGCGACCTTGAAATCCAAGGCGGGTGCCTCACGCACTGCGGTCTGGGTCATGTCGAGAGCTCCTTGTGGTCGGTTCCGGAGGCCCTGGTCACCTCGAGCAGATAGGCAACCATCACGTCCTCGTCGGCGAAGCGCAGATGATAGGCGTCGGACAGCTGCTCGACGCGATCGATCTGACTCTTGTTCTGCAGGAAGACCTGTCCAAAGGGAAAGAAACTGAAATCCACGACCTTCGCTTCGAGCCTCGCCCTCGCGCGAGCAACTGCGCCGTCTGGTTCTGACCGAGGATCGAGAGCTGCATCACGTACGCGGTACCGTTCTCCGCCAGCAGCCGCGGCAGCAGCCGGATGAAGTGATCGAGCAGGTTGCGGCCCCAGTAGTCGAGCGGCCGGTGCCCGCTCGGCTCCTCGTACGGATCGACAGGCATCTGGTAGAGGCTCGCGGCGATGAGGTCGAAGCGCTCGGTCGGCTCCCACTGATAGAGGTCGACGGTCTCCCCGGTCATCCGGTCTGCGACGCCGTTCCGAAACCCGTTCGCGAGAGTGTTCGCCACCGCGCTCTCGTCGATGTCGATCGCGTGCACGCGCGCCGCCCCGTTCAACGCGAGCTGGACGGCGAGGATTCCGCATCCACACCCGACGTCGAGACAGGCCTGGTCACGGCCGAGGTCGTCGTCGAACAGCGTCTTCCAGACCAGGTAGCTCCCGGTCGTCGGCACGAACACGCCCTCGTCGACGGTGAGTTGCGGGAAAGGCAGCGGGAACACGACCCGCTCGCGCTCGTCGCGCCAGGGCTCAGCAGGGAGAGCGACGGGCTCGCGACCGAGCAACCGCTCGTCGAGCGGCGGCCGCTTGCGACCCGGCTTCGTGCCTGCGACCGCTTTCGCCAGCGCTGCGATGTGCTCCGGAGTCACGCCACAGCAGCCGCCGATGATCTGCGCGCCTTCGTCGCGCCAGGAGAGGGCGAGCTCGGCATACGCGGCCGGGTCGATCTCGTCGTCGAAGCGCCAGCGCGCGCCCACCATGTGGCCGAGGTTCGGGTACACACCGAGAGGAAGCTGTGTGAAATCCCTGAGCCAGGAGAGCATCCCGGGCACGTGGTCGACGGGCAGGCAGTTGATCATGAGCGCGCCCACGCCCATCTCCTCGAAGCGGCGTGCGGCGCGGCCGAAGAGATCGCCCTCGGGCGGTCCCCAGTGTTGCCCGAATACACCGCACACACCGTGTCGGCAGCGCCGGAAGGAGAGCCATACGGGCAACCCGGTCTCGAGCAACAGCCCGACCGTCTCGAACAGCTCCGGATCGCGCACGAGCGTGAGCGTCTCGAGCAGGATCAGGTCGGGAGGCTCCTCGGCGAACACACCGGAGAGGAGCTCGAGCGTGCCGCGACGACCTGGCGAGTTCACCTCCTCGGAGATGGCGAACGCGACCGCGCACTCGTCGGCGCGGCCCCCTTCGTCGATCGCGCGGCGCGCGAGCCGGATGCCGAGACGCGCGACGTCCATCCAGTGCACCGCCTCCCCTCCACCCGGCCCCAGTCGTGCCTCGAGCTCCGGTGCGGACAGGATCGACCAGGTATCGGTCGAGAGCACGTTGCAGCCGGCGTCGACGTAGCTCCGGTGGACGTCGAGCACGGCCTGGGGCGCCTGGTAGAGCGCCCACATGCCCCACAGCTCCCCCGGGCTCGCACCAGAGCCCGGACGGCGCTGCAACTCGGTCCCGACACCGCCGTCGAGGACGACGCACTGCTCCGCGGCGAGCATCTCCTCGAGCTTGGTGTACGCCGGGCGCGCGGGCGCGGCGCGAGCTCGCTGCGCGGACGTGCTCACGGCGTTACCGCTCGCGGGCGCGCACGAGCAGCGGTTGCGCTTCGAAGTGGGTCATCTGCTTGAACTCGGAGAAGCGGTCCTCGATCTCGGGCAGCGTCAGCCGCTGCAGCCGCTCGCTCCCGAAGGCCTCGATCGCGAACGACGCGACCACGGAGCCGTAGACCGCTGCCCGGCGGAGCACGTCGTCCGTGAGCTCGCTTGCCTCGAGATGCGCATCGAGGTAGCCGAAGAAGCCACCCGCGAACGAGTCGCCCGCTCCGGTCGGGTCGACGACGGTCTCGAGCGGATACCCAGGCACGAAGAAGAACCCGCTCTGCGTGAACATGCATGCTCCGTAGCTCCCCTGCTTGACGACGAGCACGCGCGGGCCGAGGGCGCAGATCTGACGTGCGGCGCGCGCGAGGTTCGGCTCACCCGTGAGCATCCGCACCTCAGTGTCGTTCAGCGACACGACGTCGACGCAACCGATGCGTCTCGAACGAGCGAGTCGCGCGCGGACTCGATCCAGTAGTTCATCGAGTCGAGGCCGGTGACGACGGCTCCGGTGCACTGCTCGCGGACGCGTCGCTGCAGGTCCGGCTGGATGTTCGCGAGGAAGGTCACCCGCGACTCCCGCGCGCCCGGAGAGAGCACCGGATCGAACCCGGCGAAGACGTTCAGCTGCGTGTCGAGGGTGTGCGCGACCTGCATGTCCGCGTCGTAGCGCCCCGCCCAGAAGAACGACTGCTCACCGGCGACTCGCTCGACGTCGTCGACGTTGATGCCGCGCGACTGGAAGACCGCGAACTCCTCGGTCCCGAAGTCGTCGCCGACCACGCCGACGACCCGTACGTCGGTGAAGAAGCTCGCGCCGAGGGCGAAGTGGGTCGCAGCCCCGCCGAGGATGCGATCGCGCTTGCCGAACGGGGTCTCGAGTGCGTCGAACGCGACCGAGCCGACCACGGTGACGGCCATTGTCAGACCCTAGTTGCTGCCGTCAGGATGCCGCTGCCGTCGTCGGGTCCACGCCGACGAGCTTCGCGTACGCGATGTAGCGATGGCTCGCGAAAAAGCGCGGCCAGCAGGCCTGGAGCGCGAGCTCCTCACGGCCACGTCCCTTCAGCACCTCGATCTGGTCATCCCGGACGATCCGGTGGCCGACGACCTCGTAGCGATAGGTGCCGTACGGAACCTCGAACGTGATCCTGTCGCCCGGCTGGAGCTTGTCGATGTCCGAGAACGGCGCGCCGTACGTCGTGCGATGGCCTGCGACATAGGTCAAGAACTTCTGCCCCGGGAAACCGGTGCTCTCGTGGAGCCCGGGGCCTTTCTTGAGGGTGTCCGTCTCGGTTCCGTAAACGACCATGATCGACAGGTCCATGCGGGGCACCGTCAGCCGGCCGATCGGCTCGCCTTGCTCCGTGCGCTTCCGGTACGCGGCAGCGAGCGCAGCCTGCGAGGGAGCCGGAGCCTCTTTCTTGGTCAGACGTCGGGGACGGAGCCGCGGCTGCTCGCGCTCGACTCGCACCGCGTACTCGCTCGCGAGCTCCGACTGCGCGCGCTTGTTGAGGACGAGCGTGATCGGGTCCTGCCACTGCCAGACGGCGAGGGCCCAGAGCAGGACGAGCGAGCCCGCGAGCGCGAGAAGGATGCCCGTTCCGCGGAGCACCCACCTCATTGACCCGTACCTATCCCGGTCGTCGAGCCGTGCTCAGTTTTCGCGCCGGCGCGTGCGATAGACGAGGAACAAGCCGCCCGCGAGCAGCAGTCCTCCCACTACCGACGGCACGATGAGCGCAGCGCCCGTGAACGGGAGGAGCCCGGAGTCCGAATCCTCCTGACCCGCCGAAGCGACGGTCGGAGGCAGGAAGACATCCGACTCGGCCTCAGGCGTCGGGTTGCTCGTCGCCGGAGGACTCTCTCCGCCGTACTGCGTCTCAGCCGGCGAGTTCTGCACCACATCTGCCGACGCAGGGCCGACGACGGCCAGGCCGACGACAAGCGCGAGCACGACGACCAAAGCCTTGCGGCCGACGGCCCGATTCCCCCAGATTCCCTTCATTCCCATCTCCCAGAAGTAGACGTGCCCAGATTACTGCTCCCCATCACCTTGTACTCGGACTGCCCGGCAATGGCAACCCTACCTGCCCCGAGCTCGGTCGGTACGAAACCTTTGGCCCGTTCGACTACGGACCTTCCTCCAGGTCGCCGATGTGCCTTCGAGCGGGTTCAGCGCTCGCGCCCGTCGCAACGCCGCTTCGCGTTCGGCGCCGGCGGAGACCGCCGCGAGCTCGAACCAGGCCCGCCAGTGATCGGGCTCGCGCGCGACGACCCGCTCGAAGGTCCCGCGAGCCGCCACGCGCTGACCACGCCGCCGCCTGTGCTCGTCCCAGGAGCACGAGCGGCTCCACCGACCACGGCGCGAGTCGCTCGGCTCTCTCGGCTTCGCTCGCCGAACGTTCGAAGTCGCGCGCGCCGAAGGCAGTCGCTGCGGCTGCCTCTGCTCGATTTCCGACCGTCACGACCGCGACGAGTGGCACGACAGGCGACGACGGTCGCGAGGAGAGCTACACGACGCCAGCGAACCGGATCGCTTGTCGTCTCTCCGCCTCCGCGACGATCACGCTCGCGCACGCGAGCGCGACGAGCGTGAGAACCGGAAACTCCCAGTCCCAGTCGATGGCCGCGCGAGCGAGGTAGGCGACGAGGACCGCTGCCGCGATGGGAACGAGAGGCCGGCGCCTGCCCGCACGGCCAGGACGAGTGGGAAGCCGAACACCGCCAGGATCAGCGCGAGCCCGACCGGCCCGAGCTCCGCGAGCATCTCGATGTAGAGGTGTGCGCGTCCCGGATCGACCACGCGCCGGGACGATGCTCGAGCCAGTACCTCTTGAAGCTCCCTGCACCGGATCCGACGCACCGGATTCTCGAAAGCGTCGTCGAGCGCAACCCGCCACTGTTCGACGCGACCGTTGCCCGACAGGCTGAAGAGGCGTTCGTTCAAGTCGGCCCCGTCGCCCGTCGTGTCGGCGGCGAACGACTTCGCAATCGCAGACGGCCCCCCGAGCCCGAGCACCCCGCGCAACGAGGACTACGGCGCCGCCGACAGCCGCGACATTTCCGATCCGGCGAACGGCCGAGGACGGACGAACCCGCGGCTCGAAAGCCGCGACGAGAGTCACCGCGCCGCGGCGACGAGCGCGAGGCCGACGCCCACGGCGGCGACGGTGCGCCCGTCCTCGGCGGCCGCGGCGAGCGTGTGGCCGCCTCTCTCCGTCAGCGGGCCGGATGATCGAGGCGAGAAGCACGGCGAGGGCAGGCCAGGGGGCGACGATCGCCATCGTCAGACCGAGCTGGAGCCGGCGCGGATCGAGGAGAAGAGCGGCGACGATGCCGATCGCCAATGCGATCCAGGCGCCTCGGCTGAACGTGAAGTAGCAGCGTGAGCGCGAGGGGAACGGTTGACGCCCGCGCCGCGAGCCTGACGCCGAGTCGCTCGCCTCGTGCAGCGAGACCGAATGCCAGGAGGACACCGAGCGCGGCAAGAGCCCGAGCGCATTCCAGTACCCCACCGGCTCCGAGAGCCGGTAGCCGGCAATCGGCATCGAAGCTCTGCGAACTGCTCGGGAAACAGACGGGCCGCGAGTGCGTAGAAGCACACTGTCGTTATCCCGAGCCCAGACCCCGATCAAGACTCCGATGGTCATGCCGCGACGGAGGACCAGCGCGAGAGCGAGCGCCGCAGACACGTAGAGGAGAGTGCGCTGCGCTTCGGGAACCGCCTCGCTCGGCGATCCCCAGGTGGAGGAGGCGAGAATCCAGGCGAGGAGCAGCGCGAGCAGGCCCGGCACGACGAGCGCACGGCCGTCGAGGTTCGGCCGCGGGTGCAGGACGAGAACGGCTGCTGCCGCAACGAGAATCACGATCGTCGTCGGCCCCCAAGCCGTCGCGAAGTACCCTCCGTGCTTCAGCCCGAGCGTGGCGACGATGCCCGCGGCGAGACAGACCGGGCACGAGGGCAACCAACCGTGAAGCGAGCGACGGCGCGCGCACCGTCTCGGGCGCAACCGCCGCCAGAGTCGGGCTCTGGGTCGCTGCCGTTTCCATCGCCTCAGGGTACGTCCTTCGTTCCCGCTGTCGACCGCAGCGACCGGAACGCGGGGCGTTAGCCTGACCTGCGCGTGTGAGCACCAGCTGCTCCCATCTCGGCGCGATCCGGCTCACCGAGCTCCCGACGCCTCTGGCCGGTTGCGAGGAGTGCATGAAGATCGGCGGCTCGTGGATGCACCTCAGGATGTGCCTGAGCTGTGGGAAGATCGGCTGCTGCGACAACTCCCCGAACCGGCACGCGACGGCGCACTTCCAGGAGAGCACGCATCCGCTCATTCGCTCCGCCGAGGCCCTCGAGGACTGGTACTGGTGCTACGTCGACGAGGTCGGCTGGCAACCCGGGAACCAGTAGGCGACCCGAACGCATCGGGCACTTCCAGCGAGAAGCGGGGCTCCTGGGCTCCGCTTCTCGCAGTGCCTGGAATACTCGGACGATGGACGAGCAGACCGACGCGAACTGGTCGCGCCGGCTGCTCGTCGCGGGAGGGATCGTGGCCGCGGTGCTGCTCGGAGGGCTCATCGCCTCGGCGACGATCCCGCGCTGGTGGGCCCAGCGGATCGGCGAGCAGGTGGACGGAAGCATCGTCACGGGCACCTTCGTGGGGCTCTTCTACGGATTCGTCTTTACGGCGCTTCCGCTCCTCGTTCTCGCCGCGTTCGCGACTGGCGGCGTACACCGCGGGCGATCGCGGTCGCAGTCGTCCTCGCGCTGATCCTCGCGATCCCGAACGTGATGACGCTCGGCATCGTCCTCGGGACCGGGAACGCCGCGCACGCCGGCGAGCGCATCCTCGACGTCGAGGCGCCTGCCTTCCGCGGAGCGACGCTCGCGGGCGCGCTCATCGCGCTCGGGATGATCGGCTTCGTCGCCTTCCTGATGATGTCGCGGCGCGAGTCCCGCCGCGCCGACGGCTAGACCCGGCCGGCGAAGGTGTCGCAGGAGTTGCGCGCTGCCGCCCTCGTAGCCCGCGCACGAACCAGCTCTGCCGCTGCTCGGCGGAGCCGTGCGTCCAGGCCTCGGGATTGACGCTCCCCTGCGCCTTCTCCTGGATGCGGTCGTCGCCGACCGCCGCGGCCGCGGAGAGCCCGTCCTGGAGGTCCGCCCGCGTGATCTCCTCGATCAGCCCGGTGCTCACCGCGTTCCGCACCCAGACCCCGGCGTAGCAGTCGGCCTGCAGCTCGACCCGAACCGCGTTCGATTGCGGCCCGGTGTCGCGATCCTGCGCCCTGCGCAGGACGCCGGTCAGGTTCTGGATGTGGTGCCCGTACTCGTGGGCGAGCACGTAGGCCTCGGCGAGCGGCCCGCCGGATGCTCCGAACTGCGACTGCAGCTGGTCGAAGAAGCCGAGGTCGATGTAGACGAACCGGTCAGCGGGGCAGTAGAACGGGCCGACGGCGGAGCTCGCCTGGCCGCAGCCGGTCGAGACTCCTCCGGTGAAGAAGCGCGTCCGTGCAGGCTCGTAGCCGCGGAACGCCCCCGTCCAGTACTTCTGCACGCTGTTGACGACCGGCGAGGATGCGGCAGTCCTGGTGCTCGTTCGCGTCCTGCCCGGTCTGGCAATGCTCGAGCGTCGAGGACGGCGCACCGGTGCCGGCGGTCTGTCCGCCGAGATCGTCGAACGGGCTCGCGCCGCCACCCGTGTCGAGCGGGTTTCCACCGAGGAGCACGATCGCGAGGACGATGATGAGCGTGACGATCCCTCCGCCGCCGAGCGCCATCGGCGAACCTCCCATGCGACGACCGCGCAGGTCCTCGACCTGAGAGCGGTCGAGCTTTGCACTCTTTCGGAACCGCATCGGACGGATGCGTACCCCAACGCTGGGAGTTCGCTAACTACGCTCCTCCGGTGAAACGGTCGGTGGAGACCGAGGAGCTCGTCCCCGCCGTCGCCGATTCGGCGCTGGCGCTCGCGCGCACGCATATCGCGGAAGGGGCTTTCGAGATTCACGAGCCCGAGCACGACTCGCTCCTCTACGTCGTGGCCGGCTCCGGCTCGATCGTGCTCGGGGTCGATGAAGCCGCCCTCGACGAGTCGTCGGCTGCGCTGATCCTCGCCGGGGAGACCGCGTCGGTGAGCGCCGGGCCGGACGGCCTCTCGTTCCTCCACGCGACGGTCGGACCGCGCGCAGACCGCCACGCGCCGCTCGGGCCTCGCGAGATCGTCGTTCGGGGTGATGCCACGGGCGCGTCGCAGGCGACGGGAGCGCGCTCGTTCCGCGTGCTCCTCGGACCGCACAACGGCTCGACTCGGGCGACGCTCTTCGCCGGCTTCGTCCCTCCCGGCCGAGCCCCCTGGCACTACCACCTGTACGACGAGATCGTCTGGATCCCGGATGGGCCTGCGCGCGTGCTCCGGCGCGAGTCCGACGGGGAGCTTCGGGCGGGCTCCGCGTTCCGCCTCCGCCCGCGCGAGGTGCACATCGTCGAGAACCCGAGCGCCGATCGCGAGCTGACCCTGCTCGGGATCTTCACCCCGGCCGGCAGCCCGTCCGCGGCCTACCTCGCGCCTGAGCCGTAGCGCAGCGAGCCGCTACGCGGCAGCGACCCGGTGCGCGAGCGAGTCGACGGTGAGCTTGCGCCCGGAGGCGTGCTCGACAAGCCTGTCCCAGCGCACCGAGGCGCCCGGCGCGTAGAGCTTGTCGCGAAGGAGCTTCCCCGCTTCCGGACGGTCGACCAGCCCACCCACGGAGCTCCGGAGCGCCTCCATCACCTGCAATGCGACGATCGAGCCGTAGAGATACGTGTGGTAGTAGACGGGCGCGACCGCGATGTGAATCTTGGCAGCCCAGTCCGGTGCTTTGCGTCCTCGCGGAGGCGTAACCAGCTGATGCCGCGCGGCGAGCGCCCACCAGACGGCATCCAGATCGCGCTCCGGGTCTTCGTAGAGGGCTCGCTCGAACCCGTTCATGACGAGAACCCAGCGGGTGAAGACGAGAAGCTCGGCCGCCCGCGCCGCACGCAGTCGTCCTTCGAGCTCGTTCGCCTCGTCCGGCGAGACCTCGAGCACCTGCTCCAGCCACTCGCGGTCGCCGGCCAGAGCGCCGAACAGGAGCGCAGACGCTTCGGTCGTCACGAGGTGCGTGTCGCGTAGCAGCCAGCGTAGGTCGTCGTCGAATCCGAGGTCGTACGCCCCGTGGCCGAGCTCGTGGAGCATCGCGTCCGTCCAGCTGTGGTTGTCGATGACGTTCGCGAGAACGCGAACGTCCCCGCTGCGGTCGATGTCGATGCAGAACGCGTGCTGGTTCTTCCCGGGCCGCGGGTACAGGTCGCTGCGGTCGAGTATCTCCGCGACCTCGAATCCGACGCCCTCGAAGGTCCGCCGCGCGAGCGCCACCACGTCCTTGCCCTTGAAGAGCGGGTCGAGATCGACCGAGCCCTCGGGAGGCGGCTCCTGGAAGAACGGATCCGCGTAATGCCAGGGACCGAGCTCGGAGGCGTCACAGCGGAAGCGCTCCGCGAGCCGCCCGTCGAGTGCGCTCTTCCAGCGTGCGAACGGCTCCGCGGTCACGCGGTCGGCCGCGGCCAGCGTCTCCAGCAGCTTGTTCTCGTCCATCTCGTCGGTCGCAAGCGAGAGCGCGAACCAGTCGCGGTAGCCGACCGACTGCGCAGCCTCGTTCCGCAGCCGGGCGAGCTCGCGCACGTCGTCGGCGACCTCCGCGCCGACGGTCTTCGACGCCTCCCATGCCTCCCGGCGCTCGATCCGAGTCGTCGCTCTCGCGCAGGATGATCTTGATCTCGTTGTCGTCGACCTCTCTGCCGTCGATGACGCCTCGATGGCGCGAGTACCTGGTCTCGACGGACGACTCGAGCTCGACGATGCGCTCACGCAGCGAGCTCGGGATCTGGTGGCGCAGCATCGCGTTCCGCAGCAGCTCGAGCGAGCGCGCGTCGCTCGGATCCGGCGCCGTTCGCGCGAGCCGACTCGATCGCCGCGAAGAGCTCGCGATCGGCCAGCGCATCCGAGAACGCGAGCTCGGCCTCGGCCCGGCGACGGGAGTTCTCGTCAGTCGCGTCGACGTTCGAGTCCCACCAGGAGACGTTCCTGGCGAGGGTGAGCGGCTCGAGCGTCTCCTCCGCGGAGCGGACCAGCGACTCGGCGTCCCTCAACAGGCCCGCTCCCGCCGCCGCAGCCGCATGCCTCTGAGCATACTCAGTCGCATGACTGCGATCGACGCGGTGAGTACGCTGCCCTGGAGCTGGTACACCGACCGGGACGTGCTCCAACTCGAGCACGAGCGGATCTTCCGGCGCTTCTGGCAGTACGTCGGCCACACGGGTGAGGTCGCCGAGCCGGGCTCGTTCTCGGCGACGCAGGCCGGGGAGGTTCCCGTCGTGCTCGTCCGCGACCGGGAGGGCACCTTGCGGGCGTTCCTCAACGTCTGCCGTCACCGCGGCTCCATCGTGTGCTCGGGCTCCGGAAAGCGGGAGTCGCTGCAGTGCCCGTACCACGCGTGGACCTACGGTCTCGACGGGTCGCTGCTCTCGGCGCCGCGCGCCGCGCGGGAGGGTGTCATCGGGCTCGAGGGGCTCGGGCTGCTACCGCTTCGGCTCGAGACGTGGGGACCGTTCATCTTCGTCAACCCCGATCCGGAGGCTGCACCGCTCGAGGAGTTCCTCGAAGACGTACCCGGCCGCATCGCCGAAGGAGGCGTCGACGTCGACGCGCTCAGGTTCCACTCGCGCGCCGAGCGCGTGTTCGAGGCGAACTGGAAGATCGGCGTCGAGAACTACCTCGAGTGCTACCACTGCCCCGTCGCGCATCCCGGCTTCTCTGCCGTCATCGACGTCTCGCCGGACAACTACCGGCTCGAGACCCACCGCTGGCGGTCGTCGCAGGTCGGCCCGACACGCCCAGAGCCTCGCGGCGCCTACGACCCGAGCGGAGAGGTCGAGCGGGGGCAGTTCCACTTCCTCTTCCCGAACACCGTGCTCAACGTGACTCCCGGCCACCCGAATCTCTCGATCGGGCCGATCGCTCCGCTCGAGCCGCAGCGGGCGCACCGCTTCCTCGACTACTTCTTCGACCCGGAGGCGGAGCAGTCGTGGATCGACGAGTTCATGGCGTTCGACACGCAGGTCGGCGTCGAGGACGTCGAGCTCGTCGAGCGCGTCCAGGTCGGCGTCCGCTCCGGGCTGATCGAGCACGGCCGGCTGATGCCGGAATCCGAGCAGCTCGTCTCGCACTTCCAGTCGCTGGTGCGCGAAGCGCTAGCCTGAACTAGATCCTGTTTTTTGCTGGAAACGCACCACTTTTCTTCCCACGAGCGTGCGCTCGCCCGGAGACGATGCGCCGTAGATGCGACGAAGTCTCGGGCCTCTTCTCTGCGAGCTCCACGCACATACGCGCTGGAGCGATGGCGTCTTCACCGTTGCCGAGCTCGTCGACCTCCACGGACGCTCGGGCTTCGACGTCCTCGGCATCACGGACCACGTGGTCCGACGAGACGATCCCTGGCGCGAGCACCTCGGATTGGATGAGCACTCGGTCGACCAAGGGTCGTCGAGACGAATACCTCGCGGACATCGAGCGAGAAGCTGCGCGGAGAAAGGGATTCACCAGCCGATGCCCAGCGGAAGAATCGCGTCTGTGAAGGTCGCGATCATCGACGTCGGATCCAACTCGGTGCGACTCCTCGTCGCCGAAGTCGACAATGGCATCGTCGATCAGATCCATCGCGAGCGCGTGTACGTGCGGCTCGGAGACGATGCCTATCGCCGTGGGAAGATCGGCTCACGCAAGCTCAAGGAGACGCGCGCGGTGGCCTCGAAGTTCGCCAGGATCGCGCGCAAGGCCAGGTGCAGAGCGCATCGAGACCATCGTCACGGCGCCCGGCCGGCAGGCGGAGAACCAGGACGAGCTCATGCGCACGCTGTCCAAGGCCACACGTGCCCCCGTCGCCCTATTGAGGGCCGACGACGAAGGTCGCCTGGCCTGGGAAGGCGCGGTCGCAAGAATGGACCGGCCGACAGAGACAGTCGCCGTCGTCGACCTCGGCGGGGGCTCGTGCGAGGTCGCGGTCGGTACCCGATCGACCGGACCGAGCTGGGTGCGCTCAGATCGAGGCGGGCGCGCTGCGTGTGACCCGCGCCTTCCTTGGCGGGAACCCGCCGGACAAGGAGCGGATAGCGCACGCACGCCGTCGAGATCGCTTCGCTTTGCCGAGATCTCCGATCCTCCGCGACCCGACGCAGCGCTCGCGGTCGGTGGGACGGCGCGTGCAGTGGGTCGTATCGCGGGAGAGCCATTCGGTGTCCGTCAACTCGAGGGTCTTGGCAGCGCGCTCTCCGAAGGGCCCGCGACGACAGTGACCGAGTCGCACGGTGTCACTCCGGAGCGCGCCGAAACCCTGTTGGGAGGAACGCTCGTGCTCACCGAGGTCGCACGCCGCCTGGGCTGCCACCTCGAAGTCGGTCGGGGCGGACTGCGCGAAGGTGCCGCGCTCGCACTCGCACGCGCGGACGCCGCCGCCGCCTAGCGTTCGTCAACGGCTGAGCAAGCCGAGCAGCTTCGGGCTGACGCTCCACCGCAAGGCGGCTGCTGCGGCCTCCGGTCCGGCAGGGAAACGAAGGCAGATCACGCCGCCTTTCTTCAACTCGAGACGCATCGGGCTCTCGTCACCTGCGAGCAGAAGCGCAGCCAGCTCCGACAACAGTGGCTGGTGGCCGACCAGGGCGAGTGCGGATTCCGGCCGATCTCGGAGTGCATCGAGACACTGCGGTCCGGGGAGTCGTCGGCTCGAGCTCGGGGCACTCCTCCGGCGGCGGCCATCCCGCCTCCGCGTTCAGCAGGCTCGGCCGTATCCCACGCACGAACGAATGGGCTCGAGAGCACCGCGTCGACCTCGACCCCGAGCCGGCGCAGGCCGCGCGCGGCCGCTCGGAAGCGCTCGACCCCGGCCGCGGTGAGCGGCCGGCGCGAATCGTCCGGCCAGCGCTCGAGGTCGCGCGGCTCAGCGATCGCGTGCCGTACGAGGTAGAGATCCAAAGTACGACCGCGATGGTAGGAGACACCCTGCCTTTGCAGGGTGCACGCGCCGAGCGGTACTGTGACCTGGATCGCCGTCCGATCCGGTGCACGAGGAGCTGTCGGCCCTTGCGTCCGGCGATAGCTACACCAGGGCGGCGCGGCGGCGGGGAGACTTCGCGGCCGACGGCGGAGGCAGGTACGTGGCCGGGCGCCACTGGTCGTCGAACCGCTCGAGAACCCAGGCGCCACCTTTCTCGCACTGGACGTCGCCGCCGAAGAGCCGCTCGATGACCTCGCGATGGGTGCAAACGAGGGAGTCGGCCGGGAGCTCCGCGAGGAGAGCCAGGCTGCTCTCACCGGAAGCGTCCGGAGCGAGCGCGTCCCGGTACTCGAGCTCGAGCCCGAGCGCCCGGGCGAGCGGCCGAACGGTGTCCACACAGCGCCGGTGCGGGCTCGTGACGATTCGCCCGACACGACGGCCACTCAGCGCATGCGGAAGCCGCCGCGCCTGGAGACGTCCCTCCGCGTCGAGCGGGCGCTCGCGGTCGAGCGACGGCGTCGCCAACGGTTCTCCCGCACTGGCGTGCCTGAGCACCAACATCGACGTCTCCCTCATGCCCGAGCGGGCGATTGTCAACCGCTCGGCGAGACAAGTCAAGTCGCACGGTCGAGCGCATTCGCGCTCACCGACCGGAGAACAGGAAGATCACGACGATACGTGAGGACCTCAGCAGCCTCCTCGAGCGAGAGCCAGCGGGCGTCGTCGACCTCGTATCGAAACTCGAGATCGCCGGCAACGGGTGTCATCAACCAGTAGCGCACCTGCTTCGGGCGGCCTTGGGCATCGACGTAGTGAGTGGTCGCGAGCTCCGGCCCCAACTCGCACCTGAGACCTGTCTCCTCCTCGACCTCCCGCAGTGCACACGCCTCGTCGCTCTCGCGGACATTCGCCTTTCCCTTCGGTAGCGACCAGTCGTCGTACTTCGGCCGGTGCACCAGGAGAACCTCGAGACCGGACGTTCCGGAGCGGGAAACCACCCCGCCTGCGGCACGGATCACCGACGCGCCCTCTTCGCGCGTCGTTCGAGGGTCTTCCAGGCCTCGGGCCACTCGGCACGCGCCTTCTTCCGGCGCGCGCGTTCCCGCTTCAGCAACTTGCGAACAGCGGCAGCAGCTTCAAGCTTGCCTTCCGACCACGTGCGAATGCGCTCCTCAGCGACCGCCGCGTCCTGGTGCTCGCCGAGCACATCCTGAACGATCTTCGCCGCGTCCACGAAGCGTTCGCCGGGATTCCCGAGCTCGCCCGCCGCGAGCTCCGCAGCGTAGCGGGCACGCTTCACGCTGATCCGAGCCGCGTGTAGCTCCTCGTCGGGCGAGTTGTCGTCGAGGCGGGCAAACTTCTTTTTCGCTCGCGCGAATTCGGCCCACCAGAACTCGGCCAGCTGCTGGTTCGTTCCCGTGGACCCGGGCAGAGGCGGCGCGGCCAGCCGATCGACGAGCTCGAGATAGCGCGGTGCGGACAACGCTGCCACGACCTTCGACCGTGCGCGGCGGCGCTGACGCTCGAGACTGGTGACGAGGCCTCGAGCCGTGGCTCCGTCGTCTCCCAGCTTCGATATCTCGCTCTGCATACGTGCGAGGAGCACGTCGAGGTCCCGCGCGGGACCAAGGACGGAGCCGAGCCAGCCGAGCTCGTCGCGGACCTCGTCTCTCCAGCTCGGATCGAGCAACGGCCCCGCGACCCGGAGAAACGCGCGCGCACGACGCGTCGCAACCCGCATCTGATGGAGGTCCTCGGGATCGGCGCCGAGCCTTGTGCCCGGGTCGTGGTCGAGCAATCGGCGATGCTGCTCGGCAAGAGCCGCCGCGAGCACATCGAACGCCGTGGCGTCGGCGTGGAGCGGCACGGATTCGGGCGAAAGATCTAGGCCGAGTGCGCGGAAGAGCTTCGGTCGAAACTCAGCCGGCTGCTCGGCGCCGGCGCGAAGCAATTTCTTCTCGAGACGATCGAGCGTCCGATCGTTGGACGCGTCCAGCAACTCGACTTCGAGCTCGCGAAATCGCGTCTTCACCCGCTGGCCCTCGAGCACCGCCACGGAGTCCTCCACGATTTCCGCGCCCTGCATGCGTACGGTCTTTCGCCGCGTTCGCAGTCGCGCTACGCGAGTCGGCCTGGCGCCGCGAAGGTGGACGACGACCAACGCGAGGAGCTCATCCGGCGGTCGGGCCGGCGCGCCAGTGACCTCCAGCTCGATCCGTGCAGCTCCGGACGGCACTTTCAGCTGCCAGAGCCTGGCACCCCCTTCGGCGCGGTGGCGCAGGGTTATCCCGGCGCGAGCCAGCGACAGCTCGGTGGAGTCGAAGTAGGTGGAGACGAAGTCCCGATTCGGAAGCTGCACACCGCCCAGCCCGGAAAGGTCGAAACTGTCGGTCGGCGTAAGCTTCAGCTCTCTCTCCACGGTGCGTCGCACAGCACTCAGCCTAATGAGCGCTCGCCGAAAACAGGCCTGTTCGATTGCTGCGGGCGGGCCGCGTCCCCGGTTGCTTACTCGACGGACGTGACCCGCACGTGCTCATCGAGAGCCTCACGCAGCCGCCGGCCCACCTCCGGAGCCCGCTCTTCGAGTGCCCAGACGTCACGCTTGAACAGAGCCAGGGCCCGCACGGGAGACGTGGCCACGACCGAAGCCGTGCGGCGACCCGAAGCCATCACTGCGACCTCACCGACGATGGCGCCCGGCCCGACCTCGTGCTTCGGTACTCCGTCGATCGACACCTCGGCCGACCCGGACTCGATGACGAAGAGGCAATGGCCGAAGTCGCCCTCGCTCGTCAACGGTTGACCCGGTGCGACGTCCAGCTCCGACGCCACGTCAGCTACCGCATCGAGCTCCTCGTCGGGAACGCCCGAGAAGAACCTGATAGCCGCGAGGCGCGCTCGATCCACCATTCGACCATATCCACCCGCAGGTAGCCATCCGGTCAAGATGGGGTGAACGATTCGAGACGCGGCCGCTGAAAGCTCTGGGACGCACAGCGCGCTGCTTACGCTCCCGATTGCTGGCCGAGCTCAGAGCGCAGGTCGACCAGCACCCGTGAGTGAATGCGAGAGGGGGCGGCCCCGTGGGCCGCTCCCTCTCTGACAGGCCGAGCGGAGGAGAGCTCAGCTCTTGCCGGCCGCCTTGACGGCAAGGGCGAAGTTCGTCCTCGCGCGCTTGAGCTGCACCTTGGTCAAGGGCACGAAACGGGCTCGTGCCGCGATCTTGAGCTCGTTGTCGAAGAGGTAGTCGAGGAACGCCTGCACTTCCTTGCGCTTGAAGGACGATCCCTTCGCGTAGATGAACAGCGGACGGGAGAGCGGCTTGTAGGTGTGGTTGTGGACGGAGGCCACGCCCGGCGCCACGCACTGATCGGTCTTGGGGTTGCGGACCTGCAGCGCGTTCAGCCGACTCCGGTTCTCCGTGTAGTACGAGTATCCGAAATACCCCATCCCGCCACGCTCACCGGCAACACCCTGTACGAGCACGTTGTCGTCCTCGGAGGCCTGGTAGTCGGTGCGGCTCGCCCGCGCGCGACCGTTGACCGCCTCGGTGAAGTACTCGAACGTCCCGGAGTCGGTCCCCGGGCCGAAGAGCTTGATCGGCACGTCCGGGAAACCCGCTCGGACGTCCCTCCAGTTGTCCACCTTCGATCCGGGCTCCCAGATCTTCTTCAGCTCGGCGACGGAGAGGCAGGTCGCCCAGGTGTTCTGCTGGTTCACGACGACCGTGAGCGCATCGTTGGCCACCGTAAAGGCGCGCCACGAGCCCACGTTGTTCGTCTTGCAGGCCTGCGCCTCGGAGATCCTCATCGGCCGAGACGCGTCCGACAGATCGATCTCGCCCTTGCAGAAGCGCTGGAAGCCGCCGCCCGTGCCCGAGATGCCGACGGTTACCTTCACCTTCGACGCGCCCGCTTGCGAGAACAGCTCGGCCGCCGCGGTCGTGTACGGCCCCACCGTCGACGACCCGTCCGCGGTGATCGAGCCACCGAGCGACTTGAGGTTGTACGTGGGGTTCTGGGCGGACGAACCGACCGCCACCGAGGCAATCGCGAGTGCCGCCACCAACCCGCCGGCTACCGCGAGCCCGCGGCGCCCGAGAGATCGCTTCATCGTCAGTCCCAACTCCTCTGGTCGAATGTCCCTGATGTCGCGATGGTCGCGACAGGGGCACTCGGAGTGGGCTGCGAAGGTGTGAACGCCTGGTGGCGGAGTGGTGAACCGAGCTGCGTGGCTAGACGGGACCGAGATCGTGGGAGGCGTCCGTGAACTCTGCGAACTCGCCGGTCACGACGAACGCCGTCTGTTCGCCGATGTCGACCGCGTTGTCACCGATCCGCTCGAAGCAACGTGCGACCGTGATCTGGCGCATTCCCCACTCGAGCGCCTCGGCGTCGTTCACGTATCCGAGCACCTCTTGGAACACCTGTCTGTTCGCATTGTCGACGAGGTCGTCCAGTTGGTGCAGACCCCGCGCCTGCTCGACGTCTCTGGCGGCGAACGCGGAGAGCGACACCATCACCATCTCGGCGCAGCGCTCACCCATGTCGACGAGCCCCTCGACGACGGCCTGCCTCGTGTCGAGGTGGCTCGAGAGCTTCGTGAGCTTGGCGATCGTCACGCATTGATCGCCCATGCGCTCGATGTGCAGTCCGGAGTGGAGAATCGCGAGGACGAGACGAAGATCGCTCGCCACCGGCGTCTGGCGAGCGAGCACCATCTCCACCTGACGCTCGAGTGCGAGGTAGCGCTCGTCTACCTCGTCGTCGAACGCGATCACCTCGTCGCACAGCTCGACGTCCTGGGTCCGCAGGGCGTCGATCGCGCCGCGGATCGCGCGGGACACGATCTCGCCGGCTTCCTGGAAGCCCGCCTCGAGGGCGTCGAGCTCAGCTTGCAGCTCGATCCTCATCCGAATCTCCCTGTCACGTAGTCCTCGGTCCGCTTGTCGGAGGGCGTCGTGAAGATCTTGGACGTCATGTCGTATTCGACGAGGATCCCCCGTCGCGCACTTCCGTCCTCGTGGACGACGACGCTGAAGAAGGCGGTCATGTCGGCGACGCGTGCGGCCTGCTGCATGTTGTGCGTGACGATCACGATCGTGTACTCACGCTTCAGCTCGTGCATCAGGTCCTCGATGCGCGTGGTCGAGATGGGGTCGAGCGCCGACGCCGGCTCGTCCATGAGAATCACGTCCGGCTCGACCGCGAGGGCGCGGGCGATGCACAGCCGCTGCTGCTGGCCGCCCGACAAGCCGAGGGCGCCTTCCTTCAGCCGGTCCTTCACCTCGTCCCAGAGTGCGGCGTCCCGCAGAGCCTTCTCCACGCGCTCGTCGAGGTTGCCCTTGAGCCCGAGCACGCGCGGGCCGAAGGCGATGTTGTCGTAGATGGACTTCGGGAAGGGGTTCGGCTTCTGGAAGACCATCCCGATGCGGCGGCGCAGGTCGACCGGGTCGACGTCCCGGCCGTAGAGGTCGGCACCGTGGTAGAGCACGGTCCCCGTGACCTTCGCGCCCGGTATCAGGTCGTTCATGCGGTTGAAGCACCGGATGAACGTGCTCTTGCCGCACCCCGACGGACCGATGAACGCCGTCACGGTGTTCCGAAAGACGTCGAGGTTCACGTCCTCGATTGCCGCCTTCCCGTTGTAGTGCACCGCCAGGTCGGAGACCGAGAAGACCTTCGCGCGGCGCTCGATGTCCGCCCGATCGAGAGCACCTTTCGAAGCCTGGGCAATGCGGCTGCTGTCGATCTGCGGTGTTTCCATCTGGGTCATTGCCTCACCACTGCCGTCGGTAGCGGTTGCGCAGGAAGATTGCCACGGCATTCATGCTGAGGACGATCACGAGCAACACAATCGCTCCGGCCGCGGCGAGCGTCTGAAACTCCGGGTCGGGCTGCCGTGTCCAGTTGTAGATCTGCACCGGTAACGCCGTGTAGGCGCCGAAGAGCTCGGGATTGAAAGCCACGTACGTGATTGCGCCGACCATGATCAGAGGGGCCGTCTCCCCGACGGCGCGAGACAGCGCGAGGATCGCGCCAGTCGCCATGCCAGGGATCGACGCGGGCAAGACCTGCCGCCATACGACCTGCCACTTGGTGGCACCGAGTGCGAACGCCCCCTGCCGGATCGAGTCGGGCACCGCGCGAATGGCCTCGCGCGAGGCGACTACGACCGTCGGTAGAACCACGAGCGTGAGGATGAGGCCGCCCGCCAACACCACGCGACCCACGCCGATTCCACGGACGATGAAGGCGAGCCCGAGAATTCCGTACACGATCGACGGAACTGCCGCGAGGTTCTGGATGTTCACCTCGATGAATCTGTTCCACCAGCGCGTCCTGTCCGCGTACTCCTCGAGATAGATCGCAGTGAGCACGCCGATCGGCACCGAGAGGACGAGAACGATCACGCCGAGGTAGAGCGTTGCCAGGATCGCGGGGCGGGCGCCGGCCTCCTCCGGAAGGGTGGACGGAACACCGCTGAAGAGTTGCCAGCTGATTGCCGGCCAGCCCGTGATGATGGTGTCGACGATCAGCACCGTCAGCATTCCGAACGCGACGAACATGGAGAAGAGCATCGCGGCCTTGAACAGGCGGTTCTTCCAGGCACGGCGACCACGGGTTGCCTCGTCGGGGGCCGGCTCGTAGTCCCGCTCGACTGAAGGCTCGATGACGGTCACTCGTAGATCTCCCGATACTTGCGCACGAGCCTGATCGAGATCAGGTTCATGACGAGGGTGATCACGAACAGCGTGAGCCCGACCGCGAAAATCGTCTTGTACTCGATCGAGCCGGTCGGGACGTCGCCGTTGCCAGTCGCACCGATGAACGCGGTCATCGTCTCGATCGTCTCGCGAGGATCGAAGGTGATCTGCGCGAGCTGGCCGGCAGCGATGAGCACGATCATGGTCTCCCCCACCGCGCGGGAGAACGCGAGGACGAACGCGGCGATGATCCCGGAGATGGCTGCAGGGACGACGATGCGCGTGGACACCTGAAGCTTGTCGGCGCCGAGTGCATAGCCGCCTTCACGCAGGTCGCGGGGAACAGCGGCCATCGCGTCCTCCGAGAGAGTGGCGACGGTAGGGATCAGCATGATCCCGAGCACGATGCTCGCTGAGAGGATGTTGAAGATCTCGACCTGGATGCCCATGTCGCGGAGGAGCGGTGTGACGAACGTGAGCGCGAAGTACCCGAGCACGACCGTCGGGATCGCGGCGAGGATCTCGAGTATCGGCTTCAGGAAAGCCGTCGCACGGGGCCGGGCGTACTCACTGAGGTAGATGGCGACGCCGACGCCGAGCGGGAACGCGACAAGCGCCGACCAAAACGAGATCACGAACGTGCCGACGACGAGTGGCACGACGCCGAACTGCGCGTCGAGGAAGAGCGGCGCCCATGTCGTGCCCGTGAAGAAGTCCACGGGGCTCACCTCGCGGAAGAAGTCGATCGCAGGCAGGAGCAGCGAGACGACGATCCCGAGAGTCGTGAGAACCGAGATCGCCGCTGCGATGAAGAGGATCAGGTGAACGAACTGCTCGCCCCACCGAATCCTCTTCCGCGGCAGCGCGATCGGTGCAGGCTGTCGGACGAGCGCGTCTTGCGTCGTCACGAGCCCGTGGCTTCCTCGAACTTCGCCTGCTCTTCGGCGAGCTGATCAGCGCTCAGCGCGACGAATCGAGACTGTTCGGCAATCGTGCCGTTGTTGTCGAGCATGTACTTGACGAAGTTCCGGACGTCCTCCTTTTCGTCGAAGGAGCTCCGCTTGACGTACACGAAGAGCGGGCGCGACAACGGCGTGTAGGTGCCGTCCTGGGCGGTAGCGCCGCTTGGCGCGACGCAGCCATCGCCGCCATCGACCTCGAGCGCCTTCAGCGTGTCCTGGTTCTCCTCGAAGTACGAGAAGCCGAAGTACCCGAGGGCGCCACGATCGCCCGAGACCCCTTGCACAGTGACGTTGTCGTCTTCGGTCGCCGAGAAGTCGGCGCGACTCGCGCCTTCCTCGCCGTTGATCACGTCGGTGAAGTAGTCGAACGTGCCGGAGTCCGTCCCGCGCGCCATAGAGCTTCGAGCGGAACATCCGGAAACGAGGAATCGACCTGGTTCCAGTTCCCCACCGTCGATCCCGGCTTCCAGATCGCGTTGAGCTGCTCGACGGTCAAGCACGTCGACCCAGTCGTTCTCGGCATTGACCACGTTCGTGAGCGCGTCGGTGGCGACGCGGAACTCGATGTAGTCCACGCCACCGTCTTCGCACAACGCCTGTTCGTCCTCGTCGATCGGTCGCGAAGCATTGGAGAGGTCGGTCTCGCCCGCACAGAAGCGCTCGAACCCCCCGCCCGTCCCGGATATGCCGACCGTGACGTCGACGTCTTCTGCGGCCTTGAAGTCCTCGGCGGCCTTCGTCACGAACGGCCCGACGGTGCTGGACCCGTCCGCGGTGACGGCATCGCCGCCGGAGCCTCCACCGCACCCGGTCACTGCGAGCGCGAATGCGGCGCTCGATGCTGCGAGGATCGTCCTGCTCCGCGCTACTCATGAAGTCAGTCTCCCGGCCCGATCGCGGCCGCCGTGGTGCCGGATCGTGAAGATACGGTGAAAGTCCGGTGAACGCTACAGAGGTGGCGGGAAGACGCATCGGATCTCGAGGCCCCCACGACCGCCGCGTGCCTCGACGCTCCCGCCGGCTTGGGTCACGACGTGCTTCACGATGGCAAGGCCAAGTCCCGTTCCCCGAGATGCTCGCGCTCGATCGGAGCGGTAAAAACGCTCGAAGAGCCGCGGTAGCTCTGCCTCTTCGATGCCGATCCCGTCGTCGCGACCCGCGAGGACGATCGACCCCATCGGGCTGACGCACGACGTCGAGCGTGAACTTGGCTCCTGACCCTGCGTAGCGAATCGCGTTCTCGGCGAGATTGCGCGCGACGACGCGAAGCATGCGCGGACGGATCGCGAGCTCGACCGCAGGGTCGCACTGCAGGCGAAGCTCGACAGCAGCGCGCTCCGCCCGTTCCCCGAGCTCGCGAAGCGCCTCCTCGAGGACCGGGCAGGACGGGCTCGGCTCCCAGCGCAACGACTCGCGCGCCTGACTCGAGCTCGCTCAGAAAGAGGACCTCGTCGATCAGCTCGGTGATCTGCTCCACCTCCTTCGTCGCCTGTTCCACGAGGTCGGTCACGTCCTCGTCGGGAAGCGTCGCCGTCTCGAGCAGCGTCATGAGTCGCGCGAGCGGTGTCCGCAGCTCGTGAGAGACCGCGGCCGTGAATCCGGAGCGCAGCTCCTCGTAGGCGGCAAGGTCGCCTTCCCGCGAGAAGTACACGAGTCGCTCCCGCCGTCCGTCCGACCTCGTAGGGAACGACAAGCGGAATCGACTCCGGAGCTTCCGGCGAGGAGCTCCGGCGGGGTAACGGATCACCCTCGCGGATGCCCTCGACGCTCTGGCGGGCGCGCCGGCTCGCAAGGAGGATCCGATCATCGTCGTCGAGAACCACGACCGCCTCGCGACTCTCCTCGACGAGCGCACGCACGCGAATGGCGTCAGCGTCCACCACGAGGGTTCTAACAGAAGGTTTGCGCATCGTTTGCGGAGCGCTCACGAAGCCCAAACTCATATCTCGGTCAATCCATCCGTCACCTAGGAAGGAGAGACGTGATGGGACTCAAGGCATCTGCGCTCGCCGGCGCTCTGCTCGGCTCACTCGCGATCGCGGCCGTCGCCGCAGCGGCCGTGATCAACGGAACACCGGGCGACGACGTGCTGCGCGGAACGGACCAGGCAGACGAGATTCGCGCGTTCGCTGGCAACGATCGCGTGTATGCGCGAGACGGCGCGGACCTCGTTCGCGCAGGCTCCGGCGACGACGGCGTTCGTGCCGCCGACGGCGGCGACCTCGCGTACGGAGGCCGCGGCAACGACGTGCTCGCCGGCGGCAACGGGGAGGACCGCCTCAAGGGTGGATCCGACGCCGACACCATTCACGGAGGCGATGGCGCCGATCGCGTCTCCGGAAACGAGGGCGCGGACATCGTCAACGGGGAACGACGGGCCGGACTCGGTCTTCGGCGGCTGGGGTCCGGATCGCTCGTTCGGCGGCAGCGGCGACGACGAGCTGCACGCGCTCGCTGCGGACGGCGACCCCGATCTCCTGCACTGCGGGCCGGGAGAGGACAAGGCATTCGTGCTCCGCTCGGAACGCCCGTCGACGCGGCTCGTCGGCTGCGAGACGCTCTTGATCGTCGTCGAGCTCTCGGCGGACCAGGAGGAAGGCGAGAACGCGGACGCCGATGCCGAGGCGGACGGGTAGCGGCTCAGATGCGACGGGGTCTGGCTTCAGCCAGACCCCCACCTTCGCTCACCACCCGGTTACCAGCTGATAACCAGCCGACGGCCCCCGTCCCTTCCGGGGGTCGTCAGTATGTGGCCAGGTGGCGAAGGTCTTGATCATCGAAGACGACGACGTCATCGCACGCGGGATGGCGCGGCACCTCGAGTCGGCCGGGTTCGACGCGGTCGGGGTGGCGAACGGCGAAACGGGCCTTGCGCGGTTGCGTTACGAGCGTCCAGACGTCTGTGTGCTCGATCTCATGCTCCCCGGGATCGACGGCTGGAGGGTCATCGAGCAGGCGCGGTCCGAGGGGATCGGCACTCCGATCGTCGTCGTCTCCGCGCGTGGGACCGAGCACGACCGCGTCCACGCGCTCGAGATCGGCGCGGACGACTACCTCGTCAAGCCCTTCTCCCTCAAAGAGCTGACCGCACGCGTGCGTGCGGCGGCCCGCCGCGGTGTCAGCGAAGCAGAGCCGCGCCGCGGCGACGCGATCGTCATCGAGGAGCTCCGCCTCGATCCGAACAACGTGCAGGCGTTCGTCGACGGTGACAGCGCGGAGCTGACCCCGACGGAGTTTCGCCTGGCGTACACGCTCGCCCGCGAGCAAGGGCGCGTTCTCACGCGCGACGAGCTCCTGCAGCGGGTCTGGGGCCGGCGAGCGACGCACCGCGACCGGACGGTGGACGTCTTCGTCCGCAAGCTCCGCGAGAAGATCGACCGCCGCGCGTCGCGCCACACGTTCATCCACACGCGCTACGGCGTCGGCTACAAGCTCGAAGCCCTGCCCAAGCCGTAACGACGGGCCGCCGCCGATCCGCAGTGCGGGACAAGACCAGGGTCAGACCCTGGACACGTCCCTTCGGGACGGTGACTCTTGCGCCAAGAGTGCGCCGATCGATCCACGGGAGCTCGCGATCCGCTAAAGTTCACCTAGTTAATGATTAGCGAGGTTACGGTTGATTCGCAACAGGTCGCATCCGACCTTCGGCCGGTGCTGCTGCGACTTTCGCGCGAGCTGCGCAAGGAGACGGAGCAGCTCGGAGTGACGGCGCGCCAGGCGACGCTGCTCTGGCTCGTGAAGCGGAGTCCCGGGCTTTCGCTCGCGGAGCTCGCGGGGGAGGAAGGCATCACTCCTCCGGCCCTCTCCGGTCACGTCGACAGGCTCGAAGCCGCAGGGCTTCTCGAGCGTGTTCGCTCGACCGAAGATCGGCGCCGGGTGGGGCTCCGCCTCACCGAGAACGGCGACCGGCTCATGCGGCGCATCCGTGCTCGTCGAACCACCTGGCTCGCCGATCACCTGCGTGCCCTCGAACCCAGTGAGCTCGAGACCGTCGAAGCCGCGATTCCGGCGCTTCGGCGCCTCCTCGGCGAAGACGCGTGACCTCGCTCGCGATCGCACTCAGAACGCGCACGTTCCGGAGCCTCTCGAGGCACCGCAACTACCGGATCTTCTTCGCCGGGCAGCTCGTCTCCCTCGCGGGCTCGTGGATGCAGAACGTCGCGCTCGCCTGGCTCGTGCTCGAGCTCTCCGGGTCTCCGCTCGCAGTGGGCGCCCTCGTCTTCTGGCGGTTCGTGCCGTTCACCGTCTTCGGCCTCGCCGCCGGAGTCGTGGCCGACCGCGTGGACTCGCGCAAGCTCGTGATGGCGACGCAAGGCGTCGCACTGGTCGTGTCCGTCGCGCTCGCCGTGATCACGCTGACCGGGACCGCGACTCTCTCCATCGTCTACGTGCTCGCCGCGCTCGGGGGCATCACGCTCGCCTTCGACGCGCCGGGCCGTCAGTCGCTGACCTATCAGATGGTCGGCCCACGCTCGCTGCCGAACGCGGTCGCGCTGAATGCAGGGCTCTTCAACGGCTCGCGCGTGATCGGACCGGCCATCGCAGGCGTCGTGATCGCCGTCGCCGGCACCGGGATCTGCTTCGTCATCAACGCCTTCAGCTTCCTCGCCGTCCTTGCTGCGCTCGCGAGCCTGCGGCAGGAGGAGCTGCACCCGGTCGAGCGGGACCCGTCCGCGCGGATCGTCGACGGGATGCGCCGTGCACTCCGCTTCGTCCGGCACGACCCGCAGCTCCGCTCCGTGCTCGGCGTCGTCACCGTCATCAGCACGGTCGGCTTCAACTTCCACGTTCTCGTCCCGCTCCTCGCAGCGGACACGCTCCACGTCGGCCCAGAGGGTTTCGGTCTCCTGTCGGCGTCCTTCGGCCTCGGTGCGCTCGTCGGCGCTCTCGTCACAGCGAGCTTCCGGCGAGCAAGCTGGCGCCTCTTCGCGACCGGCGCGACCGGCTTCGGCGTCCTCGCGCTCGCGCTGGCTCCCGTGGACGACGCCGTCCCCGCCGGGCTCTTGCTCTTCGCAGTCGGAATCTCGTTCACGCTCTTCACGGCCAACGCGAACGCGCTCGTCCAGCTCGGTGCCCCAGACCACCTGCGGGGGCGGATGATCGGGCTCTACCTCTTTGCGTTCATCGGCCTCGCACCGTTGGGCGGGCTCTTCACCGGGTGGCTCGCCGACCTGGGAGGGACGCAACTCGCCTTCGCGGTAGCCGGTGTCACCTCGCTCGCGACGATCGGCATCGCAAGCCTCCAGCGCCGCTCGGCCTGGAGGGCATTGACCACCGGGCTGGAGGAGGCGTAGGCTCCCCCCGTCTCAAGAAGGAGGGGAGATGAAGAGACGTACACGTTGGGCACTCGGCGCCGCGCTGCTCGCCGTCGCCGTGGGTCTGACAGTTCCTGCATTCGTAGGAGCAAAGCCCGACTTGAGCGCAACGGTGCGCTTCGGCAACCCGACGGTCGGCAGTCCGTTTCAGCCGCCCGTGTTCGACCACGACGCGTCGTCCACGGCGGCGGACACTCTGATCCCGCAGACGTCGGTGATCTCGGCGGGAGGCAACGTGACGTTCGACATCGCCGGATTCCATCAGGCGATGATCTATGGGCCGGGAACGACGCTCGACGACATCGACGTGCCGCCGTTTCCCCCGGAGTCGAACATCCTCATCAACGAGGACGAGGGGCTCCTCGCGTCGAGCCCCATACCGTTCGGTGGCTTCCAAGGGCCTTGGACGCCGGACTCCGACACGTTCGAGGAACCGGGGCGCTACCTCGTCCTGTGCAATGTCACGCCGCACGTCGTATTCGGGAAGATGTACGGCTGGGTGAACGTCAAGTAGGAGCGCCGGATCGGGGGCGCCGACGTGGCGCCCCCGACCGGACACATCCGCGTCCGGCAGCCCACTCCTCGTCGCTCTCGAATTCCCACTCGTCGCTCCAGATGTTCGGAGTGCTCGCCACGCTCGACCTCCTTGACATGATCGGGTCGATGGAGTCATACCGCACCCCCGACGAGCGCTTCGACGGCCTCCCCGGCTACGATTTCGCCCCGCGCTACCTGGAACAGGACGGGTTGCGCATGCACTACCTGCACGAAGGTTCCGGGGATCCGGTGCTCCTCTTGCACGGTGAGCCGACGTGGGCCTACCTGTACCGCAAGCTGATCCCGCAACTTGCGTCCGTCGCGCGGGTCGTCGCGCCCGACTACTTCGGCTTCGGCCGCTCGGACAAGCCGACGCGGATCGAGGAGTACTCCTACGACTTCCACTACGCCTCGATCGAACGGCTCACGGAAGAGCTCGACCTGCGGGAGGCGACGGTCGTGGTACAGGACTGGGGCGGTCCGATCGGACTTCGACTGGCAGTCGAGCATCCGGACCGCGCCGCTCGGCTCGTGATCCTCAACACCGGAATCGGTGCCGGCCGCGCACCCTCTCCCGAGTGGCTGAGGTTCCGTGACTTCATTCGGCGGGTGGGAAGCGAGGTCATTCCGGGTCAGCTGGTGCGGATCTCAGCCGTGGCCGAGCTCGCCGAGGACGTCGTGGCGGCCTACAACGCGCCGTTCCCCACGCCGGAGTCGAAGGCGGGCGTGCTCGCCTTCCCGGAGCTCGTTCCGACCGAGCTCGAGCACCCCTCGGCCGCCAAGATGCTCGAGGTTCGCTCTGCGCTCGAGCGCTGGGACAAGCCGGCGCTGGTGCTCTTCTCGGACTCGGACCCGATCTTCACACCCGAAGCCGCCGAACGCCTGGCGGCGCGCATTCCCGGCGCGGGTCCCGCAGAGATCGTCGCCGGCGCCGGCCACTTCCTGCAGGAGGAGAAGGGAGAGGAGATCGCGGAGCGCATCGTCCGCTTCCTCGCGGAATCCCGTTAGCCGGGAACGACCCAGGTGTCGCCGGAGTGGAGCAACGCCTCGAGGTCGCCCGCGCCGGACGTCTCCCGTGCGCTCTCCAGCTGTTCGGCCATCAGGTCGTCGTAGACAGCGCGCTCGATGCTCCTGAAAACGCCGAGCGGCACCGCGCCGTCCGTCTCGTAGGTGATGCGCGAGAGCGCGAAGGCGAGGCTCGGTTCGCGCTGCGACGCGTCGTGGACGAGAAGCGCATCGTCGCCCGCCTCGCCAGCGTCAACGACCCGAGCCGACCCGTCGCCGTCCTGCACGACGCCCTTCTCGCCCTCGAGCCCGAACCGAATCTGAGCGCCGTCCTCGAGGTAGATCCGGTTCCCCTTCTCCTCGCGCACGAAGTCGAAGGCGTTGTCGTTGTAGATGTTGCAGTTCTGGAGGATCTCCACGAACGCCGAGCCGCGATGGCGCGCCGCCGCCTCCAGCACTTCGGTCAGCCCCTTCTTGTCCGTGTCGATCGCGCGGGCGACGAACGACGCCTCGGCTCCAATTGCTACGGACAGGGGGTTGAAGGGATAGTCGAGCGACCCCATCGGCGTCGACTTCGTCACCTTCCCGAGCTCCGAGGTCGGCGAGTACTGGCCCTTCGTCAGCCCGTAGATCTTGTTGTTGAAGAGAAGGATCTTGAGGTTGACATTGCGCCTGAGCGAGTGGATCAGGTGGTTCCCGCCGATCGAGAGCGCATCCCCGTCGCCCGTCACGACCCATACGGACAGGTCCGGGCGGCTCACGGCGAGCCCGGTCGCGATCGCCGGGGCGCGGCCGTGGATCGAGTGCATCCCGTACGTCTGCATGTAGTAGGGGAAGCGCGCTGCGCAACCGATCCCGGAGACGAAGACGATGCGCTCGCGCGCGAGGCCCAGCTCGGGCATGAAGCCCTGGATGACGTTCAGGATCGCGTAGTCCCCGCAGCCCGGACACCAACGCACTTCCTGGTCGGACTTGAAGTTCTTCGCCGTCAGCTGGACGACGTTGCCGTTGCTCTCGGTCATTCCCGCTCCGCCGCCGGCGAAGCCGGCGCCTCCGCTCTCTGGTCGCCTCCGGCGAGCCTACGGCTCACGAGTCCACCAACGCCGTGATTGCGTCCTCGAGCTCGGCCGCGCGGAACGGGCGCCCGCGCACCTTGTTGTAGCCGGCGACGTCGACCAGGAACTCCGCGCGGAGAAGCATGCGCAGTTGTCCGAGGTTGATCTCCGGGACGAGCACCTTCTCGTAGCTCCGCACCACCTCGCCGGTGTTCCGCGGGAACGGGTTGAGGTAGTGGAGATGTGCCGTCGCGACCTTGCGACCGCTCGCCCGCACGCGTCGGGCGGCAGCGCCGATCGCTCCGTACGTCGAGCCCCAGCCGAGGACGAGCGTGTCCGCGCCGTCCGGGTCGTCGACCTCGAGCACCGGGATGTCCGCGGCGATCCCAGCCACCTTCGCTGCTCGCAGCCGCACCATCAGGTCGTGGTTCTCGGGGTCGTACGAGACATTCCCGGTCTCGTCCTCCTTCTCCAGCCCGCCGATCCGGTGCTCGAGCCCCGGCGTGCCGGGGATGGCCCACGGCCGCGCCAGGGTCTCGGCGTCGCGCTTGTACGGAAGGAAGACGTCACCGTCGTTCGGCGAGGTCGCGAACTCCGTCGAGATGTCGCCGAGCGAGTCGACGTCGGGGATGAGCCATGGCTCCGAGCCGTTCGCGAGGTACGCGTCCGACAGGAGGAAGACCGGCGTCCGGTACTTGATCGCGATTCGCGCAGCCTCGATCGCCGCGTCGAAGCACCCGGCCGGGGTCGAAGCTGCCACCACCGGCACCGGTGACTCCGAGTTTCGCCCGAACAGGACCATCAGGAGGTCGGCCTGTTCGGGCTTGGTCGGCATCCCGGTCGACGGTCCCGCCCGCTGGATGTCGACGACGACGAGCGGCAGCTCGAGGGTCATGGCGAGCCCGACCGTCTCCGACTTGAGGACGATCCCCGGGCCGGCGGAGGTCGTCACGCCGAGCGATCCGCCGAAGGCGGCGCCGAGCGCTGCTCCGGAGGCGGCGATCTCGTCCTCGGCCTGGAAGGTGCGAACGCCGAAGTGCTTCAGGTGCGCGAGCTGCTCGAGGACGTCCGAGGCTGGCGTGATCGGATACGCGCCGAGGAAGAGCGGAAGGCCGGAGAGCTTGCTCGCGGCGATCAGCCCGTAGGTCAGCGCCGTGTTCCCGGAGATCTGGCGGTAGGTGCCCGGCTCGAGCTGCGCGGGGGCGATCTCGTACGAGACCGCGAAGTCCTCCGAGGTCTCGCCGTAGTTCCAGCCGGCCTTGAAGGCGCGCGCGTTCGCCTCGGCGATCTCGGGCCGCTTGGCGAACTTCGTCTCGATGAACCCGAGCGTCCCCTCGATCGGCCGGTTGTAGAGCCACGACATGAGCCCGAGTGCGAAGAAGTTCTTCGAGCGCTCGGCCTCGCGAGAAGTGATCCCCTCGACTTCCTTGAGCGACTCGATCGTCATCGACGAGAGCGGGACGTCATGGACGTGGAAGTCGGAGAGTGACCCGTCCTCGAGCGGGCTCGTCGCGTACCCCGCTTTCTGGAGGTTGCGGTCCGAGAAAGCGTCGGTGTTGACGATGACCGTTCCGCCCTTGGCGAGATCGCCGAGGTTGACCTTCAGCGCCGCCGGATTCATGGCAACGAGCACGTTGGGTTGGTCACCCGGCGTCAGGATGTCGTGGTCCGCGAAGTGCACCTGGAATCCGGAAACGCCCGGCAGCGACCCCGCAGGCGCGCGGATCTCCGCCGGGAAGTCGGGCAGGGTCGCGAGATCGTTGCCGAAGATCGCCGTCTCGCTCGTGAAGCGGTCCCCGGTCAGCTGCATGCCGTCTCCGGAGTCGCCTGCGAAGCGGATCACGACCCGTTCCAGCTGCTCGACAGGTTTCGTCTTCGCTATGGCCCAGGTATAGCTGACGCGGCAGGTGCTCGCGGACGTGAACGCCTATGTCGAGCGCTGAGCCCTACTCCGCTTCGGCGATAAGCGCGCCCAAGTCGAGCGGGCGCGTGAAAATCGCCACCGTGCCGTCGTCCTCGAGCGGCCACTGCTCGCGCGGACGGTCGGTGTAGAGCTCGACGCCGTTCCCGTCGGGATCGCGGAGGTAGATCGCCTCGCTCACGCCGTGGTCGGATGCGCCCTCGAGCTGGATCGCTGCTTCCTGCAACCGCTTCAAGGTCGTCGCCAGCGACTTCCGGTCGGGGAAGCGAACGGCGACGTGGTAGAGCCCGGTAGTGCCCCGAGGAGGCGGAGAGCCGCCCTGGGACTCCCAGGTGTTCAGGCCGATGTGATGGTGGTAGCCGCCTGCGGAGAGGAACGCGGCCTGGTCGCCGAAGCGGGCCTGCTCCTCGAACCCGAGGGTGTCACGCCAGAAGGCGAGCGCACGATCGAGATCGGCCACCTTCAGGTGGACGTGGCCGATGTCGACGCGGGGGTCGAGGACCTGGCTCATCGGTGGCCAGCGTAGCGCCTCAGGCATTCTGCGCCTGTGGCTCGACTCGCCCTCGTCCCGTTCGTGCTCGTCCTCGTCGCTGCGACCGCCGGAGGCGGATCGGCGGCGGTCGAGGACGTCAGGGCCACGCACCTCACGCGGCCGCAGATCGTCACGCAGCTTGCCACGTGCGCTCTCGGTTGCACGCATGCGAGCGGACCTCTTGGCACTCGAGCGGATCGCCGACCGCTCCGGTGGCACGCGAGCCGCCGCCACGGCGGGCTATCGCGAGTCCGTCAGCTACGTGCGCGCGCAACTGCGCCGTGCCGGCTACAACGCACGTGCTCAGCGCTTTCCCTTCGTGGAGTACCGGGAGACCGTCGAGCGCGGAACGCAGATTGCTCCGACCAGGCGCGCCCTCCCGATCGAGGCGCTCGAGTACTCGCCCTCGACTCCGCCGGGCGGGCTCCGCGCACGGCTGGTGCCGAGCGGTGACGGCTGCGAGGCGAACGACTTCGACGGGGTCGGAGGTGCGATCGCGCTGATCCGCCGAGGTACGTGCTTCTTCGCGGTGAAAGCACGGAACGCAGCTGCAGCCGGCGCGACCGCGGCTCTCATCTTCAACACGGAGCAAGGGCCCTTCGACGGAACGCTCGGCGATCCGCAGGCGGCGACGATCCCGGTCGCGGCCATCGCCGGCGCTCTCGGAACCGAGCTTGCCGGATCGCCGAACACGATCTTCGAGCTGGAGCTCGTCGCCCGCAGTGTCCGCTCGTCGTCGCAGAACGTCGTTGCTGACGTGCGACCCGGCGCTCGTCGCGTCCTCGTGGTGGGCGCCCATCTGGACTCGGTACTCGCGGGGCCTGGCATCAACGACAACGCGACGGGCGCGACGGCCGTGCTCGAAATGGCGCGCGTGGTCCGCGCCCGCTTCCCTGGCCTCGCCGTCCGTTTCGCCTTCTGGGGAGCGGAGGAAGCCGGGCTCTTCGGGTCGCGTGCCTACGTGAGCACGGCACCCAAGAGCGAGATCGTCGGCTACCTCAACTTCGACGTCCTCGGTTCGCGGTCCGGCGAGTACGGGATCTACCAGGGTCCCTTCGCAGCGCGCTGGCTCGGGTACTTCGAGCGACGCGGTATCGACGCTCGGGTGATCGACATCGAAGGACGCTCGGATCACGCGCCCTTCGCGCAGGCAGGAGTTCCCGTCGGTGGGCTCTTCGCCGGGGACTACGCCTGCTACCACCGCCCCTGCGACCGGGTCTCGACCGTCGACTTCGCCGTGCTCGAGACACTCGCTCGGGGGGCCGCCTGGGCGGTTGCATCGTTTGCGCCGCTGAACCGCTAGATCGCGGTCGCCTCCGGCGCTTCGTCCACCAGCTCGTCGCGTCGCTGCCCGAGCGCGGCTCCGGCGGCTGCCCAGACGGTCACGGCGAGCCAGTGCACGCCGATCACGTCGGTCTGCAAGGCGAGAAGGAGTACGGCCACGAACGCCGAGGCGAGCCACGCCTCTCGCCGCCACAACGCAACGAGGAGCGCGATGCTCCAGAGCACGAACGCGGCCATCCCGGCGATACCGGCGTCCACGCCCAGCTCCGTATACGTCGATTCCCCCGCCTTGATCTCGACACCCGTGCGCTTGGCCACGACTCCCGCGTTGCCGAGGCCGTATCCCTGTGGATGCCTGAGCACCGTCTCGATGCCGTCTCGGAGATTGCGCAGGTGGCTCCGCGTGGAGGACTCGTCGGCTGCAAACGGGTCGGAGCTCTCACCCGGCTCTCGCTCGGCATTCGCACGAAGAAACTCGAGCTCCGCCTCGGTGTAGCTCGTCGACGGCCCGATGGACGGGTACGCGACCAGGAAGAGCGCTCCGACCGCAATCGAGACGGCCGCGAGCACGACCGGAGCGACGCGCCGTTGTGCAATCGCGAGTACGACGAGCCCGACCACGAGGGCTCCGAACGCGGCACGCGTGTGGGTGTAGAGGAGACCGGCGTAGAGGACGACGGCGAGGAGCCCCCACCACACGCGGAACTCCCGGCTGGCGACGTAGATGAGCGCGACGACGAGGGCATACGCGCTCGCGAGCGGGGAGAGGAAGGTCGAGACGAGGCGCCGGATCGGATTCTGCTCGTCGCCCGTGTTGTAGACCCAGTTCTCGGGGAGGCCCGACAGGCCCTCGTACGCGAGGTCGAGCTGCTCGCGGTACCAGCCCGGCACCCCGGAGTCCCGCCAGGCCTGGAGGTTGATGAAGGCAAGATCGAACAGGCCGATCACCGCGATGCCGGCAGCGGTCAGCGCGATCGTCCCAGCCAGCCAGCTCCGCTCCCTCCACCAGGCGGAAAGGAGCCGTCCCAACGCGTAGGCCGCTACCGGCAGGAGGTGGTGACGCAGCGCGAGCAGCTCACCTCGCGTGGTGGCCTCCCCTCCCAGCGCGTCCTGCGGGATCACCGCATAGATGACGACGACGATCGCGTACGCGGCCGCCAGGGCGTCGACCTTCTGCAGGCTCGGCCGTCCGCGCACCCCCCAGGCAGCGAGGGCGAGGCCGAGGAGCAGGAGCCCTTCCTTCCACGCGGCGACGACGTCGAGCGTTCGTCCACGCACACCGAGCTCCCAGAGCTGGGCCATCGCCGCGTTGTGGACGGCGAGGCCGGCGATGAGCGCGACGAGCGCGAACGCGCCGAGCCGCCGCGCGGTTGCCCTAGTCAACGATCGCCACCAGGGTCAAGCCGAGGTTCACGATCCGGACGCGCCCGGGGAAGAGCGACTCGAGACTCCGCTTCGACAGCAGGTGAACATCGGTCGCGAAGCTCTTCCCGGCGAGCCGGTACGCGGAGTGCGCGACGCCGTCGGGGAGCCAGTGCACAAGGGGCAGTCGCGTGTGCACCTCGATCGGGAACCTGCGATTCGGAGTCGTCACGAACACGCGACGTCCGACTCGCAGCGCCTCCGACACGAAGAGCCGCTGCCGCACCCGATCGCCCACGTGCTCGATCACCGCATTCGAGAAGACGATGTCGAACGCACCGTCGGCGAAGGGGAGGGCACACGCATCTCCCTGCACATACGAGATGTGTGGATACCGCGAGCGGAACCCGACGCCGTCCTGGAGCCCGAGCGCGGTAATGCGCCCGGGCCACGGGTACAACTCCTCCAGGAAATTGAGCGTCCCGCAGCCGTCACCCTCGCCGAACCCGAGCTCGTCGGCTCCGACATCGAGGAGGGTCGTCTCCGCGGTCGGCTGGAGCTCGTCGAGAAGGAGCCGGAGCTTGCGCTCGCGGGAGCGGAGCGAGATCGCGTCGGCGAGGCGCATCGGCTGAAGTATCCGTTCCGGCCTGGCGAGTAGGCTGGCGATGTGGTCGAGGCCGTGCTCCGAGCGAAGGGCCTCTACTCACTGACGCTGACCGCCAGAACCTCGAGCTGGAAGGCAGAGCTCCCCGGAGGACGCTGGGCCGCGGCCCGTCAGCTTCAAGACGGCAGCGTCCTCGTCCGCGCGTCGTGCGAGGAGTCGGTCGCGCAAGCGCGGTTCCTGCTCGCGCTCGACGATGACACGAGCGAGTTCCACCGCCGTTTTGCGCGCGACCCGCTCCTCGGCCCCTCCGTCCGGAACCTGCGCGGCCTTCGCACGACGCGTACGCCGACCGTCGCACACGCCGCGCTGCGCGCCGTCTGCGGACAACTGATCCAGTCGCGCCGCGCGCGCGAGATCGAACGAACCGTGATCCGGGCATGCGGAGAGAGCCCGCCGACACGGGAGGCGCTCGCGAGCCTCCCGCCCGCCAAGCTCACCGGCTGCGGGCTCGCCGGGAGTCGTGCGCTGACGCTCAGCCGGCTCATGCGCGGAGTCGATCTGGAGTCCTTGAAGACGACGCTCGCTTCGACCGCGCTCGCGAGACTCGGTCGTGAGCGCGGAATCGGCCCGTGGAGCGTCGGCGTCATCGCGCTTCAGGGCCTCGGCCGCTACGACGCCGGTCTCGTCTCGGACCTGAGTCTCGTGAAGCTGTTCGCATCGCTCCGCGGGAGCTGGCCCGAGCGGCCCGACGAGACTGCGGAGCTCCTCGCCCCGTACGGCGAGTGGCAAGGGCTCGCGAGCGTCTTCCTGCTCGCCGGCTTCTCCCGCGGGCTCGTCCCCGGGGCGAGCGCCGATCGAGCGCGGCTCGTCCGGACCACCCGCTTCGCCGCGTGACGGAAATCGCGCCGGACGGCAGTCCCGTCCTCCTCTACGCGAGACTGCCGGCGCTCGGCGAGCCAGAGCTGATCCACGGGGCCGTGCCGGCAGGGGCGCAGATCCTCGAGCTCGGAGCAGGTGCAGGCCGCATCACGCACGAGCTTCTCGCGCTCGGGCACGAGGTCGTCGCGGTCGACAACTCGAGCGCGATGCTGGCGTTCATCCGCGGCGCCGAAACCGTCCTCGCCGATCTCGAGGCTCTGGACCTGGAGACGCCGGTTCCCCGTCGTCGTGCTCGCGAGCAACTTCATCAACGATCCTGACACTGCGACTCGCCGCGCGTATCCTCGCGTGCTGCGCTCGACACGTTCTCCCGAACGGCCAGGTGCTGCTGCAGGGCTTTCCTCGCGACTGGATCCCGAACACCGACTGGTCCCGGCGCGGAGACGTTCGGATTCGGCTCAAGCGCTTCGAGTTGGACGGCGACCTGGTGTCCGGCGAGATGGAGTACGTGGTCGACGGAGTCGAGCTTCACCATGTCTTCGAGTCGAAGCTGCTGAGTGAGGAGGAGCTCGAACACGACCTGCGCGCGGTCGGGCTCCGCCGCAGCCGACTGCTCGACGACAGCGGAGCGTGGACGGAAGCGGTTCCCGAAGACCGCTCGTAGACTCCGCCCATGGCCGACTCCCGCAAGGTCGCGATCCTCGGAGCAGGGCGGATCGGCGAAGCGTTGATCTCGGGGCTCCTGTCCTCGGGGTGGCGGAAGCCCGGGGAGATCGCTGCGACCTCGCGCCGCCCTGAGCGCGTCGCGGAGCTCGAGGAGCGCTACGAGATCGCCGCAACGCTCTCGAACCGCGACGCCGCTGCGAGCGCCTCGCTCGTCGTCATCGCCGTCAAGCCGCAGGACATCGAGGGGCTGCTCGGCGAGATCGGCGGCCTCATCTCACCGGATCAGACCGTCCTCACCGTTGCCGCAGCCATCCAGACCTCCCGGATCGAGAGCCGCCTGAGTGCAGGCGTTCCGGTGGTCCGGGCGATGCCGAACACCCCCTCAACGGTGCACGAGGGGATCGCCGGTCTCTGCGCCGGCGCCCATGCGGGCGACGAGCACCTCGACCTCGCGGAGGAAGCGCTCTCGCACCTCGGCGGAGTCGTCCGCGTCCCGGAGAGCGCGATGGATGCGATCACCGCGGTCTCCGGCTCCGGCCCCGCCTACTTCGCCCTCCTGGCCGAGGCGATGATCGAGGCCGGGATCTTGCTCGGGCTCTCGCGCGAGATCTCGACGCAGCTGGTCGTGCAGACGATGCTCGGCACGGCGAAGCAGCTCCGCGACGAGAAGATGCATCCGGTCGAGCTCCGCGAGATGGTCACGTCGCCCGGCGGGACGACGATCGCGGCGATCCGCGAGCTCGAGATGGCTGGAGTGCGAGCCGCATTCCTGAACGCGATCCAGGCCGCGATGGTGCGGGCGCGCGAGCTGGCAGCGGGACAGGACTAAGCGCCGGTCGACGCCACAACCGAGCGCTCGACGGCGAACAAACGCCACTCGCCCGGCACGCCCTTCAGCTCGGCGACTCCACGTCGCTCGGCCCGCCTCTGCGGCCACGCGTGCCCCGATGTTCACGGCGATCCCGGGCCGATTTGTCGCTCATGCCGGGAGCAGTGGCGAGGCGAGCTCGACGGCGAGGCTCCGCTCTTCGGCGAGCACCTGGAGCGCGAGCACGGTATCGGCGACGGGCGTGTCCTCGAGGAATTCGCTCCGCGCTTCGAAGTCGGCGACCAGCGCGCGAATCGTGCGGTCGTAGCCGGCTGCATCCCCGGCAGCAAGAACCACGAGCGTGTCGGCGACCACGGCGGGGAAGTCGTCGCGACCCTCGAGCGTGGAGGCCCAGCTGCATGGCTTCCGCATCCTCTCCCCGAACGAGATGTGCAAGCACCGCCGCGTAGCGGCCGATCGGGCTCTCCGACTCGCCAGCGCCAGCTTCGAGCGCCCACGCAGCATCGTCGAGCGCACCCTCCCGATCACCGGCGATGAGCCTCGACTTCACTGCGCCGATCGGCCTCCCCCAGCTTCCGGGCGGGGCGAGCGGCCAGCTCTCGCGGTAGCGCTCCGCCGCTCGCAGGAGCCAAGCCCGTCCCTCCTCGGTGCGACCGGCCATGAGCAGCGAGAGACCGGCAGCCCAGGCCGCATTCCCCATACGCGTGAGCTGCCGCTGCCGCTCGTCGCCGTCCTCGGGCAGGCGCGCCGCTCCGTCGTCGTGGCGCTCGATCGCACGCGCTGCGCGTTCCGCCCAGTCACTCATAGGTCAGCGAAGTATCGTCTGCGGCGATGGCTCGCACCCTCCGAGAGGTCGTCTACGTCGACGGCGTCCGTACCGCATTCGGTCGCGCGGGCAAGGACGGCTACTTCTGGAAGACGCGCGCCGACGACATGGCGGTGAAGGTCGTGCGCGAGCTTCTGCGCCGGAATCCGAGCCTCCCGGAAGACCGGATCGACGACGTCGTCTTCGCCGCGACCGCGCAGGTCGGAGACCAGGGGCTCACACTCGGCCGGGACGTCGCGCTGCTGGCAGGGCTCCCGGAGTCCGTTCCGGGATTCGCCGTCGACCGCATGTGCGCCGGCGCGCTCACCGCCACGACCAGCGGCGCGGGAGAGATCGCCATGGGCGCGGCGGATGTCGTCCTCGTCGGCGGCGTCGAGCACATGGGCCACCATCCGATGGGCGAGGACGTCGATTTCAACCCGCGCTTCGTCTCCGAGCGGATCGTCGACGAGTCCGCGGCGGTGATGGGCCAGACGGCCGAGAACCTTCACGACGCGTTCCCGCACCTGACGAAGGAGAACGCAGACGCATTCGCCGTCGAGAGCCAGCGCAAGGCGTCGAAGGCCTGGGACGAGGGCGTCATGGACGAGATCGTCGTCCCGATGTCGGTGTTCACCGACGAGGGCTGGACGGTTGCCGCTCGCGACGAGTTCCTCCGCCCCGACACGACGATGGAGGCGCTCGCCGAGCTCCGCACGCCGTTCCGCACGGCGGGGCGAGTCACGGCAGGAAACTCGGCGGGCCTCACCGACGGCGCGACGGCTGCGCTGATCGCGTCCGAGGAAGGCGCGAAGGAGCTCGGCCTCGAGCCGAAGATGCGGCTGGTCGGCTTCGCGTACGCGGGCGTCGCACCGGAGCTCATGGGCCTCGGCCCGGTCCCGGCGACGAACAAGGTCCTCGAGCAGACGGGGATCTCCCTCGACGAGGTCGGCCTCTTCGAGCTCAACGAGCCGTTCGCCGTGCAGGTGCTGACGTGGTGCGACGGGGTCGGGGTCGAGCCCGACGACCCGCGGCTCAACCCCTACGGGGGCGCGATCGCCTGCGGTCACCCGCTCGCCGCGACGGGTGTCCGCCTCATGGCGCAGCTGGCGCGCGGGTTCCGTGACCGCCCGGACGTGCGCTACGGGCTCACCGCGCTCTGCATCGGCCTCGGCATGGGCGCGGCCGTCCTCTGGGAGAACATGCAGAACGGCCACGGTGGCTAGCCCTCCGACCCAGTTCAAGCTGCAGCGGCTCGACACCAGAGTCGGCCCGGTCGCCCTCGTGACGATGGACAACGGCGAGGACTGGCAGAAGCCGAACACGTTCGGCGAGCAGGCGCTGCGCTCGCTCGAGGACGTTCTCGGCCGGCTCCGCACGCGCGACTGGCGCGGGCTCCTGCTCACGGGGAAGCCGTTCGTGTTCGCCGTGGGAGCGGACATCGGCGAGTTCGGGGAGATCACGCCCGCGCGTGCGCGTCAGGGCGGCGAGGCGGGACACGAGCTCTTCGGACGGCTTCGAGACCTCCCTTTCGTCACGCTCGCCGCGATCAACGGCGCCGCCGTGGGAGGAGGCGTCGAGATCGCCCTCCACTGCGACTACCGAACGATCTCGACCTCGGTGCGCCACTTCGCCTGCCCTGAGGTCTTCCTCGGGCTCATCCCCGGCTGGGGCGGGACGCAGCTGATCCCGAAGCTCGTCGGCGCCGAGCAGGCCGTGACGTTCATCGTCGAGAACCCCCTGCGCCAGAACCGAATGCTCACCGGCCGGCAGGCGTACGAGCGGGGATTCGTGGACGCGCTCTTCGAACCGGTCGAGTTCCTCGACGAGTCTCTCGCGCTGCTCCTCGAAAAGATCGAGGAAGGCGGCGGGAAGGTGCGTCCGGAAGCCGATCTCTCCGACGTCGCCGAGGTGACCCGCAAGGCCCGCGCACGCCTCGACGGCCAGCTGCACGGCGCGGCCCCCGCCCCCTACCGCGCGCTCGACCTGATCGAGGGCGCCGCGACCTGGTCGCTCGAGGAGGGCTACCGCGCGGAGGAGGACGCACTCGCTGAGCTCCTGCCCGGCCCGCAGGCCCAGGCCTCCGTGTACGCCTTCGATCTCGTGGAGCGGCGCGCGAAGCGAGGAGTCGGCATCCCCGATGCGGAGCCGAGGCGAATTCGGAAGGTCGGGCTCGTCGGCGCCGGCCTCATGGCCCGCCAGCTCGCGCTGCTGGCCCTCCGCCGCCTGGAGGTGCCGATCGTCCTTCGCGACCTGACGCAAGAGCAGGTCGAGGACGCTGCTTCCTGGATCCGCGACGAGCTCGCCGAGCTCGTCCGCAAGGGTCGGCTGGGTGAGGGCAAGGCACGGTTCCTCGGGTCGCTCGTCAGCGGCGGAACGGGCTGGGAGGTCTTCGGCGGGTGCGACCTCGTCCTCGAGGCCGTCTTCGAGGAGATGGCCGTGAAAAAGGAGGTCTTCGCGGAACTCGAGCGCGTCGTCTCCCCGGAGTGCCTGCTGGCGACGAACACGTCCTCCCTCTCGGTGACGGAGATGGGCGCCGACCTCGAGCATCCGGAGCGCGTAGTCGGGATGCACTTCTTCAACCCGGTCGCGGTGCTCCCACTCGTCGAGCTCGTTCGCACACCGCTCACCGACGACGTCACGCTCGCCACCGCCTGGGACGTCACCGGGAAGCTTCGCAAGCGCGGCGTGCTCGTCCGGGACGCGCCGGCGTTCGTGGTGAACCGCCTCCTCGGTCGTCAGGGCTCGATCATCACGAGCGCACTCGACCGCGGCAACTCGGTCGACGAGACGGACGAGGCGGTTCTCCGGCTCGGCCTCCCGATGGCGCCATCGGTGCTGCTCCAGCTGGTGGGGCCCAAGGTCGCGAACCACGTGCGCCACACGCTGCACGACGCCTGGCCTGAGCGATTCCCGCTCTCCGCGACGCTCGAGAGCCTCGCGGAAGGAGGCGAGCCGGTCGTCGTCGAGCACGCTCCACGAACGATCGAAGAAATCCACGAGGCCGTGCTCGAGGCGCTGGCCGACGAGGTGCGACACATCCTCGAGGACGGCGTCGTCTCCGAAGCGGCGGATGTCGACACGTGCCTCATCCTCGGCGCCGGCTTCCCGTTCTGGCTCGGAGGCATCACGAAGCACCTCGATCAGACGGGAGTCTCGCAGCGCATCGTCGGCCGGCCGCTCGCGGAGGTTGCGGCGGTACCCGCTTCCTCGCCCGCACCCTGAGGTATGCTCTGACGGTACCGCTCGCCGGATAAACAGGCGAGCGTCAACTCTCGGAAGGAGCGGCACCGCAGTACGTGCTGCGCACATGCACGAAGCCACGACTACCCCGACCCTGTTGTCGGACAAACCTGAAGACTTGACTGCGGCAGCGACCCGCGCCGCGGCCTGGTGCGGCGAGCCCTTCCTGGACGCCGACGAGGATCCGTCCTCCGCGCTCGCACCCGGGACCGCACGCCGGGCCGCCCTCGAGCACGCGCTCGAGGAGATGGGGGCTGGCCTCACGGAGCCGTCCTCGCGCTGGAAGGTTCGCTACGGCCTGATGCTCGGGCTCGAGCGCGTGCTCACGGAGGACCTCCCGCGAACCGCCGCCGGAACCGAGCTCCGCCGCCACCAGGTGGATGCCCTCGCAGGGATGCTCGCCGAGCTCATCGCCTCGACCCAGCGTGCGGCCGACGAAAACGGGAACGGCGGGAACGGCAGCGGGAACGGCGCCGTCGCCGAGCTCGACGAGGAGGCGGACGACGACTTCGACGCCGGCTTCATCGACGAGAAGGAGCTCGAGCAGGGATTCCACGGCTCCGACCCGGGGGCCGTGCGCCGCTATCGCTTTCGCCATCCGACCGCTTCCGGGAAGACGATCGCCGCGGCCGGTTTCGTCGAGGCGGCACGGAGGCTAGGGATCCTGATCCTGACGCACCGACGCCTGCTCGTCTCCCAGTTCAAGCGCGACCTCACGACCGAGGGCTACGCCGACCGCTTCACCGACGCGATCCTCAAGGACACACGCGTCCCGCGCTCGAGCCCGATCACGATCCAGACCTACGCCTGGTTCGCGCGGCACGGAGGCGAGCTCGCCCCGGACGTGTACCACCTCGTGCTCTGCGACGAGGCGCACACCGCGCTCGGGGAGAAGACGAGCGCGGCCATCCGGGCGTTCTACGGGCCGCTGTACATCGGGATGACCGCGACGGAGCAGCTGATCGCAAAGCAGGTCTCCGACGTCTTCCCCGCCTCCGTGGACGACCTGCCGCTCGGCGACGCCGCCAGACGCGGGCTCATTGCTCCGCTCCGCTCCCTGCGCGTGCCGCCGGCCGCAGCGATCAACTCGGTCCCGATCGTCGGCGGGGACTTCGAGGAACGAGCTTTGGCAGCCGCGCTCGACCACGAGGCCCTGAACCAGGCCGCTGCCAGCCTCTATCGCGAGCGCTTCGGAGGCACCCCCGGCATCGTCTACGCGGCCGGCGTCGAGCACGCCTACAACCTCGCGCAGGAGTTCCGCGCCGCCGGGCTCAAGACGGAAGCCGTCTCCGGACGAACGCCGCCGGCCCGGCTCGCCGAAACCCTGGCTGCCTATGAGCGCGGGGAGATCAACGTCCTGATCAACGCCCAGCTGCTCGCGGAAGGCTGGAACTCCCCTCGAGCGACGGTCTGCATGCACCTCGCGCCCACCGCCTCCCGCCGCGTCTACCAGCAGCGAATCGGGCGCATCATGCGTATCCACCCGCGCAAGGAAGCCGGCGTCGTCGTCGACTTCGTGCCCAAGGGCGCGACGCACAACGACCGCGTGATCTCCCTGCACGCCCTGCTCGACGCCGACTTCTACCGCGAGGGAGCCCGTGTCACCCCCGCCCCGCGTCGCCGGCAGCAACGCCGCGCGCGCCGCAAGCTCTCGCCGGTCCCGTGGCTCGTTCCCGTGACACCCGATGTCGCACGCCGGCTGGCGGTGATCCAGCGCGAGTGGCAACGGATCGACCCGAAGTACCTGGACGAGGACGAGCAGCGCTTCTGGGCCACCATCGCGGGGAGGCAGATCCGCTTCGACCAGCGCGCCGAGTTCGCGCGGAAGTTCGTCGAGGGGCGTGCGAGCAAGGTTGCGCTCGAGCAGTTCCTCTCCACCTGCGCAGCCGAGAACCCGAATCGCCGCCTGCGGATCACCGCGCTCCTGGATCGAGTCGCGACCCCGGTCGAGAGAGCCGACTTCGACGACCTCGTGACCCTCGTCACCCAGGCCCCGCCCTGGGAGAAGGACCGCGCAGCGGGTGTCCGGGTGCTCCTTCGCGCAGTCGGTGAAGGCAAGGCGGCGGCTCCCGACCAGATCCTCGCGCGCTGGACGTGGAAGCTCGCCAGGGCGACGCGAAAGGTGCAGGACCGGCGCGTGTCGACGGAGTTCCCGGAGGCAAAGCGCCTCCTCGGCGCAGCGGCGAACTCACGCGGCTACCGGCACGAGGAGAACGTCAACCGCCTCGTCCAGGTCGCGATGACGATGCCGATGGCGGTTGGCGCGGCACTCCTCGCCTCGGCGGACGGCTACACGCCGCGGGCGAACATGGCGCTCGACAAGGCCCGCGAGGAGCTCGGCTCGATCGCCGAGATCGCGAACGCCCTCGCCGACAACCTCCCCGCGCCGAAGCTCACCGCCCGCAAGTCGCGGCGACGCAGGCGCAAGCGGAAGGGCCAGCCGCAGGGACAGGCGCCCGCGGCGCTCGAGGCATCGGCGGACGGCAACTCGGCGGACGCGACACCAGCTGTGACGGAACCAGCCGAAGACGCAGCCTAGAACTCGGATCACAATGAAGCTCGCCGGCTTCATTGTGATTCGCGTTCTTAGCTGCTCCCGCCGTTCTTGTCTCGCTCGCGGAGAAAGCGGGCGATCTCGGCTGCCAGCGCCTCCCCCGACGGAAGCGAGCCCGACTCCTCGAGCCAGTCGAGCGAGTCGGCACGCTGCTCGAGCTCTTCGACGTACGCGGCGGTCTCCGCGTCGCTCGCGACCGCCTCGGAGACCTGCTCGACGTACGTGGCCTCCGCTTCGGCCAGCTCTCCGACGTCGACCTCGATCCCGAGCAGGCCGGAGAGCCTTTCGCAGAGAGCCTTCGCCGCACGCGGGCTCGGCGCGAGCGAGACGTAGTGGGGCACCGCCGCCCAGAGGCTGACCGAGGGGATGCCGCCGCGCCGACATGCGTCGAGCAGGACGCCGACGATCCCCGTCGGACCCTCGTAGCGCGAGAGCTGCAGGCCGAGCTCGTCGACCAGCTTCGGATCGGTGGCGGCGCCGGTGACCGGAGCAGGACGCGTATGGGGGACGTCCGCGAGGAGCGCCCCGAGCGTGACCACGAGCTCGACACCGAGATCGCGGGCGAGGTCGGCGATCAGGTCCGTGAAGGTCCGCCAGCGGTAGTTCGGCTCGACGCCGACGAGGACGACGGCGTCGCGATTCGTCCCCGGTATCCGCGTTCGGAAGAACGTGTTCTCGGGCCACTCGATTTGCCTGGTCTGACCCTCGTCCAGCGAGACGAGCGGCCGGGTGGCCTGGAAGTCGACGAAGAGCTCCGGGTCGATCTCGGCGAACTTCTCGGCTTCCCACGAGCGTGCGAGGTACCCCGCAGCGAGGGTCGCGGCCTGGCCGCCGTCGTTCCAGCCCCGGAAAGCGGCGATCAGCACCGGCCGTTCCAGGGAAGGACGCTCGTACATCCGCAGCTCCTCCGGCATCCGGGGAGCTTACTGACGGGTTAGCGCGACAGGCGGGCGCCAAAGGGCGAACGCAACCGCGGCACTAAGAGCCCAGATCGCGGCTGCAAGGAAGACATGCACGAGGACGAGCCCCCACGGGAGCGCCGTCCGGTATTGGACTTCTCCGAGGATCGCCTGGGCGACGAGAACTGCCACGAGCGCGCCCCAGAGCGCCAGCAATCCGGGGTAGCGATCCCGCATACGTACGAGGAACCATCCGATGAAGAGCACGCCCAGCCCGAACGCCGCTGCCACCCTGACGTGGACGTACACGGTGTCGACAATCTCGAGGCCGAGTCGCTTCACGTCCTCGTCCGCTCCCGGGTGCGGGCCTGACGCTGTCGTGATCGCGCCCGTGACGACCAGCGCAGCACACGTTGGAAGCCCGACCCAGGTGACGAAGCGACGAAGCCAACTCGGCCCGGCGGCGGCGGCGAGTCCGCTGTCGTGGCTCCACGCCTCGAGCGCGACCACGACCGTGAGCGCGAGCACCGCGAGCGCGAGCAGGAAGTGCGTCATCACCGCGAGCGGGTGCAGGTCGAGCGCGATCGTGACGGCGCCCATCGGGATCTGCGCGACGGTCAGCAGGAACGCGGCGAGCGCGGCGAGTCTCACGCCACGCGGAAGGCCGACGACCCGGCGCGCGCCGAGCCAGGTGACGAGCGTCAACGCCAGACCGACGAGGGCGACGATGCGGTTCCCGAACTCGACGAACGCGTGGAATCCCTGCTCCGGGTAGGGCTTGTCGCCGCACTGCGGCCAGTTGTCGCATCCGAGACCGGATCCGGTCAGCCGCACGAAGGCCCCCGATGTGATCACGAGGAAGAGGGCCGCGCAGGAGGCGAGCGAGAGCCGCAGGAACCCACCCGGCGAGAGCGTGCGGGCGCGTGCGACCGCGGTGACCACTACTCGAGCACGACTCCCGCGCCGGTTTCTACCGACCCGATGCGCGTGATCGCGAGGCCCGCCGCGGCGAATGTCGCCTCGAGCGCCGCTCCCTGCTCGCGCGGAAGGGAGACGAGCAGGCCGCCCGCGGTCTGCGGGTCGTACGCAAGCGCCTCGAGTGCGGCGTCGACCTCACCCGCAACGTGCGGGCCTGCGTAGTCGCGATTGCGTCGGTCGCCACCGGTGCGGACACCCTGCTCCGCAAGCACGAGCGCGGAGGGGAGCAGCGGAAGGGTCCCGGCTTCGACCGTCGCGAGCACGCCACTTCGGCTCGCGAGCTCGTGGACGTGACCGAGGAGCCCGAAGCCGGTGACGTCCGTGACCGCGTTCGGCGTGAACGGACGAAGTGCATCCGCCGCAGCCCGGTTCAGGTCGAGCATCGACGCAATCGCCGCATCGAGAGCGCCGGACGGCGCAATCCCGTCCCGCTCGGCCTGCAGCACGATCCCGGTACCGAGGGGCTTCGTGAGGAAGAGCGAGTCTCCGGGAGCAGCGCCGGCCTTCGGCCAGATGGCGCCGGGATGGACCGTGCCGACGACCGCGAGGCCGTACTTCGGCTCCGTATCGCGAATCGTGTGCCCGCCGGCCAGAATCGCGCCCGCGGCCCGTACGCGCTCGTCGGCGCCGGCGAGGACGTCACCGAGCACCTCGACCGGAAGCTCCTCGGGAAACGCCGCGATGGAGAGCGCCAGCAGCGGTACTCCACCCATCGCGAACACGTCGTTCAGCGCATTCGTCGCTGCGATCGCGCCAAACGTGCGCGGGTCGTCGACGAGCGGCGGGAAGAAGTCGACCGTGAACACGAGCGCGCGCTCGTCATCGAGCCGATACACGGCGGCGTCGTCCGCCGGATCGAGCCCAACGAGCAGATCCTCGGCCTCCGCCGGAACGAGCCCACCGAGGAGCGTCTCGAGGCGAGCGGCCGAGTATTTCGCGGCGCAGCCGCCTGCGCGGGCCAGGGACGTGAGCGGAACTGCCTCCACGCGAAGAGTCTAGGCCTGGAGGAGAGCGCCACGGAGCACCGAAACCGGCAGGCGAGAAAGACCCCTTTCTCCTCTCCCCTGAGAACAAGCGGCCGCCGCCCCCTCGGCGGCCGCTTGTGTGGGAGACTCGATCCCTATGAGGTCGGCGCTCATCACCGGCGGGTCGGCGGGGATCGGACTCGCACTCGCCCGTATGCTGCGCGAGGAGGGATGCGAGCTCACGCTCGTCGCGCGCCGTCCCGAGCCGCTCGAGGAAGCAGCGCGCGAAGTCGGAGCGCTTGCCATCGCGGCCAATCTCGCGGACGCGGATGAGTGCGCGCGTGTCGTGGCCGAGCACGCCGAGCGCTACGGCGGCATGGACGTGCTCGTCAACTCCGCCGGCATCGGCATCGGCGGGCCGTTCGGGGATCAGCCGACGAAGGCGTTCTCCCTCCAGCTGGACGTGAACCTGCGCGCGACCCTTGTGGTAACGCGCGAGGCGCTGCCACTGCTCAGGGCGTCGAAGGGCCAGATCGTCACGCTCGCGTCGATCGCGGGCACGATTCCGACTCCCGGCCTCGCCGTCTACGGCGCGACGAAGGCAGCGCTCATCGCGCTCACGAACTCGTTGAACCGCGAAGAAGCGGACAACGGAGTCCGCGCAACCGCGATCTGCCCGGCCTTCGTCGCGACCAAGATGACCGACTGGACCGGCCTTCCGGCGGAAGAGATGATCCAGGTCGAGGACGTCGCCGAGCTCGTGCGCACGGTGCTCAAGCTCAGCCCGCGTGCGCGCGTCCCGCAGATCGTCATCGAGCGAGTCGGGGACGTCGTCTGAGGGAAGGGGTCTGGCTCAAGCCAGACCCCTGGACTCAAGGCGCGTCGGGGCTGGCCTAGCCAGACCCCGGTTCGACGACCGCGCTCACCGCTTCCTCGAGCTCGCGCACGGACACCGCGCCCTCGAACCGCTCGAGGATCTTCCCGTCGCGCCCGACGACGAAGGTCCACGGCTCCGTCTCGAGGCCCCACTCGCGCACCCAACGGTTGAACCCCTTCGCAGGATCGTTGTCCTCGTAGACCTCGACGTGGATGAACCGGACCGGCTTCCCCTCGAAACGGCTCGCCGTCTCCTCGACGACGTCCACCACGGGCCCACAGGTCCGGCTCGTGCAGAACTTCGGCGTCGAGAACGTCACGACGAACGGAAGCTTCGCCCGCAGCGACTCGGCGATCGAATAGCGAAGGAGGCTCGTGTCCGGCGGCGTCCTCGTCGTCAGCTTCGACAGATCGCCCACCGCCGATGCGAGTGTCGGCGTCTCGGATGAGGGCGCCGGATCTCCCGGGCTCGGCGTACTGTCGTTCCTCGACACCACGACGTTCCCGAGCGCCTGCACGGGCTTCCCGCTTTCCGGCTCGGCGAGAAGCCAGTACGTACCGGGCTCGGGGAGCCGGAGATTCGCGACGTAGATGTGCGTCGCATCCGCCTCGGCGCCTCCGGGCACGCCGATGCGTTCGAGCTGTGCCGTCGATTCGAGGAACGGCGGGGCGTCGAGCGCGCGAGACACCCAGACCCGCGCGGTGGGCAATAGCGAGACGCGTCCCTGGCTGTCGACCACCAGGAACGAGACGCGAACGTCACCGGGCTCGTGGCTTTGTGTGCCGGCGATCACCGCGACGTCGTCGCCAGGCGCGCGCCAGAGCTGCTCGAGCGTCTTGCCGTCGCCGGGAACTCCCGCCGTCTCCGGGTCATCGCCGGACCCACCACACCCGAGCGGAAGCAGACACGCCGCCGCGAGCAGTGCGATCGCAGGGCGCATACGCGTTCAGTGTAGACACGCGCTCCCACTGGACCTCATGGGCGAGCGCCGGGCCGGTGAGCGCCGGCCCGGATGCAGTTCTCGAGGATGCTGCTAGTTCCCGTCAGGCCACGACATGGCGGCGTAGTTGCCCATCCATGCCGCGAGCAGAGCCATATTGACGAGAAGAAGGATCAGCTTCGGCTTCATGGCGACCTCCTCTCCTAGAAGCGGATTTCCTGGAGCGCCTCGGCAGCGTTCCGGTACAGGCGTGCCGACTCTCGGTCGTCTCCACGACGAGCCGCGAGATCTCCCAGTGCAACCCACGCCTCTGTCCGGTGGCTGATCGACGCCAGCTGCTCCGCAGCCGCGTCAGCCTTCCGGAAGCAGTCTCCCGCCTCATCGAGGCGCCCGCGCTCCATCAACGCTCGCCCAAGTACGAGCTGTGACGGGCAGACCTCGTGGAGGTAGTCCTCCCGACCTTCCAGGAGGGCGAGGCCCTTGCGAGCGAGCTCGTCCGCCTGGTCGTACTCGCCTCGGTTCAGATGAACCCTGGCGAGACCCTGGAGTGCCTGCGCGGCGTCCGGGGGCGAATCGCTCTCCAGCGCCCGGGAAAACGACGCCTTCAAGTGCTCGACGGCCTTATCCTCGTCTCCCAGAAGAAGCGTCAGACCACCGAGTGCGAGTAGGAGCCGACCGACGTTGCGCTCGTCGTTCAGCTCCTGGTACAGGTCTTTCGCCCGTTGCGCGTAGCTGCGTGACAGGACCCAGTGGCCCTGACGTTGGGCGATGAGCGACGCCTGGAAGTACGTGTTCGCGATCGCGCGCCGATCGCCTAGGTCCTGTGCGAGCTCGAGCGCGCGCTCGACGTCCTCGTGAGCCGCGACATAGTCTCGCTGCAGCCGGTGACATCGCGAGCGCCAGCCGAGGATGTCGGCCCGAAGCAGATCGCACGGCAGGCCGGACCGCTCGGCGAGCACAAGCGCCTCGTCGAACAGCGCGACCGCCGTTCCGACGCTCGACAGCTTGTATCGGCAGACCCCGATGCGAAAGAGCACGTCCGCCCGGTCGACGTCGGAGAACTGCGGGCCTTCGGCAACGTCCCGCGCCTGCTGCAGGAGCTCGAGCGCAGGATTGATGTCACCGCTCTGCTGGAGGGCCCAGGCCGCGCCGGAGAGGGCGCGGAGCTCGAACGCCGGCGCCCACGTTCCCGCGGACCGGGCATCCGTGAAGGCCTCGATCGCCTCGGAGTACTGATGCGCCTCGGAGAGCGCTTCCGCGCGGGCCAGCAACGCCTCGACCTTCGTGCGGTCCTCGGTCGACACTCCGACGGAGAGGAATCCCTGGTCGACGCCGAGCCGTTCCGCGAGCCAGGCGACCGTAGCCTGGGTCGGTCGGGTCTTGCCCCGCTCGATCTGGCTGATGTACTCCTTCGAGAAGCGTCCGCCGGCGAGCTCGACCTGCGTCATTCCCGCAGCGACGCGGAGCGCGCGCACGCGCTCGCCCAGGCGTGCTCCGCCTGCAGGCGTCGGGGTCGTCGTGGCCGTTTCGCTCATTCCGTGTCGCCCATGCTCACCGGAGTGAACCTGCGAAGCGAGCGGTGCGCGCTCCCCCGTGAAGGGGATGTGCACCTACCGCGTCTGGGTCAAGTAACAGTAGCCGAAATCACTTGACCGGGCTACTTGACTTTTTTGGACACGCCTCCTATAGTCAGGCCCACACCGCACCGATCGGACGCCAGATCGGATGCGCGGGCGCCACCGCCGGATCCGCCGACGGGCGCAGGAAGAGCGTGGCTGGGCCGCAGAGCCACGATTCTCCGGCCTGTCGACCCGGGAAGGGGTCGCCTCGAACGGAGAACGCCCCCGGAGCCGCAGCCGGGGGCGTTTTCATTAGGCGGGGGAAACCTGCGGTTTCCCCCGCGCCTGCCCCCTTTCCCTCACGTCTGGGCACGGCTGACCCGTGCTTGGCCTGCGGGCGAATGAATCGCCCTCCGGCCCCGGAGCGATTGTGCGCTGCACAGATGTCTTGGGGTCTGGCTTCAGCCAGACCCCGGTTTAGGGTTCGTGCTGAGCTAACCGTCGCCCGTGAGCCAGCGGAGGCGCTCCGTCTTGATCGCCTCGAAGTCCTCCGGGCGAAGGGGGCCGCCCAGGCGGTCGGCTACCGAGACGAGGAGGCTGCCGGCGACGAAGATCCACGCCTCCGTGTCAGCGTCGCGCTCGGGGTGGATTCCGCCCTCTCGCTGCACGCTGCGAAGCACCTCGGCGAAGAAGTCGTGCACCTCGCGCATGTGGCCGCGCACGTGCCGACGGATCTCCGGGTCCTCCCCGGCCTCCGTGATCGCCTGCATCCACAGGCTCGGCAGCGTGACCTTCATCTCCCGCATCGTCGCAGGCCCGATGGCGCGCCAGCCTTCCTCCGGGCCCAGCGCGTCCATCCGCTCCTCGATCCGGGCTCGAATTCGCGACCACGCCTCGGCGAGGCACGCGAAGTAGAGCTCGCGTTTCGAGGCGAAGTGGCGATAGAGGATCGGCTCGGAGACACTCGCCTCGCGGGCGATCTGCGCAGTTGTCGCTCCGGCGTAGCTCCCCTCCGAGAAGACCCTCAGGGCTGCATCCACGATCGCGCGCCGGCGCTCGGCCGCGGGGAGCCGGGTGCTCACCGGGGCGGTCATGCGGCCGATTCCGCGGCTGTTTCCTGCCCGACACGGCCCGCGCCGTCGTGCGGGCGCACGAGGGAGAACGCGACGACGGCGCCGACGGCTGCGATCCCAGCGGCGACGAGAAGCGCAGTCTGGAGGCCGTCGACGAACGCCTGCGGAGTCCGCTCACCACCGGCCTCGAGCACCATGATCGCCCCGATGATGGCGATGCCGAGCGAGCCGCCGATCTGCCGCGACGCGTTCAGGACGGCGGATCCCACTCCGGCCTTGTCGACTGGGACGCTGCGCGTCGCCGCGGCCGCGCTCGGCGTCATCGTGAGCGACATCCCGATTCCGCCCACCAGGAACGCGGGCAGGAGATCCCAGAAGGTGGCGTCGATACCGAGTCGCGAGAAGTAGAGGAGTTGAGTCGCGACCAGGATCATCCCCGCGGTCATGAGCCCGCGCGACCCGATCCGGTCGCTCGTCTTTCCGGCGATCGGTGCGATGAGGATGATCAGGATGGTCATCGGCAGAAACGCCGCGCCGGTCTGGACAGCCGAGTACCCGAGGACGTTCTGCATGTACAGCGACAGGAAGAAGAACACCCCGAACATCGCGAGCGCAACCAGAAGCACGACGAGGTTCGCGCCCGTATAGGTGCCGCTGCGGAAGAGATCGAGCGGAAGCATCGGCGCGCGCTGATAGCGCTCGAGAAGCACGAAGGCGAACAGCGAGACCCCGGCGACGGCGAAGGCACCGAGGATGCGCGCAGAGTCCCAGCCGTACGTGTTCGCCTCGATGAGCGCGTACGTCAGCGCGAAGAGCCCGAGAGCGGAGGTCGCCAGGCCCGGCAGGTCGAGCCGAACGTGCGTCGAGTCACGCGACTCGTCGATGAAGAGGAAGCTTGCAACGACCGCGAGAATCCCCACCGGGACGTTGACGAAGAAGATCCAGCTCCAGTCGAGGCGATCGGTGATCAGGCCGCCGACCAGAGGTCCGATGGCCAGGGCGAGCGCCGACGTGCCTGCCCAGATGCCGATCGCGGTGCCGCGCTCGCGCGGCGGGAACGTGGCCGCGATGATCGAGAGCGTCGCCGGGTTCATCAGGGCCGCGCCGGCGCCCTGCAGGACGCGGGCGGCGATCAGCTCGTCGCCCGACCCCGCGAGACCGCACCACAGCGAGGCCGACGTGAAGATCGCGATGCCGATGACGAAGATCAGCCGCCGGCCGTACGCGTCTGCGACCTTTCCACCGATGAGCATCAGCGCCGCGAAGGTCAGCGCATAGCCGGTGACGATCCACTGGAGTTGGGAAAGATCGGTCCCGAGGTCCTCCTGGATCGCCGGCAGCGCGACGTTCACCACCGTGTTGTCGAGCATGATCATGAAGAGGCCGAAGGAAACCGCGGCGAGCGTGAACCACTTCCGCGTGTCCTCTGCGAAGATCCGAGCTCTCAACCACTCTCCCGTCGACGTTAGTGCCTACTAAGCTAGCATACGCTAACACTCAGCCGAAGGACGAGTTCTCGTGGGTGCCTACGCCCGACCAGCTCGAGAAGGCAAACGTGACTCGTCTGGCAGCGCGCCTCGGCTGCGACGGCTACCGGGCTCTTCATCGCGTGTCGGTGGACGAGCCCGACCGCTTCTGGCGCGCCGTCCGCGACGATCTCCGCATCCCGCTCGTGCGTGACTGGGACGCCGTTCGCGACGACTCCCGGGGAGTCGAGTGGACGACCTGGTTCGAGGGCGCCCGGCTGAACGTCGCCGACGCGTGCGTCCACATCTGGGCCGGGCGAACGCAGGACGCGCCCGCCGCCGTCTTCCAGGGCGAGAACGGAGAGCGCGACGAGCTGACGTTCGCGGAGCTGTCGAGCCAGGTCATCAGGCTCGCTGAAGCGCTGTCGGGGCTCGGCGTAGCGGCCGGAGACCGGGTCGCGATCTACATGCCGATGTCCGCTGGGGTCGCGGTTGCGTCGCACGCCTGCGCCCACATCGGTGCGGTCCAGGTTCCGATCTTCTCCGGATTCGCAGCGCCGGCGATCGTCCAGCGACTCCGTGACTCCGAGGCGAAGGTCGTGATCACCGCCGACTACTCGTTCCGGCGCGGCACCAGGATCGCGATGCGGGAGACGATCGAGGAAGCGCTCCGCGAGGCTCCGTCGGTCGAGCACGTGGTCGAATGGTCGCGAGCCGACCGAACGTGGAACGTCGAGCTCGGCCCCGGTGAGCTCCCGGCGCTCGAGGTCGAGGCGGAGCATCCGTACCTCCTCGCGTACACCTCGGGCACCACCGGACGGCCGAAGGGCGCGCTCCACGTGCATGGTGGATTCCTTCTCTCGATCGCGCGCGAAGCCGCGTACCAGGCGGATCTGAAGGCCGGCGACCGCGTGCTCTTCGCGACGGACATGGGCTGGATCATGGGACCCTGGACGGTCGTCGGCGCAGGGGCAGTCGGGGCGACGGTCGTCTTCATGGAAGGCGCCCCGGACTGGCCCGAAGACCGTCTTTGGCGGCTCGTGGAGTCGGAACAGGTGACGATGCTCGGCGTGTCGCCGACACTCGTTCGGGCGCTGATCCCCAAGGGCGAGCCGGCCGTGGATCTCTCCTCCCTCCGGGCCGTGACGACGACCGGCGAGCCGTGGAACCGTGGCCCCTACGACTGGCTGAACGAGCACGTCTGCGGACGGGGGCGGATCCCGATCGTGAACATCTCCGGAGGCACCGAGGTCGGAGCGTGCTTCCTGGCGGTCAGCATGCTGGCGCCGACGAAGCCATGCTCGCTGGGATTCCCGGCACTCGGCCTGGACATGGACGTCGTCGACGACTCCGGGCGGCCGCTCCGCGGCGCAGTCGGCGAGCTCGTCTGCAGGCGCCCGTGGCCCGGCATGACGCGCGGGATATGGGGCGATCCGGAGCGCTACCTGGAGACGTACTGGCAGCGGTTCCCTGGCATCTGGACTCATGGCGACTGGGCCTCGGTCGACGAGGACGGGTACTGGTTCCTGCACGGCCGCTCCGACGACACGCTGAACATCGCCGGCAAGCGAATCGGCCCCGCGGAGCTCGAGTCGGCCGCGGTCAACCACCCTGCCGTGACCGAAGCGGCTGCTATCGGTGTCCCTCATGAGGTGAAGGGCGAGGTCGCCTGGCTCTTCTGCGTGCTGCGGCCCGGCGAAGAGGCAAACGCGGAGGAGGTCGCCCGAGCGGTGACGGAGGAGCTCGGGAAGGCGTTCAGGCCGGAGCGCGTCCTCTTCGTCTCGGCGCTTCCGAAGACGCGGAGTGCGAAGATCGTGCGCCGGGCTGTTCGAGCCAGCGCGCTGCAGGAAGATCCCGGCGACCTCTCCACCCTGGAGAATCCCGACGTGCTTGAGGAGATCGCGCGTGCCGTCTGACGAGCTTCACGGTGTCGCGCTCGTCACAGGAGGCGGCCGTGGGATCGGCGCCTCGATCGCCCGCGAGCTCGCGGATGCGGGAATGCGGGTGGCGGTCACGGCCCGTACGCGGGAGCAGGTGGAGGGAATCGCTGGCGAAATCGGCGGGATCGCGCTCGTGGGCGACGTCTCACGGAGTGAAGACGTCGAAGCCTGGGTCGAGCGCACGGAGAAGGAGCTCGGACCGATCGACCTCCTCGTGAACTGCGCCGGCATCGGCGGCGCTCGGAAGCCGTTTCTCGACCTGTCGCCGGAGGAGTGGTGGCGGGTATTCGAGGTGAACACGCTCGGTCCCTACCTCTGCACGCGGGCGGTCGTTCCGGGCATGACGGAGCGCGGCGACGGTCGGATCGTCAATATCGGAAGCGGCGGCTCCTACCTCCCGGTCACGAACGCCACGATCTCGAGCGACGCCGCGTACGGCCCGAGCAAGGCCGCACTCGGGCGGTTCAGCGAGCTGATTGCCGCGATGCTCTCGCCGCTCGGGATCGTGGTCTTCCTGATCAGCCCGGGGCTCGTGCGGACGGCGATGACCGAGCGCATGGGCGACGACGCGCCGTGGACGCCCCCGGAGCTCGCGCCGCGGCTCGTCCGGGTGCTCGCATCGGGTCGCGCCGATGCGCTGGCCGGCCGGTACCTGCACGCCGAGCACGACGACATCGAGGATCTGATCCGCCGCGCGGACGAGGTCGCCGCGAACGATCTCAACGCCATCAGGCTTCAACGCTAGAGCCCCTTAACTCGTCGCAAACGCGCCGGTCCGTACCCTGCAGCGGTGCCGTTCTTCATCTGTCCCAACTGCAAGCAGCGGTCCGTCGACAGCGACGGCTATGACGGCTTCTCGATGCAGGCGGTGCAGTGCCGCAGCTGCGGCTTCGGCTTTCTCTACGAGCTGCTCGAGGACTACTACCCCGCGCCCGAGACGGGATTCGTCGTCTGTGACGGAGAGTCGAGGGTCCTCGCCGTCGGCCGCGGCGTGTTCGAGCTGACCGGCTACCGGGACGGCGACCTGATGGGGCGCAAGGTCGCTGATGCGCTGTCGCTCTCGGATCCGTCGCCGATCGAGGTCGTGCACGAGTGGGGTGTCCGCAAGCTCGGACAAGAGCTCGAGATCCGCACGAGCGCAGGGCTCACGAAGGACGTCACCGTCGACTTCTTCCCGGCGTACGACGACGACGGCGGCATCCTCGTCGCACTCACTCCGCGCTGACGTCGCCGAGCACGCCTAGTTCCAACTTTGTAACTAGCGTTGTCAGCGCGGCGCGATCCAGACCTGCTTCGCGATCGCCAGGAGGTCCCCGCCCTCGGCAAAGAGCGCGGTTCCCGCGAAGAGCTTTCGCCCGTCCTCCGCAACGGGCCACGACACCGCCACACAACGGTCTCCCCGTTCGGGGACGCGATCGATGCGGGCCGTCATGCGGCCGAGGACAAGGTCGCCTCTCCCGGCCGCGCCGACCGCGTACGCGCCGGGACAGTCGATCGCGGCCCAGACGAGCTCCCAGGACGCCTCGGAGACCGTCCAGGGCGCCGCGTGCACTGGCTCGCGACCCGCCGCTGGGCCGGCGTAGATTCCCAGCCCGTCGTTGTCGTCTCGGACACCGCAGACGAAGCACTCGCGGAACACCGGATTGCCGATGCGGACGAACCGGGCCGCCGCCTCCTCGGCCTCGGCGAGGGAGACCGGCGCGGGCGGGTCGAGGTCGAGCTGACGCAACTCGAGCCTCGGCGACCACCGCGTCGCCGTCGAGGAGAACTGCCGAGTCGCCATCGCGCTGCACCTGGAGCGGTCGTTCGAGAGGAGGCGGCAGACGCAACGTCACCTCGATCGCATCGCCAGCGAGGAACGCGGCGAGACTCCCTGACGCATACCCGCCGTTCGCCGACGACAACGGCCCTCGGAAACGGCTCGGAAAGGTCAGCTCCATACGGGGGGACTGTAGTGATTACACTCAGTTTGTGACTGTGAGGCGAAAACCTTGAGACTCGCTTTGGCGCAGCTCAACCTCGTCGTCGGCGACCTCGACGGGAACCGCGCCAAGATCGTCGCCGCACTCACCGACGCACGCGACGTAGGCGCAGACCTCGTCGTCTGTCCCGAGCTCGCGACGACCGGGTACCCGCCCGAGGACCTCCTGCTCCGCCCCGGATTCATCCGGGCGACGCACGACTCGCTCGAGGAGATCGCACGGGCTGCAGAGGGGATCGTCGCGCTCGTCGGAACCCCGTGGTTCGACCGAGATCTCGCGAACGCCTGCGCCGTCTGCGCGGATGGCCGCGTCCAGGGCATCTATCGAAAGCACTTCCTCCCGAACTACGGCGTCTTCGACGAGCACCGCTACTTCGCCGAGGGCCGCGACCTGCTGCTGCTTCGCATGGGTGAGGTCTACGCCGGTCCGACGATCTGCGAGGACCTATGGCAGCCCGGGCCGCCTGCAACCGATCTCGCCCTCGCCGGCGCTCAGCTCATGGTGAATCTCTCCGCATCTCCCTACCACGTCGGCAAAGCGGAGGAGCGCGAGGAGATGCTGGTGACACGAGCGCGGGACACCAGCTCGTACCTCGCGTTCTGCAACCTCGTCGGCGGACAGGACGAGCTCGTCTTCGACGGGCATTCGGTCGTGCTCGACGACGCGGGCGAGGTGGTCGCGCGCGCGCCCGGCTTCGAGGAGCACCTGCTCGTGGTCGACGTCGAGCCCGACCTCGCCATCGGTCGCCGGCTTCGCGACGTTCGCCGGCGCGAGCTCGACCGTTCCCGGGAGAGCGTTCCGACAGTCGACATCGTCGAGCTCGCCCTGGCTTCGTCGCACGAGAAGCCGCTCGACCGCGTGGCGACGCCGTTCGAGCCCGAGCTCGAGCAGATGCGCCGCGCGCTCGTTCTCGGGCTGCGCGACTACGTCGAGAAGAGCGGGTTCGAGCACGTCGTCGTGGGAGTCTCCGGCGGGATCGACTCCGCCGTCACCGCAGCGCTCTGCGTCGACGCCTTCGGCCCGGACCGCGTCCATTGCGTCTCGATGCCATCGCAGTTCTCGTCTGAAGGCACGCGGAACGACGCTCGGAGGCTCGCCGAGGGCCTCGGTTGCGACTTCCGCGAGATCGCGATCGAGGACGTCGTCGAGGAGCTCCGGAGCACACTCGCAGAACCGGCGGGCAGGCTCGAAGGGCTCGCCGCGGAGAACCTGCAGGCCCGGGTCCGCGGAATCATCCTCATGGCGCTCTCGAACACGTTCGGCTGGCTGGTCGTCTCGACGGGGAACAAGTCGGAGCTCGCAGTCGGCTACTCGACCCTCTACGGGGACATGGTCGGCGGGTATGCGCTCCTCAAGGACGTCTTCAAGACCGACGTCTTCCGGCTCGCGCGCCACCTGAACGAGCGCGGCGCAGACGAGCTGATTCCTGCGAGCACGATCGAGCGGGCCCCGAGCGCCGAGCTCCGAGCCGACCAGCGGGACGAGGACTCGATCCCGCCGTACGAGGTTCTGGATCCGGTGCTGGAGGCATACGTCGAGCTCGACCGCTCGCGCGAGGAGCTGCTCGAGGAATTCGACGCTGAGGTCGTGGAGCAGGTCGTGACTCTCGTCGATCGCGCGGAGTACAAGCGCCGCCAGGCTCCACCGGGGGTGAAGCTCCGTCCGAAGGCGTTCGGTCGCGACCGGCGGACCCCGATCACGAACCGCTGGAGGGGTTGACGACCCAATCCGTAAGTTGTAACTTACGGTAAGTGAACGCTAACGATCATCCCCTGGACGCGCTCGGCGATCGCACTCGGCGGCGAGTCTTCGAGCTGCTGCAAAGCGGATCGCGATCGGTCGGGGATCTCGCCGCGGAGCTCCCCGTCAGCCGGCCGGCCGTATCGCAGCATCTGCGGATCCTCGAGCTGGCGGGTCTGGTGACCCACCGGCGCCAAGGGACGAGACACCTGTACGCGGTCAACGGAAACGGAGTCGCAGAGCTCCGCGATTGGATCGACGGATTCTGGGACGAGGCCCTCGCCCGCTTCAAGGAGGCGGCCGAGAAGAAAGGAGAGGAGTCATGAGCGACGCGCTCGTCATCGAAGCGGTGCGGAAGACGATCACCGTGGACTGCATCGTCGAGGAGGCCTTCCGCGTGTTCACCACGGACGCGCGCAGCTGGTGGCCGATCGACACGCACTCGATCCACGGGGACGAGGTGAAGGAGATCGTGTTCGAGGAACACGCCGGAGGGGAGGTCTACGAGGTCACGGCGGACGGGAAGAAGGGGCACTGGGCGTCGGTGATCGCCTGGGAGCCGCCTGGGCGCCTCGTGCTTGCCTGGAACATCCTGGAGCGGGAGGCTGTGTCCACCGAGGTGGAGGTTCGCTTCACGGCGGAGGACGGCAGGACTCGCGTCGACCTCGAGCACCGCGGCTGGGAGGCGGTCGAGGACGAGGCCGTTGCGAAGCGTGAGAACTACGACACCGGCTGGGATCACGTCCTCGGCTTCTACGAGGAGCGGCTGTCCTAGGAGGAATTGGCCTCCTAGACCCCTGTGTCGAGCGGTTCCGCTGGAGGCCCCGACTCGATCAGCGCACGGACGAGCGACGGAAGGCGGCTGGGAGCGAACAGCGCCCCTCCCGCCTCCAGCTCGTCGAGGCGCCACCACCGAACCGCGCACATGTTCTCCTCCCGGAGCTCCTCCCAGGTCAGCCGCGGGACCGGCTCGAACGCGCTCGTGCGCACGAGGTAGTACCGCTCCGTCTGCCCGTCCCAGCGTCCCTCCCCGAGCGGGACATGATGTGTCCTCGTCCACACGAGCGGGCCGAGGTCGAGCTCGTCGAGGCCGGTCTCCTCCAGAAGCTCGCGTCGTATCGCCTGTTCGTCGGTTTCGCATTCGTCGATCCCGCCCCCTGGAGCAGCCCAGACGAGCCGATCGCCGAAGTCGAAGCAGACGAGGAGGATGCGGTCGTCCTCGTCGAGCACGAGCGCCCGCGCCGCGACTCGCAGGCGCGGCTCGGTCACGAGACGATGTCCCGAAGCGCACTGAACCAGCGGAGGCGCTCGTCCCAGGGCACAGCCGCGTTCGCCGGTGAGGTCGACGGGAGGACGAAGAGCGCGGTCCCGCCCAGGCGGGCTTGCTGCAGGCCGTGCTCGACGCCTCCTCCGAACGGGCCGGTGTACGCGATCTTGCCCACGAAGCCGATCGCCAGGGGAGCGAAGGTGCGTGCGATCACCTCGAGCCGCTCGGCGGCGCCTGCGAAGTCGGACTTGCGCAGGTCGCCGGAGCCGCGCGTCGTCCGGCGCGCGGCATTCGTGAGGCCGACTCCGTAGCGACTGAGCTCGCCAGCTTCCTGGGGCTCGAGGAGGCGAGGCGTGAATCCGGCAGCGTGCAAGAGGCGCCAGAAGTCGTTCCGCGGGTTGGCGAAGGGCGCTCCTGCGGCTGCGCTCACGCGGCCCGGGTTGATGCCGCAGAAGACGACGCGAACACCGGGCGCGAGGACGTCGGGAACAGCGCTCTCGAGCTGCGCGCTCAAGACAGCAGATCGAGAACTTGCGGGATAGACGTGATACGCAGCCCTGTCCAACTCCGGAGTCCGTCCCACCTGGGATCCTCATCCGGCGGGCAGATGAGCACGGGTGTCATTCCCACACGCTCGGCGCCGTCCAGCTCGCCGCTCGCGCCGTCCCCGACGAACAAGCAGTCCGAGCCGTCAACGCCGAGTTTCTCGAGCGCCAATCCGTAGATCCTGGGCTCGGGCTTCAGGCACCCCGCGGTAGCGGAGAAGATCGCAACGTCGAACACACCCGCGAACGCCGATTCCTCCCAGACGAGCGCGACCTCCTCGGTGCAGTTCGAGATCAGCCCGGTTGCGACTCCTCGACGTCGCAGCTCGTGGATGGTGGCGAGAGCGCCGGCAACCGGCACGAGCCCGGCTCGAGTGAGCTCGAGCCTTCTCGCCAAGATGCCCTCGACCTCGGCATCCACACCAAGCCTCTCGTACAGCGCGACGATCGCAGGGGCAATCGGACCACTCTCACGCAGGCGGTAGGCGTCGTCCGCGTACCACAGCTCGTCGAGGCGCTCGGCGTCGACGCCGAGCCCCTCCGACCACTCGCGTCGAAGCGTGGAAGAGAGCTCCTCGGGCCACACGGCAAGCGTCTGCCAGAGGTCGAAGACCACCGCGCGGAACACTTGGTGAGGCTACCGCCTAGGCCGCTTCGGGCTCTCGCGCGTCGAGTCGGAGCTCGAGCAGGCGCCGGAGCTTCTCGCCCATCTCGGACGGCTCGAGACGGAGGTCGGGCTCACGCCGGAGGACCTTGACGGAGTCGTCGTTCCACCGCCACCCGTAGCAGCGCTCGTAGCACTCGGCCTCACTGAGCGTCCTGAGCCGCTCCTCCATTCGCCGCCACCCTAGGCCACGAGCCGGACAGTGCCCAGTAGTCTGGGCGCGTGAGTGTCTCCGCGCGGGTGCTCGAGTTCGAGGTCACAGTGGATCGAGGCCGGACTGCGCGCAGCGATCGCGGTGGAAGCCCGATTCCCGCAGACGAGGCGTGGTTTTCCGAGCATCTCGTGCTCGCCGGGCTCGTCCGCTGCGCGCTCTCGAGCCTCGACCACAGTGCCAGGCGGGCGGGCCTGGAGGTCGCGGCCACGGGAAGAGCGCACGGCGTCGTCACCAAGCGGGCCGACGACGGCCGCTACGCATTCGTGAAGGTCGAGTCCCACTTCGACATCACGCTCGACCCCGCGCCCGATGCGGATGGGTTGAGGGATCTCGTCGCGAGGGCGGAAAAGGGCTGCTTCGTCGGCAACTCGCTGGCCGCCAGGCCGAGCTACCACTGGACGGTCAACGGGGAGGACGTTGACGTGAGCACCACGATCCTCGACGTCGGCGCCGTAAGGGCGCAGTTCACCGCACTCGCCAGGCCGCTCGTGTTCTTCGACGGGCCTGGCGGGACACAGTGCCCGGACGTCGTGATCGACGAGATCGCTGCGTACCTCCACGAGTCGAACGCGAACATCGGGGCGCCATACGAGACGAGCCGTCGGACGGACGAGCTCGTCGCCCGCTCACGTGAAAGCGCCGCCTCGTTCCTCGGGTGCTCACCCGCGGAGGTCGCGTTCGGGCCGAGCATGACCGCACTCAACTTCCTGCTCACGCGCGCCTTCGCGAGGACGTTGCGTGCGGGCGACGAGGTCGTCGTCACGAAGCTCGATCACGACGCGAACGTCGCTCCGTGGCTGGAGATCGCTCATGACCTGGGCACGATCGTCCGCGTGGCGGGACTCACCAGTGATCTCGAAGTCGACTACGAGGACCTCGAGCGCCTGCTCTCGGAGCGCACGCGGGTGGTGGCTTTCCCCGTTGCGGCCAACTCGGTCGGCACCGCTCCGGATGTGAATCGCATCGTTCGACTCGCCCATGACGCGGGTGCTCTGGCGTGGGCCGACGCCGTGCACTACGGACCGCACGGCCCGATCGACACCGCCGCCTGGGACGTGGACGTCCTCATCTGCTCGCCGTACAAGTTCTTCGGGCCCCACCTGGGGCTGGCCTTCGGCAAGCACGACCTGCTGGAGTCGTGGCGGCCGTACAAGGTTCGCCCCGCGGCCGACGAGCCGGTGGGGCATCGCTTCGAGCTCGGAACGCTCCCGCACGAGCTGCTCGCAGGCTTCGTCGCGGCCGTGGACTACCTCCACGCGCTCGGCTGGGACGCGATCCAGGCCCACGAGACGGCACTCGGCCAGCGGTTCCTCGACGGGCTCCCCGATGCTGTCGAGCTCTACGGCCTGCGAACGATGAACGGGCGCGTGCCGACCTTCTGCTTCAACCTTCCCGAACGGTCCCCGGGATCGGTCGCGGCGCTCCTCGCCGAGCGTGATCTCGCGGTTTGGCACGGCAACTACTACTCGCTCGAGACGATGCGCCACCTGGGTCTCGACGACGGCGCGGTGCGGGCCGGGATCGTGCACTACAACACCGAGAACGAGGTCGATCGCCTGCTCGCCGCTCTCGCCGACCTCGTCTGACGTGGCCGACAAGGACTACTCGGGCACGCCGCTCTCGCAGAAGCTCGGCGCGAAGCCGGGGGCCGGAGTCGTGGTCTTCTTCACGTCGAGCAGGGAAGATCTCGATCGTCGTTTCGAGAACTTGAAAGCGACGCTCGGCCCGGCGGACGGGCTCTGGGTCGCGTGGCCGAAGAAAGCGGCGAAGATCGACGGTGACCTGACCTTCGAGGCCGTGCAGGAGATCGGCCTCGCTCATGGGCTCGTCGACAACAAGTCCTGCTCGATCGACGAGCGCTGGCAGGCGCTCCGCTTCGTGTACCGGCTCGAGGATCGTCCTCAGGCGTAGGACCGACGAGCCCGGTCCCAAGGCTCCTCGTCCCAGCGGATCAGGTCCGCGTCGACACCGCGAGCTTCGGCGAGATCGACGGCGAGTCGCTGGAACCGGACGATGTCCACGACCGGATGCGTCGTCGGCAGGACGGTTACGTCGCAGCCGAGCTCGCCGAGCGCCCGCTCCGTGTCGCGCGCTCGCACAGCGGCACGACCTTCTCCTTCAAGGAGGAAGCAGCGCACCGCGGAGTCGACCGCCGCGAGGTGCCCGTGGAGGAGCTGCTCGGTGTGGTGCGCCTCGGCGGCGACGTGCGCGCCCTCGCGCAGCTTGAGCACCGCCTCCAGCACCGTTCCCTCGTCACCGCCCGCGCCGGCGACGACGAAACGGTCGTGCTCCGACGCGCCCAGCGGCTCCGCGTCGAGCTCATGCCGAACCGCGTCGGCGAGGCGGCTCACGTCCTCGCCCTGGAGAGCCCTCCCAGCCGCGATCGCGCAGGTGTAGCTGGCGGTGTGGCAGTAGCTCTTCTCGAGCCCAGGGGTGGCGATGACGACGTGATCGACAGCCTCCGCAAGAGGGCTCTCCGACGCCCCGGTGATCAGCCAGGACTCCCCCGCGAAGCTCTCGACCGCCTCGTGGGTCACGCGTGTCCCGCCCTCGTGGCTCAGAGCCACAAGGACGTCGGCGTCCGGCGCGGCTCCGAGGACGACGTCGAGCGCCTGCGCCGCATGCCCGCAGGCGAGCGCGGCGTGGAAGGAGGTGCCGCAGCCCGTGAAGAGAACACGGCTTCCCGCTGGGAGCCGCTGCGAGCCGACACGGTCCGGCACCTGGCGAAGCCACTCCGGTTGCGCTGAGATGGCCGAACGGGTCATCTGTGACGACACGGGTCGTCTCTATACCATCGGCGGCGTGCCGGTCTTCGAGAGGACGACGCTCGGCAACGGCATCCGCGTCGTCTCCGCTTCCATGCCGCAGGTCGGTTCAGTCTCGTGCTTCATCATGCTCGCGGCAGGCTCGCGCTACGAGAGCGCCGAGTCGAAGGGCATCGCGCACTTCTCCGAGCACATGTTCTTCAAGGGGACGGAGCGGCGCCCCACCGCGCGCACGATCGCGACGGAGATCGACGCGATCGGCGGCGAGTTCAACGCTTTCACCGGCAAGGAGATCACGGGCTACTACGTCAAATGCGGCTCGGAGACACGCGGCGTCGCCTTCGACGTCCTCGCCGACATGCTGCTGCACTCGCGGTTCGACGAGTCCGAGATCGAGAAGGAGAAGGGTGTCATCCTCGAGGAGATGAACGTCTACCTCGACAACCCGCAGCGCTACGTCGGAAGCGTCTACGACCGGCTCTTGTACGACGATCAGCCGCTCGGGTGGGACATCCTCGGCACGAAGGAGACGATCGAAGCGGCGACGCAGGAGACGTTCAGCTCGTACCTCGACGCCTGGTACAAGCCGGAGCGGATCGTGGTCGGCGTCGGAGGCAAGATCGACGACGGCGTCCTCGAGCAGCTCGAGAGCCTCCTCGGGGGCCTCGACGCGCGGGAGACCGGCGCACCGACACCGGTCGAGCTGCCGCCCGAGCGCTCCCCTGTCCTCCTGCACACGAAGCAGTCCGAGCAGGCACACGTCATCCTCGGGGTGCGTGGCTATCCGCTCGGACACCCGGACCGCTACGCGCTCCAACTACTGACTGTCGTGCTGGGGGGAGGCATGTCCTCGCGGCTCTTCACCGAGGTGCGGGAGAGGCGCGGGCTGGCGTACTACGTCCACGCCAGCAGCGGGTCGTACACGGACACGGGCACGCTGTACACGGGTGCCGGAGTCGACGTCGACCGGGTCGACGAGGCGATCACGACGATCCTCGACGAACTCAAGGCCATTGCAGCCGAGCCCGTGCCGGCCGAGGAGCTCGAGAAGGCACGCGGGTACTCGAAGGGCCGGTTCGTCCTCAGACTCGAAAGCCCGCAGGGCACGATCCAGTACGGCCTCCGGCGCGAGGTCCTCGAGGGCGAGATCGAGGAGCCGGACGAGCTTCTTCGCCGGCTCGACGAGGTGACCGCCGAGGAGGTCCAGCGCGTGGCACGGGACCTCCTCGACGGCAAGCGGTTCTATCTCGCCGCGGTCGGGCCGTTCGACGATCCGGAGCGCTTCGAGAAGCTGATCGCTGCCTAGCGACCGAACGATGAGCGAACGAGAGCTGCTTCAGCGCACCGCGGAGATCGCGAGCGAGTTTCTCGAGTCCCTCGACGAGCGGCCGGTCTGGCCTCCCGCCTCGGTCGAGGACCTGCGCCGGACTCTGGGAGGCCCGCTGCCGAACGAGCCGGTCGACCCGCTGGTCGTCGTCGAAGAGCTAGCCGCAGCTGGCGACCGCGGCGTGGTTGCAATGCCGGGCGGCCGTTACTTCGGCTTCGTCATCGGCGGCTCGCTTCCCGCAGCGCTCGCGGCAGACTGGCTCACGAGCACCTGGGACCAGAACGCCGGTCTCGTCGTGACCGGGCCTGCTGCGGCCGTCGCCGAGGAAGTGGCAGGCGAGTGGCTCAAGGAGCTCTTCGGCCTGCCGGCACAGACCTCGTACGCGTTCGTCACCGGGTGTCAGATGGCGCACGTCACGTGCCTCGCCGCGGCGCGGCACGCCGTGCTCGAACGCGCGGGCTGGGACGTCGAGCGCAAGGGCCTCGTCGGCGCGCCTCCGGTGCGGGTCTTCGCCGGGGGCAAACGCCACGTCACCGTGAACCGGGCGCTACGCCTCCTCGGCTTCGGGAGCGAGGCACTGGTTGCGGTATCGGCCGACGATCAGGGCCGAATGCCGCCTGAGGCTCTGGCGGCGGCTCTCGACGGTATCGCCGGGCCTGCGATCATCTGCGCGCAAGTCGGAGAGGTGAACACCGGAGCGATCGATGCGATGCAGGAGCTCGCCGCGCTTGCCCAGACGAGCGGATGCTGGCTTCACGTTGACGGCGCGTTCGGGCTTTGGGCGGCCGCGTCGCGGGAGTTGCGCGAGCGCGTGGCCGGTGTGGAGCAGGCCGACTCCTGGGCGACGGACGCGCACAAGTGGTTGAACGTCCCCTACGACTGCGGGCTCGCGTTCGTCGCGGATGCAGACGCGCATCGCGCTGCCATGGCCATGACTGCCGAGTATCTGGTCGCAGACGCCGATGCCGCGCGAGACGCGATGGACTGGACGCCCGAGTTCTCGCGACGCGCTCGCGGGATTGCCGTCTACGCGGCGCTTCGTTCTCTCGGCCGCGAGGGCGTCGCGGAGCTCGTCGAGCGCTGCTGCCGGCATGCTCGTCGCTTCGCCGAGGAGCTCGGCAGCCTCCCGGGCTGCGAGATCCTGAACGATGTCGTCCTCAACCAGGTGCTCCTGCGCTTTGCCGACGACGAGACGACCCGCGCCGTGCTCGAGTCCGTGCAGAGAAGCGGCGAGGCCTGGATGAGCGGGACGACGTGGGACGGACGCTTCGCCATCCGGATCTCGGTGTCGAACTGGCGAACGAGCGACAACGACGTCTCGCGCACCGTGGCCGCGTTCGAGCACGCTGCGGCCGGCCGCTAGCGCGCCAGCTACTCCTCGGTGGGCTGGCCGACGGCGCGGTCGGCGATCTCGGCTACCACCGCGGGATCCGCGAGCGTGGTCGTGTCCCCGAGCGGCCGGTCCTCGGCGACGTCGCGCAGCAGCCTGCGCATGATCTTCCCCGAGCGGGTCTTCGGGAGCTCGGGAGTGAAGACGATGTTCGCGGGCTTCGCGATCGGGCCGATCTTCTGCGCAACGTGATTGCGGAGGACGTCCAGCATCTCCACGGAGGGCTCCTCCGACCCTTTCAACGTCACGAACGCCACGATCGCCTGGCCGGTCAGCTGGTCTGCGCGGCCGCAGACCGCGGCCTCGGCGACGCTCGGATGGTCGACGAGCGCGGACTCGACCTCGATCGTCGAGATGCGATGTCCCGACACGTTCATGACGTCGTCGACCCGTCCGAGCAGCCAGAAGTCGCCGTCTTCGTCGATGCGAGCCCCGTCGCCGGCGAAGTACATCCCCGGGAAGCGCTCCCAGTACGTGGCGCGAAAGCGTGCGTCGTCGCCGAAGATCCCGCGGGTCATCGCGGGCCATGGCCGCTTGAGCACGAGATAGCCACCACCGCCGGGGCCGACTTCCGTACCGTGGTCGTCGACGACAGCCGCTTCGACTCCGGGAAACGGCTTCGTCGCTGCGCCCGGCTTGACCGTCGTGACGCCCGGAAGCGGCGTGATCATGATCATCCCGGTCTCCGTCTGCCACCACGTGTCGACCACGGGAAGGCGATCGGCGCCGATGTGCTCGCGGTACCAGATCCAGGCTTCCGGGTTGATCGGCTCGCCGACGGTTCCGAGCAGCCGAAGCGACGAAAGGTCGTGTCGGCCGGCGAACTCGGGCCCCCACTTCATGTGCGCCCGGATCGCGGTCGGCGCCGTGTACAGGATGGTGACGCCATAGCGCTCGACGATCTCCCACCAGCGGTCTTTGTCGGGGAAGTCTGGAGTGCCTTCGTAGAGGACGCTCGTCGCACCGTTGCAGAGCGGCCCGTAGACGATGTAGCTGTGCCCGGTCACCCAGCCGATGTCCGCCGCGCACCAGTAGACGTCGGTCTCCGGCTTCAGGTCGAAGACGTAGTGGTGTGTCGTCGCCGCCCCCACGAGATAGCCGGCGGTCGTATGCGCGATGCCCTTCGGCTTCGCAGTCGTGCCGCTCGTGTACAGGAGGTAGAGCAGGTCTTCCGAGTCCATCGGCTCGCACGGGCACGATGCCGGGTCGGCGGACTGGCCCTCGACGAGGTCGGACCACGTGAGGTCGCGTCCCTCGGTCAGCGGGACGTCGGCACGCGTGCGTTGCCCGACGACGACTTTCCGAACGCTCGGGCATGACTCGAGAGCTTCGTCTGCGTTCTTCTTCAGCGGAACGGTCTGCCCGCGCCGCCAGCTCTCGTCCTGGGTCAGGAGAACCTCGCAACGCATGTCGTTCAGCCGATCCGCGAGCGCCTCGGCGGAGAAGCCACCGAACACCACCGTGTGCGGCGCGCCCAGGCGCGCGCAGGCGAGCATCGCGACCGGCAACCCCGGGCCCATGCCCATGTAGATGCCGACGGGAGTGCCCTTGCCGACGCCGAGCTCCCGGAGCCCGTTCGCGGCCTTGACGACCTCGTCGAGCAGCTGGGAGTACGTGATCGGCGCGCGTTCGCCGACCGGCTCCCCCTCGAAGTAGAACGCGACCTTGTCTCCACGCCCCGCTTCAACGTGACGGTCGAGGCAGTTGTACGCGACGTTGATCTTCCCGCCCACGTACCACCTCGCGTAGGGAAGCTCCCATTCGAGCAGCGTCGAGAACGGCTCGAACCAGCTGATGCGTTCGCGCCCCTCCCGCTCCCAGAACTCCTCGAACGGCACGTCGTAGATGTCCGCGTTCGCGTTCGCCTGCTCGGCGAACTCGTTGGACGGCGGATAGCGGCGCTCTTCCGCGAAGAGCGTCTCGATGGCCTGATCCGTCATGCAGTGACCGCCAGGTCATATGAGCAGTCCGTCAGCCGCTCGTAGCCGTCGTCGGTCACGAGCAGCAGGTCCTCGACGCGGACTCCCCCGAAACCGTGCCGGTAGAGCCCCGGCTCGATCGTGATCACGTCGCCCGCGACGAGCTCCTCGCCGAGCATGCCGAGGCTGGGCGACTCGTGCACCTCGAGGCCGACACCGTGACCGAGCCCGTGGTAGAAGCCGTCGCGGAGCACCTCGCCCTCGGCCTTCGTCAGCTGCGTCGGGAAGCCCCGCTCCGCGAAGAACTCGGAGACGAGGCGGTGCACGGCGCCACCGTCCACCCCCGGTCGGATCTCCGCGACCCCTAGCTCGAGCGCCTCCAGGCAGAGCCCGTGCCACTCGCGAATCTCGTCCGGGACGTCGCCGACCGCCAGCGTCCGGGTGATATCCGAGTAACAGGCCGACTCGACGTCGATCGGGAAGAGATCGAGCAGGACGACGTCGTCTGCCGCGATCGCGCCGGCTCCCATGTCATGGCCGACCGCGGTCTGCTGCCCGTGGGAGACGACCATCTCCTCCGCCAGTGCACCATGGGCGAGGAACGCAGCCTGAATGCGCGCCTTCAAGAGCTCGCACGTCAACGTCTCGCCGTCGAGAACGAGACCCCCGTTCACGCGCTCTGCGCGGGCTATGAGATGGCGAGCTACGCCGACACCGGCCTCTGCAGCTCTCTGCGCGCGCCGAATGCCGGCCAGCTCCTGCTCGGTCTTCCTTCGCCGCCGGTCGTCGAAGAGCCCCTGGTCGACGGTCAGCGCGATGCCGTTCGCTCGCAACGCATCGCCGATGCCGAGCGGGAAGCCCCGAGGGACGGTCGCCGCTTCGATCCCGAGGCCCTGCGCGACGCGCACCACCTGCTCGAGGGCCGCTCGGTGGACGTCGACCCCGCTGCGCCGGATCTCATCGGCGCCGAACTCCTCGGTCGGGCGCACCTCGAGGCCGATGCCGAGCGCTTCGACGCGCGTCGCCTCCATGGAGCTGATCGCCACGACGCGCCGATCGCCGAGCTCCGCATAGACGAACGGATCCGGGATCGCGAGCGGTACCTCGTGGCGGAGCTCGGGCACCCTCACGGTGTCGCCGACGATCAGAAGGTTCACGGGCGCCGATCCTACCCCGCGCCGGGTAGAGTCATGCGCGGTGGAAAGCGACCTGCGCATGCTCCGCGAGCGCCTCGCGGAGATCTCCGATCTCGGGCGCATGTTCTTCCTGGCAGCCTGGGACCAGCGCGTGATGATGCCGACGCTAGGCGGCCCGGCGCGCGCGGAGGCGATCGCGACGCTCGGCCGGCTCGCCCACGAGAGGTTCGTCGGCGACGACATCGGCAGGCTGCTCGAGAAACTGCGGTCCCACGAGGAGTCGCTCGAGTACGACTCGGACGACGCCAGCCTGATTCGCGTGACGCGGCGCGACTGGGAGAAGGCCAAGCGTGTCCCTTCGGATCTCCGGGCGGAGATGCTCCGGGCGGGAGCTCAGGGCCATCAGATCTGGGTGGACGCGCGCGCGAACAACGACTTCTCCGCGTTCCTGCCGACCCTCGAACGCAATCTCGACCTCAAGAAGCGCTACGTCGACTGCTTCGAGTGGGACGACTCTCCGTATACGCCGCTACTCGACGACTTCGAGCCGTTCATGAAGGCGACCGAGGTGGCGGAGGTGTTCGACACCATTCGGCCGGTGCTGGCGGAGCTCGTGCGGGAGGCGCCCTCGATCGAGGCGTCGTTCTTCGACGTCCCGTATCCGCCGGAGCTGCAGCGCAAGTTCGCCGAGCGTGTCCTCGAGACGGTCGGCTTTCGCGAAGGCTCCTGGCGGCTCGACACGACCGTGCACCCCTTCTGTACGTCGTTCTCACCGAGCGACGTCCGCCTCACGACGCGGTACCGCCCAACCGGGATCGAATCGTTCTGGTCGACCATGCACGAGGCGGGCCACGGCCTGTACGCACACGGCATCGCGTCCTCACTGGAGAGAAGTCCGCTCGCGAGCGCGCCGTCCTTCGGGCTGAACGAGTCGCAGAGCCGGACGTGGGAGAACCTCGTCGCCCGTAGCCGCCCGTTCTGGTCCCACTGGTACCAACCCCTTCAGGACACGTTCTCCGAGCAGCTCGGTGCGGTCGACTTCGAGGCGTTCATGGCGTCGATCAACCGCGCAGAGCCGGGGCTTCTCCGCGTTGAGGCGGACGAGACGACCTACAGCCTCCACATCATCCTCCGCTTCGACCTCGAGCGGCGTCTGATCGAGGGGACGCTCGCCCCGAAGGACGTCCCGGAGGCATGGAACGAAGGCATGCGCGAGTTGCTCGGCGTCGACGTGCCGGACGATGCGCGCGGCGCTCTCCAGGACATCCACTGGTCGGGCGGCGGGATCGGCTACTTCCCGACCTACGCGCTCGGAAACGTCATCTCGCTCCAGATCTGGTCGGTCGTGCGCGAGGCGATTCCCGACCTCGACGCGCAGATGGAAGCGGGCGAGCTCGAGGAGCTCTCGACGTGGCTCCGGGAGAACCTGTACTCGCTCGGACGGAAGTTCACGCCGAAGGAGACGATCGAGCGCCTCACCGGAGCGCCGGCGATCGACCCACAGCCGTACCTCGCCTACCTGCGGGAGAAGCTCTCCGCGCTCGCTGCCTGACCGTTCAGGCGCCGAAGTCGAGAGTGCCGTCGCGCCGTCCGCGTGATGCGAGCCGGTTGAAGCTGAGGAGGGCGGCGGTCATCCAGCCGATCCCGACAGCCAGTTCGAGCGCGGCGTAGCCGAGGATCTCGGACGTCGGGGCACCCTCGAACACGCCCCGGATCCCGAGGAGCCCGTTCGTCAGCAGCGGCCTGACGGCGTGCGTGTCGTCGACGACGTCGTGGCCCAGTACCCGCGCCCTGCCCGACGTCGGCAGCAGCACCGTCGAGAGGATCTTGACCAGCGTCGTCTTGCCGGCGCCGTTCGGACCGAGGAGGCCGTGGATCTCGCCCGTCGGAACGCTCAGTGACACGTCGTCGAGGGCGACGACCCGCTTTGCACTCCGCCGCCGCGGCTCGAAGACGCGCGTGATCTCCTCGACCTCGACGGCCTCCATTCCCGAGGACTCGATTCTATGCCTGCATAGACTGATCGCATGACCGCGGCCCTGCGGAGCTTCGAGCTCGTCGTCAACGGCGGGCGTCACTCGCTCGACGTCGAGCCGCGAACGCTGCTCGTGCAGGCGCTCCGAGACGAGCTCGGCCTGACGGGCACGCACGTGGGGTGCGACACGAGCCAGTGCGGAGCGTGCACCGTTCTCGTGGACGGGCGGGCGGTGAAGAGCTGCACGATGCTCGCGGTACAGGCCGAGGAGACCGAGGTGACGACGATCGAGGGGCTCGCCCGGGACGGCGAGCTGCACCCCATCCAACGCGCGTTCGTCGAACAGCACGGGCTTCAGTGCGGCTACTGCACGCCGGGGATGATCCTCACGGCACACGACCTCCTTTCCAGAGACCCGCATCCCGACGATGCGACGATCCGCCGGGCTCTCCGGGGCAACCTCTGCCGCTGTACCGGCTACCAGTCGATCGTGGACTCGATCCGGGCGGCGGCCACGGCGTGATCCCCGCAGCAGTCGAGCACGTCAGAGCGGCGTCGCTCGACGACGCGCTCGCCGCCCTCGCCGATCCCGATGCGAAGGCGCTCGCGGGCGGGCAATCGCTCCTTCCCGTCTTGAAGTTGCGGGTCGTTCGGCCGAGCGTCCTGGTCGACATCGGACGCCTCGATCTCGGAGGCGTGCGTCTCGACGGCGCCGAACTCCGCATCGGTGCCCTCACGACGTGGGACGAGCTCGCACGCACGATCGAGCTGCGGCTGGCACCGCTCGCCGCTATCGCCGACTGCGCCGGCGACGTCGGAGACCTGCAGGTGCGAAACCGGGGGACGCTCGGCGGGAGCCTCGCCCACGCCGATCCCGCCTCCGACCTGCCTGCGGTGGTCCTCGCGCTCGGCGCACGGCTCGTCCTGCGTTCTGCGAGCGGAGAGAGGACGGTCGAGGCCGCTCAGTTCTTCCACGGGCCGTTCACGACCGCTCTCGACCAGGGAGAGCTGATCACCGAGGTCGTGGTTCCGGTGGTCGCGGGAGCGGGCTCCGCGTACGCGAAGGTCGAGCATCCGGCGTCGGGGTTCGCGCTCGCGGGGGCCGCCGCGTCGGTTCGACCAGACGGGAGCGAGAGGGTCGCCGTGACAGGCGTCGGCGCGCAGGCACTCCTGCTCCCCGCCGACAGGGATCCTTCGGCCTCCCTCGCCGACGCGGAGATCTATGGCGACCGCTTCGCGTCTGCGGAGTACCGGCGGCACCTCGCCGGGGTCGTTGTCCGGCGAGCGCTCGAGCGTGCCCGCGAGCGTGCGAAGGAGGCGCGATGAGCGTCCTCGGCGTCCCGCGCCCGAGGCTCGACGCGCCGGAGAAGGTCACCGGGGCAACCCGCTTTGCGGGAGACACGCACGTACGCGGGCTCCTGCACGGCCGCCTCGTCCTTTCGACCGAGGCGCACGCGCTCATCCGGAACGTCGACCGCGACGCGGCGCTCGCTGCGCCGGGGGTGGTCGCCGTCCTGACCGCGGACGACCTCCCCATCTCGGGAAGTGGGTCGGACCGTACGACGGAGCCGCTCGCCCGCTCGGAGGTCGTCTTCGCTGGGCAACCCGTCGCGCTCGTCGTCGCCGAGACCGAGACGGCCGCAGCGGACGCGGTCGAGCTCGTCGACGTCGAGTACGAGCCGCTTCCGGCGGTCGTGGACGTCGAGGACGCGATGCTGCCGGGTCGCGCGCTCGCCCGCGTCGTGGAGGACGACGAGGGCGGAAGCGACCTGGAGTCGATCCATGCGAGCGTGAGCAAGGGCCAGGAGAGCCAAGACGAGGAGCAGCTGTCCGGGAACGTCCTCGACACGGTCCGCCGCAGCTCGGGCAACGCCGCCGCGGTGCTCGAGTCGAGCGACGCGGTCGTCTCGGGGACGTTCCGAACGCCGTGGGTCTACCAGGCGTACATCGAGCCTCAGGTCTCCACCGCGTGGCTCGAGCCGAACGGCGTGCTCGTCGTCTCGACGAGCACGCAGGGGACGTTCGTGACCCAGCGGGAGCTCGCGCGGGCGTTCGGTCTCCCGCTCGAGCGCATCCGCGTCATCGCCGAACCGCTCGGCGGCGCGTTCGGCGGGAAGTTCGCGCTGATGGAGCCGCTGGCCGCGGGGGCCGCTCTCGCGCTCGGGCGGCCGGTGCGGGTCGTCTTGACGCGAGCGGAGGACTTCCACGCTACGAACCCCGCGTCGGCGCAGGTCACGCACCTCCGGATCGGCGCACGAGCGGATGGGACGCTCACGGCGATCACGGGCCGGATGATCGTCGACCGCGGCACGAACGCAGGCTGGGGCGTTGAAGGAGCCAGCTCCCTCCTCGTCGCCGGGCCGTACCGGTGGGAGGCTCACGATCTCCGCGGCTACGGCGTGCAGACGAACCGATTCACGTTCGGCGCGTACCGCGCCCCAGGGGCGCCGACGGCGGCCTTCGCTATCGAGACGCTCCTCGACGAGCTGGCCGAAGCGCTCGGCATCGACCCCGTCGAGCTACGGCTCCGAAACGCCGTGGTCGAAGGCGATGTCGGCATCAGCGGGAATGCCTTCCCACGGATGGGTGCGGTGGAGGTCCTCGAGCGCATCCGTGAGCATCCTCTCTGGCGACGACGCGACTCCTTGCCGGCCGGAGAGGGGGTCGGCGTGGCGGCGGGCTACTGGCCCGGGGGCATGGAGCCGGCCTCCGCGGTCTGCCGTGTGAATCAGGACGGAACGATGACCGTGATCACATCCGCGGTGGACATGAGCGGTGTCAACACCGGCTTTGCAACGATCGCGGCTGAGGCGTTCGGCCTCTCGCCCGACGAGATTCGGGTCGTCTCCGCCGACACGGCCACCGGCCCGTACTCCGGTGCGAGCGGAGGCTCCAAGGTCACGTACACCGTTGGCGCTGCGGTGCTACGGGCGGCCGAAGCCGCGCGCGAGAAGCTCCTGGCGGCGGCGTCGGAGGAGCTCGAGATCGCACCCGCCGACCTCGAGGTAGTCGACGGAGTCGTGCGCGCGGTCGGCGCGCCCGATCGTTCGATCACGGTTGCGGAGATCTCGGGGAAGGCGCTCCGCTTCGGCGGCCGCTACGAGCCGATCGAGGGCCACGGCGGCTCGGCACAGACGAAAGGTGCCCCGTCGGTGGCGGCCCACCTCGCGCATGTCCGGGTCGACCGGGACACCGGCGAGATCGAGCTCCTCGGCCATGCGATCGCGCAGGACGTCGGACGTGCGCTCAATCCAGCCCTCGTCGAAGGCCAGATGCGCGGCGGTGCGGCCCAGGGCATCGGCTGGGCGCTCTTCGAGGAGCTCGTGCACGACGAGAGTGGTCAGCTGTTGACGGGCTCCTTCATGGACTACGCGATCCCGGTCGCCGAGCGCGTCCCGGACATCGACACGCTCATCGTCGAGGTGCCGGCGCCCGAGGGCCCCTTCGGCGCGAAGGGGATCGGGGAAGCACCAGTGATCGCCGCCGCACCGGCGATCGCGAATGCGGTCGCGGCAGCTACCGGGCTCCGCCTGCGTCAGCTGCCGATGTCGGCGCCCCGTGTGTGGGCGGCGCTGAGCGCACGCGTCGAGGAGGATTCGCGCGAGTGACCTCGATCGAGCGGGCACGAGCGATCGTGGACACGTACGAGAGGGAGCTTCGCTCCGAGGTTCCCGAGGACGCGTATCTCTTCGACGCGCATACGCACCTCGGAGACGACATCGACGGCATGCAGAGCCGGTACGAGGAGCTCACGGGACAGCTCGAGCGCTACGGGTTCGCGGGCGCGTTCGTCTTCTGCCTGGACGAGCCGGATCGCGACCCCGGCTTCTGCGCTCCCAACGACCGGACGCTGGAGCACGCAGCGCGATCGAACGGGCGCCTCTTCCCTTTCGCCCGCCTCGATCTCACCGCGAGCCCGCTGGAGGAGGCACGTCGTGCGCTTGATGCCGGAGCACGGGGGATCAAGCTCCATCCGCGCGCGCAGGCGTTCGCGCTCGACGACGAGCGCCTCGGGCCGATCTTCGAGCTCGCCTGTGAGCGAGGCGTTCCGATCCTCATCCATGGGGGGCGAGGGCTTCCCCCGATCGCGGCGCACCTCGAGACCCTCGTCAGACGAAACGACGGCGTCCAGCTGATCGTTGCGCATGCGGGGATTGCCGACATGGCGGGCCTCGCGGGGCGGCTCGGTGGGATCCCTGGAGTGTTCTTCGACACCTCCGTCTGGAGCGCGCTCGACCTCCTCGACCTCTTTCGCCAGGTCCCTCCCGAGCAGGTCGTGTACGCATCCGACTACCCATACGGGCGCCAGCCGAACTCGCTGCTCGTGTCGATCCGGTCTGCACGACTCGCCGGCTTCGATGACGCACGGCTCCGCGCGATGCTGGGCGAGACCGCTCGTGGGATCGTCGAGGGAGCACGACCGCCGGCGCTCACGCCACCGGTCGGAGCAGCGTCGCTCACGCAACCCCTGACGTTCGCCCGCATCCACCAGTACATCTCGATGGCCGTCCCGATGCTCTGGCTCCGCCAGCGGGATGCCGTCGGCGCGCTCGGACTGGCCGTAAACGCATCGCGAGAACGCGACGGGCACACGGAGGAGTCCGAGCGCATTCAGGAGCTGCTATCGACAGCGGGCGATCTCTGGCGGGAAGGGGGCGAGCTTGCCGCCGACGACCGCGTCAAGACGATGCGGGCCGCGATCCAACTCGTCAACCTCGCCGACCTGATCGCGGTTACAACGCGCGCGTAGTTCAGCGCACCGCGTACAGCCGGCGCGCACCCTCGAGTCCCTTCAATTCGTGCTCGCCGCGATCCTCGAACTCGATGCCGGATCCGGCGACGAGATCGCGCGTCGTGGCGCTTATGAGAACTTCACCGGCTCCTGCAGACGCCATGACGCGAGCGCCGAGGTGCAGGGCGATGCCTCGCGGCTTTTCACCGGCCCGACGCTCGACCTCTCCGGTGTGCACACCGGCCCGCACGTCGAGCGTCAGAGCCTCGAGCGCCTCGCGGATCGCGACCGCGCAACGAATCGCCCGGGCGGGGCCGTCGAAGATCGCGAGAAAACCGTCTCCGGCGGTGTCGATCTCCTCCCCCGAGAAGCGCACGAGCTGCAACGGACAGCCTCGTTGTGCGAGCCCAGAAGTGACGCCCATGGAACCCGGGGACGAGGACGAGGTCGAAGGGGCCTTCGCCGGTCACCTGGTACGCGATGTTCACGTCGCCGCTGCGCGCGTACCGGATCGGCGCGTTCATCCTGCGATCTCTCGGAACCGATAGCAGTCGACCGTGTGGTCGTTGACCATTCCGACGGTTTGCATGAACGCGTAGCAGACCGTCGCCCCGACGAACCGAAAGCCGCGCCGCTTGAGGTCCTTTGCGAGCGCTCGTGAAAGGTCCGTCTCGGCGGGGAGCTCCGCCAGCGAGCGCCACGAGCTCACGACCGGCTCGCCCTCGACGAACGCCCACAGGTAGGCGTCGAAGCTGCCGAGCTCCTGCTGCACCTCGAGGACCCGTGCGGCATTCGCCACCGTCGACTCGACCTTCAGCCGGTTGCGGACGATGCCGGTGTCCTCGAGCAGGCGCTCGACGTCCTTCTCGGTGAACCGCGCGACCGCCGCCGGGTCGAAGCCGGCAAACGCGCGGCTGTACCCCTCGCGCTTGTTCAGGATCGTGCTCCAGGACAGCCCTGCCTGGGCACCTTCGAGCGTGAGCATCTCGAAGAGGTGCCGGTCGTCGTGGCTGGGCACCCCCCACTCCCCGTCGTGGTACTCGAGCATCGGCTCGGAGCCGCCTGACGCCCATTCGCATCTCGTCACGGCCACGTGGATAGGATCGCATGCGATGCGTGGCGCGCTCTTGCCAATCGCCATCGCTCTGCTGATGCTCGGCGCAGGGTGTGGCGGGGACGACGAGCCGTCCGCCGCGAACGATGAGTGCGAGAGCGTCGAGGCGCCCGCTCCCCGCGAGCCCGGGAGCAACGAAGCGCCGACAGAGCCGCTCGACGCAGGCGTGAGCTACGGGCTCGTGTTCGAGACGAGCTGCGGATCGTTCACGGTCGACCTCGACACCGAGCACGCACCCGACACGGCAGCATCGCTGGTCGCGCTCGCCCGGGACGGCTTCTTCGACGACACGATCTTCCACCGCATCGTCCCCAACTTCGTCATCCAGGGGGGCGATCCCACCCAGACAGGGAGCGGCGGGCCGGGGTACAGCACGGTCGATGCCCCGCCGGCCGGCTCGAAGTACGTCAAGGGAGTCATGGCGATGGCGAAGACGGCGGTCGAGGCCCCTGGCACGTCTGGCAGCCAGTTCTTCGTGGTGACCGGCGACGACGTCGGACTGCCCGCCGAGTACGCGATCGTCGGCGAGGTGAGCCAAGGTATCGACACGGTCGAGCGAATCGGCGCGCTCGGCGGACCCGACGAGCGACCCACACAGCCGGTCGTCATCTCGAGCGTCACCGTAACCGAGAGCTAGATGAGGGTCGCCGCGGTCGTGCTCGCTGCAGGCGAGGCGACGCGCTTCGGCTCCCCCAAGCAGCGACTCCTCCTGCCTCGCGTGCTCGAGCGACTGGCCATGGCTCCGGTCGACGAGATCGTCGTCGTCCAGGGCGCGTACGAGCTCGAGCTCCCAAGTGGCACAGTGCTACAAGGGGTTCCCGTCCGTCTCGTCCCGTGCACCGAGTGGAGCCGCGGGCCGGGTGCGTCGCTTCGCTGTGGTTTGGAAGCCCTTCCCGACGACGTCGCCGGTGCGGTCGTCATCCTCGCGGACGGTCCATATCTGTCTCCCACGGCGGTCGAGCGCGTAGTCGAGGCGTGGCGCACGGGCGGAGGGATTCTCGCGGCGTCATATGCGGGCGACCGCGGGCACCCGGTCGTTCTGGGTCGCGCCGACTGGAGCTCCGTCCCCGACGAGGGGTTGAGAGCGCTTCCCGTCAGGCTCGTCCCCTGCGACGACCTCGGCCAACCAGGGGACGTAGACGTGCCCGCAGACCTCGAACATGAGTGAGCTCGCGGGGAACGCCGTTTCCCCCGGACTACTAGGCCGTAGCGTCGAGTCCGCGAAGCTCTTCGAGCTTGACCATCAGACCCGGTGGCATCCGCTCGACCGCGCTCAGCTTCACGTACCGGCGCAGCGTCTCCTCGAAGCGGTAACGACGCCTACAGTAGTCGCAGTCGCCCAGGTGCGACTCGGCCTCGGCCCACTCCTCGTTCGTGAGCGTCCGGTCGAGGAAGTCCTGGAGGATCTCCTCGCAGCGGTCGCAGGGCTCGAGCGTCATGTGAGCGCCTCCTCGGCGAGCTTTTGCTTCAGCGCACGCCTTCCACGGTGCAGGCGGGACATGATTGTACCAATCGGCACATCCAGGATCTGCGCGGCGTCCGCATACGTGAAGTCCCCGATGTCGACGAGGACGACGACTTCGCGGAACTGCGGCGATATCTCTGCGAGCGCACTGACGACCGAGTCCTGCGACAACCTCTCGACGACCTGCTCCTGCTCGAGCGCCTCCTCGCCGGCGGTCGAGGCGAGCTTGTTCGCCAGGTAGTAGTCGCTCTCCTCGAGCGGTTGGAGCTGCGGCGAGCGCTGAACTCGTCGCCCGCGGTCGACGTTCAGGTTCGTCAGGATGCGGAGCATCCAGGCGCGCATGTTCGTGCCCGGCGTGAAGGAGCGCCAGCTCCGAAATGCCCTCGCATACGTCTCTTGCACCAAGTCCTCTGCCTCCTCGCGAGAGCCGACCAGTCGTCTCGCAACGCGGTAGACCTGGTCCGCGAGCCCGAGCGCCTCCTCCTCGAAGCGGGCGCGGTCGCGAGCTTCCGCCGCGATGCGCTGTGCTTCGGTGGCGGGCTCGACCTCGCTCACCCGGCTACCGTACCCTTGCTCTACGGGAGGCTGCAACGAGCCTTTCCCCCCTGCTATTCCCGCTCTTCGGGCGATTCCCGGAATCCCGCCTTCGAGATGCGCGCCAGAATCGCGTCCCTCGACGTTCGCTCCTCGTCCCAGGAAAGGGTCACGTCGCCGACGAGGTTCGCGGTTGCGAACTCGAGGCCGTCGTGACCCTCGAGCGCTCCGGCAAGGCGCGCGACGCAGCGCTCGCACCGGATCCCGCTGACCCGCAGTGTCTCCGTCACCGTCGGCATCGGGACGATCGTACCGCCGCTAGCGCGTCGCCTTGCCCTTGATCCCGTGGACCGGGCGGCCCGCGGCCTCCCAGGCGTAGTACGAGGCGCTCGGTCCGTACGTGCTCTCGTACGGGACGATCCGCGGATTGCGGCTCACCTCCATTGCTCGCTGGGCGTGCCAGAGGAGGTTGGGGTCGTCCCGCTCCTCCCAGACGAGTATCAGGTGCGCCGCCGTCATGAAGTCGGCGACGAACCCACAGCTGGGTGCAGGACAGGGAAACGGATCCGTGCGAACGCAGAACCAGCCGCTGTAGTCGCCGCCGTCGTCGTCTTCCCAGAGGTGCTCGTCCGACTCCAGATCCAGGTCGGACAGCACAACGGCACCGCGCCGAGGCTCCGGCTCCACAGGGGCCACAATAGCCACATGGGTGCGCAGCCCGAACGTGACGTCGGAATCGTCCTCTCCGGGGGCGGGATCAACGGGATCCTGCTCGAGCTCGGGTTTCTGAAGCGCCTGCGGGAGAGCCCGCTCTGGTCACGAGTCGGGTGGATCTACGGAACCTCGGCCGGTGCGCTCTCGGGAGTGATGGCCGCGCTCGATCGCCTGGACGACCTCGAAGTCTTCCTGCTCGGCCTGCAACCCCATGAGGTGTTCAGGCCACGCCCGGTGTGGCAGTTTCCCGGCGGGCTGCACGACTACACGCTTCCGGAGACGATCGCCGAGAGAATCGGTCCGGCGGAGGATCTCGGCACCGGGCTCGCAGCGTCCGAGATCGAGCTCGTCGTCATCGCGACCGATATGAGCGAGCCTCTCGACGGAGACGAGGCGCGTCATTTCGAGCTGGCCTTCTCGTCCCGCGTGACCCCGCCGGCAGCGATGGGGAGGGCGCTTCTCGCGTCTGCGGCAATCAGCGGGCTCGTTCTGCCCGTCAGCGTCGGCGGCATCATCGCGACCGACGGCGGTTGGATTCGGAACTTCCCTCTCGAACACGCGTACCGGAACCCGGACGTGCAGGCAATTGCCGCCTTTCGGTACATCGCAAGCTATCGCCCGGCCGACCTCGCCTTCCTGGCGCGGATGCGCGAGCGCCTCGAGCGTTTCAGGGCGGTGCCGCCGGTGCGGGCGCTTCTCGCGGAGATCCGGCTCGCAGAAGAGCGCGCGGGGCGCGGCGAGCCGGCCCACTACGCGGAGATGATCGTGCGCCTCATGCGGGTCGCAGTCGCTCGGAACACGGTGCTCGAAGAGCGGCTGGCATCGGAACGGGACACGTCCGTGCTCGAGCTGCAGCGGTTACGGGACGAACTGACCTCGGCTGCGCTGCGCGCGACGCCGAGGTGGCGCCGGGGGCGGTTGCGCGACGAGCTCGAAGGCATCTTCGCAAGCGCGCGGTTCCCCTTCCGCCACGACCGGCACGTCCCGAGCCTGATCGTGAGGGCGACGCCGGGGGACGATGGCCTCGACCCGACCTTCCGCGGAGACGAGCCGTGGCACGAGGAGCGCAAGCGCGCTCTCATCGAGCGCGGCTACCGCATGACGGACGACGCGCTGGCCGCAAATCCCCATTTCGCCCACTGACGCACAGGATCGAGACTTGGGAGCAGCGCGGGCGCGCAGCGCCCGCCTTTAGGGTTCTGCGCGATCGGAAGCCGCGCGAGCGGGTTCCGATCTGCGCACTGTCTAGCCGGCGGACGCCGGTTGCTTCCCGAGCGTGACCGTGACGGTCGTCTTCTTCGCGTCGCGGTAGATCCTGAGCTTGATCTTGTCCCCCGGCTTGTGTGCGGCGATCGCGTCGCGCAGCTCGCCGGTGGAGGAGACCTGCTTCCCGTCGACCGCGACGATGATGTCCCCGCCGAGCACGTACGTTTGGCCCGCGACGACGACCTCTGTCGAGCCGGCCTCGAGACCCGCCTTCGCCGCGCCCGTGCCAGCCCGGACCACCTCGACGAGCACGCCTCGCTCCACGGGAAGGTTGTACGTCTCGGCGAAGTCCTCCGTGACCGGGCGACCGGCGATCCCGAGATATGCGTGCTCGACGTAGCCCGCCTGCAGGATCTGCGCGACGACGTCCTCGACCGTGTTCGACGGAACGGCAAAGCCGATTCCGACGTTGCCCGTGCTCACGCCGCCGGTCTGGATCTGTGTGTTGACCCCGATCACTTCACCGTGGGCGTTCAGGAGAGGACCGCCCGAGTTTCCATGGTTGATCGGCGCGTCGGTCTGAATGACATGGTCGATCGCGAAGTCGTTCGGTGCAGTGATCAGCCGTTGAAGAGCGCTGACGATTCCTGCCGTCGCGGTCCGGTCGAGCCCGAACGGATTGCCGATGGCGACGACGGGGTCGCCTACGCGCACGTCGTCGGAGTCACCGAGCGGCAGCGGCGTCAGGGCCTTGGCTTCGGCGTCGACCCGGAGCACGGCGAGGTCGGTCGAAGGATCAGAAGCGACGAGCTCAGCCTCGACCGTGTCGCGGTTGGAGAAGCTGACGCGAATCTCGTCGGCGTCCTCGACGACGTGGAAGTTCGTGACGATGTGGCCGGCCTTGTCAACGACGAATCCGGAGCCCAGCGCCGAGGGGGCTGTCCCGGAGAGCACATCGGTGGAGCTGCTCGTCCTCGCGATCTGCACGACGCCCGGCGCCGCGCGCTCGTAGATCTCGTTGATGGTCATCGCGTCGGCGGGGGGCGCTGCGAGTGTGCTCGGCTCTCGCGCGCTCTCGGTGATGACGGTCGTCGTCGAGCTCTCGAGCCCACCGAGCAGAGCGACCGCACCCACCGCGGCCGCGCCCCCAAGGGCTCCGGCCGCGATGAGCGCTACATACCCACTTGGGGAGGAGAGGGAGGGCATGCCCCTCCGTTATAGACACGCGGCCGTGAATCGCGGGTTAGAGCGGGTTAAGAACGCGTTTTCGAGCCCTCAGGCGATCAGGATGCCGGTGAGGTACATCGCGGCGATCCCCGCGAGGAAGCCGCCGATCACGTACCCGGAGCGAAGGCCTCCCGGCGCCTGGCGCGCGACGTAGCGCCCGACCTCGACGACGACCTGGAACGCCGCGCCGGCAGCGATCGCGAAGAACAGGACTCCGAGGACATCACTCGTCGTGTATCCGCCGATCCACGCGCCGAGGATGGTCGGAGCACCGGCGACGAGAGCCAGCGCCGCAAGCGCGAGAACGGTCACCCGCGTCTTCGCGACGGGGGCGGCGATGCCGAGACCTTCGGTGACGTTGTGGATCATGAAGCCGATGATCAGGAACGCGCCGAGCTGAAGCTCCCCGACCGCGAACGAGGCGCCGATCGCAAGCCCTTCGCCGAGGTTGTGGACTCCGATCCCGATCGCGACGAGCAGCGCGAGCGTCCAGCCGGTCGCGGTTCCTCCCCCGCTCAGCCGGCCCGAGAGCGCGGTCATCCCGAGGAAGCTGAGCGCAACGCCGAGCAGCACGAGCCCGCTTCCACCGAGAGCGGACGGAAGAAACGCCTGCAGCTCGAACGCTTCGGTCAGCGCTTCGAGGCCGAGGAAGGTGAGCAGTCCGGCGGTGACCGCCATGAACGCGGAGAGCCATGCGGGGCTCGCCTGGCGGAGCGCGGGCAGCCAGAGAAGCCCGAGCGCGACGGGGAGCACCCCGACCAGCACTCCGATCAGCGCGTAGCCGAAGAATCCTTCGACCGACGGCTCCGGGGTCGCGATCGCCGCCGGGACCTCGTGCACGGTCTGGATTCCCGTCGAGCTCGTCACGCCCACGGTGATCGGGTCCTCCTCCACCCAGTCGAACGGGACGACGATCGTGCTCGAGCGGAGACGGCCGAGCGTCGTCGGCCCGTCGACCGTGTAGGGCACGATCGCGTCGTCGACGTTCACGTTCGCGATCGTCAGGTCGTCGGGCTGCGGGTTGCGCACGGTGATCCGGATCTCGCCGGGGGAGAACTCGACCCTCCGAATGTCGAACTCGTCGGCGGGCGGGGGGTTCGTGCCGACGAGGTCGACGAGCGACGACCCGCTCGTGACGACGAGGCCGACCACGAGCGCCAGCAAGAGCACCGGCACGACAGCCCACAACCGCCAGCCCATGCGCGCCCGGGTCGCGGCCGAGCCGGCCTCCATTACTCGCCCTCCTGCGCAAGTCCGGAAACCGCTGGCGCGGACTCCGGACGCGCGAAAGCCCCTGAAGGCGTCCGCGTCGCGGCCGCGGCGTCTGTGTCGGTCCGTTCGACCATCACTCGACCTCGTGCGCAAGTCCGGAATCCGCTGGCGCGGACTCCGGACGCGCGAAAGCCCCTGAAGGCGTCCGCGTCGCGGCCGCGGCGTCTGTGTCGGTCCGTTCGACCATCACTCGACCTCGAAGAAGCCCATCCAGCCGAGCTCGGCGAACTCCGACTGGTGCGCGTGGAACATGAAGCGACCGGTGTTCGCGAACTGGATCTCGATGACGCCGCGCTGCCCCTGGCACTGCATCACGGTGTCCGTGTACTCCCAGTAGTCGCCCGTTCCGGTCGGCTGGTAGTGGAAGAAGTCGGCGTGAAGATGCAGCGAGTTGACGAGGTCGAACTCGGTGAGGTTCGCGAGGTAGATCCGCACGAGCTCCGAGCGCTTCACCTTGATCGGATAGCGCGCGTAGTAGAACGAGCGCCCGTTGACCGTGTAGAAGTTGTTCTCGCCGTCAGCGTCGGTGTCGAAGCCGTTCATCACCATCACGAGCTCCTGCGCGGGCGGGCGCGGCTCTTTGGGATCGATGATGAAGGCGCCGTAGAGGCCCTTGTGGATGTGCTTCTTCAGCGGGGTCGCGTGGCAGTGGTAGAGGTGGAGCCCTGCGGGCCTCGCCTCGAACTCGTACGTGAACTGGCCGCCGGTCTCGACGATCTGGAAGACGCCGTCCATGTTGGCCGGGTGGATCCCGTGGAAGTGGATCGTGTGCGGATGCGAACCGTGGTTCCGGAAGCGCACCCGCAGCATGTCGCCCTCGGTCGCCCTGATCACGGGACCCGGAGCGGTCCCGTTGTACGTCCAGGCGGGGAAGAAGATACCCGGCGCGACCTCGAGGTCGGTGTCCCTTGCGGTGAGCATGTATTCGCGCACGCGTCCGGGCTCGGACGGCAGTGCTGGAGGTGGGTATAGAAGCGCATCGAGATCGTTCGGGCCGCCGACCGCGGGTACTTCGGGGCCGATCATCGCGGCGTGGCCCACCGCGGCGCCGCGCCCGCTGACGATGTGCGCGGCCTCGTCGCCGGGATGAATGTGGCTCGCATGGCTCACGCCACCGGCCTCGGCCTCGCCGTCGAGAGCGAGCTTGCCCACGAACGGCACCGCCGCGAGCGGAGCCGCGGCGGCCAGCAGCTTGCGACGGGTGAGAGGCTTTTTAGACAACACTAAATCCGAATCACAGTGTAACCTAAGAGCGTCGATATGGGAACCCAGGCCACCGATCTGACCGTCGCCGTCCAGGACTACCTGAAGGCGATCTACGGCCTCGAGTCCGCGGGTGAGCGCGTGACCACGTCTGCACTCGCTGCGCGCATGGGTGTTAGCGCTCCCTCGGCCACCGCGATGACGAAGCGCCTTGCAGAGCTCGGCCTGGTCGAGCGCGCCCCCTACCGAGGGGTCGCGCTGACGGAGGAAGGACGCCGCGGCGCGCTCGAGGTCCTTCGTCACCACCGGCTGCTCGAGCGCTACCTCGTGGATCGGCTCGGGCTGTCGCTCGACGAGGTGCACGCCGAGGCAGAGCTCCTGGAGCACGCCCTTACGGAGGAGCTCGAGGCGAAGATCGACGCGGAGCTCGGCTTCCCGACGCACGACCCGCACGGCGACCCGATCCCGGACCGCGAGCTTCGCGTCGCGACGCGTCGCGACCGTACGCTCGTCGACCTCGGGCCGGGCGAGCGTGCATCCGTGTCCCGTGTCCCGGACGGCAACCCCGAGCTGCTTCGCTACCTCGCAGAGCTCGGGCTGGTGCCCGGGTCAGGTGTGGAGATCGTCGCCCACGCGCCCTTCGCAGGCCCCGTCACGGTGCGCACCGCCAGCGGCGAGCACGCGATCTCCCGCGAGCTCGCGGATCGCATCGCCGCTGCTGCCTAGAAACTGAGCGTCAAGCGAGCTCGAGCGCGACCGACTTGACGTCCTGCGAGCGGTCCGAGCCCAGAGCATCCTCGAGCTTCTGCTTCAGCTCACCCGACTCGAGCAGCTCCTCCGTGATGTCCGCGCCGCCGATCAGCTCGCCCTTGAGGAACACCTGCGGGATCGTCGGCCAGCCCGAGATCGCCGAGAGCTCCTGCCGAATGCGCGGGTCGGGGAGGATGTCGACCGTCGTGACCGGGGCGCCGGCAGCGTGCAAGGCGCTCAGGGCCCGGTGAGAGTTGCCGCACATGATCATCTGCGGTGTGCCTTTCATGAAGAGGGCAACCGGCTCGTTCTGGATCACGTCGGCGATCTGCTCGTTCAGCGTCTTCATGTCGTTCCTTTCGTCTTGATGCGGAGCTCATGGATCGAGCCGTCGCCGAGCGGCGCCGCCAGGGCATCGTTCACGCGGCGGTGCTGGTCGAGCAGCGAAACGCCGTCGAACGAGGGAGTCTCTACGGTGACCTGGAAGTGGTCGCCCGTTCCGGTGCGATCCTCGACCGAAAGCCGAACCGCGTCCGGGAACGCGCGTTCCAATACGCCACGGATCGCTTCGGCCTCCATCGCCGGCCATGCTAGCCCCTGTACCCTCGCAGCCGATGCGCGTCCTCCGGTCGCTCGGTCTCGTAGTCGCCGGCATCTACGTCGGATTTGCGGCGGCGGCGAAGATCATGAAGAGCGTGCTTCCGTCCAGAGGCGACGCAGAGAGCGACGAAGTCGCGCTCGTGGCGATTTTCGACGGAGTGAAGCTCGAGAGCCGCTCGCAGGCATTCCGGGGAGGCTCGATGCTCGCATGGTTCGGAGGCGTCGCCGTCGATCTCCGCGAAGCGCAGCTCGCACCCGGCGGCGCTCACCTCTCGCTCCATTCCCTCTTCGGCGGTATCGCGATCCGCGTGCCGGTCGGTTGGCGTGTCGAGTCGAGCGCGCGCGCCCTGAGTGGAGGCGTCGCGGTCAACGTGCCCGCGTCCGACGACCCCGCCGCTCCGACTCTCACCGTCGAGGGGTTCGCCGCATTCGGGGGGATCGCAGTCGGCGCGCGGGTCGCCGACGAAGCCTTCGTCGAGTAGCCCGCGTGCGACGGCCCTTGCGCTTTCTCGTGTCCGTGCCGGAGCGGCTCGTGCGGGTGGTCGCGAGCCTCGTCGGGGGAACCGTGCACGAGACCGCTGAGCTCGTGCTTCCACGCCTCATCAGGCGCTCCCGTCTCTACGAGGCGACCGCGAAGAACCTGCTTCGCATCACCGTCGAGCTGGTGGGCGGCGTCGAGCGGCCTGAAGAGGCGATCGCGGGCGAGTTCGAGAAGTCGCCGGGCAGGCTCGCAATCCGCAAGGGAGCCGGTAACGTCGTCGAGCTCGGGTCGATCTTCGCCTTCGGCTTCTCGCCGCTCTGGCTACTTGCGGCCGCCTCCGACGTGACCCATGGGACGCGCGTCTACCTGGATGCGCTCGTGGACGAACTGAAGGAAGCAGCGGTGATCGCCCGTACTGCCGAGCTCGCGTCCGTCGACGACCTGCTCGCCGCGCTCGAGGGAGCAAGTGGGACGACTGCGCGCCTGATCGACATCCCGCCGCTCGAGGTGGAAGGGCTCAAGAGGACGCTCACGGATCTGCGGGACGACGCTGGAGGCTTGCCGAGCCCGAGGGAGCTCGCGGGCGTGTACTCCGCGCTGGTTCACGAGGCGGATCGAGAGGGGAAGAGCGTGCTCGAGGTCTCGGTCGGCATCGGCTTCGCCTTCTTCAACTCCGCCCGGGCGGTCGGGAGGCAGCACGTGCTCGACGCGTACAAGGAGGATCTGAAGCCGCTACGCGACGAGGGCTTTGCTGCGTATGCCCTCCGCGTAGGCCGCCCGTACGCGCACGCAGTCGCGCGCCACTTCGACCCGAGACGACCAACGCTCACCGAGAGGGCGATCGAGAGCATGGGGGGACAGGTGACACTCAGTCACAAGCCGACGGGCGCGCGACCGGAGACGTCTGGTTGAATCGAGCCATGGGTCATCCCGATTCGTTCGGTGCACGCTCTCAGCTCGAGCTCGGCGGAACGGGATACGAGATCTTTCGCATTGCTCCGCTCCAGGAGCGGTTCGACGTGTACCGCCTGCCCTACACGCTGCGCATCCTGCTCGAGAACGTGCTGCGGCACGAGGACGGCACGAACGTCACCGCGGACGACGTCGAGGCAGTCGCGGCCTGGGTAGCGTCGGCCGAGCCCGCGCAGGAGATCTCGTTCACGCCCGGTCGCGTCCTGCTGCAGGACTTCACCGGCGTCCCCGCGGTCGTGGACCTCGCGGCCATGCGAAACGCCATGCGGGATCTCGGCGGCGATCCTGTGAAGATCAACCCGCAGCTCCCCGCCGAGCTCGTCATCGACCACTCGGTCCAGGTGGACGAGTTCGCGACGCGCCTCGCGATCTTCCGGAACGCGGAGCTCGAGTTCGAGCGCAACCGAGAGCGCTACGCGTTCCTGCGCTGGGGGCAGGGCGCCTTCGCCGACTTCAAGGTCGTCCCTCCGAGCACCGGGATCGTGCACCAGGTCAACCTCGAGTTCCTCGCGCGGGTGGTCGAGGACCGCGGCGGCGTCGCCTTCCCCGACACGCTCGTCGGGACGGACTCGCACACGACGATGATCAACGGGCTCGGCGTGCTCGGCTGGGGAGTCGGCGGGATCGAGGCCGAGGCGGCGATGCTCGGCGAGGCGATCTCGATGCTCGTCCCGCAGGTCGTCGGCTTCAAGCTCATGGGCTCGCTGCCCGAGGGTGCGACCGCGACCGATCTCGTGCTCACCGTGACGCAGATCCTGCGCGAGACCGGTGTCGTCGGGAAGTTCGTCGAGTACTACGGGCATGGGCTCGAGGGGCTCCCCGTCGCCGACCGCGCGACGCTCGGGAACATGTCGCCCGAGTACGGCGCGACCTGCGGGTTCTTCCCGGTGGACGCGGAGACGATCCGCTACCTGCGGCTCACCGGCCGACCCGAGGAGCGCGTCGCGCTCGTCGAGGCGTACTGCAAGGAGAACGGGCTCTGGCACGACCCGGACGAGCCTCCGACGTACTCGCAGGTCGTCGAGCTCGACCTCTCCACGGTCGAGCCCTCGCTCGCCGGCCCGCGGCGGCCGCAGGATCGCGTGCCGCTCCGCGACGCGAAGCAGCGCGTTCCTCGAGGCGCTCCCGACTTTCGGCGTCGACTACGGCACCGCGCACGACGAGGCGATCGCGGAGTCCTTCCCGGCGAGCGACCCGCCGGCCCAGATGGAGCCCGGCACCGAGACCTTCGACGGCGGCGCCGTCGTGCAGGTGGCTCCGACCGCCGCTCGCCGAGATGCCCGGCGGCGCGAGGTGACCCTCGACGGCGAGACGTTCGAGCTCGAGCACGGCTCGGTCGTCATCGCCGCGATCACGTCCTGCACGAACACGTCCAACCCCGCGGTCATGGTCGGCGCCGGCCTCCTCGCCAAGAAGGCGGTCGAGCGCGGGCTCGAGCGCAAGCCGTGGGTGAAGTCGAGCCTCGCCCCCGGCTCGAAGGTCGTCACCGAGTACTACGACAAGGCCGGCCTCACGCCGTACCTCGAGGCGCTCGGCTTCCACACCGTCGGGTACGGCTGCACGACCTGCATCGGGAACTCGGGCCCGCTCCCCGAGCCGATCTCGCGGGCGGTCACCGAGGGCGACCTCGTCGTCTGCGCCGTCCTCTCGGGCAACCGCAACTTCGAGGCGCGCATCCACGGGGAAGTGAAGGCGAACTACCTCGCTTCCCCGCCGCTGGTCGTCGCCTACGCGCTCGCCGGCCGCATGGACCTCGACCTCCTGACCGAGCCGCTCGGAGTGGGCTCGGACGGCGAGGACGTGTTCCTCTCGGACATCTGGCCGACGCCCGACGAGGTGCGGGAGACGGTCGCCGGGTCGATCGGCGAGGAGATGTTCCGCGAGATCTACGCGGACGTCTTCACCGGAAACGAGACGTGGCGCGAGCTTCCCGGTCCCGGAGGGAGAGCTCTTCGCCTGGGACCCGACTCGACCTACGTGCGCCTCCGACCTACTTCGACGGCATGCCGGCCGAGCCCGGACCGGTCGAGGACATCGTCGGCGCGCGCTGCCTCGTCTCCGTCGGCGACTCGGTCACGACCGACCACATCTCGCCGGCCGGCTCGATCAAGCCCGACTCGCCCGCGGGCCGGTACCTGATCGAGCACGGCGTCGAGCGCAAGCGAGTTCAACTCCTACGGCTCGCGGCGCGGGAACCACGAGGTGATGGTGCGCGGCACGTTCGCGAACGTCCGCCTCCGCAACCTGCTCGTCCCCGGCTCGGAGGGGACCTGGACCGTCCATCTCCCCTCCGGCGACGGAGCGACGATCTTCGACACGGCGGAGCGCTACCGCGCCGAAGGCGTCCCGCTGATCGTCCTCGCGGGCAAGGAGTACGGCTCCGGCTCGTCGCGCGACTGGGCGGCGAAGGGGCCGAAGCTCCTCGGCGTGCGCGCGGTCATCGCGGAGAGCTACGAGCGCATCCACCGCTCGAACCTGCTGATGATGGGCATCCTGCCGCTCCAGTTCCTGCCCGGGAGAGCCTCGCGTCGCTCGGCCTCACGCGGCCACGAGGAGTTCTCGATCACGGGCGTCGCGAACGGCGAAGCGCGCGAAGTCTCGGTGCGTGCGGACGGGGCGGAGTTCCGCGCGACTGTCCGGTTGGACACCCCGCGCGAGCGCGAGTACCTCCGTCACGGCGGGATCCTTCCCTACGTGCTGCGGCGGCTGCTCGCGGAGTGAGTACGCCGTCGCGGAGCCCGCCTCACGGCGTCAGTTGGCCGAGCAGGGACATGTAGCTCAACCGGAAGGTCGCGGGCGTGGACGACGACGAGCGTCGTCGTCGGACGCGTGAGCGCGACATAGAGCTCGCGCAGCCCCTGCCCGCCGCCGCCCTCCTCCACGATCAGCGCCGGCTCGACGACGATCACGTGATCGAACTCCATGCCCTTCGCCTCGCGGGGCGTGAGCACCGAGATGCGCGAGTCGTCGAAGATCGCGCCCGGCTCCGCCTCCGCGTCTCCGCGGAGCGACGGCGGCGCGATAACCGCGAGCAGCGCCCTCGGCGCCCGCGAGCCGGGCCGCCTCCTCGTACGCGGCGTCGAGCGGTGAGTCCGCGTGCACGACGCGAGGTGGCTCGCCCCCGACGCGATAGGCAACGGGCGGCTCGACGTCCGGGGCAATGTGCTCGAGCAGCGGAAGCGCGAGCGCCATGATCTCGCGCGGGACGCGGTAGGCGTGCTTGAGCTCCTCGACCTCGGCCCGCTCGCCGCCGGGAAGCTGAGCCAGAATCTCGTCCCAGCCCGCATACGGCACCGGCCCCGTCGCCTGCGCGACGTCGCCGAGGATCGTGAACGCACCGGACGCGCGCCGGGCGATCATCCGGAGCTGGATCGGCGTCAGGTCCTGCGCCTCGTCCACGATGACGTGGCCGTAGCGGTCGTGATCATCGAGGAGGAGCGCGCGCGCCTCGTCGAGGAGCGGAAGATCGCTCGCGCTCCAACCGCTCCGCGCGCGATGCAGGAGCCGCTGCTCGTCGGCATCCAGGATCCCGTCGGCCACCTCCGCGAGCCGGTCGCGAGACGACAGGAGCTGGCGGACGACCTGCTCGGGCTTCGGCGCGGGCCAAACCGTCTCGAGGAAGTCGTTCAGCACGCCGCCCTTCCGCAGGGAACGTTCGACCTCGTCGAAGGCCCGCACCGCGAGGCCTCCGAGGGCCTCGCCGTAGTCCGCGTAGAAGCGGCGGAGGACGCTCATGCGAAAGCGCTCGCGCGCTGCGGCAGAGAGCCCGAGCTCGGAGCGCGTCGCTTCGAGCAGCTCGGCTACCTCGCGCTCTCGCACGCCGACGAACATCCCCTCCATCCGCACGACGAGCTCTCGCGGTGTTCCCCGAGACCGGAGCTCGACCGCGCGGCGAATCACGCCCGCGAGCCGCGGGTCCCCCTTCAGCCGTTCGACCTCGGGGGGATCGACGAGCGACACGTCGACGCCCTCGACGAGCTCCACCACCGCTCGCTGGTCGACCGCGTCCTCCCCCAGCGCGGGGAGGACGTGGGAGACGTAGTCCATGAACATCGGGTTCGGGCCGACGATGAGCACGCGGCGGAGCTCGGCGCGGTGGGAGAAGAGGAGGTACGACGCGCGGTGCAGCCCCACGGCGGTCTTGCCGGTGCCCGGACCGCCCTGGATGACGAGCGGCGGCTCGGGCGCTCGCGCGATGAGGCCGTATTGGTCGGCCTGGATCGTGGCGACGATGTCGCGCATGCGCGCGTCGCGCGCGCGTTCGAGCTCCTCCAGCAGGAAGTCGTCGAGCGTTCGCGCAACGTCGGCGAGCGAGCCGTCGAGCGCTTCGTCGCTGATGCCCGTGAGCGTTCGGCCCTGGAGGCGGAAGCGGCGTCGGAGGGTGACGCCGTGCGGCTCGGCGGGCGTCGCGGTGTAGAAGGGACGCGCGGCCGGCGCCTGCCAGTTGACGACGAGCACGCCGTCGTCGTCGTCGACCCACCGGCGCCCGACGTAGAGGGAGTCGTCGGCCGCGTCCAGGTCGAGCCGCCCGAAGCAAAGGCCGTTCTCCGCATCCTCGTAGGACTTGAGCCTCCGGACCGCCCAGGCCTCGATCGCCTCGGCCGCCACGTCTGTCGCAGCGGCGCCCGCGGAGCGGAGCATCGTCCGACGCATCTCGTCGAGGCACTCGTACGCGTGATCGACGTAGGCCTGCTCGGCGGCGAGATCAGGGTGCGCCACGAAAGCTCACCTCGTGATCCCGCTCCGCGACGATGAAGTAGCGCGGGATCACGACCACGATTCTCTCATGCCGCCGATACGCTCAGCCGTCGATGGGGGCCTCCGAGCGGATCGAAGGAAGCTGGGGCGTCGAGCCCGTTCCCGACCGGCTGCGTGTGCTCGGAACGCTCGACACGGGCCTGCTCTGGGGCAATCTCGGAGTGTCGCTGCTCGTGATCGTCGCCGGCGCGGTACTCGTCCCCGCACTCTCGTTGCCCGACGCGCTCGTCGCGATTCTCGTCGGCTGCGTCATCGGCAACCTCATGCTCGGCGTCGCCGGTGCGATCGGAGCGGACGCCCGCGTTCCGGGAATGGTGCTGTTGCGGGCGCCACTCGGGCGGCGCGGCTCGTACCTCCCGACCGGCGTGAACGTGCTCCAGGGAATCGGCTGGTCGGTGTTCGAGCTGCTCATCATCGCCACGGCAGCCGCCGCGCTCTCCGATGAGCTCTTCGGCTTCCGCGCGCAGTGGCTGTGGACGCTGGTCTTCGGAGGATTCGCGCTCCTCCTCGCGTTGCTCGGCCCGATCGGCTTCGTTCGGCGCTTCGTCCGCCGGATCGCCGTCTGGGCGGTGCCATTCGCGCTTCTCTATCTGACGTGGTGGGCGCTCGACGGCGCCGAGCTGGATGCGCTCTGGGACACGCCCGGCACGGGCGGTCTCTCCGTCTGGCAGGGAGCGGACATCGTCGTCGCGATCACGGTCTCGTGGGTCCCGCTGGCGCCCGACTACACACGCTTCTCGACGAGTCGGCGGGCCGGCGGGATCGGGACGGGGGTCGGCTACTTCGTCCCGGATCTGTGGCTGCTCGTGCTCGGGGTGGTCCTCGTCCTCTCTCGCGATCTGAGCGACCCCGCTGCGCTTCCGATCGCGGTCGTCGCCGGAGGATTCACGGCGATCGTCGCGCTGTTCGCGCTCCTCGTGACGGAGACCGACGAGGCCTTCGCGAACGTCTACTCCGCGTCGGTCTCGCTCCAGAACCTCGCGCCGCGTGCGCCGCAGGCACTCCTCATCTCCGCCGTGACCGCGATCGCGACAACAGGCGCCCTCGTGATCGACCTCGTGAGCTACCAGAGCTTCCTCCTGCTTCTCGGCTCGGTCTTCGTGCCGCTCTTCGCGGTGCTGCTCGCCGACTGGCTCGCCGCCGGTCGGAGCTACGCCCCGGCCGATATCTTCGAGGCGCCGGCCTGGCGTCCGGGGTTGATCGCGGCGTGGCTCGCTGGCTTCGCGCTCTACCAGTGGCTCTTTCCCACGGGGCCGAGCTGGTGGACGGATCTCGTCGCGAAGCTGAACCCGCCCGCATGGGGGATCGGCGCGACCGTGCCGAGCTTTCTCGCCGCGTTTGCCGTCGCGAGCATCGTCGCCGTCCTCTCGCGCAAGCTCACTGCGCGGGCTGCGCCCGCATGACGGCGATCGCCGTCCTCGGCCACCTGACGCGAGACGTCGTCGCGGGGGGCGCTCCCAGACCCGGCGGTGCCGTCTTCTACTCCGGCCAAGCGCTCGCACGAATCGGCGCCGACGCCCGTCTAGCCGCCTCGTGCGCCGCCGCGGATCGCGCCGCGTTGCTGCCGGCCCTCGAGGCGTTCGGCCTCCCGACCACCTGGCACGAGTCCGAAGCGACGACCGCATACAGCTTCCATTACGTCGGGGAGACGCGGATCATGCGGCAAGAGGCGATCGGCGACCCCTGGAGCGTGCGCCAGGCGCTCGAGGCCGCCGGCGACGCCAAGTGGATCCACGTCGGCGCGCTCGTCCGCAGCGACTTCCCGGAGGACGTGCTCGCGGCGCTGGCAGGACATCGACGCTCGTTGCTCGTCGACGCCCAGGGCCTCGTGAGGCGGGCTGACCTCGGGCCGCTACGCACCGACGGCGAGATCGGTGACGTCCTCCGGCATGTACGGATCCTCAAGCTCAACGAAGCGGAGGCTGAGACGCTCGTGGGCAGCGCAGAACCGAAGACGCTCGCGTCGCTCGGCGTTCCGGAGATCATCCTCACCCTCGGCTCGCAGGGCTCGTACGTCGTCACGCCCGCATCGCGTTGAGCACATCCCTGCCGAGGTCGTCACCGGCCCCGTCGATCCCACGGGTGCGGGCGACACGTTCTCGGCGACCTATCTCACGCGGCGTGCCGCGGGCGCCGACCCGGTCGCGGCAGCGCGCGCCGCCACCGCGAAGGTCGCCGAGTTTCTCGCAGGCTAGGCGGCGGCCGGCAAACGACGCCGCGCCATCTGCTCCGGCGACGGCTTGCGGACGTTCCAGACGAGACGGAGCTTCTCCAGGGCGCGGATCATCCACCACGACACGTCGAACTGCCAGCGAGCGAGCCCGTGCCGCGCAGAGCTCGGGAACGCATGGTGGTTGTTGTGCCACCCCTCGCCGAAGACGAGGACCGCGATCAGCCAGTTGTTGCGCGACTCGTCACGCGAGCGGTACTCGCGCTCGCCGAACATGTGGCAGATCGAGTTCACCGCGAAGGTCGCGTGCTGGTAGAGGAAGATCCGGAGCAGGCCGCCCCACACCGCAGCCTCGACTCCGCGCGCGACGCTGCCGCCGAACACGTATCCGATCGCAAACGGGATCGCGAACGTGAGGACGACCCAGAGGAGGTACATGCGGTCGATGCTCCGCACCAGCCGGTCGTCGTACAGATCCTTGCCGTAGTCGCGACCGCGCTCCATGCCCTTGAGCGTGAAGAGCCAGCCGACGTGTGCGTGCGCGAAGCCCTTCACCGCTCCCCACACGCCGTCTCCGTGGCCGACGTGGGGCGAGTGGGGGTCGCCGTCCTCGTCGGAGAGCGCGTGGTGCTTCCGGTGATCCGTAACCCACTGGGTCAGGGGCCCCTGCATCGTCATGCAGCCGAGCACTGCGAGCGTCGTCTTGACCACCTTCCCCGTGTCGAAGCTCTTGTGCGTGAAGTAGCGGTGGAAGCCGATCGTCGTTCCGAACGCACATACGACGTACATGCCCACGAGCACCACGAGATCGAGCCAGTGGAAGGCCACCCCCCAGAGCAGGCCCATCGCGAACAACAGACCGAGCGGCGGCACGACAACCGCGACGATCGTGACGAGCTGGCTCGCAAGGCTGGTGCGCGCTCTGACCGTGCCGGTGGGTACAGCTGTCGTTTCGATGGAGACCACGGTAGCGGGGCTGCGGCACCGACGTCGCTCAACCGCCTATCGGTCTCGCACTTCGGGTTCGTCAGAGTCTGAACTCACCGCGCGCGACCACGACGGCGTGGCCGCCGACGGCGACTCGCACGAGCTCGCCGTCGCGGGCGTCGGCCCGAGCGAAGAGCGTCGACGGCCTCCCGATCTCGACGCCCTGCGAGATCTCGATCCACTCCCCCCACTCGACGAGCCCGTGCCGGCAGACGTGGACTGCGAGCGGGCCGGCGGCGGAGCCGGTGGCCGGATCCTCTGGAACTCCGTCCGAGGGAGCGAACATGCGCGTCTTCCACGCGCTTCCAGAGCCCGTGAAGCAGCTGACCATGATCTCGAGCTCCGCAAGGGCTGCGAAATCCGGATGAAGCGCGGCGACGTCATCGGACGAGCCGAGGTTGACGAACGTGTGCCGGAGGCCGTTGTCGTAGCGCTCGATGGGAAGCTGCGACCGCCCGACGCCGAGAGCGCGTAACAGGGTCTCCGGATCCGGGTACGGCTCCACGCTCGGCAGCGGCTGATCCATGCGGCCGAAGACGATCGCGCCGCTCTCGTCGCGCTCGATCTCGACCGGGACGATCCCTCTCGGCGTCTCCAGCTCGATGAGTCCCCGCTGGAGCGACGATGCGAGCACCCACGCCGTCCCGAGGCACGGATGCCCGGCGAACGGAAGCTCGGACTTCGGCGTGAAGATGCGGATCCGCACCGTCCCGCCCTGCTCCGGCGGAAGCACGAACGTCGTCTCCGAGAATCCGATCTCGAGTGCCAACGCCTGCATCGTCGCCCTCGTCGAGCGAGCGAGCGTCGGTGAAGACGGCGAGCTGGTTGCCCTCGAGCGCCTGATCGGTGAAGACATCGGCGACGACGTAGCGCAAGCTGTCCACGACGTCAGCGTATGCGCGATAACGCGGACTATGCTCGGCGGCGGCCATGCTCGTCTTCCTCGTCCGTCACGCGCACTCCGAACCGGGTGAGCCCGACGAGCTTCGCCCACTCTCGTCGCGTGGTCGCGAGGAAGCGCTAGGCCTCGCCGAGCACCTGGCCGAGCATCCCGACTCCACCTCTTCACGTCATCTCGAGCCCGCTGCTCCGCGCACGCGCAACGGCCGAGGCGATCGCGAACGCGACGTCCGCAGTGATGCGCGTCGACGAGCGACTGGCTCCTGGCGCGACGGGCGAGATCGTTCGCGAGCTCGCACGCGAGACCGAAGGGCCGGTCGCGGCCGTCTGTCACCAGCCCGACTGCTCCGAGATCGCGCTCGAGCTCACGGGCGCCGACCCGGGGTTCCCTCCAGCCGGTGTCGCCGAGATCACTGTCGACGCCTGATGCCCGGCGCGATCGTCGTGCGCGATCTCCGCAAGTCGTACGACGGAGTGGAGGCGCTCCGCGGAGTGAGTTTCCACGTCGACGAAGGCGAGGTCTTCGGCCTTCTCGGGCCGAACGGCGCGGGAAAGACGACGACGGTCGAGATCCTCGAGGGCTACCGCCGCCGCGACGGTGGCGAGGTCACGGTCCTCGGGCACGATCCGGCGGCGGCTCCGCGAGCGCTCAAGGAGCGGATCGGAGTGGTCCTGCAGCACTCGGAGCTCCATCCGCTGCTCACCGTTCGTGAGGTGCATCAGATGTTCGCGGGGTACTACGCCGAACCGCGGAGCGTTGACGACGTCATCGACCTCGTGGGTCTCGCCGGGAAGCGCGAAGCCCGCGTGAAGACGCTGTCGGGCGGTCAGAAGCGGCGGCTCGACCTCGGTGTCGCGCTCGTCGGCGATCCCGATCTCGTCTTCCTCGACGAGCCGACGACCGGGTTCGACCCCGCGGCGCGACGGTCAGCGTGGGAGATGATCCGCGTGCTCCGGTCGCTCGGGAAGACCATCCTCCTCACAACGCACTATCTGGACGAGGCTCAACAGCTCGCGGATCGCGTCGCGGTGATCCAGGCCGGAGAGATCGTCAGCATCGGGACTCCGGCAGAGCTGATCGGCGACTCGCAAAGCGTGGAGGTGCGCTTCGTTCGTGACGGCGAGCCGGTCGTGATCGCAACGGAAGATCCGACCCGGACCCTGTACGAGCTGACCTCCGAGGCGCTCGCCTCGGGTCGCCCTCTCGAGCAGCTCGAGGTGCGCCGCCCCACGTTGGAGGACGTCTACCTGGAGCTGGTCGCCGATGAAGAGCGGAACGCCGAATGAGGATGCTCGCTCACCAGCTGACGTATGAGCAGCGAACGTTCTGGCGGAGCCGGGAAGCAGCGGTCTTCATCTTCATCTTTCCGCTGCTGCTCTACACGCTGCTCGGCTCCGTGTACTCCGACGAGATCGAGATCAACGGCGTCAGCGTGCCTTCCGCCGACCTCCTGCTCGCTGGTCTCTTCGGCTACGGAGCCGCGAACACGGCCTTCGGCGGACTCGCGATCATCCTCGTGAGCAGGCGGGAGGTGGGAATTCTCAAGCGGCTCCGTGCGACGCCCCTCCCACCGGCGACGTACATCGCCGCAGTGCTGCTCTCCACGCTCGTGATCTTCGCGCTGCAGGCGGTCGCGCTCGTTCTCCTCGGGAAGCTCGCGTTCGACGCGAGCGCTCCCGCGAACTGGCTCGGCTTCGCAGGGGCGGTCGTCCTCGGTGTTGCCTGCTTCGCCGGCCTCGGCGTCGGAGCAGCGTCGCTGATCCGCTCGGCGGAAGGCGTCTCCGCGGTGGTCAACGTGGTCCTGCTGCCGATGGCGTTCCTTTCGGGCTCGTTCGGACCGAGGGAGGAGTATCCCGCTTTCCTCAATGCGATCGCCGATGTCCTTCCGCTCACGTACTTCCTGGACATCGTGAACGGCGTCTACCTCGACGGCGAGTCCCTGTTCGCGGATCCGACGGCGCTCGCGATCGTCGCCGCGTGGGGCGCCGCGGGGCTCGTGATCGCGCTCCGCCGTTTCAGCTGGATGCCGCGCGAGCGGTTAGAGGAAACGGAAGGGGTCAGACCCGTGGGGTCTGACCCCTTCGTTCCTAGCGGTTCGAGAAGAGCGAGAGGTAGTACAGGAGCATCGCAACCGCCGCGAGAGCTCCGGCGACGTACGTCCACGACGCAGCCTTGAGGACGCTGTTCACGCCTCCGGCCTCGGTCGTCGCCACGATTCCCATGTCCTTCAGCTGGCGCTTCGCTCGTCGCGAGGCGTCGAACTCGACCGGGAGTGTCACGAGCTGGAAGAGGACGGCGAACGAGTACAGGAAGACGGCGACGGCGACGAGTTGCAGGGCGCCGAGGAGGAAGCCGCCGATGAGGAAGAGGAACCAGATGTTCGACGTGAACTGCACCACCGGGGCGATCGTGGAGCGAAAGCGAAAGAACGCATACGCGTTCGAATGCTGAAGCGCATGCCCGACCTCGTGCGAGCCGACCGCAGTCGAGGAGATCGACCGGCCGTTGTATACCTCGGGGGAGAGATGAACCGAGCGGCTGCGCGGGTCGTAGTGGTCTGAGAGGGTGCCGGGAGTCTCCTCGATCGGCACTTCCTGGAGCCCGTTGGCGTCGAGGATGCGACGGGCGACCTCCGCCCCTGTCATCCCGTGCGAGACGGGAACCTCGAGGTTGCGCGCAAACGTGCTCTTGACGCGATGCTGGGCCCAGAGGCCGATCGCGAGGGGGATGACGAACGCGATGAGGAAAAGCCATGCGGAGATGGTAGCGCCCGCGATCGCGCTCAGAGGATGCGCCCAGGCTCCCTCAGTGAGTTCTTAACCCGGATACGTTTGCGTTACGTGGCTTCGGAGAACCCGAACGTCTCAGCTGACGGGGGCCAGCCCGCGCGCCTTCCGACTCGCTGCCGTCTGGCGGCGTTGCGCGGAGAGCTCGACCTTTCGTAGACGCACGTTGCCGGGCGTGACCTCGACGCACTCGTCCTGGCGGATGTACTCGAGCGCCTGGTCGAGCGAGAGCGGCCGCGGCGGGATGAGGCGAACGGTTTCGTCCGCGTTGGGAGCCCGCATGTTCGACAGCTTCTTCTCCTTCGATGCGTTGACGTCGAGATCCCCGGAACGCGCGTTTTCACCGACGATCATCCCTTCGTAGACGTCCACTCCCGGACCGACGAAGAGCGACCCGCGCTCCTGCAGGTTGAGAACGGCAAAGGCAGTGGACTTGCCGCGGCGATCTGCGACGAGCGCGCCCGTCGGTCGGGTGCGGAGCTCGCCGACCCACGGCTCGAAGCGGTCGAAGACGTGGTGGAGGATCCCGGTGCCGCGCGTCTCCGTGAGGAACTCGGTGCGGAAGCCGATCAACCCGCGCGCGGGGACGACGACGTCCATCCGCACCCAGCCCGACCCGTGGTTGACGAGCGCTTCCGTGCGGCCCTTGCGAAGTGCGAAGAGCTGCGTCACCACCCCGAGGTAGTCCTCGGGAACGTCGATCGAGACGCGCTCGAACGGCTCGTGCAGGACGCCCGTCGACGTACCGCGTCACCACCTGCGGCTTCCCGACGGTCAGCTCGAATCCCTCGCGGCGCATCTGCTCGACGAGGATCGCGAGTTGGAGCTCGCCGCGACCCTGTACCTCCCACGCGTCCGGCGACTCCGTGGGAAGAACGCGCAGCGAGACGTTGCCGACGAGCTCCGCCCGGAGCCGCGCTTCGACGAGGGTGGCGGTGACCTTGTCTCCGTCCAGCCCTGCCAGCGGTGACGTGTTGATCCCGACGGTGACCGACAGAGACGGCTCGTCGACCGAGATGACCGGGAGCGGACGGGCGTCGTCGGGGTCGGCGAGCGTCTCGCCGATCGTCACCTCGGGGATTCCCGCCACCGCGATGATCTCCCCCGGGCCGGCCTCCTCGGCCTCGACCCGGTCGAGCGCCTCGGTCACGTACAGCTCGGTCACCTTCGCACGCTCGACGGTCCCGTCGGCGCGACACCAGGCGATCTGCTGGGCGCGCTCGATCGTGCCCTGAAGGACGCGGCAGACGGCGAGCCTGCCCACGTACGGCGAGGCGTCGAGATTCGTCACGAGCGCTTGCAGCGGGTGTCCTTCCTCGTAGGTCGGCGCAGGGATTCGCTCGAGGATCAGGTCGAAAAGCGGGCGAAGGTCGGCCTCCAGCGCGTCAGGATCTGGGTCGAGCGACGCTCGTCCCGCCTTCGCATTGCAGTAGACGATCGGGAACTCGATCTGGCTCTCGTCTGCGTCGAGGTCGAGGAAGAGCTCATAGACCTCGTCGACGACGGCCTTGATCCGCGCGTCCGGGCGATCGACTTTGTTCACGACGAGAATCACCGGGAGCCTCGCCTCGAGCGCCTTTCGGAGCACGAAGCGGGTCTGCGGGAGGGGCCCCTCGCTCGCGTCGACGAGCAGGAGCACGCCGTCGACCATCGTCAGGCCGCGCTCGACCTCCCCACCGAAGTCGGCATGGCCAGGCGTGTCGACGATGTTGATCTTCGTGCCGCCGTAGCGCACGGAAGTGTTCTTTGCGAGGATCGTGATGCCCTTCTCGCGCTCGAGATCCATCGTGTCGAGCACGCGCTCGGCAACATCCTGGTTCGCGCGGAAGGCGCCGGACTCCCAGAGCAGCGCGTCGACGAGCGTGGTCTTGCCGTGATCGACGTGCGCGACGATCGCGACGTTGCGAATTACCACTTCGAGCGCCGGCCGCGGCGGCTCGTGTACACGAGCTTCGGCCGAGCAGTCTTCAAGCCGGCCCGCTCGAACTGCTCGCGGTGCCCGAGCCGGTTCGCTGCGCGGCTGGCCTCGTCCTCCTGGTCCGGGAGGACGAACGTGACCGCCGTCCCGCTCCGTCCCGCGCGACCTGTGCGCCCGGTGCGATGGACGTAGCCCTTGTCCTCCTCGGGCGGGTCGTAGTTGATCACGTGGGCGATGTCGTCGATGTCGAGGCCGCGGGCGGCGACGTCGGTCGCCACGAGAACCTGCACCTTGCCGCTATCGAAACGGCGCAGCGCGCGCTGGCGCTGTCCCTGAGAGAGATCACCGTGCATTGCAACGGCGTCCACCTGATGGAACGCGAGCTTCTTGGCGAGCCGGTCTGCGCCGCGCTTCGTCCGCACGAAGACCAGCGTGAGGCCGTCGGCCGCGCGGATGTGCTCGACGAGCGTGTCCACCTTCGTGTCGGGGCTCACCGCCACGAAGCGGTGGTCGATCTCGCCTACGGCCCGGTCTGCGGGCAGATCGGCCTCGAAGCGAGACGGGCTGCTCGTGTAGGCCCGGGCGAGCTCTCCCACCTCGCCGTCGAGCGTGGCCGAGAAGAACATCGTCTGCCGGTTTCTCGGCAGGAGGCGCACGATCCGATCGACCTGCGGCTTGAAACCCATATCGAGCATGCGATCGGCCTCGTCGAGGACGAGGATGCGTACTGCCGAGAGGTCGAGCATGCGCCGATCCGCCAGGTCCTGGAGGCGGCCGGGTGTCGCGACGAGGATGTTGGCGGAACGCGCGCGATCCGCTTGAGAGCGGAGCGGCATGCCGCCGTAGACGGCGGCGACCTTGAGGCCGTTCGCGGGCGCGATGGCCGAGAGCTCCTCGGTCACCTGCACTGCGAGCTCCCGCGTCGGGACGAGGACCAGCGCGCTCGGCCGCTTGTCGCGGCTGGTCGTGCGCTCCACGATCGGGATCGCGAATGCGAGGGTCTTGCCCGATCCGGTAGGCGACTTCGCGAGCACGTCGAGGCCCGCCAGCGCGTCGGGGAGGACGAAGGACTGGATGGTGAACGGCTCCCGGATCGAGCGTGCGGCGAGCGCGTCGCATACGCGCGCGGACACGCCGAGCTCGCGGAAAGACTGCTGTGACATGGTGTTCGACTCCTTTACGGGTTCGAGACTTGCCTACCTCGAAACACCCGAAGGAGGAACGAGAAGCTCATCTCACCGGCCGGCTGGATTGCCGACCGTCGGCCCAGAGTAGCAATACGCCTGCATTTCCGGCTCGTTCGCAACCGGAGCGCAACCGATGCACGAGCTACCCGCGAGCCCCAGCCTCGGTCGGGCTGAGGCGCTCGACGACCAGCGTGAGGTCGTCGCGGGAGACGACGGCCACCGTATCTCCCGGGTCAGCGCCTTCTGCGCAACGCGCGTCCCAGGTCTCTCCGCCGAGACGGACCTGGCCATCGGGCCGGCAGGCCGAAACGACGGTCGCGGTCTTCCCGATCAGGGTTTCCGCGCCCGTCTGGGCGCCGCGGTGGCGAACGGTCCGGTTCCAGAAGGCGAGCTCTCCGATGAAGAGCACGAGACAGGCGCCGAGGACGATGAGGTTCCACGGCGACGGGAGCAGGAGGAGCAGTACGAGGCCGATGACGAGGAACACGAGTGCGAAGCCTACGTCTCCCGTGGCTCCTGCTCGGGCCATCCGGCCACGATCTCCGCGCCGAAGAGCATGGCGATCGCGCCTGCCCACACGACGAGCATGAACCCGAGCAGCGCACCCAACGATCCGTAGACGACGCTGAGCTCGCCGAATCTCGAGAGGTAGAAGCTGTACCCGGTGGTCGCGAGCTGGAAGCCGACGGCACCGACGGCCGCGCCGGGCCACAGCGCCTCCCAGCGCGGCGCGGTCGTGGGCAACAAGCGATAGAGACCGACGAAGGACGCGAAGATCAGGCCCAGCGTTGCGGCACTCGTTGCTGCTGCCGCCAGCCAGCCACCCGTACTCTCGATTCCGAACGCTGCGCCGATGTCGCTTCCGGCGTCGAAGACGGCGTCGACGACGATGCCGAGGCCGAAGGCGACGATCACGACGATCCCAAATCCGAAAACGACGGCGAAGTCGAGGATCTTGCCGCGGATGTACGAGCCCGGCGTGGCCGACGCCCAGATCGCATGGAACGCCCGGCGAATGGCTCCCATCATCCCGCTCGCTGCCCAGATCAAGCCCGCGAGGGCGACGAGGCCCGCAACGGAGGCCGTGGTCGTTCCCTGCGCGAGCGCGCGCCTGACGCTCTCCTCGAGGCCGGTCGAGCCGGACAACGTCTCGATGACCCATTCGACGACTTCCTCGCGCTGCTCCTCGGGAATCACCAGGTCGACGACCGCGACGGTCAGCGCCGCGAGCGGAACGAGCGAGAAGAGCACGCGAAACGCAATCGCAGCCGCCTGCTGTGAGTCGGCGTGCCGGCTGTAGCCGCGGAGTGCGGTGCGGAGCGCGCTCCAGAAGCGGCGGAGCCAGGAGTGCTGCGAAGGGGCTCGGCTGGACACGTCGGATGCGATGGTGACGAGCTCAGATGACACGCGGCGGAAGATCGCGGGATTCACCCATCTCAGAACGAGCGGCCGGGCGACGAAGACCGTTGACTGCGCGGGACGATCGCGGCGTCGACGCGATCCTTCTGCGCAATCGTCCTCACGACAAGCGCTCGCAAGATACCCCCGGCAGGAGTCGAACCTGCGCACGCGGTTTAGGAAACGTCGTGTCGTCGCGTAGAAGTAGGTGCAGCGCACGGAATAGTTGCGCTGAAGGCTTCTCGCGATGTTGTCTATCAAGGGATACTATGCTCCCCCGGTGGGAATGCGCTGAGTAGCGCGCCGACTCGAGAAACAACCTCGAAGGTCTTGGAACGAAGCCAGGAAGCAGAGTCGACGTAGACTTGTGTTATTCGGCTTCTACGACGTGGCTGCTCCAGCCTCACTCCGCGCCGCTGGCTAGCCAGCTTCGCAGCGTCGATGCCGAGTTCACGTGCTACCGCAGCCGCCAGGAGAGTTCGCGCCGCGTGATGATCGCCGCCGAGTTCTCGCGTTTCAGGTCGGCCCGGCGAGTGCCAAAACGCCAATCGACATCCACGAGTGCACCGTTGCGGCCTTGAGGACACGCGATCCACTTGTCATCGAGGAAGTGATGGACGCTCGATCTCCGTTTTCTTGAAGAGGATTGGGAAGCGCAAGGTGGCCGACTTCGCTTTAGGGCGATACCAACGATCTTGATGGGCGACGGTAGTGCTCGATCGAGCGGCCGGGCGGCTAACGCGAAGAGCTGAGACGCGACGTCGGCCAAAGTTTCAGGTCGGGCCTAGGCGGGCTGGTTCTTGCGGCCTTTGAAGGGGAATTCGTGCTCGGGACGGTTTTCGAGCACTCGCTTAGGTCTCGTGGGTAGTGCGTGCCGCAGGCCGACAGCCGCAACGACGATGGCGCCACCGAGAAAGCGTTGTCGTGCTTGGACGCTCGGCGAACGCCGAGCGAAACGAGGTGCGGCCCGAGAACGACCTCGAGCAGCGAGATAAGCGTACCTCGAGGGCACCCACAGATCGCCTACCGTAGGTTGGTGGCTGTCGTGAGCGCACCACCAAGGGCCGAGGAGACGCGGCGCGCCTTCTGCGCGGCAGTTTCGAGCGCGGCCCAGGAGCCGCTCGTAGCGACCGCGAGCCGCATCGACCACTGGATCCTGATCGAGTACCGCGGGGCCTGGACGCGGGACGTGCTCGGCGGGAGCCTGCTCTCGCCAGAGCTGAAGGCGCACCTGCGAGGACAGCTCGCCGCCCTCGAGCACTCACGCGTCCTGTTCGTCAAGAAACCCGAGCGCCGCTCGCAGACCGGACGCCGCGTGTTCTTCGGTAGCTCGAGACCTGGCGAGGAGCGGTTCTTCGAGCTCGAGGTCGAGCACCAGGACGACGTGCGTGGACTCGACTTCGCGGCGGCTCTCACATCCGACGGCGCTCCGGCGACGCCCGTTGAGGGGCCTTTGCTCATCGTCTGCACGCACGGCAAGCGTGACCGGTGCTGTGCGAAGCACGGACGCCCGCTCTACGACGCGCTCCGACACGAGACCGAGACCGGCCGCGTGTGGCAGTCGACGCACGTGGGCGGCGACCGCTTCGCGGGCAACGTAGTCGCCCTCCCGCACGGCCTGTACTTCGGACGGGTAGGCCCGGGCGACGCAGGCGAGCTGCTCGCGACGTATGCCGCCGGGCGCGTCGACCTCGACCGCTACCGCGGGCGCAGCGCCTACTCGTTCCCGGTGCAGGCTGCCGAGCAGGCGATCCGGGAGTCGGAAGGGCTCCTCGGAATCGGCGATCTCAGCTTCCTCGGCTCGAGCTCGCAGGGAGACGAGGCGTGGCGTGTCCTCTTCCAGGCTCCGGACACGGCGGTCCACGAGATCGACGTCGTCGCGACGATTGCGGACGAGCCCGTGTACCTCACGTGCGATTCAGCCGAGCCGAAGCGAGCCCGTCGCCATACCGTGACCGCGCACCGCGTGCTCAGCCGGTAATCCGCAGGAAGCCTTCGCGCACGAGCCGGCGGACGAGGACGAGCCGCCCCTCGACGTCGAGGTCCCCGGCCAGGTCGGCGATGCCGAACGGCTCCTTGCTCTCGAAGCACGCCTGAAGCTCGGGTGCCGCGTGCGCGGGGAAGCGAACCTCCTTCCCCTGGAAGACGAGAGCGAGGCCGCCGGACCATTCCTCGAGGTCGGCGATCACCGTCTCCCGCCGTTCCAGCCGCGTCCGGGTATCCAGCCGCTCGAGGGCGCTCAGCTGCGAGAGCCCGTCTTCGAGGATGGGCCGGCGCGAGTCGAGGAACCGTCGCCGGCGGCGTTGCTCCACCCGCCCTGGCTCCAGCTGCTCGGCCAGGAGGTCGACGAGGCCGTCGGCCGCGCCCTTCCCGACACCGCGCCTGAACGCGAGCTCGTCCTCGCACGCCTCGAGGGCGTCCTTCACCGCGTCGAGCCATGTGTGTGCCGCGATACCGATCGTCAGGTGGAGCGAGTCGGTCGCGGACGTCTCGGCCTGGTGCAGCCACCCGCGCGGGAGGTAGAGCGTGTCGCCAGCCCGGAGCATGAGGTCGTCGGTCGGCTGGCCGTGCGCGCCGAGCGCCGGCGAATAGCGCTGGTGCTTGAGCGGCAGCTCGAGCAGCGGCTCGTACAGGAGCCACCGCTTCTCGCCCGTAACCTGCAGGACGAGGACGTCGTGCGTGTCGTGATGCACGGCGAACCCCTGCGACCCGCGCGGGGTGTAGTAGGCGTTCGCCTGCACGCCGTAGCCGAGCGCCTCCTCGAGCAGGCGGCAGAACACGGCGAGCGGGTGCCAGTTGACGTGGAGCGCCTGGAGGACGATCGTCGCACCGGCCTCCCACTCGGCCAGGATGCGGGGAACGTCGGCGATGCTCGTGAACGGTGGGCGCCACGAGAGGTCGCTCGTGTAGTCGCCAACAGCCAGCTGCCGGCCTTCGCGCACGAGCCGCAAGGCCGGATACCGGATCGCCGTCGAGCAGACGAGCCGCTCGACGTCGGCTTCCGAGAGCAGGTCATCGAAGCGGCCCGGCTCGTCGCGTGCGACGACGAGCGGACGCCGCTCCCAGTGCTCGGCGGAAAAGGTCGCGGCGTCGAACGGGTCGAGGCAGCGCGCAAGCGCCGCCTCGGCCGCTCTACGCGGCGTCCGCGCCGTCCGCGTCTGCGTCTGCGTCGTCGCGTCCCGTCTGTGTCGTCGGCGTCCGCGTCGGTCGAGTCGGAGTCGTCACCGTCGGCGTCCGCCGTCGGCTCGAGCCGCCCGGCTTCGGTCGCGAGGGTCACGATCTCGTCGTCACGCAAGGTGGTCATCGTTTCCTCCTCGTCCGGTGTACGGAGGCAACGCTACCTGGTCACCCGACCAGCGAGCGAGCCCGACGTTCGATCGTGCACCAGACGCGCGCCGCAGATATCGGTTTGCTAGGAGCAGCGCGGGCAGGTGAGCGCGCCGGCACGAACGTGAAGATGATCGAGCTCCATTACGGAGCGCTGCCTGACGCCGCACACGTATCGCTGCTCGAGCGGCTCGAGGCACACGATCACGAGGCCGCCGACGCGGCGGGAGGGAGAAAAGCAATGAGGTGCATCTTCATTTCGATGGAGGAGATCGAGACGCCCGCCGATCTGCAGGACGGCGAGATCCGCTTAGAGCGGCGCGGGCGTCTCGGCCTCATTGTGGCTTCCCAGGCTTTTCCGTCTCGGTCACGGTCTACCGTCTCTGTGACGGTTTCCGTCTCGGTTTCCGTGAAGGTGCGCTGAGGCCCGGTCACCGTCTCGGTATGGGTCGTCGTGGAGCGTTCAGTCGTGGTGGTCGGGCGATCAACGGTGTTCGTCTGCGCTGGTCTTCCGTGACCACCTTCGTCTTGCCGGGTAGGCGCACCGTGTCGGTAACGGTGACGGTCTTCCCCGGCACTCGCAAGACAACCCTCTTCCCGTCCCGAACGACCGTCACCAGGCGCGTGTCCCCAGTCTCGGTGGACACCCTCGTCTTGGTCTGAGTTTCCACCTGCGTCTCGACCACCGTTTCGACCTTGCCGTCGATGGTGCGAATGACGGTGACCAGACCGCTCGCTCGTGACGTCGGCAAAAGCCATCTCCAAGTCAGAGGTCAGGGTTTCGCAACCAGAAAGCCGCCGACCGCACTGCTGTTTCCAAGTGCAAGCAGACGGCTAGCAATAACAAGCGCCTTTTTCGCATCGGCTCGCGCACACGCTCCCATAGCCAGCGCCAGTAGCCCGGACCGCGCCAGTGCTGCCTCACGCTAGCGCCTCGTCCCTCCTCGGCCAGAGGCCGAGTTTCCCGCCGTGCGTGATCACCGACAGCGTTTCGGTCGGCCACGGGCAGACGCGGTACTCGATGACGCCCTCCTCATCGTCGTGGACGACCTCAAGGATCGCGCGGCCCGCTGTTCGCATACAGGGTGTGGTCAGCCCCCTCTGCCTTCGGCCATCGACTCTAGCCTGCCCTGTCGGCCTCCGACGAAAACCAACACGACGCGGACTAGGCGCCTGACTTCCTGTCGTGAGGGTTTGGGGCACTTGTGGGGCACGACCCAGAGGCGGCCTGGCCCGCAAACCCGCATGAAACCTAGTGGTGGAGCGTACCGGGATCGAACCGGTGACCTCCGGCTTGCAAAGCCGCGAGAGGCTGAAGACGGCCGAGAACGGGTGACGACGGGAGTTTCGAATTCCGCAAAGCCATGGGGTTTGCGGCGACCTGCCGCATGATCAAGCCAAGCCTCGGTACGGCGAGCTCCGGGCGTTCTGGCGTTTTTCTGGCGTCGCGTCCGCGGCGCGCTTCCGTTGCGAACCGGAAGACGATCCGTGGCAATCCGCAAGTCTTCATCCGGCTAGATGAGTGTCGAGGGGGAGGCGATTCGACGCACGATCTCCACGGCCAACTCGAGGTCGGCGAGACCGTCCTCCAGGGGTGTGCGCGGGCTTTCGCCAGCGGTCAGACACTGGGCGACGTGCTGCCACTCCTTGCGAAATGCGTCAGTCGGTTCGCCTGTGACGGATGGTCCTTGTAGCCGTCACCAGACCTTTCCGAACAGTCATCAATGATCGCCCGTACTGAACGAAGGGATCAGCGAGGCGAACCGAAACGGTCGAATCGTCTCCGTAAACCGCGACCTCACCGTCGAACATGAGCGTCGCTGCGGTGGT
>CAVWWI010000015.1:0-207532 GCA_963758605.1 uncultured Actinomycetes bacterium | reverse complement strand
GTCGCCGAGTTCCCGTGGTTCGGCACGAGCCTGGGCGTCGCCGACTACGTCGATCCCGGCGGCCGTTCGTGCCGTCGAGGGGGCGGTCGCGGTGCTCGCCCTCCACCAGGACGACAGCTACATGCGCCTGGCCCGCACGTTCGACCTCACGGGGGTAGCGCGGCGCAGGCGCCGACGTTCGCGGCCCAGCTCTCGATCGACACCGAGCTCGGCTCGGCTACGACCACGCCATCGTCGAGGCGCACCCCGTCGGCCAGGAGAACTGGACGACGCTGCCCGACCTGAACGGCGGCACGACGTCCGATCCGCCGGCCGAGTGCGCGGCCGGCTTCCTGCTCGCCGAGCACCCCAACCTGCGCAAGTACCTCACGTTGGGCGACCGTGCGCGACGACGGGGACGAGCGGGTCGTGGACTCGTTCACCGGTTCGTCGGGCGGGTGGCAGGAGGTCGCCTTCGACCTGTCTGCGTACGCCGGGCCACAGGTCGAGCTCGTCGTCAGCTACGTCACGGACCCGTTCACGGCGGGACGGGCGTGATGCATCGACGACACCGCGCTCGTCGTCGGCGGCGCGCGACCCAGGCGGAGGGCTTCGAAGCGGGGCTCGGCGTGTGGACCGTCCCCGGTGCACCGGCCGGCAGCCCGGGAACACCGTCGACTGGGCGCGAGCGAGGGGCCTCGGCCTGGACACGATCACGGCCGCCGTCACGACGGAGGACACCGTCATGCTCGGGTTCGGCTCGAGCAGCGGCCGACCGATGGGGCGCGAGCCGCGATCGCGGGCACGGTGCTCGACTACTTCGGGGCGTCCTGAGCGCGCCGCCCGCCGGTTTCTGAATCGTTCAAGCGCGCGCTCAGCGGGACCTTGAACGATTCAGAACCCGGACGGCGGGCGTTCGAGGGCGGCGCGGTCCCAGGCGGCGAGGTCGGCGGCGGCCTCGTAGGTGGCCTGGAGGAACGACAGCAGGAGCTCGTCGGGGTCGTCGGCCGTGCGCACGGCCTCGTACGGCAGGACGAACTCGCCGAGCTGCGTCGTCGTAGCGGGCGCCGGGCACGTCGATGCGCGGCGTGCGGCGAAGCCGTCGGGCTCCGGGTAGGCGTAGGAGTAGAAGACGCCCTCGCCGTCGGGGCCCGGCCAGTAGCCGGCGCTGCTGACCTCGTGCGAGTACGCCTCGTGCATGACGTGGGGACCGCAGTTCGGCGCGCCGCCGGGGTGTGGCGGGGCCGGGCGGCCCGAGAACCGGGTGACGGCGAGGTCGAGCGCGCCCCAGAACAGGTGGACCGGGCTGACCTTGCCGACGAACCGGCTGCGGAACACCTCGAAGACCCGGTCCATCTGGACGAGCGCGCGCCAGAACCGCTGCGCCTGCTCGGCGTCGTAGGCCGCGTGCTGCGTGTCGTCGCTCGAACGGGATCGCGTCGGGGATCTCGACCGGCATCGTCCAGATCGGCGTGGACAGCCCGAGCTCGGTCGAGGTGGTCCATCAGCTCGCGCGTAGAAGTCGGCGACCGGTCCGCGGCGCGCAGCGCCATCGACGCGGCCGACGCCGTCGCGACACGGCGATGTCGAGGCGGTGGGCGAGGAAGTCGAAGTCGATCTGGAAGGCCCGGTCGCCGCGCGGGATCAGCGACGTCGTCAGCCCGCGCGCGGTCACGTACAGCGGCACGTTCCACCAGTGGTTCATCAGCGGCGTCGACGCCATCCGCACCTTGCCGACGATCTGCGTCCACAGCTGCAGCGTGTCGCGGGTCGCCTGCCACTCGGCGACGGGCAACGGCGGCCACGCGTCCCGGGCGGTCACGTGCCACCACCCCCGAGCGCTCGTCCAGGCGACGGTCATGGCGCCATGTTGCCGCACCCGACGTGTCGGCGGGCACGGCAGCGCGGCGGCCGCATCGGTCCCTGCCGGGCGGCGACCAATACCATCGCCGCAGGAGTGGCCACCCGACCCTCGCCCTGTCCGCCAGCACCGTGCCCATGCGGCGGGCGCTCGATGCCGCCTGAGTCGCAGGCCGTGATCGGTCGCGGGCGACGGCGTGAGGTTCGCCGGGCTGTCGGCGCCGACCGTCGCCGCGCTCGCCGTCGGCGCTGGCCTGGCTCGTGCCCGACTTCCGGCTCTACCAACTGGCGATGGCCGGCACCCTCGCGGTCGCCATGCTCGGGCTCAACATCCTCACCGGGTACAACGGCCAGATCTCGCTCGGCCACGGCGCCTTCATCGGCATCGGGGGCTACGCCGCGGCGATCCTCGTCCGCGACCTCGGCCTGCCCTACCCGCTGGCGTTCGTCGCCGCCGCCGCGACCTGCTTCGTCGTCGGCGGCGCCATCGGCATCCCCGGCCTGCGCCTCCCCGGCAGCAGCCTGGCCCTCGTCACGCTGGCGCTTCGCGCTGGCGCTGCCGCAGGCCGTCAAGAAGTTCGACGGCCTCACCGGCGGCGCCTACGGCATCTACCTGCCGCACGACGCAGCAGCTGAACAGCCCGTGGACGGCGCTGACCAACGACCAGTTCCGCTACCTCGTCGTCGTGGCGGTCGGCACGGTCATGTTCTGGGCCGGGTGGAACCTCGTCCGCGGGCGGTGGGGCCTGGCGATGCTGGCCGTGCGCGAGCACCCCATCGCGGCCGCCGCCATGGGGGTCGACCTGGCGCGGACGAAGGTCACCGCGTTCGGCGTCAGCGCCGGCTACGCCGGCGCGGCCGGGGCGCTGCAGTTCGTCGTGGTCGGCTCCGTCGCCCCCGACCAGTTCCCGCTCGCCCTGTCCCTCAGCCTCGTCACGGGGATCGTCGTCGGCGGCCTGGGCACCGTCGCCGGAGCGATGCTCGGTGCGCTGTTCGTGACGTTCGTGCCGTACTTCTCGCCCGAGCTCTACCCGGCCGCGCCGACGATCGTGACGGCGTCGCGACCGTCCTCGTCATCATCGTGGCGCCGGGCGGGATCGTCGGCGTGCTCCGGGCCATCGGCCACCGGCTGCGCAGCCGAGGGCGTTGGCCGACCAGCGCTCGGCGCCGACGCCGGACGTCGAGTCAGGGCGGTCCCGGGTCTTCACCCGGTCGCGAGGTCGTCGGCCGCGCCGAGGACGGCGCATTCCGGTCCCACCTCCGGCGGATCGGCGCCAGGGCGCACGGTGCCGAGGCGGGCCGGTGGTCGGCTCAGCCAGGCCGCAGCGCCGTTGATCATCGCGTTCGAGGAGCCCCTGCGCCGGGACGTCGAAGCGGATGACGTAGGCGAGGGACTCGTCGTCGCCGATGCCGACGTCGATCAGGATGATGTACGTCTTCTTGCTCTCGGCCAGCGCGTGCGCCGCGCAGCTGCCGGACTGCTCGATGCGGATCGGGATGGTCGCCGCGTCCTGCCCGGCCTCGAGCACGGCGACCGGGTCGGAGGGCGACAGGTCGACGAGCCGGAGCAGGACGCTGCCGTTGAGCCGGTGATCGCCAGCTCGGCTCGGTCGCTGTGGTTGCGGCGCATCTCCACCGTCCCGAGCACCGCCGGCGCCCCGTCGCGCGTCGTGGTCGGGTCCACGTCGTGCCGAAGCGCAGCTCGGCGGCCCACTGCACGCGCTGATCCTGGCACGAGCGCGGCCAGATGCTTCGGCAGGATCTTCCCGGCGTCGGTGATCGGGATGGCGATCAGCACCGGCGGACCACCGTCGATCGACGCGTGGCCGACCGCCATCGGCCGGCGCGGCGGGTGGCTGCTCGTCGGCATCGGGGGGATCGCTGCAGACGGCCCGCCCGGCGCGACGGGATGTCGACCCGTGCCGGGCGCCAGCCGGGACACCGCGGGCGAGCGGCTCGTTCCCGGTGATCCCGGCCCAGTCGAGGCGGAGGTCGAGCACGTCCACCGACGAGGTCGAGCGGTTGGTCGTCTTGACCTGGAGGAGGCCCAGGATCTCGTCCTCGCGGTACTGCTCGAGGATCGCCGTGAGCCCGGGATCTCGAGTCGGCGTCGCACCCGGGCGCGGCGTCGGTGGTCGACGGCACCGCGTCGGTCAGGGCGGTGCTCGCCCGTGGCGCGCCGCGCCGGGTCCGCGTCGTGGCAGCCGGCGGTCAGCAGCACGGCGACCAGCGGCGGCGGTGGCGGCGATCGGCGGCGCGCCGTCCGCACCTCCGGTCGGACCCGGCCGCGGCGCCGTCGCGTCCCGGCGTCGCCGGTACGCCTTGGCCTTCTCCCGGCCGCCACACGCCGGCATCGAGCACCACCTCCGCGGCGGTTCTTCGACGTGTCGTAGAACACCCACCGGCAGTGGTCGCACGACTTGAGGCGCTCGAGCGTGCCGGCCGCCGTCGCATCCGCCACGGCCAGCACCAGCCTGCTCGACGACGGCGTCGACGCCGGTCCCCGCCGGCGCCACGGCGATCGCCCCGCGGCGCAGGCTCGAGGCGCACGGTGAACGATCCGGCCAGCGCGACGAGGGCCCCGAAGTCGCCCGTGCGCACGCCCTGCCAGATGGCGTCGCGCAGCGTGACCAGCCGAGCTCGCGCCGCGGCGTCGAGCCGGCCGACCGGCCGGTACCCCTCGCCGGCCAGCCAGTCCGCCAGCTCGCGCGTGGTGCGCCACGCGTCGGCGCCGTTCTCCCGGTTGGTGGTGTTGCAGAAGCGGCGCAGCGGCTCGAGCGCGCCGGCGACCCCGGACGGTCGGGCCAGCTCGGCTCGGGCAGCACGAGCCCAGCGGCGTCGACAGGGTGGGCGGCCGACCCGGTCACGTCACCAACGTAGTCCATTCGTTGGTGACACGTCAGCCGGCCGTCGCGACCGCCGGTGCGGTCGGCGCGACGCATTCACAGTCCGTTCTGTTGCGCCTGGCGCAACAGAACGGACTGTGAATCGGGGAGGGGGCGGCGATCGCGTCAGCGCAGGCGGCCGGGATCGAGGTCCGTCGGGCATCGGCTCGCCGGCGTCGGCGTAGGCCTGGCGGATGGCGGCCATCGCCGGGCCGCCGTAGGAGCGCTTGTTCGCCGCCGACCATGTCGTACGAGGCGCGCAGCGGGGCGAGCTGGCCGCGGAGCTCGGGCATCACGTAGCGGGCGATCAGCTCGTAGCTGCGCAGCGTCGCCTCGCGGGAGGCCCAGTCGTTGGCCAGCACCATGAACCCGCCGAAGCCGCCGGTCGACTCCTGCAGGCGGCGCGAGCGCGGCGATCATGTCGTCGGGCGTGCCGATGATCGAGGTGTCCTGCTCGATCTCCTCCTCGAGCGTCGTGTCGTTCTTCATCCCGGCGACGCGCCGGTAGTAGTGGCTCGCGCTCGCGCTCGCGACCGTCGCGCACCGCGGCGATCGCCTCCTCGCGGGTCTCGGCGAGGTGGGCCCGGATGCACCAGCCGCCAGTCCTGCCCGGCGCAGCTCGCGCCCGGTCGGCCGCCGCCGCCTTCTCGCCGATCGCCCACTGCGCGGCGAGGTCCTTCTTGCCGCCGATCAGGCCGGCGCCGAGCGACAGCACGCCGACGCCGTGGGTGCCCGGCGCACACCATGCCCGCCGGCGACGTCGTGCTGGCCACGGCGATCGGCAGCGTCCCGTTCACCGGCAGCATCTGCAGCCGCGCCTCGTGCAGCTCGAACCAGTCGGCTGGTGTGCGTGACGACCTCGCCGTCGAGCAGGCGGATGATCACCCCGAGCGCCTCGTCCATCCGCGGCCGCTGGGTGACCGGGTCGATGCCCATCATCACCGCGTCGGAGACCAGCGCGCCCGGCCCGACGCCGAGCATCGCCCGGCCGTTGCGTCAGGTAGTCGAGCTGCACGAAGCGGTCGGCGACCATCATCGGGTGGTGGTACGGGCAGGCTGACGACGCCCGAGCCGAGCCGGATGCGCTGGGTGCGCTGCCCGGCGGCGGCGAGGAACACGGCCGGGTCGGCGATGTTCTCCCACGCCGCCGAGTGGTGCTCGCCGACCCACGCCTCGTCGAAGCCCGAGCCGGTCGCACCACTCGATCAGCTCGAGGTCGCGGCGGAACGTGATCAGCGGGCTCTCGCCGACCGGGTGGTACGGCGCGATGAACACCCCGAAGCTCATCCGTCCCACACCGGCACCTCCATCTCCCCCAGCAGCCGGCCACCCCGGCGGCCGGCCGACCATACCGGCGGCACGCTCGTCCTGTCAGCCTGCACCGTCCCGATCGAGCCGGAATCGACGGACGGTTCGGTGGGCGGCGCGCTCTTGACAGCATTTACTGTCAAGAGGCACATGGCCCTCGTGCACGACGTCGAGGTGATCGAGGACCCGGCCGCCGCGGCGGTCGCGCTCGATCCGGTGCGGGCCCGCCTGCTCGCCGAGCTCGCCGAGCCCGGCGTCGGCGGCGACGCTCGCCGCCCGCGTCGGGCTCGCCCGCCAGAAGGTCAACTACCACCTCCGCACGCTCGAGGCGCACGGCCTCGTCGAGCTGGCCGAGGAGCGCAAGCGCGGCGGCATCACCGAGCGCGTGCTGCAGGCCACCGCCGCCAGCTACGTCGTGTCGCCCGCCGCGCTCGCCGAGCGGCGCCGCGACCCCGAGCAGGCCGCCGACCACCTCTCGGCCCGCTACCTCGTCGCGCTCGCCGGCCGCGTCGTGCGCGAGGTCGGCAGCCTCGCCCGCCGCGCCGACGCCGCCGGGCAAGCGGCTGCCGACGATGGCGCATCGACACCGAGATCCGCTTCCGCTCCGCCGCGGACCGCGCCGCGTTCGCCGACGAGCTCACCGCGGCCGTGCTCGACCTCGCCGCCCGCTACCACCACGACGACGGGCGGCCGCACCGCCTCGTCGTCGCCGCCCATCCCGACCGATGAGTCCGACCCGACGACGTCCCACCGACCACGAGGAGCCGTCATGACCACCCCCGACGTCCCCCTCCGCTTCGAGTTCGACGTTCGAGGTCCCCGGCACGCCCGAGCAGGTGTGGGACGCCATCGCCACCGCCGACGGCATCAGCGCGTGGTTGATGCCGACCGAGCTCGAGGAGCGCGTGGGCGGCGCCGTCGTCGTTCCACATGGGCCCGAGACGCGCTCGCACGGCACGGTCACCGGCTGGGACCCGCCGCGCCGCATCGCCTACGAGGAGCCGACTGGGCCGACGCTCGCCGGCCACGCGGGCGCCGACGTCACGCCGCTCGTCACCGAGTTCCTCGTCGAGGCCCGGTCGGGCGGCACGTGCGTGCGTGCGCGTCGTCAGCAGCGCGTTCGGCGTCGGGCGCCGACTGGGAGAACGAGTTCTTCGAGGAGATGGAGAAGGGCTGGACGCCGATCTTCGACCACCTGCGCCTCTACCTCACGCACTTCCCCGGCCAGCGGGCGACCACGTTCGTCGTCGACACGGCCCGGCGGACCTTCACACGTCTACCGGTTCATCAGCGGATCAGCCCCCGGCCCCATGTGCGAATTGGGTTGGAAGTCGTTGGGAGTGCTGGAGCTGACCGCTCTGCCCAGCATCAAAGACGAGCATTGGATTCCTGAGGTCCAGGAGACTGACGCTCTGCTGGTTTGGGGCGGCAGTCCCTTGTATCTGTGCTACTGGATGCGGCAGTCCGGACTGGCTGACCTCTTGCCGTCGCTGCGCCGCGAGACGGTCTACGTCGGCACGAGCGGCGGGGCCATGGTCGCGACTCCCGACTTCGGAGGAGAGACCTACGACAACAGTGACCCGCTCACGAGCAGCGATAGAGCGCTGGGACTGGTTGATTTCTCGGTGTTTCCGCACCTGGAGCGCGAGGATATGCCGGACACCTCCCTGGCCAACATAGAAAGATGGGCCGCCGGGATACCAGTACCGGCGTACGCGATTGACGATCAGACCGCCATCAAAGTGACCGATGGTGCCGTCGAAGTCGTCTCCGAGGGGCACTGGAAGCTGTTCTCCCCCAGCCCGGAACCAAGCCAATCGGGCTAAGGAGACAACGCGCGCTCGGCTGGGCGAGCGTACTCTCGCTTGAACCGTCCGAAGCTAGCCCAAGCCCTAGCCGACGAAAGTCTCCGCGTCAGTTCTCAAGCGGTCGCTAGTTGCACAGCCCACTGACCTTCTACATCGGTAGCCGAGGCGGCTCGAAACTCGACTGCTACCGCTAAAGGGGGGCTCCCTGGGTCAAGCGCTCCTCCCTCGCTGAAGCTAGCCCGATCCCCAGTCGGGGTCGGATTCGGAAACGGTCGGGGTATTCGGGACCTGAGTGGGGGATCCCGTGCCGTCGATCTCCGCGCAGTCCTCGAGCCGCGGCGCGTCTTCGGTCAGATAACGCCCTAGGCACCACATCGCCGCCTCCTCGTTCGGCGCCGCCCACTCCGGCTTGTCCCTTCGACGTCGTAGGCGTACTGTCCACGTGCAGAAGATCACAAAGCGCCGGGCGGTCGAGGAGGGAAGTGGTGCGCACGTCATGAGAAGCCGGTTGCGCGTGCTCTCGGCCCTGCTCGTCTGCATCGGCGTGGTGGTCACGTCTGCGTCGGCAGGGACGAGCAGACGCCGAACGCGCCTCCACCGGTCGAGCGTGTCGCGCGCGAGCTACGCACCGGCGCCAAGAGTCTGATCGTCTTCGCCACAGCCGCGGGCAAGGAGTACGTGGCGACGGCGGGTTCCCGTCGTCCAGGAGCAGACCAGCGCTTTCGCATCGGGAGCGTGACGAAGACGTTCACCGCGACGATCGTGCTGCAGCTCGTGCAGGAGGGGACGCTCAGCCTCTCGAGCACGCTCGAAGACCACGTGCCCGACGTCGTGCCGAGGGGCGAGGAGATCACGATCCGCCACCTCCTCCAGCACCGCTCGGGGCTCGCGAACATCACGGACTACCCGGAATGGCTCAACCAGGCGGAACGGTCGCCCTCGACCAGTCCGATCAACAGCTTGCGCTTCGCGGCCTCCAAGCCGCTCGGCTTCAAGCCCGGCACCCGCGCGCGCTACTCGAACACGAACTACATCGCGCTCGGTCTCGTGATCGAGAAGGTCACCGGGCATACGTACGCACAGGAGCTCGAGCAGCGCCTTCTCGACCCGCTCGGGCTCGACCGGACGGAGCTGCCGGAGACGCGGCGCCTGCCGGATCTCGCCGACGGTGGCTACAACCCGAACCTTCCCTGGGCGGCGGGCGCGATCGTCTCGAACGCGCACGACCTCTCCCGCTTCTACTCCGCCCTCCTCTCCGGCCGACTTCTCTCCGGCACCTCCCTCGCGACGATGAAGAAGACGGTCGCGGGCATCGGGCTCGGCATCTTCCCGACCGGGCTTCCCTGCGGACGTGCCTGGGGTCACGACGGTTACATCGTCGATTACCAGACGCTCGTCAGCGCCAGCGAGGAGGGCGACCGCGTCATGGTCGTCTCGCTCCGCGGGCCTGGATACCTACCGTGGCTCGGGAGAGCGCTGCTCTGCGCGGAGCCTCCCCTGGCGGCGGGCTCTGCGCCAGCAAAGTCGAGGATCGCGTTCGTCAGCGCTCCTGGCCCCGGCCACGCGCCGCTCTACGTCGTGAACGCCGACGGGAGCGGGCAGGGATGGCTGACGCTTACCGCCGAGGGCGGTCCTCCGGTTGCCTGGTCTCCCGACGGGCGGAGGATTGCCTTCGCGAGCATGCGCGACGGCAACTCCGAGGTCTACGTCATGAACGCGGACGGGAGCGGGCAGCGGAGGCTGACGCGCGACCCGGCGCAGGATTCAGTTCGGGCGTGGTCACCAGACGGGCGGAAGATCGCCTTCGTACGCCAGCGTGCAAGGGGCTCCGACGTCTACCTCGTGAACCCCGACGGGGGCGGGCAGCGGAGGCTGACGCGCAACGCGGCACCGTCCTACGATCTTGCCTGGTCGCCCGACGGACGGAAGATCGCCTTCCTGAGCAGGCGCGACGACAACTCGGAGATCTACGTCATGAATGCCGACGGCAGCGGGCTGCGGAACCTGACGCGGGATCCGGCAGGCGACAGTACCTTTGCCTGGTCGCCCGACGGGCGGAAGATCGCCTTCATGAGCAAGCGCGACGGCACCTGGGACGTCCACCTGATGAATGCCGACGGCAGCGGGCTGCGAAACCTGACGCGCGGCCCGGCGTACGACGGCAATCCTGCCTGGTCACCCGACGGACGGAAGATCGCCTTCGGTCGCGACGGCGAGATCTACGTCATGAACGCCGATGGCAGCGGGCAGCGGAATCTGACGCGCAGCCCGGCGTACGACGGCAATCCTGCCTGGTCACCCGACGGACGGAAGATCGCCTTCGGTCGCGCCGGCGAGATCTACGTCATGAACGCCGATGGCAGCGGGCAGCGGAATCTGACGCGCAGCCCGTGGCACGAAGGCTCGGCTGCCTGGTCGCCCGCGCAGAAGAAGTAGCACCTAGTTCAGCCCGCCCGCCTCGAGTCCGTCTCGGCCCGCAGGTCGCTCGCGAGTTGGGGCGAGCGATGCTTTAGAAAGCGCGCTACGGGAGCGCGTCGTCAGCCTCAAGCCGCGGGCGAGCTAACGACGGGCGCGAGGCGCTCGTCACCGCTCGCGTCGAGGCGAAGCCGGGGCCGCTCGCGGCACTGCTCGAGGTTGCGTTAGATGAAATCGGAAGCTGGGACGACGTTCTCGAACGTGCCGCCGAGGCTCGCGGCGAAGACCGGGATGACGCACTCGACCGCGGGGCCGCGACCGTGCCGCGCTCGTTCCCCGTGACCTGTGCGATCGTCTGCTTGTCGAGGTCGGCGTAGTGGCGCAGGAAGGCGAAAGCAGTCGACCTGAGAGACCTCGCTGTGGCCTCCAATGCGGGCGCTTCAGGTCTTTGCGCGATAGCGCAGTACTCATTCGGGTGAGCGAGCGCACGTGGGCTCGCTCCGATACGCCTGAGAGCGCATGTCCGCAGTCCAGCTGAGCACCAGTCGACTCGCGTCGAGGGATCGCATCCAGACGCGACAGCGACCCTGCGGAGACTCCTCCCGCGCTCGGATCCCGAGCCACCGGAACACACGTGCACGCGGACGCGGCTAGCGGCGCCGGTACGAGCCTCGTCGAGGCGTTGCTTGCGCGCGTGGACGAGCTGGACGCCAACCTGCAGACGACGATGGCGATCGACGAGAAGTCCCTGAAGGAGTTCAGGAAGACCGTCGAAGCGATCTCGAAGCGCGACCCCAAGTTCGAGGAGCGCGTGACGAACCGCGTCGACGTCATCGCCGACCGCGTCGAGACCGTGGCGCGGACGATCTCCACCACCTCCGCTGCGCTCGTCGCGAAGGAGGGCGAGATCGCACAGCTGCGCCGTGAGCTCGAGGCGAGCACCGCACGCGTCGGCGCTGCGCTGACCGACGCGCGGCGCGCATCCGACGACACGGAGCTCGCCGAGATCAAGCGCTCCCTCGCGGAGCTTTCCAAGCAGAAGCTCCCGCGTGGCCTGGAAGGTCGAATCGAGGATCTGGCGGGCAAGGTCGCGCAGGTCTCGCAGCGCATCGACACGGTTTCGTCGACCGTCTCCACGACCGCGGCGGGCCTCGCGGGCCGGGATGGAGACATCACGTCGCTGCGCCGAGCCCTCGAGGCGGATGCCGCGCGGATCGAAGCGGAGCTCGTCGAGCTGCGGCGAGCCGTCGACCCGGCGCCGATCGCCGAGCTCCGGCAGGCCGTTAGGCAGCTGCGGGACGAGACGGCCGAGCAACGGCAGTCGTATCAGCGCTGGTTCGAGAAGGCGAGCACGACCGTCAACGGACTCGCCGGTGGGCTTACCGAGCTTCGGGCAAGTGTCGAGTCGCTGTCCACGCACGCGGTCGCACGTGAGCAGGCGGAAGCCGACGCTGCACTCGACGTCGACGATCGCATCTCTTCCGTGCGCGCGAGAGGCGACGATCTCGCCGCGCGCCTGGACTCGCTCTCCGCGAAGATGGAGGCGACGGACGACCGGTTCGAGACGAGAAGCGCGGAGCTCGAGGAGATGGAGCGGAGGTTCAGCAAGACGAGCTCCCGCGTCGACGATCTCGTTGGTGGGCTTACCGAGCTTCGGGCAAGTGTCGAGTCGCTGTCCACGCACGCGGTCGCACGTGAGCAGGCGGAAGCCGACGCTGCACTCGACGTCGACGATCGCATCTCTTCCGTGCGCGCGAGAGGCGACGATCTCGCCGCGCGCCTGGACTCGCTCTCCGCGAAGATGGAGGCGACGGACGACCGGTTCGAGACGAGAAGCGCGGAGCTCGAGGAGATGGAGCGGAGGTTCAGCGAGACGAGCTCCCGCGTCGACGATCTCGTTGGTGGGCTTACCGAGCTTCGGGCAAGTGTCGAGTCGCTGTCCACGCACGCGGTCGCACGTGAGCAGGCGGAAGCCGACGCTGCACTCGACGTCGACGATCGCATCTCTTCCGTGCGCGCGAGAGGCGACGATCTCGCCGCGCGCCTGGACTCGCTCTCCGCGAAGATGGAGGCGACGGGCGACCGGTTCGAGACGAGAAGCGCGGAGCTCGAGGAGATGGAGCGGAGGTTCAGCGAGAGGAGCTCCCGCGTCGACAATCTCGTCGGTGATCTCACACGTGCGCTCGCCGAGGCTCCCGACCCCCGCTCTCTCGAGGCGGAGCTTCGGGCCAGCATGGACGAGCTCAGCGAGCGTTCGGTCGAGCTCGAAGCACGGCTCGAGCGAGCGGACGCGACGGTACCCGCCCAGCTCCGGGAAGCGCTCTCTGCAGTGGGCGAGCTGGATCGCAGGCTCGTCGAAGAGCACGGCCTGGTCGCGGCTCTTGCCGCCAGGCTCGAGATGTCGACGGCGTCGACAGCCGAGCGGCTCTCGGGAGGCGAGGACGAGCTCGCGTCCCTTCGCGCCTACGTGGAGGAAGCCGGAACCCGCCTGGCGGCAGCAGTGACAGAGCTGGGGCGCTCGGCCTCGACCGTCTCCGAGCAGATTGCGGCTCTCGAGGCGGCGGACGCCGATGTCGAAAGGACGCTTGACGAGCGGATCGCGAACGTGGCCGGACCCGTCCATGAGCTCGGGGCCGGGCTGAGCTCGGCTCTCGCCCGGGTCGCCGACAACGAGCGGGAACTCGCGTCCGTCCAGGCGCTCGCCGAGGACGGAAGCGCACGTCTGGGCTCCCAAGTCTCCGAGTTGAAGCAGCAGGTCACCGCGTTCTCGAGCCAGCTCGGAGCGCTTGAACATGGCGGCGGTGAGATCGGCGACAAGCTCTCGCAGCTTGGGACGTCAGTACGCGAGCTGTCCGAGCGAGTCTCGGAAAGCGACGACGCGCTGCCCGTCCTTTCGCAGCGGGTCGAGGCGCTCGCGGCCAACGTCGATTCCGCGGTGACGAGTCTTGTCGAGAAGGAGCGTGACGTGGCCGCGCTTCGCGAACATGCCGCCGAGTCGAGCACCCGCATCGAGACGATCGTGGAGGACATCCGTGACGCGCTCGGCACGCTGCCTGACGCGTCCCCCGAGGCTCTCGCGGCGCTGACGTCGAAGGTGGGGTCGACGGCCGCAGGTCTGACGTCGGTGGCAAGTCGTCTCGAGCGGCTCGAAGCCGTGCACGTCGACAAGGTCGCGGCCGAGCTGAGCGACCGCCTGGACCGCCTCGACGCGCGCATCGGCGCAGTCATCGCCGAGATGGGCCGTGCCAAGACCCTCTGGCCCGTAGCCCTCAGGTCCCTGGAGGCGCGCCTGGACGACGTCGTGGCGCGCCCTCACGCGCCCCATCCGACCGAGAGTGAGCTTCCCCGGCCCGAACCGGCAGACGAGAGTGGCCACCTCATCGCAGGGCTGAGAGACAGCCTCGATGCCATGGAGAGCGTGGCGGAGGAGATGGCTCGGGCGTCCGAGGCGTGGGCATCCGACGGCGACGCGTCGGTCTCCGAGACGAACGACGCCTCCGCGGGCGGAGCCCGCATCGTCCCGCTCCGGGCGAGCGAGCCGTAGAGATCGCGCCCACCAAGGTGCAAGGCGTGACCATCGGGGCAGCCGGTCGCAAACGGAGACCGCCCGAGACAGTGGCTACCCCGTCGAGTCGAACCCCGCAGACTCGTCCAGTTGCTGCCCCACCCGCTCACGACCATCTCTTCGGCGTACGACTCGCGCAGGACCGGGGGGCGCATTGCAAGGCGGGCCACGGAATGGGCGATCCGAATGCAGGAGTCCGCACGATGCAGAGACGGCTGTGAGGGGGTCGGCTGTCTCGTTCAGGACTCCGGGAGTACTGAAGGCGAAATCGCGTGGAATGCGGCAGCAGGAGCGGAGGCCGCGGGTTGACCTAGCCGAAGGTGCCCGTGTGCCTCGGTCCCGTAGCCGCCCGGAACTGGGATGTAGAACTCGGGGTAGCCCCACATCCCGTGCTCGGAGACATCGAGGCCGGCGGTCTCGACCTCAGGGTCGGTGCGGATCCCGAAGGTCCGCTTCATCGCCCAGAGAACGAGGAAGGACGCCGTAAAGGTGAAGATGCCGACTGCGAGGAGCCCGAGTACCTGGGTGGCGAGCTGGTCCAGCGAGCCGGTGTAGAAGAAGCCGCCGGTGCCGGTCGCGAGGGTCTCAGCCTGTCCCGGCAGTGCGAGGAACCCGAGCGAGAGCGTGCCCCACACGCCCGCCATGCCGTGCGCCGCTATCGCCCCGATCGGATCGTCGATTCGGACGCGCTCGACGGCGAGCACGCCGAGGACGACGACCACTCCGGCTACGAAGCCGATCACGAGTGCGGCCCAGGGAGCGACGAACGCACACGCGGCCGTGATGGCCACGAGCGCGGCGATCGCACCGTTCAGCATCATCGAGAGGTCGGGCTTCTTGATCACGACCCACGCGGTGGAGACGGCACCGATCACGCCCGCCGCCGCAGCGAGATTCGTGTTGAGTGCAACGTAGGCGAAGAAGCCGACCCCCCCGAAATCGACACTGAGCGTCGAGCCGGAGTTGAAGCCGAACCAGCCGAACCAGAGGATGATCACGCCGAGCGTTACGAACGCCGCGTTGTGACCAGGAATTGCGTTCGGCTTGCCGTCGGGGCCGTACTTGCCGATCCGCGGGCCGAGTAGGAGCGCTCCGGCGAGACCCGCTAGAGCGCCCTGGTAGTGGACGACCGTCGAGCCGGCGAAGTCCTGCATCCCCTTCTCGAACAGCCAGCCGTCGGGACTCCAGATCCAGTGGGAGGCAACGGAGTAGATGAGTGTGAAGACAATCCCGAAGGCAAAGTAGACCCAGAGCTTCGTTCGCTCCGCCATCGCGCCCCAGACGATCGCCAAGGAGACAGCGCAGAAGACGACCTGGAACAAGTATGCGGCTGCTCCGGGAATCGCCGTGAACCACGAGAACGGCGCAGCCCCGACCGTCAGCAGGTCGTCGATCGACGGAACAAAGCCAGATCCGCCAACGAGCCCGTTGCCGCCGTCGCCGAACGCGATCCCGAAGCCGACGAGGTAGTAGACGATCGACGCGAGGGAAAAGATGAGCACGTTCTTGGCCGCGATGTGGCCGACGTTCTTCATCCGCGTCAGCCCGGCCTCGAGGAACGCGAAGCCGGCCTGCATGAACATCACGAGGACTGCCGCGATGACTACCCAGACGGTGCTCGTGGCGATCGCCAGCTCCTTCGTACTCATCCGACTTCCACCTCCTCTAGTGACATGCCGGTCCGGTTGTGGGTGACGTTGAACACAGGGCTCGACCAGCAGACGCCGTCTCCGGATTCGTGACCGCTTCGCGCCGCGTCAGCGATCGCGCCGATGACGTCCTCGGCGATCTCGTCACGAACGACGAACGTGAGGTGGGCTTTGGGCAGGAAGCGCGACTCGAAGACGCGCCCGCGGTACTCGTGTGTGATCCCGCGCTGTCGCCCGTGCCCGATCGCCTCGATCACCGTCACGCCAACGTGACCCGTCGCCTCTTCGACAGCGTCGATCACAGTCTCGACGCGTTCCCTGATCACTACCGCCTCGACCTTGACCATCAGCCCCTCCTCGCACCGGACCACAAAAAAGCCCCAGGACTCCTGTGAGTCCCGAGGCGGCACTGCCTCTTCACGCCCCGTCAGCGGCTGCGCGAAGCGGAGAGGATAGACGAGTCGTCTGACGGCGGCAATCGGGGTCGGTTGCTACGGCGTCTTCGTCCCCGCCGCGCTGCCCTCATATGCGCTCTGAAGCTGCGCGATCTGGTCATCAGGAGATACGCGCCACCAGTGTTGAAGCTGTTCGTCCCAGGTTGCGAGCAGCGTCGTTGCCCGCGCCGAGCCCGTGTAGCGCTCGTGGCGCTCGACGAGCCCGCGCACGACGGTTAGCTCGTCGGCGCTCGGCCTGCTGGCGGAGACGAGCTGCTCGTTGAGACGGACCGAGAGGCGTTCGGCGACGTCGTACACGTAGAGCTCACCGCCGGTCATCCCGGCTCCGACGTTGCCTCCCGTCTCGCCGAGGATCACGACCGTCCCGTCGGTCATGTACTCGCACGCGTGGTCGCCCGCACCCTCGACGACGGCGACAGCGCCGGAGTTCCGCACGGCGAAGCGCTCGCCAGCGCGGCCGGCGCAGAAAAGCGCTCCTCCGGTGGCGCCGTAGAGAGCGGTGTTACCGACGAGGACGGGCTCGCCTGCGTCATCGGCGGGGGGGCGGATCACGATACGACCGCCGCTCATCCCTTTTCCGACGTAGTCGTTGGCCTCGCCGGTGAGGGTGAGCCGGACGCCAGACGCGAGGAACGCACCGAAGCTCTGTCCTGCGACGCCCTCGAAGCTCGCGTGTGCGCGCCCCGGCGGCGACTCGGAGCCGAAGACGCGACCCAGCTCTCCGCCGAGACGCGCGCCCACCGCCCGGTCGCTGTTCCGGATGGAGTAGCGGAGCGCGAGCACCCTCGTCTCGCCGGCAATGGTGGCGGCGTCCGCGGCAAGCCGCTCGCCGAGTTCGCCCCCCTCTGCCTCGAGCGGAGCCTCGCCCGCAAAGTGAAATACCTCTCCCTCGGGACGAATGAGAAGCGGCGCCAGGTCGAGCGTGTCCGCAGGATGGTCACGGCTTTCACGCGGGCGCAGCAAATCGACGCGACCCACAGCCTCGCCGAGCGAGCGCAGCCCGAGCGCCCCCAGGCCATGTCGGACCTCCTCGGCGACGTAGAGGAGATACGAAGCGACCATCTGGGGTGTGGCGGCAAACTTCGCGCGCAGCTCGGGCCGCTGGGTGGCGATCCCAACCGGACAGGTGTCGAGATGGCACGTCCGCACCATCAGGCAGCCCTCCGCGAGGAGGAGCGCCGTCCCGAACGAGAACTCGTCCGCACCTAGCAGCGCCGCGACGAGGACGTCGCGCCCCGTCTTCATGCCGCCGTCGACCCGCAGGCGCGCCCGGCCCCGGAGCCCCTCGGCGACGAGCGTCTGCTGCGCTTCGCTGAGACCGATCTCCCAGGGAGCACCCGCGTTCTTGATGGATGAGAGCGGGCTCGCGCCGGTGCCACCGTCCGCGCCGGCGATGTGAACGATGTCCGCGAGTGCCTTGACGCACCCGGCGGCGACGAGACCGACACCCGCCGAAGAAACGAGCTTGACGGAGATCTCTGCCCGCGGGTTCACCTGTCGGAGGTCGAAGATCAGCTGCGCCAGGTCCTCGATCGAGTAGATGTCGTGGTGCGGCGGCGGCGAGATCAGCGCGACTCCGGGCTGTGTGTGCCGGAGACGGGCGATCTCGACCGTCACCTTGTGGCCCGGGAGCTGACCACCCTCGCCGGGCTTCGATCCCTGGGCGATCTTGATCTGGAGCTCCTCGGCGAAGGCGAGGTACTCGGGAGTCACCCCGAAGCGACCCGACGCGACCTGCTTGATCGACGAGTTGCGTCGACTCCGGTAGCGCATCGGGTCCTCACCCCCCTCGCCCGTGTTGGCTCGCGCGCCGATCGAGTTGAGCGCGATCGCGACTGTCTCGTGCGCCTCGGCCGAGAGCGCACCGTGGGACATCGCCCCTCCGGAGAATCGCCGCACGATGGACTCGGCAGGCTCGACCTCCTCGAGCGGGACGGATGGTCCTGCGGGAACCGGCTCGAGCAGATCGCGGAGCTCGAGCGGGGCACGCTCGTTCACGAGGCCTGCGAAACGTTCGTACAGACTCCAACCCCCACCGGTGACCGCCTTCCGCAGAGCATGCGCGGCGGCGGTCTCGTGCAGCGCCTCGACAACCTCGGGGCTCGTGGCGTGCAGTTCGCCGCCCTTGCGAAACTTCACGTAGCCGGGATTCTCGAGTTGCGGCCTGTCCCCATACGCAGCGGCGTGGCGGGTTCGCACCTCGCGCTCGAGGGCGGCGAAGCCGATCCCGCCGATCGGGCACGGCGTGCCTGGAAAGCAGCGATCGACGAGATCGGGCGCGAGACCGATCGCCTCGAAGATCTGGGCGCCGCGATAGGAGGCGACGTCCGAGATCCCCATCTTGGCCATGATCTTCAGCACTCCGTCCTCGACCGCGTCTTTGAAGCGCTTTTGCGCCTCGTCGGGGGGCGGGCGATCGCCGCCCAGCCGGTCGGCGATGCTCATCGCCGCAACCGTCTCGAGTGCGAGGCGGGGGCAGACGACGTCGGCTCCGTAGCCGAGCAGGCACGCGAAGTGGTGTGACTCCCGCGGCTCGTCGCTGTCGACCAGGATCGAGACCCGTGAGCGCAGCCGCTCCTGGACGAGCCGGTGGTGCACGGTTGCCACGGCAAGCAGAATCGGGATCGAAGCGCGGCTCGGCCCCGCGGCAGAGTCGGTCACGAGCAGGAGGGCCGCGCCGGCCCGTCCCATCGCCTCGGCCTGCCGTGCGAGGCGCTCGCACCCGTCCTCGAGCGACTCATGCGCTTGCAGCGTGGCATCGAGCGGCGTGGGGCGAAGCCGTACGAGCGCGGAAGGGAAGGCGAAGAAGCTCTCGAGCTCGACGAGGCGTGCCGCCTGCGGCGACTCGGTCAGGAGCGCCGCCCGTGCGCCGAGCAGAGTCCGGAGTGACATCACGCTCCGCTCCCGCAGGTGGTCGATCGGGGGGTTCGTAACCTGGGCGAAGCGCTGGCGGAAGTAGGAGAAGAGCGGCCGCGCACGTCCTGCCAGTGCTGGAAGGGCCGTGTCGTCGCCCATGGACGAGACGGGTTCGTGTCCGCTCCCTGCCGCCGGGCGCAGCACCGCCGCGAGCTCTTCTCTCGTGTAACCGGCAGCCACCTGCCTCGGTGTCAGGTCCTCGCTCGGCGCCGCGACCGGGTCGCCGGGCCCCACATGCTCGAGGTGGCGCTTGAGCCAGCGGCCGTACGGGCGCCTCGACGCGAGCCGGCTCTTGATCTGCGCGTTCGTCTCGACGCCTGCTCCCAGCGGGTCGACCGCGAGCATCTCACCGGGGCCGAGCATCCCGCGGCGGACGCGTCGGCCCCCGAGGAAGTCCACCGTGCCCGCCTCCGAGGAGCAGACGACGAGCCCGTCATCCTGCACCGCGACGCGAAGCGGACGTAGCCCGTTGCGGTCGAGTGCCGCGCCGACGACGCGACCGTCGGTGAACACGAGGCCGGCAGGCCCGTCCCAGGGTTCCATCAGGCACGCGTGGTAGCGGTAGAACGAGCGGACGTCCTCCTCCAGCTCGGGGTTTCGTTCCCATGCTTCGGGAACGAGCATCGCTGCGGCCTGGCGGACATCGCGGCCATTCCGGACGAGCAGCTCGAGCGCGTTGTCGAGCATCGCCGAGTCCGATCCCGACTCGTCGATTACCGGTGCGAGCAAGGCGTCGTCCGTGGCGCCGAGCTCCGCCTCGCGGGCCCGCATCCAGTTGACGTTTCCCGCGATCGTGTTGATCTCGCCGTTATGGCCGAGCAGGCGAAACGGCTGAGCGCGCTCCCAGGACGGAGTGGTGTTGGTCGAGAACCGCTGGTGGAACAGTGCGAACGGGACTGCGAGGGTCGGATCGCGCAGGTCGGGGTAGAACTCGGCGAGTTGGTCGGCGGCGCACAGCGCCTTGTACGTGACCGTTCGGAAGGACAGAGAGCAGACGTACGCGCCCCTGGTTCGCTCTACGCGTTTACGGGCTCGCCAGGCGCTTCGCTCAGCCTCCTCGACGGTCACCCCGAACGGGCGGCGGAGCACGAGCTGCTCGATCCGCGGTGCGCTTGCGACCGCACTATCGCCAAGGGCAAACGGCTGTACGGGCACGGGCCGCCATCCGAAGGCCTCGATGCCCTCGGCCGCGCATGCCGCTTCGACTCGATGGCGTGCCGCGTCGTCGCGCAGGAAGACCATCGCGAGCCCGCACCACGGTCCCGGAAGGAGGCTCGAGGGGATGGGCAGGAGCACTCCCGCTCCGTCTCCCGTCCTGCGATCGGCGGCGACGGCGCCGCGGTGACGGACGCGACGAAGCGCTTCGAGCGCGAGGTCGAGGATCTCCCGGCTCGCACGTCCGCTGGCGTCCGCGACGAAGCCGATGCCGCAGGCATCGAGCTCGGCGGTGCTGTCGTACAGCGTTCGGGGTCGCGACATCGAACGGCCACCTCGGCGAATCGGAAGGAGCTACCTCCCGCCTCTTAGGTAGTAGCTAGCCGGCGGAGGCGGGAGACGAGACGCCGACTAGCGCACGAAGCCGCGCGCGAGGTAGGGAAGAAGAAACGGCTTCAGATCCGCGCGAGGCATCGAATCGCGCACCCTATGGGACGGGAGCGAGGGAGTCAATTCCGTTCGAGGGCATCGAGGTGAAGCCAGCTCGTCCTCGGGCGGACGCCAGACTCGGAACGCTGCGGCGAACCCGCTCGGCGAGCGACAGAAACGAGCTCAGCTAGCCGCTAACGGTGAGGGCCACACGTGGGCCACACAAGCGGCCGAGACGCACCGAGACTGCAGCGTCTCTCGGGGATAGAAGTCGCCATGTAGAGCCAAAACCCCAGACGAGCCGAACCCGGCCGAGACTCCATTCGCGTACTCGTAATGAAGGGGCCCGCGGTTCGAGTCCGCGCGTCGGCTCTCTCGACGCGGCTCATAGGAGTAGGATGGTTTGAACTGGCCCTGCTGCCAGAACCCCGGCCGAAGGCCCGCAACCTCCCGACGCGCTATGGCGCGCGAGACGTAGGAGCCCCGGCGAACAGGATTCGACTTGCAGGGCCAGCTTTCGTTGTTTCGGCCGCGCGGTGAGTGGAGCGCACGGGTCGGAGGCCGCCATGAGCAAGAGTTCCGACAAGCCAAAGAAGCAGCAGAAGCAGCAGAAGCCGCAGAAGACGCTCAAGCAGCGCCGCAGCGAGAAGCGCGCGGCCAAGAAGTTCGGCTCAGGCTCGTTTCTCCCGGCAGACAAATAGACATTCGAGGGACTGCTGCCTTGAGAAGGTTCATCAGGCCCTTCCGCCCGCGGACGTTGGCGAACTGCGCAGGCCAAGAGCATCACTCCACTATGGACGACTACGAAGTCGGAGGACTTCACGCGCTTTCTCTTGTGCTCGATCCTCGCGACGCCTGTCGAAGGAGCGAAGATGCTCGTGTGCCCGTCGTCCCAGTGGACGCGAAAGCGCGGCGGATCCTGGGCAAGAACCTCCTCGATCACGCCCGCCCGACCCGACTGAGCGGCCCGCTCCGACTCGACGACGATCCTGTCTTCCACGCGCGCGTCCATGTTCGGCCTCCTGCGATTGGATCTCGTCAACCCAAGAGCCTACCGCGGGTCGCCTCGCGTTGATCACGTCCTGAGCACCCGGCTTCGTACCCGGGCGCAGCGGCCCACAGCTCGGAATCCCCTGACTGGTGTGAGGCCCCACCGCGTCCGCGAGGCTGCTGGCCGCATCCAGCGAGCGGTTGAGATAGACTGCTTCTTGGAAACACCGAGCCAGTCGCGCTGACGGTCCAGTTTGTGTCCGTCGAGTCGCCAGCTCTTCTTCCTCGTTGCAACCACTGTCTCAGCCGAGTGGAGACAGCCGATCGGAGGCAAAACACCCCTTCCTAAGGCTGCGCTCGTGCCCTCATGATCGACGAGAGGAGCTCTTCCCATGACCGCACTTCTTACCGAGGTCCAGACAGCAGACGAGATGGTCAAGATCGCCCGGGAGCAAGTGGATGCCTTTAGCAGCGGCAACTGGGAGCTCCTGCGAGGAACGCTCGCCTACGACTCGCGCTACCACGAGCTGGGAACCCAGCGGAAGATCGACGGTCCGGAGAAGATCGTCGAGCTCTTCAAGGCCTGGAAGTCCGCGTTCCCGGACGGCGCCGGCACGGTGACAAGCGCAGTCTCCAACGGTAACCAGGTTGCCCTGGAAGTCACATGGAAGGGCACCCACAGTGGCCCACTCGAGACTGCCGAAGGAACAATCCCGGCGTCAGGCAAGCGCCAAGAGACCCCCGCCGCCATCTTCTTCACTTTCGAGGGCAACAAGATCAAGGAAAGCCGCCACTACTTCGACTCGTTGACCCTCCTCAAGCAGATCGGCGCGCAGCCCAAGTAGCTGCGAGCAAGGAGTAAGGAGCATCTAACTGATAGGAGCTGAGTTCTATGACCACACTTGTCCGCTTTCGTGAACCACTACGGAACGCCGCCATGAATGGCGAGTTCGAGCGGCTGATCAGGACCATCGTCGAATCGCCAGCTCGTGCCGCCGCTGTCTCCAACCAGACGTGGGCACCTCCGCTTGATGTCTGGGAGACCGAGGACGAGCTCGTATACGCGTTCGACCTCCCCGGCATACCGGAGGAGAAGATCCTCGTCGACCTCGAGGACAGCACCCTGACGGTCAGCGGCTCGCGTGAACGCACCGAGATGGAGGACGGGCGCTTCTTTCGCTACGAGCGTCCCTTCGGAGAATTCACGCGCTCTGTTGCTCTGCCCGAGGGGGCTGACGACGTCGAGGCCCGGGCGCATTACGCCAACGGCGTGCTCGAAGTCCACGTCGAGAAGCGCGAACAGTCCAAGCCCCGCCGCCTCCCGGTCACGACGACCGTCGAGGTCGGTTCCACCGACTAGTCTCCACCGACGCGACGTTCCTACGAGAGGCGGCCTCCGAGGCCGCCTCTCGGCGAGTTCATCTAACTGAGCGGCTTGGTGCCTCTGGGAACGCTCCTGAACTACCGCACGCTGCAGGACCTGCGAGTCAGCACTTCGGTCGTGCTGACCGCTGCGCTACAGCGTCGCGCCGCCCTCGTCTTCCCAGCCCTGTAGCCCGGTCGATCCCGTCAGGCCGTTCGTCGCGTCGACGTCTTCGGACGACGGCTCGACTGCTCGCAAGCGCTTGTACGCGCCATAGGCCACTATCACCTTGAAATTGTGTCGGCGGCTCCCTGGAAAGTAGGCCGCGCGAAACCTCTGCCAATCAAGCCCATCCGGTACCTCCGCGCTGCTCTCGCGGGCGGATCCGACCGCCTTCGTCACCTCGAGCTTCCTCTCGGCGCGTGAGGCCGGCGCCCTGCTCACGCCCGCACTTCTCCGGCGACCCTCACCCGCAGAGCCCGAACACGAAGCGACCGATACCGAGGCGCCAGCCGAAAGCCGGTGCGCCAGGCCGCAGCGACGACAAAGATCGACCCGCCGACGAGCATCCCCAGCGTGTGGACTGCGACTGTGACGCCGACGGCCTCGGAAACCCCGACTCCGGACGCGATCAGCATCGCGGCGCCCGCGCCCGCCTGGGTGGCCGTCCCCCCGGGACCGACTGGCAGCGCCGCCGCCATCGAAGTCGCGCAGAGGAAGAGGAGCGCGAGCGTAAGCGAGAAGCCGACCCCGAGCGCACCGAGGACGAGGAGAAGCCCCACGACCCGCGTGAGCCAGCAGGCCGACACGAGTGCCCACGCGAGCGATGCCGCTCGCAACGAGCAGGTGCGCGGACGCAGCCAGCGTCCGAGCCGGAAGCGAAGGAGGCACCTGCTCGTGGACATCCGCGGCAGGGCGAGGACGAGCGCTGCGGCTGCGAAACCCACGCCAGCGAGGAGTGCCAGACCAAGGCGTACTCCGATTGAGAGGCCCGGAAGGACGGCAGCAGCGAGAGCGAGCGGAGCCAAGGCTGCGCTGTCGATCAGTCCGAGCATGAAGATGGAGAGGCAGAGTGCCCGCACGCCCGCGGGGCACCCCCGGAAGCGGCGGACGATCGCGATCCGGACGACATCGTCGAACCGCCCGGGGAGGGCGAGCGCGGTGATGGAGGCCCCGCCGTTCGCGGCTGCGAGCGCGAGCGGCTGCGGACGCTCGTGCGGTGCGAAGAGCTGTTGCCATCCGTAGGCCTTGAACGCGTAGCCGAGCAGGGAGAGAGCTCCTGCGGCAACGAGGAGGCCGGGGTGGCCGCGAGAGAGCGGCCAGGACGTCTCGGCGAAGTGGCGGGTGGCCAGGACCGCGAAGGCGAGCGCGAGAGCTCCCGCTCCGACGGTCATTACAAGCCGGCCGCTCCCCGATCGCGCGAGGTGGACGAGGCGATTGACAGCGAACCGCGGCGCTCGAGGATCGCCGGCCTGGGCGATCAGTGCCACGTCTCGGCCGGAACCCAGCGATCGATCCTGTACGAGCGCTCTCCGAGCCACATCTCCACGGACCCGACGCGCGCCTGGTCGATCCACCGTTCGACGGCGTCCAGGACCCGCAAGATGGCCCGGTCCGGCTCCCGGTCGATCAGCACGTCGACTTCCCGCCGGTCACCTCGAAGCGAGATACGCTCGGAGCCGAAGGCGACGGTCAACCAATCGGCAAGCACGGTCGCGCTTGCGTCGTCCGGTACCACGATCCGCATCTCCATCAGATCCTCCCTCGAGTTGTGGCCTGCCGGCCACGGGCTAGAGCCGGCTCGAAGCCGTTCCGACCCGGTTGCTGAGGGTGGATCCCGCGGAGACGATCTCTGCGCCCCGCCGATGCGCGCGAGCCGATCGTTATGACTCGCACAAACGAGTCTAACACGCAACCGCCGTGGCCAGCGTCCGTGATCTACTGACCGCGCTAGAATCGGCTTCCTGGCACTTGCTCCTCAGCTGCTGAGCGATGCGGAGATCTCGCCCCTCCGCGTCCTGATCGCGAACGAGCGAAGGGACCGGCTCGAGTTGCTCGCCCAGGTCGTGGCAGGTCTCGGTCACGAGGTGATCGCCCGCGAGATCGACGTCAAAGAGGTCGGCCCGGTGACTGCGCGGGAGCACCCCGACGTCGCGCTCGTCGGTCTTGGGCTGAGCTCCGAGCATGCGCTCGAGCTGATCGCGGAGATCGTCCACACGTCGGCCTGCCCTGTGATCGCCCTGCTCTCGGCCAGGGATCCCGCCTACATCCACGAGGCGGCCAGGCGCGGCGTCTTCGCGTACATCGTCGACGCCGACGCCGAGGAGCTGCAGAGCGCTATCGACATCACGCTGCAGCGCTTCGCTGAATTTCAGAACCTGCAGGGAGCGTTCGGCCGTCGGGCGGTAATCGAGCAGGCGAAAGGCATCTTGATGGCATGCCACGCGATCGACCAAGAGCGGGCGTTCGAGATGCTCCGCTCCCATTCGCAACGCAATGGACGGAAGCTGATCGACGTGGCGGAGGCGGTCGTCGAGAGTCATCTCCTGTTGCTGCGCCCGACGGTGCCCGCGACATTCGCCGAAGCAGGTTAAGGGCAATACGACCCACCGAAACCTACCGAGGCGGTCGGAGCCGGAACCGTGCTTTCATGCGGTTTCGGCTTCTGTGGGACTCGGCTCGTCTGGCTTCCGACGGCACTCGCGATGAAGGGGTCCGCGGTTCGGCGGGATCAGGTGGGTGCCGGGGTCTACGCGGGGTCTACGCGGTCGCTACGTGGGGTCTTCGGCCGCCACTGCGGCGGAGCCGATTCCTTGGATTCCGAGTCGGCGCATGGTCGCGCTTGATGAACGGACGGTCGCTACGAGAGCAGAGGGTAAGGCATGCACGAGGCGACCGCATCAGTCGTCCCCTCGCTTGTCCTTGGAGAAACCTAGGTCGGACAGTTGCCGCTCAGAAATGCCCGAATGTCAGCGGCAGGGAGGACCCAGACCCATTGCCCATCGATCAGGATGGTGTGAAACGTGTCCGTGACCGTTTCGTCCTTTTCGCCATCGGTGAGCGTGATCTCTACGGTGACAGCCTTCGAAATCTTCTCGGGCACCCCGATCAGGTCGAGCGGCTCGTCGTGGACCTCGATGACGCTGAGTGACTCGAGCTCAACGTCTGAGAGGGCTTCGTTCGTAGTCTCCTCGCGACACTCTTCGTATCGTGTCCGCGAGACGAGCGCTTGCTGCCCCGGGTGTAGTTCGTCCCACGAGCGTCCGAACTGACCGTCGAACTCGTAGTCGATTCGACGCGTGAAAAAGTCACCCAGGTCTTCTGTCGGCCCCGGCGGTGCAGGTTCGGTCTCTGACGATTCGTCGGAACCGCCACATCCCACACCGACGAGAGTCACCGCCAGCACGACAAGCACGACTCGACCGGTCACGGTCTGATGTTCGCGCATGAGCGCCTAGAGCCGCAAACTCGCGCGACCGACGTACGAGAACTCCTCGGTCTCGCAGCGCGGCCCTGCGACCTGCCACCGCGGCGCTCATTGCTCCCCGTCGTGGGCGACGTCTCGGCGTCGTCCAGGTTCGAAGCGATGCGGGCCCCGGAGGGCCCGCATCGCGTTCAGGCTAGATGCGTGCGCCTGCGAGGATCTCCACGATCGGTGCCTCGTAGAGATCTGCGGAGCGGACGGTTCCGCCCATCCCGCTCACGATCTCCTGGCGCTTCGCGGCGAACTGGCGCTCGGCTTCGTCCGCGCCCTCCTTCGTCTCCCAGAGGGCGATCGAGCGCGCACGCCGATTGTCCTCATCGACGAGCGAGATGAAGCCTGCGAAGCCGTCGATCTCCTTGAGGCCCGGGATGATCCTCTCCCGGAGGATCCCCAGGACCTCCTCGCGCTTCGACGGGTCGACACCCTCGATCTCGACGAGTCGTCCGAACATCGCGCCTCCTTCCGTCGATGTGATCGATGGTACGAAATCGAGCGAATGAATGTCGGAACCTCTGCGCCGCCGGCGGTGTAGCGGAGGCACACCTACGAGAAAGGTCGGCCATGCGCAGATACTTGATCGCGGCAGCGCTTCTCGCCCTCGCCCTTCCGACGGTTGCGACGGCGAAGGGGCCGGTCAGCGCGTTCATCTCCGGGCCCGGGCTCCAGCGCGGCCTCGAGATCAGCGGGGACGGGGAAACGGTGGGGACGCCACTGGGCAACCTCGCGAACGCGAGCGGCTTCTTCGCGCAGATGTTCGGGCAGTCCCCCGACCCGACGTTCGCGACCCGGCCCAGCGGCAAGCTCGGCTTGAGGTACAAGGTGGTCTACGTGCTTCCCGGACCGAACGGCACCTCGAGTCGCGTCGTCCAGCTCGTCTATCCCTATGCGCAGCCGCGTGCGCTCACGTACATGAAGCCGGGGCAGGTGTTCTTCGACACCGAGCAGAGTCACGGGGGTTGGTACCGCGCGTCTCCCGCGCTCAAGAGGATGCTCGTCCGGGCAGGGCTCGCGGCAAAGGCTCCCGTGTGAGCGGCTGAGGGTGCGAGCGCTGCGTCCGACCCGCGTCGCGGTGCTGGCAGGAGTGGCGGCGGCGCTGCTCCCAGTGGCCGCCGCGCGTCCGGCGGCTTCCGCTTCCGAAATCCGCGTGCCAGAAGATGCAGCGACGCTCCAGCTTGCGATCGCGCGTGCGCAGCCGGACGACACGATCGTTCTCGCCGCCGGCACGTACTCCGGCGGGAACGTCGTGCCCCCCGAGAAGCACGACATCACGATCAGAGGCGTCGACCGCAACGCGGTCGTCCTCGACGGCGCAGACCAGCGGATGAACGGGATCGTGGTGCATGCAGACGGCGTCTCGATCCTCAACATGTCGGCGCACAACTTCCTTCGGAACGCCTTCTGGTGGGAGGGCGCGGACCGCTTCCGCGCTTCCTACCTCACGGTATGGAACGTCAGGGAGTACGGGATCTACATCGAGGACGGCGAGCAGGGCGTGATCGACAACGACTACGTCTCCGGCGCCGCCCGCGCGGCGTATTACGTCGGTGAATGCCGGCCGTGCCGCGCCACGGTCTCGCGAGTCGTGGCGAGGCTGTCAGCCGTGGGGTACTCCGGGACGAACGCGACCGGGGTCACGATTCGCGACTCGATCTGGGATCGCAACGGAGCAGGGCTCGTCCCCAACACCTACGCGAACGAGGCGCTTCCGCCGCAGGCGAGATCGACGATAACCGGAAACACCGTCACCAACAGCGGTCGCGCGCGGGTGCCGATACGGACCGCGCTTGCGGGCTTCGTCGGGATCGGCATCGCGGTCGCCGGCGGCAACGAGAACGTCATCCGGCAGAACCGCGTAACCGGGAGCCAGCGCTACGGCATAGCGGTCTTCCCGACGGCGCGGTTCGTCGTCTTCGATCCGGGCGTCCCCGAGCCCGGGCCACCCTGGCGCGCGCGCGGGAACCGCGTCTCCCGGAACGTCGTCACCGGCAGTGGCTGGGCCGACCTCGCGCTCGCGAAGGGCGCAGGGAAGGGCAATTGCTTCACCGCCAACGTCGCTCGGCGTTCGTTGCCGCGCGGCCTTCAGACTCCCACCTGTAGGCGCGTGGCGGGTGACGGAGACGCATCCGTCGCCGCGGAGCTCACCCGGCCGGTTCGGGTGATGTTCGACCAAACGCTCCGCCGTCGCAACCCACCGGAGTACACGTCGATGCCGGTTCCGCCTCCGCAGCCGACCATGCCGGTCGGCGGCTAGGGCGGACGAGCGTCACGGCGTCGAGACGACCTCGAAGAGCTGCCACTCACCTGGCACGCCCTTCAGGCGATGAGCTCCCCGGTCGGCGAACTCGATACCCGAGCCGAGCACCAGGTCCTTGACTATCGACGAGACGAGGATGCCTCCCTCGTCCGCGGCAGACATCACGCGCGCCGCGATGTGGACGGCCAGGCCGCGAACCGCCGGGCCGACGAGCTCCACCTCGCCCGTGTGCAGGCCGACACGGATCGTCACGCCCAGCTCGCGGAGCGCCTCGACCATGCGAGCGGCACAGGTCACAGCGCGCGCGGGCCCGTCGAAGATCGCGAGAAACCCGTCACCGGTGTGGTCCACCTCGCGCCCGCGGTACGCGTTGAAGTGCTCTCGGACGATCTCGTCGTGGGACCGAGCGAGCCTGATCCACGCGCTGTCTCCCCGCTCGGCGGCGATCCGCGTCGACCCGACGACGTCGGTGAAGAGCATCGTCGCGAGGCGCCGATCGAGAAGCGGCGACGCCTTCGTGCCGGTCAGGAACTCCTCGACCTCGTCCAGCACGGGAGTGAAGTCGCCCGCATGGAAGGGAAACGAGTCGGCGCCTGGGAGCTCGACGTACTTCGCGTCCGGAATGTGGTCGGCGAGGTAGCGGCCGAACGCGACGCGGTGATGGCGGTTGCCGGCGCGGTGCACGACGAGCGTCGGCACGCGGATGCTCGGAAGAATCGACCGGATGTCGATCTCCGTGACCCAGCGGTACATGGTCGCCGAAGCGCGGCGCGGCATGGCCAACCTGGAGTACCGCAACCACCAGCTCCGGAAGCGGGGGTCGTTCGCCACCGAAGGTGCGGTCAGGTCGAGGATCTCGCTCGTGACCCCCCAGTGCTGTTGCCAGCCTGCGAGGAGCTTCTCGGCCGTCGCTTCGGGCATGCCGATGGGGTAGTCCTCCGCCCGTCGCCAGCGGGCGAAGCTGTTCACGAGCACCAGCGCCCGCACGCGCTCGGGATGGGACGCGGCGAGCATCGCCGCCATCGGCCCGCCTTCCGTGTCCCCGAAGATCACTGCCTGCTCCACCCCTACGGCGTCCATGACCGTTCGGGCGTCGTCCGTCCACTGCTCGATCGTCGGCAGCGAGGCGAGCGGCACCGGGTCCGAGACTCCCGTTCCGCGTTTGTCGTACCAGATCACGCGGGAGAACGAGCCCAGGCGATCCATGTACGTGGCAACCGACGGCTCGTCCCACATCGCATCCATGTTCGTGGCCCAGTTGGTCAGGAAGACCAGGTCGAGAGGGCCGGAGCCGAACACCTGGTACGCGACGTATCCGTCCGGGCTGGCGGCGTACCGGGTCTCGGGTCGGAGCGACGGGCTCATGCTGACGTCGGAGGCTATCGCGGCCTTCGTTCAACCTCGGCGTTTTCGAGCTCCGACGGGAGGCCGGGGCTCGTCGATCAACCCGAACTCGAACTCGGATCTGGCCTTTCCTTACTCACTGACACGCCGTGCCTGGCCTCCGTACGCAACGCTATCGCTAGTCCACACGGAGGTCGCACGTGTGGGAGGCGAGGAGGTAGGAGCTCAGGCCCCGATGTATCGGGAGCCGAGCGTCGTCGCGAGCGTTCGGTGCGCGGTTGACGTGCCCACGAGAATCGAGCGCGACGGGTTGAGGCCATGTGCCCGCGCGAACGCGAGCGGCAGCCCGGGGAGCGGCGGCCGGCACCAGCAGGTCGGCGGGCCGCCGCCGTGCGGACACAGTGCGCTCTCGACGGCGCCGTCGAACTCGGCCGAGAGGCGGGCCGCTATCGGTGCGAGCTCGGCTGCATCACCGCCGGGGCTCCAGTCGAAGACGAGGTGGGGTGCATCCCGGTCGAGCTCCTCGAGCACGTGCTTCCAACCGGGTTGCCCCAGCGCTGTAGCCGCGACGAATCCACCCGCGGTCGGAGATCGCGAAGGCTCGCGTTCGAAAGAAACCGCTTCGACGTTTGCAAATCCCTCGTCGGTCGACGGCGGCTCGAGCTCACGGAGGGCGCGCATCTGGGAGGTCGGCGCGAGCACGCCCGGCTCACGCCGTGCAAGCTCCCGGAGCTTCTCGGGCGATGGCAGCGCGCCAAGACGTTCGAGCAGCCGCTCGACGAGGTTGACCTGAGCCTGCGCCAGCGGCGTGTCTAGCCAGATGCAGCGAGCTTCGGCCCGGTGTCGGTTCGCGGTCTCGATCACGTAGCTCCGGCTGGCGCGGGTGAGATACGTGTTGTCGAGGATGACCTGACGGGGACCCTCCGACAGCTCCTTGTCGAGAGCGGCGGCGAGCTCGCGCAAGGATCCGCCGCGCTCGTCGCGGTTGAGCCGGAGGTAGCCACGTTCCACGTACTCCTCGGCAATGCGGCTCTTTCCGGCTCCGGGGATACCCATCACCAGGACCACCTTCGCGATCTTCGAGGGCCGCGACCGCTCGTTGCGTCTCTCGCGCCGCAGTCCGAACGCGCCCGCGAGAAGCTCACGGTCGTCGTCCTCGAGGACGAGCTTCGCGGCGCGGGCGGCGGAGCGCGCGGTCGCGGGTCGCCGAGCTCCGGGAATGGCGATGAGCCCGGGAGAGATGCCCAGCAGCCACGCGAGGGCCACTTCGGCGGGGGTTGCGCCGTGCGCGTCCGCGACGTCGGCGAGCGCCTCTTGACGCGCGATGCTGCCCGCCCGCCGAGGCCCACCGAGCGGTGAGTGGGCGATGAGGGTGATCCCGATCTCGTCGCAGCGCTCGACCACTCCACCCCGGAGGGAGCGGTCGTCGTAGACGCTGAGCGCTACCTGCACAGCCGTGATCGGAGCGAGCTCGAGCGCCTCGTCGAGCTGGCGCCGATTGACGTTCGCGACTCCGACGCGCCTCACGAGTCCTTCGTCGGCGAGTCGCGCGAGCGCACGCACCGAGGTCCGCCACGGAGTCCGCGGATCAGGCGTGTGGACGAGGTAGAGGTCGATCGGCAGGCCGTCGAGCGCAGTGAGGCTCGCCTCGCAATCGGCCCGAATCGCCTTCGCGCGCCCGTCCGGCACCCATCCGTCGCCGGCACGCGTCATGCCTCCCTTGGTGACGATGCGCGCGGTCGCCTCGACGCTGCATTCCCGGAGGCCGCGGGCGACCAGCCTCTCGTTGTGGCCGAGCTCGGTCTCGTCGAGACCGTACGAATGCGCGGTGTCGAAGACGCTGATGCCCGCCTCGGCCGCCGCGGCGATCGTCTCGAGGGCGAGTCTCTCGTCCCGGCTCTCGTCCGACGACATCCGCATGCAGCCAAGACCGATGCGGAGCTCCGACGCAGATAGCCATCCACGGTCGGTCAGGCCAGGGAGGCTACGCGACGACCGGCGTTCGCGGCCTGCGCGCGAACCTCGGGCGGCGGTGTCTCCTCACGCTGCGGCGGCGAAGATCAGGCCCACGTTCTCGTCCGAGAAGAACTCGGCCGGCGAGGTCACTCCGGCGGCGACCCTCGCGAATCCGTCCATCGCGTCCTGGCTCCCGGCCACCGCGCTCAACACCTGCTGCAGCTCGGGCGGCGGCGGCTGGAGGGTCGCGAGGTCGTTCGTGAACGCGTACATCGGCAAGACCTGCTCGTCGCGACGAGCGTGGTACTCGGCCATCGCCTCTTCGAAGCTACGCGAGCCGGAGAACGTCTCGTGCAACGCCGTGGCGGCGAGCTCGGCGTCGCGGAACGCGTCGTGGATGCCCTGGGCGGTGATGAAGTCCTTGTTGTAACCCGCGTCGCCGACGAGTGCCCACCCGGGACCGTACGGCTTTCGGAAGAAGCCGCGGACGGCGGTTCCGGCGAAGCGCTCTTCGCGAGTCGCCGCGCGCAGCCGTTCGGCGAAGCTCGGCACGGCATCGACGGTCTCGAGATAGCTGCGCTCGATGTCCTTCCTCACGGCCTCGAACTCCGAGTACGGCCGGCCGACGATGACGAGCGTCAGGTCGTCGTTCGTGGGCCACGCGGCGAACCCGAGCTCGGGGCGGACGTACGTCTCGAAGCGGCCGTCCATCTCCAGACCGCTCCAGTAGCTGTAGTAGCTCACCTGGAGCTGTGGTGTCTCGTTGTACTCGTCGGCGCTCACGGCGTCGGCGACGAGCGAGTAGCGGCCGTCCGCGCCGATCACGACGTGCGCGCGCTCGTCGACGGTCTGGCCTCCTTTGCCGTGTCCCCGAATCCCGACCACGCGGCCTTCCTCGACCAGGAGGCTCTCGACCGTGAACTCCTCGCGGATCTCGACTCCCGCCTCGGAGGCCGCGTCCACCAGCAGCTTGTCCAACACCGTGCGCCGCGGCGCGTAGGCGACCGGCGCTTCGGGGCTTCCCGGAGCACCGGAGATCGTGAAGGGGCCGAAGTCGAACACGTACGTATCCACGGGCGGGCAGCCGGTTGCGAGGACGCGGTCGAGCAGCCCCCAGTCCTGCAGTGCGGCGACTCCCGGTGGGTGGACGAGGTGCGTCGAGACGGTGTCGCTCGGAAACGTCGCCCGATCGACCATCAGGACGCGGTGGCCGTTGCGTGCGAGCAGCATCGCCGTCGGCGACCCTGCGCAGCGTGCCCCGACCACGATCGCATCGAAAGCCTTGCTCATGGGAGTCCTCCTCCAGTCGAATGAGCGCTTCGCTCTGGAACGTAGGAGGGAGAAAGACGACGCGCTTCCGAGGAACTACCCAACTTCCGCCGTCCCGCGGAATGGGTACTCGGGGTCAGACGAGCTGCCGCTTGTACGCGTACGCGGTGGCTGCTGCGCGCGTCGACACGCCGAGCTTGGCGTAGATGTTGCTGACGTGCCGATCCACAGTTCTCTCGCTGAGGACGAGCGCGGTCGCGATTCCCTTGTTGGTCTGGCCGGCCGCAACCAGGCGCAGCACCTCGAGCTCGCGACGCGTCAATCCGTGCGTATCTCGCGAGCCCAAGCCGCTCAGCAGGGAGCCAACTCGGGCAAGGTCCTGTGCGGCGTCGAGCTCCTCGAACACGCCGCGCGCCGCCTCCAACTCGAGCACGGCCGTATCTTCGTCGCCGAGCGCGGCGCACGCGACACCCACGAGGACACGGGCACGCGCTCCCTCGTAGGGCGCTTCAAGCTCCTGCCACGCGTTCCACGCGTTCCGCAGTGTCGTCAGTGCGGCCGCGGCGTCGTCCCGAGCCAGCGCCACGGCCCCGGCGGCGTGCGCCGACATCGCGCCGAGCGCGTCGCTTCCCTGGGCTCGCGAGATCTGTGCGAGCTCTTCGCTCGCATGCTCGGCTTCGTCGATCTCTCCTGCCGCCAACCCGATCTCGACGTGCGCCGGGAGCAGCGCCGCACGATCGAGTGGTGGGCTGGTCTCGGCGACGACTCGGCGGATTGCCGCCAGCGCGGCAGCGATGTTGCCCTGCGCCAGGCGCAGCAGTGCGAGACCCGGCTGCGGCTCCCGGCCGTGCCGGGTCGCGGCGCGATATGCCTCCTCCGCTTCCGGGAAGTCGCCGCGCAGGCGATGGAGCTCTCCCTCGACGTAGAAGGCCCGCGCGGCCGCGCGTTGATTCAGCACCCCCTGCGCGCGAACGCTTCGCGCCTCCTCCAGGGCAGCCTGCCACGCTCCCTGGAGCTGCATGATCTCTGCGCGGTGCACGAGGCACACGCCCGTGTGCGCCACCATGTCCGGCTCTCGCTCACACCAGACGGTCAGGGCGGTCGTCCACTCCCTGGCGCGGCGCAACTCGTACGCGCCCTGACAGACCGCGATCGTGTTGCAGTAGAGGATCCCCGCCACGATCGGCGACAGCTCCCCTGTCGTGACCGCGATCATGCTCTCGTCGACGAGCCTGAGGCCCTCCTTCGTTCGCCCGAGCTCGAGAAGCGCGTGACCCTGGTCCATGACGCCGATGGCGACGAGGTCCCGATCGCCGAAGCGCTCGCCGATGGCCGTGGCCTCGGCCGCGTGGGCGAGCGCGGCTGCGAATTCACCTTCCGCGAAGTGATGGAGCATGTGGGCGAGGAGGAGGTAGCCGCGCTCGACGCAGTCCTGCTCGTCGCCTTCGAGCAGGCGCTCTCCGCGCGCGAACCACCCACTCGCCGGCGCCCCCTCGCCTCGCATCAACAGATTGAGGCCGATCCACCATGTACAGCGCGCGGCTCTCGGCACCTCGCCCGCGTCGAGGTGGGAGTAGTGAGCGCGCTCGAGGCAACGAACGTACTCGTCGTCACGGCCGAGCATGTAGGCCGACGTCGCCAGCAGCTCGAGATCCTCCGGCGCCAGCGGGCTCGCTTCGTCGGCACGCGACAGCGACCTGTAGGCGTCTACCCAGGCGTGCTTCGCGCACGACGCCCGGCCGTGCTCGAGCTTCTTCGTCGCCGACTCCGTGGCGGGCGGCATCCCGCCCGAATCCTATGTCCGTGTCGGCGACTTACGGTGCTCTTAGATCTCCCCGGCGAAGGAATCGCGCAGGTAGATCCCCTTCGCGGACTCGTCGCGCGAGCTGCGCAGGTATCGGCTCCACGCCTGTTGCTCGTGCCAGACGGCGCCGAGCTCCCAGACGCAGAAGGTCGGCCGGTGTGTCCCTTCGACCACCCACGGGCGGAACGCGATCGCGTCGTCGCCGTCCTTCGCCCAGACGGTCTGCCAGAGCTCGTTGTCGTTGCGCCAGGAGCACGTGATGAGGAAGTAGAAGCCCTCGCCGCAGCGATGCAGGATCACGAACCCGAGCTCACCCGAGAGCGCGAGCGTCCCCGACTTGGCGCCGTCCCGCAGGTTTCGGCGCGCGAGCGCCCTCACCGCGAGCGGGACCGGAGCTTCCGCGGGAGCGATGTCGTACCACTTGAGGAGCACCTCCCCCAAGGTGAGACGGGCCTCGGGACGCACGAGCTTCGAGCTGTGACGGTAGTCGGGCCTGACTCCGATCTCCTCGAGGACGCTCATCGGCGTCCCTCCGCCCGCGTGAAGTCCATCACCCAGTTCGTCTCCCATGTCTCGCCTCCGTCCTCGGAGAAGGCCTGCTCCCAGCGCGGCGTCGGCGTGGTCACGGCCGACCACGTGAAGCGGACGAGGATGGGCCGACCCTCGAGCGTGTCCTCGCCCTCGAAGACGCCGGTGTCGCCGTCGAACCCGCCGAACACCGGAGGATCGAGGACACCGAGGCGGCGCGTGTCCGCCCAGTAGATCGACCACAGCTGCGTGTCCCGGTCGAAGAAGCGGAACGACATGCCGATGAAGCCGCCGTCGAAGTCGGTCCTGAACTCGTCCTCGTTTCCGAGCCCGTCGAGAAGCGGACCCGCGACGACCGTCGCCTCGAACTCGTCCCACTCGTCGGAGCCCGCCAGCCGGCGGCGCAGCCGTCGGTTGTGGACATTCCACGTTCCCATCCAGAAGTCGAAGTCGTGCTCTGTCCCTACGCGAACCGCCGTGCTCATCCTCTGCCTCCCGTTTCGCTCGACGTACGCTGACCGTAATCGACAAATAGGGCAGTTTCCGCCCTCAATCCCTGATTGACTTGGGAGCGTGGCAACGCCGACCGGACGCCTCCTGGAACTCCTCGAGCTACTCCAGACTCAGACCGTGGCGACGGGGCCGGAGATCGCCACTCGGCTCGACATCGACCGGCGCACCGTCAGGCGCTACGTCTCCGCGCTGCAGGATCTCGGCATCCCGATCGAAGGCCAACGGGGCGTCGGCGGCGGCTATCGGATCCGTCCCGGTTACCGGCTCCCGCCGCTGATGCTCGACGACGACGAAGCGGTGATCGTCGCGCTCGGGGTCGTCGCGGCGGGCCGGCTGGGGCTGGCCGGCTCGGCGGAGTCGGCCGAGGGCGCGCTCGCGAAGATCCACCGCGTCCTTCCGGACTCCGTGCGCAGGCGCGTCGAAGCGCTCGAGACGACCCTCGACTTCACGACGGCAGCACCGGCAGGCGCCCCGGTCGCCGGCGAGACGGTGCTGTTGCTGGCGGACGCGATCCGGCGGCGTCGGCGGCTCCGAATCTCCTATCGGGCGTTCTCGGGCGAAGCGACGCGTCGCGACGTGAGCCCGCACGGCCTCGTCGTGCACTCCGGGCGCTGGTACCTCGCGGCGTTCGACCACGTGCGCGACGACCTCCGCACGTTCCGGGTCGACCGTATGCGGCGAGCAGTCCTCGCGCAGGAGGCGGCGGTCGCCCCTCCGGACGGATTCGATGCCGCTGCGTACATCAGGCGCTCGCTCGCCCGTACGCCGTGGCCGCACGAGGTCGAAGTGCTGCTCGACCTCTCGCTGGAGGAGGCGACCCGGCGCCTACCAGCGACTCTCGCGGAGCTGGCGGAAGCGGACGGCGGCACACTGCTCCGAATGCGCGTGAGCTCGCTCGACTGGATGGCGCGCATCCTCGCCGGGCTCGACTGCCCGTTCACCATCCTGAAGCCGGAGGAGCTCCGCGCGAACGTGCGTGGGCTGGCCGACCGCCTGGTCGCGTCGACGTCCTGACTTCCACCCGTCAGGCGTCGAGGCGCTGGTCTTCGAGGTCGAGATCGCGGGAGACGCGGAGCCAGACGTCATTGGAGATGACACCGCTCCGCCGAAGCTCGAGGACGGCTCGCCGCTCGGCTTCGAGCAGCTCTCGCCGAAGCCGCTGGAAGTCCTGGGAACGCAGCTCGATCGCTCCGTCGTCGCCGTCGTCGAAGCGGGCTGTGAAACGGTCGGTCCTGAAGCGGTAGAGACCCCGCACCCGCTCGGCGGTATCGTCGCGTACCCAGTCCTCGCCCTCGAGCTCCTCGAGGCGCGCGATCGCGGCCTCGGCCGCTCGGATGCGGGCCTTCGCGTCCTCGCGGGCCTCGCTTTCATCCTCCTCGAGGCCGAGCGCGCGAATGACGAGCGGCAGAGTCAGGCCCTGGCCGACGAGCGTCGCGAGGATCACCGAGAACGTCAAGAAGAGGATGAGGTCGCGACCGGGAAAGGGCGCACCCGCGTCCGTCTCGAGCGGCAGGGCGAGCGCTGCCGCCAGAGACACCGCGCCGCGCATGCCCGCCCAGGAGAGGAAGACCGCTCCCCGCCAGTTCGACATCCGGCGGGCGATCTTCTTGGGCGCGTGAAGGACGGCGAAGACCCACGCGAAGCGCACGGCGATCACCGTCACGCTGATCAGCGCGGCGTAGGCGAGGAGCCGCTCGGCCGGGATGTCGCCCAGCGCGTCGACGACGATCGGCAGTTGGAGGCCGATGAGCACGAAGAGGAGGGCGTTCAGGAGGTACTGCACGATCTCCCAGACGGCGATGCCCTGGAGCCGTACTTGCGAGGTCGTCAGCTCGGGCGTGTGCCAGCCCAGGTAGATACCGGCCGTGACGGCGGCGAGGACGGCGGAGAAGCCGAGGAGGTCGGCTGGCAGGAATGCGAAGTACCCCGTCATGAGCGAGATCGTGATCTCCGCCGGCGGGTTGTCGAGCCGGCGGCGAACCTGACGCACGATCCAACCGACGGCGAGCCCGACTGCGACACCGCCCACGACGCTGAGGACGAAGCTCCCACCCGTCGCGGCCGCGGAGAACGAGCCGGTCAGCACCGCCGCCACGGCAACGCGATAGAGGACGAGGCCCGTGCCGTCGTTCACGAGGCTCTCGCCCTCCACGATCGAGACGAGCTTGCGCGGCACGCCGAGCCGCCGCGCGATCGCGGTCGCGGCGAGCGGATCGGTCGGGGACACGATTGCGCCGAGCACGAACGCGGCCGGCCACGTGAGCCCGTCGACGACCGCATGTGCGACGACCGCGACCCCGACGGTGGTCGCGACGACGAGGCCGACTGCCAGGAGCCCGATCGGCCGCATGTTCGCCCGCAGGTCGCGGAGCGACGTGAAGAACGCTGCGCCGTAGAGAAGCGGCGGCAGCACCCCGAAGAAGATGAGCTCCGGCTTGGCCTCGAGCTCCGGCATTCCGGGCACGAGGCCGATGGCGAGCCCGCCGAGCACCAGGAGGATCGGGTACGGAGTGCGGAGCGTGGGGGCGAGCGCGAGCATGGCCGCGATCGCCGTCAGCAGCCCTAGCGCAACGAGCCCGTCCTGGAGGTCCAGGTGCACCCGCGCATCGTGCCGTACGGGCGGTGCGACCCTGTCGGCTCGCCTGCCATAGTCCCGGCGCGTGTCGCCGACGCCAGGGAAGCTCGAGGTCCAGCAGGTCTACAACGACACCTGGCGCGGTTGGCCGGTTCGGCCGCACCGCCGGCAGCATCCCATCCGCGGGTCCTTCCTCGATCCGCGTCCCGATCCCGAGCGAGGCGCCACCTATCATGACGGCATCGACGTCGCCGTCCGCGACGACCGGCCCGAGCGCGGCGCACCTCCCGGCCGCACGCACCGTGTCTACGCGATCGAAGGCGGGCCGGTGTTCTTCGCCACTCCGAGCGGAGTCCGCGGATCCGTGCGCGCCGGCCACTTCGGGTACGGGCACATCGACGCGGTCGTGCTCACCGGCGAGACGGTCACGCCGGGGCAGCACATCGGCTGGACGTGCAAGGACGACTGGCACGTGCACCTGAGCGAGTTCGTGTTCACTGCGAACGGCGGCCGCCTGAGCGTCAACCCGCTTCGTCAGGGTGGGAAGCTCCACCCGTTCGTCGACACCGCGCCTCCGGCGATCCGCGAGATCCGCTTCTATACGCCGGCTACGCCGGACTGGGGACGCCGTGCCTCGACGAGCGTCGCGCGCCTACCGCCTGCGGGGGAGCGACTGAACCGGCATGCGCTCGCAGGTCGGGTCGACGTGCGCGTCCGCGTCGGCGATCCGCAGAGCTTCATCGGCTGGTTCCGGGAGCTCCCGTGGCTCGCGGCGCCGCACCACCCGTTTCGGATCGACGTGAGGATCAGAGAGGTCGCCACCGGCCGCGTCGCACGCAGGCGCGAGGTGTTCAGGGCGGAGCAGGTCCTCGGACTCTCCGCCGGACGGCACTACGCGCCCGGCACCGAGCAGAACCTCGTCGCCAAGGGCTGCATGCGGTTCCACGGCTCGGTTCGCTGCGACGGCGTGTACTGGTTCCGGCTCTTTCCGCTCCGATACTGGGATACGACCGGGCTCGCGGACGGCCGCTATCGCCTGGAGGTCAGCGTGTGGGATGTCGCCGGAAACCGCGCGAACGCTGCCGTCGAGGTCACGATCGCAAATGGCGTCTAGGCACTACACGTCCTGGATCAGGCCGAGCCAGGCGACGGCTCCTGGCAGCTGGAGGCGCGCGTAGCTCGTCGCCGTATGGCTCCACGACCCCGTCTGCTTTTCGAGACGGCCGCGCGGCTCCAGCTTCTCCAGCTCCTTGAAGAAGCGCCCTGACTGAGTGTGCTGGTTGACGACGATCTCGTCCGCGTCGCTCCACCAGACCTGGAGCGGAACGCCCGAGCTCGCGATCTCGCGCGCCCAGTGCATAGGGCTGCGGAGGACGTACTCACGGCGGCGCGTCCTCGGCGTGCCGCCGACCTCGAGGCGTGCAAGCGCCTGCAACATCCGACCGCGCGGGCTGCGTGCGAACTGCTCGTACCGGAGCTCGAAGTCGGTGACGGAATCGAAAGCGACCGCACCAGCCAGCAGACGTGGATGCTGCCCGAGGAGCAGAAGGGTCTCCTGGCCGCCCATGCTCCCGCCGACCGCGTAGACGCGTTCGGCGTCGATTCGCAGCCAGGGACGCGCCGCCCCGAGGAGCGCCGGCATGCGAGCAAGATCGTCGATCTGCCCGCGCCAACCCCAGGAATGGAGCGGCAGCCGGCGTCCCATCCCCCCTGGGCAGACGACCGCGAAGTCACCGAGCGCGGGGAGCCTTCCCCACAGCCGTGCATTCGTTCTCGCCCGGACGCCGCGCCCGTGCGGCGAGATCACGAGCGGCAGAGGAGGGGGAGGGTTGTCGGGGCCGTACTCGGCCGGGGCGACCACGACCGCCCAGCGAGGGACGCCGTTCGACGCCCGGTACCGCACTCCCCAGTGCTTGACCTCCTCGTTCATCGATGGCGCGCATCCAGAGGCGTTTCCGGTGGCACGACGAAGAATTCTCCGCAAAATGCGACTGTTGCTCGTCACCCTTCTGCTCGCCGGCGCAGGAACGCTGGCGCTCGACCTCGAGGCGTCGTCCTCACCACGGGGTCCGGCGGTGACGTCGAGGGCGATCGTGACGGTCGTGCAGCCGGAGAAGGTGGACATCGCGTTCGTCCGCAACGGCAGGCTCGTCCGCGTGGAGCGCGTCGTCCCCAAGGGCATTCCGCCGCGGATGCACGCGCTCCGAGAGCTCACGCAGGGCCCTACTCGCGTCGAGCGTGCGCGAGGGCTCCGCACCGCGATCCGGCCGGGCGTGCGCCTCCGCTCCCTCCGGTCTGGACAGGGGATGTGGCTCGCAAGCTTCTCTCGCTCGCTCTTCGGGCCAGGGTCGGACACGACGGTACGCACGCGGCTCGCGCAGATCACGTGGACGCTGTCCCGGCTGGGAGGACAACAGGAGTTCGCCTCGATCTCGGCGGAAGGACGGCTCGCCACGGTGGTGCGCCTGGGCGTTCGTCCAGGACCCTGGCGCGCACAGGAGGGGGAGAAGGGCTATCCCTACAACACCCGTGGGGTGCAGCTCCGCCTCTGGCAGCTCGGGTACCTCTCGCGCGCGGACGTGACCGGCTCGCTCGACTACGCGACCTCGCAGTCGCTGCTTGCGTTCCAGGGTTGGGAAGGCCTCTCGCGCACGGGCACGCTGACCGGCGAGACGCAGGTCGCGCTCGTCGACGCAGACCACCCACGACCTCGGCAGCAGGGCGCGGGTCGCCGTGTCGAGATCCATCGTGACCTCGGTGTTCTGCTCCTCGTCGAGGACGGCGTCGTCGATCGTGCCGTCCATACGTCCACCGGCGCGGGCGGGAGGACACCGTCGGGCTCGTTCCGGATCTATCGCAAGGAGATCATGTCCTGGTCGGTCCCGTTCCATGTGTGGATGCCCTACGCCGCGTACTTCGTGGGCGGGATCGCAACCCATCAGTACTCGCACGTACCCGAATACCCGGCTTCGCACGGCTGCGTCCGGCTGCCCGAAGGCGACGCGGCGCGCGTGTACCAGTTCGTCGAGCTCGGCACTCCCGTCACCGTTTTCTAGTGCGCAAGACCGGAATCCGCTCGCGCGGATTTCGGTCGCGCAAAGAGCCCTGAAGGCGTCTGCTTCGCAGGCCGCTGTGCCTCCGCTGTCGCCGACGGGAGCCGTGAATTTCGGCGCGAAGTCGACACACAGGTGTGTGGACTCTGCTCCTACCCTCGGGACATGCGAAGACTCGCCCTCGCCTTCGGAGCCTTCGCGCTGATGGCGCTGGCGGGGTCGCCCGCGCTCGCGCACCTCGACACGGCTGACCGATACACGCACAACGCCTGTCCGGCGACGCCCGCGAACCGTGTCGACCCGATCAACGTCGTGTTCACGACCTGGGGCACCTGGGGGCGGGCTGAGAGCCAGACCGTGTTTCACGCTGGCTGGACCGCAACCTCCGGGTCGACCCAGGTCTTCGCCGATCACGGAGGCTGTGCTCCGCTGCACGCGCAGCGCGCGAGCGGGCACGGCTCGCGTTACCACGTGCGCATGCGGGGTCAGCACCCGGACCCGGCACTCGGTTGGCCGGCGGTCGCCGCGGCGCATCACGAGGACAACGTCGTGTTCCCGTTTCCGTGCGGACATGCGGTCGACTCGAACGGCCCGGGGGGCAGCGGCTTCGACCAGGGGCGTGACGAGCTCGAACGGCGATTCGCGCTCGCTGGGCACCCGACCTACCGCTCATGGTGGGGGAACACGCAGAGCTTCAAGCAATGCGACGGCGACTACGCCGCCTCGGATGGGTGGACCCTCGTCGTCGAGCTCCATCAGGTGGCGCATTCGCCATGAGACGAATCACCTTCGCGGTCTTGGCGCCATGTGTGCTGGCCCCCCTGATCGGTGGAGGGTCAGCGGGAGCCGGGGGACCTACGAACGCCATTCCGCTGTACTCGGCCGGCGATCGCGTCGACGGCCTCCCGCTGAGCGCGATCCTACAACGGGACGACACTGCTCAGTTCGTGTCGTTCGTCTACGGGGACTGCGAGCAGAGCGGTGATGCGGGGTGCGCGCCACCGGCAGAGGTTCAGGTTTGGCCTGCCTGTCGCCGGAACCTCGCGCTGTACGAGGACGCGTTCTCGAGTGGCGGCTCGCCGGAGCCGATTACCGTGCGCGGAGTCCCCGCAGCGCTTTTCGACGAAGGCACTCGCCTGGAGCTCGAGACTCAGCAGTCCACGATCGTCGTGTTTGCAGACGCCCGAGCACGTGTGCTGCGAATCGCCGCCGCCCTGCGCTCGCTGGACGGCTCGGTCCCGCGCGGGTATCCGCTGCCGGCGCCCCACCGGGGTGAAGAGCAGGGCGCGATGGGTTGCTGACCCGACCGCTTCCGCTCGGGGCGAGAGCGGGCGCGTGGCAAGATCGTCGCCGTGGAGACGATGCGTGCCGTGCGGAAGCGAGGGCCCGAGCAGGGCCTCGTCCTCGACGAGCTCCCGGTTCCGACACCGCGCGCGAACGAGGTGCTCGTGCGCATCGAGGCGGCGAGCATCTGCGGCACCGATCTGCACATCCAACGGTGGGACCAGTGGTCGTCCGAGCGCGTGCATCCTCCCTTGACGTTGGGTCACGAGCTCTGCGGCACGGTGGTCGCGATCGGGAACAGCGTCCACGATGTCGCCGAGGGCGACTACGTCTCTGCGGAGAGCCATGTCACCTGCGGCGTGTGCTTCCACTGCCGAACTGGGCGGGCGCACATGTGCGAGCGCACGCAGATCCTCGGAGTTGATCGCGACGGCGGCTTCGCCGACTTCGCGGCCATCCCAGCCTCGGTGATCTGGCGGAACGACCGGGCGAAACTACCGCCGCACCTCGCCTGCCTGCAGGAGCCGTTCGGCAACGCCGTCTTCGCGACGTCGACCCAGGATCTTGCGGGGCGGGCAATCGCCGTGCTCGGTTGTGGCCCGGTCGGGCTCTTCACGATCGCCATCGCGCGGGCGTTCGGCGCGGGGCGACTGCTCGCGTCCGACCACGTCCCCTATCGGCTCGATCTCGCGCTCGAGCTCGGCGCGGACGCCGTCGTCAACGTCGGCGATGTGGACGATGTTCCGGCGTGGTTCGCAGAGCAGAACGAGGGCGTCGGCATCGGCGTCGTCTTCGAGATGTCCGGTGCGCTGAGGGCGATCGAGGACGCGTTCCGGATCGTCCGTCACGGAGGCAACGTGGTCCTGTTCGGGATCCCGGCACAGCCCGCGACGATCGACATCGCCGAATCGCTGATCTTCAAGAACCTCACAGTGTCGGCCGTGAACGGTCGCGAGATCTGGGAGACCTGGTACACGACGCGCTGGTTGCTCGAGCACGGCGTCGTCGATCTCGAGCCCCTGATAACCGCCCGTATGCCGCTCGAGCGCTTCGACGAGGCCTTTGAGCTTCTCGAGTCGGGCCACGCGTGCAAGATCGTCCTCGAGCCGAACGGAGCAGCGCCATGAACACGACGTTGACCGAGCAGGTCGGATCCGAGCTCGCCGAGCTTCGCGACGCGCGGACGTACAAGCACTTCCTGACGCTCGAGTCCGCGCAGGGGCCAGTCGTCCAGATGGCGGGCAGGGGCGAGGTGATCGTGCTCTCCTCGAACAACTACCTCGGTCTCGCCGCGCACCCCGAGGTCGTGCGGGCGGGAATCGATGGGCTCGAGCGCTACGGCGCGGGAACGGCGTCGGTGCGCTTCATCTGCGGGACTTTCGAGCCCCACCTCGAGCTCGAACGCGCGCTCGCCGACCTCTCGGGCACGGAGGCTGCGCTCAGCTACGTCTCTTGCTGGAACGCGAACGAAGCGGTCATCCCGACGCTCACGGACGCTTCGACGGTGATCTTCACCGACGAGCTCAATCACGCGAGCATCATCGACGCGGTGCGGCTTTCGAAGCCGGCCTCGAAGGTCATCTATCCGCACTCGGACATGACGGCGTTGCGAGCCGCGCTCGCGGATGCTTCGCGCGACGCGCGCAAGCTGATCCTCACGGACGGCGTGTTCTCGATGGAGGGCGATCTCGCCAAGCTCCCGGAGATCGTCGAGCTCGGGCGGGAGCACGACGCGGTCGTGATCGTCGACGACTCGCACGGCGTCGGTGTGCTCGGCGAGACCGGACGCGGAACCGTCGAGCACTACGGGCTTCTGGGCGAGGTCGACGTGATCACCGGGACGCTCGGCAAGGCGCTCGGAGGAGCCGCGGGGGGCTACGTCGCTTCCTCCGAAGAGGTCTGCGACCTCCTCGCGCAGCGCTCGCGGCCGCAGCTCTTCTCGAACGCCCTCCCGCCGACCGTTGCCTGTAGCGCGCTCAGAGCCGTCGAGCTCATGCTCGAGCAACCGGAGCTCCTCGCTCGCCTGCGCGAGAACTCACGCGTGTTCCGCGAGATGCTGGTCGAAGCCGGGTACGAACCGCTCGATGGTGAGGCTGCGATCATCCCGATCATCGTCGGCGAGACGGCCGCGGCGATCGCACTCTCGGCCCGCCTACTCGACGAGGGCGTTTTCGTAACCGGTTTCGGCTTTCCCGTCGTGCCGGAAGGAACGGCGCGAATCCGCGTGCAGATGTCGGCGGCGCTCGAGCCCGGCCATCTCGAACGCGCGATCGAGGCATTCAGGCGCGTCAAGGATTGACCGAGGACGAGACTGCGGTGTGCCGATGTGCATTTCGGCGCAAAGGAGTCCTCCAACTCAGGGAGAAAGCCGCGCCATGATGCTCAATCTCATCCTCGGTGTTGCATTTCTCGTCGTCGGCGTCATCCTCATGTTCGTGGGTGGTGTCTTCGGAGTCCTCGTCGGGATCATCTCGATCCTGATGGGGCTCGTCCTTCTGCTTCGTGGATATCGCAGCAGAACAACGACCGCCGCCTAGCGGGCGACGACTCGTTTTGACGGCGGTGGCGAGTCCGCCGCCGCCGTCTATCTCTTCGTGAAGACGAAGTCGTTCGACTTCGCCATCACGTGGCAGCTCTGGCAGAGCGACCCTTGCGCGAGGAGCGAGTACCGCGAGGTCGCGCTCGATCGTTCGTATTCGACGAATCGCCAGCGCCCGCCTGCCTTCCGCATCGTCGCGAACTGACCCACGTATGTCGTCCCCGGCTTGACGATCGTCTTCACGATCACCGTGCCGTTCGGATACTTCGAGCCGACCTTTCGCTTGCTGGCGTAGACGTTCTTCAGGCCGGAGTGCGCATCCGACAGCGGACCCGTGGCCCGAAACGGCTTCTTGTTGATCCGCGGCCACTTCTGCCAGCCGTCGGTATAGGAGGGGAGGCCGTTGGCCGTCGTCTTCGCCGAGGCGACGACTGCGATGGCGGACGCGAGCGCGACGACGGCGACGATCGCGAGCAGCTTCGTTCGCACACCAGGATCATGCCCTGCCCCGCTCAGGTTGCGAGCCGCAGGCGGTAAAGCAATCCTTAACTCCGTGGCCCATACGCACGATCACGCGGGAGCGAGGAGCCGGAACGCGCTCGCTCTCGCGCTCGCGATCACCGCCGCCTACACCGTTGCCGAGGTCGTGGGCGGCGTGCTCACGGGCAGTCTCGCTCTGCTCGCGGACGCGGTGCACATGCTCTCGGACAACGTCGCGCTCGCGCTCGCGCTCTTTGCGGTCTGGCTCGCGAGCCGACCGTCGACGCCCCGCGCGCACCTACGGCTACAAGCGGGCGGAGGTTCTGGCAGCACTCGCCAACGGGGTCGCGCTCGTCGCCCTCGCGATCTGGATCTTCTACGAGGCAGTCAAGCGGTTTCGCGACCCGCCCGAAGTCCTCGGCGGATGGATGCTCGTCCTCGGCGGTGTGGGGATCGTCGTGAACGTCGTCGCCGGGCTGATCCTCTCGCGGGAGCGGAGGGGCAATATCAATGTCGAGGCCGCCTACCGACATGTCTTCGCCGACCTCCTCGGCTCGGCCGGCGTCGTCGTGGCAGCCGTGGTCATCCTCGCGACCGGTTGGCTCGAGGCCGATCCACTCGTGAGCGCTACTCATCGGCGTCCTCGTGCTCGCGAGCTCGTGGTCGATCTTGCGCGACTCGACGACGATCTTGCTCGAGGCGGCTCCGAGTGGGATGGACACGCGCGTCGTCGGAGACCGCCTGGCCCGCGCACCGGGCGTGGTCGAGGTCCACGATCTGCACGTCTGGACGATCACGTCCGGCTTCCCCGCGCTATCGGCGCACGTCCTCGTCGGCCGCGGCGAGGACTGCCACGCGAGACGCCTCGAGCTCGCGGCGCTCCTCGAGAACGAGTTCGGGATCGAGCACACGACACTCCAGGTCGACCATGTGGGCGAGCGCGGCACCCTCGTCGAGCTCGAGCGCTTCTAGGGAACGAGCACGGCCGCGCCGCGGACATCGCCTGCGCGGAGCCGGTCGAGGGCCTCGTTCGCGTGCTCGAGCGGAAAGGTTTCGACTTCGGTCCGAACCGGGATGCTCGGCGCGAGGGCGAGGAACTCCTCACCGTCTCGCCGGGTGAGGTTCGCCACGGAGCGCAGCACACGTTCGCCCCAGAGGAGCTCGTACGGGAACGAGGGAACGTCGCTCATGTGGATGCCCGCGCACACGACGCTGCCGCCCTTGCGGACGTGGCGAAGCGCCGCCGGGACGAGCTCGCCTGCCGGAGCGAAGACGACGACGGCGTCGAGATGCTCGGGCGGGCCGGCGAGCGCATCACCTGCCCAGACCGCCCCGAGCGAGCGCGCGAACTCTTGCGTGCCCCGATCGTCGGCCCGCGTACCGGCATACACCTTTCGCCCTTGCGACACGGCGACCTGACAGACGATGTGAGCAGAAGCTCCGAACCCGTACAGGCCGATCGTCTCGGCATCGCCCGCGAGCCGGAGCGCGCGATACCCGATGAGCCCTGCGCAGAGCAGCGGTGCTGCCTGCTCATCGGCGTAGCCCTCGGGAAGCAGGAAGCAGAAGCGCTCGTCCGCGACTGCGAGCTCCGCGTAGCCGCCATCGAGGTCGTAGCCCGTGAAGCGAGCACGATCGCAGAGGTTCTCTCGCCCTTCGAGGCAGTAGCGACACTCGCCGCACGTCCAGCCGAGCCAGGGTACGCCGATCCGTGTTCCCGGCTCGAATCGCGTGCCCCCGTCGAGCACCTCGCCGACGATCTGATGGCCGGGAACGAGCGGCAGCTTCGGCGCCGTCAGCTCGCCGTCGACGACGTGCAAGTCGGTACGGCAAACCGCGCAGGCGCGGACTCGGAGGAGAACCTGGCCTGTCCCCGGCGTCGGCGGTGCCGGTTCGCGGACGCGCAATGGCTCTCGGGACGACTCGAGCACCATCGCCCGCATCTCGCCACCGCCCTTTGTCAGAGGACGACGTCGGCGCGCACGGTTCCCGCACGCTCATGGCGAGCGACGACTCGAACCCGCTCCCCGGCCTTCGCCTCGACGACCCACTCGAGCTTCGTGCGCTCCTTCGTCCCGTGGTCGACGTTCCACCACATGATCGCGCGCCTCTCGACCCGCCCCTGGAGCTGGCCCGCTTCCTCGCGCTCCTTCCCGGTGACGATCCGCGCGCCGTCGGGGAGCTCGAGCGTGGCCTCGACCGGTCGCACGGCCTTGCGGTCGAGAGCCTTCTGAGTCACGTTCGTCGGAAGCCAGCCCGTGTTTTCGATCACGACCCGAAGCCGGTACGCGCCCTCGCCGACGGCCTCTGCCTCGAACGATCGGATCTCGAGCCGCGGCGAGACCAGTGCGAGGAACAGCGCGAAGTCGGCGTGCGGCTCGACCTCCTCCTGCAAGCGCGAGAGCGGCGGGTTGAACCAGAAGCGCACGAGGTCCCAGCCGCCGAGCTCGACGGGCCCGAGCTGCGGATGCTCGAACGGGTACCAGTCGACGTAGCCCTCGCCGATCTCGTCGGCGAGTTTCAGGATCGCGAGGTCGTCGTCGGGCGGATGGTCGCGGATCCAATCGATGAAGTGGTAATCCGCGAGACCGGCCTGTCGCTGCGGGCTCCAGAACTCCGTCACCCACGCGAACGCGCCGAGGAAGTCGTAGATCCAGTCGATGTCGCCCCCCTTGATGACGAGCTTGGGGTCGTACTTGAAGTCGTGGAAGATCGAGATCGACGGGTAGCCGGTGAGCCGCGTCGCCTCCTCGCCCATGAGCTTGAACGCTCGCAGGTCGGTGGTCGGGAAGTCCTCGTCCGAGCGGCCCGAGTACGGGCGCAGGTGCACGCCGGAGAAGGTGTGGTAGCCGATGTAGCTCGTGATGTTCTTCCGATCGACGATCGACTCGACGAGCGCGCGCACTTCTGGCTCTGACGTGGGGTACGGGCCTGCGCCGAGCTGGTCTCCCTCCGGCGCCCAGTCGGCGGGCCAGTTCCGGTTCAGGTCGAGGCCCTCGAGCACGGGGGCGATCGTGACGGTCACGCCGTCCCAGTTCTGAATCGTGCCCTCGGGATACACGCGGTAGAACTCGCCGTCGAAGTCGTCCGGCTGGCGCGCGATCAGGAGCCGCGCGTCGTCGGGGTGCGGCTTCCAGGAGCCGTTCGGGTCGCGAAGCCGCATCATCAGCACCCGCCCGTCGCCGTCGACGTCTTCCCGGTGGAGCCCGTCCTGCGGCTCGTCGTGGGGGTACGGACGCACGCTCGAGCGCCGGAAGCGCCCGTCGGCGAGCCCCGCGTCCGCACCGTCCGGGTTCACGCGCGGGACGATGTAGAAGGCGCGCGTGTCGAGCGCCTGCGTCACGCGCTCGTCGCTGCCGTGACCGTGGAGGAGCCGATCGAGCAGGTTGAGAGCCGCGGTCGTCCCGGTGAACTCCATCGCGTGGATCTGCGCGTGGACGAAGACCGCCGGCTTCTCCTCAGGTGGCCCGGTCTCGAGGTTCGTCACCGTCGCGATCGGGATCTCCCGGCCTTCGTACGACTGGCCGATCGACTCGATCGCAAGCAGGCCGGGGAACTCCCCGGCCCACGCCTCGAGCGTCTCTTGCAGCTCGGCGTACGTGTAGAAGCGGTCGAAGCGGACGCGCGTCGGCACTGGATGCGACCCTAGTGGATTAGCCTGCAAGCGTGCGCGACTTCGAGGCACAGAGTTGAGTGAGCAGCGGCAGCCGCCGCAAAGCGGCGACCTTCAGGGGTCGTCGCGCGACCGGGATTCGCGCGAGCGAATCCCGGTCTTGCGCACACTTGAGCAGTACCGGCGCGAGTTCCCCATCCTCGAGCACACGACGTATCTCGTCAGCCACTCGCTCGGCCCGATGCCGCGCAAAGCGACGGAGCGCCTGGCCGAGTTCGGCCGCATGTGGGAGGAGCGCGGGATCCGCGCGTGGGCGGAGGGCTGGTGGGAGACGGCGTGGACGGTCGGCGACCAGATCGGCCGGATCGTCGGCGCTCCCGCCGGCTCGACGGTGATGCACCAGAACGTGGCCGTCGCCGAGGCGGTCGCACTCTCCTGCTTCCGTCCGATCGATCACGCCCGCAACCGCGTCGTCTACGAGCGGGGCAACTTCCCCTCCGTCCGCTACCTCTATCAGGCGCAACCGGATCTCGACGTCGTCATCTGCGAGTCGGACGAGGAGATCGTCGAGCGGATCGACGAGCGAACGTTGCTCGTGCCGATCAGCCATGTCCTCTACAAGGCCGGCCAGATCCAGGACGTGGAGGCGATCGTGCGGCGGGCGCACGAGATGGGCGCGCACGTGATCCTCGACTGCTACCAGTCGGCGGGGATCGTCCCGCTCGACGTCACTGCGCTCGACGTCGACTTCGCGGTCGGCGGGTCGGTCAAGTGGCTCTGCGGAGGCCCTGGGAACGGCTGGCTGTACGTGCGCCCGGATCTCGCCGAGCAGCTAGAGCCGACCTTCACCGGCTGGCAGGCGCACGCGCGCCCGTTCGCGTTCGAGGAGGAGATGGAGTACGCGACAGGCGCGGTGCGGTTCCTGACGGGCACTCCGAACGCCGCCGCCCACTATGCGGGGACGGCCGGGTACGACCTCGTGGAGGAGATCGGGGTCGACCGAATTCGCGAGAGCTCCCTCCGGCAGACGCAGCTCCTCATCGATCTGGCGGACGCCGCCGGCTTCGAGGTCACGAGCGCTCGTGAGCCGGATCGCCGCGGAGGGACGGTCGTGCTCCGCGTTCGTGAGTTCGCGGCCGTCCACGCCGAGCTCGAGGCGAGGGCGATTCTCTGCGACTTTCGCCCGGACGCCGGCATCCGCCTGGGCCCGCACTACTTCACCACCGACGACGAGCTCCGCTTCGCGGTGGAGCAGATCACCGAGATCCTCGACACGCGCGCGTACGAGCGCCACCTCGGCGCCGTCGCGCTCCACTGATCGGCTGGCGCAAGATCCCTGAAGGCGTTCGCGTTTGCGGCCGCGGCGCTCCGGTTTCACGTCAGCCGCCGCGGCTACTCGGGCGGCATCGGCTGCCAGAGCTGGATGCCGTTGCCCTCGGGATCGCGCAGCGTCGCGAAGCGGCCGTTCGGGTGTCCTTCTTGACAGCGCCTGTCCCTGTAAACGTCGAAAGAGTGCGCTGAGTTGTCCACAGGGCGGCGGCGTCGTACGATCCCCGCGGAATGGCGCTGCAAACGGGGGATAAGACGCTCCAGCAGATCGTCTCGACGGTCGCATCGTCGCTCGAGCTCACCGAGGTGCTGAGGGCCGTCGTGCGGCTTATGTCGGACGCGAGCGGCGTGCAGGCGTGCTTCGCGTATCTCCTGGACGAGGACGGCGAGCGCCTCGTCCTGCGTGCCGCGTCGCCGCCCTACGAGCGGCAGGCGGGCAAGGTCGTGATGGAGCGGGGCGAGGGGCTCGCCTGGTGGGCGGCAGAGCACGGCGAGCCCGCGTTCATCCGTGACAACGCGCTCGACGACCCGCGCACGAAGTACTTCCCGGAGCTCGAGGAGGAGCGGTTCCAGTCGCTGCTCGCGCTCCCGGTTACCGGGCGCTCGGGTGACGTGATCGGCGTCATCACGGCCCACACCGAGGCACCACGCGAGTTCTCGGACGACGAGGTCGACTTCCTCGTAACGTCGGCATCACTCGTCGCGAGCGCGATCGAGAACGCGCGGCTCTACGAGGAGGCGCAGCTCCGCGTCGCCGAGCTCGAGCAGCTGACGGAACTTGCGGAAGCGATCGCGCGCGCGGACGCCCTCGAGGAGCTGCTGCAGACCGTCGTCGAAGGAGCGCGGCCGTTGCTCGCGGCGAAGGCCTGTCATGTGTACCTCCTCGATCCGGCGAGCGAGGAGCTCGAGCGCGTCGCCAGCGATCCCGAGCCGGGAAACGCCAGGGAGACGCTCGGTCTCGCGGAGCTCGGCCCGGAGCTCGCCCGCGGCGGCCGCAGCTCGCGAGTCGCCGTGCCGCTGGTTGCGAACGGCGAGCTGATCGGCCTCCTCGTCGCCGAGGGAAGCACCCGCGTCGAGCTCGGCCGGGCCGTCGCGAGCCAAGTGGCCGTCGGACTCAAGAAGGTTCAGGTGATCGAGCAGCTGACGGAGAAGAACCTGATCAAGGACTTCTTCGAGGAGCTTGCAGGTGGTCGGCCGCGCGGTGACCTCGAGGGGCGCGCGGCTCGCCTGGGCTGCGACCTCGCGAAGCCGCATCTCGTGCTCGTCGCCGAGCCCGCCGACGAGGCGCTCGAGCGCGCGCTCCGCCTCGCCGCGCCCGGCTCCCTCTTCGACCGTCGCGAGCACTCGCTGCGTGCGCTTGTGAAGCTCACTGGACCGAGCCCGGAGCCGTTCCTCCAGCGACTCGGGCGGATTCATGGTGAGCTGACAGAGCCGGGCTCGATCGGCGTCTCGAGCGTCTGCGCCGACGAGACGGCATTCGCGGACGGGTTCGCCGAGGCGCAGCAGGCGCTGCTAGGCACCGTCGTCTTGAAAGGCGGACCGGCAGTTCTCTCCTACGAAGACTTGGGCGCCTACAAGTATCTCTTGCGAGTCGCCGTCGACGGCGGCATTCGGGACGCGACGGTCGATGCGGTGTCCCGCTTGGCCGAGTACGACGCCCAGCGCGGCTCGCAGCTGGTTCTCACGCTCGAGGAGTTCCTCCGGCGGCACGGGAACATCAGCGCGACCTCGGAGACGCTGTTCGTGCACCCGAACACGCTGCGTCAGCGGCTGCGGAGGATCGCCGAGCTCTCGGGGCTGGATCTCCGCAAGGACGACTGGCTGATGATCGAGATCGCCGTGAAGATGGTGAGGCTCGAACAGGCCCTCGGTTCGAAGTCGGAAGCCAACACATAGCCCCGTCTCAGGTGTGGAGGAACCGCACCTTCATCGCCGGGAACGAGGGTGTTACCCCTATGCCTCGATGTCCCAGGAGCTGGTTCGATGAAACAGAAGCGCCGCGGCCGCGAAGCGGACGCCTTTAGGGACTTTGCGCGACTGGAATCCGCGCGAGCGGAATCCAGTCTGGCGCACTACTGAGGAGGCGAGAGCTATGGGAGAGGCTGTATCCGCGGACGCCGTCTGGCAGGACATGCAGACGCGCGGGATCGAGTTCGTGTTCGCGCAGTTCGTCGACATGTACGCGCGGCCGAGCGCGAAGCTCGTGCCGGTCGACACGCGCGAGGCGTTCGACGGAATGCTCGAGGACGGGGCCGGCTTCGCGGGCTTCGCCGCCGGTGAGATCGGGCAGGCTCCGAGCGACCCCGACATCGCCGCGATCCCCGATCTGGCGAGCTACACACCCGTCCCGTGGGAGCAGAACCTCGCTCGCTTCGCCTGCGACGTCACGGTCGAGGGCGAGGAGTGGCCGTTCTGCCCGAGGACGATCCTGCGACGCCAGCTCGAAGACCGCGACGGACAAGGGATTCGAGTTCAAGATGGGCCTCGAGCTCGAGTACTTCCTCGTCAAGCAGCGCGAGGATGGCTCACTCACGATCGCCGATCCCTACGACACGCTCGAGAAGCCCTGCTACGACATGGCAGGGCTGACGCGGCGCTACGACTTCTTGACACAGGTCTCGCGCTACTGCAACAACCTGGGCTGGGGCAACTACGCGAACGACCACGAGGACGCGAACGGCCAGTTCGAGCAGAACTTCACGTACGCCAATGCGCTCACGAGCTGCGACCGCGCGATCTTCTTCCGCTACATGGTGCACATGCTCGCGGAGCAGAACGGGATGATCGCGACCTTCATGCCGAAGCCGTTCTCGAACCTCACGGGGAACGGTTGCCACTTCCACATGTCGCTCTGGGACGGCGACACGAACCTCTTTCTCGACGAGTCGGATCCGCGCGGTCTCGGCCTCTCCGAGCTCGCGTACCACTTCATCGGCGGGCTGAAGGACCACGCTCGGGCGACGAGCGCACTGACGGCGCCGACGGTCAATTCGTACAAGCGACTCAAGGTCGGGACGACCGCGAGCGGCGCCACGTGGTCTCCGGTCTGGATCTCGTACGGCTACAACAACCGCACGCAGATGCTCCGGATCCCCGGCCCCGGGAGGGTCGAGGACCGGACGATCGACGGGTCGTGCAACCCGTATCTCGCCGCAGCTGCCGTGCTCGCGGCCGGCCTCGACGGGATCGAGCGCGGCCTCGACGCTGGGGAGCCGAACGCCGAGAACCTGTACGCGATCCCGCACGACGAGCTCCAGAGCAGGGGGCTCGAGACCCTCCCGGCAACGCTGCTCCAGGCGACCTACGAGCTCGAGCACGACGACGCGCTGCGCGCAGCGCTCGGGCGGGGGCGCGACGAGGACTACGTCGACTACTTCGTCCGCGTGAAGCGCGACGAGTGGAACCGCTACCACGAGCAGGTCACGCCCTGGGAGATTCGCGAGTACCTCACACGGTTCTGATCCATATGGAGGTTCTCTCCATACGCGCCACCGGCGAAAACGGCAGGAATTAGGGGTTTCATACACCCACGCGTGTGTACCTTCTGAACATGTGCGGAATCGTCGGACTCTTCGCCAAGTCGCCCGAGATCGAGGAGCGGCTCGGCGTGCACCTGGCCGCGATGCTCGCGCAGATGAACGATCGCGGACCCGACAGTGCAGGTGTCGCCGTCTATCGGGATCCGGCGCCTTCCGGCTCGAGCAAGCTGACGCTCTACTCTCCCGATCCGCAGGAGAACTGGGCCGAGGTCGCCGCGGTGCTCGAAGCCGCGTTCGGCGGGTCTTCCGAGCCGAGCGTGCGCGCGAGCCACGCGGTGTTCGTGGTCGACGCCGACGCTGCCGAGGCGGAGACGTGGGTGCGGAAGAACCGTCCCGACCTTCGGGTCATGAGTGCGGGCGCTGTGATCGAGATCTACAAGGAGACCGGTCTCCCGCGCGAGTTCGCGGAGGAGTTCCGGCTGACCGACCTCCGTGGGACGCACGCGCTGGGACACACGCGCATGGCCACCGAGAGCCGGGTGACGACCGAGGGGTCTCATCCTTTCTCGACCGGCTTCGACCTCTGCCTCGTTCACAACGGCTCGCTGTCGAACCACAATCGCCTGCGCGCGAATCTGCGCCGTGAGGGCGTCGAGTTCCAGACCGAGAACGACACGGAGGTCGCCGCCGGCTATCTCGCGTGGCGCATGCGCGAAGGCGCGACGCTCGAGGAGGCGCTCGAAGGGTGCCTCGACGACCTCGACGGCTTCTACACCTTCGCGGTGGGCACGGCGGACGGCTTCGCGGTGCTCCGCGACCCGATCGCGTGCAAGCCCGCCGTCCTCGCCGAAACCGACGACTGGGTCGCGATGGGCTCGGAGTGGCGGGCGATCGCGGTTCTGCCCGGATCCGCGGACGCACGCATGTGGGAGCCGCAGCCGGGAGTCGTCTACGTGTGGGAGAAGGTCGCCGCGTGATGGCCGTCGCCACCCCTGAGCGGCAGGCCGCGGTCGAGGTCGTCGATCTGGAGCAAACCTCGCTTCGCGAGCTCAATCAGCGTCTCCACGAGCTGGCGCGCGCTCCGGGCCCTTCGGCGTGGCGAATCGTCAACCCGAGCGGCGCGCACGCGGTGGCCTGCGGCCTCGACGCGGACATCGAGGTGGAGATCGAAGGCCACGTCGGCTACTACTGCGCCGGCATGAACAAGCGCGCGACCGTGTTCGTGCGCGGCAACGCGAGCACCGGCGTGGCGGAGAACTTGATGTCGGGGCTCGTCGTCGTCGACGGAAACGTCAGTCAGTCGGCCGGGGCAACAGGCCACGGCGGGCTGCTCGTCGTCCGCGGGGATGCGTCCGCGCGGTGCGGGATCTCGATGAAGGGAATCGACATCGTGGTGGGCGGGTCGGTGGGGCACATGAGCGCCTTCATGGCGCAGACGGGCTGCCTCATCGTCTGCGGTGACGCGGGCGAGGCTCTCGGCGACTCGATCTACGAGGCCCGCTTGTACGTGCGCGGGAGCGTTGCGAGCCTCGGCGCCGACTGTGTGGAGAAGGAGGTCCGGGACGAGCACCGCACGCAACTCGCGAGTTTGCTCGAAGCGGCGGGGATGGATGTGGATCCGGCGGACTTCCGCCGCTACGGCTCGGCACGCCAGCTCTACAACTTCCACATCGACCACGCGGGCTCGTACTGATGTCAGTCGAGACCGAGCGGCCCTGGAGCCTCCGCGAGTCGTATCTCTTCGACCGCGCCGTCATTGCGGAGATCCAGCGCGCTTCACGCGAGGGGATCTACGACATCCGCGGGTTCGGAGCAAAACGCCGCTTGCCGCACTTCGACGACCTCCTCTTCCTCGGCGCATCGATCTCCCGCTACCCGCTCGAGGGCTACCGTGAAAGGTGCGCGACCGACGTCGTGCTCGGCACGCGCTTCGCGAAGACGCCGCTCGAGCTGAAGATCCCGGTGACCATCGCCGGCATGAGCTTCGGCGCCCTCTCCGCCCCGGCGAAGGAAGCTCTTGGCCGCGGCGCGAGCGAGGTCGGCACGTCGACGACCACAGGCGACGGCGGCATGACGAACGAGGAGCGCGAGCATTCGGCGACGCTCGTCTACCAGCTGCTCCCGTCCCGCTACGGCATGAACCCGGATGACCTGCGCCGGGCTGACGCAATCGAGGTCGTCGTCGGGCAGGGCGCGAAGCCGGGTGGCGGGGGAATGCTCCTCGGCCACAAGATCTCCGACCGGGTCGCGGAGATGCGCGATCTCCCGAAGGGCATCGACCAGCGGAGCGCCTCTCGCCATCCCGACTGGACGGGGCCGGACGACCTCGAGATCAAGATCCACGAGCTGCGCGAGATCACGGACTGGGAGAAGCCGATCTTCGTCAAGGTCGGGGCAACCCGGACCTACTACGACGTCCAGCTCGCGGTCAAGGCCGGTGCGGACGTGATCGTCGTCGACGGAATGCAGGGAGGCACGGCGGCAACGCAGGACGTCTTCATCGAGCACGTCGGCATCCCGACGCTGCCGGCGACGAGGCTCGCCGTCGACGCGCTCCAGGAGCTCGGGATGCACCGGCAGGTGCAGCTGATCGTCTCGGGAGGAATTCGCTCGGGCGCCGACGTGGCCAAGGCGCTGGCGCTCGGCGCCGACGCCGTGTCGATCGGGACCGCCGCGCTCGTGGCAATGGGCGACAACAGCCCTGAGCTCGACGACGAGTATCGGAATATCGGCAGCGCCGCCGGCTTCTACGACGACTACCAGGCCGGCCTCGACCCGGCCGGGATCTCGACGCAGGACGACGAGCTCGCCGCTCGCTTCGATCCCGTTCTCGGCGGCCGTCGGATCGCCAACTACCTGCGTGTGCTCACCTTGGAGACACAGACCCTGGCCCGCGCGTGCGGCAAGTCCCACGTGCACAACCTGGAGCCCGAGGACTTGGTGGCGCTGACGGTCGAGGCCTCCGCCATGGCGCAGGTGCCCCTCGCAGGCACCGACTGGATCCCGGGAACGTCCTGACCGCAAGCTGAGATTGCACCTGGAGCGAGTAGAACGGTCGAGCAGCATGAAGAACCCGTGCGGGCTCCTTCATGCCATGTAGTGCTCGCGGTCGCTACGCCGAGACGGTCGCTTCGACCTCGGACTTCGGCTGCGGGACGATGCGGATGTAGGGCTTGGGCTCCTCCCAGCCGTCCGGATACATCTCCTTCGCTTCGTCGTTCGACACCGAGCCGGCGATGATCACGTCCTCGCCCTGCTTCCAGTTCACCGGCGTCGAGACCTTGTGCTTTGCCGTGAGCTGCAGCGAGTCGATGACGCGCAGAACCTCGTCGAAGTTGCGGCCCGTGGTCATCGGGTAGACGAGCAGCAGCTTGATCTTCTTGTCCGGGCCGATCACGAAGACGTTGCGGACGGTCTGGTTGTCGGCCGGCGTGCGCGCCTTGGCGTCACCCTCGACGTCGGCCTGCAGCATCCCGTACGCCTTCGAGACCTTGAAGTCTTCATCGCCGATGATCGGGTAGTTCGGCGCGTGCCCCTGCGTCTCCTCGATGTCCGCCGCCCATTTCTCGTGGTCGCCGGTCGGATCGACGGAAAGGCCGATGATCTTGACCTGGCGGCGGTCGAACTCGGGCTTGATCTTGGCCATGTAGCCGAGCTCGGTCGTGCAGACGGGGGTGAAGTCCTTCGGATGCGAGAAGAGCACGGCCCACGAGTCCCCGATCCAGTCGTGGAAGCTGATCGGACCCTCGGTGGTCTCGGCCTCGAAGTCGGGCGCCGTGTCGTTGAGCTGAAGAGCCATTCCTCCTCCTTACTCGATATTCCGAGAAACGTGCGTCGAGCCTACTACCTTCCCGCCGGACCTCAGTCGCCACGCCAGCCGAGCTCGCGGGAGATCGCGGCTGCGTGCTCGACGACCAGCGGGACTGCGGCCTTGGTCGCGGCGGAGTCGAAGCGCGAGGTCGGGCCCTGCAGCGCGACGATCGCCTCGAGCTCGCCACGGCTCGAGCGGATCGGCGCGGCGACCGCGGTCAAGTCGGGCTCGCGCTCTCCCAGAGCCTGCGCCCAGCCCCGCTCGCGCACCTGCGCGATCTCCCGCGCGAGAGCCTGCGGATCTGTGATGGTTCGGGGCGTGTACGCGCGCAGGGGCCCGTCGGGGAGCTCACGGCCGGAGAAGGCCAGCATCACCTTCCCCGCAGAGGTCGCGTGCGCGATCGACGGCCGTCCGAGTCTCGAGACGGGCTGCAGCTGATGGCTGCCCGGAACGAAGTCCACGGTGATGGCGTCTTCGTCGCCGGGGACGGAGAGCGTTGCCGTTTCGCCGGTCGCCTCGACGAGGGCCACGAGGTGCGGGCGCGCGACCTCGCGCACGTCGAGGCGCGCGAGGAGCGCGTTCGCAAGATGGACGATGCGGAGCCCCAGGCGGTAGCGCCCGTTTGCCGCCACCCGCTCCACGAGGCCCGCAGCCGCGAGCGTTCCGAGCTGGCGGGAGACGGTGCTCGGCGTCATGCTCGTGCGTCTCGCGATCTCGTTCGTCCCGAGCTCTCCGGCGTCGGCCAGCGTGTCGAGCACCGCGATCGCCCGTTCGGCGGCGCCGATGCGGCGGGTGGAGGGTTGACGAGTGCGGGACATGTGTGTACGTTCGTTGCGGATACTGGCACAGTGTTGCTGAGAGTGCAATTAGGGTGATCCCCTAGATGTCGTTCCTCCTCGAGTGCCCTCACTGCGGCCTGCGGCCGGTCGACGAGTACGCGTACTTCGGCGAGGTGACCCGGAGGCCGGAGTCCTCCGACAACGGGCCACCACCGCTCCGCGAGCTCACCGAGTACGTGTACTTCCGCGACAACGTCGCAGGTCCGCAGCGCGAGTGGTGGCAACACCGGGCGGGCTGCGGCGAATGGTTCCTCGCCGAACGCGATACGCGAACGAACGAGGTCTTGTCGATTTCGCTACCCGCGCCCACCCGCAAGAAGCGCCCGTGAACGGGAGACTGGCACCCCATCCGAGCGAGCGGATCGACCGCGACCGGCCGCTCACGTTTCGTTTCGGTGAGTCGGCGATGCAGGGCTACGAGGGTGACACGGTCGGCTCCGCGCTCTACGCGGCAGGGCTGAGGACGTTCTCACGTTCGTTCAAGTACCACCGCAATCGCGGGCTCCTCTGCTGTACCGGCCACTGCCCGAACTGCATGATGAGCGTGGACGGCGTCCCGAACGTGCGCGTGTGTGTCGAGCCGCTGCGCGAGGGCGCGCACGTGCAGGCTCAGAACGTCTGGGGGAATCTCGATCTCGACGTCCTGAGCGTCACGGACAAGTTCGGTGGGCCTTTCACGCCGGTCGGCTTCTACTACCGCACGATGATCCGCCCGCGGCGGTTCTGGCCTCTCTACGAGAAGGTTCTCCGCAACCTCGCGGGGCTTGGCCGCGTCGACGAGCGGGGCGGGCACTCCCGGCGCTACGACCTCGAACACCGCCGCGCACGCGTGCTCGTCATCGGCGGCGGGCAGGCCGGTCGCGCGGCTGCGCTCGCGGCGGCGACGCAGGGGCCGGGAGTCGTGCTCGTGGACGAGGGCAGGCACCTTCGTGGGGCGGCGCTCGCCGGTGTCGAGGTGCTCGCGCCTGCTCGGGCGCTCGGGATCTGGGAGGGGGGCCTCGTCCCGGTCGACTGCGAGACCGTGCTCTATCGCTTCCGCGCGGAGCGCGTCATCGTCGCCACCGGAGCGCTCGAGCAGCCGGTCGTGTTCCCAGGCAACGATCTCGTCGGGGTCATGCTGCCGAGCGCGGTTCGCCGGCTCACGCGTGATTTCGCCGTCCGGCCCGGACGGCGCGCGGTCGTCGTCGCGGCGGACGATCGCGGCCTCGAGGCCGCCGACGACCTGCGGGAGGCCGGAGTCGCGGTCGCCGCGCGTCGTCGATCTCCGAGACACGCCGGTGCAGGGGCTCGAAGCCCAGCGCCGGCGCGGCCGGGTGCGTGCGCTTCTCGTCGACGGCGAGGAGATCGAATGCGATCTCATCGTCGCGTCGGCCGGACGTCAGCCCGCCTACTCGCTCCTTGCGCAAGCGGGCGCGCGTGTCGAGTTCGACCCTCAGCTCGGAGTGTTCGTCCCGACCGAGCTGCCGCCGGGCGTCGAGGCGGTGGGGAAGGTGACGGGCGAGGGACTCGAGAAGATCGACGTTCGCCCCGACCATGAGGGCCGCGGCAAGTGCTTCGTGTGCGTATGCGAGGACGTGACGACGAAAGACGTCAAACGGGCGATCGCAGAGGGCTTCGACTCGATCGAGCTCGCGAAGCGGTACACGACCGTGACGATGGGGCCCTGCCAGGGGAAGCTCTGCCAGCTCCCGAGCATCCGGCTGTATGCCCAGGAGGTGCGCGCGTACGAGAACGACCTCGGGACGACGACCGCGCGGCCTCCCTGGGCACCGGTCGAGCTCGGCCTGCTTGCCGGGCGCCACTTCGAGCCTGCTCGGCGGACTGCGCTCCATTTCCGACACGAAGAGGCAGGCGCGCGGATGCAGTGGGCGGGGCCGTGGAAACGGCCTTACGCCTACAGCGAACGGCCGGAGGACGAGGTGCGCGCGGTGCACGAGTCGCTCGGCGTGATCGACGTCTCGACGCTGGGGAAGATCCTCGTCGAAGGGCCCGAAGCCGCTGCGCTGCTCGAGCGCCTCTATCCGAACCGCTTCGCGGATCTCCGCCCTGGCCGGATCCGCTACGGCGTGCTGACCTCGGACGGCGGGCGGATCATGGACGACGGCACCGTCGCGCGGCTTTCCGAGAGCCTCTACTACGTGACCACGACCTCCACCGGCGCCGACTCGGTGACGGCGTGGTTCGAGTGGTGGAACGCCGTCTGGGGCTACGACGCGGAGATCGTCAACGTCACCGGCGCGCTCACCGCCGTCAATCTCGCGGGGCCGCAGGCGCGCGAGGTGCTCCAGCGGCTGACCGAGGACGAGGTCGCGGACGAAGACCTGAAGTACCTGGATGCGAGGCAGATCGAGGTCGCGGGAATTCCGTGCCTCGCCCTCCGCATCGGCTTCGTGGGCGAGCTCGGGTACGAGCTTCACTTCCCGAGCCCGGCCGGGCGAGTTCCTGTGGGACCGACTCGTCGCCGAAGGCGCGCGTCCCTTCGGGCTCGAGCCTCAGCGAATTCTGAGGCTCGAGAAGGGGCACGTCATCGTCGGCCAGGACACGGACTCCGAGTCGAACCTCCTCTCGGCGGCGATGTCATGGCTCCCGAAGCTCGACAAGGATGACTTCGTCGGCAAGTTCGCCGTGGAGCATTTCTCGGAGCGCGAGGAGCGGGAGCGGCTGGTCGGCTTCACGATGGAAGACGGCGTCGTGCCGGCCGAAGGGGCGCAGATCGTGATCGAGGGGTATCCCGCGGGGCGGATCACGAGCGCGCGTCGCAGCGAGGCGGTCGGAGCCGTGATCGGGCTCGCGTGGGTGCCGCCGGAGCGGGCCGAGGACGGGACGAGGTTCGAGGTTCGCGTCGATCGCCGCCTCGTCGGCGGGCGCGTCACATCTGGGCCCTTTTACGACCGCGACGGGGCGCGGATGCGGTCGTGAGCCTCCTCGACTTCCTCTCCCCGTCGCGCTGCCAGCCGGGCACCACGACGTCGCCACTTCGCCGCGCGCTCGACGGCGCCGATGCAGACGTCGCTACCGATCTCTGGCTGGACGGGAAGGTCGAGATCCGGGGTGACCTCGATCTCGTCGAGCCGCTCGCGGGGGAGGAGCTCGTCCGGCTGACTCCGCGCCGCGGGTATCTCTTCACCCCGGACGACCCGGCGCACGTCGTCGCGCGCCTCCGCGAGCTCGGTGTCCTCGCCTACGATGCGACCGGAGCGCTGGCCGGGATGGTGATCGAAGGTGAGCAGCTCATGCGGCGGCTCACCGACCTCGACCTCGACAAGCTGCCGGCGGCGGGGCCGCTGCTCTCTCGCGTGACGGCGGTCGTCATCCGCGAGGAGGGTGAGCGCTTTCGCGTCTACGTGCCTCAGGAGCTCGGGCACGACGTTGCGGTTGCGGCTCTGGATGCGGCCGCGGGGTTGACGAACACCGGAGACGCAGCGTGAAGGACATCTTCAGGGTCCGGCGCATGTGGCGGCCCCGCGGCGCGCTGAAGCGCCGCTACGACGTCGTGGTCGTCGGCGCGGGCTCGCACGGGCTCGCGACCGCCTACTACCTCGCGAAGCGGCACGGTATCCGCGACGTCTGCGTCCTCGACAAGTCGTACATCGGCTCCGGGGCCGCCGGGCGGAACACGACGATCATCCGCTCGAACTACCGGACGCCGGAAGGCGCCGAGTTCTATCGCGAGAGCGTTCGGCTGTACGAGCGCCTCTCCGCGCGAGCTCGACTTCAACCTCATGTTCTCCCAGCACGGGCACCTCACGCTCGCGCACTCGGATCGCGCGCTCGTGACGATGCAGGAGCGCGCCGAGGTGAACCAGCTGCTCGGGATCAAGTCGCGCGTCGTCGACCCGCAGGGAGTCAAGGAGCTCTGCCCGCAGCTCGACGTCTCCGACCGGCCGTCGTACCCGATCATGGGCGCGCTCTACCACGCGCCGGGCGGGATCATCCGCCACGACGCGGTCGTCTGGGGGTATGCGCGCGCGGCGCGACGAGCTCGGGGTCGAGATCCACCCCGACACCGAGGTGACGGGCTTCGAGCGGAACGGCGATCGCATCGTCGCGGTCGAGACGACCGCGCGGCCGCATCGAGTGCGGGCAGGTCGTGATGCGCCACCGCCGGCTGGTCGTCGCTCGTCGCCGGGCTCGCGCGGCGTGCGACTCCCGATCACGACGCACATCCTCCAGGCGTTCGTGACCGAGCCGATGAAGCCGTTCCTCGACGTGATCATCGTGTCCTCGCAGCTCCACGTGTACATCTCGCAGACCGACCGCGGCGAGTTCCTGATCGGCGCGGAGATCGAGCCGTACACGACGTACAAGGGCACCGGGACGCTCTCCTTCCTCGAGTACTCGGCCAAGCACACGCTCGAGCTCTTCCCTCAGCTCGAGCGGATCGAGGGTGCTCCGCACCTGGACCGGGCTGTGCGACCTCTCGCCCGACTACAGCCCCATGCTCGGCAAGACCGAGATCGACAACTTCCATCTCTCGGCGGGGTGGGGAACGTACGGGTTCAAGGCGGCGCCGATCGTCGGGGTGACGCTCGCGGAGCTCGTGGCCTCCGGGAAGACGCCGGACCTGATCGCGCCCTTCGCCCTCGAGCGCTTCCACACGGACACGCTCGTCTCGGAGCTGGCCGCGGCAGCGGTGAGCCATTAGGGGCGACCTTCCTCCCGATGAAGACGCAGATGCCATCCAGCCTCGAGATCGCCCAGGGCGCGACGCTACGCCCGATCCTCGACGTCGCTGCCGAGGTCGGGCTCGTGCCCGAGGAGGTCGAGCCGTACGGCCGCTACAAGGCAAAGGTCGACCTCTCCGTGCTGGAGCGGCTCTCCGACCGGCCGGACGCGAAGCTGATCAACGTCACGGCGATCACGCCGACCCCGGCGGGGGAGGGCAAGACCACGACCTCCGTGTCGCTGACCCAGGGCCTCGGCGTGCTCGGCAAGAAGCCCGTGCTCTGCCTGCGCGAGGCCTCGCTCGGGCCCGTCTTCGGGGTCAAGGGCGGCGCTGCCGGCGGCGGCTACGCGCAGGTCGTCCCGATGGAGGACCTGAACCTCCACTTCACCGGCGACCTGCACGCGATCACGGCGGCGAACAACCTCCTCTCGGCGCTGATCGACGCGCACCTCATGCACGGGAACGTTCTCGGCCTCGATCCGATCACGATCTCCTGGCGGCGCTGCCTGGACATGAACGACCGCTCGTTGCGGGACGTCGTCACCGGCCTCGGGGGCAAGGCGAACGGCTATCCGCGCCAGACCGGCTTCGACATCACGGCGGCGAGCGAGATCATGGCCATGGTCGCGGTGGCGCGCGACCTCGCCCGACCTCCGCGAGCGGCTCGGGAAGATCACCGTCGGCCAGACGTACGAGGGCGAGCCGGTGACCGCGGAGCAGCTTCGCGCGGCAGGCTCGCTCGCGGTCGTGCTCAAGGAAGCGATCAAGCCGAACCTCGTCCAGACGCTCGAAGGCCAGCCCGCCTTCGTCCACTGCGGACCCGTTCGCGAACATCGCGCACGGCAACAACTCGCTCGTCGCCGACCGGGTCGCGCTCAAGCTCGGCGACTACGTCGTCACCGAGTCGGGGTTCGCCTCGGACATGGGGATGGAGAAGTTCTTCGACATCACCTGCCGCATCGGCGACCTGCGACCCGACGCGGTCGTGCTCGTGGCGACCGTGCGGGCGCTCAAGCATCACGCGGGCGACCCCGACGGCGGCACTGGACGCGATCGAGGTCGGCGCCCAGAACCTCGCCCGCCACATCGGGATCGTCAACGGGTTCGGGCTGCAGGCGGTCGTCGGCGTGAACCGCTTCCCGACCGACACCGACGACGAGCTCGAGGTCGTGCGCAAGCTCGCGCTCGAGCACGGCGCCTATGCCGCCGAGGTGAACGAGGCGTTCGAGCGTGGGGGCGAGGGCGCGACCGCGCTCGCCGAGGCGGCGATCGACGCCGCCGAGCAGCCGTCGAAGTTCGAGTTCGCCTACCCGATCGACGCGCCGATCGAGGAGAAGATCAGGCTCATCGCGACGAGGGTCTACGGCGCGGACGGCGTCGAGCTGCTACCCGCGGCGAAGCAGAAGGCGGCCGGCGTTCGAGCAGAGCGGTCTCGGCGAGCTGCCGATCTGCATGGCGAAGACGCACCTCTCGCTCTCGCACGACCCGGCGCTCCGGAACGCGCCGACCGGCTTCACGGTGCCGGTTCGCGACCTCAGGCCGTACACGGGCGCGGGCTGGCTCGTCGCCCTCTGCGGCGACATGATGACCATGCCCGGCCTCGGGAAGACGCCGGCCGCGTTCGCGATCGACATCGACGAGAACGGGCGAGACGGTCGGGCTGTTCTAGCGCCTCAGGCTGAAGCCTGACCCCGATCCGGCTCGAGCCATGCCAGCAGGCGGGTCTGCCAGTCCGCGTGTTCGCTGATGCACGAAGGACAGACGCGGAGCGTCGATCCGTCCGAAAGCTCGAGCCGGCCCCACGCCGCGCCCGAGATCAGCCCCTCTGCCTGTTGCCTGCTGCAGATCGCGCAGCGGAGATAGAGCCGTGACATCTGGCCCAGCAGTACTTATCCCCACGGCCCGATGAAAGGCCCGTCGAGGTCGGAGAGCAGGATGATCACCACGACGACGATGCAGAGGAGGGACAGCCCGAGCATGAACGGCGCGAGCCAGCGCACCTCTTTCTGCAACGGCGGAAAGTCGATCTGCTTGTCGGCCATGTCGAAGTCTCCTCTCCGCCTAGTCCGACGTGATGACGGTGGTCACGACGACGGCCGGGCGCTCGAGCGCGCCCGACGCCCTGCAGCACCGCCGCCTGGCGCGCGAGCTTCCTGTTCTCGAGCACGACGAAGCCGATCGAACGCGATGATCATGACCGAGAACCCGAGCGACGGTCATGATCCAGGTCCCGGTCGAGCCCTCGCCGCCGAACGTCCAGAACTCGGCGATGTCCTCGCTCCACTCGTCGAACGGGAACGCGTCGAACATCGCCTAGCTCCTCTCTCCCGGTGCCGACCGGGGTCTCGGCTCTGCCGTTCGTCTGCCAGTACGCGTCGAGCAGTATCGGCGCGCCGTCGACCTCGCGGCCGTCGGGCTCGATGATGATCTCGGGCACGCGCTCGAACTCGGGATAGAAGTCCTGCCCGAACTCGGCCAGGTCGAGGCCCTCGAGCTCCACCTCCGCCGGCACGCGCAGGAGGTTGAGCTTCTTCAGGATCCAGCTCACGACGTATCCGGGAGGAACGCGAGCGGCAGGAACGTCATCATGCCCATCAGCTGGCCGCCGAAGGACGACTCGACGTTGTTGATTCCGGTCGGGTATCCGCCGGCGAAGATCCCGACGAGGAAGACGCCGTAGAAGCCGCAGACGCCGTGCACGGCGACCGCGCCGACCGCGTCGTCGACCCGCAGCTTCTTCTCGATGTACGTCCCCGCCTAGACCGCGAGCATGCCGCCCGAGATCGACAGCAGGTACGCGAGTGACGGGTGGTACACGTCTGCGCCCGCGGACACCGAGATCACGCCCGGCCAGTCCGCCGGACAGCGTCCAGAACGGGTCACCCTTGCTCGCGAACCAGCCGCCCGTGAAGCCGCCGGCGAAGCCGAACGTGATCACGAACGCGATCGCACCGAGTGTCGTCGGCGAGAAGTAGATGTTCAGCCAGCCCGGGAAGACCGTCGACTGGATCACGAGGCAGGCGGCGTAGAAGCCGTAGAAGCCCGTGAAGATCAGCATCAGCCCCATCAGCGTCAGATGCGTGTTGTGCCCGCGGAAGGTCCGCGCCGCCCCCTCGACCGTGTACTTGCCGATGCGCGGCCCGAGGTTGAGCAGGACTCCTAACGTGAACGCGCCGGCGACGCCGTGGACGACGAGCGACGCGATCGAGTCGTGGAAGCCGAAGCGTGTCGTCGAGCCAGCCGCCGGGGCTCCAGCCCCAGGCAGCGTCCATGATCCAGACGCCCGACCCGAGCGTCACCGCCAGGATCAGGTACGCAGAGAGCCGCACGCGCTCGATGAGCGCGCCCGACATGATCGACGCCGTCGTCCACGAGAAGAGGAGGAAGGCGAGGAAGAAGACCGCGCTGACGTGATCCTGGAGGTTCGGGCCCATCTGCGCGGCCCACGGAGCGGTGTTCTGGCAGAACCCGCCGAGGATCTCGAGGCCTTCGACAGTCGGGCTGTCGTGCCCGTCCTTGGGCCAGCCCTCCTCGAAGCAGCCGTAGATGTACCAGCCGAAGTAGTAGAAGCTCGGCGTGACGACGGCGATCGTGAGGATGTTCTTCATCGCCGTCGACATCACGTTCTTGCGCCGCGCGGCGCCGGCTTCGTACGCCATGAAGCCGGCGTGGATCAGCCACATGATCACGACGGTCCAGAAATAGAACTGCTCGGTCAGGACCAGAGAGTCGAGCGTGACCTGCTCTTGCAACTCCTCAGGAGTCGGTGCCTGTGCAAGCCACGACGAGAAGATCGACGAGATCATGCAACCCCCCTCCTCGGGCGGGTACCGCGGTCGACGTGTGGGGGGACCGTATGAAGCGCGCTACGCGGTTTCCATGTCCACGCCTGCCGACGTTCGGGGCCCGACTATGTGCGTGGCCTACACCTCTGCGGCTACGGCCGCGAGACCTCGCCCGTCGAGACGTTGACCAGGAAGCTCTCCGTCCGATTCGGCTGACCCTCGGAGTCCAGCACGTCGGAGAGGACGACGCCCCAGTACCCCCGCACGGGGATGCCCCGCGGGACGTAGCGGATCTGCACGCACTGCACCTGCGGACAAGGCTCGAACGAGGCGCTCTCCTTCGCGATCTCGATCGCCTCCTCCTGTGAGATCTCCTGGTTCGTTGGATCCGCAGGTGCGTGCGACGACGAGCGCCGCCGAGTAGCACGAGCGCGAGCAGCAGGAGCTTGCCGAGCGGGTGGTCCCGGAGCCCGCGCCGCGCCTTCGGCGGCGCGGCGGCGGGCCGCCGTTACCGCTGCCTCATGCGGCGGCGTGCCAGCGTCGGTAGACAGCGTAGGCCCTCAGGATCAGGTAGCCGACGAAGTGCGTCATGAAGACGAGGAGCAGCCACCAGCTCCACCACAGGTAGTGCGGCGGCGGCTGCATCTCGCGGAGCTCGATCACCGTCAGGTACAGCGGCGAGCGCAAGCGTCAGCACATGATGATCGGGCGCGAAATCCGAGCAGCAGGATCAGGAGCACGCGAAGATCGTCTACGAGGCCTCGCCGGCCGCGCAAGTGCATGCGCCGATCCGCGGCAGCTGTGCAGAATCGCCCACGTGACCGTCAAGGACGTCGTCCTCACGTTCGGCGTCATGCTCGTCGCCGGCCTCGTCTCCAGTTCGTGGCCGACGCGTTGCGAGCCCCCCGCATGCTCTTCCTGCTCGCCGCGGGAGTGCTCCTCGGGCCGTCGCTGACCGACGCGATCGACGTGCCGCTCGACTCGACGGGGGCGCAACTCCTCCTGACGCTCGGGGTGTCGTTCATCCTCTTCCACGGCGGGCTTCAGCTCTCGACGCGCGTGCTAAGCCGGGTCGCGATCGGCCTCGGGCTCCTCGCGGTCCCCGGAGTCGTCGTCACGGCGTTCGTCGCCGGGTCGGTAGCGGCGTTCGCCTTCGACGTGCCGTTCTCGACGGGACTGCTCATCGGGGCGGTGCTGGCGCCGACCGACCCGGCGATCCTCATCCCGCTCTTCGATCGCATCGGCTTGCGGCAGAAGATCGAGCAGACGGCGATCGCCGAATCCGCGCTCAACGATGCGACAGGGGCGGTCCTCGCGCTGGTGTTCGCCGGAGTCGTCCTGACCGGCGACTCGTCGGTGTCCGCGCCTGCGCTCGACTTCCTCGAAGATCTCGGGATCTCAACCGCGCTCGGGGTCGGCTTCGGGATCCTGCTCTCCCTCGTCGTCTCCGACAGGCGGAGCGGCGTCTGGAAGGAGTCCGCCGCGATCGCCGTCGTAGCGGTCGTCGCTCTCGGCTACTTCTCGATCGACTCGGCCGGCGGGAGCGGCTACCTCGGGGCGTTCCTCGCGGGGCTGATCGTCGGCAACATGGATCGGCTGCGGCTCGGTATGCACACGGTCCACGAGCGGGACATGCGGGTCCTCGTGAGCACGATCGTGGACGTCGTCGTGATTCTCGTCTTCATCACGCTCGGGGCGAACCTGCCGTGGGGCGACATACGGGACGACTTCTGGCCGGCGCTTGCCGTCGTCATCGTGCTGATCGTCCTGGCGCGACCTCTGACGGTCGTGCTCTGCCTCGTGCCGGACAGGCGCGGCCGGTGGTCGCGCGAGGAGATCGTCTTTCTCTCCTGGACTCGTGAGACGGGAGTCGTTGCAGCGGCTCTGGCCGGCTTGATGGTCGCCCTGGACGTGCCCGACGCGGAGCTGATCGTGACGACGGTCGCGCTCGCGATCGTCGTCACGCTCGCGGTGCAGACGACGACGAAGACGTGGCTCGGGCGGAGGCTCGGCCTCGGCGAGCCCGTTCCAACCCTCGGCGACGCTGCGGATCTCTCAGCGCCCTAGCGCTACCGCTCTACGCATCGAACCGTGCCGAACCGCCCGCGGCCGGAGGCCGGCTTTGCCGGCCGGGAGGCCAGCGACCGTCGTTCAGCGCACGACGGAGAGGAAGGGGGGCTCGTGGGGGGAAACATCGTTTCCCCCCACGCCTAGCTCCAGGGGTAGGGCGAGCTCGAGACCGGGTGCAGGTCGCCGGTCTCGAAGCGCTCGAAGCGGAACGGGTAGAGCAGCCGCGAGTGGTCGCCGAGGAGCACGCTCGCGACCTCCCGGCCGACGCCGATCATCTTGTAGCCGTGGTTCGAGTCGAGGATCGCGTACAGGTTCGGCCGGAAGTAGTCGAAGACCGGGAAGTTGTCGACGGTGAACGCGCCGACGCCGCCAGACCGCGCCTGCTTGTACAGCGCCCGGCACCCTTCGAAGCGGGCCATCGCGTGCGACAGCCCGGCGCAGAAGACGTCGGGGAAGGCCGGGTCGATGTCCGTCGTCTGCGGGTAGGGATCGAGCACGACGTCGTCCTCGACGACGAGCGGTGACGCCCCGCCTTGCACCGAGTGGCGGTCGCGCTTGAAGTAGATCCCCCATAGCTCGTCGGAGAGCTGGGTGCCGTCGTCGGCGACGAGGGGCGCGTCGGTGTCCAGGTGGATGACCGGCGGTGGGCTGCCGTCCGCGGTGGCGAAGAGCATCGGGTCCATCCCGACCTCGCCCTCCTGGAGGTTCCAGTACGTCCACATCGGGCGGTCGCGCACGAGGTCGCCCGAGGGCGTCCTCACGTCGATCGTCTCGGGCATCCCCAGCATCGCCCAGAACCGCTTCGCCCACGGCCCCGGAGCGATGACGACCTGCTCGCCGACCTCGACCCGGCCCGCCGACGTCTCGACTGCGGTGATCGAGCCATCGGGCGCCTCCTCGAAGCCTGTGACCTCCACGCCCGCCATGACCGTGACCCCGACCTCGGCGCACTTGCCCTCGAGCCCCCGGACCGAGTCCATGTTGAAGGCGAAGCCACCCTGGTGCTCGTGCAGGCACGTGGTCACGCCCTGCGCGCGCCAGTCGGGGAAGAGCCCCTTCATGTGCTCGTCGACTTCGGCCTCGCCCAAGATCAGCTCCGAGCGGTAGCCGATCCGCTCCTGCCGCTCGTACGTCGCCGTCAGGTCGGCCTCCTGCACGGCGGCGCCGAGAGCGATGTACCCGACCGGGTTGTACGCGTACGCCTCGGGGTCGGACTCCCAGACCTCGACACAGGCTTGCATCAGCTCGCTCATCGCGGGCTGGAAGTAGTTGTTGCGAACGACGCCACAGGCGATTCCCGAAGCGCCGGCGCCGGGGTGGGCCTTGTCGAGGACGAGGACGTCGGCGCCTGAGCCGGCGCCGCGCGACGTGAGCTCCTTCGCCAGGTGGTAGGCGGTCGAGAGGCCGTGGATCCCGGCGCCGACGACGATGTACGGGCTCGATTTCGGTGGTGCCACTTTATTGCCTACTCGACAATGACGTTGCGTACACGACTAGTCGGACGGTAGCACGGGAGGAGGAATCTGCTCCTACTCGGGGGTCAACTGCCAGCTCGGGAGGCTGCGCGCGCGATTCCGGATCTTGCGCCGCCACCAGGGCATGAACCAGATGAGCCAGAAGGCGAGCACGATCGGAAGGAGCAGGATCAGACGCTCGGCGACGAGGAAGGCGAGGAGCCCGAACCCGAGGCCGAGAGCGAGCGCGATCCCGATCACGACGAGCCGGTACCGGCGCATCTCATGCATGATCCCCCAGTAGACGTCGGCCGGGATCTGGTTCGTGTTCCAGCGGCGTCCACACGAATCGCATTGCCAGGTCTCGCCGTAGGGCACCATGCGAATCTCGCTGCATTCGCATGTCACCGTGATCGGGGCTCCCTGCACGCGTCGATCGTAACCCGGCTCGCCTCTTGAGTCCTGCCGTGGAGGGTGTTACGGTCGCCCCTAATCTGGGCGGCCTACCCGCCCTCGCGCGCAAGGAGGTCATCCGTGGGTGAGGCTGTCTACGCCGGCGCGGTCGTCGAGGAGCGCGAGCTTCTCAAGGCGCTTCGCTGGTACGACGGGTTCGTCATCGCGCTCGCGAACCCGGGCTTCCTGATCGGTTCGCTCGGCTACTCGATCGGGGCGCTCGGCGGGTGGGCCGCGATGTTCCTATGGACCGTCTCGATGGTGATCGCCGTACTGTCCAACTGGATCTACTCGGAGCAAGCGGCGATGTTCCCGGACAAGTCGGGAGGAATCTCGCTCTACGCGCACGAAGGTTGGCGCCGGTACTTCTCGCTCGTCGGGCCTGTGGCGACGTTCGGCTACTGGTTCGCGTGGTCTTCGGTGCTCGCGCTGTTCGGGATCGTCATCGGCAGCCTGATCCAGGCCGAGTGGTTCCCGGGAGAGACGTGGACCTTCGACACGGGGCCAGTCGATGCCGGGCTGCCGCACGTGATCGCGGCGGGTGTGATCATCGGCGTCTGGATCGTCAACATCTTCGGCATCAAGCCCGCGGTCTGGCTGGCCTATCTCACCGGAGCAATGCTGATGATCCCACTCGCCGTCTTCATCGTCCTCCCGTACTTCACGGGCGACTGGGACAGCGCCAACATGACCTGGACGCTCGACGATTCCGGTCAACCGTGGGGAGGTTGGAAGACTGCTCTGGTCTGGCTCTTCGTGATGGGCTGGTCCGCATACGGCGTGGAGGCGTGTGCCACGTTCGCGCCGGAGTACAAGGACACGGTACGGGACACATCGCTCGCACTTCGTTCGTCCGCTCTCTTCTCGCTGGCGGTCTACGCACTGCTTCCGCTCGGCATCGGCGGCGTGATGAGCCAGGAGGCAATCGCGGAGAATCCCGTTGCGTTCTACGTCCCGGCGTTCCAGGAGATCCTTGGAGGCGGCTCCGACATCATGGTCATCCTCCTGATCGCGAGCCTGGTCCTCTCGATGAACACCGCGACGGCCGACGGCTCACGCGCTTTGTACGGCATTGCGAAGGAGGAAATGACCATCAAGCAGCTGGATCATTTGAACCGCTTCCACGTTCCGGCTCGTGCGATGACGGTGGACATGATCGTCAACCTCGGTCTCGTGTTCTTCGTCGGGAACACGCTCGCCATCCTCTACACGGGCAACGTCGGATACATGTTGGCGCACGTCTTCGCCCTGACGGCGTTCGTCTTGCTGCGGCGGGATCGTCCCAACTGGCCGCGCCCGATCAAGGTCTCAGCCCTGTTCGTGCCGATCGCGATCGTGCTGGCAGCTGCGAACACCGTCTTCATCTACGTCGGCATCACCGACCCCGGTCTTACCTACGCGGCGGAGACCAAGCACGTGCTCATCGGCCTGGCCGTGCTCGGGATCTCGATTCTTCTCTTCTTCTACCGCCGCCTCGTGCAGGACAAGACCAAGGTCACGTTCCGCGAGGAGACACCCACGATGCCGGGGAGCGCTACGACCTAAGAGCGCTACCCGCACGAACTCGAGAAGGGGCGGCTTCTGCCGCCCCTTCCGGTCACAATCACAGTGTGGCGCGGCAACCAGAACCGCACGAGTTCGAGGTCGCAATCGAGAGCGCGATCTCGGCACCCGAGGCGTTCGGGGCATCGTTCGACGCCGCCCCCTCGGCCGAGGCGCTCGAGCTCGGAGCGGGGCTCGAAGGCGATCCGGCGATCGCCTTCCGTCGGACGCTCGGCATGTTCGCGACCGGGGTGACGGTGCTCACCACCCGCTCCGGCGAGACCGTGCACGGCATGACCGCGAATGCGTTCATGTCGGTGTCCCTGCGTCCGCCGCTCGTTCTCGTCTCGGTGGACCGCCGCGCGCGGATGTCCAACCTGCTGCACGAGGGGACGCGCTTCGGCGTCAACGTGCTGGAAGCCGGGCAGGCGATCCTCTCTGACCGCTTCGCCGGCCGTGTCCTCGTCGACGAGGAGATCGAGCCACGCCTCGAGCTCGTCCACGAGACGCCGCTCGTCGAAGGCGCGCTCGCGCACCTCGTCGCCCGCGTCGTCCGCTCGTACTGGGGCGGCGACCACTCGCTGTTCCTCGGGCAGGTCGAGTACGCGCGCTACGGGGAAGGGGAGCCGCTCCTCTTCCACGGAGGCCGCTACGAGCGAATCGTCCGCGATCCGCGTGTGTTCTCGATGCTGCCGCCCGAGCTGCTCGAGCCGATCCTCGCACTCGGCGAGGAGCGTGAGTACGCGGACGGCGAGGCGATCATGCGGATCGGCGAGCCCGGTGCCGAGCTCTTGCTCGTCGTCGAGGGCATGGTGCAGGTCGACCGACCGGGACGAACACTGACGCTGGGCGCCGGTGAGCTCATCGGCGAGATCGAGGTGCTCGATCCGGGCGGCGGGCGCATCGCGGACATCCATGCCACGGGGCCGGTGCGCTGCGTCGCCGTCTCGCGTACGGCGCTACTCGCAGCGCTCGAAGCCGACCCGCGCGCGGCGATCGCGCTCATCGAAGTCCTGGCGGCGCGGTTTCGAGAGACCGCGTAACGACTACCGAATGATGAAAGCCGGTCGTCAATCGATGGCGGGTAGCTCGGCGAGCCAGGGCGTGCGGTAGCCCGACTCGTCCCAGACCACGGGGAAGAACGACTCGTCGAGCGAGAGGTCGCCGCGACGGCGATAGCGCGAGTAGGTCACGTCGACGTTCGTCTCGTGGAAGCGCGTCTCGACCGGGATCAGGTGGGACACGAGCGCCATGCGTGCGACGGACGTGCTCCGGTTCGGGGCGGATCCGTGCCAGGTGAGGCCGTGGTGGAACGAGCCGCCGCCCGGCTTGACGACGACCGGGACCGTCTCGGGCTCGACGTCGCCGGGGGCGGCAGCGCGGGCTCCCGCGAGCCAGTCGTCCGGCGCGTGGAACTCCGTCCGTGCGGGCGGAGACTTCGGCCAAACATGCGATCCGCGAACGAGCTCGAGCGGCCCGGCGTCGGCGTGGGTCTCATGCAGCGAGATCCAGCACGTGATCATCTCCGGCGGCACGAGGTAGTCGGCGTACGAGGAGTCCTGATGGAAGCCGATCGCCTTCGTTCCCGGCGGCTTCCAGAGGACGTTGTCCTGAAGGATCCGTACTCCGCGGTAGCCGCCGAGCTGCGCCGCGAGGCGGCCGGTGCGCTCGGAGAGAACCTGTGCTGCGACGACGTTGTCGGACTTCCACGCGTTGCAGAGCTGGCGCGTGCGGTCCTCCGGGTCTCGGCCCGGGACCCAGTTCACCTCGTCCGGCTTGATCCCGGTCTCGTACTCCCCGTCGAAGAGGCGCAGGTAGCGCTCGCGCAGCTTCTCGAGCGCGCTCTCCGAGACAAGCCCTTCTTCCGCGACGAGGAAGCCGTCTCGCCGGAACGCTTCGATCTGATCGGGCGTAAAGGAGTCGATCAGGACCGCGGCCGGGCTTTCTCGGGGTCGTAGAACGGGAAGCGAACGACGGTCGCAGGAATCCGCTTTTGGAGCCCGTCGAGCTTGCCGACCTCGAGTGACGAGCCGAGGTCGGCGTACTGCACCGCGACCCGCGCGAGCGCGATGTTCTTCTTCAGCACGGGGCTGCGCGTGCCGCTCGTGACGACTCCGACCTTCCGCCGTCCGACGTAGACGTCGTCCCCGTGCCCGGCAGTCTCGTTCCCCGCGAGCTCGAGCCCGACCAGCACGCGCTGCGGATGAGCCTTCCGCTCGGCGAGCGCGTCGCGGCCGACGAAGTCCTCGTCCGTGTCGAGGTCGACGGCGAAGCCGATGCCGGCCTCGAAAGGGTCGACCTGGTCGTCGAACTCGTAGCCGGCGAAGATCAGCCCGGACTCGATGCGGAGGATGTCGAGCGCCTCGAGCCCGAGCGGGGTGAGTCCATGCTCGGCACCGGCTCTCCAGATCGCATCCCAGACCGCTGTCCCGTCCGTGGGGTGACACCACACCTCGTAGCCGAGCTCACCCGTGTAGCCCGTGCGCGAGACGACGATGGGAATCCCGTCGTGCATCTCGATGCGACCCACGAGGAAGCGGAACCAGCGGAGCTCCTCGAGCGACGGCTGTGTCGGCGGCGTCCACACGATCTCCTTCAGGATCTCCCGGCTCGCCGGTCCCTGCACGGCGAGGTTGTGGAGCTGCTCCGTCGAGGGCTTGATCCAGACCTTGAGCTCGTGCCGGTCGGCGAGCTCCTTGAGCCAGATGCCGTCGTACTCGTCGCCGCCGACGAAGCGGAAGTTGTCCGGCCCGAGCCGGTACACGGTCGCGTCGTCGATCATCCCGCCCGTCTCGTTGCAGAGCGCCGTGTACGTGACCTGCCCGACGGACAGTCGTCGCGCATCCCGCGTGATCGCCGTCTGGATCAGCGTCTCCGCGTCGGGGCCGAGCACCTCCCACTTGCGAAGCGGTGAGAGGTCCATGACCGCAGCCTTCTCACGGCACGCCCAGTACTCCGCGATCGCTCCCTCGTTCAAGAAGCAATGCGGCAGCCAGTATCCGCGGTACTCGGTAAAGCTCTTCGTCAACTCGCTGGTGCGCGGGTGGAACGACGTCTCGCGCGTCAGCACCGCCTCGGCATCGGGGGTCACGCGCCGCGCGATCGCCGTCGAGAACGTGTGCTCCGCCGGGTACACGCGCACGTGCACGTCGGTGATCTGCCACCCGTTCGCGGGATCGATGTCGTCGGGGCATGCGGACGAGGCGCAGACGAGATCGTCGAGGGCGCGCAGGAGCACGTAGTCGCCGGGGCGCGACCAGGGCTCGTCGGTGGCGAGGAACCGGTCGGCGTAGGCCGTATTGAAGAAGAAGTTGAGCGCGGGCCAGCCCTCGCGCTTCGCGACTCCGTAGGGGTCGAGGGCGCCGTTGAAGTTGTCCGTGCAGTTGACGTGGCCCGGGTATCCCATGTCCTCGTAGTACTTCGCGTAGCAGGCGAGCTGGAAGGTGTCGTGCCGCCCGACGGTGTCGCGAACCACCTCGACGAGCGGGTTCATGTCCGCGTCGTAGAACTTCCCGAAGAGCCCGGGCGCGGGATACGCGGTGCCGGTGATCGAGCGGGTCACCGTCGCGTCGAGCCCGCGCTCCACGCCGTCCTCCAGCCGTCCCCGGTGGAAGGCGAGGAAGTCGGAGCACTGTTTGCCCTCCACGTCGATGACCTGGACGTACTCGCCCGCGCGAACCTCGTATGCGAGCGCGGTCGCCTTGTCGACCCGGAAGTCGAGCCGCGGTTCGGCGAGCGGCGTCGGCAGCTCGAACTGCCCGTACTCCCTCGGCGTGCCCCGTCGAATCTCGACGAGCAGGTCCGACGGCGGTGGCGCGCCGTCCACGATGCGGCCGGCGGGCGCGGCCACCACTACCTTCACCTCCCGCTCGGCGCGAAACGACTGCGAGCTTCCGGGCGGGGACATGTTCTCGAAGAGGCGGACAGCCAGCGCTTCCTCGGGGCGGAGCTCCGGCGCCGCGAGCTGCTGCAGGAACCCGTTCCCGTTGCGGACGAGCTCGCGAAACACGGTTGCGGGCGCATCCGCTCGCGTCCCCAGCGCGCCGGCGTCGTCGGCGCCTTCGGGTGACAGCACCGTGAGCTCGGCGACCTGGCCGCCGTAGGAGTCGACGACGGTCAAGCGCTCGTCCGCCCCGAGCGCGACGACGGTGGCGCCACCGGGGCGCACGAGGTACGTCTCGAGGAAGGGATCCTCGGGAAGCAGCCCGCCGGCGACGCGCGAGGACATCAGGCCTTCTGGGCGGGCGCCTTCGCCTCCTGCTCCGAGGCCTCGGCGATCAACGCCTCGGCGAGCTCGCGCTTGCCGTCGGCGTCCAGCTTCTTGATCTCGTTCTCGACGGCCCGCCGGTTGTACGTCTGGTTCCAGTAATCGAGCGAGTCGAAGCCGAGCAGGACAGCCTTGCCGACGAACTGACGCAGGACCTCGTTCGTCGGCCCCATCACCCACCCGGCCTTGGCGTCGCGGAGGTAGCGCTCGAGCTCCATGTCGCGCTTGTAGCCCGAGCCGCCGCAGGCGTGGAGCATCTTGTCGACGACGTGGGCGACGTTCTTGGCCGCGATGAACTTGATCTGCCAGGCCCAGTGGAGGTAATCGGCGCGCGCGAACTCGCCGGGAGCGAGCGCCTTCGTGTTGTCGTCGGTGGCGCGGTCCATCGCATCCGCGACGGAGAAGACGAAGGCCCGGCTCGCGTTGGTGTCCATCACGGCCTCGCCCACGTAGTCCTGGATCGTCGGGTAGTCGGCGACGCGTAGGCCGACGTCGACATGGCGCTTCCGGGTGGTGTGCCGCTTGGCGATGTCGATCGTGCCGAGCGCGATCCCGTTCCACACCGACGAGGAGCCGATCAGGAACCACGGATCGACCGACTCGTCGTTCGACGCGGCGCCGTCGCCTTCCGGGCCGACGAGCTGCTCCGCCGGGATCTGGACGTTCGGCACCTCGAGCGGTCCCGACTGGTTCCCGCGGAGCCCGAGTGCGTCCCAGAGCGACGGCTGCGATTCGACGTCGCCTCCGTCGATGACGAAGACGGAGAGGTCGTCGTAGCCCGAGAACTCCGGGCTCGTCGTCTGGACGACGTAGAAGTCGGCGAAGCCCGCCGAGGTCGTCCACGAGGCCTTCTTGCGGACGTTGTAGCCGCCGTTCGAGCGCTCGGCGCCGGAGGAAATGGGGTACCAGAAGTGGGAGCCGGTCTCCGGGTCCGAGTAGGAGAGCGTCCCGATCTTGCCCTCCCCGAGCGGGCGGATGTACTTGTCGACGAGCTCGGGAGTGGGGCGGAGCATGATCGTGTTCACCGCTCCGATGTGCATCACGTAACACATCGCGGTAGACGCGCAGCCGTAGCGCGCGATCGTTTCGCACACCATCGAGTAGGCGACGTGGTTCTCGCCGAGGCCGCCGTACTCCTCGGGCACCGTCAGCGCGAGGAAGCCGTGCTCGCCCATGAGCTCGAGGTTGCGGCGCGGGAAGAGCAGCTCGTCGTCCGAGCGCTTGGCGTTCGCGCGCATCTCCTTCTCGCAGAGCTCGATCAGGAGCGTACGCAGCTCCTTCTGGCGGTCGGTCAAGAACCAGTCCGGGTCCCATTCGTACCCGAGCCCCCAGAACGGCTCGGAGCCCCACATCTTCTCGGACATGCCTACCTCCGGTACGCGGTCGCTGGCGTGGTCATCGTAGAGCGTCGGCGTCCGCGGGAACAAGCGAAGGCAGCCGCTCGAGCTGCCCTTGGCGCCAGCGCTCGGTCCCTTCGAGGTCGTTGAAGGTGAAGACGTGGAAGCCGGCGAGGTTCGGCCGCTCGGCATCCAGGCTCTCATCGAGCCCTTCGACGAGCGGAGTGGGATCGAATGCTCCGCTGAACGCTCGCCCCAGCCAGCCCTTGTGCGTGCGCAGGAAGCGCAGTGAGTCGCCCACGCCGATCCGTGCCGACACTCGGAACAGCTTCGTGAGTGGCACGGGGCCGGGAAGCCCGATGTGGATCGGGAGCTTCGTCCCACGATTCCACACCGCTTTCATCCAGGCCGCGGTCACCTCGGCGTCGAAGCAGATCTGGCTGACGATGTACGTCGCGAACTCCTCCTTCGCGAACATCGCCTTGATCGTCGCGTCGTCCGAGATGAAGGCGTGGCTCTCCGGATACCCGGTGATGCCGACGTCCTGAAACGGCTGTCCGAGCTCCGCCAGCGCCCGCAGGAGCGGGAGCGAACCGTCGAACTCGCCCGCCGGCTCCTCGGCGTCGCCCGCGAGCACCAAGACGTCGGTGGCGCCGATCCCGCGAAGACGGTCGACGAGCTCGGTGAGGTGGGCCGTGTCCCTGACATGTCGCGCGGCCAGGTGCGGAACGACGACGTAACCGTGCGCGGCCACCTTCTCGACCAGGGCAAGCGTCGGCTCGAGGCCCTTCCTCGGCGACGTCGTGACCGTCACCGTCACTTCCGTCGGCACGTGCTCGAACACCGCCTGTTCGGCTCCGTCGAGCGGGATCACCTCGTAGCGGGGCCGCGCGAGCAGCTCGGCCATCCCGCCGGTCGGCTTCATCGCCATGGCACCTCCATCGTCGAGAGCTCGGAATCCTTGGGAAGAACGTCGTCGGGCGCGTCCCAGTCGTCCGCCTGGTGCGTGTACCAGTGGCCGGCGACGCTGAGCCCGGTCGGCGGGTCGAGCGTTCCAGCTGCGATCGAGATTCGCGCGCTCTCCGTCGGTCGCCAGAAGAGGCTCGAACCGCACTCGCCGCAGAACCCGCGCTCGGCGTTCCGATCGCTCTCCGGGCTGTCGATCCAGCGGAGGCCGCGATCTTCGAGGAACGTGAGGTCGTCCTTACGCGTCGCGCTGAACGACCCGACGTTTCCGAGCCAGCGTCGGCACTCTTCGCAGTGGCACAGGAGGATGTCACGAAGCGGGCCGTGCACCTCGAAGCTCACCGCTCCGCACAGGCAATGTCCGCTGGCGCGCGCGTCCATCAATAGTCCGAGTCCGGGAAGGACGCCTTCTTCCGCTCGATCCACTCGCGCAGCTCCTCGTCGACGGCGTCGTCGATCGGCGGCGCCTCGTACTCCTCGAGCGTCTTCTTCCAGATCGGCGCCGCGCGCTGCGCCGCATCGGTCGCGCCTTCGGCCTCCCACTGCTCGAAGCTCGAGTTGTCCGAGACGGGTGATCGGTAGAACGCGGTCTCGAAGTTCGCGAGCGTGTGCTCGTGGCCGAGGTAATGCTGCCCCGGCCCGTTCGTGAGCAGCGCATCCAGTGCCTGCCCGTTCTCGCTCGTGTCGACGCCCTTTGCGAACTCGTGCCACATCCCGCACTGGTCGTTGTCGAGGACGAACTTCTCGTACCCCATCGTCAGGCCGCCTTCGAGCCAGCCCGCCGCATGGAGGACGAAGTTGACTCCGGCGAGGAATGTCGGTTGCATCGTGTTCGCGGACTCGTACGCCGCCTGCGCGTCCGGGACCTTCGAGGCGGTGAAGGCGCCGCCCGACCGGAAGGGGACGCCGAGCCGCCGTGCAAGTGCTGCCATGACGTAGAGCACGAGCGCAGGCTCCGGAGTGCCGAAGGTCGGCGCTCCCGACTGCATCGAGAGGGACGACGCGAACGAGCCGAGCACGACCGCCACGCCGGGCCGGACGAGCTGGACGTAGGCCATGCCGGCGAGCGCCTCGGCGTAGGTCTGCGTCGCCGCTCCCGCCACCGTGACGGGGCTCATGGCACCCGCGAGGATGAACGGCGTCATCAGCACCGCCTGGTTCGCCTCCGCGTACGCCTTCGCGGCCCCGAGCATCGTCGCGTCCCACACGAGCGGCGAGTTCGCGTTGCAGAGGCTCAAGATGACCGTGTTCTCCTCCATGAAGTCCGCGCCGAAGACGATGCGCGCCATCTCGACCGTGTCCTCCGCCCGCAGCGGGTGCGTGACCGAGCCCATGAAGGGCTTGTCGGAGTAGCGGAGGTGGGCGTACACCATGTCCAGGTGCCGCTTGTTGACCGGAAGGTCGACCGGCTCGCACACCGTTCCCCCGGAGTGATGGAGGTAGGGAGACGCGTAGGCGAGCTTCACGAAGTTGCGGAAGTCTTCGATCGTGCCGTAGCGTCGGCCGCCCTCCAGGTCGCGCACGAACGGTGAGCCGTAGGCGGGGGCGAGGACGGTGGCGTTGCCGCCGATCTCGACCGAGTTCGCAGGGTTCCGCGCGACCTGGGTGAACGTGCGGGGTGCGGTCGCCTGGACGAGCTGCCGCGCGAGCCCGCGCGGGAAGCGCACGCGCTCTCCCTCGACCTCCGCACCCGCGTCTCGCAGCAGGTCACGCGCCTCGGGCGCATCGCGAAAGTCGATGCCGACCTGCTCGAGGATCGTGTCCGCGTTCGACTCGATCAGCTCGAGGCCCTCGTCCGAGAGCACCTCGACCGGGGTCATCGTGCGCGTGATGAAGGGAACCTTCTCGACGACCGCGTGCATGCGTGCCGCCTGCCGGGCGGCGCGACCTCCGCCGCGTCGCCCCGTGTGCGTGCTCATTCGCTGCTCCTTCCCCGAGTTGCTGCCGATGCCGCGCGCCGTCTCCCTCGGCTTTCTTTGCCAGCCGGTGCTGCCTTTCGGGGGCGCGGAAGGTCGACGACGGCGCGGAGCCGCTCGTAGGGATCGACGTCATGTGGGATCGCCATCGCGCTGACGAAGTGCTCCTGGAAGCGAGGCTCGACCGCAGTCTCCACCTTCTCGACGCGGCGGACGACCGCCTCGATCTCGCGTCGCGCGGCCACGTTCAGGAGCGCGATGCGTGCACCGGTGCCGGCCGCGTTTCCGGCCCCGGTGACGCGCTCGGGATCGCAGTCCGGGATCAGGCCGAGGACGAGCGCGTGAACCGGGTCGATCTGGCTGCCGAACGCGCCCGCGAGGCGGATCCGGTCGATGCGCTCGAGGCCGTAGTGGTCCATGAGCAGCCGGCAGCCCGCGTACAAGGCCCCCTTCGCGAGCTGGATCTGGCGCACGTCGTCCTGGGTGACGAGGAGCTGGGTCTCGTCCTCGTGCAGGACGTACGAGAAGCAGCGGCCGCTCGAGACGATGCGTGCGGTGCGGGCCGCGAACGAGCCGTCGATCGTCCCGTCGGTGGTCAGGATGCCGGCGAGATGGAGCTCCGCGATCGCCTCGATGATCCCGGAGCCGCAGATCCCGGTCACGCGTGTGCCCTTGAAGCCGGGCTCGTCCGACCAGGCGTCGGTGCCGATCACCCGAAACCGGGGCTCGAGCGTCTCCCGGTCGATCCGCACGCGCTCGATCGCGCCCGCCGCCGCGCGCTGGCCGAAGGTGATCTGGGCGCCCTCGAAAGCGGGGCCGGTGGGGCTCGAGGCCGCGAGCAGGCGGTCCTTGTTCCCGAGCACGATCTCGGCGTTCGTCCCCACGTCGACGAGGAGGTTGACCTCCTCGCCGAGGTACGGGGCCTCGGAGAGGATCATCCCGGCGGTGTCCGCGCCCACGTGACCTGCGATGCAGGGGAGGACGTACACGCGAGCGCCGCGGTGGATCGGCAGCGCGAGGTCGGAGGCGACCAGGCGCAGGGAGTCCTCGATCGCGAGCGCGAACGGCGCTCCTCCGAGCTCGGTCGGATCGAGCCCGAGCAGGAGGTGGTGCATGATCGGGTTGCCGACGACCGTCACCTCGAGGACGTCGTGCCGGTCGATCCCCGCCTCCTTCGCGAGCTCGGCGGTGAGCTTGGCGAGACACCCGCGGACGACGCGGGTCAGCTCCTTCTGCGACTCGGGGTTCAGCATGACGTACGAGACGCGGCTCATCAGGTCCTCACCGAAGCGGATCTGCGGATTCATCTCGCCGGCGGAGGCGAGCACCTCGCCGGTCGTGAGGTCGCACAGATGGCCGGCGACCGTCGTCGAGCCGACGTCGAAGGCGATGCCGTACGCGCGGTCGTGCAGGCCGGGCCACACGGCGGTGATCGTGTTCCCGTCATGTACGGCCGCGGTCACCCGCCACTCGCCCGCGCGGAGGGAGGACTGCAGGTCGTCGAGCACGGTCGGGTCGAGCTCGAGTCCTTCTAGCTGCCATTCGCGCACGAGCGCTTCTCGCAGCCGGCGCGCGTCGGACGACGGGCTCTCGAGACGGGGCTCCTCGACCTCGACGTAGTAGAGGCGCACAGCGGGATCGATCTCGATCGGGTGCGCATCGGCCTCCTTGCGGACGACCTGCTTGTACACCTGGCTCTCGGGCGGGACGTCGATCACGAGGTCGCCCTCGACATGCGCGACGCACCCGAGGCGGCGCTCGTCGGCCAGGCCGCGGTCGGCCGCGTACGCCTGCTCGACCTCGTTCACCGCGGAGAGATGCGAGGCGGACGAGGTGATGCCGTGCTTCGCGTGCTCGCCCTCGTCGACCCCGACCTGGCAGCGACCGCAGATGCCACGACCGCCGCAGACCGAGTCGAGGTCGACGCCGAGCTTGCGTGCGGCTTCGAGCACCGTCGTCCCGCGCTCGAACCGCCCTCGACGGCCAGACGGCGTGAAAACGACGAGGTGGTCGGCGTCACTCAAGCGGGTGTTCTCCTTCTGCCCTCGCGCCCTCCGCGGCGACCACGCTGCACCGCCGACGGCGTCTCGCCCTGTCCTGCGATCCAGGTTGCGCAGTGCGCGTCGTGCCCCATCATCACGTCGGCGGCCTTGATCGCGTTACGAACCTCCTCGTGCAGCGGGCTCGTGATCGCGGAAGTGAGGCCGGACGCGATCGCCATCGGGAGAAAGGCGGCGTTCAGCCCGTGCCGGTTCGGAAGTCCGAAGCTGATGTTGGACGCGCCGCAGGTCGTGTTCACGCCGAGCTCCTCGCGCAGGCGTCGGACGAGGCTGAAGACCTGCCTCCCCGCGCTGCCGATCGCTCCGATCGGCATCACGAGCGGGTCGATGACGATGTCCTCCTTCGGGATCCCGTGCTCGGCCGCCCGTTCGACGATCCTCCGCGCGATCTCGAACCGTTCGTCGGAGTCCTCGGAGATGCCGTTCTCGTCGTTCGTGATCGCGACGACCGCGGCGCCGTGGCGGGCGACGAGGGGCAGTACGCTCTCGAGGCGCTCCTCCTCGCCGGTGACCGAGTTCACGAGCGGCTTGCCCTCGTAGACGGAGAGCCCCGCTTCGAGCGCCTCGACGATCGAGGAGTCGATGCAGAGGGGAACGTCCGTGACCGACTGTACGAGCTGAATAGCCTCGGCAAGGATCGCGGGCTCGTCGGCGAGCGGGATCCCGGCGTTGACGTCGAGCATGTGCGCGCCGGCTTCGACCTGCGCGATGGCGTCGGCGACGACCGTGTCGAAGTTGCCGTTCTTCATCTCCTCCGCGAGCTTCGAGCGCCCCGTGGGGTTGATGCGCTCGCCGATGATCACGAACGGGCGCTCGAACCCGATCGCGACCTCGCGGGTGACCGAGCTCAGCACCGTGTCCGTCACGTCGTCTCCTCCTCTGCGATTCCGCCGGCGCGGGACAGATTCGCGAGCTCGTCGTCACCGTAGGCCTGCTCGAGCCGTGCCGCCTCGTCTGCGACCTCGGTCTCGAGGTCGTCTCCACACGCTCGAGTCCTTCTGCGCCACTCCTCGAGGTAGCCGTCCGAGTCGAAGAGGCCCGCGCTCATCGCCGCTGCGTCGATCGCTTCCTGGAAGCGGTCGCTCAACTGCGCTCGCGCGGATGCGCGTCCGGCCTTGGCCGTGACCTGGGCGGGGATGTCGCGCCACCAGATGACGGTGAGCTCACCCATCGACGAATCGCTGCAGGGAGGGGAGGAGCTCGCCGTACCCGGTCCGACGCTGCTCGAAGGCGACGTCGAGGTAGTCGGCGGCTTTGCGGGCGCGCTCGGCGAGGTCGGGATCGTCGGTCTGCGCGAGGTACACGAGACGCTTGTAGTTCCCGAAAATCTGCGGCTTGAGCTCGGGATGGCGGTCGAGCTTGAGGCTCTTGACGACGAGCGAGTCGAAGTGCCGCGCGAGGAAGTCCGTCAGGTAGAAGGTCGCGGGCTCGGCGTCGTGCATCGCCTGCCACTCGGCGTTCCCGGCGAAGAACCCGTAGCAGTGCGCGCCGGGGAGCCGCTCGACGTCGTGCGCGTCCAGGACTTTGTCGAGCTCGCCCGCCGTCCCGCAGTCGGCGTAGGCGACGAAGACGCGCTCGTACGAGCCCGCGAGCTCGCGCAGCTTCGCGTCGACGGCGGGGGCGATCTTCGCGGGGGTCGAATGGAGCTTCCCGGGAAGGCACTTCACGGTCACGTGCGTCCAGCCGTTCAGCTCGATGACCGCAAGGACCTCGCGAGCGATCGCGCCGCAGGCGAGAACGAGCACCTCGGGCCTCTCGGCCTCGAAGGTGTGCTCGTCGTCAAGAAGCTGCGGCAGCGGCTGCACGGCGTGCGAGCACCAGGGCTTGGGCCGTTTCCACGGCGACGGCAGCGTCGCGGCAGTACGCGTCGGCGCCGACCGCTTTGCCGAACTCCTCGTTGAGCGGCGCTCCTCCGACGAGGACGATCTGGTCGTCGCGGCGCCCGTTCTCCTCGAGCGCGTTGATGACGACCTTCATGTACGGCATCGTGGTCGTCAGCAGCGCGGACATGCCGAGAATGTCCGGCTTGTGCTCGTCGAGTGCCTCCAGGTACGCCTCGACGGGATTGTTGATCCCTAGGTCGATCACCTCGAAGCCGGCTCCCTCGAGCATCATCCCGACGAGGTTCTTGCCGATGTCGTGGATGTCGCCCTTGACGGTGCCGATGACCACGGTGCCCACGCGCTCGGCACCGGTCTCGGCGAGGAGCGGGCGGAGAATCGCCATGCCGCCCTTCATCGCGTTTGCGGCGAGGAGGACCTCGGGCACGAAGAGGATCCCGTCGCGAAAGTCGATCCCGACGATGCGCATCCCCTCGACGAGCGCGTCGTTCAGGACCTTGTCGGCTCCCCAGTCCCGCTCGAGGAGGATCTGCGTCCCTTCGACGATCTCGTCGGCGAGCCCGTCGTAGAGGTCGTCGTGCATCTGCGCGACGAGATCCTCGTCCGAGAGCGCTTTCAGGTCGACGTCGTCGGTGGTCATGTGTTCCGCATCGTGGAACCGTGCTGTATCATGAAACATTGTAGACCAGCAAGGCAGGGTTGCAATGGTGCAGTCGGTGGAGCGCGCTTTCGCGATTCTCGACGCCGTGGCGAAGCGTCCGGCGGGAGTCACCGCGCTCGCCGGTCGCCTCGACCTTCCGAAGAGCACCGTCGCCCGTCTTCTCGGATCGCTCGAGGAGCTCGGCGCGGTCGAGCGCCTCGACGGCAAGCGCTGGCGGGTCGGCCCATCGGTCGAAGCCTTCGCGCGAACAGTTCCTCCCGAGCGGCGACTCGCCCCGCTTGCGCGGCCGGTTCTGACCGAGCTCGTCAGCTCGCTCGGCGAGGACGCCGGCCTCGGCCTGCCGGACGGCTACGACGTGCTCTACGTCGACCAGGTCGAGTGCGACCACCCGGTCCAGGTGCGCGACTGGACGGGGACGCGGGCGCCCATGCACGCCGTCCCCTCGGGACTCGTCCTGATGGCGGACTGGCCCCCGGACGCGGTCGATGCCTACGTCGCGCGTGGTCTTCCGGCGCTAACGTCACGGACCGTAGTCGATCCCGACCAGCTGCGCGTGCGCCTCGAGGGCGTGCTCACGGCGGGCTATGCGTGGGGGCTGCAGGAGTTCGCGGAGGGCATCGACTCGGTTGCGGCTCCGATCCGGGACGCGAAAGGAAACGCGGTCGCCGCGATCCATGTTCACGGCCCCGCGTACCGCTTCCCGCCCCGTGGCAAGGAGGATCGAGTCGCACGCGAAGTCGTCGACGCCGCGGCCGCGATCGGCCGTCACCTCGCGCGCGACGAGCGCTCCGCTCGCGGCTGAGCCGCCGCAAGGCGGGCTCGTCTTTCGAGTCAGGCGCTGACAGAGGGTTCGGTGGCTCGATGACGGTAGAAGTCCACGCGCTCCGGCGGCATGGGCTTCTCCCCGCGGATGAGATCGGCTGCCTTCTCCGCGATCATCATCGTCGGCGCGTAGATGTTCGCGTTCGTGACGTAGGGCATCACCGAGGCGTCGACGACGCGCAGGCCGTCGAGGCCGTGCACCCGCATCGTCGCCGGGTCGACGACCGACATGTCGTCCACGCCCATTCGGCAGGAGCACGACGGATGAAGGGCCGTCTCCGCGTCGCGCGCGACCCAGTCGAGGATCTGCTCCTCGGTCTCGACGTCCGGGCCCGGTGAGATCTCGCCGGCGTCGAGCTCCGCGAATGCCGACTGGCCGAGGATCTCGCGTGCGCAGCCGATCGCCTCGACCCACTCCCGCCGGTCCTGCTCGGTCGAGAGGTAGTTGAACCGGAGCGCCGGATGGTCGCGCACGTTCGGGGACGTGATCTTCACCGAGCCGCGGACGTCCGAGTTCATCGGCCCGACATGGACCTGGTAGCCGTGACCGCCGGCAGGTTGTGTTCCGTCGTAGCGGATCGCCAGCGGGAGGAAGTGGAACATGAGGTTCGGATACTCGACGTCGTCGTTCGAGCGGACGAAGCCGCCGGCCTCGAAGTGGTTCGTCGCGCCGGGGCCGCGGCGGAAGAAGAGCCACTGGAACCCGACCCAGGGACGGTTCCGCCACTTCATCGCGGGTGCGACCGAGATGGGCTTCGTGCATGCGTGCTGCACGTAGACCTCGAGATGGTCCTGGAGGTTCTCGCCGACTCCGGGAAGCTCGTGCACGACCTCGACTCCGACCGAGCGGAGGTGCCCCGGGTCGCCGACGCCCGAGAGCTGAAGGAGCTGCGGGGAGTTGATCGCGCCGCCGCAGAGGATCACCTCGTTCGCGGCAACCCGCTCGAAGCCGCCTCCCTTCGAAAGCTCGACCCCGACCGCGCGCTTGCCGTCGAAGAGGACCCGCGTCACGAGCGCGCGGCAGATCACGTCGAGGTTCTTGCGCCAGCGCGCCGGCCGCAGATATGCGCGGGACGCGCTCCACCGCCGCGCGCGACGGATGTTGCGGTCGAAGGTCGCGAACCCCTCCTGCTTTCTCCCGTTGACGTCGTCGGTCAGCTCGTATCCCGCCTGCTGCACCGCTTCGAGGAACGCGGCGAAGAGGGGATTGGTGGCAGGCCCGCGCTCCAGGACGAGCGGCCCCGAAGCGCCGCGATACTCATCCGCCCCCGTGAGGCAGGTCTCCATCCGCTTGAAATACGGAAGGCAATGCGCGTAGTCCCAGCGCTCGAGGCCGGGCTCCGCTCCCCACTTCTCGAAGTCGAGGGGGTTCCCGCGCTGGAAGATCATCCCGTTGATCGAGCTCGATCCACCGAGCACCTTCCCTCGTGCGTGAGAGACGCGGCGGCCGCCCATGAACGGCTCCGGCTCCGACTCGTAGCGCCAGTCGTAGAAGCGCGAGCCGATCGGGAAGGAGAGCGCGGCCGGCATGTGGATGTAGACGTCCCACAGAGAATCGGGCCGCCCGGCTTCGACCACGAGCACGCGCGTCCCGGGATCGGCCGACAGGCGGTTCGCGAGCACGCAGCCCGCCGACCCGCCCCCGACGATGACGTAGTCGTACGGGCGCTCGTCGATCATTCGCGCTCGAGCGCCTCGACGAGGAGCGTCGAGACATCGACCACGCGCAGGTCGCGCTCGGTCTGGCGAACGCCGTCGTCGAGCATGATCGTGCAGAACGGGCACGCGACCGCGAGCGTGCCGGCGCCGGTCTCGGCCGCCTCGCGGACGCGCTCCTCGTTGATCGCGGAGCCTCGCTCCTCCATCCACATGTGCGCGCCGCCGGCGCCGCAGCAAAACGTGCGCTTACCGCTCCGTTCCATCTCGACCGGCTGGCCGACCGCAGCGACGAGCTCGCGTGGCGCCGAGACGACGTCGTTGTGACGGGAGAGGTAACACGAGTCGTGGTACGTGATCTGGTCGGCGTTCGGGGCGGGTCGCAGCCGTCGCTGGCCAACGAGCTCGGCGAGGAGCTCCGTGTGATGCACGACCTCGTAGCGGCCGCCGAAGTCCGGGTACTCGTTGGCGAGCGTGTTGAAGCAGTGCGGGCAGCTGGCCACGATCTTCGTCACACCCGACTCGTTCAGCGTCGCGACGTTTTGCTCCGCGAAGGACTGGAAGACGTATTCGTTCCCCATCCTGCGCGCCGGGTCTCCGGTGCACGACTCGCGCGGGCCGAGGATCGCGACGTCGACGCGGGCTGCGAGCAGGAGCTTCACCGTCGACTCGGCGGCGAGCCGGGCCCGTTCGTCGAAGGACGCTGCGCAGCCGACCCAGTACAGAACCTCAGGCGGGCGGCTTCCAGGCGTGAGGACACGAACGCCGAGGCCCTCGGCCCACGCCGCGCGCTCGTCCTGTGGCTTGCCCCACGGATTGCCGCTGCGCTCGACGTCCCGCAGCATGGGCTCGGACTCGGCCGGGAAGCGCGACTCGACCATGACGAGGTGCCTTCGCAGGTCGACGATGTGGTCGACGTGTTCAATTGAAACTGGACACTCCTGGACGCACGCGCCGCAGGTCACGCAGTCCCAGACGACCTCGTCGGAGACCGCATTCGGGACGAGCGGAGTCGCGTTGAACGCGCCATTTCGCAGCACCTGCGGACCTTCGGCGAAGACGTGGTCGCGCAGGTCCATGATCAGGAGCTTCGGCGAGAGCTGCTTTCCCGTCGCGTACGCCGGGCAGACGTCCTGGCAGCGCCCGCACTCGGTGCACGACATCGTGTCGAGGATCCCTTTCCAGGTGATGTCCGAGACCGTGCCCGCGCCGAAGCGGATCTCCTCGTCCGGCGCGTCGAAGTTCAGTGGCTCCAGATGTCCACCGGGGCGCGTGCGCCCGAAGAAGACGTTCGGGCCGGCGGTCGCGATGTGGAGGTGCTTCGAGTAGGGCAGGTAGACGAGGAACGAGAGGATGATCAGCACGTGGCCCCAGACGAAGACCCGCTCGAGGACCTCGGTCGTCATGTTGTCGCCGAAGAGGCCCGAGAGCGCGTTCGAGAGCGGTGACCAGGTGGCCGGCCACTCGTTGAAGCCGAGCGCGATCTGGCAGGCGTGCCAGAAGAGGAGCGTTCCGACGATCCCGGTGATGAGGGCGAGGATGAGGTCGGCCTCGCCGAGATGGCTCCCTTCGAAGCGCCGTGGCTGCTGCGCCTTGCGGATCCAGAACGCGGACGCGACGCCGATCAGCACGAGGGCGCAGAAGACGTCGACGAGGAGCGCGAACCAGCCCTGGCTCTCGAGCCAGGTGAGCGGCGAGCCGCCAAGGTCCGGCTCGCGGTCGACGACGTAGATCAATGCGATCAGGATCGTCGGGAAGAGGACGACGAAGCCCCAGAAGATGAACGCATGCATGAGCCCGGGGCCGAGCCGCTGGAAGAGCTTCCTCTGCCCGAGGACGATCGTCGTCTCGTTCTCGACGCGCTTGGGGATGTCGTCGAGGCGCTGGAGCGGAGCGCCCATGCGGATGAGGCGGATGAGCAGCAGTCCTCGCCGTATGAACAGCGTGATCGCCACGGCCGCGATCGCCGTCAGGGCGAGCGCGGAGAACCAGGTCGTTATCCGCCTCTCGCTTTCCTGAGCTCGGCCGAGATCGCCGGAACCACCTCGTGCAGGTCGCCGATGACGGCGTAGTCCGCGCTGGCCAAGATGGGCGCGTCGGGGTCGGTGTTGACGGCGAGGATCGTCTTTGCGCCTTTGCAGCCGGCCATGTGCTGGGTCGCGCCCGAGATGCCGCAGGCGATGTAGATGTCAGGGGCGATCTTCGTCCCCGTCTGGCCTACCTGATCCGTGTGCGGCCGCCAGCCCGCCATCGTCACCGCCCGCGAGCAGCCGACCGCGCCGCCGAGCAGGCCTGCGAGCTCCTCGATGATCCCGAAGCCCTCCGGGGATCCAGCTCCACGGCCGGACGAGACGACGACCTTGGCGTCCGCGAGCGAGACGCCGCCGCCCGTTTCCGCCTGAGCGTGCTCGGTGACGCGGACGGTCTGATCCGCTTCGGTGAGCTCGGGCGCGAAGGGCTCGACGGTCGGTTCTCCCGCCGGTGCCGGCTCCGCGGCGACGGTGTGGGGCGCGACGGTGAGCAGCGTCGGGAACCCGTGGACGTCCGCTTCCTCGAGGAGGCTGCCACCCCAGCGCAGCCTTGTCACTCGCACGGGGTCGCCGGGCGTCGCCGACATGCAGTTCGCTGCGAACGGGAGGTCGAGCCGCGCGGCGACGTGGGCATGGATCTCGTTCCCGCGCTCGCTGCCGGCTGCAACGATCGCCGTGGGCTGCAGCCGCTCGGCAAGCTCGACCGCGGCCTGGGCGACAGCAGGCGGCGCGTACGAGTCGAAGATCTCGTGCTCCGCGACATGGAGCGTCGAGACCCCGTGCTCACCGAGCTGGCCTGCGAGCGCAGAGTTGCCTTGTGGCTCCGAGCCGCTAGGTGCCGTTGCTACCAGCGCCTGGAGTGGAGAGCCCCCTGCGAGGGTGCGCGCGAGCGCGACTGCCTGCAGCGACAGCTCGTCCACTACGCCGTTGTCACGCTCGACGAGGAGGAGGACGGTCACGCGACCCCGATTCGTTGCAAGACCTCGAGGACGCGGGGAGCAGCCTCGGGCCCGTGGCCGAGGATCTCGGCCTCCTTGCGCTCCCCCGGCGGTACGACGAGCCGAGCCTTTTCGAGGCGTGCCGGACCGGGGGACGGGGAGCTCGCTGCGACCGGCTTCTTCTGCGCCCGCATCCGGCCCGGAACCGAGGGATAGCGCGGGAAGTTGAGTCCCTCCTTGACCGTGACCACGGCAGGCAGAGGCAGGTCGAACACGTCGCGCCCCGCCGGCACTTCCTGCTCACAGCGGACGCGGTCTCCCTCGACCGTCACGCCCTTGAGCCCGGTTGCGACCGGGCGTCCCGAGCGCCTGCGCGACACGGATCCCGACTTGATAGCCGCCCGCGTCGGCCGACTCGTTGCCGAAGAAGATCAGGTCGAAGTCGACGCCTGCCGCTCGTTCCGCTTCGATCGCTTGCAGGATCGCGGCAGCGGTTGCTTGCGGGTCCCAGTCCTCGCCGCCCGTCGTGAGATGGATCGCCCGGTCGATGCCGAGCGCCATCGCGTCGCGGAGCTGCTCCTCCGCTTCGGGTGGACCGAGCGTGAGGACGACCGACTCGCCTCCGTGTTTCTCGACGAGCCGCACCGCCTCCTCGACGCCGCACTCCTCGTGCGGACTGATGGTGAAACCGAGGTGTTGCGTTGCGATTGCCTGCTCGTCCGGGGTGAGGACGATCTTGCCGCCGGTCATGGGAACCCGCTTCACACATACGAGGACGTTCACGAACGAACCCGGACGTTCTCGGGGTCGAACAGCGGCGTCGGCCCTGCGACCGCGACCGTGATCGGGTAGCGGTCACCCATGTACTCGACGGCGAGCTTGGCCCCCGCCTCTGCGTGCTCTGGCGGGAGGTACGCCATGAGGATGTGCTTGCCGACCGACGGGCCGGCGCCCGCACTCGTCACGTACGAGCCGCGGCCTTTGTCGTCGACGATGCGTTCGCCGCTCGAGGTCACGACCGGCTCGCGCCCCTGCGGAAAGCGCGCAACGCCGTTCGACGACGCGTGATCGTCGACGGTGAGCGTGCAGAGAATCGTGGCCGGCTCCTCCTCGCGCGCCTCGAGGTATGCCTCCCTGCCGACGAAGTCCTGCTCCTTCACCTTGGGAGTGCCCATCCCGGCCTCGACCACGGTGTACTCGCTCTCGAGCTCGGTGCCGTAGGCGCGATAGCACTTCTCGAGCCGGCCGGTCGTGCCGTAGACGCCGATCCCGACCGGCACCGCTCCGTGCGCGCTGCCGGCCTCCCAGAGGATGTCCCACAGGCGCGCGCCCTGCTCGATCGGGACGTACAGCTCCCAGCCGAGGTCGCCGACGTAGGAGATCCGCGACGCGAGCACTCGGAGCGGCCCGATCTCGATCGTCCGGCAGGTTCCGAACGGGAAGCCCTCGTGCGAGACGTCGTCGCTCGTGACACTCGCGAGGATGTCGCGGGCGCGCGGGCCCCAGATCCCGAGCGTGCACCAGGCGGACGTGAGGTCTGCGAGCTGGGCCGAGCCGTCCTCCGGGAGGTGGTCGCGCAGCCACTTCTTGTCCGCCATACCGTGCGCGCCTCCGGTGACGACCCTGAAGAGCTCGTCCCCGAGCCGCATGATCGTGAGGTCGGACTTGAAGCCGCCGCTCTTCGAGAGCCATGGCGTGTACACGACGCGGCCGACGCTGACGTCGACCTGACGCATCGAGACTCGCTGGAGCGCGTCGAGCGCGCCCGGCCCGGAGACGTCGAAGATGGCGAAGGCGGAGAGGTCGAAGAGCCCTGCCCGGTCACGCATCGCGAGATGCTCCGCGTTGATGATCGGCGACCACCAGCGGGCGTCCCACTCGGCCTCGCGCCGCCCGACCCGGTCGCCGAACTCCTCGAGCAGCGGTGCGTTCGACTCGTACCACTGCGGGCGCTCCCACCCGGCCGCCTCGAAGAACACCGCGTCCAGCTCGCGTTCGCGTGAGTGGAAGGGGGAGAGGCGGACGTTGCGGTTCGACTCCCACTGCTCTAGCGGGTGGACGATCCCGTAGGTCTTGTTGAAGCCCTCGGCGGTGCGGGCCTTCACGTGCGCGCTCGTCTGGTGGTGGTCGTGGAAGCGCGCGACGTCGGACGAGTGGAGGTCGATCTCGGACTCGCCGTGCACCATCCATTCCGCGAGCGCCTTCCCGACGCCCGGGCCTTCCTTCACCCAGACGGCCGCAGCCGACCAGAGGCCCTTCGCCTCGGGCGTCTCGCCCAGGATCGGCATCCCGTCGGGGGTGAGGGAGAGGATCCCGTTGATCGCGTACTTGATGCCGACGCTCTCGTCGCCGACGATCTCGGGCATCAGCTCGAGCGCGTGCTCGAGCTGCGGCGCGAAGTCCTCCTGCGTGAAGGGGAACTCGGTGGGAGAGAGTGCGGCTTCCTCGACCGAGGGCAAGTCGTCGGGGTCGTACAGGATCGCGCGATGCGCGTACGAGCCGATCTCGAGCGAGGTTCCGTCCTGGCGCTCGTACATGTTCGTGTCCATGTCGCGGACGATCGGGAACTCGATCGCGCGCTTGGCGTCCTCGAACCTGGGGACGGGGCCGATGTCGATCATCTGGTGGACGGCTGGTGTCAGCGGAATGCACGCGCCCGCCATCCGCGCGAGCCTCGGGCTCCAGACGCCGCAGGCGATGACGACGACGCCGGTCTCGAGGTCGCCCTCGGTCGTCTTCACGCCGGTGACTCGTCCCTGCGCGGTCTCGATGTCGAGCACTTCCGTGTTCGCCGAGACGGTGAGGGCTCCGAGCTCGACCGCCTGCTCGCGCATGAGCGTGCCGGCGCGGAGGGAGTCGACGACTCCGACCCCGGGTGAGTAGAACGCCCCGAGGATCACCGTCTCGTCGAGGAAGGGGACGAGCTCCTTCACCTCGGCGGGCGTGAGCAGAGAGACCGGCTCGACGCCCCACGCCTTGGCGGAGGTCATGCGGCGTTTCAGCTCCTGCATTCGCTCCTCGGTGCGCGCGACCTCGATCCCGCCGGACTCGGTGAAGACGCCGAGCTCCTTGTACTGGCGGACGCTGTCGAGCGTGAGCGCCGTCATCTCCTTCGAATGGTCGACCGGGTAGATGAAGTTCGAGGCGTGCCCGGTCGAGCCGCCGGGGTTCGGCAGCGGGCCTTTCTCGAGGAGCACGAGGTCGCGCCAGCCGAGGCGGGCGAGGTGGTGCGCGACGCTCGAGCCGACGATTCCGGCTCCGATGACGACTGCGCGGGCGCTGGCGGGAAGTTGGCTCACAGTGTTACATATATCAGTCTGTCAGAAACAAATACACCAATAGTCTGACACCGAACCGCATGGTTGGGTGAGCGGTATCAGACACTGCGCTTGACGGCGACCTAGAGCACTCGCCTGATCGCCTCCTCGAAGCCGGCGACGTGGCGGCGCATCGCGTCTTCGGCTCGGTCGGGGTCTCCGTCGTGGATCGCGTGCAGGAGCTCGAGATGCTCCTTCACAGCTTGCTCCAGCCGCACGACGCGGTTGAGGGCAAGGAACCAGATCCTCAGCGTGAGCACGTAGTAACCGTCCAGCGTCGTCTCGAGGAACGGGTTGTGCGTGCAGCGATACACCTGACGGTGGATTCGCTGGTCGAGGTCCATCAGGCGCCGCTCGTCCGCTGATGCAGTCAGCAACTCCACGTCCGAGATCAACACCGCGATCTCGGCGCGATCGGACTCGGTCGCCCGCTCCGCCGCGAGCCTGGCCCCGAACCCTTCGAGTACGGTTCGCACCTCCGACAACACCGCGAGGTCGAGCACGTTGACGTTCGAGACGAAGATCCCTCGCCGTGGGTAGACCTCGACGAGTCGTTCGTTCTCGAGCCGCTGCAGCGCCTCGCGCACCGGCGTCCGACCCACTCCGAGCCGGTCCTGGAGCTCGCGCTCGCTCACGATGGAGCCAGGGGCGAGCTCCAGCGTGACGATCAGCTCCCGGATGGCGTAGTAGGCGCGGTCGGAGAGCGACTGCGCCTCGGCGGCCTCCGGTTGGTGGACTCTGAGTGGCGATGTGCTCATCGATGTGGATGGAGCCAGGCCTTCCGGTGCGTGACGCGGAAGACCTGGCTCCGACTCACCTCACTTCAGCCAGGCGTTCACGATGGCCGCGTTTGCCTTGACCCACTTCTCCGCGGCCTTGTCGGGCTTCATCCGGTCGCCGGCGATCCACTTGCCGACGAGGTTCTGAGCGTCGTTGCTCGGCCACTTGAGCTTCCGCAGCACCTTCACGGCCGGAGAGCCGCTCTGGGCGAACTCCTTGCTGAAGAGCTTCTTCAGCGGGACCGCGGCATACGCGCACCGGTACTGCTTGATGTCGCCTCCCCCGCCGCCGACGTCGTTGCAGCCCTTGAAGCGCGGTGGCAGGCTGGACCTCGACGAGCTTGCAGCTGCGCGTTCAGGTACTCCGGCGTCCACCAGTACATGATCACCGGCTTGCGCTGCTTGATCAGCTGGGTGGCCCGGGCGACCTGCGCCGAGTACCCCCCGGCCGTCACGTGCTTGAAGTCGAGGTCGAGCGCCTCGATCAGCTCCTTGTCCTTCTGCTGGAAGGCTGGATCGCCGCCGAGGAAGGTCCCCTGGGAGCCCGACTCGGGAGTCTTGAACACGCTTTCCCTGCCCTTCAAGCCCCTCCACGTCTTGAACTGCGGGTACTGCTTCAAGAGGTAGCCCGGGATGAACCAGCCGATGTGTCCGGTCAGGCCGTTCGAGCCCGCGTCGATCACGGTCTTCTGTCTCGTCACGTACTGCCGGTACTGATCCGGGTAGCCCCAGTCCTCGAGCACGGCGTCGACTTTGCCGTCAGCCATTGCCTGATAGCTCGGGACCTCGGTGATCTTCGTGATCTTGACCGCGCAACCGAGCCGCTTCTCGAGCACGTACTTCGCGACGTACGTGTTCGCCGTGGACCCGGCCCAGCCGTACTCGTTCAAGGTGACCGTGCCGCACGACTGACCCGCGTCGCCGAGGGCGCTCCCCGACGAGGCGAGCCCGATCACTGCCACGAGCGACACGCCGACCAACAGCGTGAGCCGAGCTCTGACCTTCTTGGACATCGAACCCTCCTTGTTGTCGACCGAGCCTGCCTTCCTCATACGACTGCCTCCTTCCGCGCGCGTCGACCGGCCTGCGTGACGCGGTCGAGCGCAATCCCCAGCGCCAGGATCGCGAGCGACGCCAGGAGTCCCAGGCCGAACTGGCCCCGCTGGAGCCCCTGCGCGACGAGGTATCCGAGGCCGCCCGACCCGACGAGCCCGGCGATCACGACGACGCCGAGCACCATGATGATCCCCTGGTTCACGCCAAGCATCACGGCGTCGCCGGCGAGTGGGATCTTGACCTTGCCGAGCACCTGTCCGCGTGTCGCACCGAATGCGCTTGCCGCCTCGACCGATTCCGGTGCGACGTCCCGGACTCCCCGCTCGACGAGGCGCACGACGGCGGGAAAGGCATACAGCACACTCGCAACGATGCCGGGTACGTACGAGATCGGCATGAGGTAGACGAACGGGATGATGTAGACGAGCTGCGGCAACGTCTGAAACACGTCGTTGACGGGGCGCACGAGCTTCGAGACGGCGTTGCTCTCCGCCGCGGCGACACCGAGGGCGACTCCGATGAGCACGGTCAACCCTGTCGCGACGAGCACCTGCGCGAACGTCTCCATCGCCGGCTCCCACATGCCCAGCACGCCGATCGCCGCGAACATCGCGAACGTCGTCACCGCCGGTCGCACTCCGCTGACGACGAAGGCGATTGCCGTCACGCCGAGCAGGGTCGTGAGCCACGGCGCCTCGACGAGGAACTGCATCAGCGGTTGGACGAGCTCGACGACGATGAAGTTCCCCAGCGGCTCCGTGAACGAGAACACGATCGTGGTCGGGTCCTGGACGTAGTCGAGCACTGCTTGAACTCGCGCGAGCAGCCATTCCTGAGCCGTCGCAGTCGCCGGATAGATCGCAGCGGCTCCGAGCGCCTTGGCAAGCGCCACCGTGCCGACGATGCCGCCAACGGTTAGGAAGCTGGCAAGTCGCAGCCTCTTCCGCCTTCCCGCGGTCAGATGGAGGTGCGTCGGATCCGTCCGCTCGGCGACTGCCTCCGTCGAGCGGTCGAGCGCCATGGCCATGACCACGATGGCGACGCCGGCGAGGATCGCGAGCCCCGGGTTCGAGTACAGCCCGCTGGTGACGACGTCGCCGAGACCCCCACCACCGATCAGGCCGGCGATGACCACCATGGACAGAGCGAACATGATGGTCTGGTTGACCCCCAGGAGGAGCGTCCGCCGCGAGAGCGGAAGCTGCACCTTGGACAACACCTGCCCGCGTGTCGCGCCCACCGAGGCTGCGGCTTCGACCGTGTTCACGGGCACGCGTCGAATGCCCAGCGCGGTGATGCGGATGGCCGGCGGGATCGCGTAGATCATGGTGGACACGACCGCGGCGCCCGGTCCCACTGAGAACAGGACGACGACCGGGATGAGATACGCGAAGGTGGGCACGATCTGCATCGCGTCGAGCACCGGCGTAATCGCCTTGAGGAAGCGGCTCGAAAGCCCGGCGACGATCCCGAGCGGGATTCCGACCAGCAGCGAGAGGCCGACCGCTGCGAGCATCAGGGCAAGCGTCTGCATGCTCTCGGGCCACAGCCCGGTGAGCGCAAAGGTCGCGAACGCTCCGGCGACCCACGCGGCTGCGCGCCACCCACCGAAGCGTAGGGCGATCAGCGTGCCTGCAGCCGTCGTCCCGACCCACGTCAGCCACAGCAGCAGCCTGGTGAACCAGTTGACGATGTCGTCGACGAAGGTCGCGAAGCCGTCGAAGATGCCGAACACGACGCTCTTGTCCTCGGCATTCCGCTCGTCGATCAGCCACACCTGGAAGGCGTCGAGATGGCCGGTGAGAGCGTTCCATTCGAGTCGCTCGGGCCACGGGTACTCGAGCGGTCGAAGCCGGTACGCGACGACCATGAGCGCGACAATGCCGGCCACCTGGACGAGCTTCCCTCGCCACCACGGTCGATGCGTGACGACCGGGGCGGAGAGGACGGGCTCGGCGGCAGCGACCGACGCCATGTCAGTCGTCTCGCTCCCCGGCGATCGCCGTCAGGACTGCATTCCGATCGACGATGCCGACGATGTCGCCATTCTCGACACAGCACACCGACTTCTCGCTGGCGGCGAGGACAGGAACGGCCCGGCGCACCGTCGTCGCCACGTCCAGGCGCGGGCCGTCCAGCTGCTCGTCGGGCCCAGGGTCGCGCATGATCCAGCGGAGCGTCAGCACATGGCTGCGCGGGATGTCGCGGGTGAAGTTCTCGACGTAGTCGTCGGCGGGCGAGCCGACGAGCTCCTCGGGAGTGCCGAGCTGCACGATTGCGCCGTCGCGCATGATCGCGATGCGGTCACCGACCCGCAGCGCCTCGGGCAGGTCGTGCGTGATGAACATCGTCGTCGTCCCCGTCTCCGCCTGGAGCCGGATCACCTCGTCCTGCATATCGCGGCGGATCAGGGGATCGAGCGCGCTGAACGGCTCGTCGTACAGCATCACCTCCGGATTGACGGCGAAGGCGCGCGCGACGCCGACGCGCTGCTGCATCCCGCCGGAGAGCTGGTCGGGGAACTGGTTCGCGACGTCCTCGAGCCCGACGAGCGTCAGGACTTCGCGTGCCCGGGCGTGTCGCTCTGCCTTCGGCATCCCCTGCACCTCGAGCCCGAACGCGACGTTGTCCAGCACGCGCCGGTGGGCGAGGAGGCCGAAGTGCTGGAAGATCATCGAGACCTTGTGACGCCGGAGCTCGCGGAGCTCGGCCTTGCTCGCGGCCATGACGTCCGTGCCCACGATCTCGATCGACCCCGCGGTCGGCTCGATCAGCCGGATGAGCGTCCGCACGAGCGTCGACTTGCCCGATCCGGAGAGGCCCATGACGACGAAGACCTCGCCGGGGTAGACCTCGAGCGAGACGTCGCGCACTGCCGCGACGCAGCCCGTCTTCTCGCGCAGCTCCCGCCGCGGGAGGTCGGCGTCCGGTGTGCCGAGGATGCGCTCGGCCTTCGGGCCGAAGATCTTCCAGACACCGTGCGCCCGGATGAGCGGGCTACCGCGACCCCCGCCGTTCACGGTGGCCTCACCGCTCAACAGAACCGGCTCCAGACCACTGGTATACGGTGAATATACTACGGCCGCTTCGGAGTCAAGGAACGCGGGAGAGGATCGGATCGACGTCTCGATGCTGATCGGCGGCGCCTGGGTCGAGAGCGAGTCCGGCGCCCGGTTCGACGCCGAGAGCCCGGCGAGCGGCGAAGTGATCGGCACGGTCCCCGAGGGAACGCGGGAGGACGCGCGGCGCGCGCTCGAGGCGGCGAACGAGGCGTCGGCGGGCTGGGCCGCGCTGTCGGCGTTCGAGCGCGCGGCGGCACTCGAGCGGGTCGCAGCCGAGATCGAGAGTCGGCGGGAAGCCCTTGCTCGCACGCTCACGCTCGACCAGGGGAAGCCGCTCGTCGCGGAGGCGTACGACGAGGTCGACGAGCTCGTCGGCTATTTCCGGCAGGCCGCGGCCGAGGCGACGCGGCTCGAGGGCTCGCTGCCGCCGTCGCTCGACGCGGCGAAGCGCGTGCTCGTCTATCGCGTGCCTCGCGGAGTCGTCGGCGTCATAACGCCGTGGAACTGGCCCTACACGATGCCCGCCGAGGTCATCGCTCCTGCGCTCGCGGCCGGCAACGCAGTCGTCTGGGCGGCTGCTCCGTCGACCTCCCTGTGTGCCGTCGCGTTGGCCGAGTGCGTCGCGGACGCCGGGATCCCGGCCGGCGTCCTCAACCTCGTCACCGGTCCTGGCCCGGTCGTCGGGGACGAGATCGCGGCGAGCCCGGGCACGCACGCGGTCGCGTTCATCGGCTCGATCGAGACCGGACACCGCGTCGCCGAGCGCGCCGCCGGCAAGGCGCTCCTGCTCGAGATGGGCGGCAACGGCCCCTTCGTCGTCCTCGACGACGCCGACGTCGCCGCCGCCGCCCGCGCGAGCCTGCCCGCCGCGTTCCTCTGCGCGGGGCAGAGCTGTACCGCAGGCGAGCGCTTCCTCGTGCACGAGCGCGTGCACGACGAGTTCGTCGAGGCGCTCTCGGCTGCGATCGAGCGCGAGATCCGCCTTGGCGACCCCTTCGACGCCGAGACGACGATGGGGCCGCTGAACAACGAAGCGGGAGCCGCGAAGGTGGATCGGCACGTCGCCGATGCTGTCGAGCGCGGGGCGGAGGTCGTGCTCGGCGGCGCGCGGGCGAGCGGGTACCCGACCGAGCTCTTCTACCACGCGACGGTCATCTCCGAGGTGACCGGCGAGATGGAGATCGCGCGTGAGGAGACCTTCGGCCCGGTCGTCCCCATCACGCGCATCGGATCCGATGAGGAGGCTCTGGCGATCGCGAATGCGTCGCCGTATGGGCTCCTCGCCGCCGTCTGGACCCGCGATCTCGCCCGCGGCCTGCGCTTCGCCGAGCAGATCCGCGCGGGGTGGGTCAACGTGAACGAGTCGACGAACTACTGGGAGAGCCACCTCCCGTTCGGCGGCCGCTCGGGCTCCCGCTCGGGCGTGGGCCGGGTCGGAGGCCGCCATCCGCTCGACGTGTTCACCGAGCCGAAGACCGTCGTCGTCTCACTCGACTAGCTACTCGACCCGAGTACAGTTCGCGCGTGCTCGAGGCGCGCTCGGACGTCGTCGGAAGCCTCCTCAGGCCGCCCGAACTGCTCGCCGCACGCGACCGGTTCGAGAAGGGGGAGCTCGGCGCGACCGAGCTGAAACGGGCCGAGGACGCCGCCGTCGACGAGGTTCTGAGGCTCCAGGAGGACGCGGGCATGGACGTCGTCACCGACGGAGAGATGCGGCGTCTCTCGTTCCAGAGCCAGATGACCGAGGCGGTCGAGGGCTTCGGCGACTGGGACCTGGACGCCTTTCTCTGGGGCGAGTGGCAGAGCGGTGAGCTCGGCGAGATGAAGGTCGAGCGCCCTCCGATCGCGGTGCAGGGGAAGCTCCGGCGGAAGCGCTTCCTCTCCGCCGACGAGTTCGCCTTCGCCCGCTCGCGGACCGACCGCATCCTCAAGGTCACCCTGCCGAGCCCGAGCCTCTTCGCCAACTTCTGGGATCCCGAGCGCTCGAGCAGCGCCTATTCGAGCCTCGAGGAGTTCCTGGGCGACGTCGCGGAGATCCTCCGCGAGGAGGTCGACGAGCTGGTGCGGCTGGGCGCGACGTACATCCAGCTCGACGCGCCGCACTACCCACTGCTCCTCGATCCGACCTACCGCGACTTCTACGCGAGTCGCGGGTGGCCCGCCGATCGCTGGCTCGAGCTCGGGCTCGAGCTCGACAACCACGTGTACGGGAGCCACGAAGGCGTGACGTTCGCGATGCATCTCTGCCGCGGAAACCAGGCGTCGCGCTGGCTCGTCGAGGGCGGCTACGACTGGCTCGCCGAGCGCCTCTTCGCGCACGTGAACGCGGAGCGGCTCATGCTCGAGTACGACGACGCGCGCTCGGGATCGTTCGAGCCGCTGAGTGCCGTGCCGGAGGGGAAGACGGCCGTGCTCGGCCTCGTGACGACGAAGAGCGGCCGGCGCGAGACCGTGGACGAGCTCGCCGCGCGAATCCACGAGGCGAGCGCGTTCTGCCCGCTCGAGCGGCTCGCGCTCTCGCCGCAGTGCGGCTTCGCGACCTCGGTGCTGGGGAACGCCCTGACGATCGAGGACCAGGAGGCGAAGCTGCGCACGATCGCCGCGACCGCTCGGGTCGTCTGGGGGTGACCGTCCTTCTCACGGGGAACGACCTCACGCTCGACGAGGTCGTTCGCGTCGCTCGTCGCGGAGAAGAAGTCGAGCTCGCGCCGGAGTCGCTCGAGCAGATGCGTGCGGCCCGTGCGGTCGTCGAACACGCGCTCGAGACCGGCCAGCAGATCTACGGCTTCACGACGGGTGTCGGGATGCGGAAGAAGTTCGCGATCGACGAGGGCCAAGGGCCTTTCAACCGGCAGCTCATCCGCGGACACCTCGTCGCTCAGGGCCGGGCGGCTCCGGAGGACGTCGTTCGCGCGACGATGCTCAAGCTCGCGAACGGGCTCGCGCAAGGGTATCCCGGGGTTCGCCCCGAGCTCGCGGAGCTCCTCGTCGATCGGCTGAACGAAGGCGTCACTCCACACGTGCGGATGCTCGGGTCCGTCGGTCAGGCCGACCTCGCCGCGAACGCCGATCTCGTGGAGGGCGTGCTCGGGGACTTCGAGCTCGCAGCAGGCGAAGCGCTCGTCCTGGTCGACAACAACGCGTTCTCGACCGGTATCGCCGCGCTGGCGGTGGCGGACTGCGAGACCCTGCTCGACGGGCTCGACGTCGCGGGCGCGCTCGATCTGGAGGCGTTCGCCGCCAATCCGGGTCTGATCGACGAGGCCGTTGCGGAGGCGCGGCCGTACCCGGGCCTCCGCTCGACCCTCGTGCGGCTGCGCGAGCTCCTCGACGGCAGCTACCTCTGGAACGGGCCGGCGCGGAACCTCCAGGATCCCCTCACGTTTCGGACGCTGCCGCAGGTGAACGGCGCCGCCCGGGACGCCCTCGGGTACGCGAAGGGTGTCCTCGCGGTGGAGCTGAACGCGCATCAGGGAAACCCGGTCGTCGCCGCGTCCTCGGGCCGGGTCCTGGCGGCCGGGAACTTCGACGTCGTGCCTCTCGCGGCCGCGCTCGACTTCCTCAGGATCGCCCTCGCGCCGGCCGTGACGAGCGCTACGGAGCGCGCCCTCAAGCTCCTGCAAGCGCCGCTCACCGGCCTCCCCGAGGGGCTCGGAGAGCGGCCACATCTGGCCGAGCCTGCGTTGAGCGAGCTCGGCGCTGCGGTGCAGGGGCTCGCTGCGGAGGCCCGCCTGCTCGCGCAGCCGGTGTCGTTCGAGCTCGCCTCGACCACGCAGCACGAAGGCATCGAGGACCGGATGACGATGGCTCCGCTCGGCGCGCGCCGCCTTGCCGAGATGGTGGATCTCGGCGCGCGAGTCGCAGCCGTCGAGCTGACGATCGCGGCGCAGGCGATCGACCTCCGCGAGCGACCGGCTCTCGGCGCCGGAACCGCCCGCGCTTACGCACTGGTGCGCGAGCGAGTGCCGTTCACCGCTGCGGGCGAGACCGTCCCGGCCGACCTCGAGCCTCTCGTGGAGCTGGTTCGATCCGGTCTGACATGATGACCGTGTGAGCGAGGGCCTTCTCGAGCGGCTCGACAAGGGCCCGGTGATCTGCGCCGAGGGGTACCTCTTCGAGCTCGAGCGCCGCGGGTATCTGCAGGCCGGCGCGTTCGTCCCCGAGGTCGTGCTCGAGGAGCCCGAGGTCGTCGCGCAGCTCCACCGCGAGTTCGTCCGCGCCGGCTCGGACGTCGTCGAGGCGTTCACGTACTACGCGCACCGGGAGAAGATGCGGATCGTCGGCAAGGAGCACCTGCTCGAGGAGATCAACCGCAAGGCCCTCTCGATTGCGAAGGAGGTTGCCGACGAGACGGGAACGCTGCTCGCAGGCGACATCTGCAACACGAACGTCTACGTCGACGACGACGAGGAGTCGAGGAAGACCGTTCGCGGGATGTTCGAGGAGCAGGTCTCGTGGGCGGCCGACGCGGGAGTCGACTTCGTCATCGCGGAGACCATCTCGCACGTCGGCGAGGCGTCGATCGCGCTCGACGTCATCAAGCAAGCGGGCTTTCCGGCCGTCGTCACGCTGACGGCGCACCAGTCGGAGGAGACGAGGGACGGGCTCCGGTTCGGGGAGGCGTGCAAGCAGCTGGAAGCGGAGGGCGCCGATGTCGTCGGCCTCAACTGCAGTCGGGGGCCCGCGACCATGCTGCCGCTGCTCCGGGAGATCCGCGAGGCGGTCTCGGTGCACGTCGCAGCGCTTCCCGTTCCCTACCGGACGCACGAGGAAGAGCCGACCTTTCAGTCGCTGCGAGACACGAACGGTGCGGAGCTTCCCGGTGGGATGCCGTTCCCGACCGCGCTCGACCCCTTCACGTGCAACCGCTACGAGATCGCGCAGTTCGCCCGCGACGCGAACGACCTCGGGGTCGGATACATCGGGCTTTGCTGCGGCGCGGCGCCTCACCACCTGCGCAGCCTCGCGGAGGCCCTCGGCCGGACACCCCCCGCGAGCCGCTTCTCGCCTGACATGTCGAAGCACGCCTACTTCGGAACCGACGAGAGCCTGAAGAGCGAGAACCGCGAGTTCGCGAAGGAGCTGTGACTTATGCGCGAGAACGGAACTCGCTAGCGCGAGTTCCGTTCTCGCGGAAATTCTGAAGGCGTCCGCTTCGCGGCCGCCGCGGCGGCTATTCCTCGCGACGGACAGAATGACCGCATGCCGACGATCGACTTCCACCAGCACCTCTGGCCCGAGCCGCTGATCGAGGTCCTCTCACGCCGGGAGCGTCCGCCACGTCTCCGCGGCTCGATCCTCGAGCTCGGCGGGCGAGCTCGAGAGCGAGATCGACCTCGGCGCGCACGCACTCGATGCGCGACTCGCGCTGCTCGACCGAAGCGGAATCGACTCGGCCGTGGTGCTACTGCAGCCGACGCTCGGTCTGACTGATCTGCCAGACGACGAAGCCGCCGAGATCGTGTCGGCTTACGAGAGCGGGATTCTCGAGCTCGCGCAACGCGCGCCGGCACGAATCGTCCCGCTCGCAGCCGGCTCGGACCCGGATGGATTCGTCGGCGCGTCCGTCGGCGCACCCGAGCTAATGGACCTCGAAGGGGTCGCTCCGAAGCTCGACGAGCTCGTCCGTCGCGATGCGCTGCTCTTCGTCCATCCGGGGCCGGCAAGTCCGCCGGCGGGAGCTCCGGCTTGGTGGGCAGCCGTCGTCGACTACACGGCACAAATGCAGGCGGCCCACGCGCTCTGGCTGGACAGGGGCATCGTGCGTTGGCCCGCGCTCAGGGTCGTGTTCGCCCTGCTCGCCGGGGGCGCGCCGTTCCAGCTCGAACGCCTGCGCTCGCGGGGCGTATCGGGCCGTGACGTCCTGCACCCGAACGTCTTCTTCGAGACGTCCTCCTACGGGAATCGCGCGCTCGAGCTCTGCCTCGCGACGTTCGGCGTGAGCCAGCTGGTCTTCGGGACCGACGTCCCGGTTCTCGACCCGGAGCAGGGTCTGGACGCCGTCCGCGGCTTCGGCGATGCTGTGGCGGACGCGCTTTGCCACCAGAACCCGGCACGACTACTCGGCTCAAGGGACTGACTCGCTGGATCCACGAGCGGGTCCCCGAGGACGCGGACCTCGATCGCCCGGCACTGGCGCAGCTCGTGGTCGACCTCTCGGGCGAGCCGCGCTTCTGGAAGCGCTTCGTCCGCCACGACCCGACGACGCGTCATTTCGTTCAGCTCTATCGAGACCCCCATCTCGACCTCTGGCTGATCTGCTGGCTCGACGCGCAGGACACGGGCTACCACGACCACGATGTCTCCTCGGGCGCGGTGTACGTGTGCGACGGGACGCTCCACGAGGATCACTTCGAGCGAAGGCCCGACGGCTGGATGCACGAGGTGACCCGTGAGCATCCCCCCGGCTCCGTGTTCGACTTCGACTCCTCGTACATCCACGGTGTCCGACACGCCGGCGGCCCGCCCGCTACTTCTCTCCATGCGTATTCGCCGGCGCTCTGGCGGATGGGGCACTACGAGCTCGGAGTGACCGGAGCCCTTGGGCGGATCTCGATCACGTACGCGGACGAGCTCGCCTCGGCCGTCTGACCTCCTTGCGCAAGACCAGAATCCGCTCGCGCGGATTCCGGTCGCGCGAAAATCCCTAAAGGCGTCCGCTTCGCGGCCGCTGCGGTCGTTGTTGTCCGTCGAGCGCTGCGGAGAGTGCGGGGCTCGGCGGAGAACCTTGATCCGGTGGCCCGGACTCTCGGCGGAGCTCCCCGTCGACGACGTCGTAATGTCCGATCGCGCTGATCGGGGGCGAGTACACGTGGATCGTGACCGCGCCGCGATCGTGCTCCATCCGGTGGATGCCGCTCCCTGGGAACGAGAAGGACTCGCCCGCGCCGTACTCGCGGACCCGCCGCTCTCCTCCGATCACGAGCGCCTCGTTGCGAGCCGTGCCCTCGAGCACGTGCACGCCGACGCAGGACCCGGAGTGGTCGTGGAACCCGGTGTCGCGCGGTTCCCACCAGAGGTTGAGCCAGGCCTCGGAGTGCTGTGTCCGCCAAAGGAGCTCGAAGGAGCCCTCTCCCGTCCGCTCGAGCGCGTCGAGCTCGACCAGGCCAGCCGCGGCCCCTGCGAGCGCGGCGCACTCGTCCGGGGACAGGTCGTGATCCGCATCCTCGAGCGGTTCGAAGCGGGTGACGTCGACCACGGCTTCATTCTGAACCGCCTAATCCGATGGTGCAGGATGGCGCGGTGAGCCGAATCGCCCGCGTCGAGGCCTGGCCGGTGAACGTCCCGCTCGAGGCGACCTACCTGATGGCGTCGGGGGTCGTTCCAGGTATCAGCCGTACGGTCGTGAAGGTGACGACTGAGGATGGGGTCGTCGGGCTGGGGGAGGCCACCTCGCCTTCCGACGCGGAGACCCTGCGCGGCGAGCTCGGTCAGGCATTCGTCGGGCGTGACGCTGGTGACGTGCTCGCCGAGCTCGGTCGGCTCGAGCCTCCGCCCGTCGAGCATCGCGGTGATGCGCAGGTGGTCATCTCGAGCCCGCTGGCCGGAGTCGAGATCGCGCTCTGGGACATCGCGGCCCGCGAGGCCGGGGTTCCGCTCCACGAGCTGCTCGGTGGAGCCGTGCGAAACGAGGTTCGGTTCAGCGAGTACTTCGCCTACCGGCCCGGGCTCGAGGAGACGCCCGCGGACGTCGCCGCGTTCTGCGCACGCATGGTGGAGGAGCACGGATCTCCGGTGTTCGAGGGCAAGGTTGGGGTCCACCCGGTCGAGCAGGACGAAGAGCTCGTGCGCGAGATACGGGCTGCGATCGGTCCCGAGCGTGAGCTCCGCCTCGACGCGAACATGAGCTGGCGCCTCGAGACGGCGAAGTGCGCGCTCGCGCTCTTCGAGCCGTTCGACATCGCGAATATCGAAGAACCGGTCCGCTTCTTCCGCGAGATGGCCGAGCTGCGGCAGTCGAGCGCGATTCCGTTCTCTGCCCACACGCCGGACGTCGCGCTCGCCGCGCGCCTCGGCGTCCCGGACACGCTCGTGCTCGGGCTCGGGTTCTTCGGCGGCATCGCCGGCACACGGCGCTTCATCGCTTCCTGCAAGGAGTCGGGCGTCGGCTTCTGGTTCTACAGTGGCGACCTCGGCATCGCGACCGCCGCATACCTGCACGTTGCAGCCGCGACCGCGTACCTCGATCGCCCGAGCCAGTCGTTGCTTCGCTGGACGACCGACGACGTGATCGCCGGCGGGCCGTTCTCGCCGGAGCGCGGCGCCGTCCAGGTCCCGATGGGGCCCGGACTCGGCGTCGAGCTCGACGAGAAGGCGGTTGCGAGGTGCGCCGAGCGCTTTGCACGAGAAGGCGAGTACGAGGTCTATACGGGCGGGTCACTCCCGCGGTACTAGGCGATTCGGTACTGCTCCAGCGCGTCCCAGTCCGGGACGACGCCGAGACCAGGGCCGGGGGGCGGCGCGATCGTCCCGTCTCCCGCGATCTCCGACGTGACCGGGAGCAGCCAGTCGCGGCGATCTGCCGACCACGCTGGAGGATCGAACGGAACTTCCAGGTACGGGCACGTGGAGAAGGCGAGCGCCGCGTGCAGGTTCGCGAGCAGCCCGTAGCCGTTCGACCATGTGTGCGGGCTCCAGATTCGCTCTGCCTCCTCGGCGAGTGCCGCTATGCGGCGAGCACCTGTGATACCCCCGGAGAGAACGACGTCCGGCTGGACGACGTCGACCCCGCCCCGGAGCACGAGATCTCGCACGGCTGCTTCTGTCCGCACCATCTCGCCCGCGGCGATCCGAAGGTCTGACCGCCCGCAGAGGTCTGCATAGCCCTCGACGTCGTCCGTGTCGAGCGGCTCCTCGAGCCAGTACACGCCGAGCCGCCCCAGCTCGTCCGCGAACTCGCGCGCAGTCGCCACGTCCCAGCGTGGCGTCAGATCTCCGGGCATCCGCCAGCCCTGGTTCGCGTCGACCATGATCTCGAGTTCCGCACCGACCGCCCCCCGAACGGCCTCGACGACGGGGAGGTCGATGCGCCAGTCGCTCGAGTGCAAGCGGAGCTTCACCGCCTTGACGCCGGCGTCGCGGAGAGCGACGCAGCGCTGCGCGCGCTCCTCGGCCGAGACGAGCTCCCCGCTCGACGCGTAGGCCAGAATTTTCTCACGGGTCCCTCCGAGGAGCTGCCAGAGAGGCTGATCTCGCGCGCGTCCGACGAGGTCCCAGACGGCGACCTCGATCGTCCAGTTCCGCCCGTGGTGGAAGTCCACCGTCTCGCAGATCCGGTGGACGACGTCGGTCTCGAACGGGTCGATGCCCACGAGCAAGCGCTCCAGGAGCTCGCGATCGGGCAGCCCGTCCCCGCTCGCGTATCCCTCCACGCCCTCGTCGGAGCGCACGACGACGACGGTCGCATCCTGGTGCGTGCGCGGCGCCGGATCCCAGGCTGCGCGGAGCGGCGGGTCGAGCGGATAGCGGTACCGCCGCGCCTCGATCGACGCGATCTGCACTACTCGCCGCCGTAGAACGGGTTCTGCAACGAGTCGCGGCGCGTTACGAGCGCGGCGGCTGCGGCCGGATCGCGGCCCTCGACGCACACCCCGAGCGCCTTTCGCATCGCGGCCCGGCTCGCGAGGCGGACCCCCGTCTCGTCGTCGGCGGCCGGATCGATGTAGACGGCGACGAGGACGACGAGGTCGCCGCTCGCCTCGATCAGTCCGTCGGCAACTGCGTCCAGCACGCCCTGGCCGATGCCGAGCTGGGCTGCGCCCCACGTGATCGTCTGGTGCCGCTCCTCGAGCGCGGTCGCCTTGTTCATCATCAGCGTCGGCGGCCACACAGGCTCGTACTCCGCCGCGGTCGACCCGACGCAGACGAGCACCGGTGTGTGCCCGGGCGAGGGGAGCGCGAGCATGCTCACGGCAGCGGCGGCGGTCGGGCTTCCGCGGCGCGCGAGTACGACGTTGACGTGCGCCCCGTTCGGGCGCTCGCCGCCCCACCCCTCGCCGATGCGGCCGTCGAGATCGTCGAGATTCATACGCCCGTTCCGTCGAGGTGCAGCACCACGCGTAGCGCCTCGCCGCTCGTCATCAGCTCGAATGCTCGCCCGACATCGTCGAGCGGTAGACGGTGCGAGATCAGCCGGTCGAGCGGAAGGCGGCCGTCGCGGTAGAGCTGGAGCGTCGCAGGGAAGTCGCGATCGGGATGCGACGAGCCGTAGATCGACCCGAGCACGCGGCGTTCTCCGCGCGGGATCGTTCCCGCCGGCAGCTCGAGCACGGCGCCTTCGGCCGGGATTCCGACGAGCACGGCGGCACCTCGCTTCCGTGTTGACAGGTACGCGGTGAGCATCGCCTCCGCCCTGCCCGTCGCCTCGACCGCCACGTCCACGCCTCCATCGGATGCATCCCTCACCGCCTCTGCCGTCGCCTCGGCGTTCCCCTGCCAGAGGACGCCTTGCGTGGCACCGAAGGAGCGCGCGACGTCGAGCTTCTCCTGGACGACGTCGACGGCGACGACCTGCTCGGCTCCGAGGGCAACAGCCGCCATCAGCGCGGACAAACCTACTCCTCCGCAGCCGATGACGGCGACGCGATCTCCCGCTTCGGCCCCTGCCGTCCGGGCGACCGCGCCAACTCCGGTCGTGACAGCGCAGCCGACGAGCGCTGCGACGTCGAACGGAATGTCATGCGCGATCGGCACGCACGACCGCTCGGACACCACGCAGGCCTCCGCGAACGTGGAGAGGAAGGAATAGTGGTAGACGGGCTCACCGTCGCGCGAGAGCCGGGTCGTCCCGTCGTCGAGCCCACCCGTTGACATCGCCGGCCACGCGGTCGAGCAGAGCCAGGTGAAGCCGCGGACGCACTCAAAGCACTCACCGCAGGAGGGGAGCCACGAGAGGGCGACGTGGTCGCCGGGGACCACGCGCGTCACCTTCTCGCCCACGACCTCGACGACACCTGCGCCCTCATGCCCGAGCACCGCTGGGCATGGCGTCTCCGCCGTTCCGTCGATCGCGTTCAGGTCGGAATGGCAGACGCCGCTCGCACGGAGTCGGACGAGAACTTCATGCGGGCGAGGTGCCGCGAGCTCGAGCTCCTGCACCGCAAGGGCGCCTCGCGTCTCTTCGAGCACGGCTGCGCGGATGCGCATCAGTGCCGCCCCGGGGCGAAGGGAGCGAGCTCGGGAGCCGCGCGACCCTCGAGCACGAGCGGTGCGAGCAAGGCTGCCGTTGCGGGCGCGAGCGTGATGCCGAGCATCCCGTGCCCGGTCGCGACGAAGAGCCCGCTGTGGCCCGGGACCTCCCCGATCAGCGGAAGACCATCGGCGGTCGCGGGCCGCAGGCCGGCCCACGTCGGGAGAGGGCCGTCGACCTCCGGCTGCCAGTCGGCGAGGTAGGGCGCCGTCGCCGCGAGAAGCCGCTCACCCATTCCGGCCGGAGCCTCCGCGCGCGACGCGCCGAGCTCGAAGACGCCGGCCACGCGCACGCCGCCCGAGTACGGGCTCAGTCCGATCCTCGCCTCGGCGAGATAGAGCGCATGACGGGGTGGCGTTCCCTTCCCGGTGACGGTGACGCTGTAGCCGCGCGCGGGCTGGATCGCGACGCGCACGCCAAAGCGCTCGAGGAGGCGGGCGGACTGCAGCGCCGCCGACACGACGATCTTGTCCGCCCGAGTCTCGCCCGCATCGGTCGTCAGCGTCCACCCATCCCCGTCACGGTTTAGATCGAGGACCTCGCAGTTCTCGAGGACTTCGGTGCCGTCTTCGCGCAGCTTGTCCGCCAATCCGCTCGTCAGCTCGTCCGGCCGGACATAGCGGTCGACCCGTGCGTGGAGTCCGACCTGGACGGTTCGACTGTTGAGTGCCGGCTCGAGCTCGAGGAGCTGTTCGCCACGTAGCTGCTCCGGCTCGCCGCCCTCGTACCCGAGCTCTCGTAGGCGGCGAAAGACCTTCGCGTAGTGCTCCAGCCCCGAGGGGCTACGCGCGACGATCACGAGCCCAGTCGAGTGCATCTCGAAGCGAACGCCTGCATCCCGGTACGCGTCGAAGAGCTCGAGCGTGCGCCGGTTCAGCGCGAGGAGCGCCCGCACGCCGGCGTCGAACCGCGCGGCCGTCGAGCTCCGCCAGAAGCGCCACAGCCAGCGCACGAAGGCGGGGTCGAGCGACGGGCGGAGAACGAACGCGTCACCGCGGGTCACGAGCTGGCGCACCCCCTCGCGGACCATCCCCGGCGCCGGGAGCGGATACGTCATGCTCGGCACGACCCAGCCCGTGTTTCCGAGCGATACGCCTCCACCCACCGCGCCCCGCTCGAGCACGGTCACCGTCGCGCCCGCGCGCGCGAGCTCCCATGCGCTGGCGAGCCCGATCACGCCTCCGCCGACGACGGCGACCGACGTCACGCCGTCGCGTGCTCGCGTTCGAGCTCGGCCCGGATCTCGGCGGCTGCGCTCTGTGCGCTCGAGATCGCCGTCTCCGTGTACACGCCTCCGAGGTAGTCGCCGGCGAGGTGCAGCCGGCCGAGCGGCTGCTCGAGCGCCGGTTGCAGGGCTGCCCGTCCAGGGAATGCGTACGGCAACATCCTCGGCATTCGCACGAGCACCGTCTCCTTCACGATGCCGCGCGCAGGAGGGAAGATCGCGTACAGATCGTCGAGGAATACCCGCTCGATCTCGGAGTCGGATCGCTCCATGAGCTCGAGCGCGGCACGGCCGCTACGGTAGACCATCAGGCTTCCGCCCGGCTCTCGCCCAGCTGTTGAACCTGCGCTCGAGGGACGGAGCACGTTGACAATGTTGAAGAGCATGCTGAAAGCCCGCTTCGGTGTCGCCAGTGCGTAGAGCTCGTCCCACGGCATCGGCCCCGTCTCGGCGGTGGTCATCGCCATGACGACGGAGTCGCCGTACGGGATGTGCTCGAGGGAGTGGCGTGTCTCGGCGGGAAGATCGACCGCGATCCGAGCAGCGTCGAACGCCTTCGTGGCGAGCACGACGTGGCGCGCGAGTGCCTCGCGCTCGTACCCGTCCTGCCGATAACGGACGCGCACGAGGTCGCCCTCGGTGGCCACTTCTCGCACCTCCGCGCGCGTGTCCACTCGACCGCTGAGAGCGGAGGCGATTCCGTCGATCAACCGTCCCGGCCCACCGAGCACGTTGTACGACAGGCCTTTCCCCGCGTTCCAGACGAGCGAGAAGTACCCGGCGCCGTGGCCGAAGGCGATCTGGTCGAGCTCGGCGGTCGAGCGTGTGACGGTCGCCCGGAAGAGCGCCGCTGCGTCGCCCGAAAGCGGGCCGAGCCAGTCCGCGAACGTGCGGTCGTCGCCGTAGGCGAGCACACGGCGACGCGTGTCCGCAGGGGTCTCGCCCGCCCGTCGCTCGGCGACGCGCTCGTACCCCGCGACCGCTCGCTTGAGGCGAAGCCCGGCACGCACGAGCGCGACTCGATCGCGCAGCGAGAGCGGTAACCGGAACGGGAAGAACTCCGGCCGGCCGCCGGCAACGATACGGCCGTTCAGCTCCACCGCGACGAGCTGCCCCGGAACCTTGCGAAGCTCGACGCCGACCTCCTCCGCCAGCCGCCAGGTCGCCGAGCCCGGCCCGCTGAAGACGTGCGCGCCGAGGTTCAGCCAGTACGGGCCGCGAGGCTCCGAGTGCACGCGCCCGCCGAGGCGGTCGGCGGCCTCGAGCACGAGGACGTCGCGGTCGCGGAGATCCCACGCTGCCGCGAGGCCGGCGATCCCCGCGCCGACGACGACTGCATCTCGAACCGGTGTCTCAATCATGGAGCGCCGATGCTAAACGAGCGACTCGAATACATTCCGGCCGTGACGGACGGGCTACCTCGAGCGATGCGCGCCGTGCTGCTCACCGGGCACGGCGGCTACGAGAAGCTCGCCTATCGCGACGACGTGCCGGTCCCGAAACCGACAGCGGGGCGACGTCGTTGTCCGAGTTGCGGCCGCCGGGGTGAACAACACGGACGTCAACACGCGCATCGGCTGGTACTCGAAGGACGTTCGTTCCGGCACATCCGAAGGAGCAGCGGCGGGGTTCCCGGACGCATCCGCGACCGATTCGGCGTGGACGGGATTCCCGCTGTCCTTTCCTCGGATCCAAGGCGCGGACTGCTGCGGTCGCATCGTCGCGGCCGGAGCCGGGGTCGGTGCCGTGCGAATCGGACGAGCGGGTGCTGGTTCGCTCTGTCATGCGCTCGCCGGTGGCGCCTCCGCCTGCGTGTTGGACGCTCGGGTCCGAGCTCGACGGCGCGTTCGCCGAGTACGTCAAGGTGCCGTCGACCGAGGTCTTTCGCGTCGAGTGCGACTGGGACGACACCGAGCTCGCGTCCATCCCCTGTGCCTACTCGACCGCCGAGAACATGCTCCACCGGGCGAACGTCACGAGCGGTGAGCGCGTGCTCGTGACCGGAGCTTCCGGCGGTGTGGGCTCGGCAGCCGTGCAGCTCGCGAAGCGCCGCGGTGCCGAGGTCGTGGCCGTGGCCGGGGCTGGCAAGGAAGCCGGCGTCCGCGCGCTCGGCGCAGACGTCGTGCTGCTCCGGGACGGCGACCCACGCGACGCGCTCGGGGCGCGATCGGTGGACGTGGTCGTGGATCTGGTCGGCGGACCGGGCTGGCGCTCCCTGCTCGACGTCTTGCGTAGCGGAGGTCGGCTGGCGACCGCCGGCGCGATCGCGGGTCCCATGGTCGAGCTCGACTTGCGAACGCTGTACCTGCAGGATCTGACGCTCTTCGGTTGCACGTATCAGGACGAGGCCGTGTTCGCGAACGTCGTCGGATACGTCGAGCGCGGGGAGATCAAGCCGGTGGTCGCGAGGACGTACCCGCTGCATGAGATCGTCCAGGCCCAGCGTGACTTCATTGCGAAGCGGTTCGTCGGAAAGCTCGTGCTGATCGTCGGCGAGGACGGCTAGCCAGGTAGCTCCACCGGCACGCGTTCGGCCGGCGGCGCGGTCTTCTGCAGCTCGCGCAGCTCCTCCACCGGAATATGGCAGCGCATGAAGTGCTCGGGCTCGACCTCGGCGAGCGGAGGCTCCTGTTCGACGCAGATCGCGCCCAGGAAGCGGGGGCAGCGCGTATGGAACACGCAGCCGGTCGGAGGATTCGCCGCGGACGGGATCTCTCCCTCGAGATCGATCCGTTCCCGCTGCGCGCCCTCGATCGTCGGGACGGCGGAGAGCAGCGCTTCGGTGTACGGATGGTGCGGCGGCTCGAAGACGGTCTCTGCAGGGCCGAGCTCCATCAGGCGTCCGAGATAGAGCACCGCGATCCGGTCCGAGAGATAGCGGACGACGCCGAGATCGTGGCTGATGAACACGTAGCTCGTCTTGCTCGTCGTCTGCAGGTCGACGAGCAGGTTCAGGATCGCGGCCTGAACGGAGACGTCCAGAGCCGAAGTCGGCTCGTCGCAGACGACAAGGCGCGGGTCTCCGGCGAACGCACGGGCGATCGCGACGCGCTGCTTCTGTCCGCCGGACAGCCCGGTCGGGCGAGACGAGAGCGTCCGCTCCGGAAGCCGCACGGACTCGACGAGCTCCTCCGCTCGTCGGTCCGCAGCGCCGCCTCCGACGTGCGCGAGCTTTCCGAGGGTCCGCTTGAGCATCCGCCGGACCGTGTGCCGGCGGTTGAGTGCCGAGTCCGGGTTCTGGAACACGATCTGCAAGGCGGCGACGTCCGCCGCGGAGCGCTGCCCGAGCTTGGGCGGCATCCGGTTTCCGTCGATCTCGACGGTGCCCGCAGTCGGCTCGACGATCCCGAGCAGGGTGCGCGCGAATGTCGTCTTGCCGCTGCCGGATTCGCCGACCAGCCCCAGCGTCTCCCCGGGCCACAGCATCGCCGACACGCCGGCGAGGGCCTTGATGTCGTGCCCGTCCTGGTGGAAGGTCTTGGCGAGGTCGTCCACCTTCAGAAGCGGCACTGCGAGGCGATCGACCACGCTCGGCGCGGGAGTCGGGCTCGTGGCCCGCGGCAGCTCCTGCGCCTGCTCGTGGAAATGACAGCGGCTCGTGTGGGAGGCGCCGACCTGGTGGTCCGGAGGCTTGTCGGTGCGGCAGATCTCCTGCGCGAGCGCGCAGCGGTGGACGTAGACGCAGGCGGGCAGGTCGACGCCGATCGGCGGCAGGAAGCCGGGGATGGTGTCGAGCTTGCCGCGGTCCTTGCTGACCCCGCCGCGGGGGATGCAGCGCAGCAGGCCGACGGTGTACGGGTGGCGCGGGTTCTGGAGGATCTCCTCGGTGGGGCCTTCCTCGACGAGCTCCCCGGCGTAGAGGACGCCGACGCGTTCGCACGTCTTCCTGATGACCCCGAGGTTGTGGCTGATGAAGAGGACGGCGGTGGAGAACCGCTCCTGGAGCTCTCCGATCAGGTCGAGCACCTCCGCCTCCACGGTCGCGTCGAGGCCGGTCGTCGGCTCGTCGAGGATGAGCAGCTCCGGGTTCGTGGCGAGGGCCATCGCGATGATGATGCGCTGCTGCATCCCTCCGGAGAGCTGGTGCGGGTAGCGGCGCAGCACCGATTCGGGGTCGGCGATGTGGACCTCCCGCAACACGGCGAGCGACCTCTCACGCGCTCCCTTGCGGTCGACGCCGCGGAGCGCAAAGACCTCCGCAACCTGCCGGCCGACACGCACGGAGGGATTGAGCGCGCTGCCGGGGTTCTGGTAGACCATCGACACCGCGTCGCGCCGGTAGCGGCGTAGCGGCTCGCCCCGGAGCTTCAGCACGTTCCGGCCGGCCACCTCGATCAGACCTCGGGTCACCCTGCCGTTCCGAGGCAGGTAGCGGACGATCGAGAGCGCGGCCGTCGACTTGCCGCAGCCCGATTCCCCCACGAGGCCGTAGCTCCCCTGCTTCTCGATCGTAAGCGACACTCCGCGCACGACCTCGCGGTCCTTGCCGCGTACCCGGTACACGATCTCCACGTCGCTCATCGCGAGCGCGGGTGCGGCGGGCTCGACGAGTGCAGGAGCGCTCATAGGCCGATTCTCGGCCTATGAGCGTGGAGGGGCGTGGGGAACCGGGAGGTTCCCCACGCTCTCAAGAAGAAGGGGGCCCGCGGGGGAAACATGGTTTCCCCCGCGACCGTTTGCCGAAGGCAAACGGTGGTCATTGGTCCAGCGCCTGCTGCACGGTGTCGGCCATCAGGTTGATGGCGACGACGAGGGATGCGATGGCGAGGGCCGGGAAGACGACCGCCCACCACGCGAGCGAGATGTCCGCGTACTGCTCGGCGATCTGGAGGCCCCAGTCGGGCGAGGGAGGCTGTGGCCCGTAGCCGAGGAACGCCAGGGTCGCGACTGCGAAGACCGCGTACCCCACGCGAATCGTGGCCTCGACGACGATGGGGCCCATGACGTTGGGGAGGATCTCGACGAGCATGATGTAGGGCGCATGTTCGCCGCGGAGCTTCGCCGCCTGCACGTAGTCGAGGTCGCGCTCGACGAGTACCGCGGAGCGCACCGTGCGCGCGACGATCGGCATGAAGGCGAGGCCGATGACGACGATCAGTTTCAGCGAGGAGACGCTGATCCCCTGTTCTGAGCCCGAGAGCGCGGTCAGGACGAGGATGCCGAAGACGATGAACGGGACGGCGAGGATCGCGTCGAGCACACGTCCGATGATGTTGTCCGTCCACCCGCTGAAGTAGCCCATGATCAACCCGAGGATCGAGCCGAGCGTGACCCCGAGCAGACTCGCGGCCGGAGCGACCTCGAGGACGCTGCGCGCTCCGACGATGACGCGCGAGAGTACGTCTCGTCCCAGACGATCCAGCCCGAATGGATGGGACCAAGAGGGAGGCTCGTAGCTGAATGCGAACGACTCGTAGGGATCGTAGGGCGCGATCTGCAGTCCGAACAACGCGCAGGCGACCCAGAACAGGGTGACGAGGGCGCCGAGGATGAACATCGTCGAGCGGAGGATCAGTCGCAGGGTCTCGCGCCGGACGCGTTGCGGTGTATCGAGTGGCTGTCCCGCGAGGGGCGGAGCGCCCTCCACCACAACAGGAAGCTGCGGAGCGCTCACGCTTGCCTCGTGAGCCGCACGCGGGGGTTCAGCGCCGCGGTGAGCAGGTCACCGGCGAGCGTCGCCACGAAATAGATGACACCGATCACGAGTACGCAGGCGAGCAGCATCGGGAAGTTCTTGATCTGTGCAGCCGTGACCGTGAGGAACCCGATCCCGGGATAGCCGAACAGCTTCTCGATTGCGACGATCCCGCCGAACAGGTAGCCGACCTGCGTGGAGATGACCGCGATGGTCGGGAGCAGGCCGTTCCGTAACACGTGCCTTCCCAGAACCTGTCGCTGCTTGAGGCCCTTGAGGGTCGCAGTGCGCGTGAAGTCGGCGTCGAGTGCCTCCATCGTTCCCGCGCGCGCCATGCGCGCGATGTAGCCGAAGAGCACGAGCGCCAGCGCGAGGGCAGGGAGGAAAAGCGATTCGAGCTTGGTGGCGAACGAGGCGCCGATCAGGGCCCCCGCGACACCGGGGAACCAGTTGAGCCACGCCGGTCCGAGCAGGGTCACGAGGATTGCTCCAGAACGAACTCCGGGATGACGGCGAGCGAGAGCCCGCTGACGGTGATCGCGCGGTCCGTCGGCTTTCCGCGCCGAAGCGCGGCGATCACCCCGGCGAGGATGCTGATCGGGACGCAGAGGATGAACGCGTAGATCGCAAGGAAGAGCGACCGCTTGAGCGCCGGGACGAGGTCATCCGTAACCGGGCGCCCATCCGTGTAGTTGGCGCCGAAGTCGCCACGCACGGCGTCGGATAGCCAATCTGCATAGCGGACGGGCAGAGGTCGGTCGATCCCGAGCGCGTGGTTGAACTGCTCGACAGCGCCCGGCGTCGCCTCCCGTCCGAGGACGATGCGTCCTGGATTACCGGGCAGGACCTGCGCCGCGAGAAAGATCATCACGGTCAGGAGAAAGAGCGAGAAGAGCCCGAGCGCGACTCGTTTCAAGACGTACCGGAGCATGTTGCGCTACCCGGCGAGCCGGAGGCGCCGGTAGCGAACGACCGGCGCCTCCCGACTCTCGAGAATTACCTCACCGTGACGCCACGGAGGTTGATGTCAGCCATCCCGCCAGGGACGTAGCCCCGGACGTTCTGGCCGGTCGCGGCGATGAAGTTGTAGAAGTACGCGTAGATCACGGGCGTGTCCTTCAGCAGCTGGAGCTCGAGTTGACGAGCGTACTTCCGCTGCCCGGCGAGGTCCGGAGCTCCAGTGAAGTTCGCCAGGATCCGGTCGAACGCCCGGCTCTTGTAGCGCGCTGCGTTCCACACGCCTCCGGACTTCAGGCCCGCGTTCAGGTACGTCGACGGGATCGGACGCCCACCGTAGTCGACGATGCCGAAGTCGGTGTCGAGCCACGGTGCGAGCGGCGGCGCCGCGCCGAAGCTGTTGCCGTCGAAGTACTGGACGCTCGTGAACACCTTCACCTCGCAGGTGATTCCGATCTGCCTCAGCGCCTGCGCAACACGCTGGGCGTAGTCGGGCATCTCGAAGGCGCGATAGCACGTCAGCGTGATCTGGAGGTTTTCCTTTCCGGCCGCTCGGAGGAGCCCCCGTGCCCGCTCGAGATCCCGCCTGCGCTGTGGGACGTTCTTCGCCGTGTACGGATAGCCGGGCCACATCGGGCTGTCGTTGCCGACCTCCGCGAACGGGCCCCAGAGGCCGCGTGCGATGCCCGGGCGGTCCAACGCCAGCGCGATCGCCTGGCGTACCCGGACGTCGTTGAACGGCTCCTTGGTGACGTTCATGTTCAGGTAGCGGTGGTTCGCAGTGCGAATCGGCAGGACCTTCTTGTTCGCCCGCTGCAGCTGCTGCGCACCCTCGTAGCTCACCTGCACGGCGAGATCGATCTGCCCGCTCTGGAGCGCCGTCACGCGTGCCTGGTCGTCGAGGACCTGCATCTCGACCCTGTCGATCGCCGGCCGGCCGCCCCAGTAGGTGGGATTGGCCTCCCAGGTGATACCGCCTGGCCCCCGATTCTCCAGGAGCCGGAACGGGCCGGTGCCGTTCATCTTGCTCGTGAACTCGCCCGGCTTCTGGAGATCCGTCGGCAACTTGTAGCTCGCCGGCAGGATGATCGACTGGTACGTCATCTGAGCCGTGAGGTACGGAAAGAGCCCGTTCGGCGCCTCGAGGTCGAAGCGCACTGCGTTCCGGCCGACGGCTCGCACCGAGCGAATGACGCCCTTGTACGACGACAGTGCCTGCGAGTCCGGCCCGAGGAGTCGGCGGAAGGTCGCGACGACGTCGGCGACCGTCATCGGCTTCCCGTCCTGGAAGCGGACGCGTGGTCGAATCTGGAAGGTCCAGCTCCGCCCTCCGCGACTGGGCTTCCAGGAGGTCGCCAGGCGGGGCCGTAGGACGGCGTTCTTGTCGGCGAACGTGAGCTGCTCGCCGGAGATCTGGGTGACGCTGATGGCGGCCAGTGTCTGGAGCAGCGGTGGCTCCAGCGACGCGTCGATGGACGCCGTTCCGATGCGGATGGTGCCGCCGCGCTGGCCGACGTCCATCGGCCTCGCCATCGGCCTGGAGATCGCAGCCTGTGCCGGGCCGGCGAGCAGTCCGAGGAACGGGAGCGACATGCCGAGCACGGAGCCACGCTGGATCAGCTCCTTCCGGGACAAGGTGCCCGCCCGATACTCGTCGATCAGCTCGTTCTCGAGCTCGCCCGCGTTGCGACGATAGGCCTCGATCTCTTCGTTGGGATAACGCATGGAGCTCCTCTCCCGGTCGAAGATCAGTAGGGCGTTAGCTTTCCCGGTCCTCCGCCACAATGCAAGGCGAGAAACGTAAAGCCATGTCCGACTTCCAGGGTAACCCCTCGCGTCCGGTCTCCGCCTCTGAATTCATGCGAGAGGAGACGTACGGCGCGACCCGGCTCCCGTCGACCGCGCGTCGACCCTGATCCCCGACGCGTACACGTCGCCCGAGTTCCACGCCCTCGAGCGAGAGCGGATCTTCGGGAGCTCGTGGGTGCCGGTGTGCGTGACGGACGAGCTGGTCGAGCCGGGGAGCTTCGTCGTCGTCGACGTCGCCGGGCGGTCGCTGATCGTCTGTCGAAACCGCTCAGGAGAGCTGCGTGCCCACCACAACTTCTGCCGCCACCGGGGAACGAAGCTCTGCGAGACGTCGCCGGGGAGGGTCGAGCGGTTCTTCCAGTGCCCGTATCACGCCTGGGCGTACGACCTGGACGGCGTGCTCCTGGGAACGCCCTTGTTCACGCCGGAAGCGGGAATCCCGGCAGACCAGGAGGACGCGTTCGACATGTCGGGCGTGCAGGCGTTCGACAAGGCGGACTTCGGCCTCCACCCGGCACGGGTCGACTCGTGGGGCTGCCTGGTGTTCTGCTGCCTCGACCCGCAGGCGCCTGCCTTGCGCGACGACCTCGGCGACCTGCCCGAGCGACTGGCGGGGCACCGCCTCGAAGAGCACCGGCTCCTGCGGCGCGTCGAGTACTCGATCGCGGCCAACTGGAAGCTCGTCGGCGAGAACTTCATGGAGTACTACCACCTGCCGTGGGTTCATCCGGGGCTCGTCAAGGTGTCTCCGCTCAAGTCGCACTACCGCTGGCAGGGCTCCGGGATGTACATGGGGTTCTGCACGACTCCGATCGCCGCCAACACGGACGACGGGGGCTGGCAAGGGCTTCCCGCGCTTCCGACGCTGAGCGAGGAGGACCGTCAGAGCGCGCGGTTCGCCTGGCTCTTCCCGAACCTCGCGCTGAACGCGCTCCCCAACCACACCTTCCTCATGCTCGCGCGGCCGACGGAAGCGGGGCGGACCGAGGAGACCACGTACCTGCTTTCCCATCCGGAGTCGATCGCCGGCGCGGGAGAGCCGACTCGAGGACGAGGTGGAGACCCTGATCCGCTTCTGGGACGAGGTCAACCGCGAGGACATCGGGATCGTCGAACGCGTGCAGCAAGGGGTTGCCGACACCGCCTATACGGGCGGGAGAATGTGCTACCGCTTCGAGGAGTCAGTCCATCGGTTTCAGAACATGGTCATCGACCGCATGGTCGGGGTGCGCCGCATTCCCGCTGGTGACGCCGAATCCGGCTTGCAGCCAATGTTTCCGTCCCGGTAGCGCCGACGACGACACGTCCCTGACCTCCCGCACTCCCTCGGTCAGAGGTCCGTTCTTCTGCCAGCGTGAAGAAGGTTCCGAGCACCCGCGCGCCCGCTGGATGCTCGGCGTTCGACTCCTCGGGATGGAACTGCGTCCCCCACCAGCGTCGCTCGGGGGCCGCGAACGCCTGCACCGCGCACGCGTCGCTCGACGCGAGGACGCGAAACCCCTCGGGCAGGACCTCGACCTCATCGGTGTGATCCTGGAACACGACGGCGTCTTCGGGCAGGTCGCGCAGCAGGTCGCTGCGATCGTCGACCCGGATCGGGAGGAACCCGTGCTCAACGCTCTTTCCGACGTCGATCGTCCCTCCCGCAAACCGCGCCAGGAGCTGCATCCCTCCGCAGATGCCGAGCGTCGGTCGTTCCGCCGCGCGCACGGCTTCGCCGAGCATCTCGAGCTCGGCGGGATCACGCACAGACCAGGCAGCCGTCGATCCGCTGAGGACGATGGAGCTCGCGCTCGCGAGCCGGCGCGGGTCGACGTCCTCGTAGTGCGAGACGTCGACGGGCGCTCCCGAGGCTGCGGCAACGCGCTCCCGCAGCCGCTCGAAGTTACTCGCCCGGGACTCCGTCATGTCGGAGCGTCGCTCGGTGAAGACGAGCTCGACCGTCACGATTGGGCGAGGATAGTCGCGGCCGCGGGCTCCCACCCGAGCTCCTTCGAGAGCTCCTCGGCTGTCACTCGGACACGCATGCCGGCTTCGTCGACGCGTCCGGTGAAGCGGAACTTCGGAGCCGAGAGGCTGACCGCGGCGACGACCCGGCCACGGAAGTCGCGAACGGGCGCTGCGACGGCGACCAGTCCAGGCTCCAGCTCCTCGTCGGCGAGCGCGTAGCCACGCGCTCGAGCCGCGACGAGGCGATCCCAGAGCTCGTCCTCGTTCTGCGGGCCTCGTGGATGCTCGCGCCGAAACGCCGGGTCGGGAAGCAGGCGCCGAAGGTCGTCATGGTCGTGATCGATCAGGAGGGCGTACCCGGCCGAGGTGCAGGCGGCGGGGACGGTGCGACCGATCCAGCTGAGAGCTTGCACTGCCTGGGCGGGAGACTCGGACATGACGGTCAGCACGTCGTCGCCCTCGAGGACGGACAGGTAGGCGTTCTCCTCGAAGGTCGTCACGAGCTCCTCGAGGCGGCGTGGGGCGCTGTTGGTGAGCCTCCGGTCGCCGGCTGCGGCCGCGAGCGTGAACATGCGCCACCCGAGGCGGTAGGCGAGCGTCTCGGGATCCCGCTCGACGAGACCCAGGTCGGCGAGCACCTTCAATGTTCGGGAGACCTGGCTCTTCTCGCGACCCACGAGCTCGGCGATGCGCGTGACCCCGAGCTCTTCACCGCCCTCGAGCGCCAGCAGGATGGCGATCCCGCGTCTCAGACCGGTTGCGGACTCCGTGGGCATGTGTACATAATGACAACTCCAGTTGTCGTAAGAGCAACATCACAGGAGGTCAACCCGATGGCCGAGAAGCAAGGGTTGCTCGAGCGCCTCGAGCAGGGACCGGTGATCTGCGCCGAGGGGTATCTCTTCGAGCTCGAGCGCAGGGGCTATCTGCAGGCGGGGGCGTTCGTGCCGGAGGTCGTCCTCGAGCACCCCGAGCTCGTCGCCCAGCTACACCGCGAGTTCGTGCACGCAGGCTCCGACGTCGTCGAGGCGTTCACGTACTACGCCCACCGCGAGAAGCTCAAAATCATCGACAAGGAGCACCTCCTCGAGGACATGAACCGCGGCGCGCTTTCGATCGCCAAGGAGGTCGCGGACGAGACGGGCGCCCTGCTCGCGGGTGACATCTGCAACACGAACGTCTTCGTCGGCGACGACGCGTCGCGGAAAGCCGTGCGCGAGATGTTCGAGGAGCAGGTCGCGTGGGCCGCCGAGGCGGACGTGGACTTCGTCATCGGAGAGACCTTCGGGTGGGGCGAAGAGGCCCTCATCGCGCTCGAGGTCATCAAGGCGGCGGGACTGCCGGCCGTGATCACGTTCGCGATCCATCGAGAGGAGGACACGCGGGAAGGCTGGCCGGTGGAGGACGCCTGCAAGCGGCTCGAGGACGCGGGGGCGGACGTCGTCGGGATGAACTGCATCCGCGGCCCCCGCACCATGCTCCCGCTGCTCGAGAGGATCCGTCAGCGCGTGACGACCCACGTCGCGGCGCTGCCCGTTCCCTACCGCACGACCGAGGAGGAGCCGAGTTTCGCGTCGCTCCGAGATCCCGACTGTGACCTTATTCCCGGCGATCGGCCGTTCCCGACTGCACTCGATCCCTTCACCTGCAACCGGCACGAGCTCGAGGACTTCGCCCGCAAGGCGCACGCGCTCGGCGTCGACTACCTCGGCGTCTGCTGCGGCGCCGGCCCGCACCACATCCGCGCTGTCGCCGAGGGGCTCGGCCGTACGCCGCCCGCCAGCCGGTTCTCGCCGGACATGTCGAAGCACGCCTTCTTCGGCACGGACGCGCGCGTTCCCGACGAGTACAAGGAGTACGCTGCCAGGCTCTAGGAGGGCTAGTCGAGATACGGGGCCGTGCCCCGCTTGAAGAGCCCGCGTGCGATCACGAGTCGCTGGATCTCGCTCGTTCCCTCCCAGATCCGGTCGACCCGGAGCTCGCGGTAGAAGCGCGCAGCCGGGTTCTCGACCATGTACCCGCGGCCGCCGAAGACCTGGAGCGCACGGTCGGCGACGCGGTTGGCCATCTCCGAGGCGAAGAGCTTCGCCATCGCGACCTTGCCGTGCACGACGCGACGATCCTCGAGCGTGTCGAACGCGTTCGCGGCGTGGTACGTCAGCAGGCGAGCGGCTAGAAGCTCGGTCAGCGAGTCCGCGAGCGGGAACGCGACGCCCTGGTGCTCTGAGAGCCGCGCGCCGAACGCTTCCCGCTCCTGCACCCAATCGCCCGCGACGTCGAGGAGGCGGGTCGCTGCGCCGCAGCAGCGGGCGGCGATGAAGAGCCGCTCGACCGTGAACCACTCGCGGGCGCCGTCGCCGCCGCCCTCCGGGATGCGGTTGGTCTCGGGGACTCGACAGTCGCGGAACACGATCTCGGGGTGCACGTCCACGTACGGGTCGTGGAGGAAGCGCGGCGTGCGCACGATCTCGAGGCCTGGGGTGTCCGGCTCGACGACGAACAGCAGCTGCTCGTCGCCCGAGACGGCCAGCACGAGGTAGAAGCCCGGGTCGCCCTCGCTCGTGACGAACCACTTCTCGCCGTTCAGCACCCACTCGGCGCCGTCCCGGACGGCTGTGGTGGCGATCCGTGCCACGTCCGAGCCCGCGCCGGGCTCTGTCACCGCCCACGCCTCCCGGTACTCGCCGCGCGCGACGGGTGCGACGAAGCGCTCGATCTGCTGTGGGGTCGCCAGCTCGAGGAGCTCGCGTGGGCCGCGGTCGACCACGGCGAAGCCGAGGCCGTTCGTCGCCCGCCCGGACTCCTCTTCGATCGCGACCTGACCGAGCATGCTCAGGTCGCGCCCGCCGAGCTCCGGGGGCATGTTCAGCACGCCGAAGCCTGCAGCGCGTGCTTTTTGGCGTAGCTCCTCCACCTCGCCGGGGTCGATCGTGCCCCGTTCCGCGATCCGGTCCTCGACGGGATAGACCTCCTCCTCGACGAACCTCCGGACCTGCTCCTTCAGCTCACGGACGTCCTCGGGGAGCTCGGGCACGACCACGCCGCGATGCTAGAGACTGCGAATCGCCGATGCGTCGCTCCGTCGCTCCGATCTACGGGCTCATCTTCCTCGAGACGCTCGTCTGGATCGCGATGGTGCCGCTGGCGCCGACCTTTGCGGAGGAGCTCGGGCTCTCGGGCGTGGAGACGGGGATGATCCTCGCTTCGACGAGCCTGACGGCGCTCGTCGTCGCGCTGCCGCTCGGCCAGCTCGCGGATCGCATCGGCGCGCGCGGAGTGACGATCGCCTCGGCAGCGCTCTTCACGCTCGCGACGCTCGGGCAGGGCCTCGCGAACGAGTTCTGGACGCTCCTGCTCGCGCGCGGCGCGTTCGGGTTCGCGTTCGGCGCGTTGTGGGGAGCAGGGGCCGCGTGGCTCTCGGACTCGCTGACCGAGGAGCGGCGCGCGGGAGCGCTGGCGGCGGCGGCGACCGTCGCCGGGCTCGGCTTCACGACCGGGCCGGTGTTCGCGGGCACGGTCGCGGATCGCTTCGACACTGGCACGCCGTTCCTGATCCTCGCGGTCGCTGCCGCCGTCGTCACCGTTGCGCTCGTCATCGCGGCGCCCGCGGCTACCGGCGAGGTGACCCGGCAGGCGCTGCGCGAGGTCGTGCGCGCTGCAAGGCGCGACGAGCTCGTGCTGGCGGCGATCGGGATCATCGTGCTGATCGGGATCGTCGGCGGCGGCGTCAACCTGCTCGTGCCGCTGCAGCTCCGCGAGAACGACGTCTCGGCCGGGCAGATCGGGCTGCTCTTCTCGGCCGCGTCGGCGGTCTACACGATCACGAGCGCGGCCGTCGCCCGGCTGGGGGAGCGCTCGGCGACGCTGCGGGTCGGTGGAGTCGCGGCGCTCTTCACCGGGCTCACGATCGTCCTCGTTCTCGCGTCGAGCTCTACCCTGGCCGCGGTCGCCTTCATCCTCCTCCGTGCGCCCTTCTGGTCGACGATGGACACGATCATCTACCCGCTCGCCGCCGCCGGCGCACATCGCTCGGCGCTCGGACGCGGCTCTGTGATGGGGCTGTTGACCGTCGGCTGGGCGAGCGCCTCCACCGTCGGCCCGCTGATCGCAGGCGCGATCGCCGACGGGTTGAGCGCGCAGGCCGCGTACGCGGTGATGATCGCCTGCTGCGCTGCGCTCGGCATCTGGCTGCTGCGAGCCTCGCCGAGGTCGCAGCCGAGCGTCAGCACGTGGATCTCGACCGGCTCTACGGAGCGGGCACGCTCGACGAGCTGCGCGGCGAGTACGAGCGGATCGCCTCCGCGTACGACGACGAGCTCATCGACGGCATGGGCTATCGATCGCCGGCCGCCGTCGCCGGGGTCGCGCGCAGGCTTCTTCCCGTGGAGGCGCGATCCTCGACGTCGGCGCGGGAACGGGTCTCCTCGGTGTCGCGCTCGCCGACGCGGGCTTCGCGTCGCTCGACGGCCTCGATCTCTCGCCGGCGATGCTCGCCGAGGCCGAGCGGAAGGGCGTCTACGGCGAGCTGCGCGAGGGCAGGCTCGGCGACGAGCTCGCCTACGAGACGGGCGCGTTACGACGGCGTCGTCGCGGCGGGAGTCCTGACCGCGGGTCACGCGCCCGCGAGCTGCCTCGACGAGCTCGTTCGCATCACCCGCCCGGGCGGACACGTCATCTTCACGCTCCGCTCCGATCAGCGTCTGCCCGGCTACGACGAGAAGATGGCGGAGCTCTCCGACGCGCGGCCGCTGGGAGACGGTCGAGCGCGGGAGACGAGTTCCAGGCGCTCCCGACGGGCGAGCCCGACGTGCTCGTCCGCGTCTGGGCGTTCCGGGTCCTCTGAGGGCAGCTCAGCCGCCGGCGGTAGCTGCCGCGGCGGGCGCCTCCACAGCCTCCTTTCGCGCAGCGAAGGCGTACCCGAGCGTGTAGGCCATGACGTAGGAGACGAGCCTCGTCGTCACGCCTCCGTACCACGCCGTGTCCACGAGCGGGTTCAAGCACACGACGTCGAAGCCGACGATGTTCGAGCGGGCGGCGATGACCTGGACGCACTCGCGGAACTCCTGCAGCGTGAACCCGCCGGGCTCCGGCAACACCGTGCCCGGCACGATCGACCAGTCGAAGAAGTCGGTATCGATGGTCAGGTAGACGTGGTTGCCCGCCGGGACGCGCTCGGCGACCGCAGATGCAGGGCCTTTCTCGTGCATCTCGGAGGCGGGGACGACGACGCTCCCGATCTCGTCGGCCGCGTCCAAGGAGGCTCGCGAGGCGAAGTTCCTGATCCCGAACTGCGTGACGCTGTCGACGAAGGGGAGCTCCGAGATGCGGTGGATCGGGCTCGAATGGGAGTACGGAGACCCGGCGACGGTGTCGCGGGTGTCGAAGTGGGCGTCGAACTGGATGACGTCGATTGCGCCCCACGGCTCCATGCCCCGGACGAGCGGGAACGCGATCGAGTGGTCGCCGCCGACGCTCACCAGCATGGCCCTGCGCTCGGCGATCTGCCGTGCCACCTCGGTGGTCGTCGCGATGAAGCTCTTGAGGTCGCCCACCGGGATCACGACGTCGCCGATGTCGGCCATCGTCACGCCCGCGAGGTACTCCTCGCCGTCATCCACGCAGATGAAGCCGACGCACGGCTTCGAGGGGTCCGGCGGGCCGTCGAAGGGGTTCCCGCCGTAGAAGAACGTCGGGTTCGCGCGCACGGCGTTCGGTCCCTGAGACTGCCCGACGCGGCAGTAGGGGATGAGCGAGCCCTGGTCGTACGGGACTCCGAGGAGCGCCACCTCGTGGTCGAACGAGGCGAGGTCGCACTGCGGCGCGCCGAAGAAGCTGTGCGGCGGGATCGCGACGAGCGGAGACGTCGGCCGTGCTCCTTCCAGGTCTGGATGCGGTCCGTTGCCGATCGCCATCTCTGCTCCTTTCTTTCGAGCCGCCTACCCGGCCGCCGCCAGCGCGGCCTCGAGGCTGGGCGTGTCCGAGAGCAGCTTCTTCGTGTAGTCGGCCTGCGGGTCGTCGAGCACGCGGTCGACGAGCCCGCGCTCGACGATCCGGCCCTCGCTCATGACCGCGACCTCCTGCGACAGCGTGCGGATCAGGGCGAGATTGTGCGTGACGAAGAGCAACCCGATGTCGAGCTCGACGCTGGAGGTCGGCGAGGACGTCGATGATCGCGGCCTGAACGGAGACGTCCAGTGCGGATGTGACCTCGTCGCAGACGAGCAGCTGCGGGTTCGCGATCAGCGCGCGGGCGATCGCTGCCCGCTGGCGCTCGCCTCCCGACAGCTGATGCGGGTAGCGATCGAGCACCGTGCGCGAGAGCTGGACGGACTCGAGGGCTTCCCGGATTCGGAGTTGCGCTTCCGTCCGGTCGAGCGCGAAGAAGAGCTCCGAGCGGCTGGCCGACGATCTGCCCGATCGTCTTCCGAGGGTTGAGCGAGTTGTACGGGCTCTGGAAGACGTACTGGATCTCGCGTCGAACTCGCCGCGTCGCGCGCGCGTGAGCCGGGCTCGAGCGGCTGTCCTCGGTAGGCGATCTCGCCGGAATAGGCAGTGTGCAGGCCGGCGATGCAGCGAGCAAGCGTTGTCTTGCCGGAGCCGGACTCGCCTACGAGCGCCAGACACTCCCGTGGTCTGATGACGAGCTCGACGTCATGGACGACGTGTCGGATCCCGTACCAGGCGTCCACCTCTCGAACGGTGACGAGCGCCTCTTCGTCCTCGATCTCGGCCCGTGCCGTAGCCGCGGGCCGAACGGCGACGGCGTCGCGCATGACCTCCTCGTGACGGAAGCAGCGCACCACGTGGTCGCTCGCGATGGTCTCCAGTGGAGGCGCGGCGGCCGTGCACTGATCCTCGGCATACGAACAGCGCGGGGCGAAGAAGCATCCCGGCGGCCGGTGGCCGGGTCGTGGGGCGGTTCCCGGGATGCCGACGAGGGCATGCGCTCCGGACAGCTCCGGGATCGCCTCGACGAGCCGCCGCGTGTAAGGGTGTGCGGACAGCCGGAACAGCGTCCCCGTTGGCCCCACCTCCGCTAGTCGGCCGCCGTACAGAACCGCCACGCGCGTCGCCAGGGTCGCGACGACGGCGAGATCGTGGCTCACGTACACGGCAGCAACGCCGTGCATGGCGCAGAGGTCCCGCACCGTCTCGAGCACGTGGGCCTGCGTGGTGACATCGAGACCGGTGGTCGGCTCGTCGAGCACGATCACCCGCGGCCGGTTGGCGAACGCCATCCCGAGCGCCACCCGCTGCTGCTGTCCGCCGGAGAGCTGGTGCGGGTAGCGCCGGAGGAACGTGTCGTCGCTCGGCAGCAGCACCTCGCCCAGGACCTCGACGATGCGTGTGTGCCGCTCCTCGTTCGACGCACCGAACCCGTGCTCGCTCAGCGTCTCCTCGAGCTGCGTGCCGATGCGCATCGCCGGGCTCAGCGCCGAGGCCGGATCCTGCGGGACGTAGGAGACGAGCCGGCCCCGCAGGCGCTGGCGCTCGAGCGGGGGGAGCGGGAGGATGTCGCGGCCCTCGATCCGCACCTCACCGCGAGCGATGCGCGCCCCGCGGCGCGTGTGGCCGAGGAGGGCGAGGCCGACCGTCGTCTTGCCGGAGCCCGACTCGCCCACGAGGCCGAGAACCTCGCCGCCGGCGACCTGGAAGGAGATGCCGTCGACGATGTCCTCGTGCGCGCCGTACTCGATCTCGACGCGGAGATCGACGACCTCGAGCGAGGGAGCAGCCATGCTCATTCGGGCCCGGCTCGGCCGCGGTCGATGCCGATCGCCGCGCGCGAGACACCGTCCCCGATCAGGCTCGTGCCGATCGTGAGCAGCGCGATCGCGATCACCGGCAGCAGCACCGGCCACGGCTGGATCGTGAGCCCGTTTCTGTTCTCGTTGATCATCAGGCCCCAGTCCGCAGCCGGAGGCTGGAGACCGAAGCCGAGGAAGCTGAGACCGGCGACGACTGCGACGTTGAACGTGAGGCGCAGGGTCGTCTCCACGATGAGGGGGCTCGTGATGTTGGGGAGCACCTCGCTGAACAGGATCCGGCGGCGGGGGACGCCGATCGCTTCGGCAGCGCGCACGAAGTCCCGCTGCACGACTTCCACTGCGGCGCCGCGGGTGACGCGCGCGGCGCGGGGCATCGTCGTGAGCCCGACCGCAAGGACCAGGAGCCAGAGCTCGGGGCCGACCGTCGCCGCGAGGACGAGCGCGAAGACGATCTGCGGCAGCGAGAGAAGGACGTCCATGCTGCGCATGAGCAGGTCGTCGAGCCTTCCCGGCGAGTACGCCGCCATGAGGCCGACGACGACCCCGAGCGCGACGCCGATCGCGGTCGAGAGGCCGGAGAGGATGAGGACGGAGACGCCCCCCGAGAGGAAGCGGCTGAGCACGTCGCGCCCGAGGTCGTCCGTCCCGAACCACGTCTCGCTCGACGGTGGCGCGTAGGGAAGCTGACCCTCGACCCCCTGATCCGGCTCGTAGGGCGCGACGAACGGCCCGATGAGCGCAATGCCGACGATGAGCAACGTGATGCCGAGGCCGATCTTCGTCCGGTGCTGCGTCCACGCGGTCGAGGCGAGGAGCCGCCACGGGCGCCCCGGCTTCGCCTGCAGGTCGATCTCGAGCGGTTCGACGACCGCGACGTCGCTCACGAGAGCGACGTCCGCAGACGGGGGCTGACGAGGATCGTCGCGAGGTCCGCGAGCAGGTTGAGGATGACGTAGAGCGCGGCGATCAGGAGTGCGACGGCCTGGACGACCGGCATGTCGCGTGCGCGCACCGAGTCGACGAGCAGAAGCCCTACGCCCTGGTAGTTGAAGACCGCCTCGACGACGACGATGCCGCCGGCGAGGTACGCGAGGTTCAGCGCGGTGACCTGGAACGTCGGGGCGAGCGCGTTCGGCACGGCGTGACGCCAGAGGACGCGGCTCTCGGGCAGCCCCTTGAGCCTGGCCATCTCCACGAAGTCGCTCTCGAGGATCTCGACCGTCGACGCGCGCATGATCCGCGCCGTGTAGGGGACGACCGCGATCACGAGTGTGATGACCGGCAGGATGAGCTCCCTCGGGTAGTTCCACGGTCCGACGCCTGGCTCGGTCACGGCCACCGCCGGCAGCCACTGGAACACCGTCGTCGCGAAGACGACGGCGAGCGTGATGCCGACGACGAACTCGGGAAGCGAGGCAAGGCCGAGAGTCGTGACCGAGGTCACCTGATCGAACTTGCTGTCCCGGCGGCGAGCGCTGGCGGCACCGAGTGCGATCCCGAGCGGCACGCTGATCACCGCTGCGATGAGCATGAGGAAGAGCGAGTAGACGAGCCGCTCGCCGATGACCTCGGTCACGGGCAGGCCGTTCGCGAGCGACGTGCCGAAATCGCCGGTCAGAACGCCGGAGATCCATTCCCAGTACTGCTCGAGTACGGACTTGTCGAGCCCGAGCTGACGCCGGAGCTCTGCCAGGGACTCGGGCGTTGCACTCCGTCCGAGGATCGAGCGTGCGGCGTCACCGGGGAGCGCCTGCGTGGCGGTGAAGATGACGATCGACGTGATGAACAGCGTCAGGAGACCGAGCAGCAACCGCCGGATAACGAAGCCTGTCAGTCCATGCATCGGCGTGGGGAACGGGCGGGTGCCGGGCGTGGGCCCGGCACCCGCACGGACTCAGACGAAGTAGATGGTGCGGAAGCCGTTGCCGTACTTGTTGAGGTTGAGCGTGCCGCGATCGACCTTGTAGCCGCTGACCTTGGCCGAGTACCCGTCGGTCAGGTTCTTGAAGCCCCAGATGATCAGCCCGCCGTCGTTGTACTCCATCCGCTGCATCTCCTTGATGATCTCGGCGCGCTTCTTCTCGTCGACCGTCGCCAGTGCCTGCCGATACAGGGACTTCGAACCTCGGTGTAACCCGGAGTACGCGTCCCAGTGCGTCTCGTTGAACGGCGCCGTCTTCAGGACGCCCGTCGCCGCCTGCAGCAGGTAGTTGCGCGTTCCCCAGTAGTCCGCGGAGAACGGCCACTTCAGGTACTGGTCGCCGTAGATCGTCCCGCCGTCGACGTTCTTGACGGTGACGTTCACGCCGCCTGCCTTGGCGTTCTGGGCGAAGATCGTCGCACCCTCGACCATCCCGGTGTCCGCCGGGCTGGTGATGAGCTCGACGCTCAGGTTCTCCTGCCCGGCCTGCCGTAGCAGCGACCTCGCCTGCTCGGGGTCGTACCGTGCGCTGCGGGAACTCGTCCCCCGCGTACGCCGGATCGAACGGCCAGTAGACGTCGTTGGCGACCCGCCCGAAGCCGGACAGCCCTTGCTGCACGGCCTGCGGCCGGTTGATGAGGAGGCGGAACGCTCGCCGCACCCGGACGTCGCTGAAGGGCGCGACGTCGACGCGCATGCAGAGCGGCGTCCAGGCTCCCGTCTGTGACGTGAGATCTTCAGGCCGTTCCTGCGCCGGACGACGGGCACCTGGGCGAACGGCACGTCCGCCATCGCCTCGATCTGCCCGGACAGGAGCGCGTTCACCTTGGCCGCGTCGGACGGGAAGTTGATGATCCGGACCTGATCGAAGTACGGCTGCCCCGTGCGCCAGTAGTTCCTGTTGCGCTCGTGGACGCTTTCCCGGCCGGGCGTGAAGCTCTTCACCTTGAACGGGCCCGTTCCGATGTACTGGAGCGGCCCTTTGCCCACGGCGTTCGGCTGGTAGCCCTTCGGAACGACGCCCTGGAAGTACTGGGCGAAGGCCTCCTGCAGGGTGACGTCGGCCCGCGAGAGCTTGAGCCGGATGGTGCGGTTGTCGAGCTTCTTGATGCCCTTCAGGTCGATCGCACCGAACGCAGCGTTGCCGAACAGCTTCAGCTTCGGATTCTTCGTCCGCTGGATCGAGTAGATGACGTCGTCGATGTTCAACGTCTTCCCGTTGTGGAACTCGATGCCGCTGCTTGATGCGGATCAGGTACTGGTTGGCCTTCTCCGCCTTGAGCTCCTCGGCCAGGCTCATCTGGATCCGGCCTCTCTCGTCGAAGTACGTGAGAGTGTCGAAGGTCGCGACCAGCCGGGCTGATGTCCGACTTGGCGACGATGTGCTGGCCGTCGATGAAGTCGGTCGACCCGCCCGAGGTCGCCTGGCGGAACGTGCCTCCTCGACGTATCTGGGTCGCTCCGAACGCTGCCTCCGTGAGCGGGCCGAAGGCAGCTCCGGCGGACACGACGATGCCGAGTGCCGCCGCTCGTCGGAGAAGGTCCTCACGGGTCATGCCGCGTTCGACTTCGCGACTCAGTGCTTCATCGGCCGTTGGCATCGGCGCCCTCCTCGAGTTGTTCGCGGCCAGCGTGGCCGCTCAGGGGCCATTGAACTCCAGCGCCAGCCGAAACGCAAGGAGCGCGCGGCGAATTTACGAAGCGCTCGGCTCCGGCATTGCCAGGGTCGCCTCGAGCACGACGATCGCCGGTCCGCGTGTCGAGAGCGCCCAGTCGAGGTCGCGCGCGAGGTCGTTCGCGGACGAGCGGCGGGCCGGGATGTCGTACGCGGCCGCGAGCGCCAGCAGATCCGGGTGCTGGAGGTCGACGCCGACGTGCTCGAAGCCGGAGCCCGCCTGGTACTCGCGCAGGATCCCGTACCCGCCGTCGTCGATCACGAGCAGCGCGGCGTCGAGCTCGTGCTGCTTGGCGGTCGCGAGCTCGGCGATGCCGTACTGGAAGCCGCCGTCGCCCGCGATGGCCAGGACCGGCCGGTCCGGGCAGCGCCGCGGCTGCTCCGAGAGCGGCGGGCCACGCGTACCCGAGGGTGCTCGATCCGGCGGGATAGAGAAACCGCCGGGGCTCGTCGGCGCGCAGGTACCAGCAGGCGGTGTAGGCGAGGATCGTCGAGTCCCAGGTTGCCGCCGCGCCTTCGGGAAGCGCGTCGTCGACGATCGCAAGGACCTCGAGCGAGAGTGGCTGCGACTGTGCGTTCAACCCGCGCTCGACGCTCGCTCGCACGCGGCCCGCGCGCTGGCGGGCCGTCCCGCTGGCCCACGCTGTCGACCCGGTCGAGGAGAGCCTGCAGCGTCGCCTTCGCGTCGCCCGGAAGCGCGAGCGCGGGAAGGTTGAGGCCGATGCGCTCCGCCGCCGCGTCGATCTGGATCAGGGTGCCGTCGAGGCGGAGCCGGAAGCCGTCGGTCACGTCGTAGCCGAGCCAGGAGCCGACGACGAGGACGACGTCCGCGCCGCTGACGAGCTCGCGGTGTGCTGCGTCGTCCCAGGCGCTGCCGACCGCGAGCTCGTGTCGCTCCGGGAACGCGCCCTTGCCGGTGTACGTCGTCGCCACCGGCGCGTCGAGGCGAGACGCGAGCTCGAGGAGCTCTGCGCTTGCGCCCGAGCGCACCGCACCTCCTCCGGCCACGATCAACGGACGTTCCGCTCCTTCGAGCAGAGTGGCCGCGCGGTCCAGGTCGGCACGCGGAGGTGTCGCGCGCGGTTCCGGGCTGCCGTCCAGCTCGCCGACGGGCTGGTCTCCTGCCTCGCGCAGCAGGACGTCGTACGGGACCTCGACATAGACCGGCCCTTGCGGCGCCGTCGCGGCGCGCCGCCATGCATCGGCGAGGACCAGGGGGATCTGCTCGGCGCTCTCCGCTCGGCCGGTCCACTTGACCAGAGGCGCGAACGAGGCGGACTGGTCGGGCGTCTCGTGCAGGTGGCCTCGCCCCTTTCCGATGCCCTCGAGGCGGATCTGGCTCGAGACGACCACGAGCGGGACGAACGCGGTGAACGCCTCCATCAGCGGAGCCAGGGTCATGAACGCGCCCGGGCCGGTCGAGACGACGAGCGGCGTGGGTCGGCCGGTGACTCGCGCATGCCCGTCCGCCGCGAACCCCGCGTTCAGCTCCTGTCTGAACCCGAGCACGCGGAGCTCCGTCGTGCGTAGGCCTTCCCAGATCGGAAGCGCGTGGACGCCGGGGATCCCGAAGACGACCTCGGCCCCGAGCGCGGCCAGGCTCTCGGCGACCGCGTGGCCTCCGATGCGCGTCGCAGCCTTCGTCTTCGCCACGCGTGAACCATAGAGTTGTTCGCCCGTGACCGACTGGAGCAGCATCGTCGTCCCCGAGCTTCGCGAGCTCGGCCCGGCCGATGCGGGCGGCAGCTCGGAGATCATCGAGCGACACGGGCTCGAGGAGGTCGTGAAGCTGCACTGGAACGAGAACCTCTTCGGACCGCTGCCCGGCGTGCTCGACGCGGTGCGGGGTGACCTCGACGATGCCTGGATGTACCCCGAGGAGGCCTACGAGGCTTTTCGCGCCGACGTCGCCGAGCACACCGGGACGAGCCCGAGCCGCGTCGTCCCGGCGCACGGCACGCAGTCCCTGATCGCGATGCTCGCGAGCGCGCTGCTCCGTCCGGGCGACGACGTGGTGGTGCCCGCCTTGACCTACTACCTGTACGGGCAGTACTGCGCCGTCCGCGGAGCCCGGGTTCACCGGGCGCCGATGCGCGGGCTCGAGATCGACCTCGACGCACTCGCCGAGACCGCCGGTCGCACCCGGGCGAAGATCGTCTGGGTCTGCGACCCGAACAACCCGACCGGAACCTTGCTGGACGGCACCGGCTGGACGGCATTCCTCGACGCCCTGCCGGACGGGTGCGTCGCGGTTGCGGACGAGGCGTACCGGGACTTTCTCCCTCCGGAGCGGCAGCCGCGCCGGGAGCGCGACGTCGAGGACGGTCGGCCGGTAGTCGTGCTGCGCAGCTTCTCGAAGTTCTTCGGCCTGGCCGGGCTGCGCCTCGGGTATGCGGTCGCCGACGACGCTCTCGGCTCGTATCTCGCACTCGTCGAAGAGCAGTTCAACGTCAACCGTGCGGCTCTCGCCGCCGGCCGCGCCTGTCTCCGAGCAGGAGACGCCGCCGACCTGCGCCGGCGCGAGATCGATGACGGGCGGGAGGCGCTCACCCGCGGGCTCGGAGAGGCCGGGCTCGAGCCGTTCCCGTCCGTGACGAACTTCGTGCTGGCCCGTGTCGACGTCGACGATGTCGCGCTGGCGGAGGGGCTCGCGGAGCGTGGGATCCTCATCCGCCCCGGCACGGACTTCGGCCAGCCCGGCTACGTACGCGTCACCGTCGGCCCGGCGCCTGCTCATGGAGCGGGTCTCGGGCGAGTTGCGCGACGTGTGCGAGAAGCTGCGTCGCTGAGGTCGATGGTGCGCGTCCTCTGCGATCCGTCGGTCTCGCTCGAGCGGGTTCGAGCTGTTCTCGAGTCGAGTGAGATCGGAGTCGAGCTGTCGTCGCCGCCGTGGTCCGGGGACGACGTCGTCGGGCTCGTGTCCTGGGCGCCGGTCGTCGCTCACGACCTCGACCGACTTCGGGCGTTACGGGTGATCGCGACGCCGAGCGTCGGCATCGACCACGTCGACGTCGAGGCGGCGACGCGTCGGGGCGTGTGGGTGTGCCACGTCCCCGACTACTGCATCGACGAGATGGCCGACCACGCGCTCGCGCTTCTACTCGCGCTGGTGCGCGGCGTCGTCGAGCTCGATCGGAGCGTGCGCGCAGGGGCATGGAGCGCACGCGCCGCGGGCGAGTTGCGCCGCGTCTCCGAACTCCGCCTCGGCGTCATCGGCTTCGGGCGGATCGGTCGTGCGCTGGCGAGGCGTGCGCAGGCGCTCGAGATGGACGTCGCCGCCCACGATCCGTTCGTTCTCGACTCCGATATCGCTGCCGAAGGAATTCGCCCACTCGGACTGGAGGAGCTGATGCGCGCCTCGACTGCGATCTCCGTCCATGCCCCGCTGACGGAGGAAACCCGCGCGCTGATCGGGGCGCGGGAGCTGGCGCTGCTCCCCGACGGCGCCTTCGTCGTCAACGTCTCGCGCGGCGGGCTCGTCGACACTCAGGCGCTGCTCGAGTCGCTCGAGTCCGGACATCTCGGAGGCGTCGCTCTCGACGTCCTCGAGGTCGAGCCTCCGACCCCCGCGTCACCTGCTCCCGCGGCACCGGGGCTCATCGTCAATCCGCACGCGGGCTGGTACAGCGAGCATGCAGACGAGCTCGCCAACCGCCGCGCGGCCGAATCCGTGCTCGACGTGCTCGAGGGGAGAACGCCTCGCGGCGCGGTGAACGAGCCGATAGCGTCCGCGCGTCCGTGAGCGAGCGTCCGAACATCCTCGTCGTCATGGTCGACCAGCTCTCGGCGCTGTTCCTCCGCGCCTACGGGCACCCGGTGACGAAGACTCCCACCATCGACCGCCTCGCCGAGGAGGGTGTCGTCTTCGAGAACGCGTACACCCCGAGCCCGCTCTGCGGGCCAGCGCGGACGGCGTTCATGACCGGAGCGCTGCCCTCGCGCACGGGTGCGTACGACAATTCCGCCGAGTTTCGCTCGTCGATACCGACCTTCGCGCACTACCTCCGGCTCGAGGGCTACCGAACGTGCCTGAGCGGGAAGATGCACTTCGTCGGCGCCGACCAGCTGCACGGGTTCGAGGAACGGCTCACGACCGACGTCTACCCCGGCGACTTCGGCTGGACTCCGGACTGGAGCAAGCCCGGCGAGCGCGTGGACTGGTGGTACCACACGATGTCCTCCGTCAAGCAGGCTGGCGTCGCGGAGATGACGAACCAGCTCGAGTTCGACGACGAGGTCGCGTTCCACGCGGTTCGCCGCCTGTACGACTACGCGCGGTACGAGCGCGACGCACCGCTCGCGCTGTGCGTCTCGTTCAGTCATCCGCACGATCCCTACGTCGCCCGGCAGCGGTACTGGGATCTCTTCTCCGACGACGAGATCGACCTGCCGGCGGCCCCGCCGGTGCCCTACGACGAGCTGGATGCGCACGGTAAGCGGCTCTGGAACGCCTGCGCGATGGGCGACTTCGAGATCACCGAAGACGACATCCGCTCGTCACGGCACGGGTACTACGCGAGCCTCGCGTACGTCGACGAGAAGATCGGGGAGGTGCTGACGGCTCTCGAGCGCTGCGGGCTCGTCGACGACACGGTGGTGCTCTTCACCTCTGACCACGGCGAGTTCCTCGGCGAGCACGGGCTCTTCTACAAGATGTCGTTCCGCGAGCATCCTGCCCGCGTCCCGCTCGTCGTTCGCTGCCCCGCGCGCTTCGCGCCCCGGCGCGTACGGGAGCTCGTCTCGCTCGTCGACGTGCTGCCGACGCTCGCCGACCTCGCGCACGCCGGGCTCTCAGGCGAGCTTGCGTACCCGGTGGACGGCCGCAGCCTCGTCCCGTTGCTCGAGGGCGAGCCCGAGAACCCCGAGACGACCGTGGCCGGCGAGTACCTGGCGGAAGGCGTGGAGCGGCCGATGGTGATGCTCCGCCGCGGACGCTGGAAGTTCATCCATACGCCGACCGATCCCGATCAGCTGTTCGATCTGGAAGCCGATCCGCTGGAGCTCGTCAACCGCGCGGACGAGGAACGCGAGGCTCGTGCGCGAGCTCCGCGAGGTGGTGGGGAGGCGCTGGGACCTCGAAGCCATCGAGCGAGACGTGCGCGCGAGTCAGCAGGCCCGGCTCTCCGTGTTCCGGGCGCTTCAGCTCGGCGTTCCCTTCCCGTGGGATTTCCAGCCGTCGCGTCCCGCGTCCCAGCAGTACACGCGCAACACGATGGACGTCGCGGCGCGGGATGAGCAGTCGCGGTTCCCGCCGCTTTCGGTCGAGTGAGAGCTGCGGTCTGCCGAGAGTTCGGCGCGCCGCTCGCGATCGAGGAGCTCACTCTCGGCGCCCCCGAGGAGGGCGAGATCCGGGTTCGCATCGCCGCGTGCGCGATCTGCCATAGCGACATCGCGTTCGCGGAGGGAGCGTGGGGAGGCGTGCTGCCCGCGGTCTACGGGCACGAGGCGGCGGGAGTCGTCGAGGAGGTGGGAGCGGGAGTCGGCAGCGTCGAGGTCGGCGACCGCGTGGTCGTGAGCCTTCAGCGCTCGTGCGGGCGCTGCTACTTCTGCGAGCGCGACCAGTGGCATCTCTGTGAGCTCGAGCTTCCGCGAGATGGTGAGCGCAGGTTGCGCACGGCCGCGGGCGAGCACGTGCACCAGGCGATGAACACAGGAGCGTTCGCCGAGGAAGTCGTGGTTCACGAGTCGCAGGTCGCGCCGATCCCGGCGTCGCTTCCCTTCGACGTCGCGTCCCTCCTCGGCTGCGGCGTCCTCACCGGGCTCGGCGCCGTTCTCGACCGTGCCGCCGTGACGCGCGGCTCGACCGTGGTCGTCGTCGGTACCGGCGGCGTCGGGCTGAACGTCGTGCAGGGTGCGGCGATCGCGGGAGCGGAGCAGATCCTCGCGGTCGATCTCTCGTCCGTAAAGCGGGAGGCTGCGAGGACATTCGGGGCGACTCATGCGCTCGACCCAGCCTTGGACGACCCGGTCGCAGGCGCGCGCGCGTTGACCGGTGGTCGCGGCGCGGACAACGTGTTCGTCACGGTCGGCCGGGCCGACGTCATCGGTGCGGGCCTCGCGTACGTCCGGCGCGGAGGCACGCTCGTCGTTGTCGGGATGCCGGCCTCCGGCGAGACGTTCGACGTATCGGCCGTCGACCTCGTGCACGACGACATCCGCATCCTCGGAAGCAAGCTCGGCTCGGCCCGGCTCGCGGACATGGTGCCTCGCGTCCTCGATCTCTACGAGCGAAGGAAGCTCAGGCTCGACGAGCTCATCACCGCCCGCTATCCCTTCGAGCAGATAAACGACGCACTCGCGGCGGCGGAGGACGGCGAGGCGCTGCGGAACGTCCTCGTGTTCGACCCGTGAAGATCGTCAGCGTCGAGAGCTTCTCGACCGAAGATGTGGCGCTGGTTCGCGTACGCGCCGACGACGGCGCTCTAGGCTGGGGTCAGGTCGCGCCGTACCACGCGGACATCACCGCGCACGTTCTCCATCGCCAGGTCGCGCCGCATGCACTGGGTCGTGATGCGCTCGACGTCGAGTCCCTCGTCCGAGACATTCCCGAGCGCGAGCACAAGTTTCCCGGCTCCTACCTCTACCGTGCGCTGGCCGGCCTCGACACGGCTCTCTGGGACCTGCGCGGGAAGGTCGAGGGCAAGAGCGTGTTCGAGCTGCTCGACGGAAGACGAGACAGCCTGCGCGCGTACGCCTCGAGCATGCGGCGGGACATCACGCCCGAGGACGAGGCGGAGCGCCTTTCCCGGCTCTGCGAGGAGCATGGGTTCGACGCGGTCAAGGTCCGCGTCGGCAAGGAGTGCGGGCACGACGCCGACGAATGGCCGGGACGGACCGAGGCAGTCGTCGAGCGAGTCCGCTCCGCGCTCGGAAACGACGTGACAATCCTCGTCGACGCGAACAGCTGCTACACGCCGGCCAGGGCGATCGCCGTCGGGCGGATGCTCGAGAGCCACGGCGTGGCGCACTTCGAGGAGCCCTGCCCGTACTGGGAGCTCGACTGGACGCGTGAGGTGACCGAGGCGCTCGACCTCGACGTCGCCGGCGGCGAGCAGGACTGGGACCTCGGTGTATGGGGCAGGATGGTCGAGACGCGGGTGGTCGACGTCGTGCAGCCGGACGTCTGCTACGTAGGCGGCTTCAGCCGAGCGCTCGAGGTCTCCCGGCTGGCAGCGGCGGCCGGCCTTCCTTGCACTCCACACTGCGCGAACCACTCGCTCGTCCTCGTCTTCACGTTGCACCTGCTCGCCGCGATCGCCAACCCGGGGCCGTACCTCGAGCTCTCGATCGAGCCCGATTCCGACTACCCCTGGCAGGTCGCGATGTACGAACCGCGACCGCGCGTGGTCGGCGGGAGGATCGGCCCCCGGAAGGCCCGGGCTGGGGAGTCGAGATCGGGCAGGAGTGGCTCGCCGGGGCCGAGCACATGATCACGCAGAGCGACTGACCTCTGAGCCGAGTGGCCATTCAACGGGTGATCGGCTGCTCTCATGACCTACCATCCGCGAAACTCGAGATGGGACAGCATGGTCACTTCGCTTAGCGTCGGGGAAATTCACACCGCCGCGAAGAGCGATCCGGATTGGAGGAGCAAAGTCGTTGCCGAGGCCGCGGAGGCGTTCCGCCGGGACGGGTGCGTGCTGCTCGAACAGGTCATAGAAGCGAGCTTCATCGAGCAGCTCCATGCTGCGTTCCTCGACCGCCATTCCGACACTTCGTCCGGCCAACCGCGAGGAAGCCTCAGGGTCGGTCACCAGCGGTACATGATCACGGTCCGTCTTCGGGCGCCGTTCACGGACTCACGCCTCTACGGTAACCCCGTCCTCCGCGACATCCTTACGGAGCTGTTGGGTACAGGACTCGGTGTTGTTCAGCTTCGGTGCGGTCGTTTCGCATCCAGGAGCAGAGGACCAGCACGTCCATAACGATGGCGGAAGCCTCTTCGGCGACTTACCGCTCGAACGTGAGCTGCCGCCGTATGCCATCACTGCCATCGTCCCGCTCGTCGACATGAACTCCGAGACGGGCACGACGCGAGTCTGGCCTGGCAGCCATCGGATGACGAAGGAGGATCTCGACCACGTCGAGCCGGACGACCCGCTGGTTTTGAAGGGCAGCATCCTGCTCATGGACTACCGCCTGCAGCACGGCGGTCTCGCGAATCGATCGACGGGGCCTCGCCCGATCCTCTCCCTCGTGTTCACGCGGCCCTGGTTTCGGGACGTCGTCAATTTCCTGGAGCAACCACCGCTCTCCTACAGCCTCGTGCAGCGACGACGAATCCCGCCCGAGCTGCGCGAGCTGTTGCCCGTCGAGGCCGGGCCCAGCCTCGACCAGCGTTTCTTGGCGCTTGGTCGCAGCATGCGCGCGAAAACGCGGAGGATGCTCCGCCGTTCTTGACCGAGCGCGACACTCGGGCCGCGGCGACGAGCGCATCGGAGCGGACGCGGCTTCGCGCCTCGCAACAGAATGCGCGCGCGTGCTCGGACTGGAAGTTCGCGACGGATACGTCCTGCGCGCTGAGCACAACGTGCTCGTCCATCTGCGACCGAGTCCGGTGCTTGCCCGTGTGGCCGCTGCGTCGGCCATACCACGCGATACGCATGCGCACATGCGGAACGAAGTCTGCGTTACACGTCTTCTCGCGGATTGCGGGGCGCCGGTCGTCCCTCCGACCGACATGATCGACGCTGGCCCGCACGTGGCCGGGCGAGCGGTTGTGAGCTACTGGACGTACGTCGAGAACCAATCGACGGTCGACCCGACGCGCGCCGGTCGGGCGCTCGCCCAATGCCATGCGCTCGCGCGTGAGGCCGACCTGCACCTCGACGCGCCCACTGGGAGTCCGGCGTTCGAGGCATTGAACATCTTTGCCGAGCTCGTTGACCGCGGAGTCGTCGACTCCGCGCCGGGACGCAGGGTGGCGAAGTGGGCGGCGGAGGACATCGAGGCGATGGAGGCTCTCGAGCTGCGCGAGCAGATCATCCACGGCGACGCGCACCTCGAGAACCTGCTTGCGAGTGCCGCGGGACCACTCTGGAACGATTGGGAGGACACATTTCGCGGCCCGCTTGAGTGGGACCTCGCCTGTCTCGTTGCGACCGCCCGTGTAACGGGTGCGGGGCGTGAGAGGACTGAGTCGGCGCTCCGCGGATACGGCCTCGATCGAATCGACGCGGTAGTCGAGCTCTTGGTACGCGTCCGGGCCTTCCAGGTGGCGACATGGCTGATAGCGGCGGCCGAGCGCCACGGACGCCGCGCCGACCAGGCTGAGCCCTGGCTTGCATACGTGGAGGCTCACCATCGCCGCCGCCTCGTTGGAGTTCGAGTGTGGGGACGTGTGCGGCGCGCGTGGCGGTTCTGAGGACCGGTGCGAGAATCGCGTGTATGAGCGAGCTCGTCGAGCTGACTCCTGAGCAGCGCGAGATCCAGGCGGTCTGTCGCGAGTTCGCCCGGGAGCGGATCCGGCCGGCCGCGGCTCGAGTGGACGAGGCCGACACCGAGATGCCCTGGGACCTCTGGCACGAGGCGGCGGCGCTCGGGCTGACGTCGTTCATGCTCCCGGACCGCTTCGGGGGCGGCGGGCTGGAGGACTCCTTCACGCAGGCACTCGTGCAGGAAGAGCTGTGCTGGGGCTGCGCCGGCATCGGAAACCTGATCACGTCGAACGGCTTCTTCGCGAAGCCGGTCCTCGTCCTCGGGAGCGAAGAGCAAGCTCGCCGCTGGATCGAGCCACTCGCCTCCGAGAAGCCGCCGCTCGGCGCGATCGCGAGCACCGAAGCGGGAGTCGGCTCCGATGCGGCGGCGATGACGACGACCGCGACGCGGGTCGACGGCGGGTACGTCCTGCGCGGGCAGAAGAGCTGGGTCTCGAGCGCCGGGCCGGCCGAGTACTACGTCGTCTTCGCGACGGTCGCTCCCGGCACGCGCTCGAAGGGCATCACCGCCTTCGTGCTCGAGAAGGGCGATGCGGGCTTCACGATCGGGCCACCGCTCAAGAAGATGGGCCAGCGCGCGATCCTGAATGCCGAGCTCTTCCTGGAGGACTGTTTCGTCCCGGAGGATCGCCGTCTCGGCGACGAGGGGCAGGGCTTCGTCGGTCTCATGCGCACGTTCGACGCTTCTCGCATCACGCTCGGTGCTGCGGCGACCGGCCTCGCGCGCGCAGCACTCGAGTACGCCGTCGACTACGCGAAGACGCGCGAGCAGTTCGGAAAGCCGATCGCCGAGCACCAGGCGGTCGGCTTCCGGCTCGCGGACATGGCGACCCGCGTCGATGCTTCTCGCCTGCTCGTCTGGCGCGCGGCCCGCAAGGCGGACGCCGGCGGGGACGTCACCCTCGAGGCGGCGATGGCGAAGCTGCACGCGTCCGAGACGGCGATGTTCTGCACGTGGGCGGCGGTGCAGACCCTCGGCGGGTGGGGATACTCGCGCGAGTATCCGGTGGAGAAGTGGATGCGCGACGCCAAGCTCGAGGAGATCGAGGAGGGCACGTCGGACATCCAGCGGCTGATCGTCTCGCGCCAGCTCACCAAGTGAGCCGCGATCTTCGTCCGCTCTTCGCCCCGCGGTCGGTGGCAGTCGTCGGAGCGTCGGCCGACCCGTCGAAGTGGGGGAACGTGCTCGCGCGGGGAGCGCTGCGCGGCGCCCACCGGCGAGGGGTCTACCTCGTGAACCGCGCGGGCGGCGAGATCCTCGGGACTCGCGCCCTTCCCTCGCTCGGCGACGTTCCCGAGGCTCCCGAGCTCGTGGTGCTCAGTGTTCCCGCGGGGGGATTCGAAGCGGCCGTCGACGAGGCGCTCGCCGCCGGCGCGAAGGCGATCGTGGGGATCAGCGCCGGTCTCGGCGAGCTGGACGAGGCGGGGAGAGACGTGGAAGCCGCGGTCACCGAGCGGGTACGCGCTGCCGGCGCGGTGCTGCTCGGGCCGAACTGCCTCGGGGTATTCGACGCCGATGCGGAGCTCGACCTCGGCTGGAGCGCGCTTCCCGCGGGCGAGATCGCTCTGGTCTCGCAGAGCGGCAATCTCGCGCTCGAGCTCGCGCGGGTCGCCGCTTCAGCCGGTCTGGGCTTCTCGCGCTTCGTCTCGCTCGGAAACCAGGCAGACCTCGTTGCCGCCGACCTCCTCGACGAGCTCGCGGCGCACGCACGAACGCGGGTGATCGCGCTCTACCTGGAGGACTTTCGCGACGGCCGTTCGTTCGTCGCGGCGGCAGCACGCGCTCGCGCCGCCGGCACTCCGATCGTCGTGCTGCCCGGCGGGACGACGGGGTCGAGCGCGCGCGCGGCGCTTTCGCACACCGGCGCCCTGGTCAGCGACTCGCGGGCGATCGATGCGGCGTGCGCTGCGGCTGGGATCGTCCGGGTCGCGACACCGACGCAGCTGATCGACGCCGCCCAGGCGCTGCTCGCAGGTCGACTGTTGCGGGGGCGGCGCGTCGCCGTCTACGCCGACGGTGGCGGCCACGGGGTCGTCGCGAGCGACGTCCTCGCGGCAGCCGGGCTCGACGTGCCGGCGCTCTCTCCATCGACCACTGCTGCCCTCGGAGGCCTTCTCCCGGCTACCGCGAGCCTCGCCAATCCGGTCGACTTCGCCGGCGGTGGGGAGCGCGGGCTCACTGCCTACGCGGACGTCGGTCGCGTCCTGCTCCGGTCGAGCGACGTGGACGCGGTCCTGCTCACCGGCTATTTCGGCGGATACGGCGCCGACACGCCGGAGCTCGCGGACGAAGAGGTCGCGACCGCGCAGGCGCTCGCCGCCGCAGCGGCGGAGAACGACGCTGTGCTCGTTGTGCAGACGTCGTATCCCGAGTCGGCTGCGGCAGGCGAGCTGCGTCGAGGAGGCGTGGCCGTGTACGGCGATGTTGCCTCGGCGGCGGCGATGCTCGGGATGCTCGCGTCGCTGGCGGAAGCCGAGCCGATCGCGCCCACTGCGGGCGGCCTCCCGGACCTCGAGGCGCCCCGGCCCGGCTACTGGGCCGCCCGTGCCTTCCTCGCCGAAGCAGGCGTGCCGATGACGGACGCGCGTCCGGCCGGCAACGCAGAGGAGGCGAGAGGAGCCGCATCCGAGCTCGGGTATCCGGTCGTGCTCAAGGCGGGTGAGCTGACGCACAAGTCCGACACAGGCGGTGTCGTGCTCGGCATCGAGGACGACGAGCAGCTGGCGGCCGCGTTCGCCGCGCTTGTCCAGCGGCTCGGGCAACAGTCGTTCTCCGTCGAGCGCATGGTCGCGACAGAAGGTGTCGAGCTGATCGTGGGCGCGAAACGCGATCCGCGCTTCGGAGCGATCGTGCTCGTCGGGCTCGGCGGTGTGTACGCGGAGATCCTCGACGACGTCACGGTCGCGCTGGCTCCCGTCGACGATTCGACCGCGGAGCGGCTGATCCGCGCACTGCGAGGCGCGCCACTGCTCGACGGCGCCCGCGGGCGTTCTCGGCTCGACATCGCAGCCGCGGCGCACGCGGTCGCTGCGATGTCGCGGGCTGCTGCCGCGTGTACCGAGATCCTCGAGATCGAGGTCAACCCGCTATTCGTGGCCGAGGCTCGGCCTGGCGCCGGTCGTTCGGCCTGGACGCGCGGAATCGCTGTCTGGCCTGAGAACGGGCGCTCCAGCGCGCCGGTGACGTCGTGGCCGCCTCGGATCGCGTCCTCGACGAGTCCCGGTGCGCGCGCGTCCCCGACAGCGATCGCGGCGACGCCTCTCTTTCGGAGGATCGCCACGAGCGAGTCGACCGGCCGATGTCGTCCGGCATGGACCACGGAGGCAGCACCGATCGACTCCTGGACACGGTCTTCGCGCTCGATGACGACGCGCGCCCGCTCGACCGCGACAACGCGCACCACCCCGGCGACCACGCGAACGCCGGTTTCTACGAGCCGGCGCCTGCTGGGTGCAGCCGCGAGCGAGCTCACGAGTGATGCAAGAGGAGCGATGCCGTCGCCGACGAGTGTCACGTCTCTACCGCTCGCGGCGAGTGTCTCGGCGACGCCGGCACCTTTGCGGTGCCCTTCTTCGTCGAGGACGACCACCGGCCCATCGACGTCGACGCCCGAGAGGACGTCGGTCACCGGAATCGCGGTGGGATAGCGTCGATCCGGCTCGGAGCCTGTCGCGACCACGACTGCATCGGGCTCGAGCCCCAGCACGACCTCACTGTCCGCGTCGATGCCGAGCTCGATGCGGACTCCGAGCTGAGCCAGCCTGTGCGAGCGCCACTCGACGAGGTGGCGGTGCGCGTCCTGCCGCGGCAGCCGGGCGATCAGGGCGACCTGCCCGCCGAGCTCTGATAGGCGTTCGAGCAGCGTGACGCGGTGCCCGGCCTCGGCGGTTACGCGTGCCGCCTCGAGCCCCGCGACGCCGCCGCCGACGACGACCACGTGCCGCGTGTTCGTCGCGTGCGCGGCTGGTCGCAACTCGAATCCCGCCTCGGGATTCTGGACGCATGCGATCGGGAACTTCGAGAGCCGCCGCGCGACGCAGATGTTCAGGCCGACGCACTCGCGGATCTCGTCGTCCTCTCCTGCAGTCGCTTTCCGGACGAGCTCGGGATCCGCGATCTGCGCTCGTGTCATCCCGACCAGGTCGCAGCTTCCGTCTGCGAGCGCTCGCTCGCCCACTTCGGGTCGCGTGATGCGTCCCTCGGCGATGACGACGGCGTCGGGTACGGATTGCTTGACGGCCCTTGCGAACGGAACTCCGAACCCGGGCTCGTAGTCGAGCGTCGGCATCAGGAGGTCGAGGCTGTCGTAGTCGCCGTTCCCGATGCCGAAGTAGTCGATATCGCAGCGCTCGGCCAGGTGCGCGACCGCCTCGACGTAGCCCGGCATCGACGCGGTCACGGTGACGCCGAGCAGGGGCTCGTCACCGATCGCGGCGCGCAGCGTGTCGAGAATCGCGCGCGCCAGCCGCATCCGGTTGTCGAGCGAACCGCCGTATTCGTCCGAGCGCCGGTTGCGGGCCTCGGACATGAACCCGTCGACGAGCGTGTCGTACGCGAACATGCACTCGACTCCGTCGACGCCGGCGGCGAGCGCCGTGCGGGCGGCTCGGACGTGACCTTCTACGAGCTCCTCGATGTCGCGCTCGTCGAGCTCGTGCATCGAACCCGGCCCGCCGCCTGGCGGAGGTCCTCCCGAGACGCTCCAGAGCTCGCGCATCGTCGCGACGGGGTCCGCATTCGGACCGAGGTGGTAGAGCTGGGACACGAACACGGTTCCGTGGGCGTGCACCGCCTCGACCGTCTCCTGCAAGGCGGGCACGAAGCGCTCGTCGTCGAAACGGTAGTTCTGCGGCGTCACTCCTGCAGACGGGAGCACTGGCAGGGGCTCCATGACGATCAGCCCCGCGCCCCCGGCCGCCCTGGCTTCGTAGTACGCGCGCGCTCGCGGGCCCGGGATGCCGTCCTGGGAGAAGGACGCAGTGTGCGCGGTGAAGACGACGCGATTGCGGAGCTCGTGCCCGCGCAGCGAAAGCGGCGAGAGCAGCCGCGGAAACGGCGATGGAGATGACACTGCCCAGAGGCTAAGTGCTTCAGACCTGTCGTAGAGTCGGGCCGGTGAACAGCGAGGTCTTCATCACCTGCGCCGTCACGGGCGTCGGCGCGACGACCGACCGGTCCGAGCTCGTGCCCGTGACGCCGGCCCAGATAGCGGAGGCTGCGCTCGCAGCCGCCCGGGCCGGCGCAGCGATCGTGCACATCCACGTCCGCGATCCCGAGACCGGCGGGCCCTCGCGCGACCCGGCGCTGTTCCGCGACGTCGTCGAGCGGATCCGGTCGTCCGAGGTCGACGTCGTGCTGAACCTGACCGCCGGCATGGGCGGAGATCTCGTGCTCGGCGGCATCGAGGCGCCGCTGCCGCCGAACGAGGAGGGAACGGACATGGCCGGAGCAACCGAGCGCCTCGCGCACGTCGCCGAGCTCCTCCCCGACATCTGCACGATCGACTGCGGAACGATGAACTTCGCCGAAGGCGACTACGTGATGACGAACACGCCCTCGATGCTGCGGGAGATGGCGCGGCAGGTCCAGGAGCTCGGCGTGCGACCGGAGATCGAGGTCTTCGACACCGGCCACCTCGTCTTCGCGAAGCGGCTCATCGAGGAGGGGCTCATCGACGAGCCCGCGCTGCTCCAGCTCTGCATGGGCATTCCCTACGGCGCCCCCGCCGATCCGGGCACGCTGCTCGCGCTCGTCAACCAGCTGCCCGACGGCTGCGTCTTCTCCGCGTTCGCGATCGGACGCCTGCAGCTCGCGTACGTCGCGCTCGCGCCGCTCGTCGGCGGCAACGTCCGTGTGGGGCTCGAGGACAACATCTGGCTCGAGCGTGGCGTCAAGGCGACGAACGAGGAGCTCGTCGAACGAGCGGTGACGATCCTCGAGGCGATGAACGTCCGCGTGCTGGGGCCGGCGGAGACCCGCGAGAAGCTGCGCCTCACGCACCGCCTGTGAAAGCCGCGGTCGTCGGGGGCGGCGTGATCGGCGCCGGCTGGGCCGGCCGGCTCGTCGAGAACGGCGTCGACGTGAACGTGTACGACCCGCATCCCGAAGCCGAGCGCCGGCTCCAGGAAGTACTGGACAACGCGGAGCGCGCCTGGGCGCAGCTCACGATGGCGCCCCGTGCCCGCGGTGTCGCGACCGTCGTGCCCTCGCTCGAGGAGGCCGTGCACGACGCCGACGTGATTCAGGAGAGCGCGCCCGAGGACGAACCGCTCAAGCGGCGCTTGCTGACCGAGATCGAGGGTCACGCTCGACCGGAGGCCCTCGTCTGCTCGTCGACTTCGGGGCTCCTTCCCTCGCGCCTCCAGATGGATATGACCCACGCCGAGCGCTTCGTCGTGGGCCATCCCTTCAACCCGGTCTACCTCCTACCCCTGGTCGAGGTCGTGGCCGGAGCGCAAACGACCGAGGAGACGGTCGCGCGCGCAGTCGAGCACTACGCGTCGATCGGGATGAAGCCACTCCGCGTGCGCAAGGAGATCGACGGCTTCGTCGCCGACCGCCTGCTCGAGGCGCTCTGGCGCGAGGCGCTCTGGCTCGTCAACGATGACATCGCCACGACGGAGGAGGTCGACGACGCAATCCGTTTCGGCGCGGGTCTGCGCTGGGCGCAGATGGGCACATTCCTCACGTACCGGATCGCGGGCGGCGAGGACGGGATGCGGCACTTCCTCGCGCAGTTCGGGCCTGCGCTCGAGTGGCCCTGGACCAAGTTGACGGATGTTCCGGAGCTCACGACCGAGCTCATCGACAAGATCGCCGCACAGTCCGATGCCCAGGCCGGCGGGCTCTCCGTCCGCGAGCTCGAGCGCCGTCGCGACGACAATCTCGTCGCCATCCTGCAGGCGCTGCGCTCGCAGAGAGATGGCGCGGGCGAGGTGCTGCACGAACACGACGCGCGCCTCTTCGCTGCGGGGACGGGTCGGGTTGGCGAGTCCGACCCGACGCAGCCGCTGGCGCTGTACGAGACCACGGTCGACCCTGGGTGGCTCGACTACAACGGGCACATGACCGAGGCGCGCTACGGCGACGTCTTCGGGTACGCGACGGACGCGTTTCTGCGCCATGTCGGGCTCGACGACGGGTACCTCGCCGGCGGCCACAGCGCGTACACGGTCGAGGGTCACATCCGCTACCTGCGCGAGGCGGACGCGTTTGATCCGCTCGATGTCCGCACGCAGGTCGTCGGAGCCGACACCAAGCGGCTGCACCTGTTCCATGTGCTCACAGATCCGCGCAGCGGCGAGACGCTCGCGACGGGCGAGTACATGCTCCTGCACGTCGACACGAACGCGGGGAGGGTGTGCCCGTGGCTCGAGCCGGTCGCCGAACGCGTCGCCGCCGCGGCGACTGCCCACGCGGAGCTGCCGCTCCCGGACGGCGCCGGTCGTTCGGTCGGCCTGACTAGAGGCTGAGGAGCGCGACCCCGAGGACGACGACGACCGCGCCGGCCATCCGCGCCGGCCCGACTCGCTCGTGGAGGATCGGAACGGCGAGCGCCGTCGCGATGACGACGCTCGTCTCACGCACGGCCGCGACGGAGGCAGCCGGCGCTCGTGTCAACGCCATGAGGACGAGGATGTAGGCGCCGAAGGTCGCGAGACCCGCCGCCACTGCCGGGAGGCCGATGGCGCTCTTCGAACGACGGGTCGCGCCGCGGCGCCCGAGCGACGTAGACGAGGAACACGATCGCCACCGGGATCATCGACAGCTCCTGATAGACGATCGGCGACGCGTACTCGACGCCGCGTTGGTCGAGGAGCGTGTAGGCCGCGATGCAGACGCCGATCGCGAGCGCGAGTGCCAGGTCGCCGAGTGCCGCCGGCCCCCGGATCCCACGGACGAGGAGGACGCCGAGCGCGACGAGGAGCACTCCGCCGACCTGCGCGGCCGACGCCGCCTCCGCCAGCAGCGCGATCCCTCCGAGCAGGACGAGCACCGGCGCCGATCCACGCGCGATCGGGTACACGAAGGACAGCTCCGCTCGCCCGTACGCCGTGGTCAGCAAGGCGAAGTACGTGAGCTGCAGCAGCGACGTCACCACGAGGAAGGGCCACACCTCGCGCTCGGCTTCCCAGGCGAGCGCAGCGATCGGGGCGAACGCCACGACGCCCACGACGAGCGCGACCGCCGTCGTTGCCTCGATGTCCGGCGCCCGCGCGATGAGGATGTTCCAGAACGCATGGAGGAAGGCCGCTCCGAGTGCGAGAGCAAGTGCCGAGGCGGGCATCGCTCGGCAATCCAATCACTCGACATCGACCGGGCGTACGCTCCGCCGGTGCGCACACGCGCGCAGTCCCTCGAAGAGCTCGCCGAACGCCGCTTCGACCTGCTCGTGATCGGAGGCGGGATCATCGGCGCGGGAATCGCGGCGCATGGCGCCCGGGCAGGTCTTTCCGTCGCGCTCGTCGAGGCCGGAGATTTCGGCGGCGCGACCTCGAGCGCGTCGTCGAAGCTCATCCACGGCGGGCTGCGGTACCTCCGGCTCGGAGACGTCGGACTCGTGCGCGAGGCCCACTACGAGCGACGGGTGCTCACGAATGTCGTCGCGCCGCACCTCGTGCGTCGCCTCCCGTTCCTCGTGCCGCTCTACGAGGGTGGTCCGTACCGGCCGGCGTTCGTCCAGAGCGGGATCCTCGTCTACTCCGCGCTCGCTCGCTCGCGTCTCAACTGGCTGGTCAGCCCACAGCGAGCGCGCGAGCTCGTTCCGTCATTGCGTGGAGAGGGGCTTCGCTCCTGCGCGCTCTACGCGGATGCGACCACGAATGACGCGCGCCTCTGCCTTGCCAACGTCAGCGCCGCAGCCGAGGCCGGCGCTTGCGTGCTCAACGGCGCTCGTGTGGTCGCGCTCCGCATGCTCGACGGCCGCGTGCGAGGTGCGGAGGTCACCGCAGCCGACGAGGAGATCTCGGTGGATGCGCGGCTCGTAGTGAACGCGACGGGACCTTGGGTCGACCACCTGCGCCGGCTCGAGGACCCCAACGCAGGGACGTCGGTGCGGCTGAGCAGAGGGGCGCACGTCATCGTCCCGGCGAACTGCGTCTGGAGCGCAGCGCTGACGATCCCCCAGGACGGCGTTCGCGTCACGTTCGCGGTGCCCTCGTACGGCATGTTCCTGCTCGGCACGACCGACAGCCCGTACGAGGGCGATCCTGCCGCCGTGTCCGTGGAGCCGACGGATGCGGAGCAGATCCTCGCCGAGGCGTCGGTCGCGCTCGACCGGGCGCTCCTCGGCCCCGACGCCGTGAGGGCGTCGTACACGGGGTTGCGTGCGCTGCCGCTGGGGGAAGAAGACAGCGCCAGTACGCGGCGCGAGACGGTCTTCACCCGCAGCCCGGGCGGCATGCTCAACGTGGCCGGAGGGAAGCTCACGACCTACCGCAGAATCGCGCTTCAAGCGCTCGAGCGTCTCCGAGCCGAACTGGGGGTTCACCGGATCGACAAGCAGCCCTGGCCGCTCTCCGGTGCCATGGGGCTCGACCGGGTATCGCTGCCGCATGACCTCGAGTCCGATGTGCGCGCGAACCTGCTCCACCTCTACGGAAGCCGCGCCCCCGACGTTCTCGCGATCGCGACCGACGAGCCCCCGCTGCTCGAGCGGTTGCACGAGGACGGCCCCGACATCGCGGCCCAGGTTCCCTACGCCGCGTCGCACGAATGGGCGCGGAGCACGGAAGATGTCGTCCGCAGGCGCACGACGCTGTTCCACCGGGGCCTCGAGAACTCGGAGACGACGGCGAGGGTCGAGAGCCTGCTGGCAGGAGCTTCAGCCCGTCGCTGACACCGCGGCCGCGGGCGCGGCCACCACCCGGTCGAGCCAGCTCTCGAAGAGCGCCCGTCCTTCGGAACGCATCTCGTCCGCGCCCGCCTCGATCGCCGCGAGGAACGCCGGGGCCCCTTTCCGTCCCAGCGTGCGCTCGAGGGAGGCAACGTACTCGGGCACCTCGGCCCACTCGCGTGCCATCTCGCTCGACACCTCGAGGTGGAACTGCACTCCGTAGGCGCGCGCGACACGGAACGCCTGGTTCGGGTAGGCCGGCGAGCCGGCCAGCCTCACGGCGCCTTCGGGGAGGTCGAAGGTGTCGCCGTGCCATTGAAGCGTCACGAGGTCGTCCGGCGCGCTGCCGAAGACCGGGTCGTTCCGGGCTTCCGGTGTGAGCGTCACGGGGAGGAGTCCGACCTCGGGCTCCGGCCCGCGGTACACGCGCGCCCCGAGCGATGCTGCGAGCAGCTGGACACCGAGGCACACGCCCCAGAACGGCGTCCCCGCTCGCACGGCGTCGCCGATCAGCCGCTTCTCGTTCACGAGCCACGGCAGCTCCGCCTCGTCGTTGGTCGACATCGGCCCGCCCATCGCGACGATCGCGTCGAACGCCTGCCAGTCGGGCAGAGGCTCGCCCTCGTCGAGCTCGACTCTCCGAAGAGCGGCGCCACGCTCGTGCAGAACGTCCTCGAAGACACCCGGCGGCTCGCAGGCGATGTGCTGGAGGACGAGGATGCGGAGCGGGTCGGCCATGAGCTCGCCTAGATGTCGATCGCCTTCCACTCCGCAGGCCGCACGTCGTCGGGGTCCGTGCCGAGCTCGACGGCGAAGTCGAGCGCGATGCGCTGCACGACGACGGTGAGTGGGAACACCGAGAGCGGCTCCCCGAGCTCCGCAGCGGAAAAGCGGTAGACGCGCGTGCCGCGCGACTCGATGGCGTTCACGAGCTCCGCGAGGCGGGTGGCACCCGGCCCGCCGCCGTCGAGGCTGACGAGTGCGTCTCGTCCGTCGAGTGCGAACCCAGGGCCGTGAAGGAGCTGCTCGACTGCGAGCCCCTCGGCGAACACGTGCGCGGATTCGCGCACCTTCAGTGACCCTTCCGCCGCGGTCCACTGGTTCGGGCCGGTCCCCACGAACTCGAGCCCGCGCTCGGGCAGCTCGACCGCGGGGCTCGGCCCGTCCAGCGCGGCCGCAACTGCCGCCGGCACCGCCTCGAGCTCACCGAGCTCGGCGCCCAGCGCTTGGGCGAGCTGGGCGAGCCGGCAGAGCGCTCCCAGGTGGCTCGCGGTGAATGTGCCCGACGTCTCCTGTGCGACGGTCTCGATATCGGCACCCGGTGCGCCCTCGCCGCCGATGGCGACTGTCGAAACACCGTCGGCCCGAGCCCGCTCGAGAACCTCGCGGGTGTAGCGCTTCGTGCCTCGGTGGCTCAGGAGTACGAGCCCGTCGGCGGGTGTCGGCCGGGGGCCCCACTCGGCGCAGTCCGCAGCCGACACGGCAAGGGCGTCGACGCGCGCCCGGCGCAGGAAGTACGCGCCCAGATTCGCGGCGTGCCAGCTCGTACCGGTCCCGACGACGAAGACGCGGCGGCCGGCGAGCCGTTCTGCGCCGGCCTCGATGCCTTCCGGGTCTGCGAGGAGACGGCGCAGATCCTCTGGCTGCCGCCCCATCATCTTCGCCATCTCGGTCTTCGTCGTCGTCATGACCTCAGCTGGGGCACGCCGCGGTCCGGGCTCAGTGCCCGGCCGGGCGTTCCCAGCCTTCGAGGACCGGGGCTTTCCAGTCGGAGCCGACCGTCTTCGAGCCGGAGACCCAGGGCCCGAGCTCGGGCTGGGGGAACTTCGTGTGCTGCGCTTTCAGCTGGATGCCGTAGGAGTTGCCCGACTGCAGGTGCGTGACGAGAACCTTGCGGGCGAGCTCGTTCTCGCGCCCTTCGGGGATCGCGAAGTAGATCTTCAGGAAGGAATTGCTGTAGCGGTCGAAGACCGCAGGGACGCCGTCCTCGACGAGCAGCTCGATGTCCTCGAGCCAGTTCAGGTCGTCGCCCGGGGTGGCGGCCTCCAGGTCGACGTCCTCGACGAGCGACATGTCCTCCTGGTAGGGGAATCGGTGCCCCGCCAGGAACTCCGCGTCGATCGACTTGATCTTCTCCGGCTCGGAGTACGCGATCTCGTGCTGGCTCATGTCTCGACCGCTCTCAGATCGGTGACCTCACCCGGGATCTCGAGCTCCTCCTCCGCCTTGATCGCGAGGAGGCGCTTGACCTCGGCGAGGATCTCGTGCTCGGTCTGGCCGACCGTGTAGTTCGTTCCAGCCAGTGGCACCCGCGCCATCGCGGACGCTTCGATCGTGAGCGCCGCCAGGTCTTCGGGCTCGAGCGAGTGCACGTTGGTCTTGCCGCACGCGCGGGCGAGCATCTGCAGCTCCATCGTCAGCGTCGTCAGGAAGTTGTAGACGCGCTCCGAAGCCTCCTCGACGACGAGCCTCTTTCGGAGCTCCGGATCCTGGGTCGTGATCCCGACGGGGCAGCGTCCGGTGTGGCAGTGGTAGCACTGGCCGGCGGGCACGCCGATCGTGCCCTCGTAGTCGGTGACGCCGGGGATCTCCTTGTTGCAGTTGAGCGCCATGAGGGAGGCGTGGCCGAGCGCGACCGCCTTCGCGCCGAGCGCCAGGCACTTCGCGACGTCCGCGCCGTTTCGGATGCCGCCGGCGACGACGAGGTCGATCTCGTCGGCGAGACCGACGTCCTCGAGCGCGCGCCGCGCCTCGGGGATGGCGGCCATGAGCGGAATGCCGGTCTCCTCGGTCGCGATGTGCGGGCCTGCGCCGGTACCGCCCTCGGCTCCGTCCAAATAGATGATGTCCGGCCCGCACTTGGCCGCCATGCGCACGTCGTCGTAGACGCGTGCGGCGCCGAGCTTGAGCTGGATCGGTACCTGGTAATCCGTTGCCTCGCGGATCTCCTGCACCTTCAACGACAGGTCATCGGGACCGAGCCAGTCCGGGTGCCGGGCGGGCGAACGCTGGTCGATGCCGGCCGGGAGCGAGCGCATCTCCGCGACCTGCTCGGTCACCTTCTGTCCCATCAGGTGCCCGCCGAGCCCGACCTTGCAGCCCTGGCCGATGAAGAACTCGATCCCGTCCGCGAGCATCAGGTGGTGCGGGTTGAACCCGTACCGGCTCTGGATCACCTGGTAGTACCACTTGGTCGAGTAGTCCCGCTCGGGAGGGATCATCCCGCCCTCTCCCGAGCACGTGGCGGTGCCCGCCATCGACGCGCCCTTGGCGAGCGCCATCTTCGCCTCGAGCGAAAGCGCACCAAAGCTCATCCCGGTGATGTAGATCGGGATGTCGAGCTCGAGCGGCTTCTTCGCGAAGCGAGCGCCGAGCACGGTCTTCGTCTCGCACTTCTCGCGGTACCCCTCGATCACGAAGCGAGTGAGCGTTCCGGGGAGGAAGACGAGCTCGTCCCAGTGCGGCATCGGCTTGAAGATCGAGAAGCCGCGCATCCGGTACCGCCCGAGCTCGGCCTTCACGTGGATGTCGTTGATGACCTCCGGCGTGAAGATCCGGCTGCGACCGAGGACGTTCTTGCTCGAAGGAGCCGCTTCGTCGGCCATCAGTGCTCCTCGGAGTGACATCGCCGTGTTCCTGGCGAGCGAAAAGCAAGCCAGGCTAGGACGCAGGGAGCGCCCATACCTAATGGTCTGGGCGCGACTGAGGACGACGCATGGCGCGGCTTTGCAGCCGCCAGAGACACGGATGATGTTGCTCCGTGGAGCACTAGAGCACCAGCTTCTTTTCCGAGGGCTCGAGGTTGTCGTAGTTGTAGAGCACCTTCCCGCACACGAACTTCTGGAACTCGGGAGGCGACCCGAGCCCGTAGATCCGGAACTTGCGCTCGATCAGCTCGGTGTCTGCGTCGGTCCACTCGCCGGGGACGCAGTCGATCCCGAGCGACTTGACCTTGCCGGCGACATAGATCGTCCCGTCGTACATCGAGTCGCCGAGCCCGGGGCCGACGTCGCCGCCGATGATGATCCGCCCGCGCTGCATCATGAACCCGGTCATCGAACCGGCGGAGCCGACGACGAGGATCGTGCCGCCCTTCTGGTCGATGCCCGAGCGAGCCCCCACGCGTCCCTTGACGACGACGTCCCCGCCGCGGAGCGCAGCCCCTGTCAGCGAGCCGGCGTTCGCGTCGACGACGACGACCCCCGACATCATGTTCTCGCAGGCAGACCAACCCACGCGCCCGGTGATGTGGATCTCGGGCCCGTCGATGAGCCCGCAGCCGAAGTAGCCGAGGCTTCCCTCGAAGCGGATGCGGCAACGGGTCAAGATCCCGACGCCGAGGGAATGCTTCGAACCGGGATTCGCGATCTCGACCTCCTTGACCCCCTGCTCATAGAGGAGCCAGCGGAGCTCGAGGTTGATCCGCCGAGTAGTCAGGTCCTTCGCGTCGAAGCGCGCCGTCTCGCCGTCGATCTCCGAGATCTTCGGGATTTCCGCGAACGGTTCGGCGAGCCCCCGCGCGTCGTACGTGATCTGGGTCATCGCTTCCAGACGAGCACTTCGCGCTCGTACGGGTCGTAGGTGTCGATCTCGTGGTCGACGATCGCGCGGATCGCGATCTCCTCGGACGCGAGCGCCACGAGGTCGTCCGACTCGTAGAGGACGAGCGGCTTCGCGGCGAGCTCGTCCTTCGCGACCCCCAGCTCGTCCTTCGTCACCGCGATGTAGGTGAAGACGCCGTCGAGCTCGTCCAGGGACTTGTCCATCGCCTCCTGGAGCGATGCGCCGTTCGACATCTCCTGCGCGAGGTAGACGGCGATGATCTCCGAGTCGCACTCGGACATGAAGCGGCGGCCGGCGCGTTCGAGGCGGCGGCGCCACATGAAGTAGTTCGTGAGCTGGCCGTTGTGCACTACCGCGACGTCCGAATAGGGGTACGCCCAGTACGGATGCGCGCCCGCGATGTCGACCTCCGACTCGGTCGCCATGCGGACGTGTCCGATCGCGTGGGTCCCCGTGAAGTCGGAAAGCCCGTACTGGTCGTGAACCGTCTCCGCGTCTCCGAGATCCTTGACGATCTCGAGCGAGCGTCCCAGCGAGAGGACTTCCGCGTCAGGGATGTCCTCCACGAAGTCGGCGAGGTGCTTGAGGTCGCCGTCGTACTCGAACGAGACCCGGAACGCGTACGGCGTCTCCTCCTCGACCTCGTCGATTCGGGCGCCGAGCGCGTCGAGCCGCGACTCGACGACCGCGCGGTGCTTCCGCAGCCGCGCCTCGAAGTCGAAATCGCGCGGCGTGTTCGCGTCCGCGAGCTTGTAGCGCATGATGAGGTTGCCGTTCTCGGGCGTGCCGTAGAGCGCGTAGCCCGTCGAGTCGGGGCCGCGGTGCTTCATCGACTGGAGCATCCGCGTCATCTCGTCGCCGATCGCGTGCTGCGACCCATCGCGATAGATGATCCCTGCAATACCGCACACTCAGATCACGCCCCGCAAGGTCTCCATCCGCAGGAGCGGATGAAGACCGCGGGTGCCGCCTTCGGCGGCTAAACCCCTGAAGCGGCCGCTTCGCGGCCGGCGTGGTCGGCGACTCATGACTACGGAAGGACGTCGAGGTATTCGCCCATGTCCCAGTCGGACACGGTCGCGCAGTAACGCTCCCACTCGTCTCGCTTGTAGTGCATGAAGACACGGTACATCTCGCCGGGAAGCGCGCTCTTCACGATGTCGTCGGCGTCGAGAGCCTCGAGCGCCTCGCCGAGGGTCATGGGCACGCGCCGGACCTCTTTGCCCGCCTCGATCGCCTCGTAGATGTTCCCTTCTTCCGGAGGCCCGGGATCGAGCTTGCGCTGGATTCCGTCGTCCATGACCTTGATCAGCCCCGCGAGCGCGAGGTACGGGTTCACCGAGGCATCGACCGAGCGGTACTCGAACCGGTCCGGCGAGGAGATGCGCAGTGCGGTCGTTCGGTTCTGGTAGCCCCAGTCGGCGAACACGGGAGCCCAGAAGCCGGTCTCCCAGAAGCGGCGGTAGGAGTTCACCGTCGGTGCCGTGATGCAGGTGAGCCCTCGCAGGTGCTCGAGGATGCCGCCGACCGCGTGCAGCCCCGTCTGGCTCGGCATGAGTACGTCGTCCGTGTCGGGCAGGAACTGGTTCTCGTCACCGTTCCAGAGAGAGATGTTCGTGTGGCAGCCGTTGGCGGAGACTCCCATGAACGGCTTCGGCATGAAGCACGGGAAAGCGCCTTCCTCGCGGCCGACCTGCTTGCAGATCTGCCGGAAGGTCGAGAGGTTGTCGGCGGTCTTCTCCGCCCGGTCGAAGCCGAAGTTGAGCTCGATCTGGCCGGGCGCGTCCTCGTGGTCGCCCTGGATCATGTCCAGCCCGAGCTTCTGCCCGTAGTCGATGACCTTGTGGATGATCGGCTGGAGCTCGGAGAACTGGTCGATGTGGTAGCAGTAGGGCTTGGTCATGCCCTCGATCGAGGGCTTGCCGTCGGGGCCGAGCTTGAGCCACATCATCTCGGGCTCCATGCCTGCGCGAAGGTGCATGCCGGTGCGTTCCTCGAGGTCCTCCTGGATGCGGCGGAGGTTGCCGCGGCAGTCCGACGTCAGTACCTCGCCGGGCCCGTCACGGTCCTCGCGGTTGCGGAAGCAGGTGCACCACACGCGGGCGACTCGCGAGTCCCAGGGCAGCACCTGGAATGTCTCGGGCTCCGGGATGCCGACGAGTTCCCACGCCTCGGGCCCGTAGCCGATGTAGTTGCCGTGGCGATCGACGAACAGGTTTGCCGTCGACCCGTAGACGAGCTGGAAGCCCTTCTGCGCAATCGTCTCCCAGTGGGGCGCGGGCACTCCCTTGCCCATGATCCGGCCGGTCACTGAGACGAACTGGTAGTAGACGTAGGTGACGCCCTCGGCGTCGATCTTCTTCCGGACGTCCTTGACGGCAGCTGCACGGCCGTCGGCTTCGACAAAGCGTTCCAGGTCGGTCGCCACCATGCCCTCCTTCTCCCTCGCAGGTCGGTCGTGCGAGAGCGTAATCCGAAACCCAGACTCGTGGGATGGCTAGCCTTACCTCAGTGAACGAGCAACGAGCCGAGCATCTGACCCCGGACCAGCGGACCGCGCTCGAGACCGAGCTCGCGGAGCTCGAGGGCCCGCGTCGCCGCGAGATCATCGAGGCGATCAAGCGCGCCCGTGAGTTCGGCGACATCGCCGAGAACTTCGAGTATCACGCGGCGAAGAACGAACAGGGTCTCCTGGAGCGCCGCATCCACATCCTCAAGGACCGGCTGCATCACGCGGTCACGGTCGAGCACGAGACCGACGACCACGTCGGCGTCGGCTCGATCGTCGAGGTCGAGGACGGCGATGGTGAGAAGATGGAGGTCGAGATCTCGGCCGTCGGAGGCGTCTCTCCCGACTCGCCGCTCGGCGCCGCGTTGATGGGCGCGAAGGTCGGAGCCGTCGTCGACGTTCAAGCGCCGAGCGGGTCGTGGCAGGCCCGCGTGCTCGCGATCCGGCGCGCGTAGTTCGCAGGGAGTCACACGAACGCGCGGGGTCAGGCATTCAGCCTGACCCCGCGCCTTCGAGAACTACGGTCGCGCGCAGACGACGTAGCCGATCGGAATCTGGACCGAGTTCGCCTTGTTTTCGATGATCGCGACCCACCCGACAGGCGTGTCCCCGGTCTCGGCCGCCGTACCGTCAGCCTCGAGGGGATAGCTCTGCTGCAGCTCCTCGTCGCCGAGGTTGCCGGTCATTCCCGCACCTCCGCCGACGGCGCGCTCCCCGGCCTCGCACCTCGGAATCGTCACGCAGTGGACGTTGGTCGGTAACCCATTGGGGCAAGGGCTCTGTGTGCGCACGACGACGTTCGTCGCACCGGCATCGCCCCTGTCGCCCTTGTCTCCCTTGTCGCCTTTCGGGCCCTGGGGGATCTGACCGGGCTTGAAGTCCGCCGACAGTAGCGACCCGTCCAAGACATGGCCTGTGCGGACGGCGTTGGGCGCGATCTTGGCGGCCTTCACGGCATTGCGCTTGAGCTCGGGTGTGCCGACACTGTTTCTCGGGACGTTCACGACCGTCGCGTAGCTCGTGCCTCCGAGTGCGACGAACAGCGCCAACAGCGCGAGGTGGTGACGGCTCATATAGCCGGCGAGCTTGGACAGCATGGGAGAGCCTCCTTCTCGGTTGGGACGTGAGTGTCCAACCCATATCAGGACTGTTCGGACCGGGACACCGTCGGTCGGCGCGCGTACCTGACGAACGAGAAGCGAACACCGTTCTCCGATAGGCCGTTCTCACGCGCCGACTCGTCGAACTCCGCGCGATCCCACGTAGGAAACACGGTGTCGCCTACCACCTCGAGATCGATCTCGGTCAGCAGCAGCTCGTCGGCGAGCGGCAGCGCAGCGGCGTAGAGCTCCCCGCCGCCGATCACGAAGACCCGCTCGGCGTCGGACACCAACCGGAGCGCCTCCTCCAGCGACCCGGCCCGCTCTGCCCCCTCGCTCTGCCACGACGAGTTCCGCGTCACCACGACGTTCCGCCGCCCCGGAAGGGGACGGAAGCGGTCGGGGAGCGAGTCCCAGGTGCGCCTCCCCATGATCACGGGATGCCCGAGCGTCAGCTCGCGGAAGCGGCGCATGTCCTCCGGGAGCCTCCAGGGAAGCCCGCCGGCGCGTCCGATCACCCCGCCGCGCGCGACGGCCGCGACGAGCGAGACGTTCACACGGCGATCGGCGCCCGGATGGCCGGGTGGTGCTGGTAGCCGACGACCTCGAAGTCCTGGAAGGCGTACTCGAAGATCGAGGGCGGGCGGCGACCCAGAGTGAGCGTCGGGTACGGGTACGGCTCACGCGAGAGCTGCTCCTCGACCTGTTCGCGGTGGTTGTCGTAGATGTGACAATCGCCGCCCGTCCAGATCAACTCGCCCACTTCGAGATCGCACTGCTGGGCGAGCATGTGCGTCAGGAGCGAGTAGCTCGCGATGTTGAAAGGGACGCCGAGAAAGACGTCGGCGCTTCGCTGGTAGAGCTGGCAGCTGAGGCTTCCGCTCGACACGTAGAACTGGAAGAAGGCATGACAGGGCTGGAGCGCCATCCTCGGGAGCTCGGCGACGTTCCAGGCGCTCACCACGATCCGACGCGAGTCCGGCTCCTCTCGCAGCAGCCGCACGACTTCGGCGATCTGGTCGACGTGCTTGCCTTCCGGAGTCGGCCAGCTACGCCATTGGACGCCGTACACCGGCCCGAGATCACCGCCCTCGTCCGCCCACTCGTCCCAGATCGTGATTCCGTGCTCCTGGAGCCAGCGGACGTTCGAGTCGCCGCGGAGAAACCAGAGCAGCTCGTACGCAACCGAGCGGAAGTGCACCTTCTTCGTCGTGACGAGCGGAAAGCCCTCGGTGAGATCGAAGCGCATCTGGTACCCGAAGACGCTGACCGTCCCGGTGCCGGTTCGGTCGTCCTTCGGCGTGCCGGTGCTGAAGACATGCCGCATGAAGTCCTCGTACTGCGAGCGGATCGGGCGGGAGCTACCGGACACGGTGACATCGAAGATAGCCGTTCGCCCGGAGGCCACCGGCCGTGAGATCGCCGTGCCTCGACGGGCGTCAGGTGGTGAGGACAGGCGTCTTCGAGCCTTCCGGTACCACGACCCAGCCGTCGAAGTCGCTGAAGCGCCAGGGAGCGTTCATCGTGACGACGGTCGTGCCGTCGGGCTCGGCGAGGAAGCTTCCGCAGAGCGCCGCGAGCTCCCCTCCCTTTGTGAGCCAGAGCTGGTAGCGACCCCCGTCCGTCGCTGGCTCGAGGCCTTCGACCTCGAGCTCCATCGGCCAGTTGCCGGCGTCGTCGATCTCGAACACGACAAGCGATGCGGTCGCGCCCCCGGCTCCCGTCAGCGCGATCACGCGATCGGTGCTCGGCCCACCGCTGTCGGCGACGAGGAACCCGATCGCGAACGCGCCGACAGCAAACGCTGCCGCGAGGAGTGCGAGCCCGACCCGGCGGCGGCGCGTGGCCAGCGGGACGACGTTGTCGGCAGGGGGCGTGCTCAGCCGCGGCGGCAGCTCGGGCGGAGGGCCGGCCTCGATCAGCGCCTGATGGACGCGCTCGAGCCGCGCGCGTTCGGACGCGTCGAGGTCGGTACCGACGAGGTCGTCGAAGTCGGGTGGCCGCGAGGTCATTCGATCGTTCCGTCGAGTTCGTGCGCAAGGCGCGCCAGGGCAGTCCGCGTTCTCGTCTTCACCGTTCCGAGGGGAATACCAAGCGAGTCGGAGATCTCGCTCTGCGAGAGGCCACGCCAGTACGCGAGCTCGATCACGGGACGCTCGTGCTCGGGAAGGATCTCGAGGGCGCGATGTACCTGCCACGCTCGCCACGAGGCTTCCGCGCGGTCCGGTGGCCCCGGCTCCGGCGCAGCTTCGTCGGGGGGACGGCAGCGGGCTCGGGCGTCCGCCGGAGCCCGTCGGTGATCGCATTGCGGGCCACCGCGTAGAGCCACGGGGCGCCGCTGCCCTTCCGGGGGTCGTAGGTCCTCGCCGAGCGCCAGATCGCGAGGAAGGCTTCCTGCGCGGCGTCCTCCGCGCGGCCGCGATCCCCCAGTCGCCGGAGGGCAAGACCGAGCACCGCGCGCGCGTAGCGCCGGTAGAGCTCTTCGAACGCGGGTCGGTCGCCACCGGCGATCAGCTCGATGAGGTCGCTGTCGGTTGGCTCCCGGTGCTGTACGTGGCTCATTGTCGCCCGTGGCGATTTGGGGAACGGGACCGGGAGCGCGTGGGACGTGGACACCGCTCGGCTGTACGAGCGGGACGCGCTGCCGGTTTGGCGCCCGCCGCTACTCCCTCGCGGACCCGTAGTTGGCTGCGACCGCCTCCCAGTTCACGACGTTCCACCAGGCCGCGAGGTAGTCGGGGCGCCGATTCTGGTAGTTGAGGTAGTAGGCGTGCTCCCACACGTCGATCCCGAGCAGCGGGACATGACCCTCCAGGAGCGGCGAGTCCTGGTTCGCGGTCGAGTAGGCCTCGAGCCCTGAGCCGTTCCAGACGAGCCAGCTCCAGCCGCTGCCGAAACGGGTCACGCCGTTCTGCGTCAGCTTCTCCGTGAAGCCGTCGAAGCTTCCGAACGTCTGGGTGATCGCGTCGCCGAGAGCGCCGCTCGGCTCGCCGCCGCCGTCCGGGCCCATGATCTCCCAGAACAACGTGTGATTGGCATGCCCGCCCGCGTTGTTCCGAACCGCCGCGCGGATGTCCTCGGGCACCTCGCCCATGTGCAGCGCGGCGAGCACCTCTTCGACCGAAGAGTCCGCCCATTCCGTCTCGGCGAGTGCCTTGTTCGCGTTGTCGACATAGGCCTGGTGGTGCTTGTCGTGGTGGATCTCCATTGTCTTCGCGTCGATGTGCGGCTCGAGCGCGTCGAACGAGTACGGGAGTGCGGGAACGCTGAACGCCATGGCCTGCTCCTCTCCTTCATCGATTCGAGGGGAGGATATGCTCCGCGGCGTTCCGCACCGAGCCGCAAGGAGTGCAGAGGAATGGCGAACTTCGTGGAGATCAGGCCCCGTGAGCTGAAGCCGGCTCTGCTCGAGCTCGACGGCATCTCCCGTACGACGATCGACGCCCACTACCGCCTCTACCAGGGTTACGTCGCGAAGCGGAACGAGATTCTGCGCGCCCTCGAAAGCGTCGATCTGGAAGCTGCCAACCAGGTGTTCTCCGAGTTCCGCGCGCTCAAGGTGGACCTGACGTTCGCGATCGGCGGCATCAAGAACCACGAGATCTACTTCGAGCACCTCGGGGGCGAGGGCGGCAATCCGAGCGGGGCGATTGCCGGGCTCGTCGAGCGCGACTTCGGCTCGGCCGACGCATGGCGCGCGGATCTGAAGGCATCCGGGATGGCCGGCCGCGGCTGGGCATGGACCTCCTACGACTGGGACGAGGGACGCCTCTTCAACTACGTCGGTGACGCGCAGAACACCTTTCCCGTCTGGAACGCGACCCCGCTCGTCGCGCTCGACGTCTACGAGCATGCCTACTTCCTCGACTACCAGACCGACCGCGCCGCCTACATCGAGGCGTTCTTCAAGAACCTCGACTGGAGCGTCGTGAATGGCTGGATCGACGCCTACCGCATCCCCACGGCGTAGCCTGGTGGCCTCGCCGGCTCGGGCTCCCGCCAGAGCCCGGCTCCTCCCCAGCCTTGACTCCCCAGGCCACCAGGCTAGGGATTAGGTGATCGAGGCCGCCGCGGTGCTGGGCGGGTATCTCCTCGGCTCGCTGCCGTTCGGCTACTGGCTGCCACGGCTATTCCGGCACGAGGACATCCGCACGCGCGGCAGCGGGAACGTCGGCGCGTCCAACGTCTTCCGGGTCTACGGACGCCGGCTGGGGATCGCGGTCGCCCTTCTCGACCTCGGCAAGGGCTTCGCGGCCGCCCTTGTCGGGCTGTGGGCCGGGGGCGCGCTGATCGGCGTGCTAGCCGGTGCCGCCGCGATGGTCGGGCATGCGAGGCCGGTATTCCTGCGGTTCGAGAAGGGCGGGAAGATGGTCGCCACCGCCGGGGGCGCGTTTCTCGCCCTTGCCCCGCTTGCCGCCCTCGGCTGCGTGGCCGCCTGGCTCGTCGTTTTCGTCCTGACGAGGTACGCCTCGCTGGCGTCGATCGTGACTGCGCTCGCGCTCGTGGTGCTCGTACTGGCGATCGGCTATCCCTGGCCCGTGCTCGTGTTCGCGGCTGTGGGAGCCGCCGCGGTCATCTTCCTGCATCGCCACAACATCCGCCGTCTCCTCGGCGGCACCGAGCACCGGTTCGAGCTGTCTGTGCGCAAGACCGGAATCCGCTAGCGCGAATTCCGGTCGCGCACCACGTGACCGCGCCCGCTTCGCGGTCGCCGGGGGCAGACCGCGTCGCGCATGAGCAGTCACCGCCGGATGCCGACCCAGTCGACACGCACCGGCTGAATCACCCCCGCCTCGATTGCGGCCCGCTCCTTTGAGTCGGTCATCCCCTGAAGGTCCGAGAAGAAGTACGGCCCGTCCGCCGCGAACTCACGATCAAGCCGTTCGTCGAGAACGCGAAGCAGTTCCTCCACGCTGTGGAGCCCGTGGTCTCTCGCAAATGAATGCAGATACACGTCCCATTCCTGCCCAGAGGCGAGCCACTGGTCACGGTGTCGGTGAAGCCAGCTCGACCCATGCTCTCTGATGCGCGCGAAGCACCACTCAGCCGTCGCTCGATCGAACCTCTCCCACGCCCACTCGACGACGACCACGTGCCCACCGCTCGGAAGCATGGTGCTGAGCTGGTCGAGGACCCTTCCGGGATCGCGTACGTGATGAAGTGAGGTGCACGCGATTGCCGCGTCGAACGGCTGCCCAGACTCGAAGCTTTCGAACTCGACACCCGCGTAATGCGATCCGCTCGGCGCCTTGGGATCGACCCCGACGGCCTCGTATCCGTTCTCGAGGAGGAACGGGACGAAGCCGCCTGCTGGGCCGCACCCGATCTCCACGACTCGGGCAGGCGGAGGAGGCAGATGAATGCCGACCACCTGCCACATCGCGCCGAGCCACCCGCTCGTCGTCACAGGACTGACTAGGATGCGAGCCAGTCGGCCAGCGTCGTCTGGCGCGTGCTCGGCTCGCCCGACTCGAGCTCCCCGCGCAGCTCGCCGACCGTCCCGAAGCGCTCTGCGACGACGTCGTGGATGTGGATCGTCTCGAAGTTGACCTGCCGCGAGAGGAGGAAGTCGCGGTCGTCGAGCTGGGGCAGCGCGTCGAGCGCATCGCGGAGGGCGTGGCGCACGGAGTCCTCGACGAAGCGCGGCTGGAGGTGCGCGTGCTCGACGACGAAGAGCTCGTCGGGACGCTTGAGGAGGTCGTAGATCGGCGCGCTCATCGAGCGCTCGACGACGGAGACGAGCTCCTCCGCGTCGAGGTCGTGCTTCGTCCCGACGTAGAGCGTCCCGCGACCACGTTGATTGTGGGTCGCGAGCGGGACGAGCTCCAGGATCTTCTCGACGTCTCCCGAGTCGAAGCCGGCCTCGAGCAGGCGCTCGTTCGCGCGGTTGCGGACGAGCCCCTGGGCGCACGGGCAGGCGTTGATGCCGTGCGCTTCGACTCCGACGACCCGCCGCGTGCCGGTCTCGGAGGCGGCGGCGATGCCGCAGAGCATCACCATCTCCTGCGTCTTCAGCCCCGTCACGGGCGTACGCCGGCGAATCGGCCACTGGGCCCGGATCCAGACCTCCGCGCGCACCGCGTGCTGGCGCTCGACGACGCGGCTGGCGATCTGCTCGGCGAGCACCTCGACCAGCAGCGCCTCGCCGTCGACGACGAGGTCGATCGCGCCCTCGAAGAGCTCTGGGAAGCGCGACATGTGGACGCCTTTCTGGTCGGCGGCGAGGTCGACCGTGCAGTCGATCACCGCGGCCATCACGGTCTCGGCGTCGCCGCGGCGGATCCGCACGGCCTTCTGCACGCCGGTGACACCGGCCCGCGAGAGCGCGAGGCCGATCTCGGGCTGCGACGCCTGGAGGTCGTGGTCGAGCTTGACGGTGTCGCTCACGGGCTCATTTGAGCAGACGGGAGAGCCGCCGGTCCTTCAGGATCCTGCCGCCGGTCTGGCAGTGCGGGCAGTAGAAGATCGTGTGCTCCTCGAAGTCGACCCGCGCGATCGGGTTCCCACACTGCGGGCACGGCTCGCCGAGATGGTTGTGGACGACGTACACCTGCCGGTCGCCCTTCCCGCGCAGCCGTAGCTCGAGCGCACGCTCGAGATCCGTGTGGATCGCCGAGGCGAGCCGCTCGGTCTCCTCCGGGATGAGCTCCGTCGAGGCCTTGAAGGGGCTCAGCCGGGCGCGGAGGAGGATCTCGTTCGCGTGCGCGCGTCCTATGCCGGCGAGGGCGCGCTGGTCGCGGAGGAGAGGGTGGAGCTGGCGGCGCTCACGCCCGAGGATCTCGGCGAGCGACGAGGCATCGACGTCGAGCGCGTCCGGGCCGAGGTGGGCGAGGTCGGCTTCGAGCTGCTCCGGCGTGGTGAGCCAGACGCCCGCGCGCTTCTTCTTTCCGCCCTCGGTGAGGATGAGCTCGCCGCCGTTCGAGAACCGCAGCCTGAACATCGGCCGCTTCGGGCCCTTCGCTCCCGGCTTCAGGTAGCGGATTCGGCCCGCGCTCATCAGGTGCACCCGCAGGACTAGGTCGCCGTCCTCGGTCGGGAAGACGAGGTTCTTCGCCCGGCGCCGGGCGCCCGCGAGTCGCACCCCCTCCAGCACGGAGAGAGGCGGGTCGATGGTCTTCAGCGTGGCGACGTGGGCCGGGCCTGCCCGCTCGATCGGGTGCGCCGAGACGAGTGGATCGAGCTCCCGCACCCAGGCTTCGACCTCGGGCAGCTCAGGCATCGGTCTACGGCTGGGGACACAGGCGCATGTTCGCGAATCGCATCCTCCATTTGCCCGATCGAGCGGAAGGAGATGCCGGTGACGTGAGGCGGAGGAAGTCGGGATGGCGCCAGAGGCCCCCGCTCGGCCAGACGCGCACTTCAGTCGTCGGTCGCGGGCAGCGGGTCGCCGACGCCGGGAATCGTCGGGCCGAGCTCGGCCGGCGGCGGCGTCGTTCCTCGACGGGCTCCGGCATCTCGCGGAGGTGGCGCTGCGGCGAGAAGAGGATCCACAGGAACGCCAGCCCGCCGCCGATGGCCCCGACCACGATCGTCTGGCGCAGGCCGACCCAGGTTCCGAGTGCGCCGCCGACGAGCGCTCCGATCGGGATCGTCCCCCAGACGATGAAGCGCATGACCGAGTTCATGCGCCCCTGCAACCGCGGTGGGCAGATCGCCTGCCGGTAGCTCACCTGGATGATGTTGTAGACGACGATCGCGAAGCCCTGGAGGATCGCCGCGGCGACGAGGACGGGGATGGCGTCGTTACCGACAGGCGCGAAGGCGACGAGGAGCATCGCCGGGCCCCACAGCATCCCGACGGCGATCGTCGTCGGGCCGATCCCGAAGCGGTTCGACAACCGCATGGCGGTGAATGCCGCCGCGAACGATCCGAGTGCGCCGATCGAGAACACGAGCCCGATCACGGCCGCTGACAACTCGAGCTCACGCACTGCGAAGACGAGGAAGACGGCGAACGCGACGTTGGAGAAGAAGTTGGAGGTCGCGGTGCAGCCGGCCTGCGCGCGGAGGTTCGGGTTGCCGAGGACGAAGCGCAGCCCTTCCTTCAGCTCGGTCCAGAGACTCGGCTTGCTCCCATCGGCTGCCTCCCGCGCAGGAGGCTCCTCCTGCTTGCGGATGCCCAGGAGAAACAACCCCGAGCCCAGGAAGCTGATCGCGTCCACCAGCACCGCGTACGGAGCCGTGAAGATCTCGACGAGCCCTCCCGCCATCCCTGGCCCCCCGACCTGGGCGGCGGAGCGACTGATCTCGAGCTTCGAGTTGCCCTCGATGATCTGGTCGCGTTCGACCAATGAGGGAAGGTACGACTGGTACGCGACGTCGAAGAAGACCTGGCAGATTCCGGTGAGGAAGACGACGACGTAGAGCTGCCAAAGCGTCAGGGAGTCGGCGACGTACGCGATCGGGATCGTGGCGAGGAGCGCGGCCCGGCCGAAGTCCCCGATGATCAGGATCGGCCTCCTGCGCACGCGGTCGACCCAGACTCCCGCAGGCAGCGTGAAGAGGATGAACGGGAGGAAGCCGAGCACTCCGATCAGGGCGACCTCGAACGCGCTGGCGTCGAGCTCGACGATGGCGACGAAGCCGATCGCGAGGTCGTCGACCGCCCCCCCGAACTGGCTGATCGTCTCTGCCGACCAGAGCTTCAGGAAGTCGCGGTGGCGCCAGAGCCCGCCGGTCGGCCAGAGCCTAGGCATCGTCGTTCCCCGGCGGGAGGCCCGTGGTGGCCGCGAACATCGCGAACGCCAGTGCGTGCATCTCGCCGTCCGCAACCTCGGCGCGTTGGAAGTCGGTGACGAGGCGCTTCAGCCGTCGTTCGAAGCGCCGCACCTCTCCGGGGGGCAGACGCGCGTGCAGGATCGCCGACGTCTCCTTCTCGACTCCGGCCGCGATCAGCTCGTCAGAGGCCTGGCGGAGCATCATCGCCGCGAGCGCGCCGCGCTTGAGATCGTCAGGCAGGGAGTCGTCGGTCTTGAGCACGAAGAGCCGAGCGACCCGGCCGTAGTACTTCTCCGTCAGCGCTCGCACCTTGCCTGGTTCGGACGACCCGGACGAGACCGCCTCGCTCGAGCACCTTCAGGTGATGTCCGACCGTCCCCTTTGGGGTCTCGAGCGCATGCGCGAGCTCGGTCGTGCTTGCCGCGCGCTGTCGCAGGAGCGTGATGATCCGTCCGCGGAACGGATCTGCGAGCGCGCGTAGCTGCTGCGGCTCCTCGACGACGAGGACGTCGTCGAGGTCGTAATCGGGCGAACGGGCGATAGTCGCGAAACATACGGGATTTACCGACCATTCGCAAGCGGCAAAGTCCGCTTGAACTTGGACCTATCGACCTCATCGACGCGCGCGCTGCACTGCCGAGGCGCAGCCGCCGCGAAGCGGCGGCCTTCAGGGATGTACGCGCGACGGGAGTCGGCGCTAGCCGACTCCCGTCTTGCGCATAGTTAGTCTCGCGCGGTGGACCCGATCGTCGTCGAGGTGACCCGAGGCGACGTCGTGGAAGCGCGCCATGTGGCACACGCCGTGGCCGTGCGCGGAGGCGAGATGATCGGCTCAGCGGGAGACCCCCAGCTCGTGACCCACTTCCGGAGCTCCGCAAAGCCGATCCAGGCGCTTCCGCTCGTGCGGGTGCGACCCGATCTGGATGACGCCGAGATCGCAATTGCCTGCGCCTCGCATCTCGCGCGCCCGGAGCAGCTCGACGCGGTGCGGAGTCTCCTCGCGAGGGCGCCCGCCTCCGCGGAGGATCTCGAGTGCGGGCCGGAGCCGACTCGGCTCGAGCACAATTGCTCGGGAAAGCACGCGGGCTTGCTCGCGCTCTGCCGCGCGATGGAGTGGCCGATCGAGGGCTATCGGCTCCCCGAGCACCCGTGCCAGCAGGCGCTCCGCGACGAGATCGCGCTCGCTGCCGAGGTCGATCCAGATTCGATGCCGACCGCCGCGGACGGCTGCGGCATCCCGACGTTCGCGCTTCCGCTCGAGCGGATGGCACACGCCTTCTCGAGGCTCGACCAGCTCGAAGGAGCTTCGCGGATCATCGGCGCGATGCGCGCACATCCCGATCTCATTCGCGGGCCGCAGGCGGCTGACACGGTGCTCATGTGGACGCAACCGGGCTGGGTTGCAAAGGGAGGCGCTGAAGGGCTGCTCTGCGCCGTCTCCGCCGACGGCCTCGGCGTCACGCTCAAGATCGAGGACGGCAGCCAGCGGGCGATACGGCCTGCGGCAGCCAAGTTCCTCTCGTCGCTCGGGGTCGACGCTGGCGAGCTCGGACATGTCTGCGTCGAGAACTCACGCGCTGAGGTGGTCGGCGAGCTCCGCGCAATTTGAGAACAAGGGTCAGACCCTCGTCATGTCCATCGTGGACGAATCGTCGGAGAATTGTTGCGAATGTCGAGATCGGACCTATGCGAAATGGCCAAGTCGGATTAGGATGCGCCGCCTGGTGGCGGAGCCGGTGCGGCGAAGGAAGATCCGGCTCGCGAGATAGGGCAGTTCGGAAGGTCCGTTCGAGCGCGAGAGGAGAGTGTCCCCCCATGCTGTCGGTCGACATTGCGCTTCCCGAGATCGAGGAGCTGCACCGCCTCATCGAGCAAGGTCTCGAGAGAGGGTTCCTCACCTACGACGAGATCGTCAGCGGGCTCGAGGAAGTCGAGCTCACCAAGGAGCAGGTCGAGGACTTCTACACCTACCTGATCGACCACTCCATCGAGCTGGTCGAAGGCGTCGAGCACAAGACGCTCCCGCAGGAGGAGCCCCCACCGGAGGACGACAAGACGCCCAAGCTCGACCTCTCGGTGGAGCCCTCGCTCGACTCGCTTCGTCTCTACCTTCGCGAGATAGGAAAGGTGCCCCTCCTGACCGCGGATCAGGAGGTCTCGCTCGCGAAGCGCATCGAGCGCGGCGACCTGAGCGCGAAGCAGCACATGACCGAGGCCAACCTCAGGCTGGTCGTCTCGATCGCGAAGGGATATCTCGGCCGCGGCCTCTCGTTCCTCGACCTCATCCAGGAGGGCTCGCTCGGGCTCATCCGCGCGGTCGAGAAGTTCGACTACCGCAAGGGCTTCAAGTTCTCGACGTACGCGACGTGGTGGATCCGCCAGGCCGTCACGAGGGCGATCGCCGACAAGGCGCGCACGATCCGGATCCCCGTGCACATGGTCGAGAAGCTGAACAAGGTCGTGCACATCGAGCGCCAGCTCGTGCAGCGCCTCGGACGCGAGCCGGAGCCCGAGGAGATCGCCGAGGAGCTCGAGATCCACGTCGACGAGGTGCGAGAGATCCTGCGCATGTCCCAGCTGCCGATCTCGCTCGAGAAGCCGATCGGCGAGGACGAGGACTCGTCGCTCGGTGACTTCGTGCCCGACGATGCTGCGGAGTCCCCGTTCGACACGGCTTCACTCTCTCTACGCCGCGAGGACGTGGAGTTCGCCCTCTCGGCACTTCCCGAGCGCGAGCGTCGCGTCATCGAGCTCCGTTATGGGCTCGACGGCTCGCAGCCGTGCACGCTCGAGGAGGTCGGGCGCGCGTTCGGCGTCACGCGCGAGCGCATCCGCCAGATCGAGAACAACACGCTGAAGAAGCTCGAGGGCCTACCCGAAGCGCAGGGCCTGAAGGACTGTGTTTGAGCGCAAGACCGGAATCCGCTCGCGCGGACTCCGGTCGCGCAAAGATCCCTAAAGGAGTCCGCTTCGCGGCCTCTGCCGCTCCCACGTCGCCCACCTCAAGGGTGCCGTAGCAGCGAGACGGCTCACCTTGCGCCGCGTTTTGAGCGCAAGACCGGAGTCCGCTCGCGCGGCCTTCGGTCGCGCGAAGATCCCTGAAGTCCGCTTCGCGGCCTCTGCCGCTCCCACGTCGCCCACCTCGAGGTTGGCGTAGCGGCGAGAAGGCTCACCCTGCGCCGCGCGTCCGGTTCACCAGCGTCGTCGAGACCATCATCTGGTTCGGCACGAAGACGTGCGGCCCCTCGTCGGTCACCAGGGCCGTGTAGCTCAGCGAGATCCTCTCGACGACGCCGGTGTGGTCACCCACGGTCACTCTGTCACCGAGTCGCACCGGCTGGGTGAACGCGAGGAGCACCCCCGAGCCGAGGTTTCCGAGCGGCGTCGAGAGCGCGACCCCGGCGATGATCGCGAGCACCGCGCCGGACGCGAGGAACGCCCGTGCGACCTCCTGGGTCGTGGGGAAGACGGAGAGAACGCTCCAGACGCCGATCAGGACGATCAGCGCCATCACGATCCGCAGGAGGAAGCTGAAGGTCGTTCGACGACGAGCGGCGACGGAAGGGTCTCGCTCCGCGAGGCGGCGCTCGTAGCGCGCAAACGCGAAGTAGAGCGCGAAGCGCACTGCGACGACCACGAAGAGCCATATGCCCGCGAGGACGAGTGCCTCCACCGCCCGGCTGGACGAATCCATGCCCGTGGATTCGGCATCCGCCGCCCTGAGCCTGCCCGCCTACCCTCCTTCGAGTACGCGATTCTTGGCCGAGGCGAACTCCTCGTCGCTCAACTCGCCCCGCGCGTGTAGGTCGGCGAGGCTCGCGAGCCGCGAGGCGATGTCTCCCGAAGACGGCGTCGGTGCGGGCTCGCCGACGCTGACGCCGGCGCGCCTCGCCTCCCACCAGCCGGTGACACGGGACCGGGCATCGGCGAAGAGCTCGGGCGCGGTCGCATCGGGGAACTCGGCGAGTGCCTGCGTCCGCATGAGCTCGATCCACGCGACGCCGAGCGCCACGAACACCAGCACGAACAGATAGCGAGCGAAGTCGCCGACGGACCCCGCGAAGAGGAGGACGAGCGCGAGAAGGGCGAGCGCCGCATATGCCCAGACCCTGACCCGGAGCGCCGGCGCGAGCGCTCGCCGCGCTCCGACTGCCCAGCGTCCGGGCCCGGCCAGCCAGGCGGCGACGAGGAACAAGACGCCGCCGACGATGAGCCACCGGTACGACGAGCGGAGGAGCTCGCTGAGGATGTCCCAGGCGTTGCCGGCAGCGGTCCGGTTCTCCGTCTCGGCGACGAGTGAGTCCACGACGTACGCGCCGACGACGTTGGCGGCGACGATTCCAATCACGCCGACGACGATCGCGGTAATCCCGATCCTGTGCATCGCGCGCCGACGGTCGCCGCTCAGCCAGGCGCCGAGCGCGAACGCTGCGAGCGCGAAGAGAGGCAGCACCCACGCCAGCGTCTTCAGGAGCTGAAACGAGTCCTGAGCGGTGTCGAGCTCGTCCGACCGGAGGATCTCGACGGTGCCCACGTCTGCCGGGAGCTGGTCCTCGACCTCGCTGCGAAGGCCGATTCGGTCGGCCGCCTCCAGCACGATCAGCTCGAGGTCGAGCGTGACGACCCCTCCATCCGTCGACACCGTCCCGCTATCGGACTCGAGCACCCGGACGAGCGTCTCGTGCGTCTGCTCCACCGAGAGTGCCCACAGCCGTTGGAGCCGGGGCTGCCCGAGCGCTCTCGCCACGAGCTGATAGGAGCCCTCGCGGAGGCCGGCCGTTGCAGGCCCCGAGAGGGACTTCAGGTCCTCCGGCAACTCGTCGTCGATCTCGGACTCGACGTCGACCGAGCCGAAGAGCTCGTCCACGACCTGCGTGGCGACCGCCGTGCGAATCGCGTCGTCCTCGATGAGCTCGGTGCTCGTGTCGACGAACTCGTCCGTGTTGAGCGCGACGCGATCCACCCAGACTGCGAACGACGAGAGCAACAACAGCAGGCCGGCGACCACGAAGACGACCCACGCGACGATGGAGCGAGTCAGCTCGAGCCTTCCAGGAACGTCGCGTGGAGCGACCTGACCGCTCGGTCCACGTCGGTCCGAGCGACGAGACAGGAGATCTTGATCGGAGAGGTCGAGATCAGCCGGAGGTTGATGTCGCCGTCGGCCAGGGTGCGGAACATCCGCGCGGCGACACCGGGGTTCGAGCGCATCCCCGCTCCGACGAGTGACACCTTGCCGAGATCGGCGATCTCCTCGACCTCGAACGCACCGATCGACTCCTGCGCGCGCGCAAGCGCGCGGCGTGCCGCGGAAGCATCCTCGCGTGGGACGCTGAACGAGATCTCGGCGGCCCCGTGAGCAACGTTCTGGAGGATCGTGTCCACGCTGACGTGCTCGGCGGCGACCGCCTCCAGAATTCCGGCGGCGGAGCCCGGCTCGTCGGGCACGCCGGAGAGCGCGAAGACGATCTCGTCCTCCGAGTGCGTCACCGCAGAGACGATCGACTCCTCCATTCCCTCCGCGTCCTGGATCCAGGTGCCCGGCTCCCCCGAGAACGTCGATCGTGCGTGGATGCGGACGCTGTGACCGCGTGCCATCTCGACGGCACGCAGCATGAGCACCTTTGCGCCCGAGGCGGACATCTCGAGCATCTCCTCGTACGAGACTTCGGGGAGCATGCGGGCGGCCGGGACGATGCGCGGGTCGGCCGTGAAGACCCCCGCGACGTCGGAGTAGATCTCGCACGACGCGCCGAGCGCGGCCGCGAGTGCGACTGCGGTGGCATCCGTCCCGCCTCGGCCGAGCGTCGTCACGTCCATCGTGTCCCGCGAGAAGCCCTGGAACCCCGCAACGAGGACGATGCGCCCGCGGTCGAGGGCCTCGACCACGCGGACCGGCGTGATCTCCCGGATCTTCGCCTTCGTGTGGACCGGGTCGGTCAGGATGCCCGCCTGCGAGCCGGTGAAGGAGACGGCCTCGTGCCCGAGGTCGTGCACTGCCATCGCGACGAGCGCACACGAGATGCGCTCTCCCGTGGACAGCAGCATGTCGAGCTCGCGGGGATGAGGTTGCGGCGAGATCTCGCCTGCGAGCTCGAGCAGCGTGTCGGTGGTATCGCCCATCGCCGAGACCGTCGCGACGACGCGCATGCCACACTCGCGCGCCTCGACCAGGCGTCGCGCTACGTGGCGGATCTTGTCGGGGTCGGCCACCGACGAGCCGCCGAACTTCATGACGACCGTCTCGGGCGTCGCCTCGGGCGCCGTGTGCATGGGAGAGATTGTGGCTGGCTCGTCGGGCTATCGTTGCCGCGTGCCGCGGAAGGTCATGCTCATCGGGCTCGACTGCGCCGAGCCCAGCGCTCGTTCTGGAGCGCTGGCGCGACGAGCTGCCGACCATCTCCGGTCTCATGGAGCGCGGCTCGTACGGCCGCCTCACGTCCGTGATCCCGCCGATCACGGTGCCCGCGTGGTCCTGCATGATGTCGTCGAAGACGCCCGGCGACCTCGGGGTCTACGGCTTCCGCAACCGCTCGGACCACACGTACGAGGGCGGCTTCATCGCGATGAGCGACGCGATCCGCGAGCCGCGGCTCTGGGATCTCGTGACGCGCGCGGGCGGCTCGTCGGTCGTTCTCAGCGTCCCCGGGACGTACCCGCCGCGGCCGCTGAACGGCGTCATGGTCAGCTGCTTCCTGACGCCGTCGCTCGAGAGCAAGTACACGTACCCCTCCGCACTGCGCGACGAGATCGCAGAGGTCGTCGGCGAGTACATCTTCGACACGAAGGACTTCCGCACCGACGACAAGGACTATCTGCTGCGCCAGGTCTACGAGATGACCGACCGCCGCTTCGCAGCTGGCCGAGCACCTCGCGGAGACGAAGCCGTGGACGCTTCTTCGCGATGGTCGAGATGGGCCCGGACCGGATGCATCACGGCTTCTGGAAGTTCATGGATCCCGAGCACCGAAAGCACGAGCCCGGCAACGAGTACGAGAACGCGATCCTCGATTACCACCGCCACGTCGACGGGCTGATCGCCGGGCTGCTCGAGCACGCCGACGACGACACGGTCGTCTTCGTCCTCTCCGACCATGGCGCGAAGCGGCTCGACGGCGGGATCAGGATCAACGAGTGGCTGCGCAGCGAGGGCCTGCTCGCCACGCTCGCCGAGCCGGAGGGCGTGTCCGCGCTGCGAGACGTCGGCATCGACTGGCCCAAGACGACGGCGTGGGGGGAGGGCGGCTACTACGCCCGCGTCTTCCTGAACGTGCAGGGCCGCGAGCCCGAGGGCGTGATCCCGCCGGAGCAGTACGAGGCCGTGCGCGCGGACCTCGCGCGGCGCATCTCGCAGATTCCGGACGATCGCGGCAACCCGATCCCGACGGCGGTCTACACGCCTGAGGAGCTCTACGGCGACCCGCAGGGCGTCGCCCCGGACCTCATCGTCGTCTTCGGTGATCTCTACTGGCGTTCGGTCGGAACCATCGGCGGCGACGAAGGCATCCAGACGCTCGAGAACGACACGGGCCCCGACGACGCCAATCACGCGCAGGACGGCCTCTACATCGTCGCCGGGCCGGGCATCGAAGCGCGCGGGCGCCACGACGCCCATCTGCTCGACATCGCTCCGACCGTGCTCGAGATCCTCGAGATCGAGCAGCCCGATGGGTTACGCGGGCGGAGCCTGTTCCCTACGCTCGCCGCTCGTTAGCCGAAGCTCGGCCTCGTCGGGACGGCGATCCATCTCGCTGAACGCGGGGTTGAAGAAGCCGTAGGTCGTGACGGCGAGGTAGCAGAGCCCGATCGCGAAGAGTGTGGCAGCGACGCCGAGGGCGTCGACGAGGACGCCGCCGAGCAAGATCCCGGCCGGGATTGCCGCCCACGCTCCCGCGCGTCAAGACACCGATGACGCGCCCTCGCATGTGCGGAGGGATCTGCTCGTATCCCACCGTGAAGAGGAGCGGGTTGATCGGTCCCACCGCCAGCCCGCCGACCGCGAGAGCGACAAGGGTGACCGGTAGCGACGGGAGAGTCGCGAGGACGAGGTAGTCGGACGCCCAGACCACGAAGCAGGAGACGAACGTGAGTCGACGAGGCAACCGATGCCCGATGACGCTGAATCCGAGCGAGCTGGCCAGCGCGAAGCCGCCGAAGACACCGAACATCAGGCCGAGGTCGACCGCGCTTCCGAACGCCTCCAGCGCATACACGGGCATCACGACGCCGAACGGCGCGTCCAGGAAGTTCGTGACGAGGACAGTCAGGACGATTGCTCGCATCAGCCGGTGGTTCCACACGAAGCGGAAGCCGTCCGCCAGCTCGCTGAGATATCTCTTTGGTGTCTCGGCTTGTGACTTCCGATGAACGACCGGGATCACAGTCGCCACGAGCGCCGGCAGAGACCAAGAAGCTGGCGGCGTTGATCCAGAGGGCCGTGGTCGCGCCGAACTCGGCCACGAGGATTCCTCCGAGCGGTGCTCCGACGAGCAGCGAGCCGCGCTGGATCGCGCCGCGTATTCCCGCCGCGCGCTCCATCCGCATGCCGGCGAGCTCGACGACGTCTGGCAACAGAGCCTGCGCGCGCCGTGGCTCCGGGTGCGTCGAGGAGCGCTCCGAGGAACACGAGTCCCATGAGCTGCCAGAGCTCGATCCCGACTGTCGATTCGAGCGCCGGGATCGCCGCCACTGCCGCCGCGCTTGCGACGTCCGCCACGACGCTCGTGGTTCGATAGCCAAGGCGGTCGACGATGACCCCGCCGAAAAGGCCGGCAAGAACGACAGGAACGAAGTTGAAGAAGACCGCGAGCCCGGTCAGCGTCGGGCTCCCGGTCGTGATGAGCACGTACCAGGGAATGGCTAGCTGCGCGACGACGTTGCCGGAGAGCGAGATCGCGTCCGCCACATAGAGCGCGTACAGAGGTCGGCGTGTCGGGACGGGCGTCAAAGCGGGATCGTGGGGCGCTCAGCTGCCGTCGGGCCAGCCGCCGCGGTGCAGCACCATCGGGTAGTGCGGCAACGCCGAGCGCGGGTCCTCCACCATCGCCTCGGTGCGCTCGCGGTACGGCTTGCTCGCGCGCCAGCCACCAGGATGCGGATGCAGTCCTCGAGACAGGTCATGGTGGGTGAGCACGGTTTCGAGCGACAACCGGAGCTGCCGTACGTCGCTCGCTCCGAAGCGGGCTCGCCAGGCGCGCTCCACCTCGACGTGCTGCCCGCGTAGACCCATCTGCACCGCGCGACCCTTCGCAGTCAGGCGAGCGCGCTTCGTCGGAGCCGTGGAACCCTGGACGAGGACGAAGCCGCCCCTCGTGAGGAACCTCAGCGCGATGCTGGTCGCTTCCTTCGAAACCCCGGCGGCGCGTGGCAACTCGCCGACGCTCGAGCCCGCCGCGTCGACGACCCGTACGAAGTTCGAGCTCAACGGCAGCGACAGCTCGGACTCGCGTTCGAAGTCGAGGGTGTACGCGAGGAGGGCCTGGGAAAGGAGTGGGAGAAGGTGGTCTCGACTCGCTCGGGCAGTGTCCTTCTCGCGAGGCGAGAATCCCGCAGTCATCCCGTCCGAGCTGGCAACGATCGGCACGTGTTCGGGCAGCTCGAAGTCGAGCCGACCGACGATCGACAGGAGTGAGTCTCTGAGCTTCTCGAACGCCTCTACGCCGAACCGCTGCGCCCAGCGCGCGTCGACCTCGTCGAAGAGCGGTGGCCAGATCTCCCGCGCCTTCCGCCCGGCCGGGGCGGGCCGGACGACCCACTCGCTTCGCAGCGCCCGAGCGCTTCCCCATCCCTCGCGCTTGACTTCCGGCGGCCTTCGGGCCGGCTCGGGCGCCACGAAGACGTACCGCCACCGCTCCATACCGCCGACGACGGAGAGCATCCGCGCCTTCGGCAGTCCCGCTGCCTCGGGAAGCGCACCGACTTCGATTCCGTCGCCGACGAAACGCAGGAAGTTCGACCACATCACAACCGACGCGACGCGGGCGCGCTGACCCGTCTCCGCGAACCGGCGCTCGAATTCGTTGTCGAGCTCGATGGTGTACGCCACGAGCGGCTGTGAGAGCAGGGTCGAGAGCGGGAGGGTCGCGGACATCGCCCTGCGATGCTAGGTCGGCAGGCCGTCGTGGGAGGAAGGGAAGCGCGCCGTCACCACGCTGGGCTCTCAATACACTGGGCCGCGCTCATGAACGTCGTCGTCTATGTGTCGGACGCGCTTCGCGCGGACCAGCTCGGCTGCTACGGCGCCCGTTTCCTCAACACGAGGACGATCGACGAGCTCGCGGCCGGCGGCCTACGCTTCGACCAGGCGATCAGCGCCGCGCCCTGGACCGCGCCGGCGATGACCTCGATGGTGACCGGGCTGTACGCGCACCACCACGCGTACCTGCACTGGGACGCCGCACTCGATCCGACGACCGAGACGCTCTTTCGCGCGTTCTCGGCCCACGGCTACGAGGTGGGCACCTTCGTCTTCGACACGAACTACCTCTTCAAGGAGATGCCCGAGGCGAACGTGCTCGGGACGAGCGAGACGCTCGACGGCGCGATCGCCTGGCTCCGCGAGAAGCGCGAGAAGCCGTTCTGTCTCTTCTTCCACAACTGGGCGACGCACATGCCCTACGACATCCTCCACTCCGAGCGCAAGGACTGGCTCGCGGCGAAGCAGGAGGTCATCGGCGGCATCCAGGCCGACTCGGCCTCCGCGCTCGAGGCGACCCGCGAGGGGTACCGGCGGGCGGTCGAACGCCAGTCGGAGGTGCTCGTCGCGTCGATGCTCGAGGAGCTCGAGAGCCTGGGCATCCGCGACGACACCGTCTTCGCGTTCCTCTCCGACCACGGAGAGTCCTGGGGCGAGCGCTTCCCGGACAAGCAGGACGTCCAGGGCGTCTACCACATGCACGGAGCTGCGCTCTACGACGAGATCGTGAACGTGCCGCTGATTCTCTCGGCGCCCGCTCGGCTCGACCCGGCGGTCGTGCGGGAGCAGGTGCGCTCGGTCGATCTGATGCCGACGCTGCTCGAGCTCGCCGGGCTTCCCGGCAGGGAGACCGACGGCGCGTCGCTGCTGTCCGTCGACGGAGATCGACCTGCGGTGATCGCCGGCACGGACAAGGGTGCGCTGACGAAGCTCGCCGTCCGTCTGCCGCCGTGGAAGCTGATCCTCGACGTGGAGAGCGGGGCGGAGGAGGCCTACAACCTGGAGACGGACCCGCGGGAGCTCGAGAGCCGTCCCTCCGACGCGCCCGCCGAGCTCAGGGAGATCGTCTTCCGCGAGCTCGAGAGTGCCGAGCGGCGTGAGCTCACCGAGGAGGAGGAGGCGACCGTCGCGCGACGGCTCGCCGACCTCGGGTACCTCTAGTAATGGCAGCGCTGGCCGAGCTCTACGAGCGGATGTTCTTCATCCGCCGCTTCGAGGAGTCGCTCCTCGACCTCTTCGCGCAGGGGAAGCTCGTCGGCACGACCCACACCTACATCGGCCAGGAAGCGAACGCGGTCGGGATCATCGACCACCTCGAGCGCGAGCGCGACGTGATCTTCTCGAACCACCGCTGTCACGGGCACTACCTCGCGTTCACGGACGACGCGTTCGGCCTGCTCTGCGAGGTGATGGGGAAAGCACCCGGTGTCTGCGGTGGGAAGGGCGGCAGCCAGCACCTCTGCAACGGGAACTTCTATTCCAACGGTGTGCTCGGAAGCATCGTCCCGGTCGCGACCGGCATCGCGCTCGCGGAGAAGAAGAAGCGCACCGGCGCCGTCTCGACGGTGTTCCTCGGCGACGGCACGCTCGGAGAGGGAGTCACGTACGAGTCGCTGAACATGGCCTCGCTCTGGAGGCTCCCGGTCCTCTTCGTCGTCGAGAACAACCACTACGCGCAGTCGACGCCGGTCGAGCTCGAGCTCGCCGGGTCGATTCCCGCCCGCGCAGCGGCGTTCGGGGTCGAAACGGCAGAGCTCGAGACAACCGATGTCCATGAGATCCACGAGACGGCCGGGCGCGCGGTCGCGAGGATCCGCGAGACCGGCGAGCCGTTCTTCCTCGTCCTCGACACGTACCGGTACAGCCCGCACTCGAAGGGCGACGACAATCGCGACCCGGCGGAGATCGCGGTGCGCCGCGAGCGCGACCCGCTGACGGTTGCGGGCGCGCGCCTCGATGACGGCGAGCGAGCCCGCATCGAGGAGGCGTGCGAGAGCCGCCTCGCGGAGACGATCGCCGCCGCCGAGGGCGCGCCGGCGGCGACTCCGGAGGCCGCGTGACCCAGAAGCGCTGCGTGCAGGTCCTGAACGAGGCGCTGCACGAGGTCTTCGCCGAGCGCGACGATGTCGACCTGCTCGGTGAGGACATCCTCGATCCGTACGGCGGAGCGTTCAAGGTCACGCAAGGCCTGAGCGACGCCTACCCGGATCGCGTGCTCACGACCCCGATCTCCGAGGCGTCGCTCTTCGGCGTCGCCGCCGGGATGGCGCTCCGCGGACGCCGCCCGATCCTCGAGATCATGTTCGGGGACTTCATCGCCCTCGGCTTCGACCAGATCGTCAACGGGATCGCCAAGTTCCGCGAGATGTACGACGACCAGGTCACCGTTCCGCTCGTCGTCCGCACGCCCATGGGCGGTCGCCGTGGGTACGGGCCGACCCACAGCCAGTCGCTGGAGAAGCTTCTGCTGGGGGTGCCGAACATCGCCGTCGTCGCTGCGAGCGAGTGCCACGACCTGCGGGGCCTCGTCGTCTCGGCGGTCGACGACGAGCGACCGGTGTTCCTCATCGAGAACAAGCTCATGTACGGCCGCCCGAACCGCCGGCCCGAGGAGGGGCATATCGGCGAGCTCGCGGTGCGGGAGACCGACGCGCTCTATCCCGCGCTCACCTTCTCCGGGACCGACTTCACCGAGGGGACGGCGACGATCGTCACCTACGGAGGCATGGTGCCGGTGGTGCTCGAGGCGGTCACCGAGCTGATCCTCGAGCACGAGATCTTCTGCGAGGTCGTCGCGCTCTCGCAACTTCTGCCCATGGAGATCGAGCCGGCGCTCGAGTCGGTCGCCCGCACCGGCGCGCTGATCACGGCCGAGGAAGGCACGCTTACGGGCGGGTTCGGGGCCGAGCTTGCCGCGCGCGTGACCGAGGCGGCCTGGAGCGACCTACGCGGTCCCGTGCAGCGCGTCGCGGCGCGCGACGGGATCATTCCCTCCGCGCGGACGCTCGAAGAGGCGATGCTGCCGAGCGCTCACGACGTCGTCGAGGCGATCGTCGCCCTCGAAGGCGTGAGACAGTAAGGCGTGCTCGAGATCGTCCTGACGCGGGAGGACGCGAACACGGAGTTCGCCCTGCTTTCCGAGTGGCTCGTCGAGGACCGGGCCGAGGTTGCGCTGGGACAGCCGGTTTGTGTCGTCGAGACGACGAAAGCGACCGTGGAGGTCGAAGCCCCGGGCGCCGGAACCATCGTCCAGCTCTTCGGTGAGGGCGTCGAGGTCGAGCTCGGCAAGACGGTCGCCTACGTCGCCGAGAGTGCTGACGAGCTGGCGTCCCTCGAGCAGGACGCGGAGCGCGAGCAGGCTGCTCCGAAGCCGGCTGCGACGGATCGCAAGGCGACCCGGAAGGCCGCCGAGCTCGCAGAGCGGCACGGAGTCGATCTCGCGGCGATCGAGAAGCGCGGCTTCATCACCGAGAAGGACGTCGAGGGGCTCATCGCCCGGCAGAAGGCGGTTGCCGCGCCGGAACGAGGATCTCCACTCGCCGGTGTCTCCACCGAGAACGTCACGCTCCCCGCGTCGTTCGAGCTCGACGAGAAGACAGGGGCGCTCGACCCAGACTTTCTCGAGTCGCTTCGCGCCGACCCGGATTCCTTTCGCCGACTCCCGCCCCACGACAAGGTCTCGACCCTGAGGGGGAACGGAGCTCAGATCGGCGAAGACGTCGTTCTCGGCGAAGGCACGCTTGTCGTCGCGCCGCAGGTCGTCCTCGAGGACGGCGTCGAGATCGGCCCGCGCGCGACAGTGCGCTGCGAGGAGATCGTCGCCATCGGCGCCTCGAGCCAGTTCGGCGCAGACCTCGAGCTCGCCTGCCGCCGTGCGTTCCTCGGTGCCGGCATCTGGGCGGGGAGGTCGATCCGGTTCGGCGGGGGCGGGCACCGGGACCCGTGGGCGGTGCTCACGGTCGGGGATCTCGCCTTCGTCGGCGACGAGGCGTTCGTCAACGTCTGCCGCCCCGTGCTGATCGGGCGGGAGGTCTTCCTGACGATGCGGTCTCTCATCGTCACGCACAACATCGGGCATTCCGTGCTCGAGGGCTTCGAGAACCGCTTTGCTCCGGTCGTTGTCGAAGACCGGGCGCAAGTCGGCCTCGGCGCAGTGATCTACGCCGGCTGTCGAATCGGCGCCGAGGCGATCGTCGCGTCGAACTCCTACGTCACGTCCGACATCGCGCCGGGCTCGTTCGCGATCGGCGTACCCGCTCGCGTCACGGGAAGCTCGAGTCACAAGGTCTCGCGCGCGCGACAGACCGAGCTCGGCCGACGCATGATCGACGACCTGCACGAGCTGCTCGGGTTGCACGGGCACGAGGTGTCGGCGATCGACGACGGCGAAACGCGTGCGTTCGAGGTCGAAGGGGTGAACGTGGCCTTCGCACCGGCCTTCACGGAGGCGAGCCCGGAGGCAGTCGTTCTCACGCTCGAGGTACAAGCCGAACCTTCCCCGGGCGTCGCCGTGCTCGACCTCGTCGAGCGCCGGGTGCACGGCTCCGGAGGCGTCGTCCTCGACTCGGTTCGGGAGTTCTGCCGCAAGCGCGGGATCAGGTTCGAGCCCGGACCTTGGCGGTACCGCGGCGGCCTGCTCTGACCTAGACGCCTGCTCTGACCTAGGAGGGACTGGCGAAACGACCCCGATGTCGTCGGGGGAGCGCTGGATCGTCGCGATGCGGCGTCCTCAGTCGCCTCCATATTCACGAATATGGACGCTCCTTGCGTCCTTCCTCGCGACGACCAGCGGCGCCCCGACGACGAGGCCCGTTCCGCCAGGCCCTCCTAGACGTTCGTGGGGTGGAAAAGGGCCGCAAATTCGATGAAGATGCGCACCTGCACATGCTGCGCCCGCTTGCGCTCATCGCCGTAGGAACTGCCGTCGTGATCGGCGTCGGCGCAGGCTCGCTCCCGGCCGCGCCTCAGCAATCGCCGAACGCCGTCAAGGGCGAATTGCTCGTCGGTTTCGCGGAGGGTGTCTCCCGGAACGACCAGAACGCGATCTTGAAGGACGCCGGCGCGACCTCGAAGAAGCGCTTCGGGCAGATCGACGCCGTTCTCGTCAAAGTGAAGGACGACGAGGAGGCAACTGTCACCAAGGTGCTCTCGAACGAGCCGCGCGTCTCGTACGTCGAGCCGAACCATGTCGTGAGCATTGCCGTCACGCCGAACGATCCCTCGTTCAGTCAGCTCTGGGGCTTGCACAACACCGGTCAGACCGGTGGGACGAACGACAAGGACATCGACGCTCCCGAGGCTTGGGACTCCGCGACCGGCGACCCGAACATCGTCGTGGCCGTCACGGACACGGGTGTCGACTTCTCGCATCCCGACCTCTCCTCACAACGCTGGGTCAACCCCCTCGATCCGGTGGGCGGCGGCGACGACGACGGGAACGGCCTGGTCGACGACTGGAGCGGCTGGGACTTCGTGAACGGCGACAACGACCCGTTCGACGACCACCGACACGGCACGCACGTCTCGGGAACGATCGGCGCGTCCGGAAACAACGGCGTCGGCGTCGTCGGGGTCAACTGGAACGTCAAGATCATGGCGCTCAAGTTCCTGAACTCCGCCGGCTCGGGCACGACCGCGGATGCGATCGCCGCGACGCTGTACGCGGCGGATCACGGCGCCGACGTGTCGAGCAACTCCTGGGGTGGGGGTCCATACGACCAGGGGCTGCTCGACGCGATTGAATACGGCGCCTCCAAGGGGATGCTCTTCGTCGCCGCGGCCGGGAACGACGCCTTCAACAACGACGTCACGCCGACGTATCCGGCGACGTACAGCTCGGACGCCGTCCTCGCCGTCGCCGCGACGGATCACAACGACGGTCTGGCCTTCTTCTCGAGCTACGGGGCCAAGTCGGTCGATCTCGGAGCTCCCGGCGTGGGCATCCTCTCGACGACGCCCGGCAACACCTACGGGTCCTTCGACGGGACCTCGATGGCCACTCCCCACGTGGCAGGCGCGGCGGCGCTCGTGGAAGACCGGTTCCCGGGAGCGACCCTGTACGGAATCAAGGCGCTGCTCATGAGCTCGGTCGATCCAGCCGCCTCGCTCGCGGGCAAGACGGTGACTGGGGGCCGGCTCAACATCGGAAACGCGCTGGCCTGCGCCAACGAGCCGCTCGTGCTGCTGAGCACGCCTGCCGCCGGGTTCGTCGCGGGTGTCGGCGACGTACTCACGATCAAGGTCATCGGCGTGAACTGCGCGGTGCCAGCCGGCGTAGGCAACGTCACTGCGACCGTCAACGGGACGCCGGTCGCGCTCTCGGCGTCCACCCCCGACTCGGGCCTCTACACAGGGAGCTACACCGTCACCGGGCCTGGGGCGCTAGCGGTCACGGCAACGGTCTCGGTGGGCGCCTCGAACGCCACTCAGACTGCGAACGGCAACGCGTTCCCGAACTACACGTGCCAGGACGCGCCGTTCTCGTGGGTCGAGATCTCGAGCATCCCGCAGTTGGGAAGCGCTGACGGCGACGACACGTTCTCGACCCTCAACATCACGTTCCCGTTCCCCTTCTTCGGGCAGACCTACGGCACGGCGTACATCTCGTCGAACGGCTTCCTGGCTCTCGGCTCGAGCGCCGGTGCTACGGCGTACCTCAACGCCGCGATCCCGACGACCGCGGCGCCGAACGGCCTGATCGCGCCGTTCTGGGACGACCTCTACCCGGGCACGACCGGCTCCGTGCACGCCGGTGTCGGAGGGTCGCCGGGATCGCGTGTGCTTTACGTCGAATGGTTCAACGTCCCTCATTACTCGGGTAGCGGGACGGCGACGTTCGAGGTCGCGCTGTTCGAGGCGACGGGTGAGATTCGCTACCAGTGGCTTGACACCGACCTCGGGAACCCGACCTGGAATCTCGGTGCCTCAGCCACGGCCGGGCTCGAGCGGACGGACGGCGTCGTGGGCCGCCAACTCTCCTTCAACCAGCCGCTGCTGACGAGCAACCGGGCCGTGAGCTGCACATTCGGGACGCCGCCGCCTCCACCTGTGCCTGCGATCACCACGACGAGCCTGCCGGGCGGCACGGTCGCAGTCGCCTACTCGCAGACGTTGCAGGCGACGGGCGGCACGCCTCCCTACACCTGGTCGCTCGACTCAGGGTCGCTTCCGGCGGGGCTCACCTTGAACGCCTCGACCGGAGCGATCACGGGGACGCCGACAACGGCGGGCACATCGTCCTTCACGGCCAAGGTCACCGATGGCGCGACGCAGAGCGACACCCAAGCGCTCGCGATCTCCGTCGTGCCCGCTCCCGTGCCTCCGCCGACGATCACGACGACGACGCTTCCCGGCGGCAGCGTCGGTGTTTCGTACAACGCGACCCTGCAGGCGACCGGCGGCACCCCGCCCTACGCGTGGTCGCTCGATTCGGGAGCACTCCCGGCCGGTCTCACGCTGAACCCCTCGACCGGCGTCATCAGCGGCACGCCGACGACCGCCGGTGTCTCCACGTTCACCGCCAAGGTGACCGACGGTGCCGTGCAAACCGACACCGAGGCCCTCTCGATCGCCATCATGGGCCTGACCCAGGTCACCGCGACGCCGAGCGCAACGACTGTCGAGACCGGGTCGCTCCCATCGGGCGCGGCCTGCGAACCTCGCTGCGAACGACGACTCGTTCTACGAAGTGAACTCGAGCATGTCGGGACAGAAGACCACCGCGTGGTACGGCACCTTCACGGGAGTCGCCAACGCACTCTCGAACCTCCAAGTGAGCTACGCGGGCAAGAACTCGCGCTCGTGCGCGCAGACGGTCGACATCTGGAACTGGAACAACACGCGCTGGGTGGAGCTCGACTCCCGATCGGTCGGCACGACCGAGGTCTCGATCGCGAATCTCACGCCGGGCGGCACGCTCTCGCGGTACGTCAGCGGCACGACCGGCGACGGTGAGCTCCGCGTCCGCGTTCGCTGCCGCGTGTCAGGGGTGCCGTTCGTCTCGAGCGGTGACCTGCTCCAGATCTCGTACCAGCGGCCCTAGCGCATTGCGGCGGTGACGCCCTCGGGCGCCTCCGCGTACGGGAGCCCGTCGAGGAGGCTGTGCACCACGCGTGCGTCTCCCTGCACCGCGAGGCAGTCGATGTCGCGGTCGACCACGAAGTGGAAGAACCCCGGGGGATCACATTCGACGACCGCGTCCGGGCTCTCGACCGAGCCTTCGCGTACCTCTCCGTCCGCGAACGAGGCGATCTCGTCGCCCACGCGGAACTCGATCCGAGCAGCGGTCGCATGTGGAGGGAACGCCATCCGCATCGCGCCGGCGAGCCAGCCGGGCTCGAGGTCCGTCGTCTCGGGTCGGCGGCCCGAGCGAGCGCGCGCCCCAGTGCGCCAGCAGGTGCATGACCGGGCGAAGCTCCAGTCCGTACTCCGTCAGCTCGTAGACGGTCGACGCCGCGGGTGGGGGGAGGCGCCGACGCGCGACGACTCCGTGTCGCTCGAGCTCCTTGAGCCGCGCAGCGAGGATGTTCGTCCCGCAACCGCCGAGGTTGGCGTGGAGGTCGGAGTACCGGAGCTGCCCGTGCTCGAGAAGCTCACGTACGACCAGTAGCGACCAGCGCTCGCCGACCACGTCGAGGGCGTGTGCGACCGGGCAGTACTGGTTGTAGCTCCTCATGCCGCTTCGGATTGTACACCGGAATCTTTCGGAATGGAAGAATCTCACTTGTATTTTGAAAGTAGATGCTGTAGTATCGCAACCTTCACAGGCACGAACAACGAGCGGAAAGGTTTCGCATGGTCACTTCGGATCGCATGAAATGGTTTGCTCTGGCGCTTCTCTGCGTCACGCAGTTCCTCGTCGTCCTGGACATCGCGATCGTCAACGTCGCGCTTCCCTCGATCCAGGCGGATCTCGGGTTCTCGCAGGACGACCTGCAGTGGGTCATCAGCGCCTACGCGCTCGTGTTCGGCGGCTTCCTGCTGCTCGGCGGCCGTTTGGCGGACATCATCGGACGGCGCGTCGTGTTCATGGCCGGGCTCGTCATCTTCTCGGTCGGCTCCCTGCTCTGCGGGTTCGCGTGGGACGACACGTCGCTCATCGTCGCCCGCGCGCTCCAGGGCCTGGGCGCTGCGACCATCACGCCGGCTGCCCTCTCGATCCTGACGACGACCTTCACCGAGGGGCGCGAGCGCAACATCGCGCTCGGCGCCTGGGGTGCCGTCGGCGGCTTCGGCGCCGCAGCCGGCGTTCTCGTGGGTGGGATCCTCACCGACCTCCTCTCGTGGGAGTGGATCTTCTTCGTGAACGTCCCGGTCGGCTTCGCCGCCCTGGCGCTCTCGCCGATCCTGCTCCGTGAGAGCAAGGACGCGCACGGTCAGAGCCATGACATCCCCGGCGCGGTGCTCGTGACGGGAGGCCTCATCATGCTCGTCCTCGGGATCACGCAGGGCCGGCAGTGGGAGTGGCTCTCAGCGAAGACGATCGGCGTCTTCGTCGTCTCAGGAGTGATGTTGGTCGCTTTCGCTCTCTGGGAGCAGCGTCAACGCGACCCACTCGTTCCGTTCTCGATCTTCCGATTGCAGACGCTCACGGCGGCGAACGTGGCGGGTTTCATCATGGGCACAGCCATGTTCTCCATGTTCCTGATGCTGACGCTCTACATGCAGCAGGTGCTCGGGTTCTCGCCGATCAAGACAGGAGTGGCCTACCTCGCGGTCGCTGGAACCGCGATCATCTGGGCGAACGTCGCCGCGGTCGCCGTCAACAGGGTCGGGGTCAAGCCCGCGCTCATCCTCGGCATGGGGTTGCTCACCGCCGGGCTCGTGTACTTCACGCAGGTGTCCGTCGACGGCTCCTACTGGGCTGATCTCTTCCCGGGCTTCCTGATCCTCGGGGTCGCGATCCCGTTCGCATTCGTCCCGATCACGATCGCCGCGCTCGCCGGAACGAAGCCGCAGGAGGCCGGCCTCGCGTCGGGGTTGATCAACACCTCGCAGCAGATCGGGGGCGCCGTCGGCATCGCGATCCTCTCGACCATCGCCGTGGCGACCACCGACGATGCGGTCGCCGACGGCGCGGCGGTGCCCGTCGCGCTCACGGACGGCTTCGTGAATGCCTTCTGGGCGGGAGCGGGCATCGCGCTCGCCGGCCTGCTCGTCTCGATCTTCATGGTTCGCGGTCGCGACCTGCGCCAGGAGGCGCCGGTCGCAGAGCCGGCGCTCAAGGCGGCCGCCTAGGCTGCGGGAGTGATTCGAGCACTCTCGGCGGTTCTCGTCGCCGCGATCCTTACGGGATGCGGCGGCGAGAATCCGCGCGAGGCTGATCCGGAGAGCGATCAGAAGCTGATCGAGGCGGCGCGTGCAGGCGACGCCGAGGAGGTGCGCGCCCTGCTCGAGCAGGGCGCGCGCGTCGATGCGGCGGACTCTTCCGGTGCGACTGCGCTCGTCGCCGCGGCATACGGAAACCACGTCGAGGTCGCGCGGCTCCTGATCGACGCCGGGGCAGACGTCGATGCGAAGGACTCGACCGAGCAGAGCGCCTACCTCATCGCGACGAGCGAGGTCGGAGACGACACGGAGCTCCTCGAGCGTGACGCTCGACGCGGGCGCGGACGTGAACGCGAAGGACAGCTACAACGGCACAGGTCTGATCAGGGCCGCGGATCGTGGGTACGTCGAGATCGTCCGGCGCCTGCTCGAGACCGAGATCGACATCGACCACGTGAACCGGCTCGGCTGGACCGCGCTCCTCGAGGCGATCATCCTCGGCGGCGGTGACGAGCGGCACATCGGAGACGGTGCGGGCGCTGGTCGCCGGCGGTGTGGACGTGAACCTCGCCGACGGCGACGGCGTGAAACCACTCGCTCATGCGCGCGCTCACGGGTACGACGAGATCGCAGCGATCCTCAGCGACACCGGCGCGAAGGAATACGGTGGAAGAGGTGCGTGGGATCGACCCACGCACCTCCGACCAACGGATGCTCAGTCGATGTTGCCGCAGGACGTGTACGTCTCGAGGTCGTCGTCGGACATGTGCAGGTTGATCGCGTAGTCCGAGCCCGTGAGCGTCTCGAAGTCGAGGCCTCGACGCCGTCGGTGACGTTCGGCAGCCCGAACGCGGGCCGGGTTCCGGTGTCCACAGAGCCCCTGTGTGTCGCGGCTGAGACGCGGTAGCCGCGGCGTGCCGGCCGTCGACCGGAGTCGGTCGACTCGGTGGCGTGACGGTCCCCGGCCCGCAGCGCGCCGTATCGGCTTCGCTGGTTGACTCGAAGCACCGACGCGATCACGGTTGCCTCTGTCCCGTGCGGGCGTTGCCGTGCAGTGTCACCGGCAGCGGGCGCGAACATCGGCGAGCGCCGATGTGCGAACGATCATTTCCGCTCGAGTAGTCGCGACAGGCGACTCCTCCGTGGCGCCGACGCTCGCCGAAGGTCGACACGGAGACACTCCGTCGGAAGCTCGAGAACGGCGACGAGCTCGTTCTCGTCGGCGAACGGACCCTCGTTCGCTCATCTCGTACGCGGCCTCCCACCTCCCGGGCGCGATCAACATGCCGCCCGAGCAGGTGGACGCGCTTGCCCCGCGGCGCATTCCCGATCTCGCTGCAGAGGTCGTCGTGTACTGCGCGAGCCCGACCTGCACGAGCTCCGTGGAGGTGGGCGAGCGGCTCCTCGAGCTCGGCTACGAGAACGTCCGGCACTACGCGGGCGGAAAGCGCGCCTGGATCGACGCAGGCCTGCCCTTGGAAGGCGGGCGCGCCGAGTCGGGACGACCGTAGAACTCGTCCGCATGCGCACGGGCCTGCTCGGTCTCGCGATCGGGCTCGCGCTGGCGGACTCGTCGATCGTCACGCTCGCGCTTCCCGAGATCCTGGGTCGAGTTCGACGTCGGCGTGACGACCGTCGCCTGGGTGCTCACGTCCTTCAACCTCGTGCTCGCTCTCTCGGCGCTACCGGCCGCGCTCCTCGCGCGTCGGCGGCCCGCGCCGGCGTTCGTCGCCGGGGCGGTCGTTTTCGCGGCGTCGTCGCTCGCCTGTGGCCTTGCCGCGTCGTTCGAGCTGCTCGTCGCGCGCCCGCTGCGTTCAGGCTGTCGGTGCGGCCCTCGTCGTCACCGCCGCGCTCGGGCTCCTCTCGAGCACCACCCAGAGCGACGCGCAGGCGGTCGCGCGTCTGGGTGCGCGGCGGGCGTCCTCGGCGCGGCGCTCGGCCCGGCGGCGGGAGGGATCCTGACCGAGACGCTCGGCTGGGAGTCGATCTTCCTCGTCCAGGTGCCGCTCGTCCTCGTCTCGCTGCTCGCTCTCCGAGGCGTGTCCGTTCGCCGCGGCTGCTCGCACCAGCGGGACGGCCACACCTGACGGCCAACGCCGCGCTGCTCCTGCTCTCAGGCGGTCTCGTGGCGGCGCTCTTCCTGCTCGTGCTGCTCCTCGTCACGGGCTGGGGCATGTCGCCGGCAGCGGCCGGGCTCGTCGTGACCGTCCTGCCGCTCGCCGCGATCGCGGCCGCCCGGCTCGCGCCGCGCTCGCTCGGAATCGGCGTGCGGATGGCCAGCGGGGTGATCCTCGTCTCGGGCGGCCTCGCCGGGCTCGCATTCCTGCCACGCGCGGGCTGGGAGTGGACGATCGCGCCGCAGGTCCTCGTCGGCGCCGGGATCGGCCTCGCGCTCGCAGCGCTCACGGAGCGAGCGCTCGCGGGCCGCGCCGCAGCACGTCGTGCACGGAGGCTGGACGCTGGCCGCGCGACACGCAGGGGTCGTGCTCGGGCTGCTCCTGCTCGCGCCCGTGCTGACGTCGGCGCTCGAGCAGAGCCGCGACGAAGCGGTGCGCGGCGGGCGCCGCCGCAGTGCTCGACAGCCGGATTCCCGCGCTCGACAAGCTGCGCGTCGCGCAAGACGTGCTCGACGAGGTGGAGGAGGCGGAGGACGGGGCGAGCTTCCCGATGTGTCCGCGGTTTTCGAGGACCGGCCGGACGACGACGACTACCGCGGCGCTGCGGACAGCGCTCCAGGATCAGCTCGATCGCGCGGTCACCGATGCGTTCTCGACGCCCTTCCTGCTCGCGGCGGCAATCGCGCTCGGCTGCGCTCGTCCCCGTTGCGATCTCGCGAGGAGAGGCGCTGTGAGGCGAGCGGCCCCGCTGCTCGTTGCGGTCGCGGCGGTCGCAGCCGTCGTCGTCCCCTACCTCGCTCTCGGCGGCGCGTCGTTCGAGCCGGCTCCGGTCGCCGACCCGTGCCTGAAGCGCGAATGGCGCGACCCGGGCGACCTCGAGGCGGTGCTCGAGCAGATCGTCCTGTCGGCGCTCGACGGCGCCGCGTGCGAGCTCGGCGTGACTCGCGCGAGGAGCTCGTGCTCGCACTGCGGGACGAGAACTCGCTCGAAGCCTTCGCCGAGGAGCACGGCCTCTCCCGAGACGGACGCCGAGCAGCTCGTCGAGGACGGGCTCGAACGGGCGATCGGCGACGCTGAGGACGCTGGCGCGTTGCCGGGCTTCGCCGCGTCGCTGTTCCGGCGCGCTGCGGAGCAGCCTGCCGCCGTGGCTCCTGCTGGAAGCGGTCGAGCAGTTCGGCGGGCTGCTCTCTCCCTAGGACGTAACGACCCGCGGGAGCCAGTCGCGAACCGCCGCGGCCACCGCTTCAGGGTCCGTTCGCAGGCTGTGGTCGCCGGGCACCTCGACCACTGTTCGGTCGGCCACCGCAGGTGGTATGCCGAACCGGTCCCGCGAGCCCTGGACGACGAGCGTCGGCACGGTCACCGCGTCGAGCTCGGGCAGCCGGCTCTGGACGGGCGCCGAGCGGCGAGGCGGTACGAGAGGGAAGGCGAGGCAGAGCACGGCGATCGCGCCGGTCGCAGCCGCAGTGCGGCACGCGACGCGAGCGCCCAGCGAGCGACCGCCGACGACGAGTCGAAGACCGCCGAGCTCCTCGGCGCGGAGACGATCGACGATGGTCGTCCAGGATGCGTCGAGATGGTGTGCGGGAGGCGGGCGCGCGCCGTCCCGCGACGCGGTAGGGCTGCTCGACGAGAGCGACGCTGACTCCTTCTGCGAGCGCGACCTCGGTGACGACGACGAGGTCCGGCGCAGCGACTCCTCCCGCGGCTCCATGCCCGAGGACCAACGCAGCTCTGGCGCCTTCGACCGTATGCAGATGTGCGTTGGCGGCTCCGTGCGGCGTCTCGACCTCGATGATCGTCATCCTCTGGATGCTGCCAGTGCGCCCTCGGGGCTGGTTCCGTTGCGACCTACGAACGGACGGACCACCTACGATGCCTCCTCGTGACGGCCCAGGCTCAGACGACGACGCGGCTCGCAGCCCGCGAGCTAGAGGCGAAGCTCGAGCAGTACCGCTCGGAGCTGACCGCGCTACTGCTACCGGATGCTCGGCTCGATCGAGGCCGAGGACGCCGTCCAGGAGACGTTCCTGCGCGCGTGGCGGAGCTACGAGCGCTTCGAGGGTCGGTCGGCGCTTCGTTCGTGGCTCTACCGGATCGCGACGAACGTCTGCCTCGACATGCTCGACAGCCGAAAGCGACGCGCGCGGCCGATGGATCTCGGGCCTGCCCGGGAGCCCGAGGCCGCCAACCTGAACATCCTCCCGGAGGTCACGTGGATCGAGCCGATGCCGGACGGCCGCATCGTCCCGGAGGGAGACCCGGCCGACGTCGCCGTCGCGAAGGAGACGATCCGGCTGGCGTTCGTCGCCGCGCTGCAGCACTTGCCGCCACGCCAGCGTGCGGTGCTGATCCTCCGCGAGGTGCTGCGCTGGAAGGCGTCAGAGGTCGCGGAGCTCCTCGACACGAGCGTCGCCTCGGTCAACAGCGCGCTCCAGCGGGCGCGCGCGACCCTGGAGGCGAGCAACGTGACCGTGGCCGGCACCGCTCCCGTCGGTCGACGACGCCGACGCGGAGCTCCTCGCGCGCTACGTCGACGCTTTCGAGCGCTATGACATGGCCACGCTCACGTCGCTCATCCACGAGGACGCGACGCAGTCGATGCCGCCGTACGACCTCTGGCTCGCCGGCCGGGACGACATCCTCAGCTGGTGGGTCGGACCCGGCGCCGGCTGCCGCGACTCGCGGGTGATCCCCACGGTGGCTGCGAACGGCGCGCCGGCGTTCGGCCAGTACAAGCCGCGCGACGAGCGGCGAGGGCTATGAGCCCTGGGCGCTCCAGGTGCTCGAGATCGAGGACGGCAAGATCAAGGAGTTCACGTTCTTCCTCGACACCAAGACCGTGTTCCCGCTCTTCGGCCTGCCGCTCGAGTACGAGGCGTAGCAAGCATCCCGGTCAGGCTGAAGCCCGACCGCACGCCGCTTGAACCGGGTCGGCTAAAGTCAGACCCGGTTTGAAACCTCGCCGCGTCAGGCTTGTGCACCGACCGCCGGCGACTCCTGCTCGAGCGCCGCCATGTCCATCCAGACGATCTCCCACAGGTGACCGTCGGGATCGTCGAAGCTCCGCGAGTACATGAAATCGCCCATCTCGAGCGGTTCGTTCGCGTACGAGCCTCCGGCCGCGAGTGCCTTGTCGGCGAGCTCGTCGACCGCTTCTCTGCTCTCGGCGGAGATCGCCATGATCACCTCGGTGTGACGCGTCGCGTCGACGAGCTCCTTCTTCGTGAAGTCCTTGAACCGGCTCTCGGTGAGGAGCATCACGAAGGCGTGATCCGAGACGATCATCTGCGTCGCGGTCTCGTCCGTGAACCGCGAGTCGAACGAGAAGCCGAGCGTCGTGAAGAACGTCGACGGACCTGTCGAGGTCCTTGACCGGAAGGTTGACGAAGATCATTCGCGAGCCCTTCTGTCCCATGGTTCCTCCTCTGGTTGGCGGTTCACTAGCTAGACCGACGCGGGTCTGAGAACTGATCGCTCCGCTCCTCGCATCGGCAAACATCCTCGAGCCCCATGAAGGCGACGAGGTCGAGCAGCTCGTCCGAGGCGTGGCACAGCGCGACGCGGCAGCCCTGCCGGCGGGCCGCCAGCTCGAGACGCGCCAGGGCGTCGACGGTCACGGCATCGGGGGAGACGCCCGTGACGTCGCAGAGCACGATCTCGGCCCTGCTCTCGGCAAGCAACGCGCAGACGCGTGCGCAGAGCCCGCGGAGATCGGCGCGGGTGATCGGGCCGCGGATTGCAAACGCGACCGAGGGCGCCCTCGAAGTGGCCATCGGTAGAGAGACGGCTCGTCGAGAAGAAAATCATCGAAGGATTCGCCCAGCTGATCGCCCCGAGTAGGAATCGTGGTCGTCGAGCGCCGAGCCCTATCCCTAGCGTTCGACCATGCGGAGTGCGCTTTGAGCCGCCGCGGCTGGGTCTTCTTCGCCGCGATGTGCGTGATCTGGGGGATCCCGTACCTCCTGATCAAGGTCGCCGTGGACGAGCTCAGCCCGGCGATGCTCGTGTTCGCTCGAACGGCTATTGCAGCGCTGCTCCTACTGCCGATCGCCGTCGCCCGCGGTGAGCTGCGACCTCTCCTGCCGTACTGGTTTCCGTTGCTCGTCTTCGCCGCGATCGAGATCGCGCTTCCGTGGTTGCTGCTGGGGGTCGCCGAGCAACGGATCTCGAGCACGCTGACCGCGTTGCTGATCGCCGGCGTGCCTCTGGTGGCGGCGGTGATCGCGCGAACGACGGGAGCACGAGAGCGGCTCGGTCTCCAGAGCGCGCTCGGGCTCTTGCTCGGTGTCGGCGGCGTCGCCGCAATCGTCGGCGTGAACTTCGAAGGAGCCGGACCTCTCGCGATCGGGGCAATGGGCGTGGTCGTGCTCTGCTACGCGACGGGGCCTGCGATCCTGCAGCGTTATCTCACCGAGGCGCCGGGGCTGGGCGTGATCGCCGTCTCGCTCGGCGTGACGGCCCTCGTCTACGTCCCGATCGCGTCCGTCAGCGGCCCCGATGCGATGCCCTCGGCGAAGGTCGTCGGCTCCGTGCTCGGCCTCTCGGTGATCTGTACGGCGGTCGCCTTCCTCATCTTCTTCGCGCTCATCGCGGAGGTCGGTCCTGCGCGCGCAACCGTGTTCATCTATGTGAATCCCGCAGTCGCCGCGATCCTGGGTGTCGCGATCCTCGGCGAGGACTTCACGGTCGGCATGGGCGTTGGCTTCGTGCTGGTGCTCGTCGGATCTGTGCTCGCAACGCGACGGTCTCGGCCCACGGACTCGAAGTACGTGTCGTCTTTCGAGCCGGCCCGAGGTCCGATCTGAGCGTTGCCGGTTACGCAGCGACGTCCTGCGGCTCGCCGACCTCGATCAGATTCGAGACGGGGTCCTGGCTCCACTCGTGCCAGCCGCCGTCGTAGACGGCGATCCGCTCCCAGCCCATCAAGTACGCGTAGAACCACGACTCGCTCGCCCGCCAGCCCGTGCCGCAGTAGAAAGCGACCCACTTGTCGGGGGTGATGCCGGCTTCCTCCCAGTTGGCCGCGATCTCCGGGTACGCGCGCATCGTGTTGTCGACGTTCCGGTAGTGCTGCATGTGGTACGCGTCGGAGCCGCAGTTTCCCCAGACGTCGCCCGCGATGCGGCCGGCGGGTCGGATGTAGTTGTAGCCACTGATCTTGCCAATCTGCTCGTTCCAGGTCCGGACGCTGACGAGGACGGCGTCGTCCGGAGTGGAGAGGATCTGCTTCGCCTCGTCGATGTCGATGATGACCTCGGGATGTCGGGGGATGGGAGCGCCGAACGACTCGACCGGCGAATGGTGGCGAGGCGTGATCTCCAGTGGGTAGCCGGCTTTCACCCACCCGTCATAGCCGCCGTCCAAAAGGCGGACGTCATCGGACGCCGCAGTAGCGCAGGATGAGCGCGGCGCGACACGCCGAGATCTGTCCGGCGCGGCGGCCAGGCCATTTCTCGTCGGCAGCTCCCTCGGTGTCGCGTCCGTAGAGGACGACTGTCGTGTCATGGGTGATCCCGAGCATCTGCAGGGCGTCCTCGAGCTCCTCCGGTGAGCGACGGTTCCAGTCGACCGGGCTCTCGAGCTGGTTCGTGTCGAGGTACAGCGCACCTGGCAGGTGGTTCTCCGCGTACTCGTCGGGCACTCCGAAGTTGACGTGGAAGAGCATGAACGAGGCGCTCGGCGCCGCCTCGGGCCGCTTGCCCGAGAGCACCTGCTCGAGCCATTCGGGATGCACCAGTCGCTCGTACTTCGGCAAGCGCTCGATGGGGAGAGCTTCGCCGGCTGCCCAGGCAGGCCAGCCCTGCTCGTAGACGCGAACCCCCGCATGCCCGAGCTCCGTCAACCTACGTTCGAGGGCCGAGACGCCTGCAGGATCGCCATAGAGCACGATCTCCCGCCCCGAAACGATGCCCTTGGACTCCAGGAGCCGCTCGACTTCGATCGCGTCGACGCTCTCGAGCCACTCGCTCGGAAACGCGACCGCTCCGGGAACGTGCCCTCCTCGAGCGTCCCCTTCTAGGCGCCAGCCGTTGTATGCGCGCAACGGGCGCGTGTCGACGATCGTGAGCCCGGGATCGCCGAGCCTCCCGTGCAGCTCGTCCGTCGAGATGAGCGCCGAGGAAACCGTCACTAGGTCGATCCTAGACCTATCGGTATACAAAGTAAAGCGACTATGGAATCTGAAGTACGACCAGACGAGCGACTAGCCGTGCGCCGCGGCCGCAGCTGAGAGGAGAATGGTGTTGCCGTCGGGATCGTCGACCATCGCGAAGCGAAGCTCAGGCGTGACGTCGTAGGGAGCGGCGTGTGACGCGTAGCCGAAGCCGGTCAGCTCGTCGTACTTGGCGTCGAGCGCCTCGCGCGTCTCGAGATAGAACTCGAGGATGATCCGATAGCCGCCCGAGGGCTCCCGGGCGACGGGATCCCAGCGCGCGTTCGCGCGCTTGGTGCTGAGGAAGAACACCATCTCGCCCATCTTCACCTCGACGTGCTCCTGCTCTTCGCTGCCCTCGGGGATCGCCAGCCCGAGCCGGCGATAGAACTCGAGCGCTCTTTCCATGTCCGAGACGATCACGCCGACCATGTACAGCTCGAGCGCCACGGCTAGCTGCGCGTCCTGTCGAGGTGCTGGAGCAGGTCGTGGGCGGCGAGCTCGATGTCCTTGTGCCGCCACTCCGCGGCGCGGTACTGGCACGCAATCAAGCCCATCCGATGGACTCGCCGGAAGTCGCCGTAGACGAATGCGTACCGGGCCTTCGTCTCGTCACTGGCACCGCGGGTGAGGCCGAGATGCCACTTCGCGTACTCATCCCACGAGTGTGATTCCAGGAAGGCGTTCTCGTCCTCTGCGCTCGGCTGGACGTCTCCCCAGGAGCTCTCGAGCACATACTGGCGCGCGTCGATGAGCTTCCGAGCATGCGCCACTGCGCGCTTGTTGACCGAATAGGAAGCCATCGGGATCTCGTCGGAACCTACACTCCGTCGATGCTCAGGCACTTCACCGGCTTCGCCCGAATCGCGTCAACTCCACCGATGATGCCGTGAGCATCGCCCGCAAACGGCATTAGCTCACGAGCGTGTTCGGCTACTCGGAGCCGGTGCTCCAGCGCTTCCCGACCATCGTCGGCGGCGTCGTGCATGCGCGCGGTGTCGCGAACGATCTCGCGCACGCGGAGCTCGAGACCGCGTTCCGCGACGAGCAGCTGCGCGCGCTCGAGCGGATCGGCGAACGGTCGCTCGCGGAGCTCCCGAGCATCGCGGCCTGGCGGCGTGCGTTCAGCGCGTTCGGAGTCGAGCCGACGCGCTACCGGAGCGCCGTCGAAGCCCTGCTTCGCCGGCTGACGAAGCAGGGCGAGATCCCGAGTCGCAACCCCCTCGTCGATCTCGCAAACCTTGTAAGTATTCGCTACGCCCTGCCGGTGGCCGTCTTCGACCAGCGCACGGTGATCGGCCGGACGACGGTGCGCTTCGCGCATGGCGACGAGTCGTTCACCGACCTCGGTGGCGACGGTTCGGTCGCCCGACCGGAGCCCGGTGAGGTGATTTTCGTGGACGACGCCGGTCTCGTCAGCGCACGCCGCTGGTGCTGGCGCCAGAGTGCCGAGAGCGCGGCGCGGGCGGATACGACCGAGATCCTCGTCACGGTGGAGGGGCACCACGAAGCCGCCGAAGGAGACGTCGCCGCCGCGGTTCAGGATCTGCGGGAGTTGATCGACGTCCATGCAGGGAAGCCGGAGCTGACGGCGGGTGTGCTCACGCCGGAGCGGTCGATCTTCGAGGCATGACCTGGTCGTCCCCGGACGCGCCGCGCAGCCGCCATCGTCGCGGCCGCGACCGTGGGGTGCGGGGCGGGGCACATATCACGGTCTGCGAGGCCAACCCGGACGAGCTTTTGGAGTCTCAGACGAGCTTGGTGTAGCGATGGCACGGCACCGCGATCGTGCCGGTCTCCGCAGCCGCTCCCGCGGCGGCGGCGTACTCGAACGGTCCCTCGTCACGCCACCCCGACCGTTCGTAGAAGGATCGTGCTCTGCCGTTGCCGGCGACGACTGCGAGCCAAGCCTTCTCGTGCCCGTTCGCTCGGACTTGTCGCTCGGCCTCTGACATCAGGAGAGCCGCGACCCCCGTCCCTCGGTGGCGGGCCGAGACATACACCTGTTCAACCTCGTCGTCGATGACCATGACGAAGCCGGCGACGGCTCGGTCGACGCTCGCAACCGTCGTGTCGGCGATCCGCTGTGACGCCCGCACCCGAAACGACTCCTCGGTACGGAGCTCCACGAGCTCTGGCGGGACGTGTCCGAGGTGTCCGTCCTGCCAGCCGAGATGCCAGATCTCAGCGATGTCGTCTGCGTCTCGAGGCTCGGCTGCGTGAAGCGCCACGGCGGGAATGCTCGACCCCACCGAGCGATTCTGCCTGAAGGAGGTCGCCGGTCCCGCCCGCGCTCGCGTACGGTTGGTCACGAACGAAGGGGGTGCATCGTGAGCCTCACGCAGTACTACACGGCGACCACGCTCGACGGCTTCATCGCCGATCCCGACAACTCGCTCGAGTGGCTGTTCACGCGCCAGCGCGATGACGCCGGGCCGTTGAGCTACGAGAAGTTCATCGCCGACGTCGGTGCGATCGCCATGGGGTCGACGACGTACGAGTGGATCGTCGACCACGAGTTCGCCGGCACTGACCCCGCGGAGTGGAAGTGGCCCTACGACATCCCGTGCTGGGTCTTCACGCACCGGCAGCTACAAGTCGTTCCCGGCGCGGCCATCGAGTTCACGAGCGCGGGCATCGCGACGGTGCACGAAGCGATGGTCAGCGCCGCTCGGGGCCAAAACGTCTGGATCGTCGGCGGCGGAGATCTGGCTGGCCAGTTCGCGGACGCGGGGCTCCTCGACGAGGTGCTGGTGACGATCGCTCCGGTCACGCTCGGCGCGGGCGCGCCCTTGCTTCCCCGCCGGCTCGAGCTGCGGCTGGACGAGCTCGGTCGAAACGGGGACTTCGCCTGCGCCAGGTTCGCTGTCGTGCGATGAGTCTTCGGGCGCCGGGCGGTCATCGGAGATGAGCTACAAGGCTGATCCGCGCGTCGACGCCTACATCGACGCTCTGCCCGAGTGGCAGCAGGTCATCTGTCGTGAGATTCGCGACCTCATCCATGCCGCGGACGAGGGGATCGTCGAGACGATCAAGTTCAGGAACCGTCCGTACTTCGTGTTGCAGGGCAACGTCTGCGCGTTGCTGGCTGCGAAGGACCACATCAATGTCTTCCTCTACGACGGCGCGATCGTCCCCGATCCCGAAAACATCATCACGGGCGGCCACGACAACTCGACTGCCCGCACGATCGCGATCCGCAAGGGCGAGACGATCAATGCGCCTTCGCTCACGGCAATGTTGAGGCAGATCATCGCGAACAACCGAGCGGGCGGCTGGCGAAAGCTGAAGCGGGAGGGTCGATTGGAGATGTCGTTGAGTCGGGCTGACTCACTAGACGTGTCAGAATCCAGCGCGGGAGGAGCCGATCGTGACTGAATGGGGCGTGGTCCCTTCGATCCGCGTGCGGGACATGGCGGAAGCGCTGGCGTTCTACACCGGACCGCTCGAGTTCACGCTTGACAGAGGAGGCGACGGCGAGGGCAACTCGTCGCTCACACGCGGCGATGCGCACGTGATGATCGAGACGACGGCCGACTACTACGGCGACGAGTACAACGCTGCGATAAGGGAGCGCATCGGGACACCGTCGTCCATTGCCCTGTACATGGAGGCCACGGATCTCGCTGCGTTCCACTCCAGACTGCAAGCAGCCGGCACGCGGATCGTCGATCCGCTCGCCGAACGGCCGTGGGGTCAGGAGGAGTTCACCGTCGAGGATCACGAGGGGAATTGGCTGACCTTCTGGCAGCGGATCGACACCGACTGACCACGTGCCGTCGTTCGGCGGACGCGGCTACAGGAACGGTGTGAGAACGATGGTGATCCGACCGGTGTTGGCACCCCGCCGAACGACGTACCGCGTCAGGAGCTCCTCGAAGGCGGGGTGTGACACGGCGATGTGGATGTGCGGCGGCCGGAAGCCGGACGAGGCGGGAACGGGACCCTCGAACCGAAAGCGACCCGTGCGATCCGTGACGACGCTGCCGCGCCCGCGCGGGCGGTAGACGTAGCCGTTCGGCCCTGCCTGCCACAGGGTGACGACGGCACCGCGGACGGGGTCGCAGTCGGTTGCTCTCAGGATGCGTCCCTGGAGGACGTGGCCCGTGCCGATCTTCGCTCGACGTGGTGCGTCCAACCTTTCGATGGGGCCTGCCGCGTCACTCTCGGTCGGCTGGCAGCGAGCCTGTGCGGAAGTTCCGGACGCACCTAGCCCCAGCCCGACCACGGCGCCGGCCGTTGCAAGGCACGCGAGCGCGCGGAGCATTGCCGCTGAGAATAGCGGCGCCTGGAAGTGAGACGCCCCTTGATCGATGACTTCGCGGTGTTGGCAAGGTCTACACGGCAACAGCGAAAGGGAGGTGAGGAGTGGGCGCAATACACGTGCACGAGTTCATGAGCATGGACGGCGTGATCGACGCACCGACGTGGACGTTCGACTACGGCTTCCACCCCAAGATGGGAGAGGCGATCGGCGCGTTCACGGGCAAGAGCCAAGGCATCCTGCTCGGCCGCACGACGTACGAGATGTTCGAGCCGGCGTGGTCGACGCGAACCGTGGAGGACGATCCGGGCGCGCCGTTCTTCAACGACACGACCAAGTACGTCGTCTCCGGGACGCTCGCGAACGCAACGTGGAGGAACTCGAAGATCATCGGGCGATACGACCCCGACGCGATCCGCGCCCTGAAGGACGAGGTCGACGGCGACCTCTACGTGAGCGGCAGCATCACGCTGGTCAGAGCGATGCTCGAAGACGGACTGGTCGACGAGCTGCACCTCTTCGTCTATCCGCTCACCCGCGGCTCCGGTCCGCGGCTCTTCCCGGAGGACGCCGCGCCCACGAAGTTGTCGCTCGAGGCCTGCGAGTCGTACGAGAACGGCGTCGTCTACCTGGCCTACCGACCGCTGGCGTGACGCTTTGAAAACGGAACGGAGACTCGAGACGAGGAAGCTAGTCGCAGCGACGCAGGCTGACTCTCGACGGCGTCATGCAGGCACGCCCGTACGTCCTGCACGCCTGGTCGATCACCTCACCTCGCACCACGTCTCTACGGTGCCGCCATCGCGCCGGCAAGCTGCGAGCGTGCCTGGATTCCGAGCTTGCGGTACACGTGCGAGAGGTGCGTCTCGACTGTCTTCGGGGTGACGAAGAGCGCTTGTGCGATCTCGCGGTTCGTCTGCCCCTCCGTCGCCATCTGCGCGACGCGCCGCTCGCTCGCGGTGAGCGAGTCGACGCCGCTGCGGACGAGGCGGCGGGGCCGTGCCCCGGTCGCGAGCAGCTCAGCGTGCGCGCGCTCGGCGAGGACGACTGCCCCGCAGCGGTGGGCGAGCTCGAGCCCTTCCTGAAGAAAGGTACGAGCTGCGGCGCGCTGGTTGGCGCGGCGAAGGGCAGCACCCAGCTCGGTGAACGACTTGGCCCGCTCGAGCTGCGCCTGCGACGTGGCCAGCACGTCGACCGACTCGCGCAGGAGCTCGAGGCCCTCGTCGCCCCCCTCGACGAGCCCGGCGGCGCGAAGTGCGACGCCGAGGGGACGTGGCGCTCCCCAGCGGCGGGCGAGCTCGATCTCCTCCCCAACGAGCCGGCGGGCCTCCTGGCGATCGCCAAGACCGAGCAGCGCGAGCGCAGCCTGGGAGCGCCACGCCGAGTAGCTCGGGTTGCGAATCGCCGAAAGACTCGATGCGCTCGCCGGCCGCGAGGAGATCGGCGAGTCCTTGCTCCACCTCCCCGCTGGCGATGCGAAGCCGCGCGCGGGGCTCGAGCAGGCACGCCGTCTGGTACGTCGTGCTGACTCTCGTCCGGCACGCCGGCGAGCTCGAGCGTACGGATCGCCTCGGCGAGCTCGCCGCGTTCGGCGAGCACCTCGGCCAGGTGCGCGTACGTGAAGCCAAGGGGAAGCGCGGCGTCCAGGGCCGCTCTGGCGTCGGCTTCCGCCTCCGTCAGGTCGCCGCGGCGGAGCGTCGCGAAGGCACGGAACGACGACGCGTGGGCGAAGGCGAAGGCCGACCCGCGCCTGCGGGCGCGCTCGAGCCAGTCGGTGTAGAGGCGCACGGCGGCGTCGAGCTCGTCCAGGCTCAGCGAGCACCGCCACCGCCACGACGTACGCCTGGCAGCTCTCATCACCGAGCAGGAGGCCGCCGGCGAGTGCCCGCTCCACGAGCTCCCGCGCCTTCTCGGGCGATTCGCCTGCACGTGCGAGCTCCGAGGCGACCAGCACCAGCAGGAAGCGACCGCCGAGGGTGTCCTCGCTCGCCCGGTCGGCGATCCGGGCGAGCCGCTCGCGAGCCATCGGGTACAGGCGCGCGTCGAACCGCGCCCACGTGATCAGCTCGGCCTCGAGCCGCTGCGCGAGGGCCTCATCCCGGGGGTCGAGGCCCTCGATCGTCCGCCGGAGCCCGTCGGCGGCTTCGAACAGGTCGACGTCCTCGGCGAAGTGGGCGTTGGCGAGCGCCAGCGCAACGTCGGCCGAGCGCGGCTGCCCTTGCACGAGCTGCGTGCGCCTCCTGGAGATGACCGAGCGCGCCGGGCAGGCCGGAGCGCAGCTCGGCCGAGCCGAGCTCGAACAGGACGTCCGCCCGCTGGTGCGCGTCCGGAGGCTCGGCCAGCGCGCGCTCGAGATACGACCTGGCGACGTCCGCGGCGCCCTCGCCGCTTGCGCGACGCGCAGCTTCGCGTAGGGTCGCGACCACGGAGGCGCGCGCCCGGGGTGGGACGTGGAGAAGGTGGGCGGCGACACGTTCTGGCCGCTGCGCCGCCCTCGACGAGGAGTTCTGCCGCTCGCTCATGACCGAGCTCTCGCTCGGGATCGCTCAAGTCGGCGTACACGGCAGCTCGCAGAACGGGGTGCACGAACGCCAGCGGCCCGCGTGGGCGAAGGACCTCGGACCGGACGAGCCCGGCTGCCGCCGCGGCTGCTTCCTCCGGATCCAGCTCCGGCGAGCGCGGAGGCAAGTGCGAGCTCGGATTCCTCGCCCAGGATTGCGACAGCCCGGGCTAGCGCCTCCGCCGGCGCGCCGAGCCGGCGAAGCCGCTGCAGGACGAAGCGAGACGATCGACTCCGGGCCCAGCTCGCGGACGTGTGCGGCGGCGCTCGCGCTCGGCTTGATCCGCTCGGCGAGGACGGCTGCACGAGCTCGTTGAGCAGAAACGGATTGCCCGCGCAGGACGGTGTACACGGCCTGCAGGAACTCCGGCGCGGGATCGCTCGCGAGTCTCGCTCGGAGGAGTCGCGCGACCGCATCGAGGCTGAGTGGAGCCGGACGCACGAGCGTTGCGAGCGGCTCGGACTCCAGCTCGTTGAGGATCGCCGCGTCCACGCCGGGCTCGCCCGTCCGAACGGCGGCCGCGACGACGACCGGAAGCCCGTCGAGTCGGCGAGCGACGTACGACAAGAAAGCGCAACGAGGGCGAGTCGCACCAGTGGAGGTCGTCGACCGCGAGCAGCGTAGGTGCGAGCTCGGCGAGATTCGCGGTCAGCCAGAAGAGCCCGTGCAGCGTCCTGTAGGAGGCGTCCGCTCCGCTGACAAGCGTCTCGCCCGACCTCGCCGAACTCGAAGAGCGGCGCAGCCAGGCGGGCTGCGCCGACGAGGAGCCTGTGCGCGCTCATCCTCGCCGCATGCGGCCAGACGCGGCTCGAACAGCTGACGGACGACGCCATAGGAGAAGTCCCGCTCGAGCTCGCCCCCTCGGGCGCGCAGCACCTGGAGCCCGAGGGCCTCCGCGCCCTCGCACGCCGCACCGAGCAGGCGTGACTTGCCGATCCCGGCTGCTCCCTCGAACAGCACGAGCGCCCCTCGCCCCTCTCTTGCTTCGAAGAGCAGCCGCTCGACGAGCTCGAGCTGGTCCTCCCGCTCGAGCAGGGGGACGGTCCGCGCATCGCTCGGGAGCCCGGGAGATCGTTCAGGGACCATCCCCATCGCGCACGCACCTCGCTCGGCCAACTTGTCGCCGCTGTCGGAGCGGACCATAGGCGAAGAACCATCGCGATCATCGGGAGGCGGATGTCGGCGATCTGCGCAGCGCCGCCGCACCGCCGCCATGCGGCTTGCGAGGCGCTCCCCAGGCATGGGCGGGCGCGGTCCCGCGACGGAACGCGCGCCACTGAAGGACGCACGGGTCGACGCTGCAAAAGATCAGGGGGTTGTCGTGGGTGGCTCCCTGTCGCGAATCAGCCTCGCGAGCGGCAGCCTGGGCACATGTCACCGCCTACCTCGGTTGACGAGGCCCAGAGCCAAGAAAGGAGAGGTGTGATGAGCATCTCGACTCCCGTTCCCACCACGATTCAGCTGCGCCGCGGTCGCCTGGTCGGCCTGATCGCCGTCGTCGCCGCGCTGGCAGCTGCAGTCACCTCAGCACTGCTGATTCTTGCGGTGGACGGCCGCAGCCAGCAGGCCGATCCAAGCCGTGTGACGAGCGCAGGCATCGAGCTTGCCCAGCCAAGTCCTGTGACGAGCGCGGCAGACGCCATCTGTTCCCCCATCCTCCAGGAGCTCAAGTACCGCGGAAGCCCTTGAAACGGGAGAAAGGCGCGACAGAGGGGGGTCAGACCGGGTGCCGAGCCCCGTCTGACCTCCCGACCCGCTTGTGCGCGATCGGTGCTCCGAGCCCTCTTCATCTCACCGCCGCCCAGCAGTCGCTGTCGTAGACTCGCGCGTGAATGCCGGCGTCCTCCATGCGTGGCTCGGCCGTGCCACTCCCGGCTGCCCACCAACGATGCGGAGGCACGTCCACGTTCGCCGACGCCGGCGGGCTGAAACCCGTCGGCGCTGACGTTGATGTGCTCCGCTCAGACGTCTTCGTCGCGGTGGCTTGACCCTCATGAGCGCGCTGATGCCTGAAGTGACGGCGAGTCTGGACATCGCTCGCGAGGCGACCGTGTGGCATAGCGTGACTGCGGAG
>CAVWWI010000014.1:0-210336 GCA_963758605.1 uncultured Actinomycetes bacterium | reverse complement strand
AGGTGATTGGGTTGGCCCCGTCCGCCGCCGCCGCGGCACAACTCCGCGACCACACCTGTGCGCCTACCGACACCCTCGCCAAACTCACCTGGTCACTCGCATACCAAGACAGCGAACCGCCGGAATCGGATCTCAACATTGGCCCCGCAACGCTGGTGCTGATCGATGAGGCCGGGATGGCCGACATGCTCTCCCTCGACACCGCCGTGGAGTTCATCGTTGGCCTGGGCGGCAGCGTGCGGCTGATCGGTGATGATCAACAACTCGCGGCTATCGGTTCCGGTGGTGTCTCCGCGAGATCGACAACAGCATATGGTGCGGTGCGGCTGACCCAGCTGCACCTATTCCACGACCCCGCCGAAGCCGCCGCATCCCTGGCGTTACGAGACGGCAGACCGGAGGCGTTGGGCTTCTACCTCGACCGGCAACGCATCCACCTGCTTCGGCGATCCTGCCGCACTCACCGAAAACCGTATCCAAGACCTGGCAAATCGACCGCAGCCGTGGCTTGGACTCGATCATGCTCGGCCCCACCCGTGGCCTGGTCGCCGAACTCAATCTGAAAGCCCGCGCCCACCGCGTGCAATCTGCGCCCACGCCAGGACCGGAGGTCACTTTGGCGGACGGCAACCGGGCCAGTGCCGGCGAGCTGATCATCACCCTGTAGCGACTGACCGCCTGCTCTGCACCACCGTCACCGACTGGTGCAACGGCCACTCGGTGGACCGTCCTCGACCGTCGAACGTGATGGCGTGCTGCGGGTACAACAGCATTGCCGGCTCCGGCCGAACCATCAACCTGCCGGCCAATTATGTACGGGATTTCGTAGAACTCGATATGCCACCACCATTCATGCTGCCCAAGGCATCATCGCCGACACCATGCACGGCCTGATCACCGGCGCTGAGTCGCGGCAGCAACGCTATACACCAGAGCGCAGCCGGGGACGGCTGAGCAACCACATCTACCTGCAGCTAGTCGGCGACGGCGACTGGCCACCCGCACAGCGCGATCCGGCCCCGATACGCCCACCACCGCCACCGAACTGCTCGAACGGATCCGGCCCGCGACGACACGCCACAATCGGCCAGCACGATGCTGCGGGAAGGCAAGATGCTGCCGTCCAGCTCGGCGTGGCCGTCGAGCGCTACCTCGACGCCCTGCACGTGGCCGCCGAGGAGATCGTCGATCCGAGTGCGGCGCATGCATCGGCAGGCTTCGCCGACGAGCTGGTCACCAGGCTCCTGACCGGAAGAGCCGGCATGGCCGACCCTGCGTGCCCATTCTGCCTCCTCCTCGCCGTGCACGGCGTCGATCCTGCAGCAACGACACCGCAGGCCGCGTGCGATTCCCGAGAGACCAGCAGCGCCGAGGACCGAGCTGCCGTGCTGGACCGGCGCCTTGAAGACGCCAGCGTGCTCCGCGGTCGAGACGGTCCGAGGCTGTGGCTGCCCGGCATTCCCAACCGGATCGCCGCCGACCCTGGACATGGGGGCCAAAATTGCCGGACGCTCGATCAGACCTGGTTGCTGCAGCTCGCCGACCAGGTCCGCTGCGACGCCGCAGCTGATCCGCCGGCCGGCGCCACTCAAATGCAGCACCGACCTGCCGGCCGAGCTGGTCGCCGAGGTGCAGGTATGGCGCGCCGCCTCCCAGATCCACCCTTGTGATCTGCGACCGACCTGCGGCCATCGCCGAGATCGGCTACGCCGCCCGAATCTTCCAACAGCAACTCGACAAACGACTCGCCGAGTGCAACTGCGGATCCAGATCAGCGATGGCGGCAACTGCTCGCCACAGAAGTCCCATCCTGACGAATGATCCATTTCGGCTCGGAGTTACAGAGAAGGTTGACCTCATCCCACCGGGCCCTGGCCTCGACGCCACCCTGGCTCGTCCGGTTGGCGGCCGCCATACGTCCCCTCGCCTGACGATCACCCCGGCGGCAGCCCTCTGGTGGCGCATCTTGATCAACTACCCCCACAAACGCCGAAGCTTGACGCCACAACGCCCAAGGCCGTCCCAGCGACAAGGCGCACCAGCATGAGGTCACACGACCCAAGGCCTGAACGCGTACCGCACGCGGCGCCGCCTCACGCGTTCGGCCCAAGTCGCTGAAAATCTCCCCTCCGGGCGAGGCCGATTACGGCGACACCTGGCCGAGCAGCCGGGTAACCTCGACGCTGTCCTGGATTATCCGCCGGCAGCGTCCGTGTTCGAGATCGCCGCGCAGAACGCCGGCGCGCCACAAAGTTGGACGCCGAGTGAGAGACTGGCTAGGTCGGTGAGACCGAGCGATTCGCTGATGAGCACGCCGTCCGAGCCGACATGCAGCGGGCAGCAAGATCCGAGTCCGCGCCCGACCGACGAGCTGATTAGCCGGCAGGAGGGCCGACCGTTCCGATCGCGGCCTGGAGGAGCTGCCGGGCCAGGATCCGTTGGGTCGGACGAAGAGTACGGCGAGTTTCTGGGCCACCTGTACGCCTCCGCCAGCTGGCGCGGAGCCTGGTCGTCTCCTGGATACCGACGTCTGCGTCGCCCCGCCGCGCCGTCGGGCGCTCGGCTGCCGCTGCTACGCACCCTGGACGGCTCTCATCCCCGCCGTCACCTTTGTTACCATCGGCGAGCTCACGAAATGGACCCTCGTGCGGCATTGGTCGGATATGTCAGGATCATGTGTGCCACCTCTCCACGCGACGCCGCCAGTATATATGTAAACTGAACGAGAGACGCGCAGAACAATTAATCTACCCGACTACTGGTGCGCGCGGTCGTGCGCTGCAGGTGTTCATCGGTGTGGGTTCGTTCGGCCTCGCCGCCGGCGGAATGGCGGTGGACGGAAGATGATGCGGCTCGGCCTGATGACCGCGTGTCCCGTCGTCGCGCTCGACATTGCCGCCATTCACGGCGTCAGTCTTCCCCCACAGTCGGTCGCGCAACCTTCTTCGTCGCCGGCGATCCTCGTGCTGGCGCCGCGGCGTCCGCCGTGTCGAAGTTGATCGGCTCAGCTTTCACAGACTGGCCGGACCGGCGACCGGGGTGGCGCTCGGCCTCAAGCTTCGCCGGTCGCGCTCGTCGAGCGGGCTCTGCGCGATCTGCGGCCACCGCCGACGACGCTGGACTGATTTGGCTGCAGGCGCGCGGATTCGCCCTTGGTGGCCTCGCACTGGCGGCGATACCGGATGATGTAGCTTAACGCGGCGCGGCCGATCATCCTGACGGCTCGGCGCAAAATCATGACGACGATATTGCTGTCATTCCGGCGCGCTTGCCGCGCACCTTGGATGTGCAATTGGCTATGGCGAGATTCTGCGCGACCACTTTGAGATTCGGGTTCAGCCTCAGGCCGCCCCGGAATGACGCGTTGAAATCATTGCTGCGCTTGCCACTGCCCCTGTCGTCCGGCCTGATCGACCCTGACCGCCACCGACAGCGTTTCCATGCCGCCGCCGTAGCGGGTGCCGCGCACCGGTGCGGCGCCGAGATAATCGAGGCCGATGGCGACGCGGGCATGGGCGTCGGTGGTGCAGATGGCGTTGGCCGGATCGAAGCCGACCCAGCCGAGATCAGGCACGAAGGCTTCCGCCCAGGCATGGCCGGCCTGCTGCTGGACCATGCCGTCGGAGCGCAGGAAATGGCCGGAGACGAAACGCGCCGGCACGCCGCCGGTGCGCGCGCAGGCGATGAAGATATGCGCGTAGTCCTGGCACACGCCGCGCTTGAGGGCGAAGGCTTCCGCCGCCGAGGTGCCGCTGTTGGTGGGATCCTCGTCGAACGTCATGTGCTCGTTGATCTGCATCATCAGCGCATGCAGGAAGCCGAGCACGTCGCTTTCGGATTCCGAGCGCAGCTCGCGCGCGAAGGTCGCCATCGCCGGATTGACCTCGGTCAGCTCGGTCGAGCGCAGGAACAGGCTCGGCGGAAAGCGCTCGTCGGTGCCGCGCAGCACGCCGCCGGTGTCGTGGGTCTCGATCAGGCCCTCGACGGTGATGGTGAGGTCGGCGATCGGCCCGTAGGTCAGGACATGCGTGACGTTGCCGAACGCGTCCTGGTGCATGTCGAGCCGGGAATCGGTGGAGACGTCGATCTGCCATTCGGCGACATATTGCCCGTCATGGCTGCCGGGCGTCATGCGCAGGATCTGGATCACGCCGGTGGCCGGCGGCTCGTAGCGATAGCTGGTGGAATGGGCAATTCGCAGGCGCATGGTGGGACCGCTTCCGATCGTCTTGCCCGGGCTTAGCAGTCCGCCCGGACAGCGTAAACTTTTCTATTGCCGCGTCGCTACGCGGCGAGGACTGGCGACGCGCGATGATCCAGACCCCTTCGCCCTTCACTCACGACCAAGGGGATGTGGAGTCTGGGGTTTTCGGGGCCTGCCTGGGGCCACGAAATATTCCGCCGACTCCCTCGGTACCCCTCGCAATACGTGGATGGCCGGAGAAGCCCGGCCATGACGGTGTTTGGTTGTGTTCAGTCCAAAAATCATCTAAATCAAATACTGCTTCGTGATGATCTCACCCAGCCGCGCGTTATCCGAAATGAATTCCTGGATGAACTCATGGACGCCGTGCTGGAAGATATCGTCCATATGGCTGTGTTCAAGCCGGTTGCGGACGCCGCGGGCATGGCGCTGGGAGGCGCCCTGGCGGCCATAGGCGACGCCGATCTGGTCGAGGTTGCGCACCAGATTGCTGTAGCAGCTCGCCAGCGAGCGCGGCAGCGTGTCGTTCAGGATCAACAGGTCGGCGATCAGCCAGGGTTTCAGCGTCTCGCGGTAGACCCAGTGATAGGCCGTCAGCGCCGACACCGAGCGCAGGATCGAGGTCCACTGGTAGTAATCCAGCGGGCCGCCGACATGTTCCTCCTCCGGCAGCAGCACGTGGTACTTCACGTCGAGAATGCGGGCGGTGTTGTCGGCGCGCTCCAGATGCAGGCCGAGGCGGGAGAACCAGTAGGCGTCGTTGCGCAGCATGGTCCGGTAGGCCGAACCGTCGAACCGCAATGAGGTCTCCTGCACGAAGCGCAGGAACCGCGCCAGTTCCTCGCGGCTCGAGGTGCCCTTGCCCCAGACTTCCCGCAGCTCGATCCAGGCCGAGTTGATGGTGTCCCACATCTCGCTCGTCAGCGCGGTGCGCACCGAGCGCGAATTGAGCCGCGCGGCCTCGATGCAGTTCTTGATCGAGGACGGGATTGGACGGCGAGAACGCCAGATACTCGACCACGTTCTGCTCGGTGGCCTCCTGATAGGCCTCGTAGAAGCTGGCGCTGACGCCGGCGGTCAGCAGCGCCGATTCCCACTGGTTGCTGCTGCGACATAGGCGGCGGCGAGCGCGGTGACGTGCAGCGTGGACTCAGATGGCGCGGTCATAGATTCCGGCACGCTCGACGTAGCGGGCCAGCCAGTACAGGTTTTCGGCGGTGCGCGACAGCATACGAAATTTTCGCTCTCTATTCTAGTAGCAAGCACGTATGAGCCGAAGCAAACGACAGCAACCTACGTATTGCTCGGAACGGCTCCCGCCTACTCGGGCGCGTTCGGGCCGGCGCATACGGCCTCTACGGGCCTGCCGCCTACCCGAAGTCCGGCTCGAGCCCCGTGTACGGACTGAACCTGGCTCGCTTCCTCGCCGACAACGACCAGCCCGATCAGCTCGTGCTCGGCCTCTACGGACAGCTCGCGACCGAGATGACCCAGGGAACCTTCGTCTCCGGCGAGAGCGTCGGTGTCGCGCCTCTCCCGGGTGACCACTACCGCTCGACCTACCTCCCGCCGAACGGCGCGAGCAATGCCGCCTTCCTCGAGACGCTCCGCCTGATGCTCGTCCACGAGACGACGGATGCGAGCGGTGCGCCTCGCGGTCTCGAGCTCGCGTACTCGACACCCCGCGACTGGCTGCGTCCCGGTCAGCCGATCGAGGTGCGCAAGTTGCCGACCAGCTTCGGCCGCGTCTCGTTCGCGATCGAGTCGCTCGGCGACTCGGTCAGGATCTCGCTCGACGTTCCCGACCGGGCGCCGCTGACGACGCTCCGGCTCCGTCTTCGCCTTCCGGACGGAGACCGCGTGACCGAGGTGCTGCGAGACGGAGTCCCGTACGGCCGCGTCTTGCCGGACGGCCAAACGGTCGTCCTCCCGCCCACGCCGGGGCGCTTCGAGCTCGAAGCGCCACTGGGCTAGTTGCCGGAGGGCGGCGGCTGTAGCCAGCCGCCAGACTGATAGCCGCCGCACCTTGTCCGGCGATCAGTTGATGCCGCGCCGGGCCAGAACTTGCGCCGTCGCGTGCAGGTTCCCTCGAACGAGGGACGTGGGCGGCTAGAAGATCTCCGGGCACCAGGGAGCGCGATCGGAGGCGAACAACGCGTCGGCACGGGCGAGCCCGCCGCGTGAGGCCTCCTCGACCAGACCCGCTCGGGAGAGCTGCGCGAACGAGAAGCCGCCGAGGTAGACCGCTCCGAGCGACTGGACGTCGAGGCGCAGGTCCGGGCGCCGGCTCGACCGCTTCGCGACGCCCTCTGCGACGGTCCAGGTACCGGCATTCCAAGGGCAGAAGGAGTCTTGGACCTCGAACGTGACCCGGCTGTCCGACCGGTACCGGCGCGCCGACAGGCTCGCACCGACGTCGACGAGGCGGACCCAGAGCCCCGCGTCCGCTTCGAGACCGAGATGGTCGGGGCGCCCGACGAGATGGATGAGCGGATGGTCCGTGGGGAGCAAGCCTGCGACGATCTCGTGCGTCCAGTCGACCTCGAGGAGGAATCGCCAGATCTCCCGGGTCGCCTCAGGCCCGAGGCCGAGCGCTTCGGCGACGCGTAGCCTCCGCTTCCAGTCGCCGTTCTCCTCGGATTGGATCGAGCCGGTAGAGCGCATACCCGGCAGGGCGCCCGTCGAGCTCGAGGAGCGCGCGGTTGAGCGGGCCGGTACCCGGCGAACGCCGCGACGGATCGTCGCGCAGCCTCCGGTTCTCCCACCAGGACTTCGAGCGGGAGAGGAACCCCGGCGTCTCGCGCCTCACCTTGTCGTACAGGCGGGGAAACGTCTTCGCCGCCTCGTCGTGCTCGACCAGGCGCACCTGGCCGACGCGTGCGGGAGATCCCGCTCGCAGCGCCGCCCAGGTACGCGGAAGCCGGATCTCGTGCGTCAGCGACGCGAGGCCGTATCCGAAGCGCACGTAGATCGTCGCCTCGGAGGCCCAGAGCGCCGCGAACGGCTCACCGCGCTCGTGGATGTCGTCGATCTGCGCGCGCATCATCCGCGACAAGAGGCCGCGACGACGATGGGTCGGAAGCACTCCGACGACCGTGACTCCCGCGCACTGCACCGGACCGCCCGGGACGGTCATCTCGAACGGGAAGACTCCGGCCCCGCCGACGATCTCCTTCCCGTCGAAGGTCGCATGCATCCGATCGAGCGGGAGCGCTTGCGAGAAGCGCTCGATCTCCTCCTCCGACGGGACCCAGCCGAAGTAGTGGCCGATCGCGCCAGCCGCCCGGCCGAGCTCGTCCAGCGAGCGGCAGGGTCTGACGCGGTAGGCCACGCTCAGAACACTTCCGGGCAGTACGGGGGTAGCGGCGTCGCGAAGAGCGCGGTCGCGCGCGCGAGACCACCCGGCTTCCGCTCTCGAGCCCGGCCGGCAGCGGCAAGACGCTCGAACGTGAACGCACCGAGATACGCGGAGGCGAGGTCGCGAACGTCGAGCGAAACGTCCGGAGCCCCGTCCGATCGGCCGGGCTCGGCTCCGATCGACCAGCGACCCGCGTTCCGCGGGAACAGATCGTCCGCGATCTCGAGAACGACGGGCTCGTGATCGGGAAAGCGGCGCGCGCGGAGCGCGGCGTCGAGGTCGACCAGGCGCAGCCACAGCCCGTCGACGATCGTGAGGTGCAGGCGGCGCGGATCGGTGGTCATGAGGAAGAGCGGCCAGGCGGGATCGGTGTCCCCTTTCACCCGCTCGACGAGGTCGATGCCGAAGAGGAACCTCCAGAGCTCGGCAGTGGAAGACGGCGAGGTGGCGAGCGCCTCGACGACGCGGACCTCTCCGTGCGGCGTCCACTGCTCCCACTTGGAAGCGATCCGGTACAGCGCATAGCCCTCGGGCTCACCGTCGATTTCGAGAAGCGCATAGAACTTCGGGCCCGCTGCCCTCCCGCCAGTGCTCGGGGTCGGCGAGGCTGGATTTCGTCCACCAGTCGGCAGTCCGGCTCACCATGCCCGGCCGTTCCCGACGGATCCGCTCGTAGACCGGCGGGAAGAGCTCGGCCGCCTCCTCCATGCTCACCAGCCGAACGACTCCGCGAGCGCCCGCATCGTCCCGCAGCCCGAACGAGCTCCGTTCGGCGTCGATCTGGGTCTGCGGCGCGGCGATCCCGTAGCCGAAGCGGCCGTAGATCAGCGATTCGGAGGACCACAGGATCGCGAGCGACTCCCCACGCGCGTGGACGTCGTCCAGCTGACGACGCATGAGCTCGCGCAGGATTCCGCGCCGCCGATGGCTCGGCAGGACGCCGACCCAGGTCACCCCGGCGGCCCGAGCGTCGCCGCCCGGGATGGTGAGCGAAAACGGGTATGACGCCGTCACGCCCACCGGTCGGCCGTCGTCCCAGGCGGCGAGCAGGCGGTCGACCGGCATGAGCACGCGGTTGCGCTCGATGTCGTCGTCTTTCGGCTGGTCGCCGAATGCCGCGTACGTCGTCTTGAGGACACTCTCGAACTCGTCCGCGGTCGGGCTGCGGTACTCCAGGCTCACGGCCCGCGCAACGCTACGCGATCCTCTCGAGCGGCGCGTACTCGATCATCAGGCGGCGCTCGGTCCCGTCCTCGGCGAAGCGGATGGTCACCACGCCGCCCGGCTCGACGGCCGTGACGATGCCCTCGCCGAGCGATCCGTGCCTCACGGAGTCGCCCGTCGAGAGAGTGAGACCGGGGTCGCCGCGCGGCGCCGGAGCTGCACTCGGCTGCGCGCCGTAGCTCGCCCACGAGGACGGCCGCAACCGGTCGCGCTCGACCTCGCGGGGAAGCTCGTCGAGGAAGCGCGACCCGAGGTTGTAGCTCCTCCTGCCCCAGAGCGAGCGGGACAGCGTGTGCGTGAGCGTGAGCCGCTCCATCGCCCTCGTCAGGCCGACGTAGCAGAGGCGGCGCTCCTCCTCCACGCCTTGCTCCTCGATCGCCCGGATGTGCGGGAAGATGCCCTCCTCCATCCCGATCACGTAGACGGCCTTGAACTCGAGGCCCTTGGCGTTGTGCAGCGTCATCAGCGTGACGAGGCCGCGGTCGTCGGCGATCGTGTCCTGGTCGGAGACGAGCGCGATGTCCTGGAGGAAGCCGGCGAGCGACGCGTCGGCCGTCTGCTGGCGGTACTCCCTGGCGACGCCGACGAGCTCCTGCAGGTTCTCGATCCGGCCGCGCGCCTCGATCGTGCGCTCGGCCTCGTAGGCGTCGAGGATCCCCGTCTTCTCGAGCATCCGCTCGAGGAGCTCGTCGACCGGGAGATCCTGCGCCTGGGCCATCAGCGACTCCATCGTCGAGCGGAAACCGCGAATCGCCCGGCAGGCCGCGGAGGTCACGCCCGCGGCCTCCGGATCGGCCAGGGCCTCCCAGAGCGTGCGGCCGGTCGAGTCTGCGTACGCCACCACCCGCGCGAGCGACGTGTCGCCGATCCCGCGGCGCGGCCGGTTGGCGATGCGCAGGAGCGACCCGGCGTCGCTCGGATTGACGAGCACCGTGAGATACGCGGTCGCGTCGCGGATCTCCGCGCGCTCGTAGAAGCGCGGCCCGCCGATGACCTGGTACGGGATGTCCTGACGCACGAGCACGTCCTCCAGCACCCGCGACTGTGCGTTCGTCCGGTAGAAGACCGCGATCTCGCTCGCCGAGAGCCCCTGGTCGATCAGCGCCGCGATCTCGGCAGCGACGAACCTCGCCTCCGCATGTTCGTCCTCGACCTCGATGACGCGGACGGGGTCACCCTCGCCGAGGTCGGAGAACAGGTTCTTCGGCTTCCGCTCCGAGTTGTGCTCGATGACCGCGTTCGCCGCGCGCAGGATCGCGTTCGTCGAGCGGTAGTTCTGCTCGAGCGTGACGACGTGCGTCCCGGGGAAGTCGGTCTCGAACTCCGTGATGTTGCGGATGTCGGCTCCACGGAACGCGTAGATCGACTGGTCCTGGTCGCCGACGGCGCACACGTTCTTGTGCTCGGCGCCGAGAAGCTGCAGCAGCCGGTACTGCGCGTGGTTCGTGTCCTGGTACTCGTCGACGAGGATGTAGCGGAAGGCTCGCTGCCAGCGCGCGAGCGCCTCGGGGAAGCGCTCGAAGACCTGCACCGTGAGCATGAGCAGGTCGTCGAAGTCGACGGCGTTCGAGGCGTGCAGGCGACGCTGGTAGAGCTCGTACACCTCCGCGACCGTCTGGTCCCAGAACGACGCGACGCGCGAGACGTACTCCTCCGGCGAGACGAGCTCGTTCTTCGCCCGCGAGATCTGCGAGTGGATCCCGCGCGGCGAGAAGCGCTTCGGGTCCTTCCCGAGCTCCTCCAGGCACGCCTTGACGAGGCGCACCTGGTCCTGGTCGTCGTAGATCGAGAAGCTCGACGTGTACCCGAGCCGCTCGGCCTCCCGTCGGAGCATCCGCCCGCACGCCGCGTGGAACGTGAGGATCCAGATCGCGCGCGCGGTCGCGCCGAGCATCCGCTCGAGCCGCTCGCGCATCTCCCCCGCCGCCTTGTTCGTGAAGGTGATCGCGAGGATCTGATTCGGGCGGACCTTCAGGTCTTCGACGAGGTGCGCGACCCGGTGGGTGAGCACGCGCGTCTTCCCGGAGCCCGCCCCGGCGACGACGAGCAGCGGGCCTTCCGTGTGCTGGACGGCCTCGCGCTGGGCCTGATTGAGAGCTACGGGGTCGGTCTGAGGCTCGGCGACGGACACTCGCCGATGTTAGATGCAGGTCAGTCCGGCGCGAGATCCTGCAGCAAGCTCCGGCGCCTGAGCGCCCACAGCGATCCGACCCCGCAGGCGACGAGGCAGCCGATCGCGAACGGCGCGGCGAGAAGAGGCCAGCTCGGCGTCGCGGGCGCCGCCTCGAACCAGCGCTCGATCAGGGCGGCGGCTGCGAGAACGGAAGACGTAAGCACGGCAAAAGCGGACACCAGCACCGGCGCGGCGATGCGCGACCACCGCGTCCACGCGAGCGCCGCGCTCGCCGCCGCGAGCGCAGACGCTGCGATCCAGAGCCCGACCGTGAGGAGCTGCAGGACGAGGACGTCTCGTGGTTTCTCGATCCACGGCGCGGGCGGAAGCGTGTTCTCCGGCACGACGTACAGCGGAAAGACGAAGAAGCCCACCGCCGCGAGCGCGCCGACGGTCGCGAGGCGGGTCTCTCGGAGAGCCCCGCTCACGGCGAGCCGCCGGGCGACGAGGCGGATCGGGCCGAAGTCTCGAACCGCAGCCTCCTCGGCCGCGACACGATCGAGGCCGCGAGACACGTGCCGAGAAGCGGAATCGTTCAGATGTGCGTGAACCTCGGCGAGGATGCGACTCCGTCCGCTGCGCGGGAGCCGCCGCTCGAGCTCGGCGATGTAATCGGCGATCGTCATCTCACGACCGCCTCCATCGCGTGGGCGAAGGCGCGCCATTCCCCACGCTCCTTCGCAAGCGTCCGACGCCCACTCGTCGTCAGCCGGTAGACGCGGCGGCGCCGGCCGGCGACCGTCTCCCAGGCGCTCGCGACGAGCCTCCGACGCTCCAGGCGATAAAGGGATGGATAGACCGTGCCCTCCGCCAGGTCGAACGCGCCCTCGCTCCGCTCACGAACCGTCTCGACGAGCTCGTAGCCGTGGGCGGGCGCCTCTTCGAGCGCCGCCAGCAGAAGGAGATCGACATGGCCTCGGAGTGCTTCCCTCATCTGCTTCGAAGTATACCTAGTGTGTCTAGGTATCGGAACTGCCTCGTTGCATACGATCTCGAGCGTGCTGAAAGCCGTCCACGCATTGATCTATTCCGACGATCCGCCGGCCACACGGGCGTTCTTTCGTGACGTCCTCGGCCGGCCGTACGTCGAGGACTCGAGCTCGGAGCCCGGCTGGCTGATCTTCAAGACCGGCCCCAGTGAGCTCGGCGTGCACCCGACGAGCTACACCTACGAGGGTGAGGCCTACTCCCAGCCCAAACACCACTCGCTCTCGCTGATGTGCGACGACATCGAGGCTACGAAGAGCGAGCTCGAGAGCAAGGGCGCCGAGTTCACGGGATCGATCGAGGACATGGGCTTCGGGCTGGGCTTGATGCTGAAGGTTCCCGGCGCAGAGGACATGCTGCTCTACGAGCCCCGCCACCCCGAGGCCCACAGCCTCTAGGGCGCGGAGGTCGTCCGGCGCGGGATCACCGCGACCCGGCCGTCGACCGGGACGACGTCGATCGACGCGCCGTAGTGGCGGGCGATCGTCTCCTCCGTGAGCACCTCGTGCGGCGAGCCGTCCGCGACGATTCGGCCCCGGTCGAAAAGCACCATGCGCTCGGCGTACTGCGCGGCCAGGGTGAGGTCGTGCATCGCAGCGACGAGGGTGAGCTCCGACTCGGCTCGGAGCGCGTCCAGCAGCTCGAGTGCCTGCTGCTGGTGCCCGATGTCGAGCGCCGCGGTCGGCTCGTCGAGGAGGACGATCTTTGCCTCCTGCGCGAGGGCTCGGGCGACGACGACGCGCTGCTTCTCGCCTCCCGAGAGCGTCCCGAGCCGACGCTCGCCGAAGTCGGAGAGATCGAGGCGGTCGAGAGCGCGCGCGGCCGCATCCAGGTCGCGCTCCCCCTCCTTCGCGAGCGGGCCGAGATGCGGCGTCCGCCCGAGCAGGACGTACTCGCCCACGGTCATCCACGGGGGCGTCGACGGATCCTGCGCCACGACGGCCACCAGCCGAGCGAGCTCTGCCCGCCGCATCGCGCTCGTCGGCCGGCCTTCGAGCTCGATCGCGCCCGCGAAGTGCACGAGCCGCGCGATCGCCCTCAGCAGCGTCGTCTTGCCCGCTCCGTTCGGGCCGATGACCGCCACCCATTCGCCCTCGGTCACCACGAGATCGATCCTGTCGACGACCGGCCGTCCTCCGAGGACGACGGTGACGTCGCGGAGCTCGACCGTGCTCATGCCGTCCCTCCGCGGCTCGAGCGCAGCACGAGAGCGAAGAAGGGCGCGCCGAAGAACGCCGTGACGATCCCGATCGGGATCTCCGCGAGGCGAAAGCGCAGTTCGGGCGATGACGTCCGCGAGCACGAGGAAGCCCGGCGCCGACGATCACGGACAGCGGGAGCAGCGCCCGATAGCCCACGCCCGTGAGCATCCGGATCGCATGCGGAACGATGATCCCGACGAAGCCGATGAGCCCGCAGACGGCGACGGCGGCGGCCGTGCCGACCGTCGCCGCGACGACGAGAACGAGCCGTACGCGGCGGACGTCGACGCCGAGGCTCGTGGCCTCCTCGTCGCCGAGGCTCAGGACGTCCACGACCCTCCGGTACACGAGGATCGACCGCGGTGGCGATCGCGACGTACGGCAGCACCAGCACGACATCGCTCCACCCCGAACTCGGGATGCTGCCCAGGATCCAGGTGTAGACCTGCTGCAGCGTGTCGGCGTTCTGCTGCTGCACGAAGGTCTGCAGCGCGGTGAAGAACGAAGCGACCGTCACACCGGCGAGGACGAGGGTCGTGGCGTCCCGCTCACGTCCGGTCGAGCGGCCGACCGAGTAGGTGAGGAATACCGCCACGGCACCACCGACGAACGCCGCGGCCGGAAGTGCCCGCTGCCCTCGGAGCCCCTCCGGCAGATAGGCGATCGCGAGCGTCGCGCCCAGGCCTGCTCCCGCCGCGACCCCGAGCAGATACGGATCGACGAGCGGGTTGCGGAAGACGCCCTGATATGTCGCGCCGGCGAGCGAGAGCATCCCGCCGACGAGCGCCGCGAGAACGACTCGCGGCATGCGGATCTCCCACAGGATCGACTCCTCGGTCGCCGACAGCGACGAGGTCACGCCCGGTACGCCCAGGCGCTCCCCGATGGAGCTCGCGACTCCCTCGCAGCCCGAGATCGATCGGGCCCACGAGCACGCCGATCACGATGCGACACGAAGCAGGAACGCCACCGCCGCGCCCGCCCAGACCGGAGCGAGGCCGCGCGGCCGGACCGCGGCGACCGGCGAAACCGGCTTCGCGGCGGTGGCACTCATGGCGCTACAGCCGCGCGAGCGCCGAGGACATCGCGCGGAAGAAGCTCACGAGCCGCGGCCCCCAGCGCGATGCGATCGAGTCGTCGATGCGGACGATCGAGCCGCGTGCGCACCGCACTGATGCGGTCCCAGCCGGGTCGCCCCGCCACGGTCGACGGCTTCTGCCCGCAGCACACCGTGTCCGCGAGAACGATCAGGTCGGGGCTGGAAGAGACGATGTACTCGGCGGACAACTGCGGGAAGCCCGTCCCCGCCGAGTCCGCCTCGTCGGCGATGTTCTCGAGGCCGAGCGCCGCGTACACCTTCCCCACGAACGACTTCGTCGAGGCCGAGTAGAAGTCCGGGCTGATCTCGTGGTACACGGAGAGCCCGTCCGCACGCGACCGTGACGTCTTCACGATGCGGGCGATGCTCGCCTTCATCCGGGCGATGAGGCGGGTCGCTGCGGGCTCGCGGCCCGTCACCATTCCGAGCTGGCGGATCTGCTGGTACGCGCTCTCTGAAGTTGGACGCCGTCCCGTGCAGGATCACGGGAATCCCGAGCCGGCTCGAGCGCGCTGACGAGCCCCTTCGGGTCGTACGAGGCGACGACGAGATCCGGGCGGTACGCGGCGATTGCCTCGACGTTCGGCGTGAAGCCCGGACAGGGTCGTCTTGGGGGCGTTCTTCGGGTAGTCGGACTGGTCGTCGACGGCGACGACCTGCGGGCCGGCGCCGATTGCGAAGAGCGACTCGGTCGCCGTCGCCGAGAGCGAGACGATCCGGACCGGCTTCCTCTGGATCGTGACCTTGCCGGAGGCGGTCGTGATCGTGACGGGGAACGCCGTGGGGGCGGCGGGGCCGCCTGCGGCACCGGAGACGAACGCGACCAGGGCGGCCACGGCTGCTGCAGCGACGAAGATGGACGAACGAAGCACCTGAATCCTCCTTCCGCGAGGGGTTCGGCTATGTGGGAGGCGCGGCAGGTCTTCTGACTCGGGGCTCCCTCCCCCGCCGCCTTCCCGGCTCCGCGTCGTGGACGCGATGCCAGTGGCGTCGTGGCGGGAGAGCAACTCCCCTTACAGCGGCGGGACCGTCCCGGACTTGCACCGGGTTCCCTCACCGTGCTCCTGTGACTGGAGGCCGAGCCTATCATCGGACGGTGTCCGGGCCCCTCCTCCGCCTGTGGCTGCCGGTGGCGGCCTGGGCCGGTCTCATCTTCGCCTTCTCGTCCGTCCCGGACCTCGGAACCGGCCTCGGCGGCTGGGATCTCGTCCTCCGCAAGCTCGCGCATGCAGCGCGAGTTCGCGGTGCTCGGAGCGCTGCTCCTGCGGGCGACGGATCGCGCTGGGTCTCGCCTTCGCTCCTCGGAGCGCTGTACGCGGCGACCGACGAGTTGCACCAGGTATTCGTCCCCGGACGCATGGGATCGCCGCTCGACGTCGCGATCGATGTCGTCGGTGTCGCCGGCGGCGTGCTCCTCTGGCAGCGGACGCTCGGCGTGCGGCGCGCCGCGTGATGACGCGTTCCGGTCGCGGTCGATCTGGACGGGGCGTTGTGCGACACTCGGCCCCTCTGGGACGACTGGCTCGCGGCTGCGGGCGCTCTCGGCATCGACCGCTCCGACCTACCGTTCGACCGGGGTGAGGCCGCTGCCGAGCTCGACCGGCGGGGTGCAGGCAACTGGCGGGTTCTGCTCCAGCGGTTCTCCGAGGAACGCGCGGCTGTGTATCTGCGCCGGGACGCGGCGATGGGCGCGGCGTTGAAGGTCCTCGCGGAGGCAGGCTGCGAGGTGGGCGTGTTCACGGACGCGCCGGAGGTGCTCGCGCGCGTGGCCGTCGAGCAGCTCGGCACCGCGCGACGCATCGTCGCGCTCGAGGCCGGGGAAGGTGCTCTCGAGCGGCTGCTGGACCGCCTCGGAGCCGATGCCGTGGTCGTCCGCAGTCGCGAGCGAGCTCCTCGAGGAGGCTGCTGCGTAGAATCAGCGGCATGGAACCGAAGGACGTCGGCGACCGACAGCTGGACGCGCTGCTCGAGCGCCTGGACCGGATCGCGCGCGAGCTCGAGCGCTTGAACCGCTCGGCGGAGCAGCAGGAGGGCTTCGTGCTCGTCGCAGGCGAGCTCCGCCAGCTCAACGAGTCGTTGAACGCCCTCGCGTACGCCGCGCTCGGACAGACGCCGCCCCGCGTGCGCCGCCGCGCCGGCTAGCGCTTCTGCGCAATCGGGAGGCGGCGCATTAATGTCGCGCACGAGTCAACTCAGCCGGTAGACGACCCCGCTCTGTGCCGTGGCATAGAGCTCGCCGCCCGAGCCCTCGCCGAACGACGTGAGCCCCGGAATCCGGAACGGCTCCCGGCGGACATCCCTCGCGGCTCCCGAGCTGACGCTCAGGCTCCAGACGATCCCGCTGCAGTAGTCGCCGAAGACGTACCGCCCGCGCTCCGCGGCCGCGCCGAGCCGCGGTAGACGTGGCCCCCGATCACCGTGCAGTTGCCCTCGTCCCGCCCGTACTCGAAGATCGGGAAGACGAGCTCCCCGGCTCTCGGCTCGCCGCCCTCGAAGCGCTCGGAGCCCTCGTACAGGTCCCAGCCGTAGTTCTCGAGACCCGGGCTCTCGCGAGGCGTGAAGTCGACCTCCTCGACCGAGCCCTGCCCGACGTCGCCGAGGTACAGGTCGCCGGTGGCGCGATCGAAGGAGAAGCGCCATGCGTTCCGGAGCCCGAGGCCCGCAATCTCCCACTCCGCTCCTGCCTTCGAGACGTCGAGCCGGAGCAGCTTGCCGAAGAGCGACTGCATGTTCTGCGCCCTGTCCTCCGGATCGCCGCCCGCAGCCGCCGTCGCCAACGGTCGTGTACAGCATCCCGTCCTTTCCGAACGCGAGGTGGCCGCCGTTGTGGTTGCCGTACGGGTCCGGAAGCGACGAGCAGGGTCTTCTCGGCTCGAGCGGATCAGCGACTCGTCCCGTTCGAGCGGTAGCGGGCGACGGTGTTGCGCCCGTTGGCGGACGTGTACGCGATGTACAGGAGGCGATTGCGGGCGTAGCCCGGGATGGAACGCGAGACCGAGCAACCCCTGCTCGCCGCCGAACGCGACGTTGCTCCGGACGTCGAGGAACACCGTTCGCTTCCCGGACCGGATGCGAATGACTCGGCCGCTCTGCTCCACGACGTAGAACGTCCTCGGCTCGCCGGGGGCATGCGTCAACAGCACCGGGCTGTCGAACACTCGCGCAAACGGCTGCAGCCGAAACGCGTTCTCCGCAACGGTCTCCCGCTCGACGGCAGAGCCGCAACCTGCGAGTGCACCCAGCCCAAGAGCGAGAGCGACCACCGTGACCGCGCGCACGCTCGAACGGTAGCTGCCGCCGCCGGTGACCGGAGTACGCTTCGCGTTCGACCATGCGGATCTTCCTCATCGGGGCGGGTCAGGTCGGCTTCGAGATCGTGGAGGCACTGCACCACGACCACGAGGTGACCGTCCTCGACACCGAGCCATCCCGTCTCGCGGCGATGGCGCAGCGGTACGACGTCGCGACCTTCGAGGGTGACGGGACGAGCCGGCGCGACCTCGCGAACGCCGGCGTCCAGAACTCGGATCTCGTCATCGCGTGCACGTCGCGCGACGAGGTCAACCTCGTCGCCGGGATGTTCGCGCGGCGCGAGGCGAAGGGGGCGACGACGGTCATTCGAACGTCGAACGTCGAGTACGTCGAGCTCTGGCGCGTCGGCCAGCTGGACGTCGACTTCGTCGTTTGCTCCGAGCTCGAGACCGCCCACGCGATCAGCCGGATCATCGGCGTGCCCGCGGCACGCCAGACGGACGTCTTCGCAGAAGGGCAGGTGCAGATCGTCGAGTTCGACGTCGAGGAAGGCGCGTCCAGAGACGTGCTCGGCGTCCCGCTTGCGCCAGGCGACGATCCCCAGGGACTCGAAGGTGGCGGCGATCATCCGCGGCGATCAGATGCTTCTGCCCGGGGGCAACGAGGCGATCCAGCCGGCGGACCGCATCGTCGTCATCGGCTCGCCCGGCGCCGCGCAAGCCTGGAGCGCGCTGCTCGCGCCGGAGGGCGGAACCGTGCGAGACGTCGTGATCTACGGCGCGGGACGCGTCGGCTCGGCGATCGCGCGCGTGCTCCTCGACCAGGGCATCCGAGTGCGGCTCGTCGAGGCCTCGCGCGAGAAAGCACGCGAGGTCGCCGAGGCGCTCCCGCAGGCGCGCGTCTACAACGCGACCGGCGTCGAGCCGGACTTCCTCGAGCGCGAGCGAATCGGGGACGCGAACGCAGCCATCTTCGCCATGCGAGACGACGCGAAGAACCTCTACGCAGCGTCGCTCGCCGAAGTGCACGGCGTGCAGTTCACGATCGGCATCGCCCACGAGCCCGTGTCGGCAGCGGCCTTCGAGCACGCCGGAATCGACGTCTCGGTGAACCCGCGCGCGGTCACGGCGGAGGAGATCATCCGCTTCGCGCACGACCCGAGGACGACGACAGGTCGCTCTGCTCGAGGGCAACCGCTACGAGGTGATCGACGTGACGCTCGCGCGACAACGAGCGAGTACATCGGCAAGCGGTTCAAGGAGATGCCCGTCCGCGGCGCGCTCATCGGCGCGGTCGTCCGCAACGGCAACGCGATCTTCCCGCACGGCGACGACGTGCTCCAGGCAGGCGACCGCGTGATCGTCTTCACCGAGGCCTCCGACGCGCCCCGGGTCGTCAGCGCACTGTGACGATCAGCGGCGCGGCCGCGCGCCGCGACACGGGCGAAGACGGCGGCTCGCCGTCGACGTGCGGGCGACCGCCAACCTCGTCGGGATGCTCGCGAAGTACCTCGGCCTCGCGTCCTCGTGTTCCCGATGGCGGTCGCGCTCTGGTACAGCGAGCCGCTCTGGCCGTTCCTGGCCGCCGGCGCGATCACGAGCGGCGCCGGGTACGCTGCTCGAACGCCTCACCGCCGGAGCTGCGCAGCGACGTCGGAGCGCGCGAGGGGTTCCTCGTCGTCTCAGCCACGTTGCTGATGACGGCGGCTTTCGCGTCGCTCCCCTACCTCTTCGTCGGGCGGCGACCAGCTCGGCCACCCGATCGACGCGTACTTCGAAGGGATGTCCGCCTCCACGACGACCGGCGCGAGCGTCGTCACCGACTTCGACGAGCTCTCGAAGTCGCTGTCGATGTGGCGGCAGTTCACCCAGTGGCTCGGAGGAATGGGGATCATCATCCTCGCGGTCGCCGTGCTCCCGCGCCTGCGAGTGGGCGGCCGCCAGATGATGGAGTCCGAGCTTCCCGGCCCCGAGGTCGCGCAGCTGCCGGAGCGGATCCGGCAGACCGCCCGGATGCTGTGGGTGCCTGTACATCGGCCTGACCGTCGTCGCTGGCGCTCGTCGCTGGCATCGCTCGGGTGGACTCGGGATCGACGACCGGATGACGGAATACGAGGCGCGTCGCGCACGCGTTCTCGACGATCCCTACCGGCGGCTTCTCGACGCAGACCGACTCGATCGCAGCCGTTCTCGCCCGGCGGCACAGTGGATCATCGCGCTCTTCATGCTCATCGCCGGCGTGAACTTCGTGCTCCTCTACCGCGGGCTCGTGCGCCGGCGCCCGCGCAGTCTTCGCGCGCGACGAGGAGTTCCGGCTGTACATCGCACTGGTGCTCGCTCGCCGCGATCGCGCTCACGGTCCAGATCTGGAGCTACGGCATCGAGCGAGGGCGAAGAAGCGATTCGCGCGGGCGTCTTCCAGACCGTCTCGATCATCACGACCACCGGGTACGCGACCGAGGACTTCGCGCTGTGGCCGGTCCTCTGCCTGCTGACGATCTTCGCTGCTCATGTTCGTCGGCGGCTCGGCCGGGCTCGACGACCGGCTCGATCAAGGTCGTCCGGCATCTGCTCGTCGGCAAGATCCTGCGCCGCGAGCTCGCCCAGACCGTCAGCCCCGAGGTCGTGCATGCCCGTCCGGCTGAACGGAGCGCCGGTCGACGAGCGGACGCTGCGCGCGATCGCAGCGTTCATCCTCCTCTACGTCGGCTCATGGGTCGTCGGCGCGGGCGTCATCGCCATCGACTCGGCGATCGGCGACGTTCCGCTCGGCGCGCTCGACACGCTGGCCGTCTCGGCGAGCGCGCTCGGGAACGGCGGCCCCGGATTCGGGATCACCGGCCCGTTCGCGTCGTTCGCGCCGCTCGGCGACGTGTCCAAGGTCACGATGATCGTCCTCATGTGGCTCGGCCGACTGGAGATCATCCCGGTCGTCGTGCTGCTGACGCGCCATTACTGGCGCCTCTGAGCGCAGGCGTCCTACGCGCCGCCGAGCAGCGCCTTGCGCAGCGCCGGCCCCGACTCGTCCGAGACGACCGCGAGCACCTGGTCGCCGGGACGCATGACGGTCGTCGGCTCCACGAGCTCGGTGCGCCCGTGGCGAAAGACGGAGATGAGCCGCGAGCCCTCCGGGAGCTTGAGCCCGCCGACCCGCGAGCCGGCGACCGGGGAGTTGCTCTCGATCTGCACCTCGACGATCTCGAGCCCCTCCTCCTGGAGCTGGAGCAGGCGCACGAGGCCGTGCTCCGGAACCTCGTGCTCGACGAGGCCGAGGATGCTCGTCGTCGCGCACACCGTCTGCCTGATCCCGAGCAGGTCGAAGTGGGCCTGGTTCCGCGGGTCGTTGACGCGGGCGATCGCCTTCGCGACCCCGTAGCCCTCCTTCGCGATCTGCGAGATGACGAGGTTGTCCTCGTCGTCGCCCGTGACGGCGAACAGGAGCTCCGGCGGCCGCGCGATCCCCGCCCGCTCGAGCACGCTGATCTCGGTCGCGTCGCCCCGCATCACGACCGGGCCGAACTCCTCCTCGAGACGCGCGAATCGATCCGGTCGCTGCTCGATCATCGTGAGCTCGTGCCCCATCTCGAGCAGCGAGCGCGTCGACGTTCGCCCCGACCTTCCCTCCTCCGGCGACGATGATGTACATCACGCCTCCTGCGACGCAGGCGTGGGCGCGCTCGCCCGCACGGTCTCGAGGAGGACGGAGATCGCGGTCTGCGTCGGGCAAACGGTGTCGAGGCCGCGCTCGGCATAGAACTGGGCCCGCGCGGGGTCGAGCACGCGGACGACGACCGTGCCCGTGCCGTACCGGCGCTGGAGGACCTGCCCGATCACGACGTTCGTGTTGTCACCGGAGGTGGCGACGACTGCGGCGTCGGTCTCGGCGACGCCGGCCTGCTCGAGCACGCTCATGTCCATGCCGTGGCCGATGACGAAGCCGCCGCGCCAGCCGGGGCCGAGGCGCGCGAGCGCGTCCTCGCTCTCGTCGACGACGGTGACGTCCCAGCCGTCGGCGACGAGGCCCTTCGCGACCGCGGAGCCGACCCTCCCGCAACCGATGACCAGCGCTCTCACGGCGGGTCAGCCTACTCCTCGAACACGCCGTCGGGGAACGCGACGACGAGAACTTCGCACGGGGCTCGCCGCAGCACGAAGTCGACCGTCGGCGAGAAGAAGCGCGACTGACGCCTCCAGCGAGCCGCGGAGCCCGAGCACGACGAGATCCGCGTCCCGCGACCTCGCCTCGTCGACGATCGCGTGGCCGATCGATCGCGCCCGAACCACGTCCGTCCGCACCTCCACTCCCTGATCGACGCCGAGCACCCGCGCCTCCTCGAGCGAGGCGTCGACCCGAGCAGCCACCTCGGGCGGGAGCTCTCCCTCGAGCTCGTACCGGCGCGGCACTCGCACGACCGTGATGGCTTCGATCTCGGCGCCCGGCCTCGCGTGCGAGAGCGATCGCAGTCGCCACCATCTCCTCCCCGATGTCGCCCGAGCTTCATCGGGACGAGGATGCGCTTGAACTCCGCTCCAGGCGGAAGCTCGACCGCCGAGACGTCCTCCAGGAGGCCGCGCCGCCCGATCCGGCGGACGACGACGAAGACCACGAGCCCGGTCAGCAGCCAGAGCGGGCCGACGTATCGAGCGCCCGCGTGCGTCACGAGCGCGAGCACCCAGACGAAAAGCGGTGAGCGGCGCGCCGACGAGCGCAGGGACGGGCACGTCGACGCCACGAATCGAGACGTTCGGTCGCGCCCGGAACGGGCGCACGAGCGCCGGCTCGCGCATGCGAAGGCGGATCACCGCGAGCTGTGCCGCCGTGAACGCGATCAGGACGCCGAAGGAGTAGATCGCGGCGAGGAACTCCGGGTCGCCGCCGGCCGCCACCTCGGTGACGACGATGAGCGCGATCGCGAGCCCCGCCGCGATCAGGATCGCCTCGCTCGAGACGAGCGCCCGCCGCTCCAGCCGGCCGAACTCGCGCGGGAGCGATCCGTGACCCGCGAGCGAGTAGCTCAGGCGCGTGATCCCGGAAACGGACGTCGTAGCCGCGGCGACCAGGATCAACGCTCCGGAGATCCCGACGGCGATCCGCAGCGCGTCGACCAGCAGCGCCGGGAGCGAACCTTCGAACGCCGCCGCGATGCCGACGAGCGGCGCCTCCAGCCACTCCTCGCCGAGCGCGGTCTCACCGCCGGAGACGGGAAACGCCGACAGACCGATGCCCGCGATCAGCACCGTCACGACGACGACGAGACCGATCGCGGAGAAGAGCGAGCGCGGAAGCGTCCGACCCGGCTCGCGTGCTTCCTCCGCGAGGTTCGCGACGGTCTCGAGCCCGTGTACGCGAGCATCGCGAGCGGCAGCGCGAATGCGAGATCCCCCCAGTCCTGTCCTGCCGCGAAGCCGAGACCCTCGGAGAGCGCCTCGGGCGAGAGCAGGAACGCGATGCCGAGAACGACGAGCAGTCCCTGGACGACCGAGGTCGAGCATGGCAACGGCCAGCGAGCCGACGTGGAGTCTCGTTCTGCGGGTGAGGCGCACACCCGCGATCGCCGCGATGAGCCCGCAGCCGACGATCGCATCCCACGGCTCGTCGCGGAGCGCCGGGACGGAGATCGCCTCGGCCACGTAGTGCGGGACGAAGAGCGCCGAGAGTGCCATGACGATGAGGAAGTCGAGGAAGAGCGCCCACCCGGTCAGGAAGCCGGCGAGGTCGTTCGAAGCCCGCCGGACGAAGGTCGCCGCTCCTCCCGTCTCCGGGATCGCCGCCGTCCCCTCCGCGTAGGAGAGCGAGACGACGAAGAAGAGCGCGCCGGTGAGCAGGAGCACGAGCGGCGTGAGCCCGAGGGCGACTGCGGCGACGATCCCGAGCGCGATGTACAGCGACGACGCAATCTCGCCGTAGGCGACGGCGAACAGCGAGGGCGCGTCGAGCACGCGCTCGAAGCCGCGGAGCTTACGGGCCACGACGGCTCCTCTCGAGCGTCAGCCGCCCGACGCCGAGCGCGATGAAGAGACCGCCGAGGAGGAACCCGACGACACCACCTCCTTGGGCGGCTGTCGCCACAAGCAGCGCGATCCCGATCCCGACGAACGCGACCGAGAAGAGCACGACTGCCCAGGAGTACACCTTCATGGCGTCTCCGACGCGGCCACGAGCACACGGCACGGGGCATGCTTGAGCACGTAGTCGACCGTCTTCCCGAAGACGGCTGCCTGCCTCGCCGTCAGGGAGCGACGCGGCGAGCCGAGCACGATGATCTCCGAATTCCGCGCATTTGCTTCGTTCACGATCGCCGTTCCCGCGGCATGAGCCCGCTCGAGCCGCGTGAGGACGCGAACGCCGTACGAGTCGCCGACGGCACCGGCCTGGTCGAGCTCCCGGTTCGCTTCTCGCTCGAGCTCCGGGAGCTCGTCCGTCAGCGGCCGGTCGAGCGGTACCTCGAGCACGCTGAGAGCGACGATGCGCGATCCGCGCTCGGCTGCGAGCCTGCAGGCGAGATCCATCGCCGCGTCAGACGGGTGGCCGCCGATGACGGGGACGAGGAGGCTGCGGTACTCGAGCGCCAGCGCGGCGCCGAAGGCCGGTGGCGCCTTCACGGTCTCGCGGAGGCCGGCATGGATCACGCTGCGCCGGTAGATCGCGAACCCGGCGAGCCCGAATGCCAGCCATCCGAGGCCGACCCAGCGCGTCGCCGGGTTCTGCACGACGAGGACGAGGAACGAGATGCCGGTCGCGATCCCTCCGACAATCGCGAAGAGCGGCCAGTCGACGCCGGCCGCCTGGAGGTTCGGCCGCGCCCGGTACGGGACCTCGTCGCCGGCGCGCAGCAGCATCCGCATACGGATGATCGAGACGTGGGCAACCGTGAAGGAGAGCGTCGCGCCGAGTGAGTAGAGCGTCCCGACGAAGTTGACGTCTCCGGGGAGGATGACCAGGATCGGAGCGATCCCGGCGAAGACGACCAGCGAGAGCCAGGGGGTCTTCAGGCGCGGATGGAGTCGCCGGAACACTTCCGGCATCTGCCGGTAGGTCGCCATCGAGTACGTGATCCGCGATGCGCCGATCACACCCGCGTTCGTCGCGACGAAGAGGATCGTCGCCGCAAGGACTCCGACATAGATCTCCATCCCGTCCAGCAGCCAGCCCTCGTCGACGCCGAGGTTCTGCACGACTCCGAGGATCGGGTCGTTCGCGTAGCCACCTTCCTCGGGCGGGAGCGCGAGCCGTGTGGTCAGCTCGCCGCCGATCCGCTCGACGGGAAGCGCCGAGAGCGCAACGAACGGAAGCGTGAAGTAGATGGCGAAGACCGCGACGGCGACCGCCTTGTACGCGTTCGGCACGGTGCGAACAGGATCGCGCGCCTCCTCGGCGAGGTTCGACACGGTCTCCACTCCGGTGTAGGCGAGCATCGCGACCGGGATCGCGACGGCCAGGTTCCCCCACGTCGGCGCGACGCCCCAGTGGACGTTGCTCGTCAGCGTCTCAGGGCTGAACACGAGCGCGAAGCCGACGATCACGAGCAGGAGCTGCGTCGCGAAATCGACGACCGCGAGCGTGATCGAGAGCTTGGCCGCCTCCTGGACGCCGGCGACGTTGAGCGCGACCAGGACCACGATCACGATCGCGCCGCCGACGATGTCCCAGGGGTTCGTGCGCAGCGGCTCCCAGAAGATCGACAGGTAGTGCGGGACGAAGAACGCCGACACGGCGACGGTGACGATGTAGACGAGCATCTGCGCCCACGCGGCGACGAAGCTGACGAGCTCGTCGAAGGCATGTCTCGCGAAGCTCGCTGAGCCACCTGCTTCCGGGAACCGCGCAGTGCCCTCGGCATAGGTCGCCGCGGTCGCGGCGAAGATCACGCCCGCGATCACGAAGACGAGCGGCGTCAGCCCGAGCGCGTATGCGGCGGTGAGCCCGAGGGCGTAGTAGATCGAGGAGCCGACGTTGCCGTAGGCGGTGGCGAAGAGCCCCGGCGTGCCCAGCACGCGCTCGAGCTCGACCTCTCTTCTGCGTCGACGCCCGGCCACTTAGCGTGGGGGAACCACCGGTTCCCCCACGGACACCCTCCTGTCGGGCTGCGCGTGGTCAGCGAGTGCTACGCCTCCCGGCCGGCGTAGCCGGCCTCCGGCGGCCACCGCCGCGGCAGGGGAGCCCCGCCAATGAGCCTCTAGCACGGCGGCGAGCCTACTACTCGGTGACGGGGAACCAGGGCTCCCCGTCAAGTCAGCCGTGAATGGAGGCGATGATCGGGATCATCAGGATCGCGACGATGTTGGCGATCTTGATCATCGGGTTGATCGCCGGGCCGGCGGTGTCCTTGTACGGATCGCCGACCGTGTCCCCCGTGATCCCGGCCGCGTGGGCAGCGGAGCCCTTGCCGCCGTAGAGCCCGTCCTCGATCGTCTTCTTCGCGTTGTCCCACGCGCCGCCGCCCGAGGTCATCGCGATCGCGAGGAAGATCCCCGTCACGATCGTCCCGATCAGGAGGCCGCCCAGCATCTCCGGCTTGATGATCCCGACGATGATCGGGATCGCGACCGGGATCAACGCCGGGATCATCATCTCCCTGATCGCCGACGCCGTGACGATCGAGATCGCACGTGAATAGTCGGGGCGCGAGGTGCGATCCATGATCCCCGGGTCCTCGCGGAACTGGCGCCGCACCTCCTCGACGACCTGGCCGCCGACACGGCCGACCGCCTGCATTGCGAGCGACGCGAACAGGAACGGCATCAAGCCGCCGATGAAGAGCCCGGCGATGACCCATGGATCCTCGAGGCCGAACGAGATATCGATCCCCTCCTCCGCGAGACCGCGTCCGTACTCGTCGAAGAGAATCAGCGCCGCCAGGCCCGCGGAGCCGATCGCATACCCCTTCGTCACCGCCTTCGTGGTGTTGCCGACCGCGTCGAGCGGATCGGTGATACCGCGCACGCTCTCCGGGCAGGTCCGCCATCTCGGCGATGCCTCCGGCGTTGTCGGTCACGGGGCCGTACGCGTCGAGCGCGACGATGAGACCGGTCATCGAGAGCTGGGCCATGACCGCGACGCCGATCCCGTACAGAGCCTCGCCCGCCGCGTAGTAGGAACCGACGACGCCTGTCGCGATCACGAGCACCGGAAGCGCTGTCGCCTGCATCCCGACGGCGAGCCCGGCGATGATGTTGGTCGCGTGTCCCGTCTGTGACGCGCGCGCGATCTCCTTGACCGGAGGCCAGCGGGTACCGGTGTAGTACTCGGTGATCGCGACGAGCAGGAACGTGACCGCGAGCCCGATCAGCGCGGAGCCGTAGAGATTCCAGAAGGTGAAGTCGCCGCCGTCGTAGACGAGGGTGACCGGGATGAAGCCGAGCGCCGAGAGCACCGTCGCGACGAGGACGCTGCGATAGAGGGCGTTGATGATCGCGTTCGGGCCGCTCGAGACGTGCGTGAAGAAGGTCCCGATGATCGACGCGATGATCGAGATTCCGCCCAGGGCCAGCGGATACAGCCAGAGTTGGCTCTCCTCGAACCCGATCCCGAGCAGCATCACCGCGACGGCGGTGACGGCGTACGTCTCGAAGAGGTCGGCCGCCATCCCTGCGCAGTCGCCGACGTTGTCACCGACGTTGTCCGCGATCACCGCGGGGTTGCGGGGATCGTCCTCGGGGATGCCCGCCTCGATCTTGCCGACGAGGTCGGCACCGACGTCCGCGGCCTTCGTGTAGATGCCTCCGCCCAGACGGGCGAACACGGAGATCAGCGAGCCGCCGAACGCGAGCCCGATCAGGTCGTCGACCGCGGACTCCGGGCTGTTCCCGATCCAGTCGGTCAGCACCCAGTAGTACCCGGCCACGCCGAGGAGGCCGAGCCCGACCACGAGGAGCCCGGTCACCGAGCCCGCGCGGAACGCGACCTTGAACGCGGGCTGCAAGCCTTCGCGGGCAGCCTCGGCCGTGCGGACGTTCGAGCGCACGGCGACGTTCATGCCGATGAACCCGGCGGCCCCGGAGAAGATCGCGCCGACCAGGAAGCCGAACGCGGTCCCCCAGCCGAGCTCCGAGTAGAAGCCGAGCAGGAAGAACGGCACGATCGCGACGACCGCAATCGTCGTGTACTGCTTCCGCAGATACGCCGCAGCGCCCTCCTGGATCGCGCGCGCGATCTCCTGCATGAGCTCGTTCCCCGCCGGCTGTCTCAGCAGCCACCAGGTCAGGTAGATGCCGTACAGCACCGCGAGCACCGCGCACGCAAGCGCGAATCCGACAGCGTGATCTACGAAGAAGTCCATCGATCCTCCGGTTCTCTACCCATCACAAACTGAGCGCCGAGTGACCTCGGCGCGGCGGATTATGTATCACAAGCTCGACCGCGACGTCGGTCGACGCGGAGAGGCTCTACTGCTCCTCGGAAACCGCCTTCGCGTACGCGAGCTGCAGGTTCGCCCGCGCCTGCTCGAGATCGCGAACGAGCGCCTCGTCGACGCCACCCTCGCGCAGCACCGGGTCGAGTGCGCGCAGTGCCTCGATCGCGAGGCGGGCTTGCACGAGGTCGCGTGCCTCGGTCGAGACCCGGCGGAAGCCGATCGACGCGGTCGTCGCGAGCGCCTGGACGAGGACATCTGCCACGCCGATGCGGTCGAGAGCGTCGAGGAGATCCTCTTCGGTCGGTGTGTCGCCCTCAGCCACCGATCTTCTCCGTCGTGGAGACCTGCTCGGCGTAGATGTCCTCCAGCGTCGCGCCCTCCTCGAAGCGCTCGATCTGGCGTTCGGCGGCGTTGCGGTCGGGAACCGCGAGATACGCCGCCGCGCCGATCTCCTCGGCGACGGGCAGCACCCATTCGATGAGCTCCTCGATCCGCTGCCGCGCTGGAATCGGCGCTCCGCGTTCGAAGTCGATCAGCTCCCCCGGGAGGCCGTAGCGGATCGCCCGCCAGAAGTTCTCCTCGATGAGCCGGTGCGGAAGCGGCTCCACCGGTTCCCCTTCGTCGTACGCGCGGGCGACGCGCGCCGTGAGCGCGGTCGCAAACGCCGCGAGCGACTGCGCCTCCGCGAGCTCGGGCTGTCCGTCGCAGATTCTGATCTCGACGGTCGGGAAGGCCAGATGCGGGCGGACGCTCCACCAGATCTGGGTGTGCTCGGTGATCGAGCCGGTGTCGTACAAGAAGCGGACGAAGCTCTCGTACTCGGCCCACGAGGCGAACGCGTCCGGGACGCCGCAGCGCGGGAAGAAGCGCGTGAAGATCTGTGTGCGCGCGGAGTGCAGGCCCGAGTTGACGTTCTCGACGAAGGGCGAGCTGCAAGAGAGCGCGAGCAACTCCGGGAGGAAGTTGCGCATCGCACCCATCACCACAATCGCTCGATCGGCCCCGTTGATCCCGACGTGCACGTGCAGACCGAACGTGTTGTTGCGCCAGACCACGTACCGGAGCAGCTCGTCGTTCCTCCGGTAGTGCGGCGTGTCGATGATGCGCTGCTCCTTCCAGTCGGCCCAGGGATGCGTCCCCGTCGCGCCGAGGAGGAGCCCCATGGGCTCGACGAGGGCCTGCAGCTGCGCCCGGCGCTCGGCCATCACGCCCGGGACGTCGGCGAACGTCTCGCAGCGCCCCGTCCGCACCTCGACCTCCGACGCGATCAACTCCCCGACGAGATGGTCCTCGAGCGACGTTCCCTGCGCCGCGGCCTTCACGTCCTCGAAGCGGTTCGTGAGGTCGAGCGAGCCCGGGTCCACGATCGCGAACTCCTCCTCGACGGCAACCGTGAAGTCCGTTGCAGCCTCGAACCGCGCCCGCGAGCGAGCGATCATCTCCTCGCCAGAAACGCGCTGCTCCTCGCCCATGAGGGCCACTACAGTAGTGAAAGCGTTGGCGGCGGCTTAAGCGAGCTGCCGGTTGCCACGCAGCCGCTACGGCTGGATCACGCCAGCAGCCGTTCGGCGATGCTTGCCCAGCTCCAGCGCCCGACGGCGGCACGCCTTGCCGCGCCGGCGACCGCCTCGCGCTCCGAGGGCGACAGCGCGAGCAGCTCGGTGAGCTTCGCGCGCAGGTCCCCGGCGTCGCCGTTCGTGAACGACGCCAGCTGCCGAAGCTCGGGCGGATACTCGAGCTCCAGCCCCTCTGCGACCTCGGCGAGGCCCGAGTGGCGCGCGACGATCGGCGGACATCCCGCAGCAGCTGCCTCGGCGGCGACCATCCCGAATGCCTCCGGGAAGATCGAGGGGACCACGCAGGCGTCCGCGAGTGCGAGCAGGTGGACGAGATGGCGGTGCTCCAGCGGCCCGGTGAAGAGGGTGCCGCCGGGGTCCGCGAGTGCCTCCAGCTCCTCGCGATAGTCGCCAAAGCCGACGATCACGGCACGGGCGTCGAGTCCCTCGAGCGCTTCCAGTAGGACGTGGACGCCCTTGTTCAGCAGGAGCTTCCCGAAGTAGACGACCGTCGGCCGCTCGCCCTGGAGGAACGCGGCGAGCCGCTCTGCGTTGTTCTCGTCGGGAAGGCGCTCGTTCGCGCTCCCGGGATTCGGCGGATCGCGCCGTGCCTCGGCGAGCAGCGCGGCGAGAGCTTCGGCCCGCGGGCGTGGTTTCCACTCCTCGACGTCGACCCCCGGCGGTACCTCGTGGACGCGGTCGACGTGGCCGCACACATCCTCGAGGACGTCGCGGATGTGGGCCGAGCCGACGAACACCGCGTGCGCGTGCGCAAGCGACTCTCTCCCCCAGGCTGCGAGCTCCGGTCTCCCGCGCATCGAGTACTCGAGCTCCGAGCCATGGGCCTTGACCGCAAAGCGTGCACCGGCGGCGACCCCGACCGGCCCGCCGAGGAGAACGTGGTTGCAGAACACGAGATCCGCGGGAAGCCGCGCGCGGAGCGCAGCGCCATTCGCCTCGACCCAGCGCTCGAGCTCCTCGCGCGTGCAGTCCTGCACGAGCTTGACCTCATAGCCCTCGTAGCGGTCGAGGACGAAGACCGGCAGGAGCCCCCCGACATCGGGCCGGACGACCTCCGCGGCTCCGAGATCGTGCGCGTCGGGATGGGGGTCCTGGCAGAAGACGGTGACGTCATGCCCCGCCCGCGACCACTCCCGGGCGAGCTGGCGCGTGTAGACGTTCGACCCCGTTCCTCCGAGCAGGTACCCGTGCCAGAGCAGGATGCGCATCGCAGCGCGACCCTAGCGAGGGCCGTGCCTACGTCAGGTGGAAGTAGAGCGCGTAGAGCAGGTCGACCGCGGGGTTCGACGTGTGCACGTTCACGTCCGCCGGAACGTCGAGGAGGGCCTCGGAGTAGTTGAAGATGATCTTCACGCCGGCTCCGATGAGCGCATCGGCCGCGTCCTGGGCGGTCTCGGCGGGAACTGCGATGACGCCCACGATGATGTTCCGGTCGCGGCAGATCTCGGCGACGTCCGCGATCGAGCTGACGACCATGTCGCCTACGCGATGGCCGACCTTTTCCGGATCGATCTCGAAGATCGCGGAGATGGTGATCCCGTGCTCGGCGAAGATCGGGGAGCTCGCGATGGCGCTGCCCAGACGCCCTGCACCCGCGAGCGCGATGTTGTGCTGGCCCTGAGTGCGGAGGATCTTGCGGATCTCGTCGAGCAGCGCATCCGTGCGATAGCCGACTCCCCGCTTCCCGAACCGTCCGAACGCCGACAAGTCGCGCCTGATCTGGGTCGCGTTGATGTTGGTGTACTCCGCGATCTCCTGGGAGGAGATCCGCTCCTTCCCCATCTTCCGAGCCTGGGTGAGGACCTGCAGATACCTGCTCAGGCGAGCGGCGACCCCGACGGTCAAGCGCTCGGCCACAGGTCCCCTCTCGTCGACGCTTGTGACAAATCGTCACGATTGTGCCAGCGGCCCGCCGAGAGCCGCGAGGGAACCGTCAGGAGCTCAGGCGCTCACGCAACGCGTTCGGTGGGACGAAGTACGTGAACACCCGCTCGCCGTCGATCTCGAGCACCGGAAGATGCTCGCGGTGATCGGCTTCGAGCTCAGGGTCGCCGTCGATCGAAACCACGTCGAGGTCGAAGGCGACGTCCGCCCGAACCTCGCGTACGACCTCGAGCGCACGTGCACAGAGCGTGCACCCGTCGGCCGTGTACACCACGACGCGTCTTACGGGTAGAGGCCCCTCGTCGTGGTCGCCTCGGCAACCCGCTGCACCGCGAGACCGTACGACGCCATGCGCAGGCTCGTGTCCTGACGATCCTTCGTCTGCCACGCCTCTTCGAAAGCGCGCGCGACGATGTCGTGGAGCTTCGCGTTGACCTCGTCCTCGCGCCAGAAGTACTCCTGCAGCCCCTGCACCCACTCGAAGTACGAGACGACGACGCCGCCGGCGTTGGCGAGGATGTCCGGGAGAATGAGCACGCCCTTGTCCTCGAGCACAGCGTCCGCAGTAGGCGTCACCGGGCCGTTCGCACCCTCGCAGATGATGCGCGCCTTCACCCGCTCGGCGTTGTCCTCCGTGATGACCTGCTCGAGCCCGCACGGGGCGAGGATGTCGCAGGGGAGCTCGAGCAGCTCCGCGTTCGTCACCTGCTCCGCGTTCGCGAGGCCGAGCAGCGTTCCGTGCTCCTGCTTGTGCGCGAGTGCTGCCGGGACGTCGATGCCGTTCGGGTTGTGAACGCCGCCACGCGAGTCCGAGACGCCCACGACCTTCGCACCCGCCGCGTGCATCAGCCGCGCGAGGTTCGCGCCCACGTTGCCGAAGCCCTGGATCACGACGGAGTACTCCGAGAGGCTCTCACCGTTCTTCACCGAGAGCGCCTGGATGCAGTACAGCACGCCGCGGGCGGTCGCCTCCTCCCGCCCGAGCGAGCCGCCGACGGAGAGCGGCTTGCCGGTGACCACCCCGAGAACCGAGTGGCCCTTGTTCATCGAGTACGTGTCGAAGATCCACGCCATGACGCGCGGGTCCGTACCCACGTCCGGTGCCGGGATGTCCCTCTCGGGCCCGATGTCGTTGATGATCTCGCTGGTGTAGCGCCGGGTCATGCGCTCGAGCTCCTTCGGGGAGAGCAGCTTCGGATCGCAGATCACACCGCCCTTGGCACCGCCGAAGGGAAGACCCATCAGTGCGCACTTCCACGTCATCCACATGGCAAGCGACTTGACCTCGTCGAGCGTGACGTCCGGGTGGTAGCGGATCCCACCCTTCGAGGGGCCGCGCGCAATGTTGTGCGTCACGCGGTAGCCGAGGTACACCTCGATCGCGCCGTCGTCCATCGCGACGGGAACCGAGACCTCGACCGCCTTCTTGCACTGGGAGAGGACGCGAATCAGGTTGGGATCGAGGGCGAAGATCTCCCCCACCCTGCGGAGCTGCGACTTCGCGAGCTCGAACGGGTTCTCGCGGAGGTGAGACGCCTCGGCAGTCGACATCGACGGCGAGTATATTCGGCGCAAGATCGGAATCCCGCTCGCGCGGAATTCCGATCGGGCAAATCCCTAAAGGCGTCCGCTTCGAGGCCGCTGCGCTTGTGTCTTATCCGTCCTCATCAACCGCTAGCGGACTCGATAAACGACGTCCTCGACCTGCTGGCGCAGCCCGTCGCCTGGGCGCGCCACCACCCGCACGACGTAGCTTCCGCGCCTCAGCCGCTCCCCTCCCGGACCGCGCCCCGTCAGCCCGAAGGTGTACCGGCCCGGAAGGACCTCGCGCAGCCTTGCGAGCACCCCGAGCAGCTCGTCGCCGCGCCGAAGCTGGATCTCGAGCATCTCGAGCGGCCTCACCTGTGGGCCCGGCGCAGGGATCAGGGCTCCCGCGACGAGCCTGAGCGCGGCAGGTGTCACGTCAGAGACCCGATCGCCGGTTGTCTCGAGCCTCACGCGGGAGAGCAGATCGACATTCGCTCCCGGCACCGCGACCGCCCACGGAACGTGTACCTCCGGGGATTCCGAGACCGCGAGCACGAGCTCCCCCGTCGCGGCGCCCGCCTGATCCGAGAGATCGCTCGTGTTCGCGCGCACGACGACGGTCGCACTGCGACCCGCGCGGATCCGGAGCCGCTGCGGGTCGAAGGAGATCTGGACCCCTTTCGGCGCGAGCGCTGAGGATTGGATCGAGACGGTGAGCCCCCGGGTCGACAGATTGCGGATCCGCACGACCTGCTCGAGCTCGAGAGAGCTGCGCCGCGGGATCCCGAACGAGACCAGCGCGGGCTCCGCGACGATCTCCTGCTGCACCGCCGAGCGGAGATCGAGCAAGCCCGCACCCGACGCGGTCGCATCGAGATCGCGCCGCTGCGCGGAACCTGCGAGGAGCCCACCGAGGTCGACCGCTCGAGCCCGGGGTCGGCCCTCCGCGAGGACCGCGGCCGCCCCCGCCGCGACCGCCGCGGCGACGCTCGTTCCGCTGACGGTCCCGAACCGGACTTCGCCCTCTTCCCCGCGCCCCGGCTCGGAGGTGGGAACGGCGACTCCGGGAGCGACGAGATCGGGCTTCAGGCCGCCCCCGAATGCCAGCCCGTGCGAGGAGAACGCCGCAACCGAGCCACCCGCATCGTTCTCCGCGACGTCGACGGCGCCGACCGCGACGGTGACCGGAACTCCCGCGGCGAGCATCGCGCGAATCTCGCCCACGAGCTGCGCCGGCAGCCCTACGACCGGGACGCCGACCGGAACGTCGAGGCTGAAGGCGCCCGCCGGGAGGCGGCCGTCCACGAGCACGGCGAGCGCGCCCGCCGTCGTCGCTTCCTCGACGGTCTCCTCGGAGACCAGGCGTCTCGGGAGCAACGCCGCGCGTCCGGCCACGGTGCTGATGCCGTCTGCCCGAAACAGGCCCGTGATCCCTCTCGCCGCGGCGGCGCGGGACACCGGAGCGACGTCGGCGGTGACACTCTGGGTGGGTGCGCCGCCGAGCGGCAGAGTGTCCTCGAAGAGGACGCGGAGCCCGGCTCGAACCTGCACACGGACGGTCGGGGTCGCGGGACGCCCGTCTGCGGCCGCCGCGGTGAGAGCGGCCGGCGCCCCGCCTGGGCCCGCGATGCTGCCGAAGCTCGGCCCTGCGCGGCCGTCGTTTCCGGCCGGGACGACGACGAGCATGTCGAGCGTGGTCGCGCCCCCGATCGCACGGCCGAGCGGGCCGCTCGGGAACGACGCGTAGGGCTCGACGAACCCGATGAGCGCGATGCGAGCTGCGTCGAGCGTGTCGCCGTCGTCGTTCGGATCGACGGCCGCCTCGAGCCCGGCGATTATCTGGTCGGTGCGGGCGTAGACGGTGTAGCCGCCCTCGGCGTCCGGCTGCCAGCCGGCGACGCGAACCGGGAGGATCGACGCACCGGGAGCGACTCCATGCAGTCCGCCGGGACCCTCGGAGCCCGAGATGATCCCGGCCAACTCGGTTCCGTGGCGCTCCGGGCGCGCTGGAATCGTCGGGTGGGGCTGCGCGACGGCCCCGCTGCCAGGGCTGATCAGGTCGATTCCCGGAAGCAGGCTCCGGCGCAGGTACGGGTGCGATGGATCGATCCCGGTGTCGAGCAGCGCGACCGTGACTCCGGTCCCGTCCAACCCCGGAATCTCGAGCCCACGGACCGCCGAGGGAGTCACGTCGGGTGCCTCGACGGCCTGGGCCGGGAACGCAGCCCGCACGGGGTACACACCCGCGACCTCGCGGTCGCTCTCGAGAAGGGCCAGCGCGGTGGGATCGAGTCGCGCCGAGAACCCGTTGAGCACGCGTACGTACCGATACTCGGGCGCCACGCGCGCACCGGCTGCTGCGATCCGCGAGAAGAACTGCTCCTGCTCACGTTCGGCGGCCGTGGTCCAGCTACGCATCTGCGCCTCGGTCGCCTGCCCGCCGGCGATGCGGACGCGGCTCGCGAGAGAGGGCTCCTCGAGCAGGACGACGTACCGCTGAGCCGTCGAGACCGCTGCGCGGACACCGAGCACGCCCTGCCAGCCCGCCTCGTCGATCGCCGGGAGCGGGGTCTCCTGAGCATGCGCGCCCGAGCCGCCGGCGAGGACGACCAGCGAGATCAGTCCGAGTGCCGTCGTGCGACGACTACGCAACCGACGCATACGCATCCAAGCCGAGGTAGTGCGGATACGGAAGCGCCGCGGCGTAGCGGGCAGCCGAGGCGATCATCGCCGCATTGTCCGTGCACAGGTCGAGCGGCGCGAAGCGTGCGTCGGGCAGCGCTGCACGCAGTGCAGAGTTCGCCGCGACGCCCCCGACGACGGCGACACGCTCGAGCCCCGACTCTGCGCTAGCGGCGTGCACCTTCTGCGCGAGCGCGCGCACGATCGCGTGCTGATACGAAGCCGCCAGATCCGCTTTCCGTCGCCGCGCCTCGTCCTCACCGAGGTCGCGCACGGTGTAGAGGAGAGCGGTCTTCAAGCCGGAGAACGAGAAGTCGAAGCCTGCGACGCGCGCCACCGGAAACGAGAACGCGTCGGGGTCGCCTTCCTCCGCGAGGCGATCGATCTCCGCGCCGCCGGGGTATCCGAGGCCGAGAAGGCGTGCGCCCTTGTCGAACGCCTCGCCGGCCGCATCGTCGAGCGTCGTTCCCAGCCGCTCCGAGTGTCCGCGCTCCCGTACCGCCAGAAGCAGCGTGTGCCCGCCGCTCGCGAGCAGGCAGAGGAACGGTGGCTCGAGCGGCTCCTTGCCGAGATAGAGCGACGCGACATGTCCTTCGAGGTGGTCGACCGGGACGAGCGGGAGCCTGCCCGTCCACGCCATGGCCTTCGCAGTCGAGATCCCGACGAGCAACGCGCCGACGAGACCGGGGCCCTGCGTCACCGCGAGCCGGTCGACGTCGCCGAGCTTCGCGCCCGCGTCGGCCAGCGCCTGGCGAACGACAGGCGTCACGAGCTCGAGGTGGCGGCGCGAGGCGATCTCGGGCACGACGCCGCCGTACCGCGCGTGGAGGACCGCCTGCGAGGAGACGACCGACGAAAGCACTTCGCCCCCGTCCGTCACGACAGCCGCGGCAGTCTCGTCACACGACGTCTCGATTCCCAGGATCACGATGATGCAACCTCGTCGGCAGCGGGACGGCGGCTCCGCGGGCGGAGCCGGGCTTCGCCCGGCGGGAGCCCAGGCAGGCTCGAGCGGTTCGCAGCGGTGAAGGAGGGGGCCCGTGGGGGAACCCTGGGTTCCCCCACGATCATGAAGCCTTTTCCGAGGGTGCCGCCGACTCGCGCCACATGATCAAGGCGTCCTCACGGTTGTCGGTGTAGTAGCCGCGCCGGATGCCGCGGGCCTCGAACCCGAGTTGTTCGTAGAGCTGAATCGCGTCCGTGTTCGAGACGCGCACCTCGAGGGTGTAGCCGCGGCGACGATCGTCCGCCGTGATGTCGAACAGGCGCGCCAGGAGCGCGGTCGCGATTCCCCGCCGTCTGAACTCGGGCGCGACAGCGACGTTCATCACGTGCCAGGCGTCGACGTAGCGAGAGACGAAGGCGTAGCCGACGAGCTCGCCGGTGTCGAGGTACGCGCCCAATGCAAGTGCGCTCGGCTTTCGCAGCTCAGCGGCGAACATCGAGCGTGACCACGGGGTCGGATACGACGCGCGCTCGATGACCTCGACCGTGTCGAGATCGCGCTGCTCGAGTCGTCGCAGCTCGAGGTTCACGCGGGGCTCCGGACCTTCGCATCGGGTGAGCGGACGTACAGGGGCGCGACCTCCTCGGCGGGCAGGAACTCGCTCGCGAGAGCCGCATGCAAGCGCGCGTGGGGGTGGTGGATCTCGTCGTCGTCGGGGGGGACGTGAACCCCCTTGTCCTCGAGCGTCGCCCGATACCGGACCGCCCCGCTCCCGACGACCGTCGTTCCCGGCTCCAGCTCGAGGTCGGCCGGCGCGAGCACGCGCGGGCCGAGAACGAAGACCTCGCGGCGGCGAGCGTCGACGACCGGGTAGACGCCTTCCTTCGCACTCGCAAGCGCCTGCAGGGTCGAGACGCCGGCGACCGGCAGCTCGAGCGCGAGCCCGAGACCCTGCGCGACCGCGAGGCCGATCCGCGTGCTCGTAAAACTTCCCGGACCGGTGCCCACGACCAGCGCGTCGAGGTCGGCAGGTGAGGCATCTGCGTTTCGGAGCAGCTCGTCGACGTCCTCCAACAAGGTGCGCGGCACGGACGTCCGCTCGCCGAGCACGCGGCCGTCGTCGACGAGTGCGCTCGTGGCCACATCGGTCGCCGTGTCGAAGGCGAGAAGGAGCATTACGTGATTCCTTCTAGCAGTGCGCCTTCTTCGGCGGCGAGCTCGATGGTGCGGCGATCACCTCCCGCATGCTCGATTCGAACCGCCATGCGGGCGGGGGGCAGCGCCCCGAGGCCGGCCTCGGGCCACTCGACGAAGACCACGGCCCCCTCGAAGTACGGCTCGAGATCACCCCATTCCGCCGGTGAGAGCCCGCTGAAGCGGAACAGGTCGAGATGCGAGACGTCGATTCGGCCGCGATACCGATGCCCGATGGTGAACGTCGGGCTCGTCACCGGCGCGCCCACGCCCACCGCGCGACAGGCGCCGCGCACGAACGTCGTCTTCCCGCTCCCGAGCTCGCCCGAGATCGTGACGACGTCGCCAGACCGGAGCCGCTCGGCGACCCGTGCCGCAACCGCCTCGGTCTCCTCCGCCGAGGCCGTGGCGAGCGTGAGCCGCACGTCAGAACAGGCCGAGCTGAACGGGCTCCGGCTCTCGCTCGGCGACCGGAGGCGTCTCGACCTCGGGCGGAGAGTCCTGCGCCTCGTCGAGCAGCTCGGGGATTCGTGCGAAGTCCTCCTCGAGCACCTTCAACATCGACGGGGTGTAGAGCGCGGCGGCGGGGTGGTAGAGCGGGTAGAGGGAGACCTTCCGCGAGCCGAGCGTGACCTCCTGTGGCTGACCGTGCACACGCGTGATCCCGGCGGGGCGTCCCGACAGGAGCTTGGTCGCGAAGTTCCCGAGCGTGGCGACGAGCTTCGGCTCCATGAGCTCGATCTGACGGAAGAGATGCGGCTCGCAGGCGGCGATCTCCTCGGGAAGCGGATCGCGATTGCCCGGTGGCCGGCATTTGAGGACGTTCACGACGTACACATCGGCACGCGTGAGCCCGATGCCCTCGAGCAGGCGGTCGAGGAGCTTGCCGGCTTGCCCGACGAACGGGACGCCCTGCTGATCCTCGTGGAACCCGGGTGCCTCGCCCACGAACATGAGATCGGCGTTCGGGCTCCCCGAGCCGAAGACGACCTGCGTGCGTCCGGCGGCGAGCGCGCACTTCGTGCACGTCGCCGTCTGCTCCGCGTACTCCCGGAGCGCCGCTGCGCGCTCGACGGCATCCATCGGACGGCAGTTTACGCGCGTGGCCGGATGCGACTCCGAGGCGTTATCCGCAGCCGCAAGAGCCGCCGCAACAGCCGCCGCTTGCTCGCGGCGCGGAGGGCGCGACACTCACCTTCGCCGCTCCATGTACCGCGAAGGTCGAGAACTGCTTCAAGACCTTCCCCGCGCCGCACTCGGGGCAGACGACGGCTTGGTCGCCGGAGCGGACGAGCTCCTCGAAGTGCGACTCGCACTCCATACAGGCGTATTCGTAGATCGGCATGTGCCGAGTCTACCGTCCGGATCGCGCGGTTTGCCGGGTGCGCATCCGCTGCTACCCTCCGGCTGCCCGGTATCCGGAGACGGAACTGGAGCAAGCGATGATCGAGCGAATCAGAGTCGTGGGCGCGGGTGGACGCGTCGGTACTGCGGTGAGTGCGCGCCTCGCCGAGCGCGGCGTGCTCCTCGACTCCGACGAGCCCGAGCTCGTCCTCCTCTGCGTGCCCGATCGGGCGATCGCCGAGGTCGCCTATGCCACTCCGCCCGGACCCTGGGTCGCGCATGTGAGCGGCGCAACGCCTCTCTCAGCGCTCGACCCGCACGCTCGACGTTTCGGCATGCACCCGCTGCAGTCGTTCTCGAAGACACGTGGGCCCGAGCAGCTCGACGGAGCGTGGGCAGCCGTGAGCGCGGAGAGCGACGAGGCCCGGACGACAGGGTCCTGGCTCGCCGAGACGCTCGGCCTTCGGCCGTTCGCGCTCGCCGACGGCGCCCGTGCCGCCTACCACGCAGGCGCAGCCGTGGCCTCGAACTATCTCGTGACACTGCGAGAGGCGGCCGGCTCGCTCCTCGCAAGCGCCGGTGCGCCTCCGGAAGCCCTCGAGCCGCTCATGCGCGGCGTGATCGACAACGGCTTCGAGCTCACCGGCCCGATCGCACGCGGCGACTGGGAGACCGTCGAGCGCCACCTCGGCGTCATCCGCGAGACGCGCCCGGAGTTGGAGGAGCTGTACTTGGTGCTGGCGCGGGCGACAGCTGCGCTCGCCGACCGCGAGCTCCCAAGTGACAAGTTGTTACAAGGCGATTCCGCCGCGCCGAGGGTGTGCCGGACGATCGACGAGCTCCGCGCGGAGCTCGCACGTCGACGCTCGACCTCCGTCGGGCTCGTGCCCACGATGGGATCGCTGCACGCGGGTCACCTTTCTCTCCTCCGCGCAGCCCGCACCGAGTGCGAGACGGTCGTCATGAGCCTCTTCGTCAATCCGGCCCAGTTCTCCGGGACCGACGTCGGTCGCTATCCGAGGCACGAAGCGCGCGATCTCGAGCTCGCTGCGGAGTCGGGCGTCGACCTGGTGTTCGCGCCGTCCACCGAGGAGATGTACCCCGACGGATTCCAGACCTGGGTCGAGGTCACGGAGCTCGGCGGCGTCCTCGAGGGCGAGTTCCGACCGGGGCACTTCCGCGGCGTCGCAACCGTCGTCCTCAAGCTGCTGTCGATCGCCCGCCCGCGGCGCATCTACTTCGGGCAGAAGGACGCCCAGCAGGTGGAGGTGATCCGACGGATGATCCGAGATCTCGCGCTGGACGTCGATCTCCGTGTCCTCCCGACGGTCCGCGACGCGGACGGGCTCGCACTCTCGTCACGCAACTCCCTCCTCAGCGCCGAGGAGCGCAAGCGTGCCGTCGCGCTCTCCCGGGCGCTCGCGACGCGCGACCCCGATGCGGCGCGCCGCGTGCTCGCGGAGTCGAACGGACTCGCGATCGACTACATCGAGATCGCTGATTTCGACCCGCCGGTCCTCGCCGGTGCGGTCCGAGTCGGCTCGACGAGACTGATCGACAACGTTCCACTGGAAGGAGACCCATGAGCATTCGCCCCCAGAAGCCGGCACCGGCGACCCCGGCTCCCGGAAAGCTGCCTTTGACCGAGCTCGCCGAGATGAAGGCGCGGCGTCAGCCGATCGTGATGGTCACCGCCTACGACGCGCCCGGCGGCCGACTCGCCGACCAGGCCGGCGCCGACCTCGTGCTCGTCGGCGACTCGGCCGCGATGACCATGCTCGGCCACGAGTCCACGGTCCCGGCGACGGTGGAGGAGATGCTGATCCTCACCCGCGCGGTCACGCGCGGCGCGGATCGTCCGCTGGTCATCGCTGACATGCCGTTCGGGTCGTTCCAGGTCACGGACGAGGACGCGACGCGGAATGCCATCCGCTTCGTCAAGGAGGCCGGAGCCGACGCCGTCAAGCTCGAGGGCGCAGGCGTGATGCTCTCCCGGGTCAAGAGCATCGTCGCCGCAGGGATTCCGGTCATGGGCCACATCGGGCTGACGCCGCAATCGGCGACGATGCTCGGAGGGTTCAAGGCCCAGGGTCGCTCCGCCGAGAAGGCGCTTGCGCTGCTCGCGGACGCTCGGGCGCTCGAAGCGGCAGGGTGCTTCTCACTCGTGCTGGAGGCCGTTCCCGCCCAGGTCGCGCGTCGCATCTCGGAGGAGCTCGCGATCCCGACCATCGGCATCGGCGCGGGCGTGCACTGCGACGGGCAGGTCCTGGTGTGGCACGACCTCCTCGGCCTCTACGAGGGGCGCACGGCTCGCTTCGTCAAGCGCTACGCAGACGTCGGCAACGTCATTCGCAGCGCGCTCGAGGCCTACGCCGCCGACGTGCGGGAGCGCCGATTCCCCGAGGAGCAGCACACCTACGCGATGCCGGACGAGGAGCTCGCGCTCTTCGAACAGGCAGCCGTCGGGGCGCTAGATCGTGGCGAATAGCCCGACGATCGCCACGAGCAACGCCGCGGCGGCCCCGAGGGCGGCGAGTGAGCGCGGCCAGCTCCAGCCGTGGACGACCTTCACGCCGACCAGGACCAGCCCCAACGACCAGGCGACGAAGAGGAGCTGGAGGCCGAGGAGCACAGATTCACCGTTCCCCTCGTCCGCCCCACCCTCGCTGAACGTGTCTCCTCCGTAGAGCGCGAGACGAAGCGGAAGGAGGACGAGGAACGAGAGCGCGAGCGGTACGGCCGCGAAGCCGACGATCTGCCGCTCGCGGCGAAAGCTCCCGAGACTGCCCAGCAGCCGGGCGCCGAAGAAGAGCGCGAAGCCGAAGACGAAGTAGCCGACTGCGCCGTAGATGCTTCCGGCGATGAACGTCCACACGGCGAGGACGAGCGGGTCGTATTCGGGGTTGTCGAGGAGGCCACCGGCGGTCGGAGTCGCCAGCACCGAGGCGGCTCCGGCGAGCCCGACGAGCAGCAGGATCGGCTCGGAGCGCGCCGCGACGTCGTCCGGATCCTCCTCGCGCAGCGCGAAGAACACCGATTGCGGACCGATGAGCACGGCGGGGACACGCAGCCACCACGCGCGATCCGGTGACAGCTCCTCCCGTCTCCCGGCGGTATCCAGGAACGCCACGACCTGGAGCGTAGCGACCGGCGATCGAGCCAGTGAACGTGCATAGAGTGCGTGAATGTCGAGCGGCCCCGAGCTCACCGCGACCGCGCGTTCGGCGATGCCGTTCGCAGCCACGCTCGGGCTGGAATTGCTCAGCGCTACTGCCGACGAGGTGCGGGCGCGGATTGCATTCGAGGAGCGGCTCTGCACCGCCGGCGGGATCCTGCACGGCGGCGCGCTGATGTCGCTGGCCGATGCTGCAGGCGCCTACTGCGCGTTCCTCAACCTGCCCGAGGGCTCGACCGGCACGGCGACGATCGAGTCGAAGACGAACTTCTTCCGCGCGGTGCGCGACGGCCATGTCGTCGCGACGTCTCGACCGCTTCACCGGGGGCGAACGACGATCGTGGTCGAGACCGACTTGCACGACGCCGCCGGGAAGCACGTCGCGCGCAGTAACGCAGACTCAGGCAGTTCTCGGCGGCTGACAGCGTCTCGCGGACCACGCGGGTCTTCGCTTGACAGACGTCCTCCGCGAAGAAAGGATCCCGCCTGGTGGAGCAGCGGAACCTCTGCTCCGACGCTCTAGGAGGGAGAGAAATCTTGCACAGGAGACACCCGTTCCGACCGCTGGTCGGATTCGTGTTCGCGGGTCTCCTCGGCGCACTGGCCTTTACCTCGGCCGGCGGAGCCAAGGAGAAGCCGGCAAGCGCGGCCGGCGTGGAGGGCATCCAGGTATCGCACTACACACCGCGCGGCTTGAGCCGCGGCCCCGCGAACATCATGGTCCAGCTCGCCGGCGAGACAGTCGCCGAGGTCATGGCGAAGCAGGGCAGGGTCACGGCCGCCGAGAAGGCGGACATCAAGGCCGAGCTTGGTGCGCGGCAGGACGCGATCAAGCCCGCGATTCAGGGCCTCGGGGGCCAGGTACTGGCCGATTACCAGGTGGCCTACAACGGCATCAAGGTTCGTATCAACCCGAACACGATGTCGCGCCTCCGGGCGCTTCCGGGTGTCATCGGGGTCCACTTCATCCCGTATCACGAACGGGACAACGCCATCAGCGTGCCGTACCTCGGCGTCCCGACGGTGTGGAGCTCCCCGAACTTCATCCGGGGTCTCGATCGCAAGATCGCGATCATCGACAGCGGCATCGACTACACGCACGGGAACTTCCGGGCTGCGGGTACCGTGGCGACCCCGGCTGAATACGCAGCCGCGAACGCCGCCGACACGCTGCCTGCGAACCCGGCCCTCTTCGGCCCGGGAGCGGCGAAGGTCAAGGGCGGAATCGACCTCGTCGGTGACAGTTACAACGCGGGCGGAAGCGGTGCACAGCTGATTCCCCATCCCGATCCCAACCCGCTCGACTGTCTCGGCCACGGCTCGCATGTCGCAGGCACGGCGGCCGGCTTCGGCGTCCTCGCGAACGGCTCCACGTTCGGAGGCCCGTACGACACGACGACGCACACCCCGAATCGGTTCCGTGTCGGCCCCGGGGTCGCTCCGCGAGCGCATCTGTACGCCATTCGTGTGTTCGGCTGCGCGGGCTCGACGATCGAGACGGTCGACGCGATCGAGTGGTCGGTCGACAACGGCATGGACGTCATCAACATGTCGCTCGGAAACGTGTTCGGGACGCCCAACGACCCGTCTGCGGTCGCCGCGGACAACGCGGCGCAGGCGGGAATCGTCGTCGTTGCTGCTCAGCCGGCAACAACGGGCCGAGCCAATACATCGGGGGAGCCCCGGCCGCGGGTCACCACGTGGTCAGCGTGGCTGCCAACGAGTCGCTCTCGGCATTCCCGGGGTTCACGCTGACCCTCCCGACGGCGCCTTCGCCGATCACGACGATCAACGCCAACGGCGAGACGGATGTCCCGAACGGCACGCAGTACACGATCGTCTCCGTCAACGACAACCCGGCAACACCCACGGTCGACGAGTCGCTCGGCTGCAACGTGTCCGACTACCCGGCACCGCCGAGCCCGACGTCGCTGGCGGTCGTCATCCGCGGAGTCTGCGCCCGTGTCGGGAAGGCCATCCGCGGCCAGCAGGCCGGCTATGCGGCGGTGGCGATGGTGGACACCAGCACCAATCTCCCGCCGTTCGAGGGACCGATCTTCTCCCACCCGGACACGGGTGAGCAGTTCACGGTCACGATCCCGTTCATCGGCGTTCGCGGGCTGGCCACGACGCCGACCTCGGACGGCGCCAGGCTCCGTGCGGCGTCCGGCACGCTGACGACGGTCAACAACATCTCCGTCTCGAACGCGAACTTCAGCGGGCCTCGCCAGCTTCACGTCCGGCGGGCCGCGGACCGGCGACAGCTTCCTCAAGCCGAACGTCACTGCACCGGGTGTGAGCATCTTCTCGACCGAGAACGGAAGCGGGATCAACTCCGGAGGCCGCTCCGGTACGTCCATGGCGTCTCCGCACGTCGCCGGGGTCGCTGCCATCGCTCGCCAGGCCCACCCCACGTGGTCGGGCAACGAGCTCGCCGCGGCAATCGTGAACACCGGTCGTCCCGCGTCGATCGTCGGCACGACTCCGTACCGGACCAGCCGCGCCGGAACGGGTCTCGTGTTCCCGTTCGGAGTCATACGCACGCAGGCCGTCGCCTTCGCGGGCCAGCAGATCCCGGCCGCGAACTTCGGCTTCTACGAGAGCGAGGAGGACTTCAGCGGAGTACGGACGATTCGTGTCTGGAACAAGGGCGCGGCGCCGATGACCTTCGACGTCGCTACCGCGAACGTGAGCGGCTCGCCGCACACGCTGACCCCGAGCGCTGCCACGGTCACGGCCGCACCCGGGACGTTCGGTGAGGTCAACGTCACGCTCGCCGTCCCGATGGCCACGGCCGGAAGCGCCGCGGGATTCCGCGAAGTGTCCGGGCTCGTCACGTTCACGCCGCAGGGTGGAGCGAACAACAACATCGCCCTGCGTGTCCCGTACTACCTCGTTCCGAGGCCGAGCTCGCTGGTCGACATCTCGGTAGCGGACTCGACGCCTGACTCCCCGACGTTCGAGACGACAGCGACGGTGACGAACGACGCCGACGCAGCAGTCACGGGCACGGCGGACTTCTACGCGTGGGGTCTGCGTGACGGGGAGGACGCCGATGGCTCGCCTGCTGACATGCGGGCGATCGGAGTCCAGTCCTTCGACCTCGGCGGCGGTGACCGGCTCATCGGCTTCGGCGTGAGTACGTGGAGCCGGTGGTCAAACGCGGCGTCGAACGAGTTCGACATCTTCGTCGACGTCGACCCCCAGAACGGGAACGGCGACGACTACATCGTCGTCGCTGCCGATGTCGGCGCCGTCACAGCGGCCGTCTTCAACGGCCAGCTCGGCAGCTTCGTGTTCAGCACGCGGAGCGCAGGAGCGAGCGGGTTCGTGGCGACCGCACCGACGGACGGGAGCACGGCGTTCCTGCCGACGCTGTCGGACCAGTTCTGCCGGGCGGGCGAGCCGTGTCTCAGTGAGGCGAACCCGCGCTTCACGTATCACGCGGTCGGGTTCGACCTCATCGAGGATGAGGAAGACGACATGCCTCTCTCCGCGAGGTTCAACCCATGGACGCCGTCGATCTTCACGGACAACGAGTTCGACTTCATCCCGGTTGCCCCGGGTGACTCGGACTCCACGACCGTGATCATCGACCGCCCCGAGTGGGATCAGACGCCGGCACGCGGTCTGATGGTGATCGTGAACGACAACAAGAGCGGTGAGCTGGAGGCCAAGCTGATCGACGTTCGGCCGGCTTCCTAGCACGGCTCGAAACGCACGACGAAAAGGCCCTGGCGCTTCGGCGCCGGGGCCTTTTTTCGTGAGATCTACGAGTGTGAGCCGCTGCTCGCCGGTGACACGCAGTCGATGTGCGCACCGCGAGGCACGACGCGGGCGCTGCTTCCCTTCGACCCGAGGGCCATGATGGTGAAGCGCGAGCACGCCCCGAACGACACGGCGAACCTCACGGTGAAGACCCCGGTCGAGGTCGCGACCGTGCGTTGGAAGCGCTGGCTTCCGTTGACGGCAAGGAGCACCTGAACGCGCTCGCCCGGCTCGAAACCGGCGCCACGGACCTCGAAAGGTCGCGTGTCGGTCACGGCGAGCGACGGACGCTGCTCCTGCATGGCCGCGCCGGCAGCCGAGCCGGCTGCGGTCAGGAAGCAGAGCCCCACGGCAAGGGCTGCAGTCCTCATGTGTTCGAGTATGCCAGCGACGTACTAGGCTGCTGCCGCGGCGGGCTCGGCGAGCACGCCGCGAAGGAACTGGCCCGTCGAGGACTCCTCGACTTCGGCGATCTCCTCCGGAGTCCCGACGGCGATCACCTCTCCCCCTGCCTCTCCCCCCTCGGGGCCGAGATCGACGATCCAGTCGGCCTGCTTGATCACGTCGAGGTTGTGCTCGATCACGAGCACGGTGTTCCCGGAGTCCACGAGCCGCTGAAGCACCTCGAGCAGCTTCTCGATGTCCGCGAAGTGGAGCCCGGTCGTCGGCTCGTCGAGGATGTACAGCGTCTTGCCGGTCGCGACCTTCGAGAGCTCCGCGGCCAGCTTCACCCGCTGCGCCTCGCCGCCGGAGAGCGTCGTCGCGGGCTGGCCGAGCTTCACGTAGTCGAGGCCGACGTCGTGCAACGTCTGCAACCGCCGGCGGATCTTCGGGATCTTCGCGAAGAACTCGAGCGCCTCCTCGACCGACATCTCGAGCACGTCGGCGATCGACTTCCCCTTGAAGCGCACCTCGAGCGTCTCCCGGTTGTAGCGGCGTCCATGGCAGGTCTCGCAGGGGACGTAGACGTCGGGGAGGAAGTGCATCTCGATCTTGATCGTCCCGTCGCCCTTGCACGTCTCGCAGCGCCCGCCCTTGACGTTGAAGGAGAAGCGGCCCGGCTTGTAGCCGCGCACCTTGGCCTCGGGAGTGAGCGAGTAGAGCTCCCGCACGTGCGTGAAGAGGTCGGTGTAGGTCGCCGGGTTCGAGCGAGGCGTGCGCCCGATCGGCGTCTGGTCGATGTCGATGACCTTGTCGAAGACGTCGATTCCCTCGACGCTCTCGTGGTCGCCGGGCTTCGTGCGCATCCGGTTGAGCCGGTTCGCGAGCGCCTTGTACAGGATCTCGTTGACGAGGGTGGACTTTCCGGAGCCCGAGACGCCCGTGACGGCAACGAAGCGGCCCACCGGGAAGTCGACGTCGATCGACTTCAGGTTGTGCATCGACGCCCCGCGGATCGAGAACCAGCCGCGGAGATCCTCTTCGCGCCGCAACGGCACGGCGATACGGCGCTCCCCGCTCAGGAAGTCGCCCGTGATCGAGCCCGGGGTGGCAGCGACCGTGTCCGCCGTGCCCTCGGCGACGATCTCGCCTCCGTGCTCTCCCGCTCCCGGCCCGAGATCGACGATCCAGTCGGCCGAGCGCATCATCTGCTCGTCGTGCTCGACCACGAGGACCGTATTGCCGAGGTCGCGCAGCCGCTCGAGCGTCTGCGATCAACTTCCCGTTGTCGCGTTGATGCAGGCCGATCGAGGGCTCGTCGAGGATGTAGAGGACGCCGACGAGCTGCGAGCCGATCTGGGTCGCCAGGCGCAACCGCTGCGCCTCGCCGCCCGAGAGCGTCTTCGCGGCTCGGTCGAGCTGCAGGTAGCCGACCCCGACGTTGTCGAGGAAGGTCAGGCGCTCCCGCACCTCCTTGACGATCCGGCGCCCGATCAGCTCCTCGGTCCTCGTCAGGTCGAGCTCGTCGAGGAACGCGAGCGCCCGCGTCACCGACATCTGCGTGAATCCGTGGATCGACTGCTCGCCGATCGTGACTGCGAGGATCTCGGGCTTCAAGCGGGCACCGCCGCATTCCGGGCACGGACGAAAGCTCATGTACTCCTCGATCCGATCGCGCTGCTGCGAGGAATCGGTCTCGCGATAGCGCCGCTGGAGGTTCGTCACCAACCCCTCGAACGCCATCGTGTACTGCCGTCGCCGACCCATCCGGTTCCTGTAGGTGACGAAGATCTTGTCGCCGCCCGTGCCGAGCAGGAACCGGTCCTGCTGCTCGCGCTCGAGGTCACGCCACGGCGTGTCGAGCGAGATCTCGTAGCGCTCGGCGATCGCCTCGATGACGCTGTCGTAGAAGCTCTGGCTGCCGATCGTCCACGGCACGAGCGCGCCCTCGTTGATCGAGAGGGACGTGTCCGGAACGAGCAGATCGGGGTCGATCTCGAGCTGTGCGCCGAGCCCGGTGCAGCGGGGGCAGGCTCCGTGCGGCGAGTTGAAGGAGAAGACGCGCGGCTCGAGCTCCGGCAGCGACACCCCGTGCTCGGGGCAGGCGAGGTTCTCGGAGAACGTCAGCGCGCTCGAATGCCCTTGGGCATTCGAGCCATCGGGCATTTCGCCGTCGATCACGTCGACCACGACGAGACCCTCCGCGAGGGACGTCGCGGTCTCGATCGACTGTGTGAGCCGCTGCCGCAGGTCCGCCTTCATCGCGAGGCGATCGACGACGACCTCGATCGTGTGCTTGTACTTCTTGTCGAGCTCGATCTCCTCCTCGAGCAATCGCTGCTCGCCGTCGACCTTGACCCTCGTGAAGCCGTCGCGGCGAAGCTCCTCGAAGACGTCCTTGAACTCGCCCTTGCGGTCGCGAACGACCGGGGCGTTCACTGTGAACTTCGTCCCTTCGGGCAGGCGGAGCACCTGCTCGACGATCTGGTCGAGCGACTGGCCTGCGATCGGTCGCCCGCAGATCGGGCAGTGCGGCCGCCCGATTCGCGCGAAGAGGAGCCGGAGGTAGTCGTAGATCTCCGTGACGGTCCCTACGGTCGAGCGTGGGTTGCGCGAGGTCGTCTTCTGGTCGATCGAGATCGCCGGTGAGAGGCCGTCGATCGAGTCCACATCCGGCTTCTCCATCATCTGCAGGAATTGACGCGCGTACGCGGACAGCGACTCGACGTAGCGCCGCTGCCCTTCCGCATAGATCGTGTCGAACGCGAGCGACGACTTTCCCGAACCGGAAAGCCCGGTTACGCAGACGAGGGCGTTCCGCGGGATGCGGACGGTGACGTTCTTCAGGTTGTGCTCGCGGCCGCCGTGGACGACGAGCTCGTCTGCCGCTGCCATAGGCGCGCCATTCTACCGAGACGAACAGACGTTCGATAGCGCGGCGGTCCTCGACCTGGAATGCTCAAGGCGTCAGCGCGCCAAGGAGGTAGGGAATGGCAGACGCGGGTCTTTTCATCGGTTGGGGCGAGGTGGTCCGGGGTCGCGAGGCCGAAGCCATCGAGCTCTTCAACGAGACGCTCGCGTACTACGGCCGGCTTCAGGAAGAGGGCACGATCGAGGGGTTCGAGCCCGTGTTCCTCGAGCCGCACGGCGGCGATCTCAACGGCTTCATCCTCATCCGCGGCAACGCGGAGAAGCTGTCTGCGCTCCGCGTGAGCGAGGAGTTCACCCAGTTCGCGCTCCGCGCAACGCTGCACGTCGACGGGTTCGGTGTCGTCGGTGCGGATCTCGCCGAGCGGCTCCAGCGCCAGATGGAGTACTACACCGAGCAGATCGGCGCGATCGCGTAGCGCAATCGCTTGCAAGGCCAGAATCCGCGCGTAGATTCGGGGACAAAGGCGGCGTGCGCCTCCTCGGGTACGCCGCCGTGGCCCTCTCCGCTGCAGCGTTGGCGGGGTGCGGCAACGACGTCGAGGTCGAGCTCGTCTGGGGCGGGCCTCCGGACCCGGAATCCGGCGGCATCGTCTCGACTGCCGGCTTCGCCGCGTTCCAGGCCAACGTCGACGAGCACTGGGAACGCTCGGCGGCGATGGCCGCGGCCGAGTTCCTCCGTCTCGACGAGCGCACGGCCGTGCGGACGACCATCGACGGCAAGTCCTCGGGAGAGGGAGAGGGCCCGCAGACGGTGACGGTCACACTCGACGGACTGCTGGACGACTCGATTCGGGCAGAACGCTGGACCCTGGTGTTCGAGCGGAAGGGTGAGACGTACGTCCTCGCGAACGCCCTCCGGGAACAGCGCTGCCAGCCCGACCGCGGGCACCAGAGCTTCTCCGCCGACAACTGCGTCTAGCCTGCTCCTGTTCCGGGAATGGTCGCGAGTGAGACCGCACGGGCTCGCTGCGGCGCCGGTCCTTCAGCGACACGAGCAGAGGCGCACGCGAGTGTTCGTGAACCCGCGCTAGGTCACGCTTTGCGCGCGCGCCGGCCGAAGATCAGGCCCCCGACGGTGAAGCCGAGCCCGAACGTTCCGAGCGTGAATGCTCCGATGGCGATGAACTTCCGCCAGAGCGAGAGCCGCCGCCAATGACCGATCGCCTCCGCTTCCTCGGCCGAGAGCGGCTCACCGCGACGTTGTTTTCGCACGGCGCCTCCGGCCCGGAGGCCGAGATAGACGTCGTCGAACAGCTCCGGCGCCTCATTGGCCACCATTCGAGTCTAGCGATACGGAATGACGCGACGATCGCCGAAGCCGAACGTGGATAGCCTCTTTCGGCCGTGACTGCGCGCATTCTCCACCTCTCCGACCTGCACATGGGTCACGGAGAGGCGTGGGAGCCGCTTACCGCGCTCGGTGAGCTGATCGCCGACCTGCAGCCCGAGGTGCTCGTCGCGACCGGCGATCTGGCCCACCGCGGCCGCCGCACCGAGCTCGAGACGGCCGCCGAGCTCCTCCGGGGCCTCGGCCTCCCGTTTCTGGCGGTCCCGGGGAATCACGACATCCCGTACACGTTCCCTGCCCGCTTCACACGGACCTTCGCCGAGTGGGAGCGCGTCTTCGGCACCACCGAGCCGGAGTACGCAAGCGCTGGAGCCGTCATCGTCGGGCTCAACTCGGCACGAGCGTGGCGACAGCAGGGCGGCGCGCTCGACGGAGACCACCTGGCGTCTGCGTCCCTTCGCCTCCAGGAGGCGCCCGCTGGTGTGCTCCGGATGGTGGCGCTGCATCACCATCTCGCCGCCCCTCCCTGGAGAGCGGCCAGGAAGCGACCGCTGAGCCGCAGGGAGGACGTCCTGCGCACGCTCGTTTCCGCCGGCGCCGAGCTCGTGGTCGGAGGCCACGTGCACCAGGGCGGGGTCGCAGAGCGACGTGAGTTCAAGGTTCTCGAAGAGGGCCCGCGACGCGCGCTCGTCCTGGCAACGGCGCCCGGCCTCGGCCGCCCTCGTCCGACGCGGCGGGAAGAGGCACGGGGATTGAACGTGTACGAGTCCGAGCCGGAAACGCTCACGGTACGCACGTATGCCTGGGACGGTCAGGCGCTGCTCGAAGTGGGTCGACGAACGTTCGCTCGCACGTAAGGTACGAACTGCGGCCCATGGAAGACTCGCTCGCCGAGCTCAAACGGCGTCTGGCCGAGATCGACGATCTCGAGCGGACGCAGCTCCTCCTCCAGTGGGACACGGAGGTGTGGATGCCCCCGCTCGGAGAGAGCTCGCGCGGCGCCCAGCTCGAGACGCTCGAGACGATCGTCCACGAACGACAGATCGACGATCGGATCGGTGAGCTGCTGGACGACGTGGAGCCGTACGCAGCGAGCCTCCCTCACGACGCGGACGACGCGTGCCTGATCCGCTTCGCCCGACGCCGCTTCGAGAAGAAGCGACGCGTTCCGACCGACCTGGCCGTCGAGATCGCAGGGGCGCAGGTGGAGGCTTATCAGGCATGGGTGAAGGCTCGGGAAGAGTCGAGCTTCGCGGGATTTCGTCCACAGCTCGAGCGGATGCTCGACCTCAAGCTGCGTCTGATCGAGTGCTTCGCGCCGTACGAGGATCCGTACGACGTCCTGCTCGACGACTACGAGGAGGGCGTCTCGACCTCGGATGTCCGAGCAGTCTTCGCGGTGCTACAGCCCGAGATCAGCGCTCTCGTGGCCGAGCACGCGGGCGTGCGAGAGGCGTTCCTGCGCGGCCCGTTCGCGATCCCGCCGCAGGAGCGGCTTTCGCGGGAGCTGATCGAGCGCTTCGGCGCGACCTGGGATGCGTTTCGCCTGGATCTGACCGTCCACCCGTTCGCTGCGGCAGTGGGGCTCGCCGACGTCCGCCTGACGACCCGCTACAGCCCGGATGACCTCAGCTCGCTCTTCACCGCCATGCACGAGTGCGGACACGGCCTGTACGAGCGCGGCGCCGATCCCGCCCTCGCCCGGACACCCCTCTGCAGCGGTGCTTCGTACGCGCTGCACGAGTCCCAGAGCCGGCTTTGGGAGAACATCGTCGGCCGCTCGCTGCCGTTCTGGCGCTGGTTCTATCCGCGTGTCCGGGAGTCGTTCCCCGACGTTCTCGGCGACGTCCCGCTCGAGGACTTCCACGCAGCGGTCAACCGTCCGCACCGCAGCTTCATCCGCGTCGACGCGGACGAGACGAGCTACGGGCTCCACATAATCCTCCGGTTCGAGCTCGAGCAGGAGCTGATCGCCGGACGGCTCGCAGTCGCCGACCTTCCCGACGCCTGGAACGCGCGATTCACGGAGCTGATGGGCCTCGAGGTGCCGAACGACGCGGTCGGCGTCCTCCAGGACTCCCACTGGTCGAACGGGTACCTCGGCTACTTCCCCACGTACCTACTCGGCAGCGTGCTCTCGGTCCAGATCTGGGAGAAGGCCCGCGAGGCCCTCCCGGACGTCGAGGAGCAGATCGAGCGCGGTGAGTTCACCGACCTGCACAGCTGGCTGCGCGAGAACCTGTATGCGCTCGGGGCGAAGTTCACGCCCGCGGAGACGATCGAACGCGTCGTCGGGGGGCCGATCGATCCCGAGCCCTATCTGAACTACCTGCGCGACAAGCTGAACACGCTCGCGGCGGCCTAGACCGGCACAGCTAGGCGGCGCGGCCGAAGCGCTTCTCGGCACGTGCACGAGCGCGAGCGGCCTCGACGTCACGATCGCGCGGAGTCGAGCTCGTGACCAGCTCGGACAGCAGCCGGCGGGTCGTGTCGGCGACCTCGTCGACCGCGCGCGCGTAGACGGCCTCGTTCGCCTTCGACGGCTTCTGCGACCCGCTCACCTTGCGCACGTACTGGAGCGCCGCCGCGCGGACCTCTTCCTCGGTGGCCGGCGGCTCGAAGTTGTGGAGAGTCTTGATGTTTCGGCACATGGCCCCAGACTAGATGATCGATGCCACGATCCCAGGTCCGGTGGCGCGCGTCGGTGGCCGCTTCCGCCGTGGCGGCGCCCCCGAGACGCCGATCTCGTGGCATCGATCAGCCAGCGCGCCACGAGCGCGAGATGCAAGAAACACGGTCCGCCCGGCGTCCTGTGGGAACACGATCAACACCGAGACCGAGCGACGCACGGCTGGAGGCAGGTGTGATTCCGACGTTCATCCGGTTGGCGGGAATCGTCACTCCCTCGCTAGGCGTCGTAGGCATGCTCATCGTGGCGAGCGGTGCGGCTGCGGGTGGCTCGGCCGCGCTCGGGAGCGACACACCGTCGTGGTCGCCCGACGGGAGCATGATCGCCTACGCCGGCTTCCGAGAGGGACGGGCGGGTGACATCTACGCGATGCCCGCCTATGGCGGACGTGAGATCCGGCTCACCGCCACACGACACCACGACGACTTCCCGCGCTGGTCACCGGACGGCCGCCGGATCGCCTTCGTGCGCACCGTGAATCTCGTACGCCAGCTGATCGTGATGAACGTCGACGGCACCGGGCAGCGCCAGCTCACGCACGGACGGGACGCGAGCTTCGCGCCGAGCTGGTCACCCGACGGCGGAAAGATCGTCTTCACGAGAGGCCGGGACGACGAGGACACCAGCGGTGCCCTCAACCCCGACGACAATGACACAGGGATCTCTGACGAGGCGCCGGGCCGTGCCGCCTCGGACATCTACCTCCTCGATGTCGAGGGCGGCGGCGAGACGCGCCTCACCTCCGACCCGGCGATCGACTCGTCGCCGGCCTGGTCGCCAGACGGCCGGCTGATCGTGTTCACGAGCAATCGGGGCGCGGCCGGTGCGCACCAGCTCTTCGTGATGCGATCGGACGGCAGCGGGCAACGCAAGCTCACCGACCATCCGGTCTCCTATCACAACGAGAAGCGACCGGCGTGGTCCGCGGACGGCTCGACCATCGCCTTCGTCACGGACAACCGGCATCCCCCGGTCGGCAATGCGGAGATCTACCTGGTCGATGCGGACGGAAGGAACACACGCCGCCTGACGTACTACATCGGTAACGACGACTGGCCGTCGTGGTCGCCGGACGGACAGATCGCGATCGCTCGCGGACTGACCATGTTCCGACCCGAGGTGCACGTGCTGAACGCGGGCGGCGGCCTAGGCGCCCGGAAGCTGACGGGCAAGTATCTCAGCTTCGCGAGCATGCGCATGTCGCCCGCGATCCCTCGGGCGAGCAGGCCTTTCACCGTCGAGCTCGTCGTCCGTCCCGCGATCGACGGGTTCACCGATGTCGAGTGCCGCGCGACGCTCGGGGACCAACTGCTCGTGGACCCCATCATGACCCGTAGGGGAAGCCTGCGCTGCGCCTGGAACCTGCCGTCATACGCGAAGGGCCGGATGCTCCGCGGCGTCGTCCTCGCGAGCACGGGCGGCTCCGAGGTGACCCGCACGTTCGCCTTGCGCGTCCGCTGACGAGACGCAGTGCCCCGCGGGTGGGACCGCGTTTGCCTGCGGTGCGTACGGCTGACAGAATGCATCCCTTCGGGCGAGGCGAGGGAGGCGATACGCGGGCGTTCAGGTCGTTGATCGGATTGTCCGTCCTCTCCGTCGGCGTGGTCGGTCTCGTCCCCGTCGCGGGAGCGCGCATCGACGGCCCGTCCGCGGCAGCGGTGCCTCAGGCGTCTGCCCTCCCTCACGCTCTGGCAACACCGACCCAGGGACTCGGTGTTCCGATCGGCCACGACATGCCCTCGTGGTCGCCCGACGGGCAGAGGATCGCGTTCGTCGGCTTCCGCAACGGTCGCGTCGGCGACATCTTCACGGTCTCCCCCGACGGTAGCGCCGAGCGTCAATTGACCGCAACCTCACGGCACGAGGACATGCCGAGGTGGTCGCCCGACGCGACCAAGATCGCGTTCGTCCGCCAGACGGGCGGTGACCTGAGCGACTTCCACATCTTCGTCATGAACTCGGACGGGAGCGGACAGACGCAGGTCACACACGACGGCGGCCCGAACTTCGCGCCGACATGGTCGCCCGACGGGAGCAAGATCGCCTTCGTCAGCCAGCGCGACTCCAGCTCGGAGATCTACGTGATGAGCGCCGACGGAAGCGGCCAGACGCGCCTCACTGAGAGCGTCGCCCTCCCTACCGGCCGGCCCGCAGCCAACGACTCTCCGGACTGGTCGCCAGACGGTCGGCTGATTGCGTTCGCGAGCAACAGGGGCGAGATCCTCGCGTGGCGCTTGTACACGATGCGGGCAGACGGGACGGATGTGCGACCGCTGACCGCCAATCCTGTGTCCTGGCACAACGAGCGGCGCCCGGCCTGGTCACACGACGGGTCGAAGGTCGCCTACGTGAGCGGGCCTGGCAGGGACTTGCCGGTGACCAACAGCGAGATATACGTGGTCGACGCCGACGGGAGCAACGAACAGCGACTGACGCGGACCGACGAGGGCGAGACCTCACCGTCGTGGTCGCCCGACGGAAGCCGGCTCGCGATCGCACGAGGGCTCGGACCGCTACGTCCCGAGCTGTACGTCATCCCCGCGCTGCGTGGCGCCGCGCGCAAGGTCACCGGCGGCACCATGAAGTTCGCGGGGCTCACCACGCGTCCCTCTCGGCCGCGTGCGGGGAAGCTCTTCACGGTTGACCTCGCGGTGACCCCGAGCCTGACGGGCAGCCGCCGGTACGCGGATGTCGCCTGCTATGCGGCCGTCGGGAAGACGCCTCTCGAATTGGCGCTCGGCACCGTCGTGAAGGGGCGACTACGGTGCACGTGGCGGGTGCCGCGCGCGTACACGGGAAAGCAGCTGACGTACCTGGCAAGCGCCATCTTCGGCCACTCGCAGGTAACGCGCATGTCCAGGGCCCCGATCGACTGACGCCGGCCTGAGCGTGGGACGAATGCCGCGCCGGCGTTCACCGCGACGCCTTCATGCCTCGGTGCTGCATCGACGTGTCAAGCAGACGCGGCGAGGGCGGTCAGCTCCCGCCTCAGGTCCTTGATCTCGTCACGGAGCTTGGCCGCGTACTCGAAGCGAAGCTCCTCGGCAGCGAGGTACATCTCCTCCTCGAGCGTGATGACGAGCTTCTCGAGCTCGTCGGGCGACATCCCTTCGACCTCGGCCCTTCCACGCCGGCGCCGTGAAGACGGGACGTGCGGCGACTCGAGCGAGAGCAGCTCGGCGATGTCGGACACTCCCTTGACGATCGTTTCGGGGATGATCCCGTGCTCTTCGTTGTACGCGGTCTGGTACGCACGGCGCCTGTTGGTCTCCTCCATCGCGCCGACGATCGCCTCGGTGCGCTTGTCGGCGTAGAGCAAGACCTTCCCGGCCGTGTTGCGGGCCGCGCGGCCGGTCGTCTGGATGAGCGCGGTCTTGCCGCGCAGGAAACCTTCCTTGTCGGCGTCGAGCACCGCCACGAGGGACACCTCGGGGAGGTCGAGCCCCTCGCGCAGCAGGTTGACCCCGACGAGGACGTCGTACTCGCCGAGGCGGAGCTCGCGGATGATCGCGATGCGATCCAGCGTGTTGATCTCCGAGTGCAGGTAGCGCGCCCGCACGCCCGCCTCGAGGAGGTAGTCGGTCAGGTCCTCCGCCATCTTCTTCGTCAACGTGGTGATGAGCGTGCGCTCGCCCGCCTCCTCGCGATGGCGGATCTCGTTCAGGAGATCGTCGATCTGGTTCCTGGTCGGCCGGAGCTCCACTTCGGGGTCGACGATCCCTGTTGGCCGGATCAGCTGCTCGGAGACGACCTGCGAGCGGGAGAGCTCGAACGGGCCGGGAGTCGCCGACACGAAGACGAGCTGCTCGACCTTGCGCAGGAACTCGTCGAAGCGGAGCGGCCGGTTGTCGAGCGCGGAGGGCAGGCGAAAGCCGTAGTCGACCAGCGTTTGCTTGCGCGAGCGGTCGCCCTCGTACATCCCGCCGAGCTGAGGCACCGTCTGATGCGACTCGTCGACGAAAACGACGAAGTCGTCGGGAAAGTAGTCGATCAGCGTGAACGGGTGCGTGCCGGGCGCGCGACCTTCGAGAATGCGTGAGTAGTTCTCGATCCCGCTCGTGAAGCCGAGCTCCTTCAGCATCTCCATGTCGTACTCGGTCCGCTGGCGAATCCGATGCGCCTCGAGCATCCGGTCCTCGGCCTCGAACTTCGCGACCTGCTCCTCGAGCTCCGCCTTGATCTCGTCGATCGCCCGCTCGATCGTCGGCCGCGAGGTCACGTACTCCGTCGCCGGCCAGATCACGAGGTTGTCGAGCTTCGCGTAGACCTCGCCCGTGAGCGGGTCGAAGTGCGTGATCTGCTCGACCTCGTCGCCGAAGAAGGAGACGCGGTACGCCGTCTCCTGGTTCGCGGGCTGCACCTCCATGACGTCGCCCTTCACCCGGAAGCGACCGCGCCCGAGGATCGTGTCGTTCCGGACGTACTGGCTCTCGATCAGCTTCCTGAGGACGTCGTCGCGATCCTGCTCCTCCCCTACTTCCAGGATCAGCACGCGCTCACGCCACTCCTCGGGAGAGCCGAGCCCGTAGATGCAGGACACCGACGCGACCACGACGACGTCGCGTCGGGTCATGAGCGAGGACGTGGCCGACAGCCGCAGCCGGGCGATGTCGTCGTTCTGCGACGAGTCCTTCTCGATGTAGAGATCGGCCTGCGGGATGTAGGCCTCGGGCTGGTAGTAGTCGTAGTAGGAGACGAAGTACTCGACGGCGTTCTCCGGGAAGAACTCCCGGAACTCGTTGCAGAGCTGGGCGGCGAGCGTCTTGTTGTGCGCGATCACGAGGGCCGGGCGCTGGATCTTCTCGATCGTCCATGCCATCGTCGCCGTCTTCCCGGTTCCGGTGGCGCCGAGCAGGGTCTGGAAACGGTTGCCTGCGCTGACCGAGGCGGCGATCTCGTCGATCGCGCGCGGCTGGTCGCCGGTGGGCGCGTAGAGGTCTGTCGCTCGGAACTCGCGCACCGGCTCAGCGTAGCCGTCCTCCCCTTGAGCAAGTCTTGAGCCAGATCTGCCGATGTTCTGGGTATGGCTGTACGCATGATCGGCGCGATCGGGGTCGCGATCGGCCTCATGGTCACGCTGGTCGCCGGCGCAGCGGTCAAGGGCGCGCGACCACCACTCGAGGGCAGGGCACCGGGGCATTCGGACCTCGTTCCGGCGATCGAAGCCGCGTTCGAGCGCGAGAGCTATCGGCCCGGCGAGCGGGCGAACCTCGTCATCAAGCATCGCTCGCGGAATCTGACGATGCAGGTCTACGAGTCCGGGCCCGAGCGTATCCCGACCCTGACCGACACGGTCATGAACGGGGTCCCCGTGACCCGGGAGCACTCGATCGGCGGCGCTTCCGGTCGGCGAGTCGTCTCACTGCCGGTCCGCAAGTGGAAGAGCGGTGTCTACTTCGTGCGCCTCCGAGCACCGAACGGTCGCCTGGGCTTTGCTCCCTTCGTGGTCTCGCCGCGGCGCATCGGCGTGAATCGAGTGGCCGTCGTCCTTCCGACGTTGACCTGGCAGGCATACAACTTCAGGGATGACGGCCGCGACGAGCATGCGGGCTCGTGGTATGTCGACAAGCGCGTGGACGCCGTTCGGCTCGGTCGGGCGTTCCTCGATCGCGGCGTTCCGTACGGGTTCCGCAACCACCTCGGATTCCTCAACTGGCTCCATTGGACACACCGGAGGGCCGACTACCTCTCGCAGTGGGACCTCGAACAGGTCGAGAGCCCGGCTGCACTGGAAGATGCGTACGACCTCATCGTCTTCGCCGGGCACCACGAGTACGTGACCACTCGGGAATACGATCTCGTCGAGGCGTACCGCGACCTCGGTGGCAACCTGATGTTCCTGTCCGCGAACAACTTCTTCTGGCGGGTCGAACGAGAGGGCGACCTCCTCGTGAAGTCGAGCCGCTGGCGGGATCTCGGCCGCCCCGAAGCTGCTCTCGTCGGCGTCCAGTACGTCAGCCACCAGCGGTCGCCGAGGGGCTCATGGGTGGTACGGAGGACACCTGCGCGCTCGTGGATGTTCGCGAGAACGGATCTCCACGTGGGATCCGGGTTCGCTCGGGGCGGTGTCGAGATCGACCAAGTCACGGGTGCGTCGCCGCCCGGCGTCCGAGTCGTGGCCGAGATCCCACACCTCTTCGGCCACGGCATGAAAGCCCAGATGACGTACTACGAGACGGGGCGCGGGGCGCGGGTGTTCGCCGCTGGAGCGTTCCACTTCACCCGGGCTGTGACGTCCGATCCGGTCGTGCGCCGCGTGCTCGAGAACCTGTGGGCGCGGCTGGTGAAGAGGTGAGCGCCCGGCTCGCCGTCGCCGGCGCGCTCGCGGTCGCCCTGCTGGCGATCGCCGGTGCAGCACACAGTGCGGTGCCTCCTGCCCTCGTGTGCAAGCTTCCACGAGATAGCACTCAGACACTCCCGCCGACCGCTCGGCATGGCCTCATCAATCATCTGCCTCAGTACCCGTTGGTCGCGCTCGCAACGCCGCGCCAGCGAGCGCGGGCCGCTCGCGTCCTCGACCGACTGGTCGCAGCCGCTGAACGTGGGGGTTGGAGAGACGTACGTACGGCAACCCGGGGGGGTTACGACACGGGCTCCAGACCTCGCAAGCGCGGGGACCGAAGCGTGTTCTTCTTTCATGCGGAGCGCCGTGAAGAGCCGCGAGGCAAGTCCATCTTCGACTTCACCCGACCCAAGGCGCTGATCTACGCCAACGCCCCAGGGCGGCCTCTCGTTCTGGTCGGCGCGATGTGGAGCACGCGAGACGGCGAGGTCGGGCCCACGCCAGCCGGCCCGATCCTCCGCTGGCACTCGCATGTCGTATGCAAGCAGGGGAAGAAGCGCGGACTGAAGCCTCCACCGAGTGGAAAGTGCCCGGCAGGCTCGCGGCTCACCCAAGGCGCGAGCGAAATGCTTCACGTCTGGTTCACGCACGACCTTCGCAGCGCGTTTGCAATCAGCGCCCCCCGGCCGGAGCTGTGCGCCGCCGGCCTCCTTCCTCGAGACGGCTGCCGCAGCTAGCGAAGGTAGAGCTCGCGCTCTTCCGGCGCCAGCTCACGGCCCGTCGCGGCCACCCGCTCGTCGGCCAGCTGGAGCAGCTCCTCGATCTCGCCGCAGATCGCGCACTCGTACGTGCTGATCACGCCTTCCTCGATCACGGCACGATCGTCCGCGAGTCATCGAGGAACGCGGCCGCCGTGAACGGGCCGGTCGGACCGAACAGAAGCCGAGTGAGCTCGCCGTCGGAGGCCTTCCAGAGCCCGACGGATCGCGGTCCGGCGGTGACGATCCAACGCGCGTCCGGGCTGAAGCGGGCATCGGAGACCTCGCCGAAGTGGCCCCGCAACACGCGCAGGGCTTGTCCGGAGCGACGTCCCAGAGCACGACGTCACCCTCCCTCCCGGCACTCACAGCCGCTTTCCTTCCTGATCGAACGCGACGCTTGTCACGGCTCAGACGATGGCCGACGAGCTCCGTCACGGTGCCGTCACTGCGTTCGAGGCGGAGTCCCCGTCGATCACCGTCGCCGTCGTTTTCCCGTCAGGGCCGTGGCGGTCGATTCAGCTGCCTCGGGTGGATCAGATCCCCCACCTCGAGCTGGGGTCGAGTACCCGGCTCCCACAGCCGGACGCTTCCGTCCTCGCCAGCACGGTCATCACCGTGAATCCGTCGGTGAGAAACGCGCATCGAGGACACGGTCCCCGTGTGTCCGGCAAGTGTCGTGAGCCGCCGTCCGTTCAGCGCCCAGGTTCGCGCGGTGCCGTCGTCACTGGCGGTGACGACGGAAGTCCGTGGGGCTGAAGTCCACCGTGCGCACGAAGCGCGTGTGGCCGAAGAGCGGGGCTTCGAGCTGCCTGACGAGACACTCCAGATCGAGCGGTCCGTCCGTGCTCGCCGTCGCGACCTCGGTCCCCGACGCCGTGATCGCGACGTCAACACCTGGCCGTCATGGCCTTCCAACTGCCGAATGCGACGGCCGTTCACCCCGCTCCAGATCCGGGCGAGCCTGTCTCGGCCTCCGGTCACGACCAGACCGGCATCCCCGCTGAACGCGAGGCTCGTGATCTCACCGGGATGCACCAGCCGATGAGCACGCGTCCGGTTGGCACGTCGACGATCCGCGCCTCTCGACCGGACAGGAACGCTACACGCCTGCCGTCAGGGCTCGCCACGAGTCGTACTGCCGTCTGGCCGACTCGGCCGATCGAGCGGACGAGCGACAGCTGCTCACGTCCGAAACCGCACCGATCCCGTTTCGCACGGCGACGACGAACCTCCCCGCGACGACTGCGTCGGCGACCGGCGCTCGACCGACGCTGCAGCGAGGGTCTGCCGTTACCGGTTCGAGCGACTTGAGCGGGGCCCGACGAGCCAAGAACGAGGACCGAGCCGAAGGAGACTCCCCCATTCGACCCACCGTGCGGACGGCAATCTCCTCCCCGGTTGACGTATCCCGACGCGGGCCGATCCGTCCGTCGCTGGCGAATCCGTCTGACGCCCGTCAGCCGCGAACGCGACCTCGGTGATCGGTCCGCCGGTCCGATACGTCCCGCACGTGAGATGTCAGGAGGGAACGTCTGAGCGCATCCTCCGCTGTCGGTGCCGGTGCACTTCGGGCGGACTCGGAAGCCAGTAACAGGCTCAGCTCCGGATCCTCCTCGAGCAGCCTGATCGCCGACGCATCGAGTCGACGAGCCTGCGCCTCGCGGGACTGCTCGTTGGCGTTCGAACGCTGCACGAGGGCAAAGCCGGCGACGACCGCGACGATTGCGACCCCCACCGACCGTAGTGCAACAGGCGATGGAGCGTCGAGCGCCGCTCGTTGCTGTTCCACGAGGTGGCGCTCGACCTCGCGCTCAGTGCGATGGCGCGCGCGCCAGGCGAGCACCGGCTGGGCGAGGACGTCGTGGAAGATCTCGTAGCGGACGTCGCCCGCCCTCCTCGACCGAGCGCAGGATTCTTCGCTCGGCGAGCGGCGCGAGCACCGGCTGCGACCTCCGCCGGCGAGCACGCTCGCCGAAGTCGGCGAGATCGGAGACGTCGTGCGCGATCTTCGTCCCCGAGGGGGTCACGAGGTGGTTGAAGAGCCGCGCGGCAACGTCCTTCTGCCCTCGGAGAGCTCGGCCATCGCGCCCTCGAGATGCTCCTCGACGATGTGCTGCGCGCCTCCGAGACGCTCGAGGGTCTCGGCGCGCAGGACGCGTCGACCCGGCGGCGCGCTCCTCGTCCCAGATGCGCTGCATCACGAGCTGGAGGTACGGCGCCTCGATCCGCGCCGCCGGCATCGCTCGCCCTCGACCGCCCCGAGCCCGCCGAGCGCAGGCTCGATCTGGCCCGCGCCGACCTCGTCGAGGACCCGCTCGACGAGCTCCGGCTCGACGCGACAGCGAGCCGCCGGTGAGCTCGGCGTAGCGCTCGACCGGCCGGACGATCGCCGCTCGGGCGGCCTGGCGGTCGAGCCGGTCGAGCCGCAGCGTGTTCGCGAAGAGGCCCGGGATCCGCCCGGTGAAGCGGTCGAGCTTCGCGAGCGAGTCCTCGCGCAGCGAGATCAGGACGTTGACCGCGAAGCGGCCCGAGGACGGCAGGCAGCGCCTCGCCGAACGAGCTCGGCCCGCCGTCGTCGGCGTGGTACAGGAAGTACTCCTCGGCCTGGTCGAGCACGAGGTAGACGTCGCGCTCGGCCTGCGCGCGCTCGAGCGCAGCGACGGCGGATCCGTTCGCGCGGTCGCCCGTCGCCTCGGCGACGGCCTCGGCGAGCGCGACGTTCGGGTCGTCGCTCCAGCTCGAGAAGACGACACGAGCGGCTGCTCCGGCAGCCCGCGCAGCGAGCGCGCGACCGCCGCGCGCAGCAACGAGGACTTCCCTACGCCGCTCGGCCCGTACAGCACCGTCAGGCGCGAGGCGATGAGGTTCGCGACCACGATCTCGGTCTCCCGCTCGCGCCCGAAGAAGAGGAGCGCGTCGAGCTCCGAGTCGTCGAAGGCGTTCAGCCCCTTGTACGGCGACTCGGGAACGCCCGTCACGCCGCCTCGAGTCGCTGCTCGAGGAGCTCGACGTACGACGCGGGCTCGACGTCGAGCGCCGAGACGTCGAACCGCCTCCAGAACGCGACCGCGAGCGGACTCGGCGACCGCTGCACGGCCCATGATCGGTAGCCGACGGGCCGCTCGCCCCAGATCCGGTTGAGGATGAGCCGCAGGTTCCAGTCGGCCATCTCGTAGCCGAGGAAGAGGAAGTGGCTCCGGCGCAGCCGCGCGGCGAGCGCAACCGGAACGACCGCTGTCAGCTCGGAGCGGCCGAGGTAGTCGATGTAGTCGTCCTCGGTGATGACGAAGCTCTCCCATTCGCGCTCGGGCAGCGGATCGACGGCGCCATGAAGCTTGAGGAGGATCGTCCGACGCTCGAGGACTGAGCTCCGTCGCGTAGGTGTTCGGTACGTCGATGGGACGCGGCGGCTCCCCGGGCGGCCGGTGCCAGAAGCGCCCGCGGTGCTGCCCGGTGGCGACGTACGCGACGATGTCGAGCTCCTCGCCCGCCTCCTCGAACGCCTTCTCGAGGGCGAGGTCGTAGTTGGTCGTGACGATGAGCTGATGCGGCGCCCCGCGTTCTCGGAGGAGCGCTGGGAGTCGCGCGAGGAAACGATGCAACGGGCTGGGCTCGACGGCTGCCTCGAATCGGGAGTGGAGCTCGTCGTACAGCGGCCCCGAGCCCTGCATCGTCGCGACGTACTGCGAGATGCGCGCGAGGTCGATCGGGCGATCGTCGGGTACGGAAAAGGCTCTGGCGAGATGATCCGCGAGATCCCCGGCGCCGTCCAGGCCGATCACGGGCACGACACGGCCGGCGAGGAGCGCCTTCACGATCTCGCCTTCCTCGTCCGCGGCCGCGGGCGTGTCCGGATGTGGCGAGGCCCGCCTCGTGCCGGAGGATCTCCGACTGGAGTCGCTTGAGCTCCGGGCCGGGCTCGATCCCGAGCTCGTCGATGAAGCGAGCGCGAGCATCCTGGTACACCTCGAGGGCCTCGGCTTGCCGGCCCGCGCGATAGAGCGCGAGCATCAGCTGCCTCCGGAAGGTCTCGCGTAGCGGATGGTCGCGCACGAGCGTCTCGAGCTCACCGACGACGTCGCCGTGCCGGCCTAGCTCGAGGTCCGCGTCGATCCGCTCTCCGTGAGCGACGAGCCGCAGCTCCTCGAGCCTCCGGATCTCGGACTGCGCGAAGTCGTCGAACGCGAAGTCCGCGAGCGCGGGGCCACGCCACAGAGCGAGCGAGCTCTGCAACAGGTCCCGCCGCTCCTCGGGCGGAAGCCGCCGCGCATCGACGAGCGCGCGCTCGAACCGACCCGCGTCGAGCTGCTCGGGCGCGACGCGGAGGACGTAGCCGGGCGCCTGGGTCTCGAGCACGTCGGAGCCGAGAGCCTTTCGGAGGCGGGCGACGGTGTTCTGAAGGGACGCCGTCGCGGTCTTCGGAGCGTCCTCGCCCCATAGGAGATCGACGAGTCGGTCCATCGCGACGACGCGCCCGACGTCGAGCAGGAGGATGGCCAGAAGGCCGCGCTGCCGGTGGCCGCCGAGCGCGATCGGCCCGGTCTCGTCCGAGACCTCGAGCGGGCCGAGTATCCGGAACTCGAGCGTCACATCCGACCTTAGATCGTCACGCCGGGGCTGTGTCCAGCATCCCCTCATAGCTGACCCGGAGGCTGCTCAGGACCCGCTCAAGAACACGGTTAGCGCGCTGTTAGTGGGCCGTTGCCGGCCGGTTGGAGGCCCCCTCCGACCGTGCCGGTCATGACCACCTCACGCACCACCTCAACACTCGCGGCCATCGCCGCCGCAATCGCGCTCCTTCGGCATCGCTCTCCAGAGCAGCCCGACACATGCGGCCTCGGTTCCATTCGCTCGGCACGATCCGGCCGCTGCTCAGCGTCAAACTGCGCCGGCGCATCGCACGGCGACGGTCACGTCCTCGCCCCGCAGCTCGCCGGGACCGAGAACTACACGTACGCGTGGCCCGTCAAGCCGTTCCGGCGGCAGCATCCGGTTCGCGGCTTCTTCGGCGACCCGCGCATCGCGAACGACGGCGAGTCGCGGCAGTTCCACTTCGGCATCGACATCTCGGCTCCGAACGGGACGCCGGTGTACGCGACACTCAGCGGGCAGCGTCTGGATCCACCCGCTGCACCACACGACCGTGGAGATCGTCGACGGGTCCGGCATCGAGTTCAGCTACTGGCACGTCGTTCCGAGCGTGCGAGGCGGCGAGCACGTCACCGCGTACGAGACGGTCATCGGGCATATCGAGGCGCCGTACGGCCACGTCCACTTCTCCGAGGCACGGTACGGCCGCTACCTGAACCCGCTGCGGCCAGGCGCTCTCGGGCCCTACTCGGACACGACCGAGGCGACCGTGTTCAGGTTCACGAGCGAACTCGACGGGCGGGTGGTCTCTCCCACGGCCGGCAGCTCCTTCGACCTCGTCGCCGAGCCCCGCGACGAGACGCCGCTCGCGGTTCCGCGCCCGTGGTACGACCTCCCCGTCATGCCGGCGCTCGTCCGCTGGCGCCTGCGGACGCACACGCCCGCGTCGTCGTCGGCTTGGAGGACGGTCGTGGACTTCCGCCAGACGATCCCCTCGGCCTCCGAGTTCGACCGCGTGTGGGCGCCCGGAGCGCACGCAGAACCACGTGCGACAGCCCCGGCCGCTACCGCCTGTACCTCGCCCATCCCGGCGAGCTGAGCTGGATCCACCGCGGCTCGTACACGATCGAGATCGCGCTCTCCGACACCCGCGGGAACGCAGCGCGGGCCTCGTTCCCGCTCGTGATCTCCTCGAACTGATCCAGAGCAACGCCTGTTGGCGTGTCGTTAGCCGGCGGTTGGGGGCTGGTGTGGCGCTGCTTCGACCGTGCGTGCCATGTCCAGCGCACGCACTCTCCGCACCGCCGGCCGCCTTGCAGCCCTCGCGATCCCGGCCGTCGCAGCGACTCTGGTGGCGACCTTTGCGCTCGCGCCGTGCTCGACCGGCTCCGCGGTTCCTCGACCGGCACAGATCGTGGCCCATGACGTCAGTCGACCCGCACCGCGGCACGCACCGGCTCCGCAGGCGGAAGCCCTCGTCTCCCCAGAGCGACGCCCGTCCCGATCCTCATGTACCACGTGCTCGGAGATCCGCCTGCCGGCGCCCCGTTTCCGCAGCTCTACGTCTCGCGCGCAGATTTCGCCGGCCAGATGCGGTGGCTCGCACGCCATGGATACACCGCGGTGACGCTCCGCTCGGTCTGGGGCCACTGGCACGGCCGCGCGTCGCTTCCGCCCCGGCCCGTCGTCGTGTCCTTCGACGACGGATATCGAAGCGTCGCGCAAGCGGCGCTGCCGGTGCTACGCGAGCGAGGGTGGCCCGGCGTCCTCAATCTCGCCGTCAAGAACCTGCGCGTGCGCGGCGGAATCAGCGAGCGACAGGTGCGAAGGCTGATCGCCGGAGGCTGGGAGATCGACGCGCATTCGCTCACCCATCCCGATCTCACCACCCTCGACGACCCGCCGGCTGACGCGCGAGATCGCGGGCTCGCGGCGGGCGCTGCAAAGGCTCTTCGGCATCCCGGTCGACTTCTTCTGCTACCCGGGCGGCAGGTACGACGCGCGCGTCATCGCGGCCGTGCGTGCGGCAGGATTCCTCGCCGCTACGACGACGGTCGAGGGCCTCGCAAGTCAAGCCGCGCCCTTCGAGCTCCGGCGCGTGCGCGTCAGCCGCGGCGACGGCGTCTCGGGCTTCGCAACCAGCGTCCACGGCTTCGAAGACTGACACCAGCATCCAGTTACCGGGCCGTGAGCCGGCGGTTGGTCGGCGGTTTGCGGGCCGACCCGAAGGTCGGGCCATGGCTATCACGCGCACGATCCCCGCAGGCGGCGCACGGCGTCGCATCTTTCTCCTCTGCATGACGACTCTCGTGCTCGCCGCAGGAGCGGCTACCACTACGTCCAGCGCGGCCATTCCGCAGAACCGACCCCCGATCGCCAGCCCGCCGGCGGGGCTCGGCACGGCAACGCTGCACGAAGTCGGCGGCGTCGGCAGCTCGAGCCCGCCGGTTGCCGCTCCGACCCGAGGCGCCCTATCTCGCCTCGCACCGGGGCGCCCTCCTGAACAATCCGGGCGGAGCCGCGTGGCGCTTTGACGAGATGCGCGAGGCTGGCTTCGACTGGGTCGCGTTGAACGTCGGCGACCACGAGCCTCGCGCGCTGGGGCGACGTGCGCACGCGTGCCGAGGCGGCAGGGCTCGAGGTCGTCCCTTGGGCACGGCTCGGCCATCCGCACCTCGGCGAGACGCGCGACGACTGCTTGCGCAAGCTCGGACTGCTCCTCGACACCGCAAAGGCGTGGAGGACGACTCGGCCGATCGTCAACGTCGAGACGGAGATCAAGCCCGCTCATCTCGGCGGCGTGATCACTCCCGAGGAAGTTGCCCGCGAGCTCGAACGCGCCGGCATGGACGAGGCCGGGATCTCGACCGAGGCGTGGCTCTACGACATCAGCTGGGTCACGCTCTCTCGCTACGCGATACTCCTGCAGATCCTGCCTCGCGACAACCGCTGGGCGCCCGCCGACGTGCGAAGCAAGCAGCACGCGGCCGAGAAGCGCGCTCGCGACTACGGATTCGCTCACGTCGGTTCGAGCATGCAGACCTACGAGATGGAAGACGGCTCAGACCCGCTGCCCGAGTGGTTCGACCTGAGCGGGCTGAACCGGAGCGTCATCTGGGGCGACAACGTCGCGGCGCAGGGCGCCGGTGAGTGGAAGCGATGGGCGAGCTGATGACAGACGCCCACATTGAGCGGATCTTGAGCGACGTGCGCGAGCGTGCGGCTATGAAAGAGCCAGGACACATCGACTCCGAAGCGCTGATGCTCGAGGCCACGCGGTACCTCGCGGCCGTGGACGCCTTCCGGACCGAGAGCTGCGAGCCGATGTGGCTCCCCGAGCTCGTCTCGATTCGAGCCGCCGAGAGCCATGCGTCGAGTCTCGCCACGAGCTCACTGGCGTCCGAAAAGCATCTTCACTAGCCCACGCGGCATGCACGACTCCTCGCGCTTTCGGCACTGCGGCGCCGAAAGCGTTTGGAAAATAAGCGTGCTCTGAACTGAGCGAATTACGAGTCGCCAGCCCGGTGCCGTTAGCCATTGGTTGTCGAATTGTGACCGCGCGATTAGCGCCCTCCCCGAGCGTGATCGACAGGAACTCGATCACCCGGAAAGGAGGGACACGATGCACCAGGTCAAGCGCATGCACCGCACGCTCGTCGTGCTCGCAGTCGGCCTGCTCGCGCTCGCGGCTCCGCTCATCGCGTATGCGAACGACGGCGGCCCGAAGCCCGGCTAGATGGCAAAGGTCATGACAGTGCTCGCGAAGGCCCGCCCGACGGGCCTTCGCGCTTCTCATGCGAGCACGAGGGCCGCTTTGAGGTCAATCGCGCGCGACGCGCCGACAGCGTTTCCTTTTTGCTCGTACAGCTCGGCTGCCTGGTCGAGGGCGTGGATCGCCTCATCCTGCCGACCAGCCCGACGCAGCACCTCACCGAGGTTTCGATGAACTGCGGCGCGACGATTGAGGTTGTCCGTCGTTTCAGCGAGTTCGAGTGCCTGCTCGGCAAGGCGAACTGCGGTTTCGTATTCCTCCTCGGCGGCGGCGATCATTGCTCTCACCGATCTCCACAGAGTCTGGGCACCCAAGTCGTCGGGCGCGGCCATCTGCTCGCCTTGCCGCGTCCATTCGTCGGCCTCCATGAACTTACCCTGCAGCCAGAGGGCTTCTGCAAGGTCGCTCGCCTTCGTTGCCAGAGGTCCTGACATCTGCAGGCTTCTGAAGTCATCGCATGCAGTGCGCAAGATCGCCTCGGCCGCCTGTGCGTCGCCGGCGAGGAGCTCGATGTCTCCACGCATCGCATCGCAACTGGTGACGCTGGTGCGTTGTCCGAGGTCCCAGAAGAACGACCTGGTCGATTCGAGGACTGCTCGCGCTCGTTCGAAATCGCCGCGCTGTGCGAGCAGGCCGCTGAGAAAGGCGTTGATGTTTGCCTCCCGCGCGGCATGCGACGGCTCCTCCTGTACAAGCTGCTCGCAACGCTCGATCGCCCGGTCAACCGGAGTCGGTCCGAAGTAGAGCGCGGCCGCGATCTCGCCTACCGAGGTCTCGGTAGGCCATGCGCAACGCTTGTAGTGGCCCAGAGCCCTTTCCGCCGCATCGAGTCGTGCCTCGTTCCGGCCACGCACGCTTCCTTCGGCAAAGCCCGACGTAAAGCCACGCCCGGCCGAGCGAGCGATGATCCTCCACAGATTCGAAAACGGGGATGGCCTCGGCCGCGATGTCGAGGAGGCCCTCGGTCGTCTCTCCGGGCTCGGTGTCGCTCCGGATGTACGCGAGCTCGATCCTCGCACGCAGTTCAGATGGCCGGTCGCGACTCTGCTCGGCGCCGCTAATCCCTTCAGCCAGAACCAGCTTGGCCTTTTCTGCGTCACCGCTGGCGAGAAGGGCGATGCTGAGCTCCGCGAGCAATCGGCTTCTGAGCCCAGCGCGTGGGAGGAGCGACGTCGCGCGCTCGAGCAGGTTGACCGTAGCGGGCATGTCTCCTCGCTTGAGAGCGCGAATGCCGGCCTCGCCCAGGCGGTGGCCACCGTCCTCCGCGAGTCGTTCGGTCCGCCGGTCGAACTCGCCGAGCTCCACTTCGCAGCTCGAAGGCCCTCTCGAGGTGGTAGCCGACGAATTCGTCGAGCTCAGCCAGTATCCGAGCAGTCTGATCGAGACGGTCGGCGAAGCGCTCGTGCAGCTCAGCTCGGAGTCGCTTCGGTGCCGAGCGGTAGACCGCCTCCTGGACGATGAGGTGGCGAAAGCGGAATGCGTTCTCTTCGGCCGGCCGGAGGAAGCCGCGCGCAACGAGCGACTCGAGATGGGCAGCGACGGTGGGGCTGCAGCGGGCTCGAGCAGCGCGTCGACATCGTCGTGCCGTAAAACCGTGGATCACGATCGAGCCTCGTTCGAGAACGGCTCGCTCCCCGGCCCCAGCCGGTCGAGGCGCGCTGCTAGCAGCGCCTGCACCGTTTCGGGCAAAGTCTGCTCGGCCAGACCTCCTTCGAGCGCGAGCGCAAGAAATTGCTCGACGAACAACGGATTGCCCTTCCGCCGTCTCGAGATACGCGCCCGCTGATCCGACTCGAGGATCGCGCCGCCGAGCCCGTCCAAGAGGGCATCGGTGTCCTCGGCCGAGAGCGCATCGAGCACCGTGCGCTCGACGTTTACCCGATCCTCGAGGAACGATGGTCTGTCTTCGAACAGCTCGTCCCTCGCCAGGCAGACCACGAGGATTCGCCCCTGGCCTCGGTCCGCCAGTAGCTCGATGAGCTCGAGGAAGTCGGCTCCGCCCACTGGACGTCGTCGAAGTCGAGACCAGCGGCTTGGCGGCCGCGAGCGACTCGCAGAACTGCCGGAAGATCCAGGCGATCTCGGGCGCCGGCGGAGGCGTGTCCGCGTCGAGCGCCGCGAGCACGGCGTCGCGCTCCTCGCCCAGCTGCGCCTGCTGGGCGACCTCGCGCAGCGGCCAGTACGTGATGCCGTCGCCGTACGAGAGGCAGCGGCCCCAGAGCGCAGCAACGTTCTTCGCGCGCCGCGTCAGCTCGGCAGCGAGTCGCGACTTGCCGACGCCGGGCGGGCCGGAGACGACCGCGACGCTCACGGAGCCGGAGTCGGTCGCGCGTTTCAGCGCCCGCCGCAGCGCGGCCAGCTCACGCTTCCGACCGACAAGAGGAGCGTCCAGCCGGCGCTCGAACGCGGGTGGCGCGTCGGCAAGCTCGAGCAGCCGGTATGCACGCACCGGCTCCTTGCGCCCCTTGATGGAGAGCTCGCCGAGCGGCTCGAGAGTCGCTGCGTGGTCGATGAGCCGCCCCGCAAGCTCGCCGACGAAATCTCGTCCGATCCGGCGGCCTGCTCCAGTCGGGCGGCGATGCCGACCCCTCGCCGGTGACGAGCCGCTGGCGTGCATCCGTCGCAGTGGCGACGACCTCGCCCGTCTCGAAGCCGATCCGCACTTCGAGCTCGACTCCGTGCTCTTCGAGGAGCTGCGCGTTCAGCGCGGCGAACGCCGGCACGGATGTCGAGTGCGGCGCGCGCGGCGCGAGAGCATCGTCCTCGTGCGAGACCGGCGCTCCGAAAGCCGCCATGACCGCGTCGCCGGCGAACTTCTCGACCGTCCCCCTGCGAGTCAGCGCCGCGGAGACGATCTCGAAGTAGCGCTGCAGCACGCTTCCGAACGCCTCCGCATCGAGCGCCTCGGAGAGCGCCATCGACTCGACGACGTCGCAGAAGAGAATCGTCGCCAGTCGCCGGAACTGCATCGCCGGCTTGGCGGCGCCGCTTCCTCCAGGAGCAGCGACTCGTCCTGGCGCAGGATCGCGGCCTCGAGAGCCTTCAGCTCCGGCCCCGGGTCGATCCCCAGCTCCTCGACGAGCATCTCGCGGGCGGCTGGTACGCCGCGAGCGCCTCAGCCTGGCGTCCCGAGCGGTAGAGCGCGAGCATCAGCTGCCCGCGCGGTCGCTCGCGGAGCGGCTGCGCGCGACCAGCGCCCGAGCTCGCGAGACGAGCTCGGCGTGCGGCCGAGCGCGATTCGGCCTCGATCCGCTCCTCGAGCGCCGCCGAGCCGGAGCTCCTCGAGCCGGGCGATCTCCGTCTGGGCGAACGGCTCGTAGAGGAAGTCCGCGAGCGCGGTCCGCGCCAGAGCGCGAGTGCCTCGCGGAGCGCACCTCGGCCGCGCATCGCCGCCGGCGAGCGCGGCGCGACCCTCTCCGGCCAGCCGCGCAAATCGGCGGGCGTCCACGCGCTCGGGCTCGAGCTCGAGGAGCATACCCGGGAGCGCGCGTCACGACGCTGCGGCGCCCAGCGCATTGCGGAGCTGGGACACGTAGACCTGAACTGCGTGCGCCGCCGTCTCGGGAAGTTCACCCGGCCAGAGGCTCTCGACGAGCCGGTCGACCGAGACGACCCTGCCGGGCTCGAGCGCGAGTGCGGCGAGGAGCGCGCGGGGCTTCGCCCGCCGAGCGCAACTGGGGCGCCGTTCTTCAACACCTCCAGGGGCCCGAGGAGCCTGAGCTCCAGTCCGCGTTCCCGGTCCGGCCGGCGGCGCCCATTCCACCCGGCGCTTCGCACGGAGCCGCTCGAGTGTCCATGGCCCTGGCTTGAGCGTCTCTTGAGTACCGAGCTCGACCCTTCGGCCATGCGGAACCGCTGTCCGAAAGGAGACCTTCATGGCTGCATTCGTCGTCGTCGATGCCTCTGCACTCTCCAGCCTGCCCTTGACAGGGACGCGGCTCGGAATCTTTCCGGTGCGGCCTCGCCATCGGTGTTCCGCGCCGGTGCGCGTTTTCGATCGGCTACGGCTTCATACCCGAGCCTGTGGCGGATGAGGCCGAGCGCGCGCTCGAGCCCGACACGCGCTTCGAGTTGCTGTGGATGGGAAGGACATCGAGCTGGTCATGGGCCTCGAGAGCTCCAACGGGCGCACCGTCAGCAGCGCAGCGCCGCCACCTTCCCGACGGGACTTCCCGGCGGCTGGCATTGCTTCGGGGACGCTGGTACGTCGCTGGCAAGCTCGTGCTTTCCAGCGACCGTTCCATCGAGTTCGTCGAGCCGTAAGCGCTCGACGTTTCTTGAGCGCCCTGCTGGCTCCGCGAATCGAACGAGCGTACGGGCGGCTGGCCGACTCCTCAGGAGGCGACAACGATGTCCCAGTACGTAAGGCCGCGCAGTGCCGTGTCTCGGCGCTCGTCGCGACCCTTGCAGCATCGTCGTCGGGTCGGCCTTGCGGCAAGCATCGTCGGCACGGCGAAAAACGACACACTCCGTGGAACCGCCAAGGCCGACGGTCTTCTCGGCCAGGGCGGGAACGACAAGCTCTACGGGCTCGGTGGTGGGACACGCTGAGTGGAGGGCCTGGGAACGACCTGCTCGGGGGCATCGGGGCCTGACAGCTCGCGTGCGGGCCTGTTCAGGAACGGTCATGGCAGGCGCCCAAGACAAGGTCGCCGGGGACTGCGAGGCCATCAGGGTTTCCCGAAGCCGGAGCTCTCCGTCGCCGACGCTTCCATGCGCGAGGCCACGCCGGAGTGCAGCCCATGGCCTTCTGGCTACCCTGGACAAGGCGAGCCCGCTGCCCGTGACGGTCTGCTCGCCACGGCCACGGCACCGCAGCGGGAGGCAGCGACTACAAGGCCTTCGCCGGGCAACTCGTGTTCGCGCCGGCGAAAAGAGCAGCAGGTCATGATCGCCGTCGCCGGCGACACCGAGTTCGAAGCAGACGAGACCTTCTCGCTCGGGCTCTCGAACCCCGTAAACGCGACACTCGGCACTGCCAGGGCGACCGGCACGATCGAGAACCAGGACGTGCAGAAGCCCAAGGCCGGGCGCTACGCCGGCACGTCGGGACAAGGGAAGTCGGTCGCATTCGATGTCGATGCCGCCTGTCGGGATTGACGGCGGTGGACGCCTCGCGGACACACGTGCCGGGAAGCGCGATCGTGTTGCGGAATTCCGCTCGAGCTGGAAGGATTCGCTGCGCCACCGCGGACTGCGATTCACGATTGCCGTCTCCGATACGGACTCGGACGGCGACACGATCAGTATCAATTTCAACGGGATTCGCGGTCGGCGGTCCGGCAACTGGAACGCTTCGCGTCGACCTCCTGGTCAACACTTCGGCAGGTCCCGTGAACTGTTCGTCGGGCGACGTCAGCTGGACGGCGTCGCCGCCGGCCTAACCCGAAGCCGGGGAGAGGGCGTGAACAGGTCCGTCCCGGGGACGGGCCTCTTCACGTTCCTAGCTCGCTCTTGAGGGTTTCTCGAGCGCCTGACGCAGGCTCCTCTCGTAACCACCGAACGCCGGCGCGCAAGCCCGGCACAAGGAGGAACGATGAACGCACTACGGTTCAATCTCCTGAGCCCGCACTCGTCGTGGCCACAGCCGCGCTGTTCGTCGCGATCGGCGGGACTGCAGGCGCGATTGTTAATGCGGTTCCGCTGGCCAAGCGCGCGCCGGTCGCGGACAACGCGTAGAAATTCGGAGGGATGACCTCTGCGCAGATCGCCTCCAGCGGCGCGGGCGCCGGCGCGAACACCGCGGCCGGGGCGTCACCGTCAAGAGGGCCAGCTGGTCCTTCGGCCGAACGAGAGTCCGATTCACCATCGCTGCGACGCGGTCAGAAGGCGATCGGGGGCGGTTGGGAGGATCCGGGCGGCTTCGGACATGGCTGGGACGACGGGCCGACGCCCGACGGCTCTGCCTGGAAGGTCTACATGACCATGGATCAGGGCGCTCCCGGAAACGAATCCGGCGAGCTCTACGCGGTCCGCCTCAGGTAGCGCGGCGACGGTGGACGGACCAGCCTCCATGGCTCCTGCTCCGTTTTCGCCCTCGCGCCGGCGGCCGGGCGCGGCGCCCGTCATGGCGCTGGTTGCCGCGCTGGCAGTAGGTCGCTTCGCTGATCGCGCCGCCGTTGACACCCCGGAGCCGCCGAGCGGAACGCCTGCTCATGGCTCTTGTTCTCGCATGCTCAGCCTTTCCCGGGCCTGGTCGGCACCAGCACGATCATCTTGAACGGCGGTCGTTACCGTCGCCAGCATGTAAGTACTGTCACAATGTTCGTGTCGGTGGCCCTCGCCCCGAGCACTGGGAGCCCCGCAAACGTGGGCCGACTTCATCGCCGGGGTCGTGCACGGCCCGGAGCTCGCGGCGCCTGCACGGCCTACATCGCGGCGTTCGCCGAGATGCAGGAGCACGTGCGGTGAGGTGCGCTCGGCTGCTACGGTCCAACGGATGGTATCGATGGGCGAGACGAACTCCGGCGTTCGCGCGGACGAGGTCGTACGCCACGATACGGTCACCACATCGCCTGCATCGCACGAACTCGCCCTGGCTGGCGGTGGCCTGGGGCCCGAGGAACTGGTGCGGCGAGCAGCGTGTGGCCGCGCCCGCGACGGAACCGCGTATCCGGGGGACGAGGGCGGACCATCACGGGCCGAATCCCGGCGAGGCATCGGCCGAGACCGGACAGCCTGCTGGTCGAGCGGAAGGCCGGGGCGGTAGGATCGAGCTGGCAGATCATCGACTCGAGCTTCTATCTGACCGAGGCAGCGTCGTCCGCCGGCGGAGCGAGACGTCGTGCAGGTACATGGTTCCCGCCGACGACAACCGCGTCGGCCACGCGCTTCCGCGGACAGGGCCCGACGGCGCGACATCGTCGTCAGTTCCTCGTCCACCCCCCCTCCAGCATCGACATCCAGGTCAGTTCCGCATGCGGGCTCCACGACGTCGTCTGACTGAAGAGCCGATTCCAAGGACCATCGTCGTCTCCCCCTTTCCCTTCATCTTCGACGAAGACGCTCGAAGACCACGGTCCGCTCTGGCCCATGGAATATCGCCCGCTCCGCGCATCACTGCAATAGTGGCCGACTTCGGCCCGGTCAAGGTCGAACTCGTGGAAGTGCTGCAGCCACAGCATCGCTGGCTCTGTGCTGGTACCTCTGCATCGACGTCTCGATTGTGGAGGACGATCGCGTTTACATGATCGCCATCGACGTCGTCCCCCCGGCGACAGCCGCGGTAAAGGAGCCGGACCCACTCCCCAGCGCTCGAGCACCTGCCCGGCGATGAGCAACCTGAGCGGTGCTGCGAGCGAGCCTGATGGAGACGACCGCGGTCATGACCTTCGCGCGCAGACCACTCGCGAGTTCGGGCAGTGAGGACGCGCGATCAGCGGGCCGTTCACGAGCGGCGTGAAGAGCATCGCGACGAACAGCGCGACGAACACGACCGGCCACGGCGGGAGGAACGGCACGCACCCACAGCGGGACCGACTCCTGCGGGCGAAGTTGAGCGATTCTTGAGCGGTCGGACGAACCGTGGGCCGTGCAATGGCGAATCGGCCCGTGTTCTTCGTCCTTCTGGCGGCTGGCCTGGCAGCGGTGGTGCTCGGCGTCTCGACTGTCCCCCCGAACGAGGAGACATTCGAGGGACGAGATCCCACAGCCATCGAGCTGCTCCGCGCGGTCGAGGCCGCGTTTCCCCGGGAGAGCTATGCGCCGGGGGAAAGGGCGCCACTCGTGGTCTGGAATCGTGCGCGCGGCCTGAAGCTCCAAATCTTCCGTTCCGGCCCCGAGCGCGTCGTCACGCGCACGCGACGAGCACCATGAACGGCGTGCCCGGTGACGCCGACGGTCGCTCGATCGGGATCAGCCCCGGCCGCCGGGTCGTAGCCGCTCGCGATCGGCGACTGGCCGAGCGGTCTCTACTTCGCGCGCCTCCGGCGCCGCGGACGGCCGCGTCGGCTTCGCGCCCTTCGTCGTCCGGCCGCGCCGGCTCGGCGAGCACCGCGTCGCCGTCGTCCTGCCGACGTTGACCTGGCAGGCGTACAACCTCCGCGACGAGGACGGCGACGGCCGGGGCGACTCGCTGGTACGCGGACTGGAAGCACAAGACCGTCCGGCTGGGCCGGCCGTACCTGAGCCGCGGCGTCCCGTACAACTTCCGCCGCTACGACCTGCCCGTTCCTGCACTGGCTCGCGCTGGACGGCGACGCGAGGTCGACGTGCTCGCGCAGTCCGACCTGGAGGCCGCCGCCGAGCCCGCGCGCGCTCGCCGAACGGCCTACGACCTCATCGTGTTCCCCGGCCACCACGAGTACGTCACGGCACGCGAGTACGACCTCGTCGAGGGCTACCGAGATCTTCGGCGGGAACCTCATGTTCCTCTCGGCGAACAACTTCTTCTGGCCGCGTGGACGCGCTCTGGGAGACACCGTCACGAAGACCAAGCTATGGCGGGATCTGGGCCGGCCCGAAGCCGCCCTCATCGGCGTCCAGTACCGCGCGAACGGCAAGGCGCCTCGCCGGCCGTGGATCGTGCGGCGATCATCGGCCGGCTCGTTGGATCTTTGCCGGAACCGGCCTGCCGCGCAGGGCTCGCGCCTCGACGCTGGGCGGGGTGGAGATCGACCAGCTGGCAAGGTCGTCGCCCAGTAGTGTCGCAGGTGCTCGCGGAGATTCCGAAACGTGTTCGGACGCGGGATGGACCGCGCAGATGAGCTACTACGAGACACGACGAAGGCGCGAAGGTCCTTCGCGGCCGGCGCGTTCTACTTCACGCAGGCTGATTCACCTCGACCAGGTAGTCTCGCGGGTCGTCTCGAACCTCTGGGCCCGGCTCGCGCCGAAGAGCTAGCCGAGGTAGCGCTCGCGTTCCTCGGGTGTTAGACTTCTGCGCGGCCGGTGACTGCGAGCCGACGATCCGCGATCCCCAGCAGCTCGTCGAGGTCGCCGCAGACGTCGCAGTCGTACGTCCTCACGGTCCCGTCGGCACCGCCCGTCAGGACCCGCCGACCGGACTCGTCGAACAGCGCCGCGGGTCGCGGCCTTCGTGCCCTTGCAGCCTGACGACGATCAGGCCGCTCCGCGGATCCCCGAGAGCGCCGCCCTGAACGCCGCCGACACCAGCCAGCGTCCGTCCGGGCTGAAGCTCGCGTCGCGGACCTCGGAGTTGTGCTGGAGCGGTCGGAGCCCTTCGCCCGTCGCCCCGTCCCAGATCCGGACGTCGTCGTCTCCGGCTGGCCGTCGCGACCAACGCTCCGTCGGAGAGAACTCCACCGCCCGCACACGGTCTCGATGACCCTCGAGCAGCGTCCTCCGTCCTTCCGCCCGAAGCACGACCGTGTTCTTCCGTATCTCCGCGGTGGCGCCGTCCGGGCCGCGCACCAAGCCGTCACTCTGGGCCCACCTTCTCGACGCCGAGCTGCTCTCCCGTGTCGGGGTCGAGGAGGTACACACGCTCTCCACCGTGGTCACCCGGAGACGCCCGTCCTCGGTGTTGATCGACTCGATCTGCGACGGCAGTCGGGCGACCTCTTCGAGCTCCGGCTGGAAGAGTGCATCCCAGACCCGGGCCGTGCCGTCAGCGCTCGCGGTGACGACGCTGCTGCCGGCAGGCCCGGAGAATGCTGCGGACGTCACCAGCTCCCGATGACCGCTGAAAGTCAGCAACGTCACCCCGACCTCGGCGTTCAGCGCGGACCGTTCCGTCCCTGCTCGAGGTCACCGTGCGCACCGTCGGTGCTGAACCCGACGTCGGTCAGTGCCGTTGCATCCCTTCCAGGGCGACAATGGCCGTCCGTCCCCCGCCTGCCAGATCCGAGCGACGCCGTCGGTGCTCGCGCTCGGCGAAGCGGCGCTCGGCCCGAACGTCAGCGCGGTCGGGTGCCCCTTGTGGCCGACGAGTGTCCGGATGCGCGTTCCGGTACGCGCCCAGAGACGGACCGTGTCGTCCGCCGCGACGGTCCCATGTGCCGGTTGTCGCGGGAATCGCCGCCGAGACGGCGCCCCGATGCCAGAACGTTCGTTCCACGGTCCCGGTCTCTACGTCGATCAGCCGAGGCCGTCGCGGTCGACCAGGACGGCCAGCGTTCCGTCGGGCGACTTCTCCGCACCGTCGACCTCCTCCAGGCCCGGAATCGGCCGAACCTGCCGGCGGCGTTCACGACTCGCAGAGACCGTCCTTACCGGTGAAGAGCGCGACCCCGCTCTCGGCGAAAGATGTGCCGCGCCGGCGCGCCAGTCGCGATCGTGTTCGACCTCGCGCCGGTGCTGCCGTTGGCCACGACCAGCGACCCCGAGGCCGTCGCTGCCAGAACGTCGTTTCCGTTCAGCACGGCCCCCAGAAGTGGCTCACCGACATCGACGATGGTCCGAACGCGCGACTGGATCAGCGCCGTGCGGAGAGCTTCCTCGGCTGTCTCGCTCCGGTAGAGCCGTGCAGCCTCCCGCGCGAGCAGAAGGCTCCGCTCCGGGTCGAGCGGGAGCCCTGCGGCGCACTCCGCCTCGAGCTGGTGAGCTCTCGCCTCGCGCGCCTGGTCGCGGGCCTCGCTCCGCTGCGAGAGGGCGAAGACCGCGACACCGGCCACGCGGAGAGGAGCACGCTGCCGACCGCGATCACCCCGAGCAGGCGCCGGTGCCGCCGGCGGACTCCGTCTTCTGCCTGCGGAGCTCCGCTCGGCCTCGTGCGCCGTACGCCACTCGAGCACGGGCTGCGGCGAGCACGTCGTGGAAGATCTCGTAGCGCACGCCGCCGCCCTCCTCGACGCGAGCGCAGGATCCGCGCTCGGCCGAGCGCCGCGAGCACCGGTCGAGCCTCGTCCACCGAGACGCCGCCGTAGTCGGCGAGGTCGGCGACCTCGTGGGCGATCTTCGTTCCCGAGGGCGTCACGAGGTGGTTGAAGATGCGCGCGGCGACGTCCTTCTGCTGCGTCCGTCAGCTCGGCCAGCGCGCCTTCGAGGTGCTCCTCGACGATGCGCTGCGCGCCGCCGAGCCGCTCGAGGGTCTCCGACGCGCAGGATGCCCGAGCCCGCAGCGCGCTCGTCCTCCCAGAGCCGCTGCATGACGAGCTGCAGGTACGGCGCCTCGATCCGCGCGCCGTCCTCGCCGCCCTCGACGACTCCGAGGCCGCCGAGCGCCGGCTCGATCGCGCCCGCCCGACCTCGTCCAGCACGCGCTCGACCAGATCGGGCTCGACCGCGACGGTCTCGCCGGTGAGCTCGCGACCGCTCGACCGGGCGGACGATCGCCGTGCGCGCCGCCTGCGCGGTCGAGCCGGTCGAGCCGGAGCGTGTTCGCGAAGAGGCCGGGAATGCGGCCCGTGAAGGGGTCGAGCTTCGCGAGCGAGTCCTCGCGGAGCGAGACGAGGACGTTGACGCGGAACGGCCGGCCAGCAGCGCCGGCAGCGCCTCGGCGAACGAGCCTGGCCCGCCGTCGTCGGCGTGATAGAGGAAGTACTCCTCCGCCTGGTCGAGGATGAGGTAGACGTCCCGCCCGCGCCGGGCGCCCTCGAGCGCGTCGAGCCGGAGCCGTTGGCGTGCGCACGCCCCGTCGCGCGCCCACGGCCTCCGCGAGCGCCGCCGCCGGGTCCTCGCTCCAGCGCGAGAAGACGACGACGAGCGGATCCTCGGGCAGCGCCCGCAGCGACCGCGCGACCGCCGCGCGCAGGAGCGACGACTTCCCGACGCCGCTCGGCCCGTAGAGCACCGTCAGCCGGGACGCGATGAGGTTCGCGGCCACGATCTCGCGCTCCCGCTCGCGGCCGAAGAAGAGCAGCGCGTCGAGCTCGGAGTCCTCGAACGACGTTCAGTCCCTTGTACGGCGATGCCGGCGTGGCGCCGCTCATGCGGCTCCTCCAGCCGCCGCTCGAGCAGCTCCGACGTACGCCTCCGGCTCGACGTCGAGCGGCTCGACGTCGTGCGCCGCCAGAACGCGCGGCGAGCGGGCTCGGCGACGCGCTGCACGGCCCACGAGCGATACGCCGATCGGCCGCTCGCCCCAGATCCGGCTGAGGATCACGCGCAGGTTCCAGTCGGCCATCTCGTAGCCGAGGAAGAGGAAGTGGCTGCGGCGCAGCTTCGCCGCCAGCGCGACCGGAACCACGGCGGTCAGCTCGGAGCGCCGAGATAGTCGATGTAGTCGTCCTCGGTGATGACGAAGCTCTCCCACTCGCGCTCCGGGAGCGGGTCCACGGCGCCGTGCAGCTTGAGCAGGATCGTCCGCCGCTCGAGCGAGAGCTCGGTCGCGTACGTGTTCGGGACGTCGATCGGCCGCGGCGCCCCTCCGGGCGGCCGGTGCCAGAAGCGGCCGCGCTGCGGCCCCGCCGCCACGTAGGAGACGATGTCGAGCTCCTCGCCTGCCTCCTCGAACGCGCGCTCGAGCGCCAGGTCGTAGTCCGTCGTCACGATCAGCTGGTGCGGAGCGCCGCGCTCGCGGAGGAGCGGCGGGAGCCGTGCGAGGAAGCGGTGGAGCGGCGTCGGCTCGACGGCGGCCTCGAACAGCGCGTGCAGCTCGTCGTAGAGCGGGCCGAGCCCTTCATCGTCGCGACGTACTGCGAGACGCGGGCGAGATCGACCGGTCCGTTCGTCGGGAACCGAGAAGGCCTGCGCGAGATGCGCCGCGAGGTCGCCGACGCCGTCGAGGCCGAGGACCGGAACGACCCGCCCCGCGAGCAGCGCGCCGAGATCTCCGCGTCGTCGTCCGGCCCGTGCGGCGCCGTGCCGGGCGCGCGCGAGGCCCGCCTCGTGGCGCAGGATCTCGGCCTGAAGCTGCTTCAGCTCCGGGCCGGGCTCGATGCCCAGCTCCTCGACGAAGCGCGCGCGCGCGTCCTGGTAGACCTCGAGCGCCTCCGCCTGCCGGCCCGAGCGGTAGAGGGCGAGCATGAGCTGGCGGCGGAGCGTCTCGCGGAGCGGGTGCTCCCGGACGAGCGCCTCGAGCTCGCCGACGACGTCGCCGTGCCGGCCGAGCTCGAGATCCGCCTCGATCCGCTCTTCTAGCGCGACGAGCCGAAGCTCCTCGAGCCTCCGGATCTCGGCCTGCGCGAACTCCTCGAACGCGAACTCGGCCAGCGCCGGCCCGCGCCAGAGCGAGAGCGCGCTCCAGAGCTCACGCCGCTCCTCGGGGTCCGCTCGGCGCGCATCCCGGACCAGCAGCTCGAAGCGCCGCGCATCGACCTGCTCCGGCGCGACGCGCAGGACGTACCCCGGCGCCCGTGTCTCGAGCACGTCTCGCCCCGAGCTCTCTCCGCAGTCGGGAGATCGAGTTCTGAAGCGAGGTCGTCGCCGTCTTCGGCGCATCTTCGCCCCAGACGAGATCGATGAGCCGATCGGTCGCGACGACCCGCCCCGCTTCGAGCAGCAGCGCGGCGAGCAGCGCCCGCTGCTTCTGACCGCCGAGCGCGATCGGCCCGGACCCGCCCTCGACCTCGAGGGGGCCCAGGATCCGGAACTCGAGCTCGGGGACCTCAGTCACGAACACCTCGGTTTCTCGTGCAGCGGCTCTCAGTTGAACACACGTCTTGCTCCTCTTTCAATCGCCCGGCAGGCGGATTCGACGTGAGCGCACTCAGGACCTGCTCAAGAACGCTCGTTGGCGAGCCGTTGACTTTCGGTTTCCGGCCTGTTTGGCGCCGCTCCGAGCGTGCGGGTCATGACGACCGCACGGAACACCGCTGCCGCGATCGCGCTCGCCGTTCTCGCTCTCCCGCTGGTTGCGTTCGCCTTCTCAGGCCCTACCGCGCAGCCCCTCGCGGGCGCGAAGCCGTCCGGAGACGGTTGTCGCGGCGCGTACGGCTGGCCGATCAAGCCCTTCGACGAGGCGCATCCGGTCCGCGCGAACTTCGGGGATCCCCGGACGAGGTTCGACGGTGGCGAGTCGAGTGCGGCTCTGCTGGAAGGTTCTGGCACCTTCTCGTCCATCAAGGCGTCGACATCTCGGCGCCCGACGGTTCGCCCGTCTATGCGGTCGCTTCGGGCACAGTCACACGCGCGCGGGGGGCTCGTGTCACGGTCGATTGCGGAAACGGCCGCTCGATCCAGTACTGGCACATCGAGCCCACGGTGCGCGCAGGACAGCGCGCCGTGGCCGGCAAGACCGTGCTCGGCTTCATCCAGCCCAAGCGCGAGCACGTGCATCTGACTCACCTGGAGCGCTCTCGACCGGTCAACCCACTCGCTCCGGGGCATCTCGCGCCGTACGAGGACGACACCGCGCCGGAGCTGCTCGAGGTCGGAGTCGAGTACAGCGGCACGCTCGTGCAGGTTGTCGCCGATGTCGTCGATACGCCTGCGCTCTCGTTCCCGGACGATGGAACGGATTCCCGGTGACGCCGGCCCGGTTGACCTGGAGGATCGAGAGAGAGGGCGCCATCGTCGTGTCGACACGATGCCGCGCGACGTACGGCGCTTCGTGCCCCGAAACGCGGATTTCTGGAGCACTTACGCACGTGGCACGCACCAGAACTGGCCCGTCTTCGCCGGCCGCAAGCTCCAGTACCGACCCGGCCGCTACCTGTTCTCGCTCTCCGGCGCGGGCTTCGACACCAGCCGGATCGCGAGCGGCGAGTACGAGATCGTCGTGACGGCCGAGGACACGGCCGGAAACCAGGGCGTTCACCGACTCGCCCTGACCGTGCCATAGCGCTCGACGTTCTGCGCTCCGGCGCTTCCGCCACCCGTTAGCGGGAGGTGAGCCGACGGTTGGTGGGCGGTTTGCGGCCGAGCGGAGGCTCGGCGCATGGCTACTACGCGCACGATCCCCGCACGCGACGCACGGCGTCGCACTTTTCTCCTCTGCATCGCGACTCTCGTGCTCACCGGAGGAGCGTCCACCGCCACGTCCGACGCGGCCACCACCCCGCAGGATCGACCCCCGATCGTGATCTCGCCGCAAGGGCTCTCGACGCCCGTCCGCTACGACCTCGGCGGAGCTCGCATGCCTGGGAACGCGCCTGCTCCCCCGCCAGCCGATTCGCCCTACCTGACCTCGCACCGTGGCGCCCTGCTGAACCACCCCGACGGCGCCGCCTGGGGATTCGCCGAGATGCGCGAAGCGGGGTTCGACTGGGTCGCGCTGAACATCGGTGACCACGAGCCCGCGCGCTGGGACGACGTGAGGGCGCGTGCAGAGACAGCCGGCCTCGAGGTCGTCCCGTGGGCACGGCTCGGCCATCCTCATCTCGGCGAGACGCGCGAGGACTGCCTGCGCAAGCTGGAGCTGCTCCTCGACACCGCGAAGGCGTGGAAGACGACTCGGCCGATCGTGAACGTCGAGACCGAGATCAAGCCCGCGCACCTCGGTGGCGTGATCACGCCCGCGGAGATCGCCCGCGAGCTCGAGCGTGGCGGCATGGACGAAGCGGGAATCTCGACCGAGGCGTGGCTCTACGACATGAATTGGGTCCCGCTGTCCCGCTACGCGATGCTCCTCCAGATCCTGCCCCGCGACAACGGCTGGGAGCCTGCCGAGGTGCGCGGACGACAGGCAGCCTGCGAGAAGCGCGCCCGCGACTACGGATTCGCTCACGTCGGGACGAGCGTCCAGACGTACGAAATGGCCGACGGCTCCCATCCGCAGCCCGAGTGGTTCGACCTGAGCGGGGTCAACCGGAGCGTGATCTGGGGCGACAACGTCGCGGCGCAAGGCGCCGTCGAGTGGAAGCGATGGACGAGCTGATGCCGGCGGCAGACGTTGAGCGAATCTTGAGCGGCATGCACGAGCTTCTCCTCATGGACGAGCAAGGACACATCGACTCCGAAGCGCTGATGCTCGAGGTCACGCGATACCTCGCGGCGGTGGATGCCTTCAGGACCGAGAGCTGTGAGCCGATGTGGCTGCCCGAACTCGTTTCGATTCGAGCCGCAGAGAGCAAGGCGTTGGCTCTGGACGCTACCTCGCTGACGTCCGGCCAGCACCTCCACTAGTCGCGCGGACTGCGCACTCCCTTCGACTTTCGGCGCTTCGGCGCCGAAAGCGCCCTGGAGAATCAGCGCGGTCTGACTCGCGCGAATTACCGATCGCGAAACGAGCGTCGTTAGCGATTGGTTGGTGAATTGTGACCGCGCGATTTGTGCCCTCCCCGAGCGTGATCGGCAGGAACTCGATCACCCGGAAAGGAGGACACGATGCACCAGGTCAAGCGCATGCACCGCACGCTCGTCGTGCTCGCAGTCGGCCTGCTCGCGCTCGCTGCTCCGCTCGTCGCGTATGCAAACGACGGCGGCCCGAAGCCGGGCTAATGCAAGAGTTCAGGAAAACTGCCTCGCGAAGGCCCGCTCGACGGGCCTTCGCGCTTCTCATGCGAGCACCAGGGCCGCCTTGAGCTCGATTCGCACGACACGCCCCGACAGTGTTTCCTTTTTGCTCGTACAGCTCGGTTGCCTGGTGGAAGGCGTGGATCGCGTCGTCCTGCCGACCAGCCCGACGCAGCACCTCACCGAGGTTTCGATGAACTGCAGCGCGACGGTTGAGGTTGTCCGTCGTTTCAGCGAGGTGGAGTGCCTGCTCGGCAAGGAGTACCGCGGTTTCGAAGTCCTCGTCGGCGGCGGCGATCATGGCTCTCACCGATCTCCACAGAGTCTGGGCACCCAAGTCGTCGGGCGCGGCCATCAGCTCGCCTCGCCGCGTCCACTCGTCCGCCTCGACGACCTTCCCCTGCAGCCAGAGGGCTTCCGCGAGGTCGCTCGCCTTCGTTGCGAGAGGCCCGGACATCTGCAGGCTTCTGAGGTCATCGCATACCGCGCGCAGGATCACCTCTGCCGCCTGTGCGTTGCCCGCGAGAAGCTCGATGTCTCCACGCATCCCATCGCAGCCGGCGACGCTGGTGAGTTGTCCGAGGTCCCAGAAGAAGGACCTGGTCGATTCGAGCACCGTTCGCGCTCGTTCGAGATCGCCGCGCTGCGCGAGCAGGCCGCTGAGAAAGGCGTTGATGTTGGCCTCCCGCGCAGCGTGCGAGGGCTCATCCTCTAGAAGCTGCTCGCAGCGCTCGATCGCGCGGGCAACCGGAGTCGGCCCGAAGTAGAGCGCCGCCGCAATCTCGCCTACCGAGGTCTCGGTTGGCCAAGCGCAGCGCTTGTAGTAGCCGAGAGCCCCTTCCGCCGCATCAGAGACGTGCCTCGTTCCGGCCACGAACGCTTCCTTCGGCGAAGCCCACGTACAGCCACGCCCGACCGAGCGAGCGATGATCCTCGACCGATTCGAAAACGGGGATGGCTTCGGCTGCGATGTCGAGGAGCGTGTCCGTCGTCTCTCCGGGCTCCGTGTCGATCCGGACGTACGCGAGCTCGATCCTCGCGCGCAGTCCGATGGTCGGTCGCGACTCTGCTCCGCACCTCCAATCCCTTCAGCCAGAACCAGCTTGGCCTCTTTTGCGTCACCACTGGCGAGAAGGGCGATGCTGAGCTCCGCGAGCAATCGGCTTCTGAGCGCGACGCGTGGGAGGAGCGACGTCGCGCGCTCGAGCAGATTCATCGTAGCGGGCATGTCTCCGCGCTTGAGTGCGCGCATGCCGGCCTCACCGAGTCGGCGCCCACCGTCTTCGGCGAGCCGTTCGGTTCGCCGGTCGGATTCGCCGAGCTCGGTTCGCAGCTTGTAGGCCTGCTCCAGGTGGTAGCCGACGAACTCGTCGAGCTCGGCCAGTCCGATGCGGTCTGTCGAGCCGGTCGGCGAAGCGCTCGTGCAGCTCCGCGCGGAGCCGCTTCGGCGCCGACGCGGTAGACGGCCTCCTGGACGAGGACGTGGCGGAAGCTGAACGCGTCCTCTCGGCGGCCGGACGAAGCCGCGCGCCGACGAGCGTCGCGAGTGCGCGGCCGCGGTGGGCGCGGCATCGGGATCGAGGAGCGCCGTCGACGTCGTCCGCGTGAACTCCTTGCCGACACGATCGCGCCGCGCTCGAGCACGGCTCGCTCGCCCGGGCCCGAGCCGGTCGAGGCGCGCCGCGAGCAGCGCCTGCACCGTCTCGGGCAAAGTCCTGCTCCGCGAGGCCGCCTTCGAGCGCGAGCGCGAGGAGCTGCTCGAGGAAGAACGGGTTGCCCTCGGCCGTCTCGGACGATACGCGCGCGCTGGTCGGTCTCGAGAATCGCGCCGCCGAGACCCTCGAGAGTGCGTCGGTGTCCTCGGCCGAGAGCGCGTCGAGCTCGATCCGCTCGACGTTCGACCGTCCTCGAGGAACGCCGGCTGCTCCTCGAGCAGCTCCTCGCGGGCGAGGCAGACGACGAGGATTCGGCCCTTCGCCCTCGTCTGCGAGGTGCTCGACGAGCTCGAGAAAGGTCGGCTCCGCCCAGTGGACGTCGTCGAAGACGAGGACGAGCGGCTGCTCGCGCGCATCGCCTCGCAGAACTGCCGGAATCCCCAGGCGATCTCGGGCGCGGGCGGCGGCGTCTCGGCGTCGAGTGCGGCGAGGACGGCGTCGCGCTCCGCGCTCGGCGGCGCCTGCTCAGCATCTCGCGCAGCGGCCAGTACGTGATGCCCTCGCCGTACGAGAGGCAGCGGCCCCAGAGCGTCGTCGACGCCCTTCGCGCGGCGGGCGAGCTCCGCGGCGAGCCGCGACTTGCCGACGCCGGGCGGGCCGACGACGACGGCGACGCGCACCGTGCTCCGCGTCGACCGCGCGCTTCAGCGCCCGGCGGAGGGCGGCGAGCTCGCGCTTGCGACCGACGAGCGGGGCATCCAGGCGGCGCTCGAACGCGGGCCCGACGGGCGTGATCTCGAGCAGGCGGAACGCACGTACCGGCTCGCGCCTGCCCTTGATCGTCGAGCGCGCCGAGTGGCTCGAGCCGTCGCGGCGTGGTCGATCAGCCGGCCCGCGAGCTCGCCGACGACGATCTCGTCCGCTCCGGCTGCCTGCTCGAGCCGGGCGGCGATGCCGACGGCCTCGCCGGTGACGAGCCGTTGTCGCGCGTCGGTGGGCGTCGCGACGACCTCGCCCGTCTCGATGCCGATCCGCACCTCGAGCCCGATGCCGTGGTCGCTCGACGAGTCGCTCGTTGAGCGCGGCGATCCCCGCCCGGATGTCGAGGGCGGCGCGAGCGGCGCGAAGTGCGTCGTCCTCGTGCGAGATCGGGATGCCGAAGGCGGCCATGACGGCGTCGCCGGCGAACTTCTCGACCGTCCCGCCGTGCCGCGTGAGCGCGGCGGAGACCGTCTCGAAGTAGCGCGCAGGACGCGGCCGAGCGCCTCCGGCGTCGAGCGCCTCCGCGAGCGCCATCGACTCGACGACGTCGACGAAGAGGATCGTGACGAGCCGGCGAAACTGCATCGCCGGCTTTGCCAGCGGCGTCTCCTCGAGCAGCAGCGACTCGTCCTGGCGCAGGATCGCGGCCTCGAGCTGCCTTGAGCTCCGGGCCGGGGTCGATGCCGAGCTCTTCGACCAGCGTGTCGCGCGCGGCGCGGTAGGCGGCGAGCGCGTCCGCCTGCCGCCCGGAGCGGTAGAGCGCGAGCATGAGCTGCGCGCGCGGGCGCTCGCGCAGCGGCTGCGCCTGCGACGAGCGCCTCGAGCTCGGAGACGAGCTCGGCGTGGCGGCCGAGCGCGAGATCCGCCTCGATGCGCTCCTCGAGCACGACGAGTGCGGAGCTCCTCGAGCCGCGCGATCTCGGTCTGCGCGAATGGCTCGTAGAGGAAGTCCGCGAGCGCGGGCCCGCGCCAGAGCGCGAGCGCCTCGCGGAGCGCGCTCGCGGATGAGCCGGCGTCGCCGGCGGCGAGCGCCGCGCGACCCTCGCCCGCGAGCCGGACGAAGCGATGCGACGTCCACGCGCTCGGGCTCGAGCTCGAGCGACATAGCCCGGCGCACGCGTCGCGATGATCTCTGCGCCGAGCGCCTTCCGAAGCTGGGAGACGTAGACCTGGACTGCGTGCGCGGCGGTGTCGGGCGTGTCGCCGGGCCAGAGGCTCTCGACGAGCCGGTCGACGGAGACGACGCGTCCGGGCTCGAGCGCGAGCACGGCGAGGAGCGCGCGCGGCTTCGGCCCGCCGAGCGCGACGGGCTCGCCGTCCCTCAGCGCTTCGAGCGGGCCGAGGAGCTCGAGCTCGAGGTCTCGATCTGCGTTCTCCGGTCCGGCCGGCCCTGCCCATTCCGGTCGGAGCTTCGCACGGGGCCGCCCGGGTGTCCACGCCCCGGCTTGAGCATCTCTTGAGCGTCGAGCTCGACGCTTCGGCCATGCGGAACCTCTGTGCGAAAGGAGACCTTCATGGCTGCATTCGTCGTCGTCGATCCTCTCTGCGCCCTCCAGCGTGCCCTTGACAGGGACGCGGCTCGGCATCTTTCCCGGTGCCGCCTCACCATCGGTGTTCCGCGCCGGTGCCGCGTTCTGGATCGGCTACGGCTTCATTCCCGAGCCCGCCGCGGATGGAGGTAAGCGCACGCTCGAGCCCGACACGCGCTTCGAGCTCGCGGTGGACGGGGAGCTCGTCGCGCTCGTCACGGACCTCGAGAGCTCCGACGGGGGCACCGTGCAGAAGCAGAGCGTCGCGACCTTTCCGGCCGGGCTTCCGGCAGGCTGGCATTGCTTTCGGGGACGCTGGTACGTCGCGGGAAAGCTCGTCCTCTCCAGCGACCGGTCGATCGAGTTCGTCGAGTGACGGGCGCTCAGCGGGGGAACCTCCCGGTTGCCCTATCGCCCCTCCACTGGTCCACTGCGGGGACAAGTCGCTCTGCGACTTGAGCGTTTCTTGAGCGCGCCACCCCACGCTGCGGGCAATCGATCAGGGGGTACGGCACCTGTCCGGCCCTTCAGGAGGTGACAACGATGTCCCAGTACGTGAGGCCGCGCAGCGTCGTGGTCTCGGCGCTCGTCGCGACCCTTGCAAGCATCGTCGTCGGGTCGGCCTTTGCAGCGAGCATCGTCGGCACGGCGAAGAACGACACACTCCGTGGAACCGCCAAGGCCGACCGGCTCCTCGGCCAGGCCGGGAACGACAAGCTCTACGGGCTCGGCGGCGGCGATGTGCTCACCGGCGGGCCCGGGAACGACCTGCTCGTGGGCGGGCCTGGCTCCGACAAGCTCGCGTGCGGGCCGGGTCGGGATACGGCCATGGCAGACGCGCAGGACAAGGTGGCCGGGGACTGCGAGGCCATCAGAGGGCTGCCGAAGCCGGAGCTCTCCGTCGCCGATGCTTCCATGCGGGAAGGCAACGCCGGAGTGCAGCCGCTCGCGTTCTCGGTGACGTTGGACAAGGCGAGCCCGCTGCCCGTGACGGTCTCCCTCGCAACGGCCAACGGCACCGCAGCGGGAGGCAGCGACTACACGGCCTTCGCCGGGCAAGCTCGTGTTCGCGCCAGGCGAGAAGCGCAAGCAGGTCATGATCGCCGTCGCCGGCGACACCGAGTTCGAAGCCGACGAGACCTTCTCGCTCGGGCTCTCGAACCCCGTGAACGCGACACTCGGCACTGCCAGGGCGACGGGCACGATCCAGAACGAGGACGTGCAGAAGCCCAAGGCCGGGCGCTACGCCGGCACTTCGGGGCAAGGGAAGCCGGTCGCATTCGACGTGAATGCCGAAGTGACGGGACTGACCGCGGTGAACGGCTCCGCGGACCTCACGTGCCGCGAGGCGCCGATCATGTTGCGGAACTTCCCGATCGACCTTCGAGGGTTCGCTGCCCTGACCGCGGACTGGCGGTTCACCATCGCGGTCTCCGACACGGACTCGGACGGCGACACGATCAGCATCGGCTTCAACGGGGCTCTCGCGGTCGGCGGTCCGGCAAGCGGAACGCTTCGCGTCGACATCCTGATCAACACGTCGGCAGGCCCCTGAACTGTTCGTCGGGCGACGTCAGCTGGACAGCATCGCCGCCGGCCTAGCCCGAAGCTGGGGAGAGGGCGTGAAGAGGCCCGTCTCGGGGGACGGGCCTCTTCCCGTTCCCAGCTGGGCGTTGAGCGTTTCTTGAGCGCCTCGACGCAGGCTCCTCTCGAAACCAACCGAACGCCGGCGCGGCAAGCCGGCACGAAGGAGGAGAGATGAACGCACGAAGGTTCAGGTCGCCCGAGCCCCGCTCTGATCGTGGCGACGGTCGCGCTGTTCGTCGCGCTCGGCGGAACTGCGGGCGCAGTCGTGACCGCGGCGGTTCCGCTCGCGAAGCGCGCGCTCGTCGCGGACAATGCGAAGAAGCTCGGCGGGATGACCTCCGCACAGATCGCGTCGCAGGCAGCGCGAGCGCCCGGTCCGCGCAGCTCCGCCGCCGGTCTCGTCAGCGTGAAGACGGGGAGCTGGTCGCTCGGCCCGAACGGCGAGTCCGACTTCACGATCGCCTGCGACTCGGGCCAGAAGGCAATCGGAGGCGGCTGGGAAGATCCGGGCGGCTTCGGGCACGGCTGGGACGACCGGCCGTCGCCCGACGGTTCCGCGTGGAGGGTCTACATGACGATGTCCGAGAACGCTCCAGGGAACCAGACCGGCCCGCTGTACGCGGTCTGCCTCAGGTAACGCGGCGACGTGCGAGGACTCTCCTTCACCGCTCGTCTCGTCGCTTCGCGCGGCGGCCGACACGTGCTCGTCACGGTGTCGGCCGCCGCGCTGGCGGGCATCACACTTGCGACAGCGGTCGGCTCCGGCACCTCGAACGCGCCGGGCGAACGCCCGCTCATGGCTCGCTCGTACTCTCCGCACGCGAGCCTTTCCCCGGCCCGGCTCGCACGCAGCACGATCACCTGGAACGGCGGGCCCACTGTCGCGAGCACGGGCGAGACGGTCAACGTCTTCGTGTCGACGACCCTGGCGCCCGAGCACGGAACGGCGCAGACGTGGGCCGACTTCATCGCCGGATTGCTGCACGGCTCGGAGCTCCCGAGTCTGACCGCCTACATCGCGCCGTTCGCCGAGATGCAGAGCATCTGCGGTGACGACGCGTTGGGGTGTTACGGGGCGAACAGGATGGTCTCGATGGGCGAGACGAACTACGGAGTCTCGGCGGAGGAGGTCGTACGACACGATTACGGCCATCACATCGCTTTCAATCGCCTCAACTCGCCATGGCTGGCGGTGGCCTGGGGGCCGAAGAACTGGGCGTCTGCCAGCAGCGTGTGCCGTCGAGCCGCCGACGGAAGCGCGTACCCGGGGGACGAGGGCGACAACTACAGGCTGAATCCGGGCGAGGCATGGGCCGAGACGTATCGCCTACTGGTGGAGCGGAAGGCGGGCGTCACCGGCTCCGGCTGGGAGATCATCGACTCGAGCTTCTATCCGACCGAGGCGGCGCTCGCCGCGGCGGAGCGAGACGTCGTGCAGGCATGGGTCTCGCCGACGACAACCGTCTCGTCTACGCGCTTTCGTAGACAGGGCCGACGGTCGTGGACAGTTCCGGTGCGAACGCCGCTCGACGGGAGCATCGACATTCAGGTCAAGCTCCCGCAAGGCGGGCTCCACGACGTCGTTCTCCTGAAGAGCGACCGCAAGACCATCCTCGCTCGCGCGCTGTGGTCCTCGACCTCGACGAAGACGCTCAGGACCACGGTCTGTGGCGACCGCTCGCTCGCTCTGCGCGTCACGCAGAAGGGCCGCTTCGGCCCGGTCAAGGTCGTAACTCGCGCGCCCTGAGCTACGGCATCGCGGGCTCTACGGCAGCAACCTCGGCATCGACGTCCCGATGCCGCAGGACGATCGCGGCGAACACGATCGCCATCCAGGTGATGCCCGCGACGACGGCGGTGAAGAGCGGCACGACGCCCCAGTGCTCGAGCACCTGGCCGGCCGCGAGGAACCCGAGCGGGGCGGCGAGCGTGTTGATCGAGATCACGGCGGTGATCACCATCGCCCGCAGCCCGTCCGGCGTCCTCGACGGTGAGCACCGCGATGAGCGGCCCGTTGATGAGCGGCGTGAAGAACATGGCCGCGAAGAGCGCGACGAACACGACCGGCCACGGCGGGAGGAACGGCAGCACCCAGAGCGGGACGACGAAGGCGAGCATCGCGAGCCCGGACAGGCCGGAGCGGCGCGACCCTGCGCACGGCCAGCGACGGCGACGAGGCTCCCGACGAGCGCGCCCGCACCCAGCGCGGCGTAGAAGAGCCCGGCGATGCGGGCGCTCCCGTCGAACTCGTCGAAGGCGTAGACCGGGAGCCCGGCGGAGATTCCCGGCACCGAGGAAGCCGAACGCGACGACCACGCGCGGCGAGCGGGCCGAGCAGCCTGTCGCCGAGCAGGAAGCGGAGCCCGGCGAGAACCTTCTGCCGCGCCGCGGCCGCGATCGGCTTCCGCCGCGGCACGAAGGTGAGGACGAGCAGGAAGGCGACGAGGTAGGTCGCGGCGTCGACGTAGAGGACGTTCGGCGCGCCGATGAACGGGATGAGCAGGCCGGCGAGCGCAGGCCCGATCAGCGCGGCGAAGGCGGCGCCGCCTTCGATCAGGCTGTTCGCCCTGCGACATCAGCCGCTCGTCCTCGCCGACGAGCTCGGGCAGGATCGTCCGCTGGGACGCGAAGTACGGCGGCATGAAGCAGCCGAGCAGCGCGACGAGCCCGAGCAGCAGCCCGAAGCTGAGCATTCCGGCGCGTGCAGCAGCGGGATCGAGGCGAGGATCGGCGCCCGCGCGAAGTCCGCGACGAGCATCGTCGTGCGCGAGCCGAGCCGTTGCACGAGCACGCCGCTCGGGATCCCGAGGATCGCCATCGGCGCGATCTCGGCCGCGAGGACGAGCGCTCATCTTCCCCGGCGAGCCCGTCGTCACGAGCACGAACCACGGCAGCGCGAGGTACGTCATGCGCGTCCCGAGGACCGAGACGACCTCGGCGGCGACGAGCGCGCCGACGGCGCGTCTTCTTCGACTCTCCGCGGCTCGCGTGCTCATCGGCCGAGTAATATAAAACGTCCGTACGGTTTTGTAAAGTACGACGTCGACATGCCGAAGATCTCCGACGAACGCAAGACCGAGCGGCGCGAGCAGATCCTCGCCGGCGCGCGCCGCTGCTTCGCCGAGAACGGCTACGAGGGAGCGACCGTCGCGCGCCTGGAGGAGGCGACCGGCCTCTCCCGCGGTGCGATCTTCAACTACTTCGCCTCGAAGGAGGACCTCTTCGTCGAGCTCGCGGTGCGAGGACACGGCGCGCATGTCGGAGCTCTGGGTCAACGAGGGCCTCGAGGCGGTCGTGCGCGAGATCCTCGAGCTCGACCCGGACTGGCTCGGCGTCTACCTCGAGCTGATCCGGCGCGTGCGCACGGACCCGGAGTTCCGCGCACGGATCGAGGAGCGGCAGGAGGACGTCGTTCCCGTCAACCGCGCCCGGGTCGAGGAAGCGCAGCGCGCGGGCGAGTTCCGCGACGACCTCGAGCGCGAGCGAGATCGGGATGTTCGTGAACCTCGTGCTCAACGGGCTCGCGCTCCAGCGCGCGCAGGGAGACGAGCCGCCGCCGGTCGAGCTCGTCGTCGGCCTGCTCGAGGACGCTATCGGAGGCCGAGCTCGGCCGGATACGCGTCCGCGTACACGTCCCGCAGGCGCATGACCTCGGCGACGTAGCTCCGCGTCTCGGGGAACGCGATCCCCGTCCCGTCCTCACGCCAGCGATCGACGTTCCCCTGGCCCGCGTGGTACGCGGCGAGCGCCGAGCCTCATGTCGCTCGTAGCGCTCGCGCAGATGGTCGAGGTACCAGGAGCCGTAGCGGACGTTGATCTCGGGGTCGCGCAGGTCGGCGACGACGAAGCGGTCGCCGCCGGTGCGGAGAGCGATCCCCTTCGCGGTGTCGGGCAGGAGCTGCATGAGGCCGATCGCTCCCGCCGGCAGACTCCGCGTCCGGGTCGAACCGGCTCTCGACGTAGACCACCGCGGCGAGCAGCGCCGGGTCGAGGTCGTAGTTCGCGGCATGCGCGCGAACGATGTGCTCGTACTCGAGCGGATAGCGCGCGCGGAGATAGACGTCCGGCTCCGTCTCGACGACCCAGGCGGCCACTGCGGCCAGGGCCAGGACGGCGACGGCTATGAGGGTCAGGAACCGCACGGCACACGCTCGTCCAAGCGCGGAACTCGACGCCAAGTGACAAGGTGTCACTTGGCTAGCTCTCGGCGCTTCGGGGACGGGTCTGTCAGCGGTCAGGGTAGCCATCACCTCGCCGACCCAGGCGTCGAGCTCCTCGGGCGTGCCGGTGTTGACGTAGACGAAGTCGCCGCGCTTGGCCTTCTCCCTGTCCGGGAGCAGCCGCGCCTCGCGGTCGTCCTTGCGGCCTCCTCGACGGGCCTCGCGGAGCTTCGCGGGGGCGGTGATGACGACCACCTTGTCGAACCGCGTCTCCGCTCCCACCTCGTACAGGAGCGGAACCTCGGTCACGCAGACCCGAGGCGGAGTCGGGAGCGCGGCGAGCTGCTCGCGCCAGGTGAGGTACTCGCGCGAGACGAGCGGGTGGAGAAGCTTCTCGAGGAAGTCGAGCGCCTCGCGATCCTTGAAGACACGGAGCGCGATGCGCTCCCGATCGGGCGCTCCGTCCTGCCCGAGGATCTCCTCGCCCAGTCGCTCGACGAGCGCGCGCTTGACCTCGGGATCGGTGCGCGAGGAGATGGTGGACGATCTCGTCGCTCGACACGGTCGCTGCGCCGTGGCGGCGGAAGCTCTGGAGCGCGCTCGACTTTCCGGCACCGATGCCGCCGGTGATCGCAACCGCGACCGGACGCTGCAATGGCTAGGGGCCGAGACGGACCCGTCGCGGCCTGGAGCGGCCGCCTTTAGGGATCGTCGCGCGATCGGAATCCGCGCGAGCGGATTCTGATCTTGCGCACAACTACTCGAGCTCGGGCTGTGCTTCGAGCTGCTCTTCGACCTCGGCCTCAGCTTCGGGCTCCTCGCCGACCTCGGGCTCGTCGAGCGGCTCGGCGGCTGCCTCGGGCATCTCGATCGGGCTCGGACACGGAGACGCTCGAGCCTCCTCTGCCTCGTCGTCTGCCTCCGTCTCGGGAGCTTCGGCCTCGGCGTCGGCCACCGCGACGGCTCCACTCGCAGGGAACGCCTCCTCCGAGAGCACGAGATTCGGCGTCTCGTGGACCGACTCGGCGCCGTCGGCGCGCGGAACGGGCTGCTCACCCTCCTCGACGCGCTTGAGCGAGAGCGAGAGCCGGCGGCGGTCGCCGTCGATCTCGAGGATGCGAACGTTCACGGCCTGCCCCTGTGCGACGACCTCGCGCGGGTTCTCGACGTGATGCGCGGCGAGCTCGGAGATGTGGACGAGACCCTCGACTCCGGGCAGGATCTCGACGAAGGCGCCGAACGTGACGACCTTCGCGACGCGGCCCTCGACGACGTCGTCCTCGCGATACGAGTCGACGCACCTGCTGCCAGGGATCGCTCTGGGTCTGCTTCAGCCCGAGCGAGATCCGCTGGCGGTCGCGGTCGATGTCGAGCACCTTCACCTTCACGGTCTGACCGATGTCGAGCACCTCGGACGGGATGGTTGACGTGGCTCCACGAGAGCTCCGAGATGTGGATCAGCCCGTCCATCCCGTCCAGGTCGACGAAGGCGCCGAAGTCGACGATGTTCGAGATCTGGCCCTCGATGACGTCGCCAGGGCTCAGCCGGTCGAGGATCGCCTGGCGCATCTCCTTGCGCTCGTCCTCGAGGACGGCGCGACGGGAGAGGACGACGTTGTTGCGCGAGCGGTTGAGCTCGATGACCTTGCAGCGGAGCTCGCGCCCGAGGAACTCGTCGAGATCCTGGACGCGTCGGATGTCGACGAGCGACGCCGGCAGGAAGCCGCGCACGCCGAGATCCAGGATCAGGCCGCCCTTGACGACCTCGATGACCTTTCCGTTGACGGCCTCGCCGGACTCGGCCGCGCCCTCGATCTTCTTCCAGGCGAGCTCGAAGCGCGCGCGCTTCTTGGAGAGGATCAGCCGGCCCTCGGCGTCCTCCTTGGTGAGGACGAGCGCGTCGATCTCCTCGCCGAGCGCGACCTCGTCCGCGGGGTTGACCGAGCGGCGGATCGTGAGCTCGGCGACGGGGATGACGCCCTCCGACTTGTAGCCGATGTCGACGAGCACCTCGTCCTTGTCCACGCGCACGACCGTGCCGTGCACGACCTCACCCTCGTTGATCTCGGGGAACGAGGATTCGTAGTCCGGGACGAGCTCCCCGTCGGGGCCTGTCGATCCAGACTCCTTCCTCGATCGTGCGTGCGGCTTCTCCACGGTGTCGTTCGCCATTCGGATCGCGGAGTATAGCCAGCGTTGTGGAAAACCCAGGTCTTGGCGACGTCTTCCTAGCTCTTCGCCTCCGCCCAGTCGTCTCCCACTCCGACGTCCACTGCGAGCGGCGGATCGAGCGGGTACGCGCCGCACCATCTCCTCGCGCACGAGCTCGCGCACGGCCGAGACCTCCGTCTCCGGCACCTCGAGCAGGAGCTCGTCGTGCACCTGCAGGACGAGCCGCGCTCCGCGACCCTCGGCGCGCAACCGGGAGTGGATCGCGACCATCGCGACCTTGATGATGTCCGCGTTCGAGCCCTGCATGCAGAAGTTGACGGCCACGCGCTCGCCGAAGCCGCGGGTCTGCCGGTTCGAGGCACGGAGCTCGGGCACCGGGCGGCGGCGGCCGAGCAGGCTCGTCGCGTACCCGTCCTCGCAGGCCTGCGCGATCGTCCGCGCGATGAACGCCTGCACCTTCGGGAATCGCGCGAGGTAGGCGTCGATGTACGCCTGGGCCTGCTCCTTCGGGATGTCCAGGTTCTCGGAGAGGCCGAACGCCGAGATCCCGTAGACGATCCCGAAGTTGATCATCTTGGCCACGTTCCGCTCGGCCTTGGTCAGCGTCGCTGGATCCTTGCCGAGGACCTCCGCGGCCGTTGCCGTGTGGATGTCCTCGCCGCGGAGGAACGCCTCGCGCAGCTTCGGCTCGCCCGAGACGTGAGCCAGGATCCGGAGCTCGATCTGCGAGTAGTCCGCCGAGAGCAGGCGGTGACCGGGCTCCGCGACGAAGGCGGAGCGGATCTCGCGCCCGAGCTCGGTGCGGATGGGGATCGCCTGCAGGTTGGGATTCGACGTGGACAGCCGCCCGGTCGCGGCGACGTGCTGGTTGATCGTCGTGTGCAGGCGCCCGTCCTCGCCGATCAGCGTCGGCAGCGGCCCGAGGTACGTGTTCACGAGCTTCGTCAGCTCGCGCCACTCCTCGACGATCGGGACGATCTCGTGATCGGCGCGGATCGCGCGGAGCACCTTGCCGTCGGTCGAGTAGCCGGTCTTGCCCTTGCGTCCGGGGGTCAGCTCGAGCTTCTCGAAGAGGATTCGCCCGAGCTGCATGGGCGAGCCGATCACGAACTCCTCGCCCGCGAGCTCGTATGCGCGCGCCTCGAGCTCCTCGACCCGATCGGAGAGGCGCGCAGTGATCTCCCCCATGCGGTACGTGTCGATGCGCACTCCGGCGTCCTCCATCGCCGCGAGCACAGACGAGAGCGGGAGCTCGATCTCGTCGTAGAGCCGCTCGATGCCGCGCTCGCGAACCTTCTCGCGCAGGAGCGGCGCCAGCCGTAGGGATGCCTCCGCGTGGCGGACGAGGGTCGCCGTCTCGTCCTCGGTCGGCGGGATCCGGCTCCAGCTCGAAGCCGTTCTCGGCGGCGAGGTCGTCGAGCAGGTACTCGGCGCGCCCGGGGTCGATCAGGTACGCGGCGATCAGGGTGTCGTCGGCTGCGTCGACGCGGAGCGCCTTCGCGTCGTGCACGGCGAGCGACGCGTCACCTTGCGGCTCTGAGCCACTTGGGCGTGGGGCGACGATGACCTCGGCGCCGGTCGCAACCGCGACTCGATCGGCGTCCGCCGCGTAGCCGACCCGGCCGCGGAGCTTCGGCAGCTTCCCCTCCCGCCAGGCGACCGTCTGTGACTCCGCCTTCGGCCGCTCCGCCGCGGGGAGCGCCTCGTCCAGCGTGTCGATCCTGCCGAGGAGCGCCCGGAACTCGAAGCGACGGAAGATCTCCTTCAGCTGCGAGCGGTCCGGCGGCCGGGAGACGACGTCCTCGAGGTCGATGTCGAGCTCGAGGTCGCGCCGCATCGTCGCGAGGAGCTTCGACGTCGCGCGTCTGCTCCGCATGCTCGGAGATCGCCCGCGACCGTGCAGGCGAGAGCTCACCCGCGTGCTCGAGCACGCCCTCGACCGAGCCGTACTGCGCGATGAGCTGCCCGGCGGTCTTGTCCCCGATCCCGGGAACGCCCGGGATGTTGTCGCTCGTGTCTCCCTTGAGCCCGATGAAGTCCGGCATCTGGTCCGGGCGGATCCCGTAGCGGAGCTCGACACGCTCCGGTGTGTACACGTGGACGTCGGCGACGCCGCGCGGAGTCATCATCAGGCACACGTTCTCGGAGACGAGCTGGAACGCGTCGCGATCGGTGGAGACGACGCAGGTCTTGATCCCGGCCTCGTCCGCCCGGGTCGCGAGCGTCGCGATCACGTCGTCCGCCTCCCAGCCCTCGAACTCGAGGTTGCGGTAGCCGAACGCCTCCACGATCGGGCGGAAGTGGATGAACTGCTCGCGGAGCAGGTCTGGCATCGGCCGGCGCTCGGACTTGTACTCGGCCGAGATCTCGGTCCGGTGCACCGGCCGCGTGTCCCAGGCGACTGCGACGCCTCGGGGCGCGTAGTCGGACAGGAGCTTGAAGAGCATGTTCGTGAACCCGAGCAGCGCATTGGTCGGCTGCCCGTCCGTCGTCTGCAGCTCCTCGGGGAGGGCGAAGAACGCGCGGTAGGCGAGGTTGTTGCCGTCGACGAGGAACAGCTCGGAGTCGCGCGCAGGCCCGTCGTCGAGCTGCAGCTCCTCCCCGGTCAGCGTCTTCGGCATGTCTCCCCCAACTCTATGGTTCACGAGGCATTGGCTCAGCCGAGGCATAGCCGCCGCGAAGCGGCGGCCTTTAGGGATCTTCGCGCGATCGGAGTTCGCGCTAGCGAATTCCGATCTGCGCATAGTTGAGCCGTGCGCCGCGTTCCGCTGCTCTCCGGCTCGCGCATCGTCTTGGTGCCTGCCGGGGACGATGACGTCGTTCTCCGGCCTCCGCCGCCGCCCGAGCAGGTTGTCGACGTCCCGGCCGCGGTTCGGGACGCGCTCCGCTTTCCGCTGTCGGGGCCCTCGCTCGAAAGCTTGGCACCGCGTGGTGCGCGGGCAACGATCCTGGTAGAGCCGGCGGCCTTGCCGCTACCCGGCGCGCCGCAGGACGCCCGGAAGTCGGCGATCGCGGCGACGATCGAAGAGCTCGAGCGTTGCGGCGTGCCGGACGAGCGCCAGACGATCCTCGTCGCAGGCGGGCTCGGGCGCCGCCTCGCCCAGCGCGACCTCGAGCGGCTCCTTCCTCCTTCGCAGGCGCGCGAGTTCCGCGGCCGAGTCGTGGTGCACGACGCGGAAGACGAGGCGCTGGTCGGCCTCGGGCGAGCGAGCCGCATCCATCCGGATCTCGTCGAGACCGACCTCGTGCTGACCGTCACGGCGGCAGAGACCGTGCTGCACGGAGGCCCCGGAGCGCTCATCGCGGCGTGCGATGCGGCGACGATACGGGAGCCGCCGCGGCCGACTCGCTGCTCGAGGCGGCCGGCTCACCGGCCTGGCGGCTCGGGCTCGAGCTCGAGGCTGCCGTGGCCGCGCGCACCGCGCTCATCGGTGTGTCGCTCGTACTCGATCTGCCGCGCCTGACAGGAACCTTCCGCGGCTATCCGGACGATGCAGCGGTGGTCGCACGGGTGGCGCGCTCGCCGCTCCGCGCAGCGTTCTCCCTTCTCCCGGACGCCCTCCGGCGGGACATTCTCGGAAGCCAGGGCCGCCGGATGCAGGCGACCGGCGCCTTCGGGGGACCGCCGTCCGTCGCGCACGCGGAGGCTCTGCTGCGCGGGATCGCTCTGCGCGGTTCTCGGCTCGTCGAGCCCGTGGACGCCCTCGTCGTCGGCGTGCCGTGGATCGGGCCGCACGTGCCGAGGGAGTCGCCCAATCCCATCACCGTCGCCGCGGTCGCGCTCGGCCTCGCGCTCCGCCTGAGCCGTGACGCGTTCCCCATCCGGCCGGGCGGGTCGCTGATCCTCATCCATCCGCTCACACGCTCGTTCGCGCAGGTCACGCAGGCGCCGTACTCGACGATGTTCAACGCGCTGCGGGCGGCGCAGGAGCCGGACGAGCTCGCCGAGGCGGAGCGCACGGCATCCGGCGACGAGCGCGGGCTTACCGCCTACCGCGCCGGAAAGTCCTGCCACCCCCTGCTCCCGTACGCCGACTGGGCCGGATGCGCTCCCGCGCTCTCCCGACTCGGGCAGGTGATCGTCAGCGGCTGCCGCGATGCCGTGGCCGCGCGAGCTCTCGGGTTCGTGCCGAGTCACGGCATGGGGAGCGCGCTCGAGATGGCGCACGGGGTCGCCGGCGGCCGCGCCCGGCTCGGGATCCTGCTCGCGCCGCCCTACGCGCCGTTGCTCGTGGGTTGACGCATCCGCATGCGCAGCACGGAGGCCACCAGCCCAACGAGCACGATGATGCCGCCCGCGAAGATCGCGATGTCGGCGATGTTGAACGCGTTCGGGCCGTTGCGGATGAAGTCCGTGACAAAGCCGAAACGCGCCCTATCGACGAGGTTGCCGAGCCCGCCGCCGATGAGCAAGCCGAACCCGATCAGGAGCGATACGCGTGCGTGGCTGTACCGAGCCAAGAGCTCGTACAACCCGAGCACCGCCATCATTGCGAGCACCGCGAGCGGGAGCGCTCTCGCCTCGAGCCCTCCGCCGGCGACCCCGAAGTTCTGGACGTAGTGGATCGAGTACGAGCCGAACAGGTGCGTTCCCTCACCGGGATCGAAGTTCGAGCGAACGCTCTCCTTCAGCGCCTGGTCGACCGCCAGAACCGCGAGGACTATCGCGGAGAGCGCAGCCCAGCGCAACCCGTCCCCCGTGGTCCGTGCCGCAATGTCTGTCCCAGTTCCCATCGACCCCGTCCCCAAACGAAACGTGCCTCCTTCGTCCAGTATGCCCGAACGGCGCGGGCTTTTCAGCCCTCGCCCAGGTAGGTCTTGCGAACCTCCTCGTTCGTCTTCAGCTCGCTCGCCGGGCCCTCGAGCGACGATCCGCCCCGTCTGCATCACGTACCCGCGCTGGGCGACCTCGAGCGCCATCAAGGCGTTCTGCTCGACGAGCAGGATCGGAGTCCCCTCCTTGTTGATCTCGACGACCGTCTCGAAGATTCGCTCCACGAAGATCGGCGCGAGCCCCATCGAGGGCTCGTCGAGCATGAGCAGCTTCGGACGGGCCATCATCGCGCGCCCGATCGCGCACATCTGCTGCTCGCCGCCGGACATCGTCCCGGCTTTCTGGGTCTTGCGCTCTGCGAGGCGCGGGAAGAGCGTGAACACGTGCTCCATGTCTTCCTTGATCTCCGACTTGTCGTTGCGCTGAAAAGCCCCCATCTCGAGGTTCTCGACGACGGTCATGCGCGGGAAGAGCTTTCGGCCCTCGGGTGACTGCGAGATCCCCATGCGGACGATCTCGTGCGCGGGCTTGCTCGTGATGTCTTCGCCCATGAACCGGATCGTGCCGGTGCGCGGGGGATTGAGCCCGTTGACCGAGCGGAGGGTCGTCGACTTCCCGGCCCCGTTTGCGCCGATGAGCGTCACGATCTCGCCGTCGCGCACCTCGATCGAGATGCCCTTGAGCGCCTCGATCGTCCCGTAGAACGTGTGGACGTTCGCCAGCTCGAGGATCGTGCCGCCGTTCTCGTTCATCCGACGGCCGCCGTTCCCAGGTAGGCCTCGATGACCCTCGGGTCCTGCTGAACCTCCTGCGGGGTTCCCTCAGAGATCTTCTCGCCGTAGTCGAGCACCGTGATCCGCTCGGACACGCCCATGACGAGCTTCATGTCGTGCTCGATGAGCAGGATCGTGAGCTTCAGCTCGTCGCGCACCTTGCGGACGAAGCCGACGAACTCCAGCGTCTCCTGCGGGTTCATCCCTGCCGTGGGCTCGTCCAGCAGCAGGAGCTTGGGCTGCGTCGCGAGCGCGCGAGCCACCTCGAGGCGCCGCTGGTCGCCGTACGGGAGGTTGCGTGCGTAGTCGTCTCGACGTCGCGACAGCCCGCAGTAGTCGAGCAGCTCGCGTGCGCGCTCATCGGCTTCGCGCTCCTCGCGCCGGACCCTCGGCGTGCGCAGGATGCTGCCGAGGATGCCGCCCTTCAGACGGCAATGCATGCCGACGAGGACGTTCTCGAGCGCGGTCATCTGCTGGAAGAGGCGGATGTTCTGGAACGTCCTGCCGATGCCGCGCTCGGTGGCGGTGTGCGGCGGCGAGCCGGCGATGTCCCTGCCGTCGAACACGACGCGGCCCGACGTCGGCTTGTAGACGCCGGTGATCATGTTGAAGAACGTCGTCTTCCCGGCGCCGTTCGGGCCGATGAGGCTGACGATCGCTCCCTCGGCGATCGTGAGGTCGACGTCGTTGACCGCGACCAGGCCGCCGAACTCCTTACGCAGCGCGTCGACCTCGAGCAGGAGCTCGCTCACTGGCCCGGTCCTTCTTCCGGCGCGTGGCGCACGTCCATGAGCGGCTCGTCGTGAACACCCTCCTCGATCTCGCGCTTCCGCCGTTCCTCCGGGATCAGCCCCTGCGGGCGGAAGAGCATTGCTAAGACCAGAATGGCGCCGTAGATGCCGGTCGCCATCAGGGGCGCATTGAGGCACCCCGCGCTGATCGGCCTCGCCGGGTCCTGCGCGACCGGATCGCACGCGAAGACGACGAAGTCCCTCTCGTTGAACCAGCCGGCGACGTTCGAGAGACCTTCCTTGTCGAGATACGTGAGGAAGGCGGCGCCGGCGATCGCGCCCCACACGTTGCCCATCCCGCCGAGGATGACCATGCAGAGGATGAAGATCGAGAAGTTGAAGAGGAAGTCGTCGGGAAAGACGCCCTGCTTGAACGAGCCGTACCAGGCTCCGGCAACCCCGCCGAAGAACGCGCCGCTCGCGTAGGCCCAGGTCTTCGTCCGCATCAGCGGGATCCCCATCGCGGCGGCGGCGACCTCGTCCTCGCGGATCGCGATCCAGGCGCGGCCCAGGCGCGAGTCTCGCAGCCGGAGGCTGCAGAAGATCGTGATCAGCAAGAGCCCGATCGCCGACCAGTAGACGAGGCTGACGAAGTTCACGTACGAGCCGTTCTCGACGATGAAGTTCGCGGGCAGCCCGAGCTTGTCGGACAGCCAGCCTCCGAAGCCCGGCGGATCGACCGGGTTGATGCCGAACGCGCCGTTCGTGAGGTTGAAGTCCGTCCTGGTGTCGAGGAGGGCGCTGATCCCGTCGGCGTCGCCGTTCAGCGCAGCCTGGTGGATGATCTCCCCGAAGCCGAGCGTGACGATGGCGAGGTAGTCGCCCCGCAAGTCGCAGCGTGGGCAGGCCGATGAGCACGCCGGCGACGGCGGTGATGATCGCGGCGATGATGAGGACGAGCCAGATCGAGATGTGGAAGCCCGCCGACGCCCTCCGGCACGCCGATCGCGCCGAGCTCGAAGTCGACCGAGGAGAAGTGCGGAGAGGCGAACCAGGCCGCCGTGTAGGCGCCGATCGCGTAGAACGCGACATAGCCGAGATCGAGCAGGCCCGCGTAGCCGACGACCATGTTGAGGCCGATCGCCATCATCGCGAAGATGATGATCGCGACCATCGTGTCCATGTTCGGGAAGGCCTTGAAGACCGGAATCTCGAACAGGACGTTCGTTCCGTTGAGCTCGTTCGCCCACAGGATCGGGTAGGCGACGGCAACCCCGAGCACCGTCAGCGGGAGCGCGATGCGCCGAATTCGAGGCGGCATCAGATACAGGACGTACACGATCGCGAGCAGAGCGAGCATCGTCGGGTGCGGAGGTATCCCCGCCGCCCACGCCAGCAGGAGCACGAGCGCGGTGATCACGACCGGAGGCAATGCCCTCTGCAGCAGCGGCGACTGCGTCTCCCAGCGTCGGCGGGCGTCCTTGACGCCGACGGCCTCGAGCGCGCGCCAGAAGCCCCTCTGCACGCGATTCGTCACTAGCCGTCAGCCCCCCTCGGGCGTCTGCTCGCCGAGCAGACCCTCGGGTCGGAACACGAGGATCACGATGAGGATCGTGAATACGATCGTCGTCGTCCAGCCCGGGCCGGGCGAATGCCAGGAAAGTCCCTCGACGAACGCCTGGACGAGGCCGATGAGAAGCGCGCCGAGGACAGCACCGGGGAGATTGCCGATCCCGCCGAGCACCGCTGCCGTGAAGGCGATCAGCCCGATCGTGAAGCCGGTGTCGTAGCGAATCGTCTGGAAGTAGAACGCGAACAGGACTCCGGCCGCTCCTGCGAGCGCCCCGCGAGGAGAAAGACGAACCCGATCGTCCGGTTGACGTCGATCCCCATCATCGCCGCCGCGTCCTTGTCCTGCGCGGTCGCGCGCATCGCCTTCCCGCGCCGCGTGTACACGACGAGCCAGACGAGGCCGACGAGGACCGGCACGGTGATGAGGATCGGGAAGAGGCGATTCCACGTGTAGACGACGCAGTCGGGGCAGGTGCCGATCGTGAAGATGGCGCCGTCCGGGAGCGACCGCGGCATCGCGACCGGCGCGGAGCCCTTCCAGATCAAGGCGACGTTCTGGAGGATGAACGACACCCCGATCGCGGTGATCAGCGGCACCAGGCGCGGGGCTCTCCGGAGCGGCCTGTACGCGACGCGTTCGATTGTCGCATTGAGCAACGCGCAACCGACCATCGCCAAGAGCAGCGCGACGAGGATGGTGGGAACGAGAGTCCCCAGCGCGGGGTCCTCCTGCAGGCTGAATCACGCTGATCGCGACCGTCGCCGCGAGCATCCCGCCGATCATGAACACGTCGCCGTGCGCGAAGTTGATCAGCTCGAGGATGCCGTAGACGAGCGTGTAGCCGAGTGCGACGAGCGCGTACAGCGCCCCGTTCGTCAGCCCGATGAGGAAGATCCGGAAGAACTGGTCCCAGTCCTTGGCCAGGTTGATGCCGAGCCAGAGAAGCACGAGGCCGACGAGTGTCAGCCCGATCGCGGGGACGACGACGGTGGAAGCCCGAACCCGCCGTCTCACCGCGACGGCCTGCGCCTGAACGTCGGTGGCGATCTCGGCCTCCTCTCCAGTAGGGGAAGAGCCCCCGAAGGGGCCCTTCCCTACGTCGGTTCTCGCGGGCGATTCGCCCTGGTTACTTCCCTACCTTTTCGACGACCGCGTACACGGGGACACCGTTCTTGCCCCGCAACTGGTCGAAGCTGATCCATTTGAATGGAATCGTGTCGCCGTTCCTGTCGAACCGGAACGTCCCCATGATGCCGTTCTTGACGTTCGTCTTGAACAGCTCCTTGACCACCGAGCTCCGGGTGCCGTCCGAGCGTGCGATGGCGTCGAGCATGACCTGCGCCGCCTGGGCCTGGTAGACCGCATACGGAGGCATGTTGCCCTTGATCTTCGCGTAGGCCCTGAACTGGGCGATGAACTTCTTGCCCGCCGGGCCGAGCCTTTCGAGCGGCTGCCCCGCGTAGCTGATGTACATGCCCTGGGCCGCCGAGCCTGCGCCGAGGGTTGCCGAGTAGGGCGTAAAGCCGTCGGGGCCGACGAACACGACATTCGGCCCGACAGCGGCGCGGAGGTCCTTGATCAACTTCACGCCGTTGTTGCAGACGATGCCACCGAGGTATACGGACTGCGCTCCCGACGACTTGATCTGCTCACCGATCGCCTCGTAACTCGTGGCCTTCGCGTCCCACGGCACGAAACCGAGTACCTTCAGACCCCTGGCCTTGGCCCTGGCCTGGAACGCCTGGGCGACGCCTTTCCCGAACGTCTGGTTGTCGTGAACGATGAAGACGTTCTGGATCGGCTTGAACTTCTTACCCTGGGCCAACTTGAAGGCCTTGCTCTGGAGCAGGCTCACCGCGGCAGGTCCCTGGTAGTCGTCGGATGCCGCCACCCGCGCGTAGTTCCGCACGCCCGTCGGGTAGTAGATCCTCGGCTCGCCGGGGCTGTTCCACGGCGCGAAGTGCGTCAGACCGACGTTCGTGTTCGCCGAGCTGACCATCGCGACCGCTCCGCCCGGAGCCCGGTTCAAGATCGGGACGTATGAGCTTCGCGCACCCGGAGTTGAACGTTCCGAGGACGCCCAGCAGCGTCTTCTCATTAGCGTACGCGCGGGCGTTCGACGAGCACTTCGCCGGGTCCCACGCACCGGTCTGCGCAGTCGAGTCGTCGCAGCCCTGATAGCCGATGGTGAACTTCCCGGCCTTGAACTTGTACTGCTTCTCCAGCACGAACTGGACCGCCTGCTGCATCGCCAGGAGCTGCGCGCGGCCCGCCCCTTGGAGCGGGAGGTCGGTGGCGATGAGGTACTGCGGGCTACCGGAACCCTTGTAGAACACCGGCCCGCACGAGGACGACGGCAGAACCGACGTGCTGCTCTCGGAGAGCGGACCGGCACCGGCCACCGCGCCCACCGCGAGCCCGATGACGGCTGCGATCGCGCTAGCGACCATAAGCCTTGTTCTCACTTGATGTTCCCTCCTAGGTCGTTCATTGATTGACGCCGCCCACGCGCAAGGCTTCCCTGCGCCCGTCTTGCGACCGCGCAAGTATCACCCCTTGGGCCGCGAGGTTCAAGTTACGTCGTCCGTGCGGCTACGCGGGAAGCTCGGACAAGGGGAACGAGCGGTGTGCGCGAGGGGGCACGAGGAAGTTCTGCCGATGCGTCGTCGCGAGAATCGAGTTGAAGCCTCGGCCGCGGCTTCCCGGCTCGAAAACGAGACGCGGCCCTCCCGGCAGGACCCCGTCCATCGCCAGCCTCGTTCGCCGAAAGTCGTCGCTCGTGGGGTTGAACACCACGAAGTGGAGACCTGCGGCCGGCTCCTCCGAGAACGCGTCTCGGACCGGGTTCGCGGACCAGAAGAACGGGTTGTCGAGCGTGTTGAAGTCGGCCCGCTGCGGGACCGCCGTTCCCTTCGGATAGCGCGTGCCGTCAGGGCCGACGACATCACTGGCAAGGCGGGACACGGTCTGAATCGACCCCGAGTGGCCGATTCGCCGGTGACGCTCGTAGTCGCGCCGGACGTGCTCCTCGCTCTGGGCGTCGCTCGATCCCTGGGCGACCGTCTGCGTCGCCTGCGGGGCGACGAGGCCCGGCCGGAAGGTCGTGTCCAGTCGTGCCTGGAAGTCGAAGACCTGGTACCAGGCCGCCACGTCCTCGAACAGGTGCGAGAGGTGCAGGTGCGTCCCTTGCGCGAAGTAGTCGCTCGGGCCGAGGTCGGCGTAGCCGAGCGTCTCGAGATTCGCGATCCTCGCGGGACCGAGACCCGCCTTCTGGGTCGAGGTGAACCCGAGGAAGAGCTGCGCGCCGTCGGGGATGAGCTCGGCGCCGTTGATGCCGGCGGCCAGCGCCATCTGCTTCGGAAGTCCCGGGCCGCCCTCCAAGCCGCCTCCGACGAAGCCCTTGCGGATGCTCGTCACGCGGAACACGTCGTCGAGCTCGTCGAACAGCACCCTGGTTCCCTCCGCGATGTGCTCGAGCGAATCGCTGCGAAGCACGATCGCGAGGTCGTTCTTCTCGAGTCGTGTGGTGTCCGGGTCGCTGGGGAAGCGGATCGCATCCTCGAGCACCCGTACCGGGCGGCCCCGCGTCGCGGTAGCCCGCACGTCGAGAGGAAGATGCTTCTCCGTTTGCGCCGGAACGTAGCGCGTGAAGTAGGGCAATCCCCACGCGACGGTCACGCCGAGGCCGCTCGGGGTCGGATCGAAGCGCTCGTCGAGCCTCTGGAGCGCGTTCTCGAGCTCCTGTCGAGCCTCGCGCAGCTCGGCCGCGCTCTCCCCCGTCCGCACATTCGCGGTGACGACCTGGTGGTGAAGGGGCGGTACGAGCACCTCGACCCCGTTGTCGCGCACGACGCGAATGCCGTCGAGCAGGTGCTGCTCCGGTCGCAGCGACCCCGCTATTTCACGCGCCGGCGGAGCCGTGAGCTCGTCGACCAGCTTGTAGATCCCGCCGGCGGCGAGCACCGACGCGGCGGCGCCGCCGACCAGCTGAGCGCGGGTCAGCCGCCGGCTAGGTGGCGGTGGGTTCGACATCCACGAGCCCGCGCATCATCCGATCGAGATGCGAGATGACCTGGGCATGCGTGTACGGCTCGGCCACGTGCTCCGAGAGCGTGTACAGGGAGCCGTTCCGGCGCCATGCGTACAGAACGTGCCACTGGTCGGCGCCCTGGTTCGCCGTGTACACGGTCACCCTCTCGCCGCCCAGCCGCTTCGTCCCTTTGCGGTCGCTGAAGCAGGGAATCTTCTTCCTCACGGTCTTGCCCCCGACGGTGAGGGTGTCCTCGCAGGTGGGGATCCGCGTGCTGCCCGGATACCCGCGCAGGTTCACGTGGACCTCGCTGACGAACCCCTGACTCGACTCGAACCAGACGAAGCTCACGAGGTACGAGCGATCGGGATCCACGGACCGACCGTTGAAGAACCTGCCGCTGAACTTCCCGACGAGCGGCTGTGGGAGCCAGGAGGGGCAGTAGACCGGGGCCTGGATCTCGTTCGCGAGCTTCTGCCAGCTCGCGAGCTCGGACCGCGTGCAGGTAGGAGGCTTCGGAGCCGCGGCCGGCGTTGGCGACGAGTCTCCGCTACCCCCGCAACCAGCCGCGACCAGCGTCACCGCGACGGTGAGCAGACCCGCAAGAAAGTAGGTCGTGCGCTTCCTGACGTTCACGAGGTTCCTCCGATGGCCGGCGGACCAGCCGTTGCCCACAGCGGCTCGCAAGGTAGCAGCCGGAGAGCGGAGACAGAGCCCTAGAGCACGGCTTCGAGGAACCTCCGCGTCTCGGGCCGCGCGGGCTCGTTCAGGACCTGCGCGGGAGTTCCCTCCTCGATGATCTGCCCTTCGTGGACGAACACCATGCGCGAGGCGACCTCCCGCGCGAAGCCCATCTCGTGCGTGACCACGAGCATGGTCATGTGCAGCTCGGTGGCAAGACGTCGCATGACGCCGAGGACTTCCCCGATCAGCTCCGGGTCGAGCGCGGACGTCGGCTCGTCGAACAGCATCACCTTCGGGTTCATCGCGAGTGCGCGGGCGATCGCGATCCGCTGCTGCTGTCCTCCCGAGAGCTGGATCGGGTACTGGTCGGCCTTCTCCGGAAGCCCGACCAGCTCGAGGAGCTCACGCGCGGTCATCTCGGCATCGCGCTTAGACTTGCCGAGCACCGTCACGGGGCCCTCGGTGACGTTGTCGAGCGCGGTGCGATGCGGGAACAGATTGAAGTCCTGGAACACCATTCCGGTGCGGATGCGCAGCTGACGGATCTGCTCGCGCTTCGCCCGAGTCCGGTGCCCGCCGCCGGCGATGCGTATTCCCGCGACCTCGATCGTGCCCTCGTTCGGCTCCTCGAGGAAGTTGATGCAGCGGAGAAGCGTGCTCTTCCCCGAGCCGGAGCGGCCGAAGACGACGACGACCTCCCCCTGCCCGACGTCCAGGTTCACGTCCTTCAGGACCTCGTGCCCGTGGAAGGACTTCCAGAGGTTCTCGACCCGTACCGCCCGGGTGTCGTCCGCGACCGAGCTCACGTCTTCCTCGCCGCTTCTCGAGGCTCGCGCTGACCTGCGACCGCGACGCGAGCGGTGCCGCGGACGTAGCCCTTGCTCAGGCGCCGCTCGAGGCGAAGCTGGAAGTACTGGAAGATCGTCGTCAGCCCCCAGTACATGAGCGCCGCCACGAGCAGTGCCTCGAGGTTGCGGAAATCGGCTCGGCCGAGGAGCTGAGCACGGCGGAAGATCTCCATCTGGTCGATGCTCGTGCCCAGGAAGCTGACGAGCGCCGTGTCCTTCATCATCGCGATGAACTCGTTGCCCGCGGGCGGGATGATCACGCGAAAAGCCTGCGGGAGCACGATTCGTCGCATCTTCTGGACATACGTCATGCCGATCGCCTCGGCAGCCTCCGACTGCCCGTGCCCGACCGACTGGATGCCCGCCCGGAAGATCTCGGTCATGTAGGAGCCGTAGTTCAGTCCGAGGGCGAGCACGCCGGCGGTGATGACGTCGAGGGTCAGGAGGTCTGCCCACGGGTCGCCGAGCGCGATGCCGATCTGCGGGAGCGCGAGGTAGATCAGGAACAGCTGCACGATCAGCGGCGTGCCCCGGAAGAACGACGTGTAGAAGCTCGTGACGCCGACGGCGATCGCATTGCTGCTCAGCCGCCCGAGCGCACCGAGGAGCGCCAGCACGCAGGCGAGTGCGATCGAGAGCACCGCGATCACGATCGTCCAGGTGATGCCCTTCGCGATGAAGCCCGCGTTCTCGCGCATCCAGTCGGTGTCGAAGTCGGCCGCGGCGAAGAGCGCGACGAGCGCACCGAGGATGAGCGCCCAGACTACGACGAGCTTGAGGCGGAACGGGACCCGCGCCGAGTAGAGCTCGAACGCCTCCCGCCGGCTGCGCTTGTGGTGGTGGACCGGGGGGAGCGGCGGCTGCACGACGTGCTCGCCGCCACTCCCGGAACTCGTTGTCACGAGACCGATCCCGGGTCGGCTACCCCGTCACCTTGCGCGGCGCGACGGTGAGGTCGGTCCCGTACCACTTCTCCGACAGCTCGACCATCGTGCCGTCCTCGTGCATCTCCTCGATGATCTCCGAGATCCGCTCGACGAGGCTCGTGGGATCGAGTTGCGAGCTCTTGTCGATTGCGACCGACAGGGGCTCGTAGTAGAGATCCGGAGGGACGACCTTGATCGGCGAGCCGGCCTCGATCGCAGCCTCGAGCGTCGGGAGCGCGGAGACGACCGCGTCGAGCCTGCGACCGTCACCGAGAGCGAGGTCCTGGATCGCCGTGGAGTCGGTGTCGTACGTCTTGATCTGGGGGTTGGTCACCTTGGACTCGATCTTCACCGGCACGCCGGACGCGTCCTTGGCGATGTTGAGCTTGTTCTGGAGATAGAGGTCGTACGTGCAGCCGCCACAGGCGCCGATCGTCTTGCCGTTCAGGTCCTCGACGCCGGTGATCGTCGTGTTGTCCTTGTGCACGGCGTAGGCGGCGGGCGTGTAGTAGTAGGGCGGCGTGAAGTCGACGACCTCCGCGCGCTCCGGCGTGATCGTCATCGAGCCGACCGAGATGTCCCAGCGCCCGTTCCAGTTGCCGGAGATGATGGTCTCCCACGCAGGCGCCTCCCAGGCGATGTCGACGTCGAGCCGCTCGGCGATCTCCTTCGCGACGTCGATGTCGAACCCCTCGTACTCACCTGTCTCCTTGTTCAGCTCCGACTGCGGTGGGTAGGCCGGGTCCGTCGAGACCGTCAAGACACCCTTGTCCTCGATCGACCCCAGCAGGTCATCGGCGCTCTCGTCGCCGCCGCCGCAAGCGGTGACCGCGAGAGCCAGAGCCAGAACTGTCATCAGCGCGGCCACTGCCTTCAGCACGTCATTCCTCCTTTTGTCCGCCAGAATCCGGCGACAGGGTAACTGGCCACCGCTAGTGCCGGAGGTGGGGGTCGAACCCACACGTCCCGAAGGACACAGGATTTTGAGTCCTCGCTCTCAGGGGGAACGATGTCCCGAGCCCCCTTCCTGGCGTTGGGCACCGAACACCGATGCTGGCCTCCCGGCGGGCAAAGCCCGCCTCCGGCCGCCCGAGCTTGTTCACGGGCCAACGAAGAGCAACTCTGTGGTGCCGGAGGTGGGAGTCGAACCCACACGCCCTGAAGGACACGGGATTTTGAGTCCCGCGCGTCTGCCAGTTCCGCCACTCCGGCCGGCCGGACGATGGTAGCGCCGGGCTAGCCGAAAAACGCCCGCGCGACGTCGTACCACTCTGGGGGCACAGTCTTGAGCTCGCCTGCGGCTTCTTCGAGCGACACGTCGACGATCGCGTCTCCGCGGAGCGCGGCCATGCGGCCGAAGCTCCGCTCGTGGGCGAGATCGGCTGCCTTCAAGCCGAAGCGCGTGGCGAGCACACGGTCTCTCGGCGTCGGCGACCCTCCGCGCTGGACGTGACCGAGGACGGTGACGCGCGTCTCGAATCCCGTTCGCTCCTCGATGTCCCGCGCGAGCGCGTCGCCGACGCCGCCCAGGACGACATGGCCGAACTGGTCCGTGTCGCGCGCCACGCCGGCGACGAGCCGGTGCTCACCCGACTCGTAGGTCAGCTCGTAGCCCTCGCTGACGACCACGATCGAGAAGTCCTTCCCGCCTTCGTGCCGCTTCACGAGCTCCGCGCAGGCCTCCTCGACGGTGATCGGCTGCTCGGGGATGAGGATGACGTCCGCGCCACCCGCGATGCCGCTCATCACGGCGATCCACCCCGTGTGCCTGCCCATGACCTCGACGACCATCACGCGGTTGTGCGCCTCGGCGGTCGTATGCAGCCGGTCGATGGCCTCTGTCGCGATCGTGACCGCGGTGTCGAAGCCAAACGTGTAATCCGTCCCCGGGACGTCGTTGTCGATCGTCTTCGGAACGCCGACGACGGGAAACTCGTGCTCTCGGTGCAAACGGGCTGCGACCCCGAGCGTGTCCTCGCCGCCGATCGCCACCAGTGCGTCGAGCCTCTCGTTCGCGAACGAGCTCAGCACCGCCTCGACGCCGCCATCGACCTTGTACGGATTCGTGCGGGTCGTTCCGAGGATCGTGCCTCCGCGCGGCAGGATCCCCGAGACCTCACGCATCCCGAGCGGAGCGAAGACCCCGTCGACGAGGCCCTTCCAGCCCTCGCGGACGGCGACCATCTCGTGCCCGCGATCGGTCGAGCGCCGGACGACCGCGCGGATGACCGCGTTCAGGCCAGGGCAGTCGCCGCCGCCGGTCAGGATGCCGATGCGCATCTAGCGAGGCGCGAGGCAAGACTCGCCCCTACACCTCCGGCGGTTCCGCACCGACGAGCCCCGCGACACTCCCGGCCGCGACCAGGACGCCGTCTACACCGGCCCGCTCGAGCTCGGCGACGTCTTCCGCGGTCGCGTCGTGGAGCTCCGCGATCGCGAGCTTCCCGGCGGGGACGTCGTGTAGCAACTCCAGGAGGATCTCGAGCGGGTCATCGTCCGAGCCGGGCTCCGCCGAGAGCAAGAGGACTTCCGGGTCGAGCTCCGCGAGGGCGCGTTCGAGGTCTTCCGCGTGCGAGACGCGCACGACGCACTCGATCCCGAGCGCTTGCCCCTGATCCCAGGCCGTGGTATCGGGCGAGACGACGACCGCGTCCGCCGCCCGCGCGCTCTCCTCCGTCGCGCCGCCCAGATGCAGGAGCGGCAGCTGCGACGACGCGCGAACGGCGTGAGCGTCATGTCGAACGCCGAGACCGTCTGCGCCTTCCCGCTCAGCCGCACCGGCGCCGGCGGCGTCGCCGACCTCGGCGAGGATGGAGATGCCGTCGCCCTCGGCGATCGCCTGGCTGAGCCTGCTCACCGCGAGCATCGTAATGGGCGCCTACGAAGCCGCATCGCACATCTATCGTCTGCATCGTCATGCGGACCGCTGCCACGCTTGCGCTCGTCCTCGTCCTGACGAGTGTTGGCGAGGCGGCACGCATCGTCGGCACAGGCGGAAACGACCGCCTCGTGGGCACCCCTCGGGCGGACACGCTTCTCGGCCAGGGAGGACGCGATCGGCTTCTCGGCGCCTCCGGTACGGACCTTCTCAACGGCGGCCCGGGCGCGGACACCGTCGACGCCGGGCCGGGAAACGATCGGATCGCCGTCCAGTACGACGGCGCGAGGGACAGCGTGCGCTGCGGCGGCGGCGCGGACCTCGTGAACGCGGATCTGGTCGACCGCGTTACGTCGGACTGCGAGCTCGTCAGCCGCAGGCTGTCCCGCGACCCGTATGTGGGCGACGAAGCGCAGCACGAGTCGGAGGTCGAGCCGGACAGCTTCACGTTCGGCCGCACGACGGTCGCGACGTTCCAGGTCGGGCGCCGGTTCTCGGGCGCGGCGGACAACATCGGATTCGCCGTGTCGACGGACGACGGGCGCACGTGGCGAAGCGGCCTGCTCCCGAGCCTCACTCGGGTGAGCGTGCCGGCCGGCGCGAACGAGCAGGCGAGCGATCCGGTCGTCGCGTACGACGCAGTCAACGGCGTCTGGCTGATCGGCACGCTCGCACTCGAGGGACAGGTCACGCGGCTCACCGTCAGCCGCTCGAGAGACGGGTTCACGTGGGGAGGCCCTGCGACGGCCATCGAGGCCACGGCGCCAACGGGAATCGCCTTCGACAAGAACTGGATCGCGTGCGACAACGGCGTCTCGAGCCCGCATCGAGGCCGCTGCTACATCGTCTATACCGACGCGCTGCGGTCCGACCGTCTCGCGGCCATCGCCTCGATAGACGGTGGGGTCACGTGGTCTGCACCGGTCGGCATCCCCGTGACCGATGCGGTCGGTGCGTTCCCGGTGATTCGCCCCTCGGGCGAGCTCGTCGTCGTCTACCTGCGCTCCGGCAACCGGCTCGGCTCGAACGTCTCCACGGACGGCGGTCTGAGCTTCGCCCCGCCCACGGTCATCGCCGACGTGCAGGCTCGTCCGGCTCGCGGGCTTCGCTTCTTCCCACTGCCTTCGGCGGACGTCGATCCCTCAGGGCGCGTCTGGGTCACCTGGCACGACTGTCGGTTCAGCTCTGGATGCGCGGCGAACAGCGCGGTCGTCGCGACGTCGACCGACGGGCGCGCGTGGACCGGGCCGACCAGGATCACCTCCGGGCGACATGTGTTCCTGCCGGCCATCGGAATTCACCCGACGACCGGACGCGTGGCCGTCGTCTACCACGTCGTCCGCCCGACGGGTGGCGTCGACGTCGAGCTCGTCGAGTCGCAGCCGGTGGCGGCGGGCCAGGCGGCGAGGTTCCTCACGTCGAGGCGCTTGTCGGCCGAGACGATGCGTCCGGAGTGGATGCCCGACACCGTCTCAGGGCGGATGCTCGCCGACTACCTCTCCGTCCACTACGCGGGCGACCGACCGCTTGCGGCGTGGGTGCTCGCGTCGGAGCCTGTCGGCCAGAGCCTGCGGCAGGCGGTGTACGCGACGAGGGGCTAGTGGAACGCCCGACTTTGCTCCGCGCTGACGGGACGCGCGACAAGCTACTTCGGCGACTCGCCCCAGCTCTGGAGAAGAGTGAACGTGGTGCCCCAGCGACCTGGCTCTTCGAGCTCGGCTCCCCTTCCTTTCGAAGCTGCCCCAGCTCGTCGGCCGTCACCAGGGAAGTATCCGCTCTTCCAGCGCGGTGGCGAATTGCAGGGGCAGGCGTAATACGGATGTCTCGGTGGAAGCGCCAGGACCTCGGCCCTCACGTTTCCTTCGATACCGAAACCGCGGAGGAGGTCGAGCAGCTTCCGACCGGCAGCATGTCTCCGCCCGATTGCACGAAAGACTGCCCGATGAGCTCGATCAGCCTCTCGAGCGCACGCGCAGGAGGGTTGAAGTACCACGAGTTCACGTCCCATTCCTCCAGCACCACCGTGCCGCCCGGCCGAAGGAGTCGAAGGTCGTTCGAGATCTGCTGTGATCCACGCCCCAGCGGGCCGATCTGGAACCTCGCATGGACGAGGTCGAACGACGTCGGCTCCAGCTTGCTCGCAAAGAGGTCGTCCTTCATGAGCACGACGTTGCCAGGCGCTCGGCTTCGATGAACTGCCCCGCGGCATCGAGCATCGCGTCGTCGATATCGAACCCACGACCTCGCCATCGGGGCCGACCCACTCGCTCAGCAATCGGAGCCACCCGATCGCACCACAACCGACGTCGAGGACGCGGCTCCACGACCTTCGCCATCTCATCGAGGAGCCGGCGACCGCTCGGCTCCCACACTCGCGACTGGAGTTGCAGCCGCTCCAGCTCAGACGGCTGATCTGCCAGCAGGGACTGCTGCGAAGTCACCGGCCGCTCCGGTCAGAGCCCTATGGGATGCCAGACTGTCTTGAGCTCGAGGAACGACTCGATCTCCCACGGGCTCTGAGCCTCGGCCGACGAGCGCACGACGCGCTTGACGTTCTCCGCGGCGAGGCGCTCGAGCTCGGCTGTCGTCCCGTCCGCGCCGGTTACGTCGATTGCGTTGACGTCCATGTGCCCGGCCAGCCATGGTGCGAGCTCGTCGCGGAAGCCGGTGAGGATGTTGACCGCGCCCGCCGGCAGATCCGACGTTGCGAGCGCCTCGCCCAGCTCCATCGCGGCCAGCGGGTGATCCTCCGAGGCGACGGCGACGACCGCGTTCCCGCCGACGAGGGCCGGGAGGATCCGCGACACGATCCCGCCGAGGGCGGGCTCGGCGGGCGCGAGCACGGCGACGACGCCGGTCGGCTCTGGCACGGTGAAGTCGAAGTACGGGCCCGCCACCGGATTCGAGCTCCCGAGCACCTGCGCCAGCTTGTCGGCCCAGCCCGCGTACCAAATGACGCGGTCGATCGCAGCATCGACTTCCGTGCGGCCGGAACAGACGCGTTCGAGGTCGGAGGCCCGCGCCTCCATCATCTCCGCGAGTCGATAGAGAACCTGGCCGCGGTTGTACGCGGTCAGCCCGGACCATCCCGGAAACGCCGTGCGCGCCGCGCGGACGGCGTCTCGGGCGTCCTTGCGTGACGCACGCGCGACGTTCTGGCCCTCCGCCTCGTATGTCCGCCCGGACTCCGAGCGAGGGAACGCACCCCCGATGTAGAGCTTGTACGTCTTCTTGACGGGAAGCCTGCTCACACGAGCTCGCACGCGAGGAGAAGGAGCGATTGACACACATTCGGCACGAGCCCGTGTCTCTTTTGTCGCCGGTCGGTCGATAGGATCGACACCGGGTGGAGGGTGGACACGATCCCCACCCTGGGTGGGGAGCTGGGACGGCTTCTGCCCGACGCGAGTCGCCTGCTGATGCGGCGCTCATTCGTCGAACCTCAGGTAAGGCTCGAGCCCATGGCGGCCGCCTTCGCGGCCGAAGCCCGACTCCTTGTAGCCGCCAAAGGGCGACGACGGGTCGAAGCGGTTGAACGTGTTCGCCCACACGACGCCGGCGCGGAGGCGTTCGACCATCCACAGGATCCGCGAGCCCTTCTCCGTCCAGACGCCCGCCGAGAGCCCGTAGGGCGTGTTGTTCGCCTTCTCGATCGCCTCTTCGGGGGTCCGGAACGTCAGCACGGAGAGCACCGGACCGAAGATCTCCTCCTGAGCGATGCGATAGCTCTGCGCGACGTTGGTGAAGAGCGTCGGCACGAACCAGTACCCGCGCTCGGGGAGCGTGCACGCGGGCTGGTAGATCTCCGCGCCCTCTGCTTCCCCACTCGCGACGAGCTCCGTGATCCGATCGAGCTGGGCCTTCGAGTTGATCGCCCCCACGTCGGTGTTCTTGTCGAGCGGATCTCCGACCCGGAGCGTGGAGAGCCGGCGCTTCAGCTTCTCGAGCAGCGGCTCGTAGATCGACTCCTGCACGAGCAGGCGGGAGCCCGCGCAGCACACGTGCCCCTGGTTGAAGTAGATGCCGTTGACGATGCCCTCGACCGCCTGGTCGAGTGCCGCATCGTCGAAGACGATGTTCGCGGCCTTGCCGCCGAGCTCGAGCGTGAGGCGCACGTCACGCCCTGCGAGCTCGCGCATGAGGAGCTTCCCGACCTCGGTCGAGCCCGTGAACGCGAGCTTGTCGATGTCGTCGTGCCGCACCAGGTGCGCGCCCGTCGTCCCGTCTCCCGTGACGATGTTGACGACGCCCGGCGGCAGCTCTGCCTGGCGGCAGATGTCGGCGAAGATCAGCGCGGTCAGCGGCGTGGTCTCCGCCGGCTTGAGGACGACGGTGTTCCCGCAGGCGAGCGCAGGCGCGATCTTCCACGAGAGCATCAGCAGCGGGAAGTTCCAGGGAATGATCTGTGCGGCGACACCGACCGGCCGCGGCGTTCGGTTCGGGAACGCGTACTCGAGCTTGTCCGCCCAGCCCGCGTAGTAGAAGAAGTGCGCCGCAGCGAGCGGGAGATCGACGTCGCGGGACTCGCGGATGGGCTTCCCGCCGTCGAGCGACTCGGCCACGGCGAGCTCGCGCGAGCGCTCCTGGATGATCCGTGCGATGCGGAAGAGGTACTTCGCGCGTTCCGACGGGCGAGCTTCGCCCAGCCGTCCTCGTATGCGCGGCGGGCGGCGGTGACCGCGAGGTCGACGTCTTCGGCATCCGCCTGGGCAACTTCGAAGAGGCTCTCCTCGGTCGAAGGCGAGATCGACTCGAACCATTCCCCGGAGTGCGGCTCCACCTCCTCCCCGCCGACGAAGAGCCCGTAGCGCTCGCGGATCTCGACGATGTCGCGCGCCTCGGGCGCCGGCGCATACTCCCACTCGAGAGGAGCGGGAACGGACGCGGCGCGTTTCTCGACCTGGGCCATCAGTCGATCGTGAAGTAGTCGCCGGACTGATACCGCCCCGTCTTCTCCTTGCGGATCTGCATGAGGACGTCGTTCAGAAGGGACGAGGCGCCGAAGCGGAAGAGATCGGGGGTCATCCACTGCGGGCCGAGCGTCTCGTAGAGAGTCACCAGATACTGCACCGCCTGCTTGGAAGCGCGAATCCCGCCGGCGGGCTTGATGCCGATCCTGCGCCCCGTCTCGGAGTACACGTCTCGGACGACCTCCATCATGCAGAGCGTCACCGGCAACGTCGCAGCAGGGCTGATCTTGCCGGTCGATGTCTTGATGAAGTCGGCGCCCGCGGCTATCGCGAGCAGCGACGCGCGGCGGACGTTGTCGTAGGTGCCGAGCTCACCCGTTTCCAGAATGACCTTGAGATGCGCATCGCCGCAGGCTTCCTTCACCTGGACGATCTCGTCATAGACTTTCGAGTACCGGCCCGACAGAAAGGCGCCGCGGTCGATCACCATGTCGACCTCGTCCGCACCGAGCTCGACGACGGCTCGCGTCTCCGCGACCTTGAGCTTCGTCGGCGACTGGCCTGAAGGGAACGCGGTCGCCACCGACGCGACCTTGACCCCGCTCCCGGCGAGGCGCTCCTTCGCGCCCTCGATGAGGTTCGGGTAGAGGCAGACTGCGGCGACCGGAGGCACCGTGGAGTCGACGGGATCAGGTCGCATCGCCTTCGAGCAGATCGCGGCGACCTTTCCGGGAGTGTCCTGCCCCTCCAGCGTCGTGAGATCCATCATCCGGATCGCGAGATCGAGCGCCTGCAGCTTGGACTCGCGCTTGATCGAGCGCTTCGCGAGCGTCGCCGCGCGCTCCTCGAGCGCGACCGCGTCGACCGAGCCGACACGCGGAAGCCTCGGGCCAGCAGGGAGCTCGAATCCGCCGATGAGCGCGGGTGCCTTCGCCACGGTCCGAGTGTAGAGAGCATCGCGCTCCCCCGTGTCGGCGGCAGGTGCTCGCAGAGCTAGGGGCGTCACCTCCTCCCGCGCTGTCTTGGGATGCCCAGCCGCTTCTCGAGAGTCCGGGCCTCGGCGATCTCGAAGGGCTCGGCAACTTCCCCGTCGACGAGGAGACGCAGGCACTTGAGGAGCATCCACGGGGAGCCCTGAGACCGAAGTTGCTCCGCACACCGGCGGACGACCGCCGGCGCTCCCGCCTCCGCACACGAGATGCGTGCCTCCAGCAGCGTCCGGGCCGCCTCGCCGAACGACGAAGGCTCCCGCTCGAGACCTGCGAGAAGTTCTTACGAAATCGCCTGACGCTCCCCGCGAGGAGCCCTCCTGGACGCTACGTCGACGGCCTCGCCCGACGGAGGCCTCCTCCTTCCGCGATCGGCCTCAGTTCTCGAGCTCGACCCGACTCCTCGTGAGGCCTTCGCGCTCCACGAGCGCGTCGACCGCGGAGCGGGAAATCAGACCGTACGGCGTCTCGGGGAACGCGACCGGCTCGTACCACGCCACCGCCCGCTCCAGGGTCTCCGATCCGCGCGGGCTGCGGCGATCGGCACGACCACGAACCAGGAGCGCGCGGCGACGCGGTGATAACTCCGCGCCTCGCCGAGCTCGATCGCAGCCAAGCCGGCATCGAGGGCATCGTCCCATCGGCCACGCACGAACTCGACCTCCGCGAGGTAGTAGTCCGCCCAGGCGCCGGGTTCCTCGAGCTGATGGGCCTCGGCAAACGACGCGAGCCGTGCGGCTGCGCCGCGAGCACCCTCGAGATCGTCGGGAAGACAAAGCCCGGTCGACGCGCGGCGCGCCTCGGCGACGTCCGGCCAGCGCCGGAGGGCGGTTGCAGCTTCCTCGATCTCCGCCCAGGCCTTGCGCAACGTGTGTGGATGCGCTCGTCCCATACCGTCCACATGCGCGTCTCGAGGTCGAGCTCGGGATCTCGGGTCGTGCGCGCGATCTCCAGCACGCGTGCGCGGTCGCTCGCGGTCTTCTCCCACTCATCGTCCCCGCTCATCGCCGCGCCGTGGATCCGGGTCAGCAGAAGCCGCGCGCTTATCGCGTCGTCCCGGTCGCCGAGCTCGAGCGAGGGCTTCGCCCGCCAGCCGGCCACGTCTGATCGGGCTGCTGGGCCAAGATCGTCCCCACCAGGACAACCGCCCGCGACGCCTGCTCGCGCATGTCGTCGAGCGAGCCCGTACCGTCGCGCAGGCATCCCCGATAAGAGCCAACGCCTCCTGGGCCGCCTCGAGCCCCGCGGCCATGTCCGACGTGAAGGCAGTTGCGCGCGCAAGTCCGAGAAGTCGCCCTGCGCGCTCCGCGGGAGCGTCGGCCTCCGTGAGCTCGAGGGAGCGCTCGAAGAGCCGCCCGGCGGCGTCGTATGCCGAAGCGGCGAGCGCCGCGAGACCGGCGCGCTCGAACCAGCCGGCTGCGAGCGCCGCCGCCGTCTCTCTCACGAGCCCGTCGCCGAGATCGGGGCGAGTCTGGGGGCGGAGTCGAGGGCGGCCGCATAGTGCCGACCGATCACCTCAGCGACCTCGTCGGGCTTCGTCTCACCGGCCTGCTCGAGCCACTGCGCCATCCGCACGTGCAGGCGCGCGCGTTCAGCACGGGAGAGACTCGCGTAGCCGACGTCGCGGAGGAGTGCATGACGGATGACGAACGACGCGCCGAGAAGGTCGTCGGGAATCGGGCCGCGGATGATTCCGCGTCGCTCGAGCGCCTCGATCCCGTCGCGGTGGTCGGCTCCCAGAGCGCCGAGTACGTCCAGGGGGAACTGTCTCCCGGCGACCGACGCTCGACGGATCACCGCGCGCGCTGCTTCGGGAAGATCGTCGAGCTGTGCGGCGTACACGCTCTGGACGGTCGAGGGCAACTCGACCTCCCCCACGTCGCGCGCCAACCGCCAGCCCGACGCGGACGGCTCGAGCAGCCGGCTGCCGGCCCAGGACCGGAGGAGTTCCTCGTCGAAGAGGGATTGCCTCCGGGTGCTCGACGATTCGAGCGACGAGCTCCTGGGGAAGCGCTTCGCCGACCAGGGCGCGAACGAGACCGCCTGTCGAAGGCGTAGAGAGCGGTTCGAGCTCCAGAACCTCGCCGCTCGAGACCCACTCGGGGTCGGACTCGAGAAGCGCAGGGCGGGACGTGCAGACGATGAGTCGGCCGACTCCCTCCGTCGCCGATCTCAGGAATGCGCGGTCGTCGCTCCCAGCCCAGTGGACATCCTCGACGAGCCAGATCTCGGAGCGTTCACCGAGGGCTGCGAGGCCCGCGGACCAGCCGCGAAGCGCGCCGACGGCGTCCGGCGTCGACGCCGTCAGCCACTTCCTCGGAGGCGCGGACGAGCCCGCGAGCTCGTCGGCGTGCCGCGCTGGCTCGCCGAGCGAGACGGCCAACGTCCCGCGGATCGCGTCACCTTCGGTGAGACCCTCGTTCGCAAGAGCGTCTGCGACGAGATCGGCGACGGGACGGAAGGCCGAGAGCACGTCGGGACGTACGCGAGCTCGACGCACGGCCGCTCCGCGTCTCTCCGCGAGCCCCGCCACCTCCTCCAGCAGCCGGGACTTGCCAGTTCCCGGAGGTGCGACAACGGTGAGCCGGAGAGACGCGTCGGACGTACACCGATCGAGGGCCTCGCCGATCCGCGAGAGCTCCGCGTCGCGACCGATCGTCGGCGCCTTGAGGGCGCCCATGGCACGTTCGCGCTCGGGCTCGGAGTGGAGCGCGACTGCTCGCGACGCGCGAACAGGCTCGGCCTTCCCTTTGAGCTCGAGCTCACCGGAGAGCTCGAGCTCCACGGCGTGAGCGACGGCAAGGGCGGTCTCCGGACCGAGCAAGACGCCGTTCAGGGGAGCGGACGACTGCAGGCGGGCTGCCGTGTTGACGACGTCGCCGGTGACCATGGCCTCGCCCGCCACGGGTGTGGGATGCACGACCGCCTCTCCCGTGTTCACACCTACCGAACGTGGAGCGCGCCGTCGTCGAGCCCGATGCGTGTTCCGAGCTGCTCGATCGCTCCGACAAGCGCGAGCCCGCAACGTACACCGCGCTCTGCGTCTCGCTCGCCCGCGGTCGGGACCCCGAAGACGGCCACGGCAGCATCTCCGATGAACTTCTCCAGCGTCCCTCCGTGCCGGCCGACCGCCTGGCGCACTGCCTCGAAGTACGCGTTCTGGACGATCGCGACGTCCTCGGCGTCGAGCCGTTCCGAGAGCGACGTGAAATCCGCGAGGTCGCAGAAGAGGACGGTGACGACTCTGCGCTCGAGCTCGCGCAGCAGCGGCTCCCCCGACTCGTCGACCCTTGTCAAGACCCGAGCCGTTCGAGCATCCGCGGATCACGCCGCCACTTCGGGCGCACCTTGACGACAAGCTCGAGAAACACGGGATGGCCGACGAGTGCCTCGACCTCCGGTCGGGCGCGCGTGCCGATCTCCCGCACCATCGCACCCTTCTTTCCGACGAGGATTCCTTTCTGCGACTCCGTCTCCACATAGAGGAGCGCACGCACGACTCGCTCCTCGATCTCGTCGACCTCGACGAGGATCGCGTGCGGGACTTCCTCCCGAGTGAGCCGAAGGGCCTTCTCGCGAATCACCTCCCCGACCCGCTCTTCGAGCGTGAGGTTCGTCTTCTGCTCGGCAGGGAAATAGGCCGGGCCGTCGGGCAGCAGGAAGACCAGATCATCGCGGAGCTCCCCGACTCCGTCCCTCGTAACGGCACTGACGGGATGCAGCGCGTGGAAGTCGCCGAGCTGCGCGGCAGCCTGCATCTGAGAGAGAACGTGCCCGCGCTTCAGCCGGTCGATCTTGTTCAGGGCGATCACGATCGGTTTCTCCAGGGCAAACACCCGTCGCGCGATGAAGCGATCGCCGGCACCGATACGAGCGCGGGCGTCGACGACGAAGAGGACGGCGTCCACGTCGTCGAACGATGCGTCCACCGTCTTCTGCATCTTCTCGGTCAGAGGGTCGCGCGGTCGCTGGAACCCAGGGAGGTCGACCAGAGCGAGCTGGTAGTCAGGACCGTTCGCCACCCCGAAGAGCCGACGCCGCGTCGTATTGGGCACGTCCGAAGTAATCGCGACCTTCTCGCCGCAGAGGGCGTTGACCAGGGTCGACTTGCCGACGTTCGGGCGACCGGCAACAGCCACCAACCCAGATTTCACGGGCGCCTCTCATAGGGGCACCCCATCCCACCACCCACTGCGATCGTAACGAGGAAACGCGCACGAAGGACACACAACTTCCAGCCAAGAGCGTGTGAATCGCCGAACAGGCTCACGGGAGATCCGACGCCTGGAAGGCCTCCGGCAGGAGCTCTGCGGGCGTCATCGTGACGACACGGCCGCCGTTTCGGAAAACGACCTCTTTCACGCCCATCTCGAGTAACCACTGGCGGCAGCCACCGCAAGGCGAGGCGGTGATCGCGGCGGTCACGAAGTCACCGGGCCGGAATCCCTCCGAAATCGCCCGCGCGAACGCAGTTCGCTCGGCGCATACGCCGAGCGGATACGCGGAGTTCTCGACGTTCGCGCCCTCGACCACGCGACCGTCTCGCGTGAGAACAGCGCACCCCACGTTGAACTGCGAGTACGGGGCGTAGGCCTTCTCCGCGGCAGCGTCCGCCCGAGCCAGGAGCTCCTCGGCGTTCATCCGAACGCCTGAAAGAGGAAGAGGGTGACGAACGCGCCCAGTGCGCCACCGCTGGCCACCTCGGTGGCCGAGTGCACTCCGGTCTCGACACGTGTCTGAGCCACGAGCAGCGCCATGATGAAGGCAAGCGACGAGATCAGGAAGCGGTGGGACGAGTCGTCGAGAACGAGGGTCATCGCCATCCAGCCGGCGAAGGCGACCGCAGCGTGCCCGGAGGGAAGCCCGCCACGGAGCGGTGTCCCGCGGCCCGTGTACGCCTTCAGCGCGATGACGATGATGACAGTCAGTGCCAGCGACACGAGCGTCAGCTCCGCCGGAGCGTCGCTCAGCCGATCGAGGAAGCGCGAGCTCCGGTCGGCGACCTCGCCCGAGAAGACGAGGTACCCAACGGCGACCGCGTTCAGCGCGGCGATCAGCACCGCTCCGGCCGCGATGTCCTTCGCGAGCTTCGCCATCGGGTCGAAGGACGTTGACGCGACGTCCACCGCCGCCTCGATCGCCGTGTTCACGAGCTCGGCGACGAGCACGAACGTGATCGCGAGCAAGAGCACCATCAGCTCGATCCGGGAGACTCCGAACCCCACTGCGGCTACGAGGACGGCGGCAGCGAGCGTGAAGTGGATCCAGAGGTTTCGCTGCGTCCGGAGCGCGTGGATGACTCCCTCCGCTGCGTAGTTGAAGCTGTCGAGGAGCGATGGGCTCCGCTGCGGGCTGCTCATCGCGTCGCGTGCTCCCGCTCGCGCGCCGTCATCTCGTCGCCGTGCTCGTATCCGAGGAGGTGCAAGAGGCCGTGAACGAGGGGCCCCCGCCACGCCTCCCCCACGATCGCGGGGCAGAGCACGACGTCCCCGAGCGCACGCGGGACTCCGTCCGGTACCTCGTTGCGCCCGTCGAGCGGGAAGGAGAGGACGTCGGTCGCCTCGTCGATGCCGAGGTGCTCGCGCTTGAGCTCCTGAATCTCGTCGGGCGCCACGAAGGCGATCCCGAGCTCGCCGCTCTCGATCCCCTCGGCGGCGAGCACGACCCGAGCAACCTCCGCAGCCTCCACCTCTCCTACATCCACTCCGCTCCGATTCTGGGTTTCCACCACGATCACGCGGCGCCTCCCTTCATCGGCTGCGCGCCGTTCCGGTCTCCTCGGCGTGCCTCTTGTAGGCCTCGACGATCCGTTGCACGAGCTTGTGCCGGACGACGTCCTCGTTCCCGAACTCGACGAAGCCGATGCCGTCGATCCCCGCGAGGATCTGCCGCACCTGGATCAGCCCCGATGCCTGTTCCCGCGGCAGGTCGATCTGGGTGATGTCCCCGGTGACGACCATCTTCGAGCCGAAACCGAGCCGCGTCAGGAACATCTGCATCTGTTCGGGCGACGTATTCTGGGCCTCGTCGAGGACGATGAAGGAGTCGTTCAGCGTGCGCCCGCGCATGAAGGCGAGCGGCGCCACCTCGATCGTTCCGCGCTCCATGTACCCGGCGAGCCGCTCGGCCTCGATCATGTCGTAGAGCGCGTCGTACAGCGGGCGGAGGTACGGGTCGACCTTCGCGAGCATGTCGCCCGGCAGAAAGCCGAGGCGCTCTCCGGCCTCGACCGCGGGCCGGGTGAGGATGATTCTCCCGACCGCACCTTCGGACAGGGCCGAGACCGCGAGCGCCATCGCGAGGTACGTCTTTCCGGTGCCCGCCGGCCCGACGGCGAAGGTCACCGTACGGCTGCGGATCTCGTCGACGTAGCGCTTCTGGTTGACGGTCTTCGGAGCGATCTTCTTGCCGCGGTGTCGCCAGACGACGTCCTCGAAGACGTCGCGGACGTCCTCCGCCTGGTCGATCGCCGCGAGAACGGCACCGACCGTGTCCGGCCCGATCTGGTGGCCTCCCTCGACGAGCTCGACGAGCTCGTCGACGACCGCTCGCGCCCCCGCCACGTGCTCGTCGTCGCCCGCGAGCGTCAGCCGGTTCCCGCGCAGGGCGATGGTGCAACCGAGGCGCTCGCGAAGCGCGTCGAGCACGCCGTCCTCGACGCCCGCGAGCTCGGCCGCGACCTCGTTCGAGACATCCAGCACCTGTTGCACGGGGTCAGTGTAGGGGCGAGCTTCGCGTCGTCAGGCGAGCTTTTCCTTGACCAGCTGGTTGACCGTTGAGCCGTCCGCGCGGCCGGAGACCTTGTGCATGACGCCTGCCATCACCCGCCCGAGGTCGCGGATGCTCGTCGCGCCCACCTCGGAGATGACGTCGTCGATGATCTCCTCGAGCTCCTCCTCGGAGAGCGGCTCCGGCATGAACTCCTCGAGCACCTCGAGCTCGTACTCCTCGTCCTCGGCCTGCTCTTCGCGCCCGCCCGAGCGAAATGCATCTGCCGCCTCCACGCGCCGCTTCCGCTCGCGCTGGAGCACCTGCAGCTCCTCGTCGTCCGAAAGCGAGCGCTCGAGCTCCTTCTCGGCGTTCCGAAGCGCGTTCAGGATCAGGCTGAGCGCATCGCGCCGGTCAGCGTCCCTCGCCAGCCGCGCCGCCTTCAGCTCTTCCTCCATCCGCGCGATAAGGCTCACGCGTCCTCCTCGGCGAGCGCCGTGGCGAGGCGCCTGGCGTCGACTCGCCCACCGAGCACGTGCCAGTGAAGGTGGAAGATCGACTGCCCGGCGCCGGCGCCGACGTTGACGAGCACGCGGTAGTCCTCCAGCCCGACCGCGCGCGCGGTCGTCGCGACGAAGCGCAGCATGCGTCCCGCCTCTTCGTCCGGAAACGCATCGATGTCCTTGAAGGTGTCGACATGGCGTTCTGGAAGCACGAGGAGGTGCGTTTCCGAGAACGGGTTGATGTCACGTATCGCGACGAAGCCGTCCGTGCTCGCGACGTGCTCGCCCTCGGCGACCAGGCGACAGAAGAGGCAGTCCTCAGGCGGCGACGGCAAGGATCCCTTCTTCCGAGAGCGCGACCGCGCGCGCGCACACGATCTCACCGACGTCCGCCTCGACGAGCCAGGGCGTGTAGTCGTCGGCGTAGCCGCGTCCGGGCCGGTCGACGAGAACACGGTCGGTCTTCCCGAGCTTCTGCTGCCAACGGCGGTGACAGAGCTCTTCCGAGAGCGCGCGGAGCCGCGCGCTCCGCTCCTTCTTCACGTCCGCCGAGACCGTGTCGCAAGCTGCCGTCGAGGTTCCGGGGCGCGGCGAGTACGGGAAGACGTGCACCTTGGTGATCCCGGCGCGCTCGACGACCTCGAGCGTCCGCTGAAACGCGTCCTCGTCCTCGGCCGGGAAGCCGACGATGACGTCCGACGTGAGGTTGAAGTCGTGCAGGGGCTCGAGCTTGGCGAGGAATTGGGCAGCCGTGTAGCGGCGCTTCATCGCCTTCAACACGGCGTCGTCTCCGGACTGGAGCGGAACGTGGAGATGACGGGACACCGACCCGGTCTCGCGGAGCGCCGCCACGAGCTCATCGGTCACGTGGTTGACCTCGATCGACGAGAGCCGCAGTCGCTCCACGCCGGCGATCGCCCCGGCCTCGCGGACAAGGCGTGCGAGCGTGTACCCCTCCTCACGATCGCGGAAGCAGCCGAGGTTGACGCCTGTGAGAACGATCTCCGGATGCCCCTGTGAAACGCGTTTTCGGACTTCCGCGAGGATTGCCGCGGCACGCCGGCTGCGAGTCGCTCCGCGCACGAGCGGGATCACACAGAACGCGCACGAGAACGAGCAGCCGTCCTGGATCTTCACGAATGCGCGTGTCCGCTCGAGGCGAGCGTCGGACTGCACGCACCCGATCGCGCCCACCGCGGTCGCGACGGCCTCGGCAATGTCCTCGCTCGGGCGCGCCACGACGGTGACGTTGGCCGCGGCGACGTCGAACGCTCCTTCGAGGTTGGCGGCGCACCCGGTGACGTGTACGTGCTCATGCGAGCGGGACGCACGCGAGACCGCCTGTCGGGACTTCGAGACGGCCTCGTGCGTCACGCAGCACGTGTTGACAACCGCAATTTCCCCGGCATCGTCGACCTCGGTATGACCGTCGGCCAGCAAGCGCTCGCGCACCGCTTGCGCGTCGGCGTAGGAGACCTTGCAGCCGAGGAACCGCACGGAGAAGGTGGCCACGGGCTCTCTAGCTTAGAACGTGCTCTCGCGGCGCGACGAAAACGTCGGCTGCCCAGCCATCGAGCTCATGGCGTGAGACCTGTTCCCAGCCCTCGACCATCGGCACGTCGCGCACGAGATACCCGGACGTGACCGCGCTCCGCGCCGGGCGTCGCGCGAGCAACGCCTCGACGGAGCCGAGCTCGATATTGGCGATCACGAGCTCGACGTCCGGCAACGCCGCCGTGAGAACGTCGCCTCGCACTACCTCGAAGTCCATGCCGTTCCGTCGCGCCGTGTCGGACGCGGCCTCGACCGCGGCAGGATCGCTGTCGATCGCGAAGACGGGCTCGAAGCCGAGACGGGCCGCCGCGGCGGCGACCACCCCCGACCCGGTCCCGGCATCGAGCAGGCTGCAGCGGTCGAGCCTCGACAGCAGCTCGATGCACGCTCGCGTGGTCGCATGCGCCCCGGTGCCGAAGGCGCGTCCGGGGTCGACGACGATGGCCGGCGCGCCGGGCGGCGGCGTCTCCCAGGGCGGGCCGATCCAGATCCCGCCGGCCAACACAGGACGATGAAACGCGCGCCAGCGGTCCTCCCACCCGAGCGGGACCGCCTGAGACGACACCTCCCCGCCGAACGCAGCCCTCAGGACCACCTCGCCCGCTTCGTCGGTGTAGACGGCGAGCTCGAGCAGCTCGCCCAGCTCGACCTCCTCGATCCCGGCCGGTGAGATCGGCAGCAGCTGGGCGCGCGCGATCTCCGCCTCGGCTGTCGGTACCCGGATCGAAACTCGGAGCAGAGTCAGCGCAACGCGCTCTTCAGGCGGCGAAAGAACCCCTCGTCCTCGTCGTCCCGCGGCTCGTAGGTCTCAGGCCCCGCCTGGCGACCGAAGTCTTCGAGCAGCTGACGTTGCTCCTCGGTCAGGTTCGTCGGCATGGCGACATCCAGCCGGACGTAGAGATCGCCGTGGCGAGAGCCGTGGAGAGACGGCATTCCCTGCCCCCGGAGGACGCGGACGACCCCGGGCTGGGTGCCTGGAGCAACCTCGAGCTCGAGCTCTCGGGTCAGCCCGTCCACGCGCGCTGTCGTGCCGAGCGCAGCGTCCGTCATGGTCAGCCCGATCGCGGTGTGCAGGTCGTCGCCGTCGCGAACGAACCGCGGATCCGGTCGCACGCGAACCACGACGAACGCGTTGCCGCTCTCTCCCCGCTGGAAGCCGGCGTGGCCCTCGCCTCGGATACGGATCCGCTGGCCGTCGTGGATACCGGCCGGCACGTCGACGTCGAGCCGCCGCTCGAGGACGAGCCTGCCCTCTCCGCCGCAGTCTCGACACGGCGTGTCGAGGACGCGACCGACGCCACTGCACTCGGGGCAGGTCTGCTGATGGACGAACTGGCCGAACAGGTTCTGCGACACGCGACGAACGAGGCCTGCGCCCCCGCACGTCGAGCACGAGCGCGAGCCGGTGCCTGGCTCCGAACCGCCGGCGTCGCAGCGCTCGCACGGGACCGCGACCTCGACGGGCACTGTCACGGTGATGCCGGTGAAGGCTTCGTCAAGATCGATCTCGACGACCGCCTGGAGGTCAGGGCCACGCGAAGACGGACGAGCACCCCGAGCGCCGCCGAGGAGATCCTCGCCGAAGAACGCGGCGAAGACGTCCGAAAGGTTTCCGAAGTGCGCCATTCCCGGCTCGAACCCTCCGCGGCGGAGACCCGCATGACCCAGACGGTCGTACGTGGCCCTGCGGTCCGGATCGGTGAGCACCTCGTACGCCTCGGCCACCTCGCGAAAGCGGTGCTCCGCGTCGGGTGAGGTCGACACGTCGGGATGCAGCTCACGCGCGAGTGCGCGAAACGCCTTCTTGATCTGGATCTCGGAGGCTCCCCGCTTCACCCCGAGCACCTCGTAGTAGTCGCGCTCAGACGTCGCCACGGTGCTTCCTGCCGTGAGTACGGTCGTGATTCGCCGGCGAGAACCGAGCAGGCCTAGGACGCACGGAGCCCCGATATTGGTGAATATCGGGCGACTGAGGACGACGGCATGCGAAGCGTTCGCAGCCGCGCGAAGCATGGGCGTACTCGCGGTGGGGAGCACCACTCTCAGGCTTCCTCGTAGACGTCCTCGACGAAGCGGCTGAGCTCGAAAGCCGCGGCCCGCACCGTGCGAATCGCCTTCTCGTAGTCCATCCGCAGAGGGCCGATCAGCCCGACGGCACCGAGCGGCGTGCGGCGGATCCCGTAGGTCGCGCCGACGAGAGACACGTCCTGCAGCTGACCTCCGGCGACCTCGCGGCCGACGTGCACGACTGGGCGCCTCGGTTCGAGAGCCTCGCTCACGAGCTCGAGGACCGCTGCGCGCCGCTCGAGCAGCTCCAACAAGCGCATCGTCGCGTCGAGCTCCTCCGCGCGTGTCTCTTCGATGAGCCCCGCCGCCCCTCCGACGAAGACCTGGGGGCCCTCCTCCGACCCGACCTCGAGCAGAGCCTGGCCGATGAGCGCCAGAAACGCCCGCTCGCGAGGCGCGAGCTCCGGGGCGTCGAGGCGACGCCGAACGGTGCTCGTTCCGAGCCTCACTCCTCCGAGGCGCTCGTTCAGGTACTCGGATGCCCACGCGAGGAGGCCGTGGTCCGCGGGCGCCTCCAGGCGAAAGACCCGCTTCGTCACACCACCGGTCGACGTGATGACGACGACCATGACGCTCGTCGGCTGCAGTGCGAGCACCTCGACGTGCCGGATCGACGCGGTCTGGAGCGACGGGGCGGAGACGAGCGCGAGCAGCCTCGTCGCATGCGAGAGCATCTCGGTCGTCGCCCTCAGGGCATCCTCGATCTCGTCGCGCATGTCGCGGAGGTCGACCCCGAGGCCGTCGGGCCGACCTTCCAACGTCTCCACCAGCTCCTCGGCGTAGAGGCGGTATCCGTTCTCCGTCGGAATACGACCCGCCGACGTGTGCGGGTGCGTCAGGAGCCCGAGCCCCTCGAGCTCTGCCAGCTCGCTGCGCACCGTCGACGGCGACACCTCGAGACCGGAGCGCTCGACGAGCACCCGCGAGCCGACCGGCTGCCCCGTCGCGACGTACTCCTCGACGACTCGCCGGAGAATCTCGCGTTTGCGGGCAGAAAGCAGCATCGGTTCGGATGGTAGCGGCGGGATCTTCCGGCATCGATCCTGGCTCGGAGCGACGAAACGGCCGCTGCGCGGCCCCTAGGTTCGAGGTTGCGTCATGAGCTCGGCGGTCACGCCCCCGCCGAGAAAACGCCCGCGGTTCGTGAGGCGGAGCTCGTCGCCGGCACCGTTCGAGGACAGCTCGACGAGGCCGGTGACCGCGAGGCGGCGAAGGGCTCCCGCGTCGACCGACCCGTCGACGTCGGCGACGCGCACGGGCTCGTCGAGCCGCAGCCCGAGCATCAGCCTCTCACGCGCTCGCGTGTCCTCGTCGAGCATCTCGACCTCGCGGCGCGGTCGCTCACCCGACGCGAGCGCTGCGATGTAGGCCCCGAGCCCCGGGAGGTTGCGCGTGCGGACTCCCGACACCGTCGACACCGCTCCGATCCCGACGCCCAGGTAGTCCCGCCCTCGCCAGTACGCGAGATTGTGCTGGGCTCGGAGGTCTCGTCCAGCCGCGTGCTCCGAGTCGATGCAGAAGTTCGCCGTCTCGTACCAGCGATACCCGACACCGGTCAGCGTCTCGACGACCGTCTCGAAGTAGCCCTCCATCGCCTCGGCCTGGCGCTCGAGCTCGTCCCCGTAGGCGTGCGTGAAGCGCGTTCCCAGCTTCGCCTCGAGCTCGTAGCAGGAGAGGTGCTCCGGCTCGAGCGCAAGCGCGTCGGCGAGGTCGTGCTCGAGATCGGTGGCGCTCTGGCCGGGGATGCCGTAGAGGAGATCGAGCGACACGTTGTCGAAACTGGCATCGCGGAGAAGGTACACCGCGCGCCGGACGTCATCGGGACGAGCACGCCGCTCCAGGACCTGGAGCAGATCGGGGACGGAAGCTCTGGGCGCCGAGCGAGACCCGATTCACGCCACTCTCGCGCAGGAGGTGCGCGAGCTCGGGGGTCACGGTCTCGGGGTTTGCCTCGACCGTGAGCTCGTCACCCTCTGGTAGAGCGGCGAGGAGCCGGGCGAGCTCTCGCGGCTCGGTGAACGACGGCGTTCCCCCGCCGAGGAAGATCGTGTCGACACGATCCGCGAGTACTGCGCCCTCGAGAGCCAGCTCGGCGAGGAGCGCATCCACGTATGCCGCGTGCTCGACTCGCTTCCCGACGACTGTCACGAAGTCGCAGTACCCGCAGCGGTGCGCGCAGAAGGGGAGGTGGACATACAGGTGGCGGACGCCGCTCATCGCTTGCGCTCCGAGTCGAGGTTGAGGACTGCCAGGAACGCCTCCTGCGGGACCTCCACCCCACCCACCTGCTTCATGCGCTTCTTGCCCTTCTTCTGCTTTTCGAGCAGCTTGCGCTTGCGCGTGATGTCGCCGCCGTAGCACTTCGCGAGAACGTCCTTGCGCTTGGCCTTGATCGTCTCTCTCGCGATGACGCGCGACCCGATCGCCGCCTGTACCGGCACATCGAACATCTGCCTCGGGATCTCCTTCCGCAGGCGCTCGACGAGCTGCCGTCCGCGGTCGTACGCCGCGGCGCGGTGGACGATCAGCGAGAGCGCGTCGACCTGCTCGCCTCCGACCAGGATGTCCACGCGGGTCAGCTCTCCCGGACGGAACCCGGCGAGGTCGTAGTCGAAGCTCGCGTACCCCCGCGTGCGCGACTTCAGCTGGTCGTAGAAGTCGAGCACGATCTCGCCGAGCGGCAGCTCGTAGGAGAGGAGGACGCGCTCCTCGCTCAGGTATTCGAGATGGTCGAAGCTGCCCCGGCGCTCGTTGGCGAGCTCCATCACCGCGCCGACGTACTCCTTCGGGACGATCACCGACGCCTTGACGTAGGGCTCCTCGACGAGCTCGAGCTCGACCGGCATCTCCGCGGGGTTGTGCACCTCGACGACCTCACCGGTGCGCTTCGTCGCCTGGTAGGCGACGTTCGGGGCCGTGATCAGGAGGTCGAGGTCGAACTCGCGCTCGAGACGCTCGCGGACGATCTCCATGTGGAGCAGGCCGAGAAAGCCGCAGCGGAAACCGAAACCGAGCGCCTGCGACGTCTCGGGCTCGTACGAGAGAGATGCATCGTTCAGCTTGAGCCGTTCGAGCGCATCCCTGAGCTCCGGGTACTCGTCGGAATCGGTCGGGAAGATGCCGGCGAAGACCATCGGCTTGACGTCCTTGTACCCGGGCAAAGGCTCCGCGGCCGGGCGGCGGCGCGAAGTGAGCGTTTCACCCACCCGGAGCCGGGAGACGTCCTTCAGCCCGGTCACGACGTACCCGACCTCGCCGGCACCGAGCGAGGCGACGGGCTCTCGCACGGGCGACATGACGCCGAGCTCCTCGGCCTCGAACGACGTCCCCTGAACCATCGCGCGGAGCGGCTCGCGCGTCTCGAAGCGCCCGTCGACAACGCGCACGAACGCGACCACGCCGCGGTACTGGTCGTAGGAAGAGTCGAACACGAGCGCACGGGCCGGCGCATCGGGATCACCCGCCGGTGGTGGAATCCTCTCGACCAGGGCGTCGAGGACGTCGCCGACTCCCGTCCCTGTCTTCGCCGAGATGCGAAGCACGTCTTCCGGCGCCTCGCCGACGAGCTGACCGAGCTCGGCAGCGGCCGCGTCTGCGTCAGCCTGTGGAAGGTCGATCTTGTTGGCGACCGCGACGATCTCCAGGTCGTTGTCGAGCGCGAGGTACGCGTTCGCGAGCGTCTGTGCCTGGATGCCCTGCGAGGCGTCGACGAGGAGCAGCGCCCCCTCACAGGCTTGCAGCGAGCGCGAGACCTCGTAGCTGAAGTCGACGTGCCCGGGGGTGTCGATCAGGTTCAGGTAGTGATCTCGCCAGCGGACTCGGACCGCCTGGGCCTTGATCGTGATCCCGCGCTCGCGTTCGAGCTCCATCGAGTCCAGCACCTGCTCGCGCATGTCGCGCTCGGCGACGGCGCCCGTCAGCTCGAGGATGCGATCGGCGAGCGTCGACTTGCCGTGGTCGATGTGCGCGATGATCGCGAAGTTGCGAAGGCGGTCTTGCTCCATAGGAAAAGGGCGCTTTCTAGAGCTCCTCGCGCCGGGCTCGCAACAGTAGCAGCGTCTGGAGCTCGCGAATCCCGAGCGTCCTGGCGACACCTGCATACACCAGGCCACCCGCGACGAAGGCGCCGCCGAGCGACGCCGTCTGTGCGAGCGTGGTACGACCGAGCACCTCGTCGAGCCCGTACCAGGAGAGAAACGCAGCCGCTGCCGCGAGCGCGCCCGCGACGACGATCCGAAGGACGACCGCCATAGACCGGCCGACGTGCTCCAGACCGAGGCGTCGGCGCATCATCACGAGCAACGTGGTGGCGCCGATGACGTTGACGGTCGCCGTCGCAAGAGGGATCCCCCAGATGCCTAGGCGGTAGAAGACGGCGTCGAGCGCCGCGTTGAGCCCGACCGTGCCGAGCGCGATCGACGTCGGGATCCAGTTCGACTGGACGGCATAGAAGCTCCGGTTGAGCAGGAGCATCCAGCCGTTGAACACGAGGCCGACCGAGAACGCCTGCAGGCAATCGGCCACGAGGGTCGTGTCGCTCGAGGTGAACTCTCCACGCTCGTAGACGAGGCGGACGATGGGATCCGCGAGGGCGATCGCCACGAGGCTCGCCGGGACGAGGAGAAACGCGATCTGCCGGAGCCCGCCGTCGAGCGTACGCCGGAGCGCCGGCTCCTCACCTCGCGCGGAGAGGCGGGCGAGCGTCGGAAAGAGGACGGTCACCACCGCGACCCCGAAGAGGCCCTGGGGAAGCATGTACAGCCGGAACGCCTTGTCGATCGCGGTCGGCGCGAGCTCGGGATCGAGCAGCCTGGACGCGAAGAGCATGTCTACGAAGAAGCTCACGTTGATGAGCCCGATCGTCAGCGTCACCGGGAGCATCAGCGCGAGCACCCGCCGAACAGCCGGATCTCGCCAGTCGAGGACCATCGTGAGCCGCCCGTCCAGCCGTCGCAGCCACGGGACCGGCAGCAGGAGCATCACGAGCGTGCCGAGGACGACGACGCCTGCGTAGAGATAGAGCTCGGCGCTCTCGCCGTCGACGCGAGGAATCCCGAGGACGAGCCCGAGGATGATCACGAGGTTCCACGCAACCGGGGCGAGCGCGGGTAGGGCGAAGTGGTTGTACGTGTTCAGGATCCCGACGACGATTCCCGAGAGCCCGAGCAGCACGACCGTCGGGAAGAGCACGCGCGAGAGCCCGACCGCGAGGTCGAAGTCACCCCCGGGATCGCCGAAGGGCCGCATGAGCAGCGGTGCGAGCAGGATGAAGACCGCCGTCACGGCCCCGAGCCCGAGCAGCGTCAGCCAGAGGAGCGTGGACGCGACCCGCCAGGCGCGCTGCTTCTCTCCCCGTTCCAAGAGCTCGCTAAAGACGGGTACGAACGCGCCGGAGAGCGCGGCGTCCGCGATGAGCGCGCGCACGAGGTTCGGGATCTGGATCGCGATGGTGAAAGCGTTGATCCGCCCCGCGACGCCGAAGTAGTACGCGCTGACCATCTCCCGAACCAGTCCGAGCACCCGCGAGACAGCCGTCGCGAGCGAGAAGATCGCCGCCGAACGTGCGATGCGGCGGCTCTGGCCGGGCTCGTGCAGCGGCGTTGACCGGGGTGTGTCGATCGGGGGCTCCATCGCGCTCGCGGTCGATTCTCCCAGTCGCTGCTGCTACCATCGCCGCGCCCGCCGTTGCGGGCGTTTCCTCGAATGGCCAACATCAAGCAGCAGAAGAAGCGCGTTCGGACCCAGGCGCGGGAGCGCCTGGAGAACCTCCGCTACCGCTCGACGATCAAGACGCTGACGAAGCGGCTCGAGGTCGCGGCAGGCGAAGGGGACGCCGAGAAGGTCGCGGCCGAGCACCGCGAGCTGGTGCGCACGATCGACCGGGCCGCAAGCCGGGGTGCGCTCCACCGCAACACCGCGGCCCGCAAGAAGTCGCAGGCCGCGAAGCTCGCGTCAAGCGCGTCGTCCTAGCAACGGATCGGCGCGGCGTTCGCGACGCGGAGGCGCCGCCGCTGCAACGCGGCGGCCTTCAGGCGTTTCGCAGCGACGGTAATCCGCGCTAGCGGTTTCCGACCTCTGCGCTAGTGAGATCGAGAAGCGTGGCGTTCGCGACGTGGAGGCGCAGCCGCCGCGAACGCGGCGGCCTTCAGGTGTTTCGCGCGACCGTGATCCGCGCTAGCGGATTACGGTCTGCGCACTAGATCCACGAGCGCGCGCTGGATCTCGAGATCCGGGGCGAGCTTGCTCTGTCCCTTGAGCGCCGCGTCGAGCTCGGCCAGGCGCACCGTGGCGTCGCGCAACTCTTCGTGTGAGAACTTCTCGGCCTGTCCGTAGAGATTCCGGACGTAGTACTGATTCATCCTGAGCCGCTCGGCCGCCTCCTTCGGCCGAAGTCCCTCTGCCGCGACGCGTTTGATCGAGCCGAGACGGCTCAGATGACTTCCGAGCGCGCCCGCGAGTCGGGCTGCCGTGTCGCGGCGCGTCTTGGACTCGCGCTCGAAGATCGTCTCACTCGCCTCGAGCGTCCGAGCCGCGTCGCGACCCGCCCACGCGTCCGTGAGCTTGAAGATCGGTACGTCGGCAACAGCCGCGCTCAGGAGCTCGACCTCCCGCTCGCCGATCGGCTCGCCGGCTGCCCAGGTCGAGAGCTTGTCGATCTCCGCCGCGAGCGCGTGCAGGTCTTCCGCTCCTACCAGCTGGACGAGCAGCGCACACGCTTCTGGCTCGGCCTGGACGCCCCGCTGCTGAAACTGCGCTGCGACCCAGCCCTGGATCGCCTTCTTCTCCACGCCGTACTCGAGGACGTCGCCAGACTTCTTGCACGCTTTCCAGAGCGCCGTCGTCTTCTTGACGTCCTCCCCGACGAGCGCAAGAACCGTCTCCGGAGCGGGGCTCGCGAGGTAGCTCGTGATCGCACCGATGTCGGCCGCCTTCCAGCCTCCTTTGAGGCGCCTGTCCGCGTCGCGCCGCCCGTCGACACCCTCGGCGATGACAAGCCGAGCGTCGCCGAAGAGGCTTCCGGCGTTGCAAAGCGCAACCACTGCCTCCCCCGAAGTGTCGAGCGCACTCACGGTGTCGGTGGCCTCCGGTGCGAAGTGGGCTCGGAGGCGCGCTAGCGCCGTCTCGATCTTCGGCCGATCGCTGCCCGTGAGGAGATACACCGGTTTGCCGGGAGCGTCGGCCACGCAGGGAGCCTAGCGCGCAGTCTGGACACGGACTCCACGGCCGTCCGACTCCACGACGACGCGGCCGTCCGTGTCCGTCCTGTAGACGCTGAGGCCGGGAACAGCGGCGAGCGCGGCGAGCGTCTCCGCGCGCGGATGGCCGTAGTCGTTGCTCCGCCCGGCCGAGATCACGGCGACGTTCGGTCTCAGAACACGGAGCTGGTCGTCGAGACCGGGGTCGGCCGAGCCGTGATGCGCGACCTTGACGACCTCGAACGCTCCCAGGCGAAGGCGCGAGGTCACCTCGGATTCCGCGTCGGCCGGGAGGAACACGTCGAGCTCGCCGTACGTGGCCACGAGGACGGTGGCGTTGAGGTTCGGATCCTCCGAAGGAAGTCCAGGATCGGGAGGCCAGAGCACACGGAGGACGAGCCCGCCGGCCTTGAACTCCGAGCCCGACCGAATCGTCTGTACCGGCACCCGACGCGCGCGCGACGCGACCATTGCCTCCTCGTAATCCGGACCGGTGGCAGCCAGCCCGGGATCGAGGACGGCCCCCACTTCCAGCCGGCGAATGACGTCTGCGGCCCCACCTATGTGGTCTCGCTGGGGATGAGTGAGCACGAGCGCCGACAGCGAACGGATTCCCATCCGTTGGAGCTGGTCGGCGACGTTCGCCTCGGGTGGCCCCTGATCGACGAGGACCCGGGCGCTCGGTGTCTCGAGGAGAACCGAGTCTCCTTGCCCCACGTCCAGGAACGTCACCCGGAGCCCCGCCGGTTCCTGCCAGGCCGGGGGTGCGCGCAGCGACCACGCGGCCGCGACCGCCACGAGCGCAGCGCCAGCCGCGGCGAGGGCGAGTGCACGGCCGGGGCCGCTGACCCGGCGTCCGCCGTGCCGGGCGGTGACCCAGGCCGCGGCACAGACGAGCATCGCCACGAGCGCCGCGCGTGCGTCGACCTGCGCGCCCGGCAGCGAAGCGACGAGACGCGCGACGAGCTCGAGCCACGCTGCCGCCCAGCCCGCCAGCCAGGCGAGAGCCGACGCGGCAGCGGGAGAGAAGGGTTCCGCCGCGGCGGCGAGCAATCCCAGGCCGAGCACCGCGGGCATCGCCGGGAACGCCAGGGCATTCGCAGGAACGGTGTAGACGGGCGCCGCACCGAAGTGAAGGAGGACGATCGGCGCGGTGACGAGACCGCAAACCAGGGCTACGCCGAGCACATCGCGGGCGCCGCGTGGAACCGGATATCCGTCCAGGCGCGCGTTGAGGCGAGGAACGCCCACGAAGATTCCCGCGACAGCGGCGAACGAGAGCTGGAAGCCGGGCTCGAGCAGCGAGGTCGGCGTCCAGGCCAGCAGCACGAGCGCCCCCACGGCGAGGAAGTGCCACCGGTCGCGCGGCCTCGCCGCGAGCCAGGCGAGCGACGCGAGCGCGCCGGCGACTCCGGCGCGGATCACGGACGGCTGCCAGCCGACCGCGAGCACGTACGCGGCGATCGCCCCGAGCGTCATGAGCTCCCTGAAGACCCGCGGGATCCGGAGCAGCCAGCCGAGCCCGAAGACGCCGATCGGCGATGTAGGCGACGTTCTGGCCGGAGACCGCCAGGAGATGCGCGAGGCCCGACGCCCGGAAGTCCTGCTTGACGTCTTCAGGCAGTCCTTCGTCCTCGCCGAGGACGACCCCGAGAACCAGCGCACGCCGGACTCCGTCGGACCCGCGCCCGATCGCACTCTCGATTCGATTGCGAAGACGATCGCCGCCTCCGGCGATGCCGCCACGGCTGCCGAGCTGGCGCCACGTGCTCCCGCGAAGAACGACGTGGACCCCCTGGCGCGCGAGCCAGGCACGCTCGTCGAAGCCTCCGGCGCGGTCTGCGACCCGCGGCTCGGCCACGCGGACGACCGTCTCCAGGATGGCGCCCCGCGGAGGCGACCGACCTACGGGGAGCGTCAGAAGGACCCGTTCGCGCAGATGCTCTCTGCGGAAGCTTCGGATCTCGGCCGGAACCCGGACTGCCCACGGCGTCGGGCGTGCCGGTCCCGTCACTACGAGCTCCGCCCGCCCGGACTCGCCCAGGTCGGCGAGGAGCGCGCTGTCCCGCATGGCGTCCAGTCGTAGGGCACCCCACCAGAGCCCCGCGAGCGCGAGCACCGCCCCTACGGCCGCCACCCGCGCCCACGCGTCGAGGAGCAGGACGCCGAGCAGTCCGACGAATGCGAGGGACACGAGTGCGAATGTGCTCAGCGCGATCCAGTTCGACGCCGCCAGACCGGCGCAAGCCGCTCCAGCGAGCAGCGCCGGCCATTCGAGCTCGACGACTCGCCTCACGGGGTCACGAGGTCGCGCAACTGCTCGACACGGGTCGGGCCGATTCCGGGTACGGCGTCCAGCTCGTCGACCGATCTGAACGGTCCGTGCTCGGCGCGATAGTCGAGGATCTTCTGCGCGGTGACTGGCCCCACCCCGGGGAGCTCGTCGAGCTCGTCGGCCGTCGCCGTCCCGAGGCTCACCTTCGCTCCGAGCCCCGCGACCGCCGCGTCGGGAGCGGTGACATCGGCGTCGCCCGAAGGGGCGATGCCCGCCACTCTCACGCGAGCCGGCACGAGAACCTGGATGCCGTCGACGAGCGGTGCGGCGAGGTTGAGCGCGGCGAGCTCCGCGCGACGCGTACTGCCTCCCGCCCGCGCCACCGCGTCCGCGACCCGAGCGCCCTCGCGCAAGCGGTAGAGCCCGGGACGCCGAACCGCCCCCACCACATGGACGACGAGAACCGCGCGCGCCGGGGACGACGTGGACGGCAGGGAAACCGGCTCGAGCGGAGCAACGATCTCGGGCGCCGAGGCGGTTCCCGTGCGCGCCAGGCGCCCGCCGGCCAGGACGAGGATCGCGAGCAGCGCGCTTACGAGGACGAGAGCGGTCGAGCGCGAGACCGAGACGAACGGCATGGAGCCATGGTTCCCGGCATCCGATCACGGAGGGGAAACGGCTTCGTCAGGAAAGTGCACCAACGGCCCGGCGCCGACAAGACGGCGCGACCACGCGCGAGCCTCAGAGGACGAAGTTGACGAGCTTGCCGGGCACCACGATGGTGCGGGCGGCCTCCCCACCGTTCATGTGAGCCTGCACCCGCTCGGACGAGCGTGCGAGCTCCACGAGCTCGGCCTCGGCCAGATCCGGCGAGACGTGCAGGCGGTCGCGAATCCTCCCGTTCACCTGCACGACGACCTCGACCGTCTCGACCTCGAGGAACGCCGGATCCGCCTCGGGCCAGGGGTGCTCCCAGAGCCGCTCGTGCCCGAGTCGCTCCCACAGCTCCTCGGCGATGTGGGAGCCGTAGGGCTGGATCAGGCTCACCGCGGTCTCGACGGCGAAGCGCGCCGCAGGATCGTCCGGGTTCGCGCTGGATCTCGTTCACGAGCTCCATCACGGCCGCGATCGGCGTGTTCAGCGCGAAGCGCCGGCCGATGTCGTCCGTGACCTTGGCGATCGTGCGATGCGTCTTGCGGGCGAGCGGCGTGTCGGGGACCGGCTCGACGCACGGCTTCTCCGCCTGCTCCCCGGCAATCCGCCAGAGACGGTGGAGGAAGCGCACGATGCCCTCGAAGCCCGCGTCCTGCCACTCGGCATCCTGCTCGACGGGGCCGATGAAGAGCAGGTACATGCGAGCCGCGTCCGCTCCGTAGCGCTCGACGTACTCGTCCGGTGAGATCGCGTTCCCCTTGGACTTCGACATCTTCGCGCCGTCGCGGTAGAGCATCCCCTGCGTGAAGAGCCGCGCGAACGGCTCGCGGAACCCGACCAGCCCGAGATCGTTCATCACCTTCACGAAGAAGCGCGCGTACAGCAGATGCAGGATCGCGTGCTCGACTCCGCCGATGTACTGGTTGACGGGCAGCCAGTAGTCGACGAGCTCGCGGTCGAACGGCGCCCGGTCGTTGTGCGCGTCGGCGTAGCGCAGGAAGTACCAGGACGAGTCGACGAACGTGTCCATCGTGTCGGTCTCCCGACGCGCCTCGCCGCCGCAACGCGGACACGTCGTCCGCACCCAGTCCTCGGCGGCGGCGAGCGGCGACCGCCCCTTCGGCAGGAACTCCGTCGACGTCAGGAAGGAGCACCGGGAGATCCTCGTCCGGAACGGGCACGATCCCGCATTCGTCGCAATACACGATCGGGATGGGCGCCCCCCAGTACCGCTGCCGGGAGAGCAGCCAGTCGCGGAGCCGGTAGCGAATCGCGGTCCGTGCCAGGCCCTCCCCGGCCAGCTTCTCGACGATCGCACGACCACCCTCGGGCGCTGGCATGCCGCTGAAATCGCCCGAGTTGACGAGGCGCTCGCTTTCCGTGTGCGCCAGGAATGCTCCTTCTGCAGGCGCTTCGGACCCTTCGGCGGGCTCGACGACCTGCCGGATCTCGAGCGCGTAGCGCTCGGCGAAGGCGAAGTCGCGCTCGTCGTGTGCGGGCACGGCCATGATCGCGCCCGTCCCGTACTCCATGAGCACGTAGTCGGCGACCCATATCGGTATTCGCTCGCGATTGACCGGATTCAGGACGTAGCGTCCCGTGAAGATCCCGTCCTTCTCCTTCGTCTCCCGCTCGACCGCGGACCGCGCGCCGGCGTGCCGTACGTAGTCCAGAACCTCGGTCTCGCGATCCGTGCCCTCGACGAGGCGAGCCACCAGCGGGTGCTCCGGGGCCAACACGAAGAACGTCGCTCCGAAGAGCGTGTCCGGCCGGGTCGTGAAGATCTCGACCTCGTCGCCGAAGTCGTCCACCCGGAACAGCACGTCCGCGCCCTCGGAGCGGCCGATCCAGTTCCGCTGCATCGTCAGGACGCGCTCGGGCCATTCCTCGAGTAGCGACATCTCGTCGAGGAGAACGTCGGCGTAGTCGGTGATCTTGAAGAACCACTGCTCGAGGTTTCGAGCCTCGACCTCGGCACCGCAGCGCTCGCACCGCCCGTCCACGACCTGCTCGTTCGCGAGCACCGTCTGGTCGTTGGGGCACCACTTGACGGGCGCGTCCTTTCGGTAGGCGAGCCCCTTCTCGAAGAAGCGGAGGAAGAGCCACTGCGTCCAGCGGTAGTACTCGGGCTCGTGTGTGGCCAGAACGCGATTCCAGTCGATCGCCCAGCCCATGCGCTCCATCTGCGCCCGGATCGCGGCGACGTTCCTGGGGGTTTCGTCACGGGGGTGCACGCCCTCCTTGATGGCGGCGTTCTCGGCCGGGAGGCCGAACGAATCGAACCCCATGGGACGCATGACGACGAACCCGTGACGGCGGCGGAAGTGCGCGACGACGTCGCCCAGCATGTAGTTGCGGACATGCCCCATGTGGAGGTCGCCGGACGGATACGGGAGCATCTCGAGGACGTAGGTCTTCCGGGCGTGGCGCTCGAGCTCGTCGGGGCTCGGATTCGCCACCTCGAAGGCACGCTCGTCCTTCCAGACGCGCTGCCACTTCTCTTCGATCGCTCGTGGGTCGTACTGCTCCATCGCCGTTCCCTGTTCGCCTCGGACAACAAAAAAGCCTCTCGCGCGAGAGGCTCCAGAGGAACGCTTACGGCTCTCGCCGCGCCCGCTCCCTGCGTTATGGAAGAAGCTGCACCATCTTCAGAAAGGGTAACAGGCAGAATCGGCCGGAGTGCTCGATCTTTTCCCGGATTCGGCGCGGATCGAGCACGGTGAGCTCGAGGTCGGCGGCTTCGGCACCTCCGAGCTCGCCGAACGCTTCGGGACGCCGCTCGTCGTCTACTGCGAGGAGAGTCTTCGGAAGCAGGCGCGCGCGCTCCGAACGGCCGCGGGGGAGGACGGGCGCGTCTTCTACGGCACGAAGGCGTTCCCGAACGTCGCGCTGCTGCGGCTCTTTCGCGAGGAAGGGGTCGGCGCGGACGTCGCTGCCGCCGGCGAGCTCGCGTTCGCGCGGGCGGCCGGGCTCTCCCGCGACGAGCTCGTCGTGCACGGGAACAACAAGGACGAAGCACTCCTCGCCGACGCGGCCGCGGAGGGCGCCGCCGTGGTGCTGGACGCGCCTGACGAACCTGCGCTCGCGTCAGCCGGGGGTGTAGCACGAGCGCTCGTCCGCGTGACGCTCGGTGTCGACGCGGACACGCACGAGGCGATCGTGACGGGCCACCACGGCTCGAAGTTCGGGCTACCGCCGGAGCAGGCACTGGCGGTCGTGGCTGACGCCCTCGCTCGCGACATCGACGTGCTCGGTCTCCACGTCCACGTCGGCTCGCAGCTCGCGGACTTCACCGCGCAAGCGGAGACGATCCGCCGCCTCGCAGCGTTCGCCGCAGCGTGCCGCGAATCGCTCGGGTGGGAGGCTCGCGTCGCGAACCTGGGAGGAGGCTTCGGAATCAGGCATCACCCCGAGGACGAGGTGCCGGACGCCGCCGAGCTCGCCGCGGCCGCAGCCGGGACCGCGCGCAGCGCGTTCGCCGATGCGGTGCTGCCGGAACCCGCGATCTGGCTCGAGCCGGGCCGCTGCCTCGTCGGTCGAGCCGGCGTCACCCTCTACCGCGTCGGCTCGGTGAAGCGGCTGTCGGAACGGACCTGGGTCGCCGTCGACGGCGGGATGTCGGACAACCCGCGTCCGCAGCTCTACGACGCCCGCTACACGGCCGTGAGCGCGCTCCGCGCCGATGAGGAGCCCGACGAGCTCGTGAGCGTCGCGGGGATGCACTGCGAGTCGGGAGACGTCCTCATCGACGACGTCTCGCTTCCGTCGGCCAGGCGCGGCGATTTGCTGGCGGTTCCGGCGACCGGTGCGTACACGCTCGCGATGAGCTCGAACTACAACGGCGTCACGCGCCCTGCCGCAGTGCTGGTGCGCGAAGGAGAAGCACGATTGATCCGTCGTCGCGAGACGATCGACGACCTACTCGGGCTGGAGGTCTAACTCGGACGCGCTCCCACCAGCCCAGGCCGAACGAGGCGCGGCGGTGCGACGAGGCCTGCGTCCCGAACGGGTGGGTTCAGCGGCTCGGCGAGCGGTGCGGCGCCGAACGAGGCGCGGACGCGCTCCTCGAAGGGATCGCCGTAGAGCGTGGTCCGCTGCCGGGGGACTCGACCCGCCGAGCGGATGAGCTCCTCCATCTGCTCGGGAGGCATCTCCTGTCCGTACTCCGCGCCGGCCGAGCGCGAGATGGACTCGTTCATCAAGGTGCCGCCGAGGTCGTTGACGCCGGCCCTGAGCGCCTCACGCGTGCCGTCCGGCCCGAGCTTGACCCACGACGCCTGGACGTTCGTGATCCACGGATGCAGCGCGAGGCGGCCGACGGCGTGCACGAGCAGGGTCTCGCGGAAGGTCGGTCCGCGCCGCACGAGGCCCTTGACGTACATCGGCGCCTCCATCGGCACGAAGGGCAGCGGCACGAACTCGGTGAACCCGCCCGACCGCTGCTGCTGCTCTCGCGCTCGAAGCAGGTGGCGCGCCCAGCTCCTCGGGGTGTCCGCATGCCCGAACATCAGCGTCACGTTCGAGCGGAGCCCGACACCGTGCGCCGCCTCGTGAACGCGGAGCCACTGCGCCGTCGTCACCTTGTCGGGGCAGATGACCCTGCGCACCTCGTCGTCGAGCACCTCGGCAGCGGTGCCGGGAAGGGAGCCGAGGCCGAGGTCGCGGAGATGAGCGAGGTACTGCTCGAGGCCGAGCCCGACGGTGGCCGCCCCCTGCCAGATCTCGAGCGCCGAGAACGCGTGCACGTGGATCTCGGGGACTTCCGCCTTGATTGCGCGCACGACGCTCGCGTAGTAGTCGCCGGTGAACGCGGGATGGATCCCGCCCTGGAGACAGACCTCGGTCGCGCCGCGCTCCCACGCCTCCCGCGAGCGGCGGATGATCTCCTCGAGCGGAACGAGGTAGGGCGCCCCGCGCAGATTCCGCGCCAGCTTCCCCTTCGAAAACGCGCAGAAGCCGCAGCGGAAATAGCAGACGTTCGTGTACTGGATGTTCCGGGTCACGACGTACGTGACCTCGTCACCGCACGTCTCGCGGCGCAGGCGATCCGCAGCGGCGTAGACGCGGTGCAACGCCCGGCCTCGTGACTCGAGCAGGCGCGTGAGCTCGTCCTCGCCGAGCTCGTCGCCGGTGAGCTCGAGCGGTGGCTCGTCGCGGCGGACGACGAACGGAATCGCGCCCGGCTCGCCCGGCGCCCACGCGTCGTCGCGCGCGAGCCCGACGGCGTCGGAGGCGCGCCGTACGCATGGCGCGACCGCCGGATCGACCCAGCGCTCGAGCTCGGCGACGTACTCGGGGTGGATCGCGAGCCGGGGCGCGAGCTCGAGCCCGCGGCTCCTGGTCGCCTCTGCGAGGAGCTCGATCTCCGGCCAGGGCGCTTCCGGGTTGACGTGGTCGATCGTCACCGGGGAGACCCCGCCCCAGTCGTCGATCCCGGCATCGAGCAGCCGCGGGAAGTCGTCGTACGCGAGGTTCGGAGGCGCCTGCAGGTGGCACGCGGAGCCGAGCAGGATGCGCGCGGCGGCGATCGTCCACAGATGGTCCTCGAGCGGGGGCTCGGGCTGTGCGGCCATGCGCGTCCCCGGCTTGGCACGGAAGTTCTGGACGATCACTTCCTGCACGTGCCCGTGCTCCTCGCCGAGGCCGCGGAGCGCGAGCAGGGCGTCGATCCGCTCTTCGCGCGTCTCCCCGATCCCGATCAGGATCCCGCTCGTGAACGGGATCGCGAGCTCACCCGCGAGCCGAATCGTCTCCAGGCGGCGGGCCGGGATCTTGTCGGGCGAGGCCCAATGCGGCCCTCCCCGCTCCCCGAGCCGGTCAGCGGTTGTCTCGAGCATGATCCCCATCGAGGCGCTGACGGGGCGCAGGAGCCCGAGCTCTTCCCGGGTCATGACGCCGGGGTTCAGATGCGGCAAGAGGCCGGTCTCCTCGAGGACGAGCTTCGCGCAGCGCGCGAGGTACTCGAGCGTTGTCTCGCAGCCGAGCGCACGCAGCTCATCGCGTGCGACCTTGTAGCGCAGCTCGGGCTTGTCCCCGAGCGTGAAGAGCGCTTCGCGACAGCCCGCAGCCGTGCCGGCGCGCGCGATCGCCAGCACCTCGTCCTCGGTCATGAACGCACGCTCGCCGCGTCGCGGCGGCCGCGCGAACGTGCAGTAGCCGCAAACGTCTCGGCAGAGCGTCGTCAGCGGGATGAAGACCTTCGGCGAGTACGTGACGACGGAGCCGGGCCGCAGACGACGGGCCTCGGCGAGCAGCTCGTCGAGCGGAGCGGCAGAGAGATCGGCGGCGGCGATCACGTTCTTCGCGAGCATACGTCGATGCCGTGCCTTCCATTCGTCTATAGACGACCGACCGAGACGAGGAGGAGATGCGATACCTGTTCCTGATCCACGGCGACAGCGAGGCAGAGGCGGCGATGAACCCCTACGAGCGACGCGCGATCGTCGACGAGCACATCGCCTACTCGGCGATGCTCCGCGAGAGCGGCGCCTACGTCCTGGGAGAAGCGCTGCAGCGGCGAGGCCGCGGTCGTGCGGCCGGGCGAGAGCCCGCTCGTCACCGACGGCCCCTTCGCCGAGACGAAGGAGGCCGTCGGCGGCTTCTACGTCGTCGAGTGCGCGAGCCGGGACGAGGCGCTCGAACTCGCCGGCAAGGTGCCGGCGAGCCCTCGCGTCGCCGTCGTGGTGCTCCCGATCGCAGAGACGTGACCCTAGCCCGACACGCGCATTACCGCATCGGCGATCGCCCGGTATCCGGCGTCCGTCGGATGGGGATCACCCTTGGAGCAGATGAAGCTGAGCCTGCAAAGCCGGGCGGTTTGCGCTTGCTTCGGCGCACGGCGGGTTGAAGACCGGGAGCATCCTCGCGGCACGGGCATTCGACGCTCGTGGCGGCACGCACGATCGACGCTTCGAGGGAGCGGTAGATCGGCTTCAGGGCCGCGACTGAATCCGGATCCGGGTTCCACGCGCCCGTCACGATGATCTCGGCGGCCGGCGCAGCCGCTCGCAGCCGCCGGACGATCGACGTCAGCCGCGATTCGAACGCTGCGATCGTCTTGGGGCCGCGCTTGCGGACGCAAGCGACGTTGTTCCTTGCACGTGTCCAGCAACAGCGGGAACCAGTCGTTGCCGAACAGCGTCACGCGTTATCGGGCTGACCTCCTCGGGATGCGCTCGCAGGAACGTCAGTGCCGCCTTCAGCTGCGGCCCACGGAACGCGTCGTGCAGCTTGATGCGGTCGGCGAACGCCGGACACCCGCCGCGCGTAAACGTCACGGTGGACTCACCCGGGCATCCGTAGTTGACGACCTCGAGGCCAGGAGACTGCTTCCGCAACCGAGCGGCGAAGACATCGACGTACCCGGTCCTGAACGCCGACGGAGGAGCACCGACCTTGGTCGGCTGGGACCCGTACGTGATCGAGTCCCCGAGCGCGAGGTAGTAGCTCTGCGGCGAGGCGCTCGACGCGGAGGCATGGGTCACGCCGAGCAGCCACGCCGGCGGCGGCGATCGCGGCCGTGCACGAGCAGTCGATCGATCCAACGGAAATGCTGCATCGAATCCTCCTTCGTTTGACTGCAACGAAGCTAGGCGCGCGTCGCGTCGCGGCACATCGACGCCAGCACCGGAGCTGACTCGGTGCTGGTACCGAGATCGAGCTACGCGACCGATGCGCGGAGGTACGTCACGACGGCGAGGACGCGACGGTGCGTGTCGCCGTCCTGCGGCAGGTCGAGCTTGCCGAGGATCGAGCGAACGTGCGTCTCGACCGTCTTCTCCGTCAGCCACAGCTCCTTCGCGATGCTCGCGTTCGTCCGTCCCTCGGCGACGAGCCCGAGGACCTCGCGCTCGCGCGGCGTGAGCCGGCGAGCGCGTCGTCTTCCCGCGGCGGCGCTAGCAGCTGCTTCACGACCTCGGGATCGAGCGCCGAGCCCCCGTTCGCCACGCGCTCGGCCGCTTCCAGGAACTCGCCGACGTCGAGCACCCGTCCTTGAGGAGGTAGCCGAAGGCGCCGTCCGAGCTGACGAGCTCGAGCGCGAAGCGGCTCTCGACGTGCTGCGAGAGGACGAGCACCCCGGTGCCGCGGATGGGAATCTGCGAATCTCGACAGCTGCGCGCATGCCTTCGTCCTCGTAGGTCGGCGGCATGCGGACGTCGACGATCGGCGAGGTCCGGATCGTGCTCGGCGACGACGGCGAGGAGCGAATCGGCGTCGCCGACGCGGGCGACGACGGTGTTTCCGGCGTCCTCGAGCAGGCCGGCGAGGCCCTCACGGAGAAGGACCGTGTCCTCCGCGATCACGATCCGCATGGGATCGCCACCTCGACGCGCGTCCCGTTCCCGCCCGGGCTCACGATCTCCAATGTCCCCCCATGGGCGGCGACTCGGTCTCGGAGGCCCGCGAGACCCGATCCGCGGCGGACGACCGCGCCGCCGACGCCGTCGTCCGCGACCGTGACGTGCAGCGTGCCGTTGTCCTGGACCGTGCGAACCGTCACCTTCGACGGCGATCCGTGCTTGACCGCGTTCGTGAGCGCCTCGCAGGCCACGAAGTACGCGGCCGCCTCGACGCTCGCCGGCGCGCGCTCGCTGCTCGCTTCGACGTCGACGGGGACCGGCGATGTCCTCGCGAGGTCGCGCAGTGCGGCGGCGAGCCCCTCGTCGAGCCGAGCCGGTCGAACGCCGGCGGCGATCTGACGGAGGTCGGCGATCGCCGCTCCCACCTCGGCGACGATCTGATCGAGCGCGGGCGAGAGTATCTTTGCGTCGCGCGGCAGGCCTCAGCTGGAGTCGTCTGACCTGCACGCCGAGCGAGACGAGTCGCTGCTGAGCGCCGTCGTGCAGGTCGCGCTCGAGGCGTCGCCGCTCCTCGTAGCCCGGCTTCGACGATCCGCGCACGCGAGGCCTGCACCTCCGCGAGCTGCAGGCGGACCTCGACGCGCGAGCCGCGCCATCTCGATCGAGAGTGCGGCGGCGGCGAGGATGCCGTCGAGGAGATCGCGTCGCTCGAGCAGCGTCGGATCGTGGAGCAACACGGCCGTCGGCGTGTCGTCGCGTTGGATCTCACGACGAGCTCGCTCGTCCTGCGGGAGCTCGTCCAGCCGGTCGCCGGTCGTGTCGGCGTACGCGCCCGTCTCGGGGATCCAGAAGAAGATCTCCGCGAGCGGATCCTGCAAGGCGTCGGCGAGAACGACGCCGATCTCCTCGGGTGCCCGGACGCCGTCGCGAACCTCGTCCTCGAAGGCGCGAACCCGTCGGACACCCTCGTACCGAGCCCGGCGGTAGCGGCGGTCGACGAGATCCTGGATGCGTGCGCGCAAAGGACGGAATGCAAGCGCCACGACGAGCGTCGCCAGTGCGACGACCCACGCCGAGTCGCCACCGACCACGACGCCCAGCCCGATCGTTATCGCCGCGTAGACGGCGAGGAGCAGGAGCGTCAACGTCACGTAGACGAGCGTGCGATTGACGAGGCGCTCGATCGCATACAGCCGGTACCGCACGACCGCGATCCCGATCGCCGCGACGAACGCGAACTGGGCGACGAGGAGGAGTGCGAACGTCTTGGCGCCTCCGCCGCCGAACCAGGTGCTCATCACGATGTCGAGCGGGAGAACGAGGGGGATCAGCGACGCACCCCACAGAGCCACTTCATCTGCAGGCGCTCGACGCCGACCGATCGGCGGAACCGGAGGATGACCGCGAGGGCGCCGGCAAAGAGGCTCGCGAGGACCCCGATGGCGAACGGGATCCAGATGCCGGTGTCGATGATGAACTCTCCGACCGCGTTGCCGAGGAGAGGGTTCGTGATGTCCTCGTTCGGCGCCGGGTACGGCTCCGGGTCGAACAGCTTCAGTCCGATCGTGAACGCGAAGCTCACGATCGCCATGCCGGCGACCCAGCGCCAGCGGCGCGACAGGAGCCGGCCGTTCGGGAAGACGAACGCGACGGCGAGCGGCCAGGCGAAGAGGATCGGCGGCACGGTTGCCCCCTCGGTCTGGTACGCCCACGCCGCACCGACGAGCTGCTCGAGGCGATCTGGAGGGCAGGCAGGAGCGCTCCGAGCAAGAGGATCCACGCGATGCGGTTGCGCGGGAGCTGGAGGGCGATCAGGAGGCCGACGACGGCAGGGGACAGGATCGCGAGCGCGAGGAACGGATAGATCGCGAGCGGAATCCAGTCCTCCTGGTCGGAGGGAAGAACCTCGAGGACCTGCAGCAGGCCGACCGTCAGCGCCGTGAGCGTCGCGAGCGCGACGCCGCAGGCGAGGATCCGAAGACCGCGCATCCTGCAATCATTCGCCTCTCCGGCCGAACCGCAATAGGGCCAGCACCGAGATCGATCGGTGCCGCACCACTCGATCGTGGCGCGGCGCTGTCTCAGTTTCGCTTCGAGGTCCAGAGCCCGCCGAAGGGCACCCACTGCCCTTCGTCCAGCGCTGGAGCTGGCCCTGCTGCACCGGGAAGCTGTCGCCCTTGCCGGTCCGGACGGCGATGCCCGGGAGCAGGAACGGGTTCGCCGGGCTCGTGATCGACCGCGCTCGCGCCATCAGCCCCGCGCGGGTCGGATTCGCGCCCAGCCGCTTGAAGAGCGACACCGTCTCGAAGGCGACCGCCATGCCGTACACGTGGTACACGTCGCTGACGTTCGCGCCCTTCGCGTACCTCCCCATACCGAGCGGTACGTCTTCATCCCCGGGTCGTTCTTCCACTTCGGGTCGGTCGGGTCCTTGAGGAAGTTCAGCGAGATCGTCCCCTCGATCGCCTTGTTCTTTCCGCCTTCGGAGGCGAGGAGCATGATGTTCGAAGCGCCGGAGACGGAGTTGTTGATGATCTTCGGCCGCCACGCGAGCCGGTTCGCGTAGACGAAGGCCTGGATCGCGAACTTCGGTGTTGCGAACACCGCCAACACGTTCGCCCGCGAGGACTTGAGCTTCGCGACCTGCGACTGCACGTCCGGCGCCGTCACCTCGTACGGCTCGGCCGCGACGACGCTCGAGCCCGAGCGCGCGAGCCCGCGCTTCAGGCCGGCGAGGAGATCCTTGCCGTAGTCGTCGTTCTGGAGGAGCACTGCGATCCTGGCCTTCTTCATCGTGCGGGCCACGTACTGGCCGTACACCCAGCCCTCGGCCTGGTAGCTCGGCTGGAACCCGATCGTCCACGGGTACTTCGCGGCGTCGCGACCCCACGTCGTCGCTCCGGAGGCGACGAAGAGCTGCGGCACCTTGGTCTGGTTCAGGTATTCGCGAACGGCGAGGTTCTGCTCGGTGCCGAGAGAGTTGAAAACCGCGAACACCTTGTCCTCCTCGACGAGCTGCCGTGTCGCCTGAATCGACTGAGCCGGGTTGTACGCGTCGTCCACGATCTTGTAGTCGAACTTCCGCCGCGCGACTCCACCCTTGGCGTTGACCGAATCGAAGTATGCCTTCGCGCCGCGCGCGACGGACGCGTACGCGGCGGCTGGGCCCGTCAGCGGAGACGTCCCGCCGAGCACGATCGACGTGGCGGTGATCCCCGGGTCCGCGCTCGAGCTCGCGAAGGCTCCGGTGAGCGTGGCGAGCGCCGCGACCAGCGCGACAGCGGCAACGGCCGACACACGAGTCGTCTCATCTAGCTCGTTCGAGAGTAGCGCCAGCGCGCGACCGTCTGTCCCGCCCGTCGGAAGAGGCCGCCGACGCCGTTCGGAAGGAAGAACATCAGCAGGATCAGGACGATGCCGTACACGATCGCCGGGCCGCCCGGAGCCTTCGAGCCGGGAATGTCAAAGCCGAAGACCGTCCCTCCGTCGAGGAGCCAGCCGGGGAGCCGCGAGGCGACTCCCTCCCCCTGGGCCCAGAGGGGCAGGAACTGGATGAAGATGGCGCCGAAGACGAGACCCGAGAGCCCACCGAGGCCACCGACCACGACTCCGACGAGGAGGAAGATCGAGAGCGCGACCGGGAACGTGTCCGGGTTGACGAACGTCGTCGCGATCGCGAAGAGCGACCCGGCGACGCCCGCGTACGCCGCGCTGATCCCGAAAGCGAGCGTCTTGTAGTGCGCGAGACTCACGCCCGACGAGACCGCAGCCGTCTCGCTGTCCCGCACGGCGCGGAACGCTCTCCCCGTCCGGCCGCGCAGGATAAGCCAGGCGACGGCGAAGGCGACGAGCGCGATCGACCAGCAGAGGTAGTAGAGCCAGTCGTTGAACACGAGCTCCTGACCGAGGATCTCGACGGGAACGATGCTCGCGGTCAGCTCCGGGAGGCCGAAGAGGTTGACGCCCGAGCCGCCGCCCGAGAACTCCTCGAAGCGCTTGATGGCCGACGGCATCGCGACTGCGATCGCGAACGTCGCGAGCGCGAGGTAGAGCCCCGAGAGCCGAAGCGCGGGCAGCCCGAACGCAAGGCCGACGAGGCCGGCGACGAGACCCGCGATCGGAATCGTCCAGACGTCCTTCATCCCTCCGCCGATCCCGAGCAACCCCTCCTGCTCGTTCCCCGCCATGAGGAGAGCGGTCGTGTAGCCGCCGATCGCCATGAAGGCGCCGTGGCCGAGGGAGATCTGACCCGTGTAGCCGGTGAGGATGTTGAGCCCGAGGAGCGCGATCAGGTAGATCCCGACGTACGCGAACTGCTGGGCGCGGAACGAGCTGATCCACAGCGGCAGCAGGAGAACCAGCGCGGCGAACAGCGCGAACGCGACGAAGCCGACGATCCTCGTGGCTCGCGGTGTCATACGCGCTTCACCTCCGGCTTGCCGAAGAGCCCCGACGGCCGCACGAGCAGGACGACGAGGATCACGAGCAGCGCGGCAGGGAGCTTGAGCTCGGCGCCCACGAAGTCCACGTAGACGCCGATCAGGTTCAGGAGGACGCCGAGCGCGAGGCCGCCCACGACCGCGCCGAACGGCGAGTCGATGCCTCCGAGCACAGCGGCAGCGAACGCGTAGATGAGAATCGGCTGCATCATCTGCGGGTCGAGGCCCACGCTGGGGGCGGTGAGCATCCCCGCCACCGCTCCGAGCGCCGCCGCCAGACCCCAACCGAGCGCGAGCATCCACGTCACCCGCACGCCGACGAGCCGCGCCTCGTTCGGGTTGACCGCAGCCGCACGCAGCGCGAGCCCGACCTTCGTGAACTCGAAGAGGAGCCAGAGGAGGACGACGATCCCGAGCGTGACGGCGATGGTGCCGATGTCCTGATACGAGACGACGACGCCGCCGATCTCTTCCGTGCCCGTCCCGAACGGGCTCGCGAGCGCCTTCGGCTCACCGCTCCACCACCAGACGATGAAGCCGTTGATCGCGATCAGGAGACCGATGGTCACGATGACGACCCTCAGCACGTTGCCCCGCTCGACGGGCCGGATCACGACACGGTGCGTGACGAGGCCGAAGACGAACGAGAGGCCGAGGGTGGCGACGAACGCGGGCCAGTAGCTCCAACCGTGGTTGGCGGTCAGCGCCCACGCGAAGTACGTGCAGAGCGTCGCCATCTCGCCCTGGGAGAAGTTGATGACTCCCGTCGAACGGTGGATGATGACGAGCGCCAGAGCGAGCGAGGCGTAGATCCCGCCCGCAGCGAGACCCGACACCACCTGCTGCATGAAGTCGGAGAAGGCTGCGACGACCACGCGGCTCCCCTAGTACCCGAGGTACGAGCGACGCACCGACTCGTCCCCCTGCAGCTCGCTGCTCGCCCCCGTCAGCACCACGCGGCCGACCTCGAGCACGTACGCCCTCGACGAGCTCTGGAGCGCGATTCGCGCGTCCTGCTCGACGACGAGCACGGTGAGGCCCTCCTTCTCGTTCAGCTCGCGGACGATGCGGAAGAACTCGCGCACGATCATCGGTGCGAGACCGAGGGACGGCTCGTCGAGGAGCAGGAGCCGCGGCCGACTCATGAGCGCACGGGCGAGCGCGAGCATTTGCTGCTCGCCGCCGGAGAGCGTGCCCGCGCGCTGGCCGCCCCGCTCGACCATCCACGGGAAGTACTCGGAGACTCGGGTGATGTCTTGCTTCACTTTCCGGTCTCGGCGCGTGTAGGCGCCGAGCCGGAGATTCTCGGCGACCGACAGCTCGACAAAGGTTCCGCGCCCCTCCGGAACGTGGGCGACTCCCGCCTTCGCCGCGGCCACGGGACCGCCCTTGAGCTCCTTTCCGTCGAGCTCGATCGCGCCGCTGCGGGCAACCGTGCCGGAAATCGCACGCAGGGTCGTCGTCTTGCCGGCGCCGTTCGCCCCGAGGACGGCGACCACTTCGCCTTCGGACACCGTCAAGGAGACGTCATGGAGCGCCTGCACCGGCCCGTAGCTGGCCTCCACGCGATCGAGCTCGAGCAGGGTCGTCATGCGTCGTCCGTTTCGTCGGCGTCCGGGGTCGGGCTCGAGCCGGACTCCGTCTCGGGAGGATCGTCCTCCTCGTCCTCGCTGCCGAGATAGGCCTCGATCACGGCGGGATCGGCGCGAACCTCGGCCGGCGGGCCGTCGGCGATCTTCCGACCGAAGCTGAGCACGTTGACGTGGTCGGAGATGCTCATGACGAGGTTCATGTGGTGCTCGACGAGCAGGATCGTCAGCTCGAGCTCGTCGCGGAGACGGCGCACGAAGACGCCCAACTCCGCCACCTCTTCGTGGTTCAGGCCGCCCGCCGGCTCGTCGAGCAAGAGCAGTCGCGGCTGCGCGACGAGCGCACGTGCGAGCTCGACGCGCTTCTGGGTCCCGTAGGGCAGCGCGGCGGCCGGGAAGTGCGCGCGCTCTCTCAGCCCGACGACGTCGAGAACCTCGAACGCCTCCTTCTCCCCCGCCTTGCGCCCTCGCCCGTGTGCGCCCACCAGAACGTTCTCGAGGACGGACATCGTGCGGAAGAGCTGGATGTTCTGAAACGTGCGTGCGACGCCCTTCTGCACGATCTTGTGCGCGGGCGACTTCAGGATCGATTTGCCGTCGAGCTCGACCGCTCCCGAGTCCGGCTTGTACAGGCGCGTGATGACGTTGAACGCGGTCGTCTTCCCCGCGCCGTTCGGGCCGATCAGGCCCGAGATGTGCCCTTCCTCGACCTCGAACGACACGTCGTCCAAGGCGACGATGCCCCCAAAGCGAAGCGTGACGTCCCGAACCGAGAGCAGGGCCATCGGCGCCCTACCCTAAACGGGTCGCGCGACCCCTGGCAATGCCTGGAGCGCGCAGAACACATTACGATCGGACGGGATGGATCTGCGGGACACCGCCGAGGAAGCTGCGTTCAGGGGCGAGCTCCGCACCTGGATCGACGAGAACCTCCCCGAGGAGCTGCAGGGGCACCGCGGCGGGGCCGCTCGATTCGAGGGCGACGCGATGCGCGCGTGGAGCCGCGCGCTGCACGAGGCGGGGTACGCGGGGCTCACGTGGCCGAAGGAATACGGCGGGAGCGGAGCGCCGTACACGCACCACGCGATCTTCCTCGAGGAGATGGCACGCGCAGAGGCGCCGCCGCACGTCGGCGTGATCGGCCTCGGCATGGCCGGCCCGACGATCATCGCGCACGGGACCGAGGAGCAGAAGGCGCGCTATCTCGAGCCGATCCTTTCCGCGGAGGAGATCTGGTGCCAGGGCTTCTCGGAGCCAGGCGCGGGCTCCGATCTCGCGGGCGTGCGCACCAGCTCGCGCCGGGAGAACGGCCACTTCGTCGTCGACGGGCAGAAGGTGTGGTCGTCGTTCGCGCACCTCGCGAGCTTCTGCATCCTGCTCACGCGGAGCGACCCCGAGTCCACCCGCCACGCGGGGCTCACGTACCTGATCGTCGACATGAAAGCCCCTGGCGTCGAAGTGCGCCCGCTCACGCAGATCACCGGCGAGGCGGAGTTCAACGAGATCTTCTTCGACGGCGTAAAGGTGCCAGCAGAGAACCTGCTCGGCGAGATCGGCGGTGGCTGGCAGGTGGCGATGACGACCCTGCTCCACGAGCGCGGAACGCTCGGCTTCGCCCTCCAGGCTGCGCTCGAGGTGCAGGTGCGCAAGCTCGCCGCGCTCGCGCGCGACCGCGGCGCCGACCCACTCCAGCGCGACCGGATCGCCCGCGAGTGGATCGAGATGCAGGCGGTCAGGTTCACCAACTACCGAGCGCTGTCGAAGCTGATGAAGACCGGCATGCCGGGGCCTGAGGGTTCGATCGCGAAGCTCGTCTGGTCGGAGTCGAACCAGCGCGTGACCAAGCTCGCGCTCGAGCTCCTCGGCCCCGACGCCGCCCTCGCGGAGGAGAACGCGCCCTACGGCGGCTACTGGCAGCACCAGCAGCTCAGGAGCCGCGGGAACACCATCGAAGCAGGGACGTCGGAAGTGCTCCGCAACATCGTCGCCGAGCGGGTGCTCGGCCTCCCGAAGTCTCGCTAGTGCTTCGCGTCGCAGATACGGTCGTGGTTCGCCGGCGAGAACCGAGCAGGCCTAGGACGCAGGGAGCGCCAATATTCGAGAATATTGGCGCGACTGAGGACGACGGCATGCGAAGTGTTCGCAGCCGCGCGAAGCATGGGCGTATCTGCGGCGGGGAGCACTAACACATGGACTTCACCTTCACACCCGAGCAGGACGCGCTCCGCGAACAGGCCCGGGCGTTCCTCGCCGCCAACGAGGAGCCGTCGTGGAAGGAGCTAGCCGAGCTCGGCTGGACCGGGGTCTCGATCGCGGAGGAGGACGGCGGAGCGGGTCTCACCTTCGTCGAGGAGGCCGTGCTCTTCGAAGAGCTCGGGCGCGCGCTCTACCACGGGCCGTACTTCTCCACCGTCGCCCTCGCCTTGCCCGCGCTCCCTGACGACCTCCGGGCCGAGGTCGCCGCCGGGGAGGCAAGCTGGACGCTCGCGCTAGGCCCGCTCGTCTCCGACCTGGACACCGCCGATCGGCTGGCGATCGTCGGTGGGGACGGGATCTACGAGCTCGAGGAAGCCGAGCGAGAGTTGCTGGCGTCGAGCGACGAGACGCGCCCGCTCGGTGTCGTACGCGGAGGCGAGCCAGGTCGTCGCCTCGCCGAATCGGGCGTGCTCGAGGAGATCCGCAGCCGCTTGCTCGCCGCGCTCGCGATCGAGGCTTGCGGCGTCGCACGACGAGCGCTCGAGTATGCGATCGAGCACGCGTCGACGCGCGAGCAGTTCGGGAGGAAGATCGGTGTCTACCAGGCTGTCTCGCACCCGCTCGCCGATGCGTACACGCGACTAGAGCTCGCTCGCTCGCTCTCGCTCTGGGCAGCATGGTGCGTCGCCGAAGACGACGAGCAAGCGCCGATCGCCGCCGCCGCCGCGAAGGCGTCGGCCGCCGAAGCGGCCGTGCAGGTCTGCGAGACGGCGATCCAGGTGCACGGTGGGATCGGTTTCACGTGGGAGCACGTGCTGCACCGCCTGTACAAGCGCGCGCTCTGGATCGAGAGCTTCGGTGCCTCGAGCACGACGCTTCGGGCCGAGGTCGCCGCATCGTTGCTCGATTCGGGCACTCAGGGGTCTGGCTTCAGCCAGACCCCGGTGTCACTCACTCAAGGAGGCTGAGGTGGAAGGCCTGATCATGGATTACCAGCTCAACGTGCCGGCGATCCTGCGGCGCGGCGAGCAGCTCTTCGGCGACCGGGAGATCGTCACGCGCCTTCCCGACAAGAGCTGGCATCGCTACACCTATGCAGACTTCGCGCCTCGCGCGCGCCGTCTCGCGGCCGCCTTGCGCAACGAGCTAGGCCTGAAGGACGGCGACCGCGTCGGGACCTTCGCCTGGAACCACTACCAGCACCTCGAGACCTACATCGGCGTCCCTGTGGGCGGGATGGTCACGCACACGCTGAACCTCCGCCTGCACCCCGACGACCTGACCTATATCGCGACGCACGCGGGCGATCGCGTCCTCATCGCGGACAAGGTGCTCTGGCCGCTCGTCGAGAACTTCCGCGAGCGCGCCGGCTTCGAGCACGTGATCGCGATCGGCGACGGCCCGACGCCCGACGGAGCGATCGAGTACGAGGATCTCCTCGCGAGCGCCGAGCCCGGAGACCTCCCGGACCGGGAGATCGACGAGAGAGCCGCAGCCGCCATGTGCTACACGAGCGGGACGACCGGGCAGCCGAAAGGCGCCGTCTACTCGCACCGCGCGATCGCCGTCCACTCGCTCGCTTCCGCGATGGCAGGCGTGCTCTCGGTCACGGAGCACGACACCGTGCTGCCGGTCGTACCGATGTTCCACGCGAACGCATGGGGCTTCCCGTTCACCTGCACGTTCGTCGGCGCCAAGCAGGTGTTCCCCGGGCCGTTCCTCGACGGCGAGAGCCTGCTCGAGGCGTTCCAGCAGGAGCAGGTCACGATCACCGCGGGCGTGCCGACGATCTGGATGGGGATCCTCCAGGAGCTCGACGCCGACCCGAGCAAGTACGACACGTCGTCCGTCCGCTGCATGGTCGTTGGCGGCTCGGCGGCACCGCAATCGATGATCGAGGCGTTCGAGAAGCGCCACGGTCTTCGCATCCTCCACGCCTGGGGAATGACGGAGATGTGCCCGCTCGGGACCGTGTCCGAGCTGACGAGCCGCGAGCGGGTGCTCTCCGAGGAGGAGCAGTTCCGCTACCGCGCGAAGCAGGGCGTCCCCGCGCCCTTCGTCGAGATTCGCGCCCGCGGGCCCGAGGGCCTCGTGCCGTGGGACGGGGAGACGATGGGCGAGCTCGAGGTTCGAGGCGTCTGGATCTCGTCCGACTACTACGAGAGCCCCGAAGGCGCCGATCGCTGGACGGACGACGGCTGGTTCAGGACGGGCGACATCGTCACCATCGAGCCGCACGGGTACATCGAGATCCAGGACCGCTCGAAGGATCTCGTCAAGTCGGGCGGTGAGTGGATCTCGACCGTCGCGCTCGAGAACGCGCTGATGGGGCACCCGTGCATCGCCGAGGCGGCGGTGATCGCGGTGCCCGACGAGAAGTGGTCGGAGCGACCGCTGGCGGTGTGCGTCTTCCGCGAGGGCACGACGGCGACCGACGACGAGCTGCGCGATTTCCTTGCGCCGAACTTCGCGAAGTGGTGGCTGCCGGAGCGCTTCGAGATCGTCGAGGAGATCCCGAAGACCGCAGTCGGGAAGTTCCGCAAGACCGCGCTGCGGGAGCAGTTCTCGAAGCAGCCGGAACCGGCGGAGACGGCGTAGGTGGGAGACTTCGTCTCGGTCGAGCAGGACGGCCACGTCGCCGCCGTCACCATCGACCATCCGCCCGTCAACGCCCTCTCCGCGCCGCTCCTCGAGGAGCTCGAGGCCGAGATCGACCGGCTCGATCACGACGCAAACGTGCGAGCGATCGTGCTCTTGGGGGCGGGCGAGCGGGCGTTCGTCGCCGGGGCGGACATCTCCGAGTTCCCGTCGTTGCGCGAGGCGGCGGCGGACGCGCAAGAGAGTGGCTCGGCCCGCGGGATCCAGAAGCTCGGTGCGCGGATGGACGCGGCGCACAAGCCGTTCATCGCGGCGATCCACGGGTTCTGCCTCGGCGGCGGCCTCGAGCTCGCGATGTGCTGCGACGTCCGCGTCGCGTCGGATGACGCGCAGCTCGGGCAGCCCGAGATCAAGCTCGGCCTCATTCCCGGCGGCGGAGGCACGCAACGGCTTCCTCGCCTCGTCGGCCTCGGACGCGCGCTCCTCCTCAACATGACCGGCGAGTTCATCGATGCGCAGACCGCCTACGACTGGGGGCTCGTCGAGCGCGTCGTGGCGAAGACGGATCTGCACGAGACCGCGCTCGGCATCGCGAAGACGATCGCGGATCGCTCGCCCGTCGCGATCGGGGTACTCCGCGAGCTCGCCCGGACGACGCGCGATCTCCCGCTCGAGGAAGGGCTTCGACGGGAGGCCGACGGCTTCCGCCGCTGCCTCGCGAGCGAGGACGGTGCCGAGGGCGTCGCCGCCTTCCTGGAGAAGCGCGAGCCCCAGTTCAGCGGACGTTGAGGGCGGTCGTCCTCACGGGAACGGGCGGGCCGGAGAAGCTCGCACTCCAGGACGTGCCAGAGCCTTCGGCCGGCGACGGAGAAGCCGTGGTCGACGTCCGCGCGTGCGGGATCAACTTCGCTGACGTTCTGATCCGGCTCGGGCGCTACCCGCAGATGCCGGAGCTGCCCACCGTGCTCGGCTCCGAGATCGCCGGGGAGCTCGACGGCAACCGGGTCATGGGGTTCGCGCGCGGCGACGCGGGGGGCTACTCCGAGCGCGCCACGGTCGACGCGCGCTGGCTGCTACCCCTTCCCACGCATGCCAGCTTTGCCGAGGGAGCGGCATTCCCGATGGCGTTCGTCACGGCCTGGATCCCCCTGACGCAAGTGCTCAGGGTTGGCTTCGGCGCGCGCGTACTCGTCACCGCGGCTGCAGGCGCGGTCGGCACCGCGGCGATCCAGCTCGTCCGAGTGCTCAACGGGCAGCCGGTCGCAGCGGTTGGAAGCGACGCGAAGTTCGAGCTCCCACGCTCACTCGGAGCCGTCGAGACCGTGACCTACGACAGGATCCCGGACCTCGAGCCCGTCGACGCCGTCTTCGACCTCGTCGGCGGGGAAGTCTTCGCGAGCTCGCTCTCTCTCGTCAAGCCCCTGGGAACAACCGTCGCAGTGGGCTACGCCGGCGGGCTCTGGAACGATGTGAGCCCGACGTGGCTCGTCGGTCGCAACATCGGCGTGCACGGCTTCTTCCTGGATCGCCTGGTCAGACGCGCTCCCGACGTCGTCGAGCAGGCGGCACGCGACGTCCTCCGCCTCTGGGACGGTGGCGTTGTCCGGCCGATCGTCGGTGCAGAGTTCCCACTCGAGCAGGCTGGTGAAGCGCACCGGCTGATCGAGGAGCGGAAGACGACGGGAAAGGTGGTTCTCATTCCGTGACGGCGTTGGTGACAGGCTCCGCTGGAGGCATCGGGAGCGCGATCGTCGAGAAGCTCCGTGGCGAGGGCTTCGCGGTACAAGAGCTCGACCTCGTCAACGGCTTCGACGTCGCCGATCCCGAGGCCTGGGAGCACATCGGCTCGGTCGACCTCGCCTGCTTGAACGCGGGCGTGCTCACCGGCGGGAACGGTGTGGGCAGCCTCACGGACGACCAGTACCGGCGGGCGATGGCCGTCAACGTCGACGGGGTCGTCTTCGGCGTTCGCCGTCTCGACCGGGTCATGCCCATCGGAAGCACCATCATCGTCACCGCCTCGCTGGCGGGTCTGACCGCCATTCCGGACGACCCGATCTACGGCCTGACGAAGCACGCGGTCGTCGGCTTCGTCCGCTCCGTCGCGCCACAGCTGGCGCAGCGCGGAATCAGGATCCAGGCGGTCTGCCCCGGCTGGGCCAACACCGGACTTCTCACGCCCGACTTCAAGGAAGAGCTCGATGGGCGCGGGTATCGGCTCTTGGAGCCCTCGAAGGTCGCCGAGGGCGTCTGGACCGCATACCAGAGCGAAGGAACCGGCGAGGCCTGGATCGTGCAGCCGGGCCGCGAGCCGCTCCTGTACGAGTTCAAGGGCGTTCCCGGACCGCGTTAGTAGCGTGGGGGAACCCATGGTTCCCCCACGAACCCCCTCCTTCTGGGCGACGCACCCAGAACGCTTTGCGTGGCCTCCCGGCCGGCCAAGCCGGCCTCCGGCCAGCTCGCCGCACGTATCCGTGGAGCCTTCGTGATCGACACCGTCTGGGGACTGCTGACGATCGGTGCAGTCCTGGCTTCGGTTGCCATGGCGCTGCTGTGGATAATCGCCGTCCGGATCCGGGACGCGAGCCACGTCGACGTCGCCTGGGCGATCCTCATCGCGTGCGCGGCACTTGCGTATGCGCTGCTCGCCGACGGCGACGTCGCGCACCGGGTGCTCGCAGCCGCGCTCGCGTCGATCTGGGGCTTCCGGCTCGGGCTCTACCTCCTCTTCAACCGCGTGCTCGGCGAAGGACGAGGACGGCCGCTACCAGGCGCTCCGGGAGAAGTGGGGCGAGAACGCGAACCGGAACTTCTTCTGGTTCTTCCAGTTCCAGGCCGCGCTCGTCGTCTTCTTCTCGCTGCCCTACGCACTCGTGTCGCTCGACCCGGCTGCCGACCTCGGAGTCGTCGAGTGGGCGGGTGCGGCGGTCTGGGCGATCGGGAACGCGGGTGTGATCACCTCTGATTGGCAGCTCGCGCGCTGGCGCGCCGACGCGGCGAACAAGGGCAAGACGGCGCGGTACGGGCTCTGGTCCTGGTCGCGGCACCCCAACTACTTCTTCGAATTCGTCACCTGGCTCGGGGTGGCGCTGGTGGCGACGGCTGCGCCGTGGGGCTGGCTGTCCTGGGCGGTTCCGGCCCTGCTTCTCTACTTCCTCTTCCGTGTCACGGGAATCCCCGCGACGGAGGCGCAGGCGCTTCGGAGCCGCGAGGACTACGCGGAGTACCAGCGGACGACGAGCGTCTTCGTTCCGCTGCCGCCGCGCCGCGCCGCGCTTAAGCGAAGCGCCAGCCGTCGCCGGCGGCGAACGACTTGAGAATGCGCCGTGCGACGACCATACGGTGGACCTCGTCCGGGCCGTCGTAGATCCGTGCGGCTCGCGCCTGCCGTGCCATCCCCGAGAGCGGCGTCTCGTCCGTGAGCCCGCGCGCGCCGTGCACCTGCACGGCGCGGTCGATCACGTCGTTCAGCGCCTTCGCCGCGTAGAACTTGATCAGCGAGACCTCGACCCGCGCCTCGTCGCCTTGATCGATCTTGTACGCGGCGTCGAGCGTCAGCAGCCGGCACGCCTGGATCTCCGCCGCCGAGTCCGCGATCCAGTTCTGCACCGTCTGCTTCTCCGCCAGGTGACCGCCGAACGCCTCCCGCTCGAGCGCGTAGGAGCACATGAGCTCGAACGCGCGCTGCATCTGGCCGAGCCAGCGCATGACGTGGTGGATGCGGCCCGGCCCGAGCCGTTTCTGCGCGATCCGGAACCCGTCGCCCTCCTCCCCCAGCGTGTTCTCGACCGGGACCCGGACGTCCGTGTACCGCACCTCGCAGTGGGTCGTCCAGCCGCGCCCTCGATGTCCCATCGTCGGGACCGCCCGAATCACCTCCACCCCGGGCGTGTCCGTCGGTACGACGATCTGCGTCGCGCGGCGATGCGGCTCGGCATCAGGGTCCGTGACCGCCATCACGATCCCGAAGGACGCCCCCTCGGCGCCCGACGAGAACCACTTGTGGCCGTCGATGACCCACTCGTCACCGTCCCGCATCGCCCGCGTCCGGAGCCCCGTCGGGTCCAGACCCGGACACGTCCGGCTCGGTCATCGAGAAGAACGAGCGGATCTCCCCGGCGACGAGCGGCCTGAGCCAGCGCTCCTTCTGCTCCTCCGTCCCGAACTGCCAGAGGATCTCTCCGTTCCCCGCATCCGGGGCCTGGCAGCCGAGCAGCAGCTGACCCCAGAGCGAGCGCCCGATCTCCTCGTTCAGGAACGCGTACGTGAGGAAGCTCCCGTTCGAGCCGCCGGCTTCCGGCGGCAGGTGCGGGGCCCAAAGACCTTCCTCCTTCGCGATCCCGCGTAGGCGCTCCACGAGCGCGTCGGCGTCCTCGTCCTCGCGGTCGAGGGTGGCCTCGTTCGGATACACGTGCGCCTCCATGAAGGCCCGTACGCGCGCCCGGAGCTCCTGCACCTCGTCAGTCGGACGGAGATCGGTGATCGTCACGGCGTTAGCATCGCACTCATGCCGCACATCTACCACGCGTTTCTCGTCAACGACGCGACCCCGGCCGCGAAGCGGCCGGCTTCAGGGGTTTGCGCGAACGGAATCCGCACTCGCGGATTCCGTTCTGCGCCGAGGTGCTGAGTGCGCCTCGGGATGTACATGGGATACGCACCGCCGGGGACGAGCCCGCTCGAGCCGATCGCCCTTGCGCAGGAGGCGGAGCGCCTCGGCTACGACTCCGCCTGGGCCGCGGAGGCGTGGGGAACGGACTGCGTGAGCGTGCTCGCGTGGCTTGGCGCCACCACGAGCAAGATCAAGCTCGGGAGCGCCATCATGCAGATCCCCGGCCGCACGCCTGCGTTGACGGCGATGACGGCCGCGACGCTCGACCTGCTCTCGGAAGGCCGCTTCCTGCTCGGGCTCGGGACGTCGGGGCCGCAGGTGGTCGAGGGCTGGCACGGCGAGCCGTGGGGGAAGCCGCTTCAGAAAACGCGCGAGTACGTCGACATCGTGCGCGCCGCGCTCCGCCGCGAGCTCCTCGAGCATCACGGGGAGCACTACGACATCCCGGTGTCCAACGGAACCGGGCTCGGCAAGCCTCTGAAGTTGATGGCGCGGCCGCTGCGCGCCGACATTCCGATCTACCTCGCGGCGATGCGGCCGAAAGCCGTCGCCCAGGCATTCGAGATCGCCGACGGCTGGCTGCCGATCTTCTGGTCGCCCGAGCAAGCGCCGAAGGTGTTCGCCTCGATGCTCGGCGGCGCGCGCCCAGACTTCGACGTGGCTCCTTCCGCGCCGACGATCCTGATCGACGACGTCGAGGCGGGACGCGACTTCCTCAAGCCGTACTACGCGCTCTACATCGGCGGGATGGGAGCACGCGGGAAGAACTTCTACAACGAGCTCTGCGGGCGCTACGGCTACGAGGGCGACGCGCGGAAGATCCAGGATCTCTACCTCGGCGGGAACAAGCGCGATGCCGCGGCAGCGGTTCCCGATGCGTTCGTCGACGAGGTCGCCCTCGTCGGGCCGAAGGAGCGACTCGCAGAGCGGCTGGAGGCCTGGCGCGAGTCGGGCGTGACGTCGCTCCTCGTGTCGACCCAGCAGCCGGAGGCGCTGCGCGCGCTTGCCGAGATCGCGCTCTGACAGTGCGCAAGACCGGAGATCGCTAGCGCGGAGTCTCCGGTCGCCGAAATCCCTGAAGGCGGCTGCTTCGCAGCCGCACCGCACCGAACTCAGGTCGACGTTCAGCCTGAAATGGCTTCGGCCGCCGCCTCGGCCAGAAGCGGGACACCCTCCTCGAACCGCGCGGCGCGCTCGTCCTCGGCGCCGAGCTCACCGCGCACGTACCGCCCGTAGATCGCCTCGCAGAAGACCGCAGCCTTCCAGAGGGCGAGCCCCTCGAACCAGGAGAGCGACTCGACCTCGCGGCCCGAGAGATCGGCATAGAGGTCGGCGAGCTCGGACTTGGACGGGAAACCGGGTAGCGCCGTCACGGGAGACGTGCCGAGCGCGCTCGGAGGACCACCCGGTTCGCTGTACATCGCCAGCAGGTAGCCGAGATCGGCGCGCGGGTCTCCGATAGCTCCCATCTCCCAGTCGAGCACGGCGACGATCCTCGACGGCTCGTCCGGCGCGACCATCGTGTTGCCCAGGCGATAGTCGCCGTGCACGACCGTCTCGGGCAGCTGCGAAGGGACGTTGTCCGCGAGCCACTCCCCCACCCGCTCGACGGCGGGGATCTCACGTGTCTTGTTGATGCCCCAGAGCTGCGTGAAGCGTCGGACCTGACGCTCGCTGTAGCTTCCCGGCCGCGCGAAAGCTGCGAGGCCCGGCGTCGTCACGTCGGCTCGGTGGATCTCGACGAGCGACTCGACGAGATCCTCGACAAGCCGCCGGCGCACCGGCTCGCCCTCGAGCCCGGGCACGAGGTCGTCGGTTATCACGTGACCTTCGAGATACGTCATGACGTAGAACGGGACGCCGAGGATGCTCTCGTCCTCCGCCACCGCGACGATCGCCGGAAGGCGCGAGAATCCGGCCTCTCCCAGCGCGAGCTGGAGCCTCGCCTCTCGCACGACGTCGTGGGCCGAGGGCGGAAGCGGTGGACGGGGAGGGCGTCGGAGCACGAACCGGTCGGCTCCGCGCTCGAGCAGGAACGTGAAGTTCGAGCCGCCCCCTTCACCGATCCGTCGCGCCTCGATGTCGCCGGCGCCGAGGTCGTGCTCGTCGAGAAACGCGCGGACGCGGTCGAGGACGAGCAGCGGGGGCCTCGACGTCGGAGCACCAGCAGTCTCGACGATGTCGTCGGAAGACCCGGTCACACGAGACATCCGTGCGATCCTATGGCGCGATGCGTCGCCGGCTCTACCTGATGCGCCATGGCGCGGTGTCCTACTTCCGGCCCGACGGTAAGCCGGTTCAGCCCAGACGACGTCGGCCTGAACGACGCGGGCCGTGCGCAGGCCTCGGCCACGAGGGATCTCCTCGCAGGCGTGCACTTCGACCGCGTGCTGTCGAGCGGACTCCCGCGGACGGTCGAGACTGCCGAGATCGTGGCTCAGAGCCACGAGGTGGAGGAGTGGTCCGACCTGCGCGAGCTGCGGGGAGAGCGCCTTTCAGGGATCCCGGCCGAACAGCTGGAGGAGGAGTTCGTGCACGCGTTCCGCGGCATCGTCCCGCTCGACAAGCGCTTCCTCGGCGGGGAGACGATCGGCGAGCTCTTCGATCGCGTGCTCCCGGCTGTCGACCGCCTGTTCGCCGACGACAGCTGGGACACGGTTCTCGCCGTCCTCCACGGCGGAGTCAACCGCGCGATCCTGTCCCATGCGCTGACCGGCGAGCGCATGTTCCTCGGCCACTTCGAGCAGGCGCCGGGCTGCGTGAACGTGCTCGACGTCGGCGACGTCTGGCCCGCGGACGCGATCGTGCGGGCGGTCAACGTCGCGGCGCACGACTTCCTGCACACCTCCAGTCGCCTCGACGACGATGGAGGGGTACTGGGCCGAGTTTCAGGCCGGCGGGGGTCAGACCCGTGGGGTGTGACCGCTTGCCGAGCGTGCTGGGGTCAGACCCCAAGGGTCTGACCCCACGCACCGTCCTCTAGCGCGGACGACCCTCCACCAGTCGGCCGACGGGTGTCCAGGAACCATCGCCGAAGCGCTGGAGCCGCATCTGGCTGATGATGAAGTGGTCGGTCTTGCTCGTCTTCATCCTCACGCCGTTCAGCAGGAAGCGGTTCGTCGAGTTCAAGCTCAGGAGCGCGTTCATGTAGCTGGCCCGTGTCGGGTTCTTGCCGGCTCTGTACATCGCCTGCACGAACGTCTCCGCCAGCCCGAACCCGTAGATGTGCAGCGCGTTGTTCGCGTTCGCGTCCGGCGCGTACTTCGCCATGAGCTGCTTGTACTCTCGGATTGCCGCGTCGTTCGCCTGGGCTGGGCTCCCCGGGTCCTTGATCGCCGTACCGACAGGGAGCCGTTGACGTACGCCGCCCCCGCCGACGCGACGGCGGTGTTCAGCCAGAACGCAGCCGACGAGACCGAGTTCAGGTAGATCTGCTCGGGGTTGTAGCCGAGCGCCTTGCCGGTGCCGTACGCCCGGATCGTCGACGGCGGCGTGGCAAAGATCACGAAGATCGGGGCGCCCGACGCCCTGATCCTGGCCATCTCGGAGCGTGACGTTCGGCTGTGTCACCTCGAACGACTGCTGCGGTCACGATGTTCGCATCCGCGTACTGCTTGCCGAGCGACTGACCGGAGTCCGAGCAGGTAGTTCTTTCCATAGTCGTCGTTCTGGTAGAGGACGGCGATCTTCTTGCCGCTGTGGTTCGCCTTGATGTGCTGGCCGTACAGGCGACCCTCGGCGATGTAGTCCTGCTGCCAGCCGATGGTCCACGGGTACTCCTTGTACTCCGTCCCCCAGTTCGAGGCGCCGGTCGCGACGAGGCTCTGCGGCACCTTCTGCTGGTTCAGGTACGGGCGCGCAGCGAGAACCGGCTCCGTTCCGAGTTGGCCGACGACGGCGAAGACCTTGTCCTCCTCGACGAGCTTTCTCGTCAGCTGGACGGTGTTCGCGGGGTTGTAGCCGTCGTCGTAGACCTTGAAGTCGACCTGCCGGCCCATGATCCCGCGCTTCCCGTCGGGCCCGCGCCGCGCATTGATGTAGCTGAAGTACGTCTTGATGCCTGTCGCGATCGGCGCATACCCGGCCACGGGGCCTGTCAGCGGGAACGTCCCGCCGATCGTGATCTTCTTCGCGGTGACACCGGGTGTCTGCTCCGCCCCACCGAGCGCCCCGGGCACCGTGAGCGCGAGAGCGCCCACGAGGGCTACCCCACACGCGATGAGCTTCCGCACTGACTCCTCCTTTTATCCCTCCGAGCCTGCCTGTCAGTCGCGAGAGTAGCGCGAGAATGCATGCAAGGCCAGCGATTTGAGCGGTCTGCGGCTATCCGAGGCCGATTTCGTTCGCCAGAGCTTCGGCCTCGTCGAGCTCCGCGGAGAGCGCCTCGATTCCGCTCGCCCAGATCCCCGCATCGGTGAGGTCGAGCCCGACGATCTCGGCGAGCTCCTCGGGTGGTTTCGAGCCGCCGGCGCGGAGCACGTCCAGGTACGGCTCCACCATCGACTCGCCCTCCTGCTCGTAGCGCCGGAAGATCGAGAGGGCGAAGAGGAAGCCGTACGCGTAGGCGTAGACGTAGCCGGGCGTCGACAGGAAGTGCGGGATGTAGCTCCACCACGTCCCGTACCCGTCGACGTCGACCGAGTCCGCGAACATGTCCTTCTGCGTCTCGAGCCAGAGCTCCTCGAACCGGTCGGTTGCGAGCTCGCCTTGCTCCCGCCGCTCCGTGTGGACGGCGTGCTCGAAGCGGTTCATCGCGATCTGGCGGAAGACCGTCGCGATCGAGTCCTCGATCCTCCCGGCGAGCAGGTTCAGGCGGCGGCGCGGATCCTCTTCGAGCGCCAGCAGGCGCTTGAACGTCAGCGCCTCCCCGAACACCGAGGCGGTCTCCGCGGTCGTCAGCGGTGTGTCCGCGTTGAAGAGCCCGAGCGGTTGCGTGAGCACGCCGTGCAGTCCGTGGCCGAGCTCGTGCGCGAGGGTCAGGATCGAGCGCCGGTCACCCGTGAAGTTCATGAGGATGTAGGGATGGACACCGGGAACGGTGGTCGCGCAGAAGGCGCCGGTCCGCTTGTTCTCGCGAACGGGGGCGTCGATCCAGCTCTCCTCGAAGAAGCGATCGACGACGTCTCCCGTCTCGGGAGTGAAGTCGTGGTACGCCGAGACGACGATGTCACGCGCCTCGTCCCAGGAGACCTTCGAGGGATCGTCGGCGATCGGCGCGAAGCGGTCGTAGAAGGTGAGCCGGTCGAGTTCGAGGAGCTTCGCCTTCAGACGGTAGTAGCGCTGCGGGACGTCGTAGCGGGTGACCGCGGCGTCGATGAGCGCGTCCACTGCTTCGTCGGTGGTGTCGTTTCGCAGGTTCCGTGACGAGATCCACGTCTCGTAGCCGCGCAGCCGGTCGTCGATCGACTTGTCGACGAGGATCGTGTTGAAGACGTACGTGCGCGTGCGGAGGCCCGGCGCGAGTGCCTCGGTGATAGCCTCGGCCGCTCGCCCGCCGCTCGTCGCGGTCGGCGGAGTAGAGCTTCGCCATGGCCTCTTCCAGGCCGATCGTCTCCCCGTCCAGCTCGACCTTGATCGCGCTCAGGAGCTCCTCGTGCAGGCGCGACCAGGCACTGACGCCGGAGACGGACTTCTCGGTGAAGATCTTCTCCTCCGGCTCGGAGAGAAGGTACGGGCGGAACTTCCTGAGCGAGCGCAGCCAGTGGCGCCAGCGCTCGAGCTCCGAGGAACCGATCAGCGACTCGGCCTGAGCGTCGTCGAGATCGGCGATCTCCAGCCCGAAGAACAGGAGCTGCGTGTCGAGAGCGGCGCCCTTCTCGGTCAGGCGCGCAACGAGGGCGCCGCGGGCGGGGTCGGCGGTGTCCGTCGAGAACCAGAGGTGCGCGTAGTAGAGGGCGCGCGTGAGGACCTCTTCGATCCGCTCGTCGCTCCTCGATCGCCTCGGCGAGCTCCGCCGCGCTGAGCTCGGCCACCTTGCCGTAGTACGTGTCGCGAAACGCCGAGGCGGCCTGCTCGGCCTCCTGCTCGTCCTGCTGGAGGCGGGCGTCGTCACCGCCGTCGTAGAGGTCGGAGAGATCCCACGCGATGTCCTCCGCCCCGGTCAGCTCTGTAGTCGTCATGGCCAGGATGCTACTTACGCCGAGCTGCGGGAAGCAGACGCTCCCCGACCAGTCCGACCATGTCGTCGTCCGAGTGGTTCAGGTGCTGGAGAAAGACCCGCGTGACGCCGATCGCCTCGAGCTCTCGAATCCGCTCCGCGACCTCCTCCACCGTCCCCGCCAGCCAACTCGCGCGACGCTGCTCGAGCATCTCCTCGGCTCGCACGTCTCCACCCCGTAGCGCGAGAAACGTGCCGATGCGGTCGAGGACCTCGTCGCGGTCGGAACCGACGAAGCACGCGGTCATCACGGAGAACCCGAGCGTCGCGGGGTCGCGGCCGGCGTCGGCGCACGCGCGGTCGAGCCGCTGCTTGCGCTCGCGGAGCTCCTCGTTCGGCGCGCCGAGCGTGTTGACCTCGCCTGCGAAGCGCGCTGCAAGCGCCGCGAAGCGCCGCTTGACGGTGCCGCCGAGGACGAGGGGTGGATGCGGCTTCTGGAACGGGCGCGGGAGGGCCGTCTGCGCCTGGAGCTCGTACTCCGGTCCGGCGTGGTCGAACGCGTCCTCGGTCCAGGACCTGACGACGATCTCGACCTGCTCGGCGAAGAGCTCGAACCGCCGCTTCGCGTCGAGGAACGGGAAGCCGTGCGCGAGGTGCTCCCGCTCGTACCAGCCGGCGCCCATGCCGACGTCCAAGCGACCACCCGAGATGTGGTCGACCGTCGCGGCCATTCGCGCGAGCACGCTGGGGTGGCGGAAGGTCGCCGGGGAGACGAGCGTGCCGAGCCGGATGCGCTCGGTGACGGCCGCCAACCCGGCGAGGGTCGTCCAGGCATCGAGCGCGTCGGCGTCCGCGCGGATGATCGCCGTGTAGTGGTCGGAGCGGAAGAGCCCCTCGAGCCCGTGTCGCTCGGCGAGCCGCGCGAGGCGCACCCAGTCGTCCCAGGTCACGCCCTCCTGTCCCTCGATCATCAGGCAGACGCGCATGTCAGGCGGTCACGTTGAGTGCGGCGGGATCGGTGACCGGTCTCCGGCAGACGAAGCGCTCACAGACGTACACGGCGGTCTCGCCGTCGACGAGCCCCTTGCCCTCGAGCAGCGGGACCTCGTCCGCCGGCCCCACGGCGACAACCGCGCGCGGATCGAACGAGGCGAGTGCGGCGCGGGCAACCGGCGCGTCGACGGCACCGGCGATCGCGATCTCCCGCGGCGGGCTGAACCAGAGGTCGAGGCCGCAGAGCATCCACGCGAACCCTCCCGGAGCGCGGCGAAGCGCGGGCTCGACCAGGCGGAACACGGACACGGCTCGGCGTTCGAGCTCGTCGTCGCCCCAGATCCTGCCGAGGCGAAGGAGCACCCACGCGAGCATCGAGTTGCCGGAGGGAATCGGCGTGTCCTGAAGGTCCTTGGTGCGCGGCACGCGCTCGTCGGCGTCTGCCGGCGAGAGGAAGAAACCGCCGCGCTCCTCGTCGGCGAAGAGCTCGATCGCGAGCAGCGCGAGCCGGTGCGCCTCGAGGAGCCAGCGGACCTCGCCGGTCGCGACATGCAGCTCGAGCAGCCCATGTGCGACATTCGCGTAGTCGTCGAGGTACCCGCTGCCACTTGCCCGTTCGTCACGGCGCGAGCGCAGGAGCCTTCCGTTCTCCGAAAGCGGCCCGAGCAGGAAATCGCCCACGCCGCGGGCAACCTCGAGCCAGTCTTCGCGTTCGAGGCGGTACGCGGCCTCGGCGATCGCCGCCAGCGCGAGCCCGTTCCACGATGCGAGGGCCTTGTCGTCGCGGAAGGGCTGCGCGCGGGTCGCACGCTCGGTGAGCAGGCGCTCCCGGAGCGCCGGGTCGAGCTCCCCGCGCACGATGAAACGGCCATGCTCGAAGGGCTGGAGCAGCTCGTCGGGGATCCCTGAGGCCCTCGCTTCGTCCTCGCTCCACGTGTAGGTCAGCCCCTCGACTCCATCGGTGTCCGCGTCCTGCGCGGACGCGAAAGCGCCGTCGGGAAGGAGCATTTCCCGAACGAGGTACTCGATCGTCTCCTCCACGATCTCCCGGTACCGCGGACGCCCCGTTACGAGCCAGCCGTGCAGGTACGTCGAGGCGAGAACGGCGTTGTCGTAGAGCATCTTCTCGAAGTGCGGGACGAGCCAGCGCTCGTCGACCGAGTAGCGGTGGAAGCCGCCTCCGACGACGTCGTAGAGACCGCCCGCGGCCATCCCGTCGAGCGTCGCCGTCACCATCGCGAGCGCGTCTTCGTCACTCCTGCGGAGGAGGAACTCGAGCGTCGACGCGGCCGGGAACTTCGGTGCGCCGCCGAAGCCGCCGAAGGCGGGCTCGAACGTTCGGGCGATTCCGCGGGCGGCTTCCGACAGGATCGAGTCCGTCAACGGCTCGGACGAAGGGCGCAGCTCGGAGCTCCGGCGGAGCGTCTCGTCGATCTGGCTCGCCTGGCGCTCGATATCGGGGCGGCGCTCGCTCCAGGCCTTGGCGACGGCTTGGAGCAGATCGCGAAAGCTCGCCATCCCGTGCCGCGGCTCGGGCGGGAAGTAGGTGCCGGCATAGAACGGCTTGCCTGCGGGTGTCATGAAGACCGTCGTCGGCCAGCCGCCGGACCCGGTCATCCCGACGGTCGCCTCCATCGTCACCGCGTCGACGTCCGGCCGCTCCTCGCGATCGACCTTGACGTTGACGAAGAGCTCGTTCATGAGCGCGGCCGTCGCGGGATCCTCGAACGACTCGTGCGCCATCACGTGGCACCAATGGCACGAGCTGTAGCCGACCGAGACGAGCAGCGGCTTGCCCTCGCGCTCCGCGAGCTCGAACGCCTCGTCGCCCCACGGATGCCAGTCGACCGGGTTCTCGGCGTGCTGGAGGAGGTACGGGCTCGTCGCAGCGGCGAGGCGGTTCATCGCAGCAACCGTACGGACTTGACCACGTCCGGTGCAGGTCGTAGGGTGCCGCGCATGGACCGACAACGGATCGGGCTGTGGGGAACGGTGATCTTCGCAGGGGCAGCCGTCGTCGGCATGATCGTCCAGCTCTACCTCATCGGAGGCTTCATCTTCGGAGAGACGGGCTGGCTGGACGCGCACAAGGACTTCGGCAAGGCCGTCCACCTGGCCTACATCCTCACGTTCATCTCGGCGCTCGTCGCCGCCTGGCCCAACTGGCGTGCGACCCTGTGGCCGTTCGTGCTCGCCGTGCTCGGCTCGATCCAGGCGTTCCTCGCCGGAGGCGGGAACGTCACCGACGGCAATGACGCGGGCATCCACGCGTTCCACGCGGCCCTCGTGCCGATCGTCTTCGTGCTCGCGCTCTGGATCGGCTGGCGCGCCTGGACTACGATCCAGGAGTCGTCCAGCACAGGCACGACTCCGGCGACCTAGCTCCCGCGGCAGTCAGTACGTGAGGACGCGGTCGCTCTCGAGCGCGAGCTGCACGAGCCTGTTCGGCATCGCGAGCTCGACGGGCTTGCCCTCGAGATCGAGGTCGCCGAGGCCACGGGCCTTGCTCGACATCCCCGACGCGTAGATCCGGGTCCCAGAGGCCACGACCGCGTCGTACGACTCGCGCAGGCTTCCCGTGCCGAGCCCGACCAGCGAGTCGAGCACGCCGTCGCGCAGCAGCTGCACCGAGTCGCCGGCGAGAAACATGCTCACCTCGTGCCCCTCCTCGATCGCGGCCTTCGCGACGAGGAACCCGAGCGCAGCGCGGGTCGGGCTCTCTGGCCCACTGGTGAGATGGACGAGGATCTTCGCCACCGACTCGAGTCTATGCGGTCGCGCTGCGCCGCTTCCGGATGTGGCGCACCACCTCGACGACGAGACCGAGGGTCAGCGCGATCGCGAGTGCGAGAACGACGCCCCACACGGGATGCTCTTCGAACGTCTTCCCGAAGAGGAAGCCGAGCATCGCCGCGTACGTCGCCCAGAGCACCCCCGCGATGACGTCGTAGACGATGAACCGTCTCCAGGAGAACGTGGGGATGTAGCCGGCGGAGAACGTCACCGCCGTCCTGCCACCGGGGATGAAGCGGGCGAGGAGGATGATGTACGCGCCGCGCTCGTCGAGCGTGCGCTCCGCCCACTCGAGGCGCTTGTGCGACTTCTCGCTGCGGAACCAGCGCTTGACGGTCCTCTCCCCGACGAGAGAGCCGATTCCGTAGGAGATGTTGTCCCCGAGAACGGCTCCGGAAGCGCCCGCGAGGATCACGAGCAGCAGGCTCAGATCACCCGACCCGGCGAGGCTGCCTCCGATGACGACGAGCGATTCACTCGGCACGACCGGAAAGAACGCGTCGATCGCCGAAATCGCGAAGATGACGAGGTAGCTCCACCACTCGCCCGAGACCCACTCGGCAAGCTGGTCGAAGTCGAGCCAGTCGGGCACGCGCGCATCCTCGCAGAGGGCGATGATTCAGCCGATGCCTTTTCTTCCGCTCGCCGGCACGCGCGTCCTCGACGTCACGACCTCGATCGCGGGCCCGTTCTGCGCGGAGATCCTCGCCGCGCTCGGGGCCGACGTGGTCAAGGTCGAGCGACCGGACACGGGCGACGACGCTCGAGCCTGGGGGCCGCCCTTCTGGAACGGCGAGGGAGCGATGTTCCTCTCGGTCAACGCGGGAAAGCGGTCGCTCGCCCTCTCAGTCGGTGACGAGCGCGGCCGTCAGGTGCTCTCGAAGCTCGCCGAGGGCGCCGACGTCTTCCTGCAGAGCCTCCGACCGGGACTCGCGGAACGGCTCGGCTTGAGCGCGGCCGCGCTCGGCGCTCGCAACGCCCGGCTCGTCTACTGCTCGATCGGCGCATATGGCAGCGCGGGGCCGTTGTCTCGCGAGCCTGGGTACGACGCACTCATGCAAGCGGCAGGCGGCCTCATCAGCATGACCGGAGAGCCGGGACGGCCGGGCGTTCGCGTCGGCTCGTCGCTGATCGACATGGGTACGGGCATGTGGTCGGCGCTCGGGATCGTCTCGGCACTCCTCGAGCGCGAGCGAACCGGCGAGGGGTCCGAAGTCGACACGTCGCTCTACGAGACCGCGCTCGGCTACATCGGTTACCACCTCGTCGGGTTCCTCGCCGACGGGACGGTGCCGGTGCCCGAGGGAACGGTCTTCCCGATGGTCGCGCCGTACCAGGTCTTCCCCACGCGCGACGGCGAGCTGATGATCGCCGGCGGGAACGACCGGCTCTTCGCCGCGCTCTGCACCGCGCTCGACCTCCTCGAGCTCCTGGCCGATCCGCGGTTCCACACGAATCCCGATCGTGTAGAGCACCGCGAGCAGCTGGTCGCGATCCTCTCCGACCGGCTGCAAGAGCGCGACACCGCAGAGTGGCACCGGCTCTTGACCGAGGCCGGTGTCCCCGCCGCGCCGGTCGCCGACGTCGAGGATGTCGTCACCGCCGAGCAGACCGAGGCTCTCGAGATCCTCCAGCCTCTCGAGCACCCGACCATTCCCGACCTCCGGCTCACCGCGCTCCCGCTTTCCTTCGACGGCGCGCGTGCTCAACACCGTGGTCCGCCGCCGCTCCTCGGCGAGCACACGGCGGAGGTGCTGACGGAGGCCGGCTACTCGGACGAGCAGATCGCCGAGCTCGCCGCCGACGGCGTCATTCGTACGCGATAGCCCTGAGCGGGTCGAGCTTGGCGGCTCGCCGCGCCGGAAAGACCGCGGCGAGGATGCCGACCACGATCGCGGCGATAACGAAGATCACCACCTGCGTCGTCGGGAACGAGAAGACGAGGAAGTCCACCCGCACGATCAGGAGCGCGGCCAGGACGATCCCGAGCACGATCCCGATCGCGGCCCCGATCAGCGCCGTGATCACGCTCTCGTGGCGGATCATGCGCCGGATCTGACGGCGCGTCATCCCGATCGCGCGGAGCATCCCGATCTCGCGTGTCCGCTCGAACACCGTCAGGACGAGCGTGTTCACGATCCCGAACAAGCTCACGATGATCGAGAGCGCGAGCAGCACGTAGAGGATGTTCAGAATCGAACTGAGTCCCGAGATCTGGTTGTCGATGAAGTCCTGGCGCGTCTGCGCCTTCGCGTTCGGGAAGTCGGCGAGCGCGGTGTCGAGCGCGGCCTGGTTCTCGTCGGTCGGCCCACCCTCCATCTTCAGGAACGAGTAGAGATTGCGCGGCTGCTGCACCTCGGCGTCCCAGGCCTGAGCCGAGATCGTCACGGGCGCGAACGGCGACCCGCCGGTCGGCGGGTCGAAGATCCCCTCGACCCGGAACGTCTTCGACGTCCCGTTCGGGAACGTGATCTTGACCGGCGAGCCCACGCCGAGCGGCGTTGTCCTCCGCCCAGCTGTCGTCGACGAACGCGCCGTCGTCGCCGAGCGAGGAGATCACGTCTTGAGACCCTTCCTTCCAGTCCATGTCGATGACGTCGCGCATACCCGGATCGACAGCCGTGATGAAACCCGCATCGCCGTTTCTGAGCGCCTCGCCGGTCCGCACGTTGCCGACGACCGTGACGCCGGGCACCTTCGCCGCCGCGTCCGCTGCGTCGGTCGGGATCGGCGAGAAGTTGTTTTGCGCGGTGATCGCGAAGTCGCCCGTGAAGAGGTCGTTGACGGCGCCCTTGAACGACGCCACGATCCCGGACGCCAGCGTCGCCACGAGCGTGACGAGCGCGAGGCCGATCATCAGCGCGGCCGCGGTCGACGCGGTTCGCTGCGGGTTGCGCCGGGCGTTGTCCCGTCGCCAGCGAGCCGGCGGCACCGCCCATCCGCGTCGCGGGCCAGCCGAGCACATGCGCCAGCGGCCGGACGAGACGCGAGGAGAAGAGCGCGACGCCGAGGAAGACGAGCAGGGCGCCGACGCCCATCCAGATGAGGATCTCGGTCGTGTCGAGGCCGCCCCCGAAGAGCCCGTAGGCGAGCGCGCCGAAGCCGGCCGCGATCATCAGCAGCGCCCCGGCGCCGCGAAGGCGTGCGAACCGCCCTGGCGGCAACGTCGCGCCCTCGCGCACGGCGGCGACCGGCGGCACGCGCGTGGCGCGGATGGCCGGGCGCAGACTGGCTATGAGCGTCACGAGGATTCCGGCGAGGAGGGCCACGACCACCGTGCGCGTCTCGAAAACGAGACCCGTGTTCGGGAGCGTGAAGCCGACCGCGTCGAAGAGCGAGAACAGCCCCTTGGCGAGCAGTAGGCCGAGGAAGAGACCGATCACGGAGGCGATCACCCCGACGACGAGCGCCTCGAGGATGATCGAGGTGAGGACCTGCCGCCGCGACGCGCCGAGCATGCGCAGCGTGGCGAGCTCTCGCGTGCGCTGCGCGATCGTGATCGACAGCGAGTTCGCGATGACGAACGAGCCGACGAAGAGCGCGATGCCGCCGAAGGCGAGCAGGAAGCTCTGCAGGAACGTGATGAACTCGTCCGTCTCCTCCGCGTCCGATTGCACCTGCTCGCCGACGCCCTGCACCTTCGTCCCTTCCGGGAGGATCGGCTGGATCTCCCGCACGAGCTCGGCGTCGGTCACGCCCGGCTTCGAGGCCACCGCGATCTCGTCGAGGCGACCTTCCTTCCTCATCAGGCGCTGCGCGGTCGGGAGGTCGAAGCCGGCGAGCGTGGCGCCGCCGATCGAGAGACCGGAGCTGAACTGCATGATCCCGGAGATCCTGAGACGCTGGACCGGGCCTTCGGCCTGGATCCCGATCGTCTCCCCCACCTCGAAGTCCTCCTTGCCCGCCGTCTCCTTGTCGACGACGACCTCGTTCGGCCCAGGCCACTCCCCTTCGACCAGCGTCAGCGGGTTGAAACGCGAGTCGGGGTCCGCAATCGAGAATCCGAGGTTCGGCGCGCCGCCGAAGACCACCGCCTTGCCGTCGTCGCCGATCAACTGGGTGGTGTCGGAGTCGACGCTGCCCTCGGCCTCCGCGACGCCATCGACGGCACGCACCTCCTCGAGCAGCGACTCGTCGAACGTCGGCTCCGTCACGCCGCTGCCCTCGCTCAGGTCGAAGGCGGACTTGCCGGAGATGACGGCGTTCGAGCCCTTGCGGATGTCCGTGAAGATCTTGTCGAACGCCTGGTCGATCGAGTCGGTGAGGACGTAGGTGCCGCTGATCATCGCGACGCCGAGGACGATCGCAAGAGCGGTCAGCGCTGTCCGCAGCTTCCGGCTCGAGCAGGCCCCGGATCGCGAAGCGGGTCATTCGTATGCGATCGCCCGGAGCGGGTCGAGCTTGGCGGCGCGGCGAGCGGGCATGATCGCCGCGAGGATCCCGACGACGATCGCGAGCACCGTGAGGAAGATCGAGCTGGAACCAGGGGATGGAGAAGCGTCAGGTTGAACTCCCCGAGCGCGCGCGTCACGAGTGCGGCCAGGAAGATCCCGAGCGGCAGCCCGAGCGCCGCGCCGATGAGCGCGGTGATGATGCTCTCCTGCCGGACCATGCGGCGGGTCTGCCGGCGCGTCATCCCGATCGCCCGGAGCATCCCGATCTCACGCGTCCGCTCGTAGACCGAGAGGACGAGCGTGTTGATCATCCCGAAGATGCTGATGAGCACGGCGAGCGCGAGCAGGACGTAGAGGAAGGTGAGGAACTCGCTGATGTCCTCGTCCTCGCGCTCGATCCACTCCTCGCGCGTCTCGACCTGAGCGTCCGGGAAGCCCGCGACCGCCTCCTCGAGCTGCGCCTTGCTCGATCGGACGGCTCACCCGCGACGTTCGCCCACGTCCAGCGATTGTGCGGGCGGTCGTAGAGCTCGTCGAAGAGCTCGGTCGAGACGGTGACGCTGTCGAGCAGCGGATAGAACGGGTGCGGCTCGTAGAGACCGACGATCCTGGCTTCGGCGGTCCGGTTGTCGATCGACGTGAGCCTGAGCGGCTGCCGATCTCGAGATCCGTGGTCGTCCGCATAGTTCGAGCTCGACGATCGCTCCGGTCGTCCCGAGCTCGGCGAGCACCTCGTCGCCTCCCTCGGTCCAGTCGAAGGTGTACGCCGGACGTGATCGTCTCGGGATCGATGCCGCCGACCTCGGCCTCGTCGTCGTTCACGAGCGCGGCGCCGGTCCGCACGGGCGTCACGACCTCGGGCGCTTCCGATGCGGCCGACAGGGCATCGCCGATCGCCGCCGGGTACGGCGTGTAGCCGTCCTGGACGCCGTGATCGACGTAGTCGGCGGACACCTGCTCCTCGATCGCCTCGCGGTTCGACGTCTTCAGGCCGTTCGCGAGCGTCGCGATGAAGGCGACGAGCGCGATCCCGATCATCAGCGCGGCAGCCGTCGCGGCGGTCCTGACCGGGGTTGCGCACCGTGTTCCCGCTCGCGAGCTTCCCGGCCGCGCCCCCGATCCGACGCGCAGGGAGGCCGACCAGCGCGGCGATGGGCCGAACGAGCCGCGACGAGAGCATCGCGATGCCGACGAACAGGAGCAGGACGCCCCCCGCGAGACAGATCAGGCGGTCGGCCGTGCCCAGGTCGTCGGCTGAACATCGCCCGGCCGAGCAGGAGCAGCGCTCCGACGACGACGAGTGCCGCGATCCAAGGAACGAAAGGCGAGATCCGCGAGCGAGGAAGCTCCGCTCCCTCGCGCACCGCGGCGATCGGCGGTACACGCGTGGCGCGGATGGCCGGGAAGAGCCCCGCAGCGAGCGTCACCAGGACGCCGACGAGCATCGAGACGACGACCGTGCGCAGCGCGAAGACGCGCTCGGCGGTCGGCAGCTCGAAGCCCAACGTGCCGAACAGTGCCTGGATCCCTTCCGCGAGAAGCAGGCCCAACGCGAGACCGATGAGCGAGGCCACGATGCCGATGACGAGCGACTCGAGGATCACCGGCGGCGAGCACCTGCCGGCGCGAGGCGCCGATCGTCCGCAGAGTCGCGAACTCGCGTGTCCGCTGCGCGACGGTGATCGAGAAGGTGTTGAAGATGACGAACGCGCCGACGAAGAGCGCGATGCCGGCGAACGTCAAGCAGGAAGTAGCGGATGATCGACGTGAACTGGCCGATCTCGTCCTGCGCCTCCTCGGTCTCCACCGTCGCGGTCTGCGCGGTCACGCCGTCCGGGAGCACGGCCTGGATCGCGCTGACGAGGTCCTCCTCGCTCGTGCCCTCCTTCGCCGCGACCGAGATCGCGTCGTACTGGCCCTCGCGGTCGAGGAGCTCCTGCGCCGTCGGGATCGTGAACACTGCGAACGTCGCCGTCCCGAGACTGTCCACGCCGCCGTACTGGGCGACGCCGACGAGCTCGAACGCGCGCTTGGGCACGAGCGTCGCGATCTCGACGGTGTCGCCGAGCGCGTAGCTCTGCCCGTCCGCGGTGCCCGCGTCGATCACGACCTCGTTCGGCGCGGACGGCCAGCGGCCCTCGAGGAGGTTCAGCGGGTTGAACTGCGCGTACTCCGGGCTCGTGTCGATCCCGAACCCGAAGCTCGGCGCGCCCCCTGTGCTGACGGCGTCGCCGTCTGGGGTGAGGATCTTCGTGTTCGTCTCGTCGTAGATGCCACCCGTCGCGAGCGCGACCTCGTCGACCTCCCTCACCGTCTCGAGCAGCGACGCGTCGACCGGCGGTGTCGGAGCCGCGGCGCCGTCGATCGAGATGTCGGGCCCCTCGCCCTGGACGACGGCGTCCGTCCCTGCGTACGACTGCGTGAAGAGGTTCGAGAACGCCTTGTCGATCGTGTCCGTCAGGATGTAGGTGCCGCTGATCATCGCGACGCCGAGGACGATCGCGATCCCCGTCAGGGCGGCGCGGAGCTTGCTGCCGAGCAGGCCGCGGATGGCGAACCTGATCACTCAGGCGGCGATCTCCTCCAGGACCTCGAGGATCCGGTGCGTGTCGCACTCGCCGAGCTCGCGCACGATCTAGCCCGTCCGCGAGGAAGAGCACGCGGTGCGCCATCGCCGCCGCGCGCGCGTCGTGCGTCACCATGACCATCGTCTGGCCGTACTCGTCCACCGAGCGCCGGAGAAGCTCGAGGATCTCGCGCTCCCGTCGACGAGTCGAGGTTGCCGGTCGGCTCGTCGGCGAAGAGCACCGTCGGCTTGGAGACGAGCGCGCGCGCGATCGCGACACGCTGCTGCTGTCCGCCCGAGAGCTCCGACGGGCGATGGCCGAGCCGGTCCGAAAGGCCGACGTCGCCGACGATCTTCTCGACCCAGCCCGTCCTCCGGCTTCTCGCCGGCGATCGTGAGCGGGAGCGTGATGTTCTCGCGCGCGTTCAGCATCGGGAGCAAGTTGAAGAACTGGAAGACGAAGCCGATGTGCTCGCGGCGCAGCTTCGTCAGGTCGTTGTCGCCGAGCGTGGTGATCTCCGTGCCCGCGACCTCGACCGTGCCCGACGTCGGCTTGTCGAGGCCGGCGAGGATGTGCATCAGCGTCGACTTCCCCGACCCGGAGGGGCCCATCACCGCCGTCAAGCGCGAGCGCGCGATGTCGACCGATACCCCGCGGAGAGCGTCGACGGCGGTCTCGCCCTCCCCGTAGCGCCGCGCGACGTCCTGCGCGACGACGACCGGACCTGCTCCATTCCCTTCCACTGCCCCAGGCTCCTCTCCTCGAATGAGGGACGTAGGCTACAGCCCGCCCGAATAGGCCTGGTGCAAGTGGCGGGCATCGTGCAAAGTCCGGTCATGGACTCCGTCGTCGAGCTTCAGTCCGCCCTGGAACAGGCCCGCGCGGGCACCGAGGAGATCCTCGCGCCGGTCACCGACGAAGGGCTGGTCGAGCACGTGTCGCCGCTCCAGTCACCTCTCGTGTGGGAGCTCGCCCAGATCGCACACTTCGAAGAGCTCTGGCTGCTTCGGAACCTGTACGGCAACCCGCCGCTCGACGGTGGGCACGACGAGGTCTCGAGCGCCTTCCGGCAGGCGCGAAGCCCCGATGCGAAGCTCCCGACGCTCCGCCCGGAGTCGGTCCGAGCCTACGCGGGCGCCATCCGCGAGCGTGTGCTCGAGGCACTCGAGCACACCGATCTCGACGCACAGAACCCGCTCTTGAACCGAGGGTTCGTCTTCGGGCTCGTCCTCCAGCACGAGCTCCAGCACCAGGAGACGATGCTCCAGACGCTCCAGCTTCGAACCGAAATCGGGTACCCGATGCGCGACGCCGCGCCGCCGGACGACCCGTCCTCGGGACCCGACGAGATCTACGTGGGGGGCGGCCCCTTCATCCTCGGTGCGACCGACGAGCCGTGGGCATACGACAACGAGCTGGGGTCACACGAGGTCGAGCTCGGGCCGTTCTTCATCGATCGTGTGCCCGTCACGAACGCGGCCTTCGCGGACTTCATCGCCCACCGCGGGTACCGCTCGCAGAAGCATTGGAGCGAGGAGGGATGGGAGTGGCGCGAGCGAGAGAACGTGACTGCGCCGCTCTTCTGGGAGCGCGGGCAGCACGGCTGGGAGCGCGTCCGCTTCGGCAGGCGCGAGCCGGTCCCGCCGGACGAGCCCGTGCAGCACGTCTCCTGGTACGAGGCGGACGCGTTCGCGCGTTGGGCCGATAAGCGCCTCCCGACCGAAGCGGAGTGGGAGCGGGCAGCGGCGTGGCACGAGCGCAGAGGCAAGAACCGGTTCCCGTGGGGTCGCGAGTCGGCGGGATACGAGGCGAACCTCGGCCATCGGCGCTTCTCGCCTGCACCCGCAGGCTCGTACGTCGGCGGCGAGAGCCCCGTCGGCTGCCGCCAGCTCATCGGGGATGTCTGGGAGTGGACCTCGTCGCACTTCCTCCCGTATCCCGGGTTCCTCGCCTATCCGTATCCGGAGTACTCGGAGGTCTACTTCGGCGAGGAGTACCGCGTCCTCCGCGGTGGCTCCTGGGCGACCGACTCCCTCGTCGCCCGCACGACTTTCAGGAACTTCGACTTCCCCGACCGGCGGCACATCTTCGCCGGGTTCCGCTGCGCGCGAGACGCCTAGCGCCGTGGGGTCCGGCGGTGAGTCACAGTGCGGCTCCCATCTCTCGCGTCCGGGTCGAGAAGCTCCTCGATCCTGCTGACCGCGACGCGGCCTTTCGCGACGCCGCCCTCGCAGGCCTGCGCGCGTCGCCGAAGAGGATTCCATCGATCTGGCTGTACGACGAGCGCGGGTCGCTGCTCTTCGACCAGATCACCCGCCTGCCCGAGTACTACCTCACGCGCACCGAGCGGCAGATTCTCGACGACCACGCGCACGAGATCGCGAGCGAGACACGGCAACGACACTGGTCGAGCTCGGCTCGGGTACCTCCGAGAAGACCAGGATCCTCCTCGACGCGCTCGCGGCAGCGGGAACCCTCCGCACGTTCGCGCCGCTCGACGTCAGCGAGGAAGTGCTCGTCGCGAGCGCGAAGGCGATCGCCGAGGAGTATCCCGACATCGACGTGCACGCGATCGTCGGCGACTACGAACGCCATCTCGACGCACTCGATTCCGGTGGACGCCGCCTGTTCGCCTTCCTCGGCTCGACACTCGGAAACTTCGAGCCTGACGGACGGCGTCGCTTCCTGGACGCACTGTCAGCCTCGCTGAAGCCGGCGGACGCACTGTTGCTGGGGCTCGACCTCGTGAAGGAGCCAGCGCGACTCGAGTCCGCGTACAACGACAGCGCCGGCCTGAGCGAGCGCTTCCAGCGAAACGGCGTCGCCCATCTCGACCGCGAGCTCCGGTCCGACTTCTCGCGTGCACGCCTCGAGTACCGCGCCTTCTGGGACGCGGAGCGCGAGTGGGTCGACATCGGCTTCGACTCGACGGGCGGCCCAGGTCGTCCCGGTGCCGCGCTCGGGATCGACGTCGAGCTCGCGGAAGGCGAGCGCCTTCGCACCCAAGTAAGCGCGAAGTTCCGGCGCAAGCGCTTCGAGAGCGAGCTCGCGGACGCCGGCCTTGTCCTCGGGCGCTGGTGGACGGACGAGAACGGCGGCTTCGCGCTCTGCCTCACGGCCACCTCCGGCTGAGCGGTCATTGCAGTTCCGCGCCCGATCCGTACCGGGTGACCTCGCACTGGTCCGGTCGAGCGTCTTCTGAGAGCTACCTCGGCGGGATGTTCTGGTTGAGGCGGAAGAAGTTCGTGGGGTCGTACTTGCGTTTGAGCTCGACCAGCCGGTCGTACTTCTCGGTGCCGTAGGCCTGTCGAACGCGGTCGGGTCCCTCGTCGCCGAGGAAGTTGACGTAGACGCGGTCGCGCGCGTGGGGCTGCATGGCGTCGAAGAAGTCGCGCGCCCAGGCGATGTGCCCGCGTGCGTCGGGGTCGTCCTCGGTCCAGACCGCGTTGATGACGACGTTGTGCGCGGCGTCCCGCTGGCTGAACGCGGTCGCGTCTTCGGCCACGCGCGCGAGCGCGCCGCCGAGCTGGAGGACGATGGTGTACGAGCGTGGCGACGTGATCCGCGAGGTGTGGTCGATGAGCGTGTCGATCGCATCGTCCGTGAGCGGCGGCAGCTCGACCGATTTCCAGTAGCGGTGCCAGCCGTGCGGCACCAAGGGGTCGAACATCGACTGCAGCGCCAGGTACGGCTTGGGCTCGAGCAGGTCGACGATCGGGTTGCCGAACTCCTTGAGCGGGCGCACGACCTCGGCCCCGTCCTCGGGCGGCCCGGCGTAGCAGGCGCCCACCATGACTATCGGCTTGCCGTGGACGTCCTCGGGCAGGATCGGCAGTGGCGGCGCGAGCTCGAGCTCGAAGATCGTCGTGAGCTCGTCGGGCGCGGTGGCGGCGAACTCGCGGTAGAAGCGCAGAACTTCCGGGGCATCGTCGAGAGGGTGGAAGATCGGCCCGGCGAGCACGATCGGCCCAACCGGGTGCAGGCGGTACTCGAACGAGGTGACGATGCCGAAGTTCCCTCCGGCGCCGCGCACGCCCCAGAACAGATCCGGGTTGTGGTCCTCGCTGGCGGTGACGAGCTCGCCGTCCGCAGTAACGAGGTCGACGGAGAGCAGGTTGTCGACCGTCGCGCCGTACTTGCGCATCAGCCAGCCGATCCCGCCGCCGAGCGTCAGGCCGGCGATCCCGGTGTGCGTGACGATGCCGCCGACGGTGGCGAGCCCGAAGAGCTGTGTCTCGCGGTCGAGCTCGCCCCACAGCACGCCCGCCTCGGCGCGCGCCGTCCTCGCTGCCGGGTCGACGCGGATGCCCCTCATCGGCGACAGGTCGATCACGAGCCCGCCATCGCAGAGCGCATGCCCGCCAACGCCGTGGCCACCGGAGCGCACCGCGACGAGCAGATCGCGCTCGCGCGCGTAGCGAACGGCCGCGACCACGTCGGCGACGCCGGCGCAGCGCGCGATGCCGGCCGGCCGGCGGTCGATCGCGCCGTTCCAGATCCTGCGGCCGGCGTCGTAGCCGACGCTCGCCGGCAGCAGCAGCTCGCCGCGCAGCGCCCCCAACTCGTCGAGCCCACAGTCTGCGCGGCGATGTCCGATGCACTCGAGCTCGCTGCTCGTTGCCCGGTCGGGAGTTGCCGTCTCGGTAGTCATGTCGCCACGGTAGGCCCGCGCGCCCCGTGCGGCTAGACCGAGATTCGAACCAACCGGTTCGGATTTCGAACCAACCGGTTCGAATTTCGAACCTGCTACGGACTGCGGGCTAGCATGGTGGCGCGATGCGAAGCTACGCTCAGTACTGCCCGATCGCCAAGGCAAGCGAGATCCTCGGCGACCGCTGGACGCTCTTGATCGTGCGCGAGATGCTCGGTGGCGCCAAGGGCTTCAACGAGCTACAGCGCGGCCTGCCAGGGATCTCGCGCTCGGTCCTCACTGACCGCCTGCGCTCGCTGGAGCGGGCCGAGATCGTCGCGCGGCGAACCGGCCCCAAGGGCAGGACGCTCGAGTACCAGCTGACGCCCGCCGGCCGTGACCTAGAGCCAGTCGTCCAGGCGATGGGGGAGTGGGGCGTGACCTGGTCGTTCACCGATCCCCGCCCCGAGGAGCTCGACCCTGACCTCTTGATCGTCTGGATGGCCCGCCATGTGCATCGCGAGCAGCTTCCCCCCGGCCGAACCGTGCTCAAGTTCGACTTTCGCAATCCGGCCAAGCGCTACTGGATGGTGCTCGAGCCCTCGGAGGTCTCGGTGTGCCTGCAGCATCCCGGGTTCGACATCGACCTCGAGGTCAGCGTCGACACCGCCACCCTCTATCGCGTCTACCTGGGACGGGCGGAGCTCGGCGGCGCGATGCGGATGCGAAAGCTGACGATGAGCGGCCCGCGTGCGCTCCAGCGCGGCTTTGGTCGCTGGTTCGCCTGGAGCGCGTTCGCCCCCGCCAGCCGCTTGGCCGAGCAGCGCCGCACGGCGGCGTCGCGGCTAGGGACCCTCGGCAGCGTGAGGATCGCGGAATGACAGGGCGAGCGAAGCAGCGCTGTCCGGAACCCACCAGGCGACTCCCGCGATCCAATGCTTCGTTGTCAGCGACGCAGATAGGCGAGGACGGCCAGCACTCGGCGGTGGTAGTCGGAGGTCTCGCCGATCCCGAGCTTCCCGAGGATGTGACGCACGTGCGTCTCGACGGTCTTCGGGCTGAGGAAGAGCTTTCTGCGAGATGCCATCGTTGGAATGACCCTCGGCCATGAGTGAGAGGACCTCGAGCTCGCGCTCGGTGAGCTCCGCGAGCGGGCTCTCGTCGCGCGGCTTCCCGACCAGTCTCGAGACGATCGTCGGATCGAGCACGCACTCGCCCTCGTCGATGCGCTGCAGCGCGTCGACGAGCACGGCGACGTCCGAGACGCGTTCCTTGAGGAGATAGCCGGAGCGCTCGGGGTGCTCCTCGAGCAGGCGCATCGCGTACCGGGACTCGACGTAATGGGAGAGCACGAGCACGCCGACCTCGGGATGCGCGCTGCGGATCTCCTGCGCGGCGACGAGGCCCTCGTCCGTGTGCGTCGGCGGCATCCTGATGTCGACGATCGCCACGTCCGGCCGCGTCAGCTCGACCCGCCGGCTGAGCTCGTCGGCGGTCGCCGCCTTGCCGACGACCTGGAACCCCGCCTCTGTCGAGCAGCCGGGCGAGCCCTTCGCGGAGGAGCGTCTCGTCGTCGGCGATTACGACCCGCACGGGAGCTCTGCGCGGATTGTGACGTAGCCGTCCGTCGCGGCGCTCGACGGCGAGTCGGCCGTCGAGCGCGCCAAGGCGATCCTGGAGGGCGACGAGGTCGAGCCCGCTCTCGTCGTGCGCCTCGACGTCCACGAGGAGCGCATCGCTCGAGCGCTTCGCCTCCACCACGACACCGCTCGTGGTCGCACGCGCCGCCTCTGCAACGACCGTGTACGCCGCCGTCTCGACACCGGGCGCAAAGCGCCCCTCGGGCAGGCTGCGGATCCGGACGGGAACTCGTCCGTCCTCGGCGAGCGCTTCGACGGCGGCCGCCAGACCCTCGTCGGCGAGCACCGCGGGGAAGATGCCGTGCGCGAGCTCGCGCAGCTCTGCGATCGCTTCGCGCAATTCCGCGTCGGCCTCGTCGAGGCGAGCAACCGCGTCCGGGTCGCGCACCGGTCGCCAGCTGCGAGCGCGCGAGGCGCAGCGACAGCGAGAGTCCGACGAGCCGCTGCTGGGCGCCGTCGTGGAGATCGCGCTCGAGCCGCTTCCGTTCGGCATCGCCTGCCTCGACGATGCGTGCGCGCGATGCGCGCAGCTCTTCGAGCCGCGCCCGTACCTCGGCCTGGAGGCGCTCGTTCTCGAGCGCGAGCCGAGCGGCCGCCGCGACCTCGTCCACGAGCTGCTCGTCGTCGAGGAGTCCGGGCGCGTGGGCGAGCACGGCCACAACCTGCCCGTCTTGGACGAGTCTCGTCTGTTCCTGGCGATCGTCCAGCGTCGACCGGGCCGTCCCTGCGCGTCGACGAGTCGGTCGGTCGTGCCCAGCGGATAGGCGAGGACGAGGTCTGGATCGCCGACCGTTCCGGCGAGAACGTCTCTGAGACCGCCGGGTGGAGGCGACTGAGCGAGGTCGACGACGAGCTGCGCGACCGCCGACCGAGCCCTGCGGCTCCGAACCCAGCTCCAGGCGACTCCGGCGGCGAGGGCGACGAGAGCAGCCGCCTGCACGAGCCACAGCCGTCGTCTCCAGCGTCGCCGTTCCAGAGCAGGCCGTGGTCGAGCGAGGCGGCGAACCACGTCGCGACCAGCGCCAGGTAGACGGCGCCGGCTGCGAAGACGGGACGTGCCCAGCTCGACGCTCGCACGAGTCTTCCAGGACGCGAGAGCAGCGAGGGCGAGCGCCCAGGCGATCCCGACGTAGAGGCCGACGCGGTTGAGGTCGGCCCACAGGCCGGCGTCGTCCGACACCGCGAGCAGGTTGCGGGGGCACTGGTTGCAGCCCTGCAGCCTGCGGGTCGAAGAACAGCGCGGGCAGGACGCCGAGGACGAGCACGCCCCCGGCGTAGGCGACCGCGACCGCGACGCGCTCGAGCCGGAGCCGAGGCGGCCGCCGGGGTAGGCGAGCACGGCGTGTCCGACGAGCGGCGGGCACGCGGCGTAGAGGCACAGGCCGACCGTGAAGGCGAGCGCCGAGCCGACTCCGGGGTTGTTCCACTCGAGGAGGAACCAGGCGAAGCCTGCCGCCGCCAGCAGCGGCCCGAAGCGGCTTGCCGGGCCGCCGCAGCCAGAACGCGAGCCCGCAGCCGATGAGCGCCCACCCTGCCGCGAGAAACGCCAACGCCTGCGACCGTCGACGTGCCCGCGAACCAGTGGCTCGGATCGTCCCGTGCAACGTCGAGCGAGAAGGCGCCGACCGCGAGCCCGAGAGCAGCGACTCCGAGCGCGAGTGCTCTCCGACCCATGCCGGAATCGTCCCACGCCGTCAGCCTGCTTCCAATCAGGGCGCGCCCTGACGCGATGTGTCGGAAGTCCAGGCCCAGCCCCGACGCGCGCGGAGTCGCCTGCGACCTAGCCTCGCTGGCGATGGCACTCAAACGAGCTCCACCGAAGGGAGGAACGATGAAGAGGCTGATCACGACCGTCACTCGTCCTGCTGGCGAGCGTCGCAACCATCGCCGTGTCCGCATCGTTCGCGGCGAATCCCGAGCCGCAGAAGCTCGAGTTCTCCGGGACGTTCACCGACCCCGACTTCTGCGGCACCGGCGTCCCAGTGGCGATCGACAGCCGGTTCCACGGCACGCTGTTTGCCTCGCCGAACCAGGACGTGTACGAGTTCTGGCTCACGCTCAACGGTCGGGACGTGCTCACCAATCTCGTCACCGGCTCGACCGCCACCATCCACGCGGCCGGAGCGCAACGCTGGTCTTTCGTGCACGACGGCGATCCCTCCACACCGCCTCTGACCGTCACGCTCGACCAGGGCCTCAGGTCGCAGATCGTCAGCCCTGGAGACGGTGTGCAGATTCGGGACGCGGGATACGTCGTGCAGCAGTTCACGTTCACGATCTTCGACGGTCAGATCCTTGTCGAGCACGGGCCGCACCCGGGCCTGGCGGAGCTGCTCGAGACGGGCAGCGACACCTTCTGCCCGACGATGACGAGCATCCTCGGCATCGACTGAGCTCTGCGGCGTCCGACGCCGACGACCGCCGCCGTCCGGCGGCGGTCGTCTGCGCTCGACACACGCGAACCAGGATCAGGGACCACCCTGAGCCTGCGTTGCTCGGAGTCCAGGCACAGCCCGCTGCGGTGTCTCGGCAACCGGCCTAGCGTCGTTCGCGTCAATGCGTCCAACTGGACAGAGGCGTCCAGCATGAGACAATTGTTGCGAGTGGGTTTCCGAACGAGAACGCGAGCGCCGATGGTCGGATTGGCCGTGGCGCTCGCGGCGCTTCTTGTTGGGTGCGGCGGGTTCGGGGGAGGTCAAGGCGGAGGCGAACAATCCGCTACGGCGAGCGCGGCCCACTACACGGATGCGGTCGGCGACGGCGGAGCGGCGCCCGACATCCGCGCAATTGACGTCATGAGTGCGTCAGACGGGCGGATTACGTTCCGCGTCACGCTTGGGCAGCTCGAGGACTCGCATGCGAGGACGGGCGTCGACCTGTGGCTCGACACGGACGGGGATCCAGAGACTGGCAATACCACCTTCGAGGACGCCGGGGGTGCCGAGTACCTTGTCAGCACGTTCCCCGGCTTCGAACTTCCCGGCAACCGTTTCTGCGGCCTGATCTCGGCCGGAAGCGGCTGCATCGGGCTCTACACACCAAACGGTTGGATCGCCGCATCGGCGCCGACCGCGCGCGTCGCTCGAACTGTGTCCGGGGTCACGATCTCGATCAAGCGAAGCGACCTCGGGGACACGAACGATCTCAACTTCTACGCGGTCGGTTGGACTGAGGGGGTCGACTCTTCGGATCGAGCGCCCGGCACAGGGACGTCCAACTACTCACTAGCGCTCGGCGGCCCCCGGACAAAAGCGTCCTCGAGCTCGGGCGAGACCTCCGACAAGGCCGGGGGCGAGCCCGACGAGGGCCCGGTCGCGCTCACGCTCGCGACCCGCGACTACAACGTGATCGAGGCGAGCGAGTTCGCCTCCGCGGTCGAGCGCCTCTCAGGCGGTTCGATCCGGATCGACGTCAAGCATGGAGTCCGCTTCTACGACATCGACTACGAGCAAAGCACGATCGTCGACGTGCAGAACGACGTCTACGACCTCGCGCTGGTAGGCGCCCGGGCCTGGGACGCCGCCGGGGTGAAGAGCTTCAACGCGCTCGTCGCCCCGTTCCTCGTCGACACGTACGCCATTCAGCGACACGCGCTCGAGAGCTCCATCGCCGAGCGGATGCTCGATGGCGTCGAACCGCTCGGACTCGTCGGCATCGCGCTGCTTCCCGGAGAGCTGCGACGACCGCTCGGACTCTCGAGGGCGCTCATTCGTCCGGCGGACTACCGCAGGGCGAGAATCGGTATCCGACCCGCAGGCGTGGCGTCCGCGACCTTCGCTGCCCTCGGCGCGCGAGCGGAAGGCTTCCGGGCGATGCCCGAGGGGCTCGCCGGCTTCGACGGCGCGGAGTCGGGCGCGAGCACGATCCAGAACAACCGCTACGACAAAGGCGCCCGTGCGCTCACGGCGAACGTCGTGCTCTGGCCGAGACCGACGACGATCATCATGAACCGAGCGGCGTTCGACGCGCTCACGGGCGACCAGCGGCAGGCGCTTAGGCAAGCCGGTCTTGAGGCGATCGAGCCGGTGCTGACGGCGATCCAGGACGCCGAGCAGGCGTCGCTGGAGGCGATCTGCACCGGGAGCCGGCTCACGCTCGTGAAGGCCGTCGCCGGCCGATCGCTCCGCTCTTCGCCGAGCCGTCCAGCCGGTCTACGAGGAGCTCGAGCGCGACCCGCTGACGGAGAAGCTCGTCGCGGAGATCGAGGACCTGCGCGGCAACGACAGTGCGGCGAGCCGAGCCGCTGCGTTGTCCAAGCGCCCGTCCAGCGGAGCGACTCGTCCGCACTGGACGGCGCGTGGCGCGTCGACGTGACTCGCGAAGAACTGCGCGCCGCAGGCGCACAACTCGAGCAGTTCGAGCGCGCCGAGGGATCGTGGACCGTCGAGTTCGGCGACGGACGGTGGGTCGCGCGCAATCTCGAAAGCGGAAACCTCTACCGCGGGACGTACGCCCTCGACGGCAACGTCGTGCGCGAAACCGTTCGCTCCTGCGCCCCGACGAATATCTGCACGCCGGGCGGCGTCGAAGAGTACGGCTGGAGCGTGTTCCGCGACAGGCTGGACGCTCACGCCGATCCCGGGTCGTCCGTTCAACGTGGCCGCGATCGCGAAGCCGCTCACGCGCGTTCGCTAGCCCGATTCATCAGTGTCAGACGGCTGACCCGCGTCCGCTAGCCATCTCGGGGAAGCTCGGCGACGATGCGCGTGCCCGCTCCAGGCCGGCTCTCGACGCTGAGCCGGCCTCCCAGCGCCTCGACGCGGTCGGCGAGCCCGCGCAGCCCCGAGCCGTGACCAGGTTGGCGCCGCCGACGCCGTCGTCGACGATCGTCGACGACCACGCGCCCGCGCTCTTCCTTCAGCGTCGATCGACGCGCGCGAGGCCGCGGCGTGCTTGGCGACGTTGGCCAGCGCCTCCGAGCAGACGAAGAAGAGCGCCGCCTCGACCGGCTCCGGAAGCCGCTCGACTCTGCCCGTCGAGCGTCGACGGGAATCGTCGAGCGCTCGGCGAGCAGCGGCGAGCGCGGGCACGAGCCCGCCGCTCGGTCAGCGCCGCGGGGTGCACGCCCTGTGCGAACTCGCGCAGCTCGCGGCGGGCCTCGTCGAGCTCGTTCTCGAGCGCCCCGATCGCCGCAGCGTCGGTCGGCGCAGCCGCGTTCCGAGCGTCCGCGAGCGAGCGCCGCGACTCGGTCGAGCCGCCGCTCCGCGCCCAGTCGAAGCTCCTGCTCGAGCCGGCGGCGCTGCGCGTCGCCGGCCTCGACGATGCGGCGGCGCGACGCCTCGAGCTCGTCCGGCGCGCGCCCGCGCCTCTGCCTGCAGACGCGGCGTTCGCCACCGCGATCCGCGCCGCGGCCGCGACGGACTCGACGAGCGTTCCGGTCGGCCAGGAGCGCCTCGTCGTGGACGAGCACCGCGACCCGCTCGCCGCGGTCCTCGATCGGCGTGCACGGCCCTGCCCGAGCCGGGCGGCGGCAGCTCGACGCGGTCGGCCGGCCTCGTCCACGAAGCCGCCGGTCGTCCGGCAGGCGGTAGCCGACGACGAGCGACGGATCGCCGAGCGCGCGAGCGAGCTTGCCGCGAAGGGTCGCCGGTCTGCTCGAGCGCGCCGAGGTCGACGACGAGGCCGGTGACGACCGCCTCGGCCCAGCGGGCGCGGAGCAGGTCGACGAGGAGAACGATCGCCGCGGACGCGATCACGAAGTCGTACGCCCAGAGGACGCGCGTCCGCGATCCCAGCCGGCCAGCCGCCCGACGGCACCGAGCGCGAGCACGCCGCGAACGCGAGCGCCGCCGCGAGCGCGAGGCCGGCCGCCTTGCGCGCCGGGCCCGTCGCCGTGCGAGAACACCGCGCAGGCCGCGCCGCGACCGCGCCGCTCAACGCGAGCGTCACGACGTCGTTCCTCGGCGAGCGGCTCGATCGCACGCGTCGACGTACGCGGCGACCACGACGGCGCGCGCGAGCCGGGTCGGCAGGCGCCCGGTCGGGTAGGAGAGGAGGAGGTGGACGAGCGGCCCGCGATGGAGGTAGAGCGCGGGCTCGAAGACGGTGCCGAGGAACCACGTGAAGCCGGCCAGCGACATGAGCGCGCCGACGCGGCTCTCCGGCCGTCGTTCCCAGGCGACGACGCCGCACGCGATGAGGACGCAGCCGACGGCGAAGTCGGCGACCGCGAGCCGAGCTCGCCAGCCGTCGTACGACGCCCACTCGGCCGCGAGCCCGAAGCGCGATACCGAGCGGCAGGAGCGCGAGCCTGAGCGGCCGCATGGCGCGTCAGCCGGCGACTGCCGCCAGCGCCTCTCCGGAGAGCTCGCTCTTGGGGATGAAGCTCCAGGCGGGGTTCGCGGCCAGCCGCCGCCGGAACGAGGCCATGTCGCGGCTCGAGATGAGCACGATCGGGAGCCGGGACGCCGTCGCTGCGAGCCGCTCCGCCACCGCGAAGCCGTCGAGGTCCGGCAGCTGGATGTCGAGCAGCACGATCTCGGGTCGGAGCGTCGGCCGCCGCAGCGAGCGCCGAGGCTCCGTCTGCGGCCTCGCCGACGACGTCGAAGCCACCCGCCTCGAGCAGCGCGCGCGCCGCAGACCGGAAACCGGCGTGGTCGTCGACGATCAGCACCGTCCGGCCCATGCAGCGAACTGTGGCAGACGCGGCGCACGCTCACATCGGTGCGCTCCCTGAGGCGGGCCATCTGCCTCGCGTGCTCGTTCGCCGACGAGCGGTTGCCGAGCGGTGTCGAGCGGTGTCGAGCGTACGCCACGTCGTTCGCCCGCGGAAGCGACCTCAGAGGTCGCGGCGCAGGAACGTGACCGCCGCGAGCCCGAGCAGCAGCGAGACCCAGAGGCCGGTCCAGGCCAGGTAGGTCATGGTGAGCGGCGGCGCGCTCAGGAACGGGAAGCCGCCCTCGAGCGCCGGGCCGCCGAACTGCGCCAGCGCGACCGGATCCTGGAAGGCGTGCATCGCCCCGCGCCAGAGGCCGTCCGTCGGCAGCAGCATCCGGGAGACGGTGCCGACCCGCGCGACGCTGTCGTTGCCGAAGGCCTCGCCGACGCCGCCGACCACGCCGGCGATCCAGGTGGCGCCGAAGAGGCCGACCGCGACGATGCCCGACGCCATCGGCGAGATCGACGGTGGACAGCAGCAGCCCCAGCGTGAGCAGCACGCGTCGTCTGCGCCGCGAGCAGCGCCAGGCCAGCCGACCGGCTGCGGCGGCCAGTAGCCGACGGTGACCCGGACGATGACGAACTGGGCGAGCCCGGCCAGCGGCGACGAAGCCGCTGCCGAAGGCCACGAGCCCCAGCCACTTGCCGACGCAGCACCGCCGAGCGGCGGACCGGCCGCGCCAGCACCGCCAGCGCCATCCCCGACTCGATCTCGCCGGCCAGCGTAGGCCCGGCGAGGAACGCCGTGCCGAGCGCGGCGATCAGGCTGAGGCCGAACATCACCAGGTTGAGCACCTGCGAGGCCACGAGCCGGGCCTCGCCGCTGGTGAGCGCGCCGAACTCGACTCGATACCGGCCAGCTTCGAGAATCCCCATGCGCTGAGCGCCAGCAGCACGATCGTCAGCGCGGCGAGCGCGCGCAGCACCCGCCGGCGGGCGGCCTCCTGGAGCGGTGAGGCGCGGCGACGGTGAGCACGGTCCGGGCGGTCATCGCGAATCACCGCCGTCCCCGGCGCGGAGGATGTCGAGCAGCCGCTCCTCGAGGCTGATCCGGCACGGGCTCGACCGCGTGCACGCGCACGCCGAGTGCGACGAGGTCGGCCACGAGGTCAGGCACGGTGGTGGCGTCGGCTCGTCGGCGGCCAGCGCGACCGTGAACGAGCTCCCCGCTGCCGGTGAGCCGGCCGGCGGCGGCCAGCCGTTCCTCCGCCTCCGCCCTCACGCCCTCGAGCCGCAGCCGCAGCTCGCGCCGGCCGAGCAGCTCCGCGAGCGTGCCGGAGGCGGCGACCCGGCCCTTGTCGAGGATGACGACCCGGTCGCAGACCCGCTCGACCTCGCCGATGAGGTGCGAGTTGAGCAGGACGGCGACCCCGCGATCCCTGAGCGAGAGCAGCAGGTCCCGGACGTCGGCGCGGCCGATCGGGTCGAGCGCGCTCGTCGGCTCGTCGAGGACGACCAGCTCCGGCCGGGCGACGAGCGCGACGGCCAGCCCGAGGCGCTGCTGCATGCCCTTGGAGAACCCGCCGACGCGGTCGCCGGCGCGGTGCGGCGAGACCGACGGCGGCCAGGCACTCGCGCCGTTCCTCGGCCGGACACCGCGACGCCCGCGAGCCGGACGTGCAGCGTCAGCACCTCGGCGGCCGTGAGCCACGGCTGGTACCGGAAGAGCTCCGGCAGGTAGCCGACGCGGGCCCGCGACTGCGGGTCTCGGCGCCGGCCGCCCGAGCAGCAGCACCTCGCCCGCGTCGGGACGGACGAGGCCGAGCAGGATCTTGATGACGCTGGTCTTGCCCGCGCCGTTCGGGCCGAGCAGGCCGACGATCTCGCCGCGGCCGACGGTGAAGGACACGTCGTCGACCGCCGTCTGCCGCCCGTAGCGCTTGCGCAGGCCCGAGCACCACACCGCCGCCGAGGGCGGCAGCTCGGCGAGCAGCCGCTCGGCGGCGTCGAGGGCGACGTCGGTCGCCGTGACGGTCACCGCAGCCCGCGGGCCACGTCCAGCACCTCGTCCTCGCTCAGCGACCCGGCCACCGCTGTGACGATGCCGTCTTCGACCCAGATCACGGCGGCGATCGTGCCGTCACGGCGACGTGAGCACCGTCGCCGGTACGCCGCCGACGTCCGCGCGTGGACGTCCTCATCTGGTCGGCCGGCACGGGCAGGGGCAGCGTCGTCCCGTCGCCGGAGAAGCCGCGCAGCTGCGAGGCGACGTGTCGGGCAGGCCCGGCAGGGACAGCAGGTAGTCGCGGGCCGTCTCGAACGGGATGCCCGAGGAGTCACGCGGTGGGCGCGACGGCACGGGCCACGACCAGGGCCGGCACGCCGCGCGGCCTCCGACCAGACGGCGGCGATGCCCGGCCCGGCGACCAGCCGGAACCGGCTGCCGTCGAGCCCCGGCGGCGGCGGCGGCAGCGCCTCGCCGGCCTCCGCGGCCATCGGGCCGCCTTGCTCGACCGAGAACGTGAACACCGCGCTCGCGCTGGTCGCCGACCTGGAGCTCGGGCGCTCCCGTGACGCCGCGCGGAAGCTCGCTCACGCGCGGCACCGAAAGCCCGGTCGCCTCCTCCGCGGCGGCGGCGTCGGCGACCTCGCGGACGTCGGCCTCTCGGTCACCTCGAGGTCGCCGTAGGCGGAGAGGTCGGGCAGCTCGACGAGGTCGGCTCGGGTGATCGCCACCGGGCGCGATCCGCTCGGTGCGGAAGATCTGCAGCCAGTCGGCGGCGGCCACGGCACCGGCCCCGACCAGCACTGCGACGACGCAGAGGCGGCGACGGCCGGGCTGCGCAGCGCCGTCCGCCAGCGACGGCGGATGCGGCCGCTGGCGCGCCGCCCGCGGCGCCGCCGGCGGCGATCGCGTGCGACAGGCGCTGCCACGCCGAGTCCACGTCGACGGTCGAGATCGACGTCGAGCGCCGCACCGGCGGCCGCGGCGTCCTCCTGGGCGGCCGCCAGCCGGGACAGGCACACGGGACAACCCGCCGCGTGCTCGCGGTCGGCGTCGGCGACGCCGGCGGGCTCGTCCATGAGCCGGCGCAGCGTGCCGTCAGTCGGATGGCGCATGACGGTTCAACTCCTTGCGTAGGGCGGACTCGGCGCGGCGCACGGTGGTGCCCACGCTGCCGGGCGAGAGACCGAGAGCGGCGGCGACCTCGGCGTAGCTGAGGCCGCTGTGCCGCAGGACGAGGGCGACGGCCTGCCTGCGGGGCAGCCGCGCCAGCGCCGCCCGCACGTGGCGGCGCTCGTCGAGGGCCACGACGGCGTCGGCGATGTCCGGGGACGACGGCGCCGCCGGCGCTCGCGGTCTTTTCCCGGGACGCGCGGCGACGGCCGGAGCGGAGGTGGTTCAGCGCGGTGTGCGCCGCGGCGACGGACAACCAGCCCGACGCCTCGCCGGCCGGCACCGAGGAGCGCCCGAACGCCAGGAACACCTCCTGGGCCACGTCCTCGGCCTCGTCCCGGGAGCCGAGCACGCGGGCGGCGACCGCGACGACCCGCGGGTAGGCGGTGCGGAAGACCTGTTCGAGGTCGCTTCGGATCGCGCCTCGTCCCGGGGGAATCGCTACTGCCCGATCACTCTTTCGCGCGGCACGTTCGGCCACTATGCCGCGTTCGTCGCGAGACACCGCGACGGGCAGAGCGATCGCCGGTGCGTAGCCACTGAGGTCCATGTTCTACAGAGCACCGCGGGCGCTCAGGATGTGACACCGATCGTCTGATCCACGACTCGCCGCGTGTCTCTGAACCCAGACGCTGTCGGGGACTTCGCAGCTGCTCCTTAGCTGTGCGCGTCGTGCTCGAGGCGCTCCGCCACGCTCCGCAGCACCTTCAGCGCGATCCGCGGGGTCGTCTCGACGACTCGACGAAAATCACGATCGCTGATCACCAGGACGCGGACGGGTGCGGTCGCCGTCACCGTCGCCGTCCGGGGCTTGTACCGGAGGATCGCCATCTCGCCGAACCAGTCGCCAGGCCCGAGGTCGCCCAGCATCCTGCCGCCCTGTTCGACCCCGACCGTGCCCTCGACGACGACGAAGAACTCCCGGCCACGCCGGCCCTCCTCAGTCAATCTGTCCCCCTCCGCCGCCTCACGCTCGTCCGCGCTGATCGCCACCTCGGTGAGCTCCGCCTTCGAGCATTCTGTGAAGAGCGGAACCCCCTTCAAGAGCTCGACCTTCTGCTTGAGGCTGAGGGGCACGCGGCGATCCTAGTGCGCTTCGCAGGTCCGGATCGCGTTTGTTGAGCGGAGCGAAATCGGACGTTGGCTGCCCGATTGCTGCTCGGAGGTAGCACATGTCGACGTACATTTCGAGAAGTGCGAGGCGAAGAACTGAGATCATCGGATGAGGTCGAGGCCGGCCAGCGTGTGTACACGCCGCTTGTGCTGTGGGGCTACGACCTTGTGGTGCTCGGGTTCTCGAACCGCTTCGTATGGCGATGTCGCAGCTCCAGGATGCTCGAGCGCTACAACACCTACGTCGGCGCGCGGCACCTCGACGTCGGAGTCGGCACGGGGTGGTTTCTCGACCACTGCAACTGGCCGGTCGAGACGCCGCAGATCACCCTCCTCGACCTGAACGAGAACTCGCTATCTGTGGCATCGAAACGGATCCGCCGCTATGCGCCCGCGACGATTCAGGCGAACGTGTTGGATCCGGTCGACCTCGGTGACGCGCGCTTCGACTCGATCGGCGCGAACTACCTTCTCCATTGTCTTCCTGGAGAACTCGGGTCGAAGGCCGAGACGGTGGTTTCGAGCCTCTGTCCGTATCTCGCATCGGACGGTGTTCTCTTCGGGAGCACGATCCTCGGCCGTGGCGTCCGGCACAACCTGCTCGGGCGGCGTCTCATGCGTCTCTACAACCGGAAGGGAATCTTCTCGAACCTCGAAGACGACCAGCGAGGACTCGAGCAGGGGCTTGCGTCTCAGCTGACCGACGTCGAGGTGGAGGTCGTCGGCGCCGTTGCGCTCTTCCTCGGTCGGCGGCGCGAAGGTCAGGTGCCCGTGCATTGAACTAGAGAGTTCGCCCTCGGCGTCAAGGCGACTCATTCGGCCAGAAAGCGGCCGACCTCCTCAGCGATCCGGATCGGGGTTCTCGAAGAACGAGATCGCCGACGCACCGACTGCGCTGGCCGACCTCGGTGCCATCAACTGAAGACCAGAGAGTGAGGTGGAATCCGAGCGGGGTGGGTTCGGCGTAGTAGGGGTGCAGTGCTGATGTCCTCCCACCGGCGGGATCAACCACTGGCGACCGAGTGGGAGGCGCTCACGGGAGACCGTCTAACCCTCTAGGAGGCGCGAAATGGCGGAACCGACCCTTTACGACCGGCTCGGTGGCGTATTCGCCATCGCAGCAGTGGTCGACCATTTCAGCGACGCCGTCGTGCAGAACCCGATCGTCGGTCAGAAATCGGAGAACCCCCAGCTGCGGGAATGGCACACCAGCAATCTGGGGAGACTTCCAGGGCTCAAGTTCATGCGCACCCTGTGGGTGTGCGACATCGCCGGTGGGCCCCAGCAATATGCCGCTACGAAATCAGGCAGCACGCCTCTAGGTTTGGAGGAAGCTCATCGTGAGCTGAAGATCTCGCCCGCCGAGTTCGACGAGGTTGCGGCTGAACTTGGGCGAACGCTTGACTTCTTCAACATCCCGGAGGGTGAAAAGGGGGAGGTTCTGGCTGCATTTGCCGCCCACAAAGGCGAGGTGACACAGGGATACTCGCAGTAGCCGCGGAGGCGGAACGCACCGACTCGGAGAGAGCTACCGCCTTATCGGCTGAGTGCGAGGCCTGCTTCGGCGGGTCTCTGCGTTTGCCGGGGCTGATGCGCGGGCGGCGGCCGGTCACTCGATTGCCGGCCTGGCGATGGCGGGCGGCTCGCGGCCGGCGAGGAGCCAGCCGGCCGCGGCAGCCGCCAGGGGGACGCCCACGACGATCAGGACGAGGGGAAGCACCGGCACCCGACCGAGATAGCCGAGGTCGTCGTGGTACGTCGCTGCGAGCGCGAGATAAGCGCCGGCGACGCCGAGGAGCGCGCCGAGCAGGGCGAGCGCGCCGGCGGTGGCGGCCGTCAGCGTGCGGCGGGTCCTGCCCGTGGCTCCGGTCGCGGTCAGGGTGCGGAGGTCGCCGGCGCTCTCGCTGCGGATCAGCCCGACGGTCATGGCCAGGATCGCGAGCGCGAGGAGGGCGCCTGCGGCGGTCGCGATCGCGATGGGCGTGGCGAGGGAGGTGCGCTCTCGCTGTGTCTCGATCTCGAGGCCGGCTTCGGCGGCGAGCTCGCGGGCGGTGGCGATCTGTTCGCTCGTCAGAGGGCTGCTCGACTCGATGAGCCAGCCGTTCGGGACCTGCTTCCAGCCGTGGCGGCGCAGACCGTTGAGGGTGACGAACGAGGACGGCACGCGGCCGGTGTCCCCCTCCCCAGCGCCGAGGACCTCCAGGCTGTCGATCCTCTGGACGTTCGTGACGGCGGAGTTCGCCTCCTCGCCTGGATGTCCAGGATGACGAACTCGTCGGTGGGAACGGTCGGGTCGGCCAGGAAGTCCGCGCTCGGGTCGACCGTGGCGGGGTCGATCCCGAGGTACCTGAGCAGGGCGGGCGTGGCGACGTAGACACCCGATCCCCGGGTCCAGACTCTCGGGGCTGGCCTGCTTCGAGAGACCGACGGCGACGAGGGCCCGGTCGCCCTCGAAGGTGACGATGGGCCGTTCGCCGGGTTGGATGACCTTCCGAAGCGGGATCACGGCCGCCTGACCGAGACCGGCGGCGATTTGGCGGACGCGCGCAGCGCTCCGTGCGAGCTGGGCGGGCGTTTGGAGCGGGAGCGAGATGAGCTCCGGCTCTCGCGTCGGGCCCGTGTACACCCGGATCTGGCGGTCGGACAGGTTGGGGAGCGTCGGCGGCCATCCGGTCGTCATCCTTCTTCTCCTCGGCTGCCGCGGTGACTGTCACCGCTGCTGCGATGCCGAGGGCGAGGGTGACCGCGGCGAGTGCCGCCCCGGACCGGGCCTGGTAGCGGGCGAGGTCACGCAGCGCCAGGCGCGTGCCGATCGGGGCGTGTCCGGCGGCTCCGGAGAAGATGCGGATCGCGAGTGGGCCCAGGAGCAACGTGCCGAGGATCGTCGCCACGATCCCGGCGATGATGAGCGGCACTCGGTCTCGGTCGGACAGTGCGAGACAGCCGATACCGACCGTGATCAGCGCCGCGGCCGCGATCGCCGAGTGGCGTGCGGGCCTCGGCTGAGGCGGACGCCCTGAAAGCGCGAGCAGGGTGGGGAGGCGGGCGACCGTTCGCCCTGGCCACCAGGCGGCTGCGGTAGCCGCCGAGGATGGCGAGGAGGACGACCATCGCGAGCAGCGTCCACGGAAGGCTGAGCCGGTCGATGCGATGGCCCATCGCGGATTCGAGAGTCGGCGCGAAGATGACCCAGAGCGCACCGCCCGCGATCGTGCCGAGGATCGCGGCGATCACTCCGACGACGGCGCCGTTCGTCAGCAGCACGAGCCGGAGATGCTTCTGAGTAGCCCCGATTGCCGCGAGCATGCCGAGCTGGCGGAGCCGACGCTGCGCGACGACGGCGAAGCCCGCGGCGGCAACGAGCGAGGCCAGGAGCAGGAAGACGGTGGCGACGGAGAACAGTGCGAACGAGTCTGCGGCCTCGATCTCGCCGCGGCTCCCCGTTCCCGTGAGGCCCGAACGGCCGTTCCCGGGCAAGGAGTCTGCGAAGGCGCGGAGCTCCTGTTGGCTCGCGTCGACCAGAACGGTGACGTTCTGCGGCGCCCCGGCTGACGAAGGGGAGACGAGAGCGAACTCGTCACTGAGATCGAGTGGGTTCTCGACGATGCCGACGACGGTCCGCCGCCGCCCGTCGAGATCGAGCGTCGCCCCCAGCTCCACGTTTAGGAGCTCGGCCACACCCTCGGTGAGGGCGACCTGGCCGGGCCCGGCCGGGTAGCTGCCACTGCGGAGCGCGAGGAGATCGCCGCCGTAGGGCCCATCCGGGTCCTGCGAGCGGAAGTCCACCGTCTCGACGCCGCCGGGCACGGGCACCTTGCGGTGGCCGATGACGTCCGTCGTCCCGAACGACTCCTCGGCCGACGCCAGGGCTGCCTCGAGCGCCTGCGGATCGGAGCCGTCGAACATGAGCAGCCCGCTGGCCGAGCCGAACTCGCCGTCGAACGCAGGGCTCGTGTTGTAGACGAGGGTGATGCTTCCGATCGCGGCCGCGACCGCGACCGTGAGGAGCGCCACCACCAGGATTTGCTGCCGCCACTCGCGGCGGAACATGCGCCAGCGCCCAGCGGACGACCGCGCGGCGGGCGGCAACGCCGCCGTTGCTCGGGCCTCGCCGCGCTGAGCCGTGAGCGAGCGTCGTCATCGCCGATCGGCAGCCGCGAGCAGCGACTCCGGGGCCGGCTGGCGCGCCCGTCTGGTCGACGACGCGGCCGTCGCGCAGGAAGACGACGCGGTCGGCCCAGGAAGCGAGGTGCGCCTCGTGCGTCACGACGACACCGGCGACGCCCCGCTGCGTGGCGGCGCGCAGCAGGCGCATGACTGCCTCGCCGTTCACGGAGTCGAGCGCGCCGGTCGGCTCGTCGGCGAGCAGCAACCCGCGCTCGCCGACGATCGCCCGGGAGATCGCAACGCGCTGGCGCTCACCTCCCGACAGCTCGTCGGGGTAGCGATCGGCGAGGTCTGCCACGTCGAGCTCCTCCATCGCCTCGACGCCCGTCGCGCGCGCGGCCTTGGCGCGGGTGCCGTCGAGCTCGAGGGGCAGGGCGACGTTCTCGACCGCCGTCAGCCCGGGGAGCAGGTTGAAGTCCTGGAAGACGTAGCCGATCGACCGGCGTCGCATCCGAGCCTGGTCCGAGCGCGAGACGTTCGCGAGGTCGACCCCGTCCACGAGCACCTGACCGCTGGTCGCCTGCTCGAGGCTGCCGGCGATCGTCAAGAGCGTGCTCTTGCCGGAGCCGCTCGGGCCCATGATCGCGACGAGCTCTCCGCGCTCGACCGAGAGATCGACGTAACGCAGCGCGTGCACCTCGGTCGGCCCGGAGCCGTAGATCTTCGATACCTGGCGCAGTTCGAGCGCGCTGGTCATTGCGAGACCTCCATCGGATGGGTTGCTTCGAGAGGGATGTCAGCCACCGCGGCCGGCGCCAGGGACGGCCGCTGCTTCAAGCGGACGTCGGCAGCATCGAGCCAACGGACGATCGCCTCGAGCCGAAACAGCTCCGCATCGGCGACGAGCGCCAGCGGGACGTCGTCCTCCGTGGCCGCCGCCTTGATCTTGGTGTAGCCCTGCATGACCTCGAGCACGTGGCGGCGGTGCACCTGCAGGATCTCGTGGACATCGGTGCCGGGGACCTGCAGGGCGACGAGCACCTTGATCACGAGCTCGTCGCGGGGTGGAGGAACGAGCTCAGGCGGCGTGCGAAGCCACTCGGCCAGCTCGCTGGTCGCCGGCCGATGTGATCCGGTACCGCTTCCGCGAGCGCTCGTCCTCTCCGTCGTCGGTCTCGACGAGCCCGTCCCGTTCGAGCCGCTGGAGCGTCGTGTAGACCTGCCCGACGTTGAGTGGCCACACCTCGCCCGTTCGGGACTCGAACTCGTTCTGGAGCCGCAGGCCGTACTTCGGCCCCTCGCTCAGGAGGGCAAGGAGGGCGTGGGGGACGCTCATAGCCGGTCTCCGATCGCGATCATACTGAGTAGTATACCAAGTATATCTCGGGTACGCCAGTGCGAATGCAGCGGGTTTCACCTGCTGCGATGCATCGCGGGCGTCCGGGGGAGTGAGTCGCGAAACCCGCCCATGAGAGGGTGGCGTACGTTCTTGCAGCGCGGGGCGCGATGCCAGGAGTTGGAACCATGGCCACAGACGACGAGCGACCCAATCAACCCTCCGCCCCGGGCGCCGGGACTGCGTACGGGGGAGCGGCGGCGTTCCGGCCCGCGAAAAAGGATCCGCTGCTCGTGCGGGCGGTACCCGTCCTCAAGGACGTGCCGCGCTACCGGGGTTCGAGCGCCGGCCGTGACCTCGTCGCCGGGCTGACGGTTGCGGCGCTGGCGCTACCTTCGGCGATGGCCTACGGCCAACTGGCCGGTCTCTCGCCGGTCAACGGCCTGTACGCGCTGCTGCTGCCGACGGTCGTGTATGTGCTGCTCGGCTCGTCCCGCCGGCTCGTGATCGGCCCGGAGGGGGCGACGTCGACGCTGGTCGCCGCGGCGGTTCTCCCGCTCGCAGTCGCGGGTAGCGACAATGCCGTCGAGCTGGCGTCGATGCTCGCGCTGCTCGTCGCAGCCTGCTTCCTGCTCGCGCGAGTGCTGCGGCTCGGTTGGATCGCGGACTACTTCTCCCGGCCGGTGCTGATCGGGTACCTACTCGGTGTCGCCGTCACACTCGTGATCGCCCAGCTGGGCAAGCTCCTGGGGATCGAGGTCGACGCGACCGATTCGCTGGATCGGCTCTGGGAGGTCGTGCGCGAGCTTGGCGACGTGAGCGGCTCCACCCTCGCGGTCAGCGTCGCCTCGCTCGGCGCGATGTTCGCCATTCGCCGGTTCTTGCCGATCGTGCCGGGAGCGCTGATCGTGGTCGTCGGAGCGATCGCCCTCTCCTGGCTGTTCGACTTCGCGCGCCACGGTGTCGCGATCGTCGGCCCAGTTGCTGGTGGCTTGCCCCGCCCGACGTTGCCGACGCCGCCGCTTGACGATGTCCTGGCGCTGGTGCCGGCGGCGTTCGGCCTCTTCCTCGTCTCTTTCGCGGACGAGATCCTGACCGCCCGAGCGTTTGCAGGCAAGCGCGGAGAGCATGTCCGCGCGTCGCAGGAGCTGCTGACGATGGGAGCAGCGAACGCGGCCGCCGGCTTTACGCAAGCGTTCTCGGTCGGTGCCAGCGGTGCGCGAACCGCGGTGAACGATGCGGTCGGTGCGCGAACCCAGATCGCCGGCCTGTTCTCCGCCGGGGCGATCGTGGTGATCCTTCTCTTCCTGACCGGGCCTGTGCAGTACTTGCCCCAGGCCGTCCTCGGCGCGGTCATCGTCGCGGCGGGGATCAACATCGTCGAGCCTGCCGCCTGGCGAGCCCTCGCGGCGATCGACCGAGTCGAGGTCTCGATCGCAGCGGTCACGACGGGGTGCGTCGTCTTCTTCGGCGTGCTCGAGGCGATCGTCGTCGCCGTCGGGCTCTCGATCATCGACACGGTACGTCGCAGCGCCCGCCCCTACGACGCCGTGCTCGGCTGGGTCCCTCACCTCGACGGCTACCGCGACGTCGCACTGCACCCGTCAGCCGAGATCACACCGGGCGTCGTCGTCTACCGACTCGACGACCGGCTCTTCTTCGCAAACGCGCAGTACGTCAAGGGCCGCGTGCGCGAGGCGATCGGCGCCGCCCCGACCGAGACCTCGTGGTTCGTGTTCGACGCAGAAGCGGTCAACCACATCGACTCGACCGGGATCGAAGCGCTCCTCGACCTGACCCGTGAGCTACAGAAGGAGCAGATCACGCTCGTCGTCGCGAGACTCCGGACGCGCATGCTGCCGGACTTCGATGCAGCCGGCCTCACCGCCGCGATCGGGTCGGAACACCTCTATCCCTCGGTGAAGCTTGCAGTCGCAGCCTTCCCACGTCCCGGCGTCGAGGGCACCTAGCCGAGCTAACGCGAGAATTCGAGCTCGCCCATCATCGCTCGCGCGCAGAGTGAATCTGGAGCAGCGGCCGCTTGACGTGGACCGAGAGGTAGCGGACACCGCCGCGTCCAGCCGTGATCCTCCGCCGTGTGCCCTTCGGGATGATGACCGCTTCGCCCGAGACGAGCTGGCGGTCCTCACCGTCGACATCGAGCTTGGCCGAGCCGTCGACCACGTAAACGAGGACGTCCCGCTCATCGTTCACGTGCTCTGGCGGCCCGGCGCCTCCCGTCCATTCAAGGAGCGTTGCGTTCAGGTCGTCAGAGGCATCACCCCACACGGGGCCGCCTCCCCTCGGCGTCGCCATCGCTCCATCGAGCGCCGCGCCTGCGACACGCTCGATCAGCGGGAAGAGCTGCCGCTCCTCGAGACGAACATGCGCTTCGAGCCGCTCGCCCACCTCTCGCATCGTCCCGCGTACGTCGCCGCCGGCCTCGAGTGCGGCAACAAGTGCGTGGAGGCGCTGGTGGTCGAGCAGAGCCTGAACGAGCAAGGCGCGCGCCTCCTCGACATCGATCACCAACGGAAAGAGCGCTTCTTCTTCCTCACGGAAATGCGGCACGCTCGTCGTCCGAAAAAAGCGGACAAACGCCAGCGCGGCACCGCTCGGATCGTCGTCTCGTGCTGCGGCACGGCGGAGCCGCCGCGCCTCGACGAGGGCATGGTGATGGTCATGCGAGAGCGGGATCAGCGCCTGAAGCCGCTTCATCCCTGGAACCTAGCGGCTCGTCTCCGCGGGGAACGAAAGCGGTCACGACGTTCGCGCTGGTTCGCGCCGGCTGTCGACTACGGTCGTGCCTTCCTTGTGCGCGTCTCCTAGCGAGGGGCAAGTGCCCGAGACATCCGAGTCCACAGCTCTGAAGACCCTGCCTGCCAACGGACGAGTGCACGTCGTCGGCGCAGGACCCGTGGGGCTCCTGCTCACGGCGCTGCTCCAGCCGCTGGAGGGATTCTCTGTTCGGCTCTACGAGAAGCGGCACGAGTACACGCGCACGCGAATGGTCCAGCTCGCGTCGTATCTCGTCGCGGATTCCGTCGAGAGCTACCGAACCGACTCGATCGACGGCGACAGCGTCGGGGCCGTCTTCGATCCGGCCGAGCTCGACCAGGGGCTTGCGTTCAGGCAATCCATTCCTTCGGACCTGATGGAACTTCTGAAGAACTGGACGTTGGGGTTCTGCCCGCTCAACTCCATCGAGCGCTCCGTCAGCGATCTGATCGATGCGCGCGGTTCGAGTGCGGTGGAGCGCACCGCCGCCGTCGTGACGGCGGAGGACGCAATCGCGATGCTCGAGCCCGGAGACGTTCTGATCGACAGCACCGGGAGCCAATCGCTGCTTCGAGATCGCCTGGTTCCGGGCTCCGCCGAGGCTGAGGAAGACGCGAACACGCTCAAGATCCGGCTCGAATACGCGCTGGTCATCACGTTCCTGTACGGCCAGCCATACGACTGCAACGAGCACTGCAAGTACTACAAGAACATCGAGAACCCGCACTACAAGTTCATTCCCATGGTCCACCGCACGCACTACGACGGCAGCGTCAGTCACGTGACGGGCATCGTCAGCATCAGCGCCGAGGAGTACGAGGCGATGCCTTCCCGATTCGACGGTGAGTGGCTTCGGGGCAACTTTCCCAGCGTCGCCGAGTCGATGGACCGCTTCATCGACAAGATCAAGGAGGAGACGCAGGGCGAGGTACTCGGCGACCTGGAGATCGTCCGGATCCCGCTGGATCTCTACCGCGCGCGCAATGCGACCAACCGGCAGTGGCTCGCAGCGGGGCCGAGTGACCATCCCTTCGCCAGCTCACCGGTGTTCCTCGCCGGTGACTCGGCCATCGGCTCGCCGTACTTTCAGTCGATCTCGCTCGGCTTCGAGTGTGCGATGTTCCTCGCGGGGCTCATCGCGCAACGGGACGTGCCGTTACGAGAGATGCTCGATCGCTACGAGCTCTACATCTACAAGCAGTGGCTTCGCGTCTATATGCGCAGCAAGATGATCAAGCACAACAAGGATCTGTTCGAGTCCCTCGACGACCCGCTCGCTCTCCTGGACAAGCTGCACATCTACTAGCCGGACGCCTGTCGTTGGCTACGTCGTCGCATCGTCTGCGACCTGTCGTGCGAAGCGGGGCTCGAGCGAGCGACGCCCACGTTCGATGAGGCGCCTGCTCGTGTTGACCAGCGATACGACGAGCACCGTCGTCACGACTGCACCGATGAAGAGGCTCAGCTCGGATCCTGTGCCCGCAGCGTTTGCGACGAGCCCCACGACGACCCCGGCGAGAGCTGCGTTGATCACCGCGACGAGCGTGGAAGTCTCGCCGATCAGGCGGTAGGACCGGCTCCCCGTGCCTGGGCCATACGTCTCGTACAGACCCTGCTCGTCGTCGTGGTGGCCCGTCACGAAATACGGCTCGAGCCCCGGCGCGATCTCGAGATAGGCGTGACGGAGGCGATTCATGCCGGACAGGAGCCAGAAGTCGTCGATCCGGGCTTCGATGAGGCGGAGGTATGTCGCCACCCCGACGAAGAGAGCGACCGGCAGAACGAGGAGTGCAAACGCGGTGAAACCGTCGCCGAACTCGGTCGCACGAGCGACCAGGGCCAACGCAACGACGGCCGCGGACACGACCGTCAGAAAGATGGCGGCCCGACTGAAGACCGCGCGGTAGGTGACGTCCCTCGCGGCGAGCAGGCTCCAATGCTCGGTCGCGAGGATCTGGGCGCGCACGCTCTGGGGCACGTCGGCGCGCGGAGAGGACGGTGGCTCCTGCTGTTCGTGCATGCGTCCGGCTTCCGCCGATCGGGCGAAGCGGGGTTCGAGCCTGCGACGCCCGCGCGCAATGATGCGCCTGTCGGCGTGGACAAGCAGTGCGACGACCACTGAAGTCACCACTGCGCCGATGAGCAGGCTCAGCTCGGATCCTGCGCCCACGACCTTTGCGACGAGGCCCCCAGCTACCCCGGCGAGAACGGCGTCAATCACCCCGACGACCGTGGACGTGCTGGCAATCAGGCGGAGGACCCGGTTCTCCGTGCCTGGGCCGTACGTCTCGGACAGGCCTTGCTCGTCGTCGTGATGGCCCGTCACGAAATACGGCTCGAGCCCCGGCGCGATCTCGAGATAGGCGTGACGGAGACGATTCAGGCCGGACTGGAGCCAGAAGTCCTCGATCCGGGCGTCGGCGAGGCGGAACCGGCTCCCCGTGCCTGGGCCGTACGTCTCGTACAGACCCTGCTCGTCGTCGTGGTGGCCCGTAACGAAATACGGCTCGAGCCCCGGCGAGATCTCGAGATAGGCGTGACGGAGGCGATTCATGCCGGACAGGAGCCAGAAGTCGTCGATCCGGGCTTCGATGAGGCGGATGTATGTCGCCACCCCGACGAAGAGAGCGACCGGCAGAACGAGGAGTGCCAACGCGGCGAAACCGTCGCCGAACTCGGTCGCACGAGCCACCAGGGCCAACGCAACGACGGCCGCGGACACGACCGTCAAAAGGATGGCGGCCCGACTGAAGACCGCGCGGTAGGTGACGTCCCTCGCCGCGAGCAGGCTCCGGTAACGCTCGGCGGCCAGGATCTGGGCACGCACGCTCTGGGGCACGTCGGCGCGCGGAGAGGACGGTGCCTCCTGCTGTTCGTGCATGCGTCCGGCTTCCGCCGATCGGGCGAAGCGGGTTTCGAGCCAGCGACGCCCGCGCTCAACGACGCGCCTTTCCGTGTGGACCAGCAGCGCGATGATCACCGAAGTCACCACTGCGCCGATGACCAGGCTCAGCTCGGATCCGCGCCAACGACCTTTGCGACGAGGCCCCGCGGCCCCGGCGAGAACGGCGTTGACCACCCCGACGACCGTGGACGTGTTGGCGATCAGGCGGTGGATCCGGTTCTCCGTGCCCGGGCCGTACGTCTCGTATAGGCCGTGCTGTCTCGTGGTGGCCCGTGACGAAATAGGGCTCGAGCCTCGGGTGCGATCTCGAGATAGGCGTGACGGAGACGATTCATGCCGGACACGAGCCAGAAGTCCTCGATCCGGGCGTCGACGAGGCGGACGTACGTCCTCACCCCGATGAAGAGGGCTACCGGCAGAACCAGGAGCGCGAACACGTAGAAACCGTCGTCGAATCGGTCGCCTCGGCAGCAAGAGCCAACGCAACGACAGCCGCGGACACGACAGTCAGGAGGATGCTGGCCCGGCTGAAGATCGCGCCGTATGTGATGTTCCTCGTCGCGAGCAGGCTCCAGTGCTCGGTCGCGAGGATCTGTACGCGCACGGCCTCGGGCACGTCGAGAAGTGCGGATCGGTGGGCATCGCGCCTCCTCCA
>CAVWWI010000013.1:0-26634 GCA_963758605.1 uncultured Actinomycetes bacterium | reverse complement strand
GCGGGACGGGTATAGAATTCAGCCCCAGATCGCCGGCCCTAGCCCTGCGATCCCGGCGTCCACCCTACCCGATCCCGTGGAGGTCACGCGATGAGCAGCCGACTTCGGCGTTCCCTTGTTCTGACGACCCTGCTGGCCCTCTTGCTCGGGGTATCCGGCGCCGCGGCGCAGATCCCGGGCGACCCGACGAACACCAAGGTCGCCGGTATCGACGTCGACGCGACGACGATCCCGGAGCTCCAGGAGTTGATGGACTCGCGCCGGATGAACGTGGTCCAGCTCACGAACTTCTATCTCCGTCGCATCCGCCAGCTGAATCCGACGCTCAACGCCGTTATCACGGTCAGCCCGACCGCCCTCGCCGACGCGCGCGCGGCCGACGCGGCCCGCCGCCGCGGCGACGACAGCCCGCTGCTCGGCATCCCGATCATCGTCAAGGACAACGTCAACACCACCGGCATGCCGACGACGGCCGGGTACTCGCCGGGCAGCACGCCCGACGACGCGTTCATCGTCCACCAACTCGGAGCGGCCGGCGCGCTCGTGATCGGGAAGGCCAATCTTTCGGAGTGGGCCAACTTCCGGTCCGGGCCGTCGTCGAGCGGTTGGAGCGGGATCGGGGCCAGACGAACATGGCCTACGTCCTCGATCGCAACGCATGCGGCTCGAGCTCGGGCTCGGCGTCATCGCCTCGGCCGACCTCGCGGTCGCGGCCGTGGGCACCGAGACCGACGGCTCGGTCGTCTGCCCCTCGGGCGCCAACGCCAACGCCGGCATCAAGCCGACGCTCGGCCTCCTGAGCCGGGCTGGCATCGTCCCGATCTCGGCCGACCAGGACACCGCCTGGCCGATGGCCCGCAACATGACCGACGCCGCAGTGCTCCTGGGAGCGATGACCGGCGTCGATCCCGCCGATCCGGCGACGGCCGCGCAGGTTGGTCACGCGTCCACCGACTACACCCAGTTCCTCGATGCTGACGCGCTCGATGACGCCCGGATCGGAGTCTGGCGCGAGTTCAGCTTCGAGATCGGCGGCGTCGCGGTCGACGCGGATGTGTCCGCGATCATGGACGACACCATTGCGGCGCTCGAGGCAGCGGGCGCAGAGATCGTCGACCCGGCCGACATCCCGTTCGGCGACTGGGCCGCTGCCGAGTTCCCGGCGCTGCTGTGCAATTCAAGACCGACATCGCCACCTACCTGGAGACGTACACAGGCCCCGGCTATCCGAAGACGCTCCAGGACCTGATCGACTTCAACAACGACCATCCCGAGCTCGAGTCCGGAGCGCCGGAATCCAACTGGAACTCGCTGATCTTCGACCTGGCCCAGGAGACGGGCGGCCGCGACGCCGACTGCGCAGCGCAGCGGGCGATCGCGACCCCGGGCGCCCAGGCGGCGATCGACGATCTGATGGCTGCCGAGGATCTCGACGCGATCATCGCGCCGACGAACGGGCCGGCCTGGGTCACCGACCCGGTCAACGGCGACCTCGGCGGCGACTTCTCGACGTTCATCGGGTCGTCGGGTCCGCCGGCCGTCGCCGGCTATGCCAACGTCACGGTGCCCGCGGGCTTCGTCGGGCCGCTGCCCGTCGGAGTGTCGTTCATCGGCGGCCGCTGGGACGAGCCGACGCTGATCGGCCTCGCCTACGCGTTCGAGCAGGCGACGCAGGTCCGCGTCCCGCCGCAGTTCATCCCGTCGATCGGCGACGGGCCCTCGGCGGCGCGCCAGCCCTCGTCGCAGGAGAAGCAGAAGGCGGCCATCCCGGGCCGCAACAGCAACTGGAGGACGCCGCTGCGGTAGCTCGTCTCTCGCCGGCCCGCACTCGCCCGGCGGGTACGTGAATGGGAGCGTACGCCCACCCGTGCTACCACCGTGCTAGCGACGCGGAGACCCTAGCCGCCGACCTCGATCGTCATTCCTTCGCACGCCGCGGCCGGCGGCACTCCCCGGTCCCGTCCCACAGCTCGTGAGCCCGCTCGACGAGAACGTCGACGCCGTCGTCGGAGCGGTCGGGGTCGTGGTGGAAGAGAACAAGGCGGCGGACGTCCGCAGCTCGGGCGAATTCGACCGCGTGGGCGACGCTCGAATGCCCCCAGCCGACCCGGCTCGGGTACTCGTCCTCGCTGAACTGGCAGTCATGGAAGAGCACGTCGACGCCGTCCGCGAGCGCATGGCCCGAGATCCACTCCGGTGCGAGCGAGGCGAGCTCCACGCCCAGGACCGGCTCGTGATCCGGGATGAACGCGAGCGTGCCGCTCTCGAGCTCGAGGCGATACCCCACGGTCGTCCCTGGATGCGAGACCGGAAGGGCGAGGACACGAATGCCTTCGATCTCCCAAGCCTCCCCGGGGACGTCGTGGAATCTCACGGTCGCCGGAATGTGCCCGAGGTCGATGGGAAAGAGCGGCGGCGAGAACGCCCTTGCGATGCGGTCTCGCAGCGAGTGGAGCGGCGACGGCGGGCCCCAGATGTGGAGCTCGGTGTCCTCCCGCCAGAGCGGCTCGAAGAAGCGCAGGCCCTCGACGTGGTCGAGGTGGAGGTGAGTCAGCAGGAGATGGATCCGCCTCGCACCGTCCAGGGTTGCGCCGAGCTGCTTGATGCCGGTTCCCGCATCGAGGATCACGGGATCGCAATCCGCCGTCCTGCAAATCTCGACGCACGAGGTATTGCCCCCGTAGCGAACCGTCGCCTCGCCCGGGGTCGGGAGGGAGCCGCGACACCCCCAGACCCTGGCGACGAAGCTCATCAGCCCCGCTCCTCGCGCTCCTGCCAGAAGATGGCGACGACCCCGACCAGCTCGGTGGGCGTCGAGAACAGCGGCAGCGCCGTCACGGAGATGAGCCGCCGGCGCCCGTCCAGGCCCCTGATCCAGTGGCTGTCCTGCGCAGGTCTGCGCTCGCGGAGGGCGACGCCCGCCGGCATGCGCTCGAGGGGCAACGACGCGCCGTCCAGGTCTTCGACCTGGAACAGCGAGCTCCACTCGTCGGCGGACATGGAACCGGCTTCGGCGAACGTCCGACCGAGGATTTCCTCGGCCGGCTCGTTGAAGTAGACGAGCTCGCCGGTCGAGTCGGCGATGAACGTCGCCGTCGCGAGCTGCGACGCGAGCTCGCGAGCCAGGATCAGCGCGATGTGCTTCTGCGGCGGTCGGGCCTCCATCGCTGCCACATTCTGCGTCAACACGGTGTCGCGGGGCGACGCCTTCTTTGCATAGGCTCGCTGGACGATGACCGACGCAGTGGCCGACCGACGGAGACGCTTCAGGCAGCTCCATGACCGAGCCGGGCTCTTCGTCATGCCGAACCCCTGGGACGTAGGCTCGGCGCGCGTGCTCGAGTCGTTGGGTTTCGAGGCCCTCGCGACGACGAGTGCCGGATTCGCATGGGCGATCGGCAAGCTCGACCAGCAGGTGTCCCGCGACGAGCTCGTCGGCCATGTCGCGAGCGTCGCGGCGGCAACCAACCTCCCGCTGAACGTCGACAGCGAACGGTGCTACCCGGACGATCTCGGCGGCATCGCGGAGACGGTGGCCCTCCTCGCCGCCGCGGGAGCGGCGGGGTTCTCGATCGAGGACTACGACCCTGCGAGCGACGGCATCGAGCCCGTCGAGGTCGCTGCCGCGAAGGTGGCCGTCGCGGCGGAAGCTGCACACGGTCTTGCCGAGCCGATGGTGCTCACCGGACGAGCGGAGAACCACATTCGCGGGGTCGACGACCTGGACGACACGATCTCGCGCCTAGTCGCCTATCGCGATGCGGGTGCGGACGTCGTGTACGCGCCCGGGCTCTCCGAGCTCGATCAGATCGCCGCGGTCGTAGAGGCTGTCGGAATCCCGGTCAACGTTCTCGCACTCCGCAGCGGGCCGACGATCGCGGAGCTCGAGTCCGTCGGCGTGCGCAGGGTCTCGACCGGAGGCGCGCTCGCCGGAGCGGCGTACGGAGCGCTCGTCGCGGGCGCTCGCGAGCTGCAAGCCGACGGCACCTCGCGCTACACGGAGACGAACATCTCGCGCGACGCGCTGCTCGCGGCTTTTCGCTGAGCCGTGTCGACGCGCCCACCCGAAGTCGTCCTCGTCCGCCACGGGGAGACCGAGTGGAGCCGCGCGGGAAGGCACACGGGTCGCACCGACGTTCCGCTGACCGAGCAGGGCAGGCGTGATGCCGAGGCGCTTGGAGCCGCGTTGCGGGAGCGGCAGCTTGCACTCGTGCTGACGAGCCCGCTCCAACGCGCAGTAGAGACCTGCCGGCTGGCCGGCCTCGGTGACGTCGCGGTCGCCCGGGACGACCTCAGGGAGTGGGATTACGGCGAGTACGAAGGGTTGAAGACGGTGGACATCCGGCAGGAACGACCAGGCTGGACGGTCTGGCGCGACGACATTCCCGGTGGGGAGACGTTGTCGGAGGTCGGCGAGCGGGCGGACCGCGTCACTGCGGACCTGCGGTCGAGCGATGGAGACGTTGCCGTCTTCGCGCACGGCCACCTGCTCCGCATCCTCGCAGCAAGGTGGCTCGGGCTCGAGCCTGCCGCCGGTCGGCTGTTCGCCCTCGACGTGGGCACCATCAGCGTTCTCGGGTACGAGCGCGAGAACGCTGTCCTGCGCTTGTGGAACTGGAAACCGGGCTAGGCATGGAGGTCAGCGAGGCGTTCGGCTTCCTCGCGAACCTCGCGACGAGTGCCCGGGTCGAGACGCTTGAACTCGCTCGTCGTCACCTTCCCGCGGTCGTACCGCCACGTCCCTGCGACGGCGCCGTCGACAAGAAAGGTCCCCACCGAGTGTGGGGTCTTCGTGGAGAACACGCAAGGCCGGTACTCCTCCGGGAGGATCCCGGTCCTCCTCGCGTGCACGAGGAGCACCGCGTCCCACGTGGGGAGGAACCGCACGGGCGCGGGCGTCTCCGGGTCGGGGAGCGGTGCCCGCGGCAGATCGAGCAGCTCCTTTCCTTGCTCGTCCCGGAAGCGCCGAAGCGGATTGCGCTCGAGAACAGGATCGAGCTTCGCGAGCGGCACCTTGCACCAACTCGCGAGATCGTGCTTCGACGCAGGCCCGAAGCCGCCGAGATACCGGCGCGCGAGCAGCTCGATCCCGGCCTCCTCGCTCGCAGCGAGCGGCCCCACCCACTCTTCCGCGAGCGCAAACGTGTGCGCACGGCGCTGCTCCCAGGTCCCCGCGGGCGGGACGCGAACGAGGTCGAGCCAATGCGAGAACCCCCAGATGCTCGCGCGCGGGAAGTCGTTCGCGCGCAGGAACTCCTCGATCTCCGTCCGGCTGCGTTCCGCGCTGCGAAGAAAGGCGCACGCACGCCGTGCGAAGGCGCGCATGTCCACTTCGGGACCGATCTTGTTCACGCGCCTCCACCACTCCTGGCCGGACGTGCGGATCCCCGCGGCGAGGAGCGCGTAGTCGCGCCGCGAGACCAGGTGGATCGTCTCGCGCATCAATGTTCCCTGGATCACGGTGCGCCGCTCGAGCGCCCGCGTGAGATCGTCGCGGCGGAAGCCCTCCAGACATGACCAGAGCCGTATGTAGCCGTTCGGCGCGTACTGGTTCTGGATCCCGCCGATTCGCTCGAGCGCCCGCGGGATCGGCAGCCGGGAGCGCTCGAGCAGGAGCTGGCGCGCGAGCAGCGCTCGGTTCAGCTCTCGTTGCGTGAGCGTCCGCTCGGGCAAGAGGCCAATCTAAGGGGTTTATTTCCAGGTCGACTCAGCCGATGAGAGCATCCTCATGGGCCACAACCGTGACCAGTGGAACGAGGATGCGGTTCTCATCGCGTTCCAGCCGTGGGAGATCGACCTCATCGACCGCGGGCTCCTTCGCCTCGCGCAGCTCGCGGACGCGAACCCTCACCGCTACGGGCTCCTGGGGCACGGCGCCAAGCCGGCGCTCGCGATCATCGACAAGATCGACGAGGTGCTCGAGTACCAGGGCTACGGCGGCATCGAAGGCCTCCGCGGCGTCGTCGACGAGCGGCGGGGCGACGGCGTAGACGCCAGCGCGTTCTAGCGTCTACCGAGCCCTGGCAAAACGGTGCACGGCTTCGAGGAGCTCCTTGCTCTTCGCGCCGGCCTCCGCCGGGTCGCCTGACGCGAGCGCACCGGCGACGCAGTGGTTCACGTGGTCGTCGAGGATGCGGAACGCGAGGCTCTCGAGCGCCGTGGTCACGGCCGAGATCTGCGTGAGCACGTCGATGCAGTAGCGATCGTCCTCGACCATCTTCTCGATTCCGCGCACCTGCCCCTCGATGCGGTGCAGCCGGCGCGTCAGCGCCTGCTTGTCGGCGACGTAGCCGTGCGTCTTGATGTCAGTCATGCGGCAACTCCTTCGCGAGATGAGTGGAAGCGGCGCAGCCGGAGCGAGTTCGTGACCACGAACACGCTCGAGAACGCCATCGCCCCGGCTGCGACGATGGGGTTGAGCAGCCCCGCCATCGCCAGCGGAATCGCGGCGACGTTGTAGGCGAAGGCCCAGAAGAGGTTCCCCTTGATCGTCCGCAGCGTTCGCCGAGCGAGCGCGATCGCGTCGGCCGCCGCGCGGAGGTCGCCCGAGACGAGCGTGATGTCCGAGGCCTCGATTGCGAGGTCGGTGCCGGTGCCGATGGCGAGCCCGAGGTCGGCCTGCGCGAGAGCCGGTGCGTCGTTGATCCCGTCACCGACCATCGCCACGACCTCGCTCTGCTCCTGCAACCTCCGGATCTCGGCCACCTTCTCGTCGGGATAGACCTCGGCGAGCACGCGCTCGATGCCGACCTCGGCGGCGACGCGCTCGGCGTTCTCCTGGCTGTCGCCCGTGAGGAGGACGGGAGTCAAGCCGAGCAGCCTCAGGTCGGCGACGGCCTCGGCGCTCGTCGGCTTGACGGAGTCGCGGACGGTAAGCGTTGCTCTCGGCCGCCCGTCCCACGACACCACGATCCCGCCGTCGCCGCGACCCACCTCGACGCGATGCCCGTCGACAACGCCGGAGACACCGACCCCAGGGACGTTCCGGAAGTCGGATACGACCGCAAGCTCGCCGACCTCGGCACGAGCTGCCGCGGCGACGGCCTGGCCGATCGGATGCTCCGACGCAGCCTCGACGGCGCCCGCGAGTGACAGCACTTCCCGGCGCGTCGCACCGTCGAGGAGCGACACGTCCGCGAGCTCCACGTTCCCCTTGGTGACGGTTCCGGTCTTGTCGAGCACGATCGCCGTGATCCTGCGCGTCTGCTCGAGGACTTCGGGGCCCTTGATCAGGATGCCGAGCTGTGCGCCTCGACCGGTGCCGACCATGAGCGCAGTGGGCGTCGCGAGGCCGAGCGCGCACGGGCACGCGATGATCAGGACCGCAACCGCCGCGGAGAAAGACGCAGTCGCGTCCCCGGTGACGACCAGCCACCCGACCATCGTGGCGAGTGCGAGCCCGAGGACGATCGGGACGAACACGCTCGAGACCCGGTCGACGAGCCGCTGAATGGGCGCTCTCCCCGACTGCCCCTCCGCGACGAGCCGGCCGATCTGCGCGAGCGTCGTCTCCTCGCCGACCTTCGTCGCCCGGACAACGAGGCGTCCATAGGTGTTGACGGTCGCGCCCGCGACATCCGACCCTGGTTTCACGTCCACTGGCATGGGCTCGCCCGTCAGCATCGACTGGTCGACCGCGGATTCGCCCTCGATGACGACGCCGTCTGTTGGAATCTTCTCTCCGGGCCGCACGACCATCACGTCGCCGGGCCGCAGCTCCTCGATCGCGATGGAGACCTCGGTGCCGTCGCGAAGCACGTGAGCCTCCTTCGCGCCGAGCTCGAGCAGGGCGCGAATCGCCGCCCCCGAACGCCGCTTCGCGCGCGCTTCGAGGTAGCGCCCGACGAGGATCAGCGTGGTGATGACCGCCGCGACCTCGAAGTACGTGTGCGCATCGGAGAGAGCGAGCAGCGCGACGACCGACCAACCCCATGCCGCCAGCGTCCCGATGGAGATGAGCGTGTCCATCGTCGCCGCGAGATAGCGCGCGTTCCGCGCGGCCGCGCGATGGAAGCCGTATCCGGCCCACAGCACGACGGGTGTCGCGAGCGCGAACGCGAGCCATTCCCAGCCGTCGAACTGGAGCGGCGGGATCATGGCGAGCGCCGTCAACGGGATGGTCAGCGCGGTCGCGACGACGAGCCTGATGCGCAGCACTCGGGCGCGATCATCGAGAGGCGCGGCGTCCGTCGCCGTGCGCGCGTGGTAGCCGGCCGCCTCGACTGCGCCGATGAGATCCGGGATCCCGACGCGGTCGGCGTCGTACGTGACGGCGACCTGCTCGGTCGCGTAATTGACGGACGCGTCGACGCCTTCGAGCTTGTTCAGCTTCCGCTCGATGCGGGTTGCGCAGGCGGCGCAGGTCATCCCTTCGAGCGCGAGCTCGACCCGTGCCTCGGGCGACTCGGTCGCCGTCATGCGGCCTCGTAGCCCGCCTCGTCGATCGCGGCGCGCAACGCCGCGTCGTCCAGCTCGTTGCCACGGATCGTCACGATCTTCGTCTCGAGGTCGACGTCCACCTCGTCGACGCCCTCTACCTCCGAGACCTCCTCGCGGATCGACATCGCGCAGTGCGCGCAATGGATCGCGGGAACGCTGTAGATGACGGTCTGGGTCACGAATCTCCTCTTCTCGGGACTGAGAGGAGGATACCCCATCAGGGTATAGGAGAACCCGCTTTCTCGAACAGACCTCCGGCACGGATCGTCTCCGCCATCGCCTTCGACTCCTCGCGGTACCAGGTGCCGTCCTCGAGCTCGATCGCCGGCAGGTAGTGCTGACCGGTGTGCTCGATGACGTTCGTGCGCTTGCCGCGCGGGTACGTCGGCTCGACCACGATCTCGTACTCGATCCCCTGGTCGTCCAAAGCTTTCTGAACCGTCCAGCAGGCGCCGACCTTGAACCTGACGAACCGGCAGCGGTGGAACTTGACCGCTATGAGAGACCTTCGATTCGGGACGCTCCGACGATCGCCTCGTCGCCGTCTGCGAGCCGCACCAACGCCTTCCCCTTGCCGTCGTAGTCCGGCGACCAGACCACCAGCGTCGCCTCCTCGCCGTGCACACGGCAGGCGCGACCGTCTTCGGAGTCGAGGCCGCGCCAGAAGCGGACGAACGGATTCTCGTCCCACTCTCGGCCGATCGTCGTCTCGTCGGTGTGTCCCGGAAGGACGCGCATCTCATGCGGGAGCGCCATCAGCACGTCCATCACCGAGCGCCGAACCTCGTCCGCCGCGCCGCCGCCGACCGAGTCCTTGAAGAGCGTGTCTCCCGTGAAGCAGAGCTCGTTCCCGACGACGAACGAGACGCCGTCGTCGGAATGCCCCGGTGTCGCGAGCACACCGATCTTCAGGTCGCCCGTCTCGACTGCGCCGGTCGTGATTTCGAGCCCGAAGCGGTCGACGAGCTCGTCGTTGCCGGCGACGTGGTCGGCGTGGCCGTGCGTGATGAGCAGGTGGGTCGGTGAGAGGCCCTCGCGCTCGACCACGGCAATGAGCGGCTCGAGCGGCGCGCCCGAGTCGACGAAGACCGCCGTCCCCGAGTCGTCCGCGACCAGGAACCCGTTCGACAGCCACGAGGGATGCATGCTGCGTTCGACGAGCATCGTCGGATGGTACGGGAGTCGAGGAGGGCTTGGCGGGACGGGCCTCGTCGTCCGGGGTGCCGCTGGTCGTCGCGAGGCAAGGACGCAGGGAGCGTCCATATTCGTGAATATGGACGCGACTGAGGACGCCGCATCGCGGCGATCCAGCGCTCCCCCGGCGACATCGGGCCCGTTCCGCCAATCCCTCCCAGGCTCACATGAGACAATCGTGCGCGTTCCGTAGATCACCGACGCACGGGGAGGCGAGATGAGCGGTCAGCTGAGCACCGTCGACACGATGTTCGACGAGAGGGAGGTCCTGCGCTCGGCGTCCGGCGCGTGGTGGGTGTTCCTCCTGACCGGGATCGCCTGGCTCGTCTTCGCGGTCCTCGTCTTCCGCTTCGACATCACGAGCGTCAGGTCGATCGGGATCCTCTTCGGTGCGATGGCGATCGCCGCGGGCGTGAACGAGTTCATCGCGATCACCGTCTCGACCATGGGCTGGAAGTTCGTGCACGCCATCCTGGGGGTCGCCTTCGTCCTCGTCGGGCTCTTCGCGTTCCTCGAGCCCGGCAGCGCGTTCGCCGCCCTCGCCTCGGTGATGGGGTTCTTCTTCCTCTTCAAGGGGATCTTCGACATCGCCGTCGCGATGACGACCAAGGGTGAGTACGACCTCTGGTGGCTCCAGCTGCTCGCCGGGATCCTGGAGATCGGGCTCGCCTTCTGGGTCGCCGGCAACTTCCACCAGAAGGCGATCCTGCTGCTGGTCTATGCCGGGCTCGTCGCGCTGTCCAAGGGCGTCACCGAGCTCTTCCTCGCGTTCAAGCTGAAGAGCCTGAGACCACACCTGGACACCGTCTGAGTCCGTTTCGTTAGGATCGAAACCGATGCGTCGGGCAGCCCTCGTCTCGGTCGCCCTGGCGCTCGTGTTCGTCGCCGGCGGCCTCGCGGCAGGGTGCGGAGGCGAGGAGGAAGCAACACCCACGCCGGACACGGTCACCGGCACCCTCCCGACCGACACCGAGACGACCACCGAAGAGACGACCGACGAGGAGACGACGACCGACACCGGCACGGCCGGGGAAGGCGATCCAGCCGCAGGTAAGGAGGTCTTCCTCGGAGTCGGCGGCTGCGGCTCCTGCCACACGCTGGCGGATGCCGGCACGAGCGGCACGATCGGCCCCGATCTCGACGACGCGCAGCCGAGCCTCGAGCTCGCTCTCGACCGAGTGACCAACGGTCAGGGCGCGATGCCTTCGTTCTCGGGCCAGCTCACGGAGCAGCAGATCGCCGACGTCGCGGCATACGTTTCGAGCGCTACGGGCTGAACTCCGCGCTCGGCTTTCTACACTCCCTCTCGTGATCGATCTCAGAGCGGCACGCTCAGACGCCGGACGATGGCGCGCGGCGCTGGCCCGCAAGGACGCCGCGGAGGCGTTCGACGAGCTGCTGGCAGCCGACGAGCGCTGGCGAGCGCTCATCCCGCAGGTCGATGAGCTTCGTACGCGGACGAACCTCAAGGGCAAGCCGACTCCCGAGGAGCTCGAGCAGGTCAAGGCGGTCAAGGAAGACCTGCGGCGGCTCGAGGAGGAGCTCGCGCAGGCAGAAGAGGAGCGCGACCGGCTCGGCCTCCTCGTGCCGAATCCACCGCACGAGTCCGTTCCCGAAGGCCAGACGGAGGACGACGTGCTGGAGCTCCGCCGAGTGGGAGACATTCCGGCGCTCGACGACGCGAAAGAGCACACCGAGATCGGGCGCTTCGACATGGAGCGCGCCGCGCGCATCGCCGGGTCGCGCTTCGGCTACTGGATCGGCGACGCTGCGCTACTCGCGCTCGCGCTCTACCGGCTGGCGTTGGACCGGCTCGTCGCGAAGGGATTCATTCCGGTTCTCCCACCCGTGCTGGTACGCGAGGAGGCTCTGGTCGGCACAGGGTGGCTTCCCTCGGACGACCCGAACGTCTACCAGGTCGCGGGGGAGGATCTCTACCTCGCCGGCACCGCTGAGATCCCCGTCGGCGGGCTACACCTGGGCGAGCTCCTCGACGCAGACGCCCTCCCGCTCCGCTATGTCGGTTTCTCGCCCTGCTTTCGCAGCGAGGCCGGCGCTGCGGGCAAAGACACGCGAGGCATGTTCCGGGTGCACCAGTTCAACAAGGTCGAGCAGTTCGCGTTCACCCGTCCCGAGGACTCCTGGGACGAGCACGAGCGGCTGCTCGCGAATACGGAGGAGATCGTGGCGGAGCTCGGTGTCCCCTACCGCGTCGTCGTGCTGCCGACCGGGGACATGTCGAAGGCGTCCGCGAAGACGTATGACGTCGAGATCTGGTTCCCGTCGCACGACCGCTATCGCGAGACCGCGTCGATCTCGAACACGACGGACTTCCAGGCACGCCGACTGGGGACACGCTTCCGCGGCGAGCACGGGCCGGAGCCCGTGCACACGCTGAACGGGACCGCGGTCGTCGACCGCATGGCGCTCGCGGTGCTCGAGAACTTCCAGGGCGCCGTGCCGGACGTGCTCCAGAGCTACGGCGCGCCGCCCGAAGTGAAGCCCTCCTAGCCGCCAGGCTCGGTCACAATGCGCTGCGGTGGGGTGCCGGAGCGGTCGAACGGGGCGGTCTTGAAAACCGTTGGGCGTGCAAGCGCCTCGTGGGTTCGAATCCCACCCCCACCGCTCAACCGGCGCGAGCCATTGAGCTCTGGCCCCGCACGATGAGGCCGGCACCGAGCGCGGTGGTACGGCTAGTACGCCGAGCGAATCCGTGCGAGGGCCGGCAGCGTGAGCATCATTAGCCGCACGTCCTCGCGCAACGACCAGTTCGTCACGTAGAGGTAGTCGAGCTTGGTCATCTCGTCGAAGGGAATGTCGCTCGCTCCCAGCACCTGCCAGAGTCCGGTCATGCCCGGCTTCAGATCGAGGCGCCGGCGAGCCCACGCAGCGACGTAGCGATCCTCGTCGAGAATGAGCGGGCGCGGGCCGACGATCGACATCTCGCCGATCAGGACGTTGACGAGCTGGGGCAGCTCGTCGATGCGCCAACGCCGGAGGAAGCTGCCGGTGCGAGTGACGCGCGGGTCGTCCGGCACCTTGAACATCCGCGGATCGGCGTCGAGATGCATGTTCATGTGCGCGACGTCGACCTTCCTCGACTCGGCGTCGTGGATCATCGTTCGGAACTTGATGACGTTGAACGTGCGTCCGCCGGCCCCCATCCGCACTTGACGGAAGAACACCGGGCCTCGTGAGTCGAGCTTCACGGCGAGTGCCACGGCCAGGAAGAGCGGCAGCAGGAGCAGGAGGCCTATGCTCGCGCCGAGCAGGTCGAACGAGCGCTTGAGGAATCGCTCCGAGCTCGAGAGACGGGGAATCGGAAGCCCCACCAGGGGGATTCCCTCGATCGTGTGCAGCTGGGCGTTCGTCCCGAGCACCTCGAACATGCGCGGGACGATGTCGATCTGGACGTCGCTGTCCTGCATCGAGCGGATGACCGCGAGCGTCTGCTCGTGCGAATCCGTCGAGAAGGCGATCGCGACGCGGTGCACCTCGTGCTCGCGCACCAGATCGGGAAGGTCGGCGGTCGTTCCAAGGAGCTCGACGGGTCGGTCGCCGTTCGGGGAGGCGCCCCCGTCGCGATCGACGAAGCCGACGATCTTCAGTCCGTACTCGGGATGGTTGTCGATCTTGCTGGCGAGCAGGCGCGCCACCTGGCCGGACCCGACGATGATGACGTTCTGGATGTACGCGGCGTTCCGCCTGCCGAGCACGCGCGCGATCGCGCGGAGGAGCGGAACCAGGACGATCGCGATCCCCCAGAAGACCACCAGGCGCGTGAGGTTCGGGTGCGGGAGGCCGACGATCTCGGTGACCGCGACGAACCCCCACGTCCCGATCGACACCACCTGGAGGATCCCGAAGATGTCGTCGATGGTCGAGTGGTCGGTCCGCTCCTCGTCGCGGTCGTAGAGCCCGTGCATCCGTGCGAGGAGCACCCAGAGCGGCAGGCTTGCGACGAAGAGCGCGACCTCCCAGCGCATGCTGACGACGTCGCCGACCGGAGTGGGAGAGACGAGGGCGAGCGCGAGAACGAACGCGCTAACGAGCCCGACGAGATCGGCGATGAGGAGCAGGCGTCGCATGAGCCAGCCCCGCCTCCGCACCGTGCGTGGGAGCACGGCGACCTGCGGGACGACCCCGCGCTCGCCCGAGGCGATTGCGACGCCATCCCGAGATGGTGCTCCCAAATGAATCCTCCCCTTCACCGCCCGGCTCCCAGCCCTGCGTAGCCACCAGGTCCCCTGACCAAAACAGAGGATACTCGCCCCCCAGCGTACGTCAACAGATCGCGCGGAAACCCATACACACGGCCAGTGTTCGCAACCCGAACGGATGCGATTAGTAGGTCAGACCTTCACCTCTGGCGAGGACCTTGACCGTCCGCCCGAGGATGCGCAGGTCATGTCGGAGGAGCCGCATGCCGCTCCAGCTCCGGCAGGCATCGACGTAGGCGAGATCGAGCCTCGTGTAGCCGGCGGGCTCGACGATCCCCTTCTGCACCTGAACTGGCCCTGTCCAGCCCGGCATCGCGTGGTTCCGGTAGTCGAGACCTCGCGCGACCTGGTCTCGCACCATCGAAGGAGGCCAGGGACGCGGGCCGACGAGGCTCATGTCTCCACGCAGGATGTTGAAGAGCTGCGGAAGCTCGTCGAGATACCAGGGCTTGAGGATGCGGCGACCGGCCCAGGTGAGGTTCTCCGGGTCGTTCTCGAGGAGGCGGGCGTGCGCTTCTTCGTCGCGTTGCCGAGCCAGTGCGTCCATGCGGAGCGTCCGGAACTTGAGGAGATCGAACTCGCGACCCCTCGAGATCCGACGTTCTCGGTAGAGCCAGGGCCCGCGGTCGCGCCGCGAGAGCAGGCGGTCGAGTCCGATGGCGGCTGTGGCGACCGCGAGGACCGGCGACATGAGCACGAGCAGGATGCTCGAGATCCCCTTGTCAGCCGCCTTCTTCGCGAATGGATACGGAACGGGCTGGGAGTCCACGGTCCTCGAGATTCTCGGATCTGATCGTCTCACCTGCGCCGATAGGGTGCGCGCAATGGCAGCGCCGACCGAGGCGGACGGGCTTCGCGCGCTGCTCGGCCGTCATCCCGCAGGGGTCAGCGTCCTCACCGTGAGCGTCGGCGAGCAGAAGCTCGGGCTGACCATCGCGTCGCTCGTCTCCCTCTCGCTCGATCCCCCGCTCGTGGGCTTCGCCGTCTCGCGCGAGGCTGCGATGCACGAGCTCCTGCGCGAGGCGCGCGGCGGGGCGCTGTCGCTCCTCGCCGCGGGCCAGGAGTGGCTGGCGCAGCATTTCGCCATGGGCGTGCCCCCGATCGCGATGTGGAGCCGGATCGCGGTCGAGGATGGAGCAACCGGCGCGCCGCTCCTCGTCGGCGCCCTCGGCTGGCTCGAGTGCGCGATCCGGGACGAAGTCGCAAGCGGGTCGCACACGTTCTTCGTCTGCGACGTCCGGAGGGTCGAGCTCGGCGTGGCCGCGCCGGCGCTCGTGCGTGTCCGCGGCGAGTACACGAGCGCGTGAGCCGAATCGAGGCGGTGATCTTCGATCTCGACGGCGTTCTCGTCGACTCGGAGCACGTGTGGGACGAGGTTCGCGAGGAGCTTGCGCTGGAGCGCGGAGGGCGCTGGCACGATCGCGCGCAGGCGGAGATGATGGGCATGAGCTCGACCGAGTGGTCCCGGTACATGCACGACGTCATCGGGCTCGCCGAGACGCCCGAAGAGATCAGCGCCGAGGTCGTCCGGCGCATGCAGGACCGCTATGCGGAAGAGTTGCCGTTGATCGACGGCGCGGTTGACGCCGTACGGCGACTGCACGCGGTGTTTCGACTCGGGCTCGCGTCGTCGTCGAACCGCCCGCTGATCGAGCTCGTGCTGACGGCGACTGGAATGGATGCGCTGTTCGAGGCGACGGTGTCTTCCGAGGAAGTGGAGCGCGGCAAGCCCGCTCCTGACGTCTTCCTGGAAGCGGCGCGGCAGCTGGACGTCTCTCCCGGTCTCTGTGCGGCGGTCGAGGACTCCGCGAACGGCATGCGTGCCGCCCACGCGGCCGGGATGCGCGTCATCGCGATTCCGAACCGGCGCTACCCGCCGCCCGCAGACGCGCTGGAGCTCGCGGATCGTGCGGTCGCCTCGCTCGACGAGCTGACGGTTCAGGTCGTGGACGCCGACGCGGCCTGATCGACACGTCCGACCAGCACGCAAGCGTTGTGGCCGCCGAGCCCCATCGCGTTCGAAAGCGCGACGTCGACCTGAGTGGGCCGCGCCTCGTTCGGGACGTAGTCGAGGTCGCACTCGGGATCGGGCGTGCGGTAGTTGATCGTCGGCGGAAGCACGCCCTCGTGGAGCGCGCGGACGCACATCATCGCCTCGACTGCACCGGCCGCACCGAAGAGGTGGCCGAGCACCGACTTGGTCGAGGACACGGCCAGCTCGTACGCGTGGTCGCCGAAGACCTCCTTGATCGCCTTCGTCTCCGCGAGATCCCCCTGCGGGGTCGACGTGCCGTGGGCGTTGATGTACCCGACGCGCTCCGGCTCGACGTCGGCCCGCTCGAGCGCCGCTCGCATCATCTCTGCGACCCCGACCGACGCCGGATCCGGCTGGGCCATGTGGTGGGCGTCATTCGACGTCCCATAGCCGAGCACCTCCGCGTAGATCCGCGCGCCCCGCGCCTCGGCGCGCTCGAAGTCCTCGAGCAGGAGCACGCACGCGCCCTCTCCCATGACGAAACCCGCCCGCGTCGCGTCGAAGGGCCGCGATGCCAGCGTCGGGTCCTCCTCCTCGGCGACGAGGCCCCGCATGGCCGTGAACCCGGCGAGGATCACCGGGATGCATGCAGGACTCGGTGCCGCCCGCGAGGACGACGTCCGCGTCGCCGCGCCGGATCAGCTCGGCGCCCTCCCCCACCGCGTGGGAGCCGGTCGCGCACGCCGAGACGGGCGCGTAGTTGGGCCCGCGGAGGCCGAGGTCGATGGCGATCTGTCCGCTGGCCGAATCGACGAGGACGTTCGGGAGAAACCACGGCGAGACACGCGTGTAGCCGCGCTCCTGGAGCACCTCGTTCTGGGCGAGAACACCCATCACACCCCCGATCGCGGAGCCGACGAGGATGCCCGCGCGCGCCGGATCGACCCCCTCGACGCCCGCGTCGCTCCACGCCTCGCGCGCCGCCGCGACGGCGAGCACGACGTTCCGCTCGAGCCGGCGCGCATCCTTCGGGCCGACCACTGCTTCGGGCTCGAAGTCCTTCACCTCGGAGGCGATACGCACCGGGTAGCCGCTCGTGTCGAACGAGCGGATCCAGTCCACTCCGCTCCGCCCCGCGACGGCGGCTTCCCACGTCGAGCGCGCGTCCAGACCGAGCGGGGTGACCGCCCCCAACCCGGTGACGACGACACGACGCATGGAGCGGAGCCTAGCCTGCTTGTGGCTTAGAGCCACAAGGTAGGTTCAGGGGATGGCTCGAGCTCGGAGCGCCTCCCGCAGCGAGCCCGTGGAGCGCCCGGAGGAGCTCGACGCCGCCGTTCCCTTCCCGCCGATGGAGGCCGAGCTCGTCCGCGAGCTACCCGAGCCGGACGGCTGGCAGTACGAGCCGAAATGGGACGGGTTCCGCGGGATTCTCGAGAACACGTCCGGCGAGCTCAAGCTCTGGTCGCGGAACGCGAGGCCGCTTCTCCGCTACTTCCCGGAGCTCCGGCCGCTCGAGAAGCTCCTGCCGGCGCACTCGGCGCTCGACGGCGAGATCGTGATCGAGCGGGGCGGTGTCCTCGACTTCGACGCGATGCAAACTCGCCTGCATCCTGCCGAGTCGCGGATCAACAGGCTCGCAGGCGAGATCCCCGCCCGCTTCATCGCCTTCGACGTCCTCGTCTGGAAAGGAGACGAGGTCTGGCGCCGGTCGTTGACCGAACGTCGCCGCGAGCTCGAGCGGAAGGCCAAGCGCTTCGACCTCTCTCCCGCCTCGCGAGAGCGAGACGAGGCGTTGACCTGGCTCGACCGGTTCGAGGCGATCGGCCTCGACGGCGTCGTCGCGAAGCGCGTCGACTCGCCCTACCTCCCCGGCTCGCGGGAGGGCGTCGTGAAGGTGAAACCGGAGAAGACTGCCGACTGCGTCGTCGTCGGCGTGCGCTGGAAGTCGCGCCCGGACCGGATCGCGACGTTGCTCCTCGGCCTCTACGACGAGAAGGGTGAGATCGACTACGTCGGCTCCGCAGCCGTCGCCCCGGCACGGCACGCGCAGATCGCCGAGCGCGTTCTCCCACTCCTCGAGAACGCTCCGGAGCGCCGCTTCTCGGAGCCGAACCGCTGGGGAGGCGGCGAGCTCGAGGAGTCACCGGTGCGACCCGAAGCCGTCGTCGAGGTGCGCTACGACAAGGTGCAGTCGAACCGCTTCCGCCACGGCACGAAGCTCATCCGCTTCCGCGACGACAAGGACCCCGCACAGTGCACGTGGCACGAGCTACGGCCAGCCCGCGCGCGAGGCGTCGGGGTCGAGAAGCTTCTGCACACCGGTCGGTAGTCAGCGACGACACCGAAGGAGTATCGTCGGCGGCGAATGCGCGTCCCCCGGATCGGCGCCGTTGTTGCCGTCATCGTCCTCGTCGCGGCCGCCTCGGCCGCCGCCGGTCCGCGTGGGCAATGGACGCGTCTTCCAGGGACGGTGATCAATTTCGCCGAGCCCGGGCTTGGCGCGCACGCAGGACGGCGTGCTGCACATCGCCTACGTGCGCGATGCCGGAACGAAGGACGACCTCGTGCACGTCGAGGTCAGCCCCGCCGGGAAGGTCGGCTCGGCCTCGGCCGCGCTGACCGGGTGGAACGCGATCGCTCACCCCGACCTCCTGCGGATGCCCGACGGCTCACTGCGAGCGTTCTTCGGCGGAATCCGCTCGACCGCTCAGGGCGACGACAACGACGCGCTCAACACGGCGACCGCACCGGCTCGGGGAACGCCCTGGACTCTCCAGGAAGGACGCGCCGCCCAGGCGCTCTACGCGTACGCAACCAGCGTGACGGGCGGCGCCGTCGCGAAGAACGGAACGCCGATCTCGACCTGGTCCGGGACGCCGGGGCTCGGATTCCACTACGGCGTCAACCCCTCGGAGCCCGACGGGAGGATCCCCCAGACGGGCTGCTGCCTCTACAACCCGGACATCGGGATCGACTCGGAGAGCGGCCAGGCCTGGGTCGCGTTCTACTCGAACGAGAGCGCGGGGCCTGGAGTGTTCGTGAACGCCATCGGCCCGTCGGGGCCGCAGGGCGGACGCAAGCTGGCCGCGGGTTCGGTTACCGGAAAGAGCGCGCTGGCACCGGGCAACCGGACGCCGATCACGGGACGGATCGGCGCGTCAGGCGTGTACGCCGTCTACGGCCAGGGATATCCGACCTTCAAGACTCTCGCGCTCTGGCGAGTCGACCGCCCAGGTCCGCACCTCGTGCTCAAGGCTGACCGAAACGAGCACGCCAACGTCGCCGCTGCCCCGGAAGGTCGCCTCTGGCTCATGTGGGAGGTGAACGGGACGATCTTCGCAACACGCACGAACAAGGCTGCGACGAAAGCCGGCGCAGTGAACGCGCTCAAGGCACCCGGAAGCCGCACGGTGTACCGCCTGAACGGCGAGGGATCAGCCGGACCACTCGACCTGATCGTGAACGACGGTCGAGGGCTCTGGCACCAGCAGGTGTGGCCGAAGCTCCAGCTCACAGCGTCGAGATCCGGCGGCAATGTCGTCTTCGGTGTTTTCGACGCCGGGGACCCGGTCGCCGGCGCGACCGTCAAGGCGGGCGGGAAGACGCTCAGGACAGCGGCCAACGGCCGCGCGACCCTGCAGCAGGCGGCCGCACGGGTCAAGGCGACGGCGACGAAGGCGGGCTACGCGCCAGCCTCGGTGAGCGTGCGCTAGCTCAGTCGCGCTTCCGGGCTCGCGACGGCTGCACGCGCGGCGGCTCGCCGGGCATCTTGGGGAAGTTCGGCGGGTACGGCGCCTCGCCGACGCCGTCCTTCTCCTCGCGCTCTACCCACTCGAGCAGGACCCGCAGATCGCAGACCGCGTCGTCCATCCCGGCCTGGATATCTCCAAGCTTCGCGAATCGCTCGGGCATGGTCGTCATGGTGAAGTCCTCGGTCTCGACGTCCGGCAGCTCGTCCCACGTGACAGGAGCCGACACCGCCGCGTCCGGTCGCGCCCGCACCGAGTAGGCGGACGCGACCGTCCGGTCGCGCGCGTTCTGGTTGTAGTCGATGAAGACACGCTTACCGCGTTCCTCCTTCCACCACGCGGTCGTCACCTTCTTCGGGAGCCGCCGCTCGACCTCCCGCGCGAAGGCGAGCGCCGCGCGCCGTACGACCGGGAACTCCCAGCTGGGCTCGATGCGGCAGAAGACGTGCACGCCGCGGTTCCCGGAGGTCTTCGGCCAGCCGACGTAGCCGATCTCCGCGAGCACCTCGCGCACGAGTGCTCCGACGCGTTTGGCGTCCCTGAACGTCGTGCCGGGCTGCGGGTCGATGTCGATGCGAAGCTCGTCGGGGTGCTCCGTGTCCTTACGGCGCGACGGCCATGGATGGAAATCGATGACGGCGAGATTCGCGGCCCAGACGACCTGGGCGAGCTCCGTCACGCAGAGCTCGTCCGCGTGCCGGCCCGAGGGGAAGGTCACGCGCGCCGCCTCCACCCACTCGGGGCGTTTCTCGGGCACCCGCTTCTGGTAGATCTGCTCGCCCTGGATGCCGTCGGGGAAACGCCGCAGCTGGGTCGGCCGCTCGTACAGCGTGCGCACGATGCCGTCCCCGACGGCGATGTAGTAGTCGACGAGGTCGCGCTTCGTCTTCTTCGCCTTCGGGAAGAGCACCTTGTCCGGGTTCGTCACCTTGACGACCCGCTCCCCGACCTCGAGCTCGACATAGGGCGAAGCCATGGCAGCACGCTATCCAGCCGGTGCTAGGCTCGGCGAGCCTTTCCCGGACTAGGAGGAGTCGATGCGCGCGGTTCTCTTCGGTCTTGTTCTCGCAACACTCGCTCTCGCGCTGGCGGCGACGGCGACCGGTGGCCCGGATGCGCGGTCCCAAGCAGGCTCCTGCGCAAGAGCCAATCTCGACCTGATCGAGGACGGACGTCTGACGCTCGCCACCGACAACCCGGCCTTCCCGCCGTGGTGGGGCGGTGGCCAGACTCGCAAGCCCTGGAAGACGTCGAATCCTTACTCCGGCCAAGGTTACGAGTCCGCAGTCGCTTACGCCGTCGCTCGGCAGCTCGGCTTCGCCAAGCGCCAGGTGGACTGGCGTGCGGTGCCATTTGCGCAGTCATACCGCCCGGGGAACAAGAACTTCGACTTCTATCTCGCGCAGGTGTCGTACACGCCTGAGCGCGCGAAGACGGTCGATTTCTCGAACGCCTACTACTTCGTGTACCAGTCGCTCGTCGGACGGGAGGGTACTGCCATCACTCGGGCGCGCTCGGTCGCGGATCTCAAGCAATTCCGCCTGGGAGCTCAGCTCGGCACTACGAGCTACCAGTACATCGCCAACTACATCAAGCCGTCCCAGAGCCCTCTCGTCTACGACACGAACGACCTCGCCGTGCAGGCTCTGAAGAACGGTCAGATCGACGGCATCGTCGTCGACCTCCCGACGGCGTTCTACGTGACGGGCGTCCAGCTCGATGATGGCGTGATCGTCGGCCGCTTCGCGAACCGAGGAGGACGAGAGCGCTTGGGCATGGTCTTGGAAAAGGGCAGCTCGCTCCGGCGATGTGTGAACCGGGCGCTGAACCGCCTCTGGGCGAACGGGACGATCAAGCAGATCCAGAACCGCACCCTGCCGACCGGTAGCGGCTTGCGCGTCCTCGGGTAGCAGCTGGAAGGCGACCGCAGCTCCCGGATCCTGACCTTTCGCACGCCCCGCCCCGGCCCGGGGCGGGGCGTGCTAATCGCGGTCGTAAGCACGATCGTCTTCCTCGCGCTCCTCGCGCTCCTCGCGACTCAGTCGCCCGGCTGGGAGGCGTTCAAGGCCTACTTCCTCGACTGGCAGAAGTACCGCGAGTCGTTCCCGGAGATCGCCCGGGCCTTCTTGATCAACGTCAGGATCTTCGTGATCGCCGAGGCGATCATCCTCGTCACGGCGCTCGGTCTGGCGGTGCTCCGAAGCCTGCCCGGCCCGGTCTTTTTCCCGATCCGCGCGCTCGCGATCGTCTACACGGACTTCTTTCGCGGCGTGCCGACGATCCTGGTCATCCTGATGCTGGGAACGGGGATGCCCGCGCTCGGGATCGAGGGCGTCCCGACGTCGCAGGTGTTCTGGGCGGTCGTTTCACTCGTCCTCGTGTACACGGCATACGTGTCCGAGGTGTACCGGGCGGGAATCGAGTCGGTGCATCCGAGTCAAGACGCGGCCGCGCGCTCCCTCGGGCTGACGCACGTCCAGTCGCTGCGCTTTGTCGTGATCCCCCAGGCGGTCCGCCGAGTCATCCCGCCCCTGCTGAACGACTTCATCGGGCTCCAGAAGGACACCGCTCTCGTGAGCGTGCTCGGTGTCGTCGAAGTCCTCCGGCAGACGCAGATCAACGAAGCGGCCGCCTTCAACGGGACCTACTACCTCGTCGCCGCCACCCTCTTCGTGGCGATCACGATCCCGCTCGCGCGCTTCACCGACTGGCTCGTCGCGCGCGACCGGCGGCGGCGGCAAGGCGGCGGGGTGGCGACGTGAGCAGCGCGCCGGCCCTGGCGATCGAGGGCCTGCACAAGTCGTTCGGCAAGCTCGAGGTGCTCCGCGGAATCGATCTGGAGCTCGCCGAGCACGAGGTCGTGTGCCTGATCGGCGCTTCGGGGTCGGGGAAGTCGACGCTGCTGCGCTGCATCAACCTCCTGGAGCCGATCGAGGAGGGACGGATCGTGCTCCGGGGCGAGGAGATCACTGCGCGGGGCATCGACGTCGACCGTGTCCGACGTGGGATCGGGATCGTGTTCCAGGCGTTCAACCTCTTCCCGCACATGTCCGTGCTCGAGAACGTCACGCTCGGCCCGCGCAAGGCGCTGCGAGCTCGGGAAGGCGAGGCCGACGCTCGCGCGACCGAGCTCCTCGCGCCGGTTCGGGCTCGCGGCCAAGCGCGACGAGTACCCGGACCGCCTCTCGGGCGGCCAGCAGCAGCGCGTGGCCATCGTGCGCGCGCTCGCCATGCAGCCGGGACTGCTCCTACTCGACGAGGTCACGAGCGCCCTCGACCCCGAGCTCGTGGCCGAGGTGCTCGAGGTCATCCGCGAGCTCGCGGTCGAGGGCATGACGATGCTGATCGCAACGCACGAGATGGGCTTCGCCCGCGACGTCGCCCACCGGGTCTGCTTCCTCGACGAGGGAGTGCTCCTCGAGGAAGGCCCGCCGGAGCAGATCTTCGGCGCGCCGCGCGAGCCGCGCACGCAGCAGTTCCTCCAGCGGATCGTCGACGCGGGCCGACTATGAGAGCTGCGGCGCTGGCGGCTTCGGCGTATCGTTAGAGCCGTGATCGAGGAGTCCCGCAGCGTCGACGTCACGCTCGAGCCGCTCGACGAGTTCGTCGTCATCCAGCCCGTGTCGGACGAGACGGAGACGCGCGCCGGCCTCATCCTTCCTGCATCGGCAGCCGAGGCCGCGCCGTGCCGAACCGGGATCGTCACCGCGGTCGGGAGCGATGCGACCGGCGTCGACGCCGGCGACAAGGTGCTGTATCCGCGGGACGCGGGCTACGACGTCCGCCTCGGCGGGATCGACGTGAAGGTTCTCAAGCGCGAGGAACTCATCGCGCGCATTCACGACTGACCTGCCCGAGGCGTGCACCATGGGAATCTCCAGCTGCTCGTCGGCGCGGTCTTCCTCTCCGCGCTCGGCGACTGGCTTGCGCTAACCGCGCTCACGCTCCATCTCGAGGAGAGCACCGGCTCGGGGATCGCGGTCTCCGCGCTCTTCATCGCGCTCTGGGCTCCGCTCGTCGTCTTCGCCGGACCGGTGGGTCTGCTCGCCGACCGCTTCGACTCGCGTCGCGTGGTCGTCATCGCATCGGTCGCCCAGGCTGTTGTCGCGACCGCACTCGCGTTCACCGGCGACCTCGTCCCTTTGCTCGTCCTCACCGCGCTCCTGGGCACGGCGAACGCCGTCAGCCAGCCTGCGGAGTTCGCTCTCATCCCGACCGTCGTCAGCGAGGCGCGTCTTCCGATCGCGAACGCTCACGTGGAGACGGCTCGTTTTGCCGGGTTCGCCGCCGGCCCGCTGCTCGGCGGGATCCTGGTCGGCGTCGGCGGGACACGCCTCCCCTTGCTAGTGGACGCCGCGAGCTTCCTCGCCATCGGGGCTGCAGTCGCGCTGGTGCGTCAGAGGGTCGGCAAGGAGACAGAGACCGACGAGCCGCTCGGACGGGCGCGCGACGGAATCGTCTTCCTGCACCGTGACCGGATCCTCCGCGTCGTGATGCTCGTCGCCTTCGCCTCGCTGCTCTTCATGACCGCATCGGCGCCGGCCGAGGTGTTCTTCGCGAAGGACTTCCTCGAGGTCGGCGACGCCGGCTTCGGAGCACTCTGGACGAGCTGGTTCGTAGGCATGGCTATCGGAGGCCTGTTCCTCGCGAGACGCGTGCCGACGAGCGCGCTCGCGGGTGCCGCTCTCGTCGCGATCATCGTCCAGAGCATCGGCCTGGCCGCACCGACGCTTCCGCTCGTGTTCACGTTTGCGCTCGCCTGTTACGTCGTGGGCGGCGCGGCGCACGGGACGAAGAACGTCCTGATCCGGACGCTCATGCACCAGCGTGTTCCCGCCCGCCTGCACGGACGAGCCTTCGCGGCCTACAACGCCCTGCGGAACGGCGCGGAGATGGTCGCGCTCGTGCTCGGCGGCCTGCTCATCGCCGCGATCGGCGCGCGTTGGACGCTCTTGCTCGCAGGCGCGGCCCCGGCGATCACAGGGTCGCGGGCTCGTCGTCTACCGCAGGATGCGCGACACCGAGACGGTCGAACCCCTGCCCGAAGCGGCGTAGATCAGTATGGCGGAGAAGGAGGGATTCGAACCCTCGAGGCAGGGTTTTCCCCACCTAACGCCTTAGCAGGGCGCCGCCTTCAGCCACTCGGCCACTTCTCCGCGCGGGGGCCAGGATATCGGACGGCCTGGCCGTTCCCCTTCAGTAGGGCTGGGGACGGCTCGGACGTGGCAGAGGCGGATCCGAGGGCGTTGGTGGCGGTGACGTGCGCTCGGAGCCTGAGTCCGACGTCCCCAGGGACCGGGAACATACGACTTGGCAGTCGCACCCGCGATTGGCGCCGCACGACGCGATGTCCAACGTCGTACACCGAAGCCACTGGTACGTCATGGTCATCGGCGTCGCGCCGGTCCAGCCGCCGTTTCCGACCGTGAGCACCGGCGGGTAGGACGACGATTGTGGCCCCGCGGGAGCGAGAGTGTTCACCGGCGATGCCCGATCACGTATTTAGCGGTGTAGCTCGTCGGCGGCGGGAGGCGACGATGTTGTGCGTCTGCGCGCCTCCGTCCGACCAGGACGAGAACTCGTAGGTCGTCCCGCCGAGCGCCTGCGGCGTAGTCGCGCTGACCGAGTTCGACGAGCCGACGATCACGGTGCGCGTGAATGGCGTCGCCGACGCGATCCCGTTGACCGCGAGCTGAAGCCCGACGGGGACGAGGCGAACGTGAGGACGACCGTCTGCGGATCGAGGCGACAGAGTCGTCGTCGCGCTCAGCCGCCGGCGTCCGTCGCCGTCAGCTCCAGCTCGAGGTACGACGGGTACTCGTGATCGGGGCGCTGAACGAGCCGCTCGCGACGCCGGGCCAGGTCTGGATCGTGTGCGTGTGGCAGTTCGACGGGCAGTGCTGGATGAGGAGCGTCCACGAGAGCGCCGACGCGGGGAGCGTCCCCTGCTCGGGGTCCGTCGCGTGGCCGGTGAACGAGATCGGGTCTCCGACCTTCCAGGTCAGCGTCGAGGCGGGAGTGTCGATGACGGGCTCGGCGGCTGGTTCGCGGCGCGCCGTCGTGAACGCCCAGCTGACGTCGGCCGCGAGCGGGTTGCCGGCGACGTCCTTCGCCCCTCCCGGGCCGCCCTTGACGGTCGCGGTGTAGGTCGTGCTCGCGTCCAGGTTCGGCGCTCGGGTCGAGCGTCGCGACCTGGCTCGCGTAGGAGACGTGCGCGGGAACCGGCGTCGATCTGCCCCTGCTTGACGAGCGTGAAGGTGGTCGTGGTGAGCGTCGCCGGGTCCATCGCCTCGGAGAAGGTCGCGGTGGGGGAGACGCGCGCGGAGACCCCGGTCGCGCCGGGCAGGGGTCGTGGTCGACGATCGTGGGCGGGGTCGTGTCGCCGCCGCCCCGCACTCGATCCGCGCGAGCGCCCAGTCGCCGTGGTCGTAGTTGATGTTGTCGCCGCCGTTCGTGACGACGAGCCGAGCTCGCTCGCCCCGGCGATGCGAGACGTCGACCGTCTTCGTCGCGCGTCGCGCCGGTCATGAGGCCGCTGTCGTAGACCTTGGTCGCGTCCGCGTACACCTGGAAGACGACCGAGCCGTTGGGCGCCGACCTCGTCGTCGACCCCGACGCGAGGCCTTGAAGCGGGTGCAGCTGCCGCCGAGGCAGTAGCGCACGTCGGAGGCGGCGTGCGCGCCCAGGCCCTTCGCGTAGGTCGTGCCGTTCAGCGTGATCGTGTGCCCGTCGCCCTCGGCTGGCCTCGCCGTTGGACTGTCCTTCTCGACCGGGCCCCAGCCGTTCGTCATCGAGGTCCAGGTGAGGTCGCTGAGGTAGGTGCTCGGGGGGGCGGCGGGTGTGGGCCGACCCTGCGGATGGTCCCGCCGTCGAAGTCGACGTAGTAGAGGTTCCCGTCGGGCCCGAACTCGAGGTTGACCGGGTTGGCGGCGCCGGCGACGAAGGTCTCGATGCAGCCGGGCGAGGGAATGGGATTGCCGTTCTTCCGCATCACCCATATGCAGTCCCGCGAGTAGTCCGCGAAGAACAGCGCCCCCTGATAATCGGGCGGGTA
>CAVWWI010000012.1:0-238766 GCA_963758605.1 uncultured Actinomycetes bacterium | reverse complement strand
TAACGCACCGCTTCCTCACGCCGCGGGGGTATCCCCGCCGAGAAGCTCGGCCAGGTTGTAGTTGATCCAGACGTCATCCGGGTAGCGCTGTGCGCAGCCGACTCGAGCAGGGCGACCGACGCCGCCGGATCACCCGCCCCCTAAGGACGGAGGCGAGCTGGAGAATGCTGGCGGGTGGGAGCTCGGCGACTTCCGATCCTGGGACAGGGCCCGCAGGACCGCGCCCTGCTTTCGGATGTCCGGGCGTTCGACCACGCGCGGAGCCGGTTGCGATAGGCGTCGGAGTCGGCGGCGCGGGCCACGGCCAGGGGGCGCTGCCACCGCTCTGCCGGTTGCTCGTCGTTACGGCGAACGAGCGACCAGCTATCGAGGTAAGGCAGCACCTGGAGCACCACCGCGGCGGGCCGGTCACGGAGCCGGGCGGCGGCCTCGGCCGGGGTCAGGATGTCGAGGTCGATCCCGGCCCGGCGGAAGGCCTCGGCATAGGCCATGTCCGTCACGCCGGGCTTGACGCCCAGATGTCCGCTGCGGATCTCGGCCAGCGCGTCGAGCAACTCGCGGTCGCGGCGCGGCGGCGATGCCGGTCTCGACCTGCGCGGCGCAGGTCGCCGAGCCGGTGCCGGGCCTGAGCGTTGCCGTCATCGCCGAGGGCCACCTCCACGCGCTTGACCGCCTCCCTGCGCCGCTTGCCAGCGGCCGAGGTCGTCGGGCGCCTTCAGGGCCTGGTTGTGCAGCAGCGTCGTCTCGTTCAGCGCCAGCTCGACCTGGGCTGCCCGGGCCTGTGCTGGTGGAGGTAGGCCGTGGCGGCCAGGCCGCCGACGGTCGTCAGGGCCAGGACCGAGGCGGCCAGGCCCACCTGGAGTCGCCGCCGCCGCCCTTCCTCGACCGCAGCGCCTTGCGCCTTCTGCGCCAGCGCGTTGGCCAGGATCCGCCGCTTGGCCTCTTCCTCGGCCCGCCTGCGCCTCGACCCGTCCAGCTCGGCCGGCCGCAGCCGCTCCTGCACGCCGGCCGAGGTAGGCGGTCATGGCGCTCGGCGACCTCGCCGGCGTCGCGCGGGCCGGTCCGCGGGCTCGGCGCCAGGCAGCGCGGGCCAGGGCGAGCCAGCTCGGCGCTCGGCCCCGCAGGCGTCGAGCCGGGCGAGGGCGTCGGCCAGGTCGGCCCTCGCGGCCTTGCGCGTGGACCTCGCCGACGGTCGCGGCCGACGTACGGCGGCCGCCGGTCAGGACCTCGCAGAGGATCGCGCCCAGCGCGAACACGTCGGCCCGCTCGTCGAGCCGGTCGACCTCGCCGCGGGCCTGCTCCGGCGCCATGTAGGCCGGCGTGCCCAGCACCGAGCCGGCCCGCGACAGCGTCGGCGTCGGAGCCGCGTCGCGGACCGTGCGGATCACCGTCTCGATCGCCGGCGCCGCCCGGCCGTCCGGTCGTCGTCGGCCACGCCGCCGCCGCGGCAGCACCTTGGCCAGGCCCCAGTCCATCACCTGCACCTCGCCGAAGCCGCCGACCATGACGTTCGACGGCTTCAGGTCGCGGTGGATCACCCCCCGGGCGTGGGCGTAGGCCACCGTCTGGCAGACCTGCTCGAAGATGCCGCAGGAAGCCGCGGCAGGTCCTCGGCCGGGTCGTCGCGGCCGCCGAGCAGCGCCGCCAGGGTGCGGCCCTTGACCAGCTTCATGGCGAAGAAGGGCCGGCGGTCGGCGAAGGCGCCCAGCTCGTAGACCGGGCACGATGCCCGGGTGCTGCAGCTGGCCGGCGATCTGCGCCTCCTCGACGAACCGGCGGACCAGCTCGGGGCTGGTCGCGGTGCGCCTCCAGCAGGACCTTGACGGCCAGGTCGCGGCCGAGGTCGGCGTCGCGGCCCTTGAGGACGACCCCCATGCCGCCGCGGGCGATCTCGCCGAGCAGCTGGAGCCGGGCCGGGCGGTCGGCCGGGGCGGGCATCTCGGCCGACGAGGGGCTGGACCACCGGCCCGGGGCCGGTGACCGGCTCGGTGTCGCGCAAGAGCACCCGCGGGATGTCCGAAGGGTCTCGGCCAGCCTCGCCAGCACGCCCGGCGTCGGAGGTCGCCGCCAACGACAGACGGCGACGCCCCCTCCGCAGTCGTGTCGGGCACGTCGTGCCTGTCCCGTTCCCCCTCCGCCGGGTGCGCCGCCGGCCAGGCCGGCCCGCAGCAGGCAGGCCGGGCACAACCCTCCGGGCAATCGGCGGGCCGCTTCTCGCCGCAGTCTCGGCAGCGATCCCGATCCTCCATCGTCAAACCTCCACGCCATGGAGCAGGGTGGTCCGCGTTGCCTCTACTTCACCGTAACGAACCGGCCGGCGGAGGTCACACCGTCCGATGCGGATCCGAACGGGCCAACCGCGGTGCGCTTCGGTCTGATCGACCGATGCCATTCGCTCCGATGGACGTCAGCTCGAAGCCAATGCGCCTACTGCAGCACAAGAGTACGCACTGATATATGTGACGTGGTTCAAGCGAACATAAAGCCACATATCCGGACGTGGCGCCGGTGGGGGAGTCGCAGCAGGCCGTCAATGGCGGCGTATTCGATAACATTGAGCATAACATAACATAAAATCTTATTATCGGACGACGGACACGGCTCCGAAGAATTTGATAGTGACTCTCATGTTACGCCCCGTTGAGGCCCGTGAACTATCTCGCTACGATGCGGAGAGTCCGTTCTTGCCCGAGGCCAACGGCCCGCGGATGATGCCGTCAGGTATCCCCGCGGGCTGGCCGGATCCCGAGAGGCTCCCGACATGTTCCCTCTCGATCTGACTCAGCTGACGCCCGAGCAACGGGCCATGGTCGACTTGTGGGAGGCCCATCTGAAGGCGGAGTTCCAGGACAAGGACGCCGCCGCCTCCTGCGACACGATGGTCGCCAGCCCCTACGTCAACCACGTGCCGGTGCTGACCGGCGGAGTCGGCCGGCGTCAGTTGGAGCACTATTACAGCCGGTACTTCATCCCCGGCCAGCCCGCCCGACGTGGAGCTCGTGCCCATCTCCCGGACGGTCGGCCAGGACCGCATCGTGGACGAGTTCGTCTACCGCTGCACGCACTCGATCCGGATGGATTGGCTTTTGCCCGGGGTGCCACCGACCGGGCGGCGGCTGGAGCTGGTCATCGTGGTGATCGTCTCCTTCGAGGGCGGCAAGATCCACCACGAGCACATCTACTGGGACCAGGCGTCGGCCCTGGTGCAGTTGGGGCTGCTGGACCCGGCGGGGCTCCCGGTGGCCGGGGCCGAGACCGCCCGCAAGGCCCTCGATCCGGCGGCCGTGCCGTCAAATTTGCTGATGAAGCGGACGATCGCTGACGAGTTGCTGTGACAAGGGGGTGATCTGGGCTCGCCACCTCGTCGCCTACCTGCGAACCGTGCGGGAGCCGCGACGGCGAGGTCAGGGGACGATCCCAAGTAGCCGCATCCCGAAAACGAGGCAGAACACCCCCCGGCTTCACGACCCGACCGACGAACGGTCGACGTGATTGGAGGGAGGGTGCCAGATAGCGGCAGAACCCACGGACTGAGCGTGACAGCCACCAGTATCACTGTTGGGTCTATCTCAAGCCAGGTTGGGTTTGGGCCTATCAGGCTAGCAGAGGCCACCCGCGGGGCAAAACTCCACAATTCCTTCCTCAGCAGCGTCTATCATTTCATCCCGACGTTGCTGCCGTTCTGGCTCTCGACCGGAGACTTGTCTGCGTGGGGCTCTTGTCTACAATCCCATAGTTTTATCTTCGACCGGGCCAGGCTCGGAGAGAACTCTCACGACCTTGCCCGGTCTTTGCGTGATGAGGGAGTGAATGTGTCCTAGCCCTCCATCGAAAGCTGTAGTGGCCTTGTCCTCTTGTGCCCTGGTGCTCCTCGGTCTCGTCCTCGGCTGCCAGCCCGGCAACACGTATGTCCCGCCGCCGCCTCCCGAGGTCACGGTCAGCTCGCCCGTCCGCCGGCCCGTGAAGACCTACATCGAGTACACGGGGACGACCAAGGCGATCGAGACGGGTCGACCTCCGGGCCCGGGTCAAGGGATTCCTCAAGGAGCGGCCCTTCCGGGAGGGGGCCGAGGTCAAGACAGGCGACCTCCTGCTGGTGATCGACGAGGATCCCGTTCCGGATCCAGCTCGACCTGGCCCAGGCCAAGCAGGCCGCCGCCGAGGCGGCGTCAAGAAGGCCGAGGAGTCGAAGGCCAGGGAGGTCGCCGCGGCCCAGCTCGACCTCGACGAGGCGGTGCTCCTGCTGGCGAGGGTCGAGGAGATCGCACGGCGCGCCCTGCGCGGCGGAACGCCGCGTCCCAGGACGATCTCGACAAGGCCCAGGCCGACCTCAAGAAGGCCGCGGCCCAGGTCGAGGCCGACCAGGCCAACCTCGAGCAGGCCCGGGCCGACTACGTCACCAACATCATGACCGCCAAGGCGAACGTCGCCCAGGCGAAGGCGGAGGTCCGCAACGCCGAGATCGACCTCGGCTATTGCCGCATCACCGCCCCGTTCGACGGCCGGATCAGCCGGGCCCTTACGACGAGGGCAAACCTCGTGGGCGACGGCCAGGCCACCGTGCTGGCCACGATCGTCAAGGTCGATCCCATCTATGCCTACATGAGCGTGAGCGAGAGCGACCTGCTCATGTTCCGCAAGCTGGTGCGCGAAGGGAAACGGGTCGACTTCCGGAAGGGGAGACGCATCGCGCTCGGACCTCGGCCTGGCCAACGAGACGGGATTTCCGCACCACGGCATCCTCGACTACGCCGACCCGACCGTCGACCCGGCACCGGCACGCTCCAGGCCCGCGGGAAATTCCCCAACCCCGGCGGAGTCAATCTACCCGGGCCTTTTCTGCCGGATCCGCGTGCCCGCTCGCCAGACTGCCCGAGCGTCGCTCGCTGGTCCCCGAGCGGGCGCTCGCCTACGACCAGGGCGGCATACTATCTCCTGGTCGTGGACTACAGGAACAAGGTCGAGCAGCGATACGTGCACCCCCGGCTCGCAGGAGAGGGAGGCCTGCGGGTGATCGAGGAGAACCTGAAGGCCGGACGACCTGGTCATCATCCAGGGCCTCCAGGGCCCGGCCGGGCATCGTGGTCGAATCCCAGACGCCAGGAGCCGACCGTGCCGCAGGCCGTCGCGAACGAACGAATCCAGGGCCGGAGCCGGCAACGCCCTCCGTCAGCTACCCAGGGGACGAAGCGCCCGGAACCTGACCTGACATAAGGGATATCATGTTCTCTCGCTTCTTCATCGACCGGCCGATCTTCGCCAACGTCATCGCGATCGTGACGATGCTCATCGGCGTGGTCGCGCTCTTCGTGCTGCCGATCGAGCAGTATCCCGCAGATCACGCCGCCGACCGTCCAGGTCACGACCATCTATCCCGGCGCCGACGCCCAGGTCGTCGCCGACACGGTCGCCGCCCCGATCGAGCAGCAGGTCAACGGCGTCGAGGGCATGCTCTACATGTCGTCGACCTGCGCCAACGACGGCTCGTACAAGCTGACGGTCACCTTCGAGGTCGGCACCAACCTCGACATGGCCCAGGTGCTGGTGCAGAACCGCGTGGCCATCGCCAGCCCAAGCTGCCCGAGGAGGTCCAGCGGCAGGGCGTCACGACAAGAAGCAGTCGACCGACGATCATCCTGGTCGTCGCGCTGACCTCGCCCGACGGACCGCTACGACAGCCTCTTCCTGAGCAACTACGCCACGCTCCAGATCAAGGACGAGCTGAGCCGGATCAACGGCGTCGGCGACATCAACGTCTTCGGCGGCAGCGACTACGGCATGCGGGTCTGGCTCGACCCCGAGAAGCTCGGCGCCGCGACCTGACCACCGACGACGTGCTCGACGCGATCCGCGAGCAGAACGTCCAGGTCGCCGCCGGGCAGATCGGCCAGCCGCCGGCGCCCGCGAGCCAGGACTTCCAGTTCACGGTCACGACCCTCGGCCGGCTGACGACGCCGAGCAGTTCGGCGACATCATCGTCAAGACGCGGCGCGGCGCGACGCCGCGCCGCGGCGCGGCTCACCCGGGTCAAGGACGTCGCCCGCGTCGAGCTCGGCGGCGCAGATCTACGACCAGTGGTGCGACGTCGACGGGCAAGCCGGCCGCCGGCGTCGCCGTCTTCCAGCTCCCCGGGGCCAACGCCCTCGACGTGGCCAAGAAGGTCCGCGAGGCGATGGACGAGCTCAAGAAGTCGTTCCCCGAGGGGCTGGAGTACTCGATCCCGTTCGACACCACGATCTTCGTCGAGGAGTCGATCCACGAGGTCTACAAGACGCTGTTCGAGGCCGGGCGTGCTCGTGCTCATCGTCATCCTGGTGTTCCTGCAGGACTGGCGGGCGGTGCTCGTGCCCGGCGACCACGGTGCCGGTCACGATCATCGGCGCGTTCGCCGCCATGGCCGCGCTGGGTTCACGGTCAACATGCTGACGCTCTTCGGCCTGGTGCTGGCGATCGGCATCGTGGTCGACGACGCGATCGTGATCGTCGAGAACGCCGCGCACCACATCGACCACGACGGGCTCGCCCCAAGGACGCCACGATCAAGGCGATGGCGAGGTGATCGGGCCGGTCATCGGGATCACGCTCGTGCTGATGGCCGTGTTCCTGCCGACCGCGTTCCTCGCCGGCATCACCGGCCAGCTCTACCGCCAGTTCGCCCTGACGATCGCCGCCACGGCCGTCATCAGCGCGATCAACGCCGTGACGCTCAAGCCGGCGCAGTGCGCCACCTACCTGCGGCCGGCCCCGAGCGGCGAAGAACGCGTTCTACCGCGGCGTTCAACGCGCGTCTACGACCGCTGTCGAGGCGCGTCTACACCGGATCGTCGGCCGGCTGGTCCGGCAGACGCGTGCTGATGATGCTCGCTGTTCGTCGGTCCTCGTCGGCGCTCACCGGCTGGTGGTTCACCAGGCTGCCGACCGGCTTCCTGCCCGACCGAGGACCAGGGCTACGCGATCGTCGGCGTCCAGCTCCCCGACGCGGCCTCGCAGGAGCGGACGCGCGGGTCGTCGAGCAGGTCGAGGCGATCCTCAAGGAGACGCCCGGGATCGAGAACTGGGTCATGATCGGCGGGCATCTCGGTCCTCGACCAGGCCGTCGCCTCGAACGCCGCGACCGCTTCATCATCTGGACGCCCTGGGAAGAGCGGACCGACCCGAGCTGAGCCAGGACGCGATCCTGGGCAAGCTCCGCGGCAGGTTCCGGCGAGATCCAGGACGCGATCGTCTTCGCCTTCCCGCCGCCGGCCATCCAGGGGCTCGGCATCGCCGGCGGCTTCCAGTTCCAGCTCGAGGACCGCGGCGGCGTCGGCTCGCCGAGCTCCAGCAGGTCGCCGACGAGATGGTCGCGGCCGGCAACGCCCAGACCACCTCCCGGCGCTCAACAGCACCTTCCGCGCCGGCGTCCCGCAGCTCTACGCCGACATCGACCGCGTGAAGGCCAAGAGCCTCGACGTCCCGCTCGACGTCGTCTTCGGCACGCTCCAGGCCTCGCTCGGCTCGGCCTATGTCAACGACTTCAACCTCTTCGGCCGGACCTGCCAGGTCCGCGTCCAGGCCGACCAGCAGTTCCGCAACCGGCCCGAAGACATCCGCGGCTGGAGGTCCGCGACCTGCAGGGCAAGATGGTCCCGCTGGGCACGATGGTCAACGTCAGCGACGGCTCGGGCCGCAGATCATCACCCGCTATAACCTCTATCCCTTCGGCGTCGATCACCGGCGAGGCGGCCCCCGGGTTCAGCTCGGGGCAGGCCCTGAGCTGATGGAGCAGATGGCGGAGGACAAGCTCCCGACCGCATGGGCTATGACTGGACCGCGATGTCTACCAGGAGAAGCGGGCGACACCGGCGGCAGCGACTCCGGCGTCTCTGGCCGCGTCTATCAGATGATGGCCCAGGAAATGTCCGACACCCGCAACCGCGGCAAGATCGTCTGGATCCTGCGCGAGCCCGCGTCCCGATCTCATCGAAGTCGACTCTGAACGCCCGGGACGCGTCGACGTGAAGATTCCACTGTTCCCGACGACGACGCCGGAAGAGGGATTTGGGTTGATCCGGGCGCGAAGTCGCAAGCGGGGCCTCGAGATCCCGAAAGAATCGTTCGACGCCGTGAAGGACAAGGTCCCCACCCTCCTCACGCCCGGCGCTGCCGCAGACGCTGTCGCATCAAGATTTACCGCCCGCCACGTGAAGACGGAAAACCTGTCCCCCACCGATGCCCTGAAAGAATCCCTCGCCGACTATCAGAATCCCGTCCCCCGCGACGTGATGGATTTCCAGATTGGATTGGCCGTGAGCGAAGCGAGCGATCTCGATTTCGTTCCTGCGGCGTTCAAGCCTCAAACAACCGCGTGAAACGAGAGCCACGAATGTCACGAATGAACACGAATCAGACCGATGTTCTGATTCGTGTTCCTTCGTGACATTCGTGGCCCGCATCTTCCGCGACACATTGATTCACGGATAAAGCAGGTATTTCTTCCGCATTTCCTTGTACTGCGACAAGCCCGGCTCCCAACTTTTGCGGATGTCTTCTTCGGAGACGTTGTTGACGATCTGCTCCTTGAACGCAGCTGACGCCGGAGAGCCTGCCGATGTTGCCGATTTGCCTGTGGTAGCCTGGTCGAAGAATCGTTCCTTCTCGGGATAGGCGGCGTACAGCTCTTTCATCCAGGTGAGGTTGATCTGCCGGCTTTTGCGGAGTTTCTCGACGTCGTAGGTCCGGAGGTCGAGGCCGTAGCAGACCTCCTCCTGGTGGACTGGATTCTCGGCCATGCCGGGGAGACTGACGGGCGTGTAGGAAAACTCGTACTTGCCCTTCAGGGCGGTGGCACCGATCACCGTGAACGGCATCATAAGTGCCGCGGCCGTGGTTGAGGATCGTGCCTTCGAAGAGGCAGGTGCTCGGGTAGAGCATGATCGACTGCGGCGTGTTCAGGTTGGGCGAGGGATTCACCGGGACACGTACGGCGTGTCGTGCGTGTAGTTTGCCACCGGGATGATCTTCAGCTTGCACTTGCGGCCTTCGGATCCGTCAGCCAGCCTTCGCCGTTGAGCATCTGGGCAAATTCCGCGACCGTCACACCGTGGGCGATGGGGATGGGGAACTGGCCGATGCCCGACTTGTTGGCCGGTTCGAGGATCGGGCCGTCGACCATGTAGGCATTGGGGTTGGGCCGATCGAGGATGAGCAGTTCCTTGTCGAACTCGTGCAGGTAGTCCATGACATTGCGCAGGGCGTTGATGTTGGTGTAGAAGCGGACGCCCATGTCCTGGATGTCGTAGATCAGGACATCGACATCGGCGAGATCTTCCTTGGTCGGCTTGCGCTTCTTGCCGTAGAGCGAGACGATGGGGATGCCGGTTTCTGGGGTCGATTTCATCCGCGACGACGGTGCCATTGCTCGCGTTGCCGCGGAAGCCATGCTCCGGGCCGAAGATCTTGACGACCTTGATTCCCGAGCCAGCATGCATCGACGCTCGGCTTGCCGTTGATGATGGAGGTCTGGTTCACCATCAACGCGACGCGCTTGTCCTTCAGATAGGGAAAGTACTTGTCGGTCTGATCGGCGCCGGTAATCGGAACGGGCTGGGTCGTCGGCGCTGGAGGTTTTCGTCATGGGGCCGTGGCTGGCAGATCGAGAACAAGCGGAGCCGCCGACGAGCAGAAGGATCAACCCAAGAGCAAGACAGGAGGCTAGCGCTTTTATCATGTCGATTCCGTGTCCGGTGCAAGAGGAGCGGTGACCCAAACGTCGGTTCATGCCCTCAAATGTGGCGATTTGTACGGTGCGTCTCTATTCGTTCCGGCGGACCTTTGCAACTTCAAGCACCGATAGACATTTGACGAGCAAAGACACCAGCCGCATGCCCCTCCTTTGTTCCCATGCGTGGGAAGGTCGGCGACTGCGATTTTGAAGCCCCCCTGCCTGAGCTGGTTCCCCACTCACCGGATTAGGTGAATTGCATCAGTTCGTTTCCATCGTAGCCTCGATGACCGGGGCGGCATCGTTGGTGCGAGTGATCTTCCCGTCCCTGGTTTGTGCGACGTGTCTTCGGCTGGAGGCCAGCACATGGCGACGATTCCCAATTCCGCGGGCGGCACCGATTCTCGACACGGGTGACGGAGGCGGCGGCGCCAAACGGACAGGAAGCCGCGGCGCGGCAGGTCGCTGGCGAGTTGTTTCAGCCGGGCGAGCCTGCGGAAGTACTGCCGCCGAGGCTTCGCTGTCACGTATCAGGAGGACGTTCTCCAACGCGTAAAGACCAACCCGATGGCAGTGCCGGCCGCACGGAAAGGCTCGCGGACGACGACAACGTACGCGAGATCGTCAACTCCGTCCCGCGCGTCGCAGCAACGCGAAAACGAGATTCTTTTGTATCACCAGGCGCGTGTCTTCCGCGTGATCCTCAGCCGGGTGGTGCGGCATGCCTGGACGTTTCTGAGTGAGCCGATGATTTTCCGGGAATCGTTGCCGCGCCGGCGGGCGTTTATCACCAGCATTCCACCGGCGGTTGGCGGCAAAGCGGGGAAGACTGATGATGAGACCGATGAGGATGAAGCGGCCCGAGACAAATGGTCGAAGGTCCAGGGCCTGCTGAAGTCATCGGTGGCAATCATCTTGACCCCGAATTATCTCCTGATTGGCGTCGCATCATTCTTCGCCATCGCCGCCGGCTGGTCTCAGGTTCAGGCTTCGAATTACCGCTCAACCATCGAGTCTTACAAGGAAGCCGCGGCGGCGAGCACAGAAATCCAGTGCAGCTGAAGGCGGTTTCGGACGGCTTTGAGACCGACGCGCATTCCTCAACAAACGGGTGGACGAGCTCGCCACACGGAGCTTGCAGATCTGCGCCGCCAGTTGAACGAAACTAGCACGAGTCAGTCGCAGACGAAGACCGAACTTGAGAACGCCCAGGAGAACGCCAGGCTGGTGGCCGCGCGTTTACAGCAGCTTGAAACCGAAAAGAAGATCGACCAGACCGAGTTACAGAAGAAGTTTGACGAGCTGAACGCCAAGTCTCAGGAAACGGAGAAGCAACTCGCGGCCAGAAAGTCGACGCAGGCCGCCGTTGAAAAGGAAAGAGACACCGCCGTTGTATCCGTGCGTGAACTGAAGGGACTCGTGGATCAGCGCGAGAAGCAATTCGATGGCATGAACAAGCAGATCACCGATATGAACCTGCGGATCTCTTCCCTGATCTCGTCGAGCTCGTCGAGCTGGGCGCGGCTCATGCCTGCTGCGACCGCGGTCGTGCCTTCGACCCCGGTCCCCGCGACCGCCTGCTCGATCGCCCGGCCGTGCTCGAGGAGGGCCAGCTCGCGGCGGGCGAGATCGTCGCTCTGCGAAGCGAGCTCGGCCTGCGTGCGCGCAAACTCCTTCTCCGCGGCCTGTAGTGCAACGAGGCGTTTCTCGATCTGGGCGAGACGAGCCTCCACGTCCAGCGCGCCGCTCTTGCGGGCGAGCTCGGCTTCCTCCCGAATGATCGTGCGCTCCCGCGTTGCGAGCTCGTTCTCGCGTCTGCTCAGCTCCTGCGCTCTCGCGGCGAGGCCGACCTGCGCGTGGACGAGCGCCTCGTCCGCGCCGGCGGGGAGAGCCGACATCCCGCCGCGGCTGACCTTCGCGATCGTGTCTGCGAGCTGCCGCTCCTTCTTCTCGACGGAGGCGACTCGCTCGGTCAGCTCCTTGCGCAGGCGGCCGAGCTCCTCCTCGGCGGCGATGCGGATCGCTCGCAGCCGGTCGTGCTCGGCATCGATCGAGACCGGCTGGTCCGCTACCTCGCGACGACCGAAAAGGGGCACGTGTCGATGATATGCGGGAGTCGGCCGTTCTCCTGCAGACGGAGGTCTACGCGGCGCGCTCGAGGCGCTCTTCGGCGCGGGCGCGGCGGACGATGTCCTCGCGCTCGCCGAAGCGGAGCCGCGCCTTCTCCATGCGGAGTGCCTGCCAGAGCTCCTGCAGGCGGGCGTCGAGCTCGGCGATCTCTTCCTTCACGGCAGGATCGAGCCCGGCGGAGAGCGTATGCCAGAGGTCCTGGCGCTCCTCCGAGATGCGCTCGATCTCGTTGTGAATCTGATCTGGCGTCATGCTCTTCGAAACGACTGCCACGCGCGCTTCATTCCCAGCGTGTAACACGTTCAAACCTCATTCGTAGCCGAGCTCTGCGATCCGATTTTCGTCGAGCCCGAAGTAGTGCGCGAGCTCGTGCAGAACGGTGATTCTGATTTCTCCTCGGAGCTCGTCGGGGTCGGGGAAGCTCTCCTCGAGCGGGATCCGGTAGATCGAGATCTTGTCGGGGAGCTGTCCGCCCATGTCGCCCCGCTCGGGAAGCGGCACACCGTGGTAGAGGCCGAAGAGATCCGGATCCTCGGGGTGCTCGTCCTCGACGACCACGGCGATGTTCTCGAGCGCGCGGGCAAGGTCGGGCGGGAGCTCGTCGAGCGCGGCCCGGACGTGATCCTCGAACGTCATCCGTCGTAGAAGGTGATTACCGGATGACGAGCGCCATCAGCGCCTTCTGTGTGTGGAGTCGGTTCTCGGCCTGCTCCCAGGCGAGGCAGCGCGGCCCGTAGAGGACGTCCGCGGTGATCTCCTCGCCGACGTGGGCGGGGAGGCAGTGAAGCGCGACGGCCTCGGGGTCGGCGAGGGCAAGGAGCCGTGCGTCGACGCGGTACGGCTCGAGGTCCCGGAGGTGGCGCGTCGCGGTCGTTCTTGTCGCCCATGCTCGTCCAGACGTCCGTGTAGACGGCATGTGCGCCGCGCACGGCCTCCTCCGGGTCGACGCCGATCGCGACGCTGCCTCCGTTGGCGCGGGCGTCCTCGCTCGCGGCGGCGACGAACCCCGGATCGGGCTCGAACCCGGGAGGTGTCGCTGCTCTGAACTCCATCCCGAAGCGGCCGGCGAGGCGCATCAGCGAGTGGCAGACGTTGTTCCCGTCCCCGACGTACGCCAGTCGGACTCCGGAGAGCGTGCCGAAGCGCTCGCGCAGGGTCATCGCGTCGGCGAGCGCTTGCAGGGGGTGGCTCTCGTCGGTGAGGCCGTTGATCACGGGGATCGAGGCGTGCTCGGCGAACTCCTCGACCTCGGCCTGCTCGAACGTCCGGATCATCAGTGCCGAGAGGAAGCGGGAAAGGACGAGCGCCGTATCGCGGTACGACTCGCCGCGCGCGAGCTGGAGCTCGGCTGCCGGGAGGAACAGCGCCATCCCGCCGAGCTCCGCGATCCCGACCTCGAATGCGACGCGCGTTCTGGTCGAGGGCTTGTGGAAGATGAGGCCGATCGTCCGGCCGGGGAGGACGCGGAGCTCGCGGCGACGCGCGCGCTCGGCCTTCAGCTCGTCGGCCAGGTCGAGCAGCGTCTCGAGCTCCTCGCTGCTCCAGCTCGCGACTCGCGTGAAGTTTCGGCCCTTGAGGGTCTGGGGAACTCCTGCCACCAGTCCAAGTTACAAGCTGCAACTTGGATTAGAGTCGCGCCATGTCCACGTTCGGAGACGCTCTCAACACGCAGATCGGCCACGAGTTCACCGCGTCGCAGCAGTACATCGCGATCGCGGCGTACTACGACGATCAGTCGCTGCGCGAGCTCGCCGCCCACTTCTACCGGCAGGCGGTCGAAGAGCGGAATCACGCGATGATGATCGCCCAGTACCTTCTGGACGCGGACGAGAAGGTCGTGATCCCCGGAGTCGAGGCGCCGAAGATCGACTTCGCCGACGCTGTCGCTCCGGTTGCGCTTGCTCTCGAGCAGGAGAAGCGTGTCACCGACCAGATCGTCGAGCTGGTCAAGCTCGCGCGCGAGGAGGGAGCGCTCGTCGGGGAGCAGTTCCTGCACTGGTTCCTGCAGGAGCAGCGCGAGGAGGTCGCGTCGATGACCGAGCTCCTGGCGATCGTCGAACGCGGGCGGGACAACCTCCTCCATGTCGAGGAGTACCTGGCTCGCTCGTCGGGTGGCGAGAACGCGCTCGAGGCCGGCGCGCCTCCCGCCGCGGGCGGCGCGCTGTAACGGCGGACGTGCTCGAGATCAGGCTTCGGACCGAGCGGCGGAGCCAGCTCGTCGACATCACCGCTCAGGTGCGCGAGGCGGTGTCTGGTTCCGACGGGTCCGCGATCGTCGTGTACGTGCCGCACACGACGGCCGGGGTCACCATCAACGAGCACGCCGATCCTGCGGTCGCGCGGGACCATGAGACGGCTCTCGAGCAGATCGTCGAGGACGGCTGGCCCTGGCAACACCACGAGCCGGGCGAGGAGAACGCACCGACGCATGTGCGGGCGTCGCTGATGGGGCCGAGCGTCGTCGTCCCGTTGCGCGACGGCGGTCAGCTTGCGCTCGGGACGTGGCAGGGGATCTTCTTCTGCGAGTTCGACGGGCCGCGCGAACGCTCGGTCTACGTCTCGGTTCTCCGGTAACGCCTGAAGAAGAGCCGTTGGCGGGGTGCCTGGCCCCGTAGACGTCACGAGTTCGCGGCAGTCGCTCCACGGCTACCCTGGCCGGGATGGCCGCGCCCGTTCGGAGAGGAGAGGAGCTCGAGCTCCAGATCGACTCGCTCGCGTACGGCGGCAACGGCGTCGCGCGCCTGAACGGATTCGTGGTGTTCGTTCGCGGAGGGTTGCCCGGGGATCGGGTCCGCGCGCGGGTGACGAAGACGAAGCGCGGGTTCGCGGAGGCGACCGCCGAGAGCGTCCTCGAGGCGAGTACGGCTCGCGTCGAGGCGCCGTGTCCGCACTTCGGCGTGTGTGGCGGGTGTCGCTTCCAGGATCTCGCGTACGAGGCGCAGGCTGCGCAGAAGGAGCAGCAGGTTCGCGACTCGCTCGTGCGGATCGGAAGGATCTCCGACCCGCACGTCGAGCCGATCGTGCCGGCGGCGTCGCTCTACCACTACCGAAACAAGCTCGAGTACTCGTTCACGGCGGGGGAGAACGGCGTCGACCTCGGATTCCATCGCGCCGGCCGCTGGGACGAGGTCATCGGGATCGACGCGTGCCTGCTGACGACGGACCTCGGGAACATCGTCCGCGAGGCGGTGCGAGGCTGGGCGCGCGAGGAGCAGCTCGTGCCGTACGACCAGGCCACGGGCGAGGGCTACCTCCGACACCTCGTCTTCCGCGAGGGGCGAAACACCGGTCAGGCGCTCGTCGTGCTCGTCACCGCTCCGGGCGAGCGCTTCGAGACCGGCTACTTCGTCGACGTCCTCCGACGCTTCCCGGAGGTCCGCTCGATCCACTGGGCGGTGAACGACACCCCCGCCGAGCAGACGAACGTGCCGACGAAGCTTCTCTGGGGCGAGGACGCGATCGAGGAGGAGATCCTCGGGTTGCGCGTGCGGCTCCGGCCGAACGCTTTCCTCCAGACGAACACCGAGATGGCCGAGCAGCTCTACGCCATTGCGCGTGAGCTCGCGGGCCTGACGGGCGTGGAGAATGTCTTCGACCTGTACTGCGGCACGGGCACGATCGGGCTCTCGCTGGCCGCGGACGCGCGTGCCGTCTGGGGTCTCGAAATCTCGGAGGAAGCCGTCGCGTGCGCGATCGAGAACGCTGAGCTGAACGGGATCGAGAACGCGAAGTTCTACGCCGGAAACGTGGGGCAGACAGTGGAGCAGCTCGTGGAAGAGGCGGGCCCGGCGGACGTCGCCGTCGTCGACCCGCCGCGCGCGGGTCTCGCGGGAAAGGCGCTCCGACGCATGGGAGAGCTCGGTGCGCGGAAGCTCGTCTACGTGTCCTGCAACCCGACCACGCTCGCGTCCGACGTCAAGGTGCTACGCGAGGAGTACGGCTACGAGCTCGTCCGCTGCCGCCCGGTCGACATGTTCCCGCACACGCCGCACGTCGAGTCGGTGTCGCTGCTCGCGAAAGAAGCCTTGTGACACGGTGTCACTTGGCTTCCTGCCCTCTCGTGGCGTAGGCGGCGCGCACGTCGCGCCAGAGGAGGTCGAGGTTCGGGAGGAGGAAGCCCCAGCAGACCGCCGGCAGCGCTGGTAGCCCGTCGGTGTCCCAGAAATACACGAGGAGCAGGGTCAAGGACAAGAACGCGGTCATCGAGATCCAGGTGAGCGCGACCCGCAGTCGGAACTGCTGCGCGGCGGCGAGGAAGAGCGCGAAGAAGACGACGTCCGGCGGCCCGATGTTCGCGGTCGAGGTCTCGCCCGGGACGTGCAATGCGACGGAGATCCCGTCGAAGACCTCAGGGCGCTGCTCGGTCACGTACTCCGTAGGCCCGGCTGCGACGGACCAGATGTCGACCCACGGCACCAACAGCGCGACCAGCACGAGCCACCAGAGCGCCTCGAACAGCGACAGGAACCAGAAGCCGAACAGGATGTAGCTGACCAGCTTCGCCAAGTTCGCGAGCTCACCGAGGTCGAGGAAGGTAGAAGCCGACCCAGGCGAGCGCGAAGACGGCGGCGGCTCCGAGCAGGTACCACTCGCGCGCCCGGGCCAACGGAAGCGCCAACCAGATGACGGCCGCGAACGCGGGCAGCACGACGAGGCTCGCGAAGGCGATCGCGCCGTCCTCGGACAGCCCGGGCAGGCTACGACGCCCCCGCCCCGAAGACGACGAGCACGGCGATGAGGGCGCCGAGCGCGACCGCGCGGCCCCGGCTCAAGCTCAGTACGGAGGCTGCCCCGACCACCAGGGGCCGAGCGCCTTGAATGCGTTCCAGAACCCGGTCTTCGCGGACTGGTCGTCCAGCGACTCGTCGATGTCGGGCGTCACCAGCGCCTCGATCGTGGGTGTGAACCGCTGCAGCTCGCCGAGCGCATTCGCGTCGAGGGGGTCGGAGAGCGGGAAGCCTAGGTCGTTGACGAACACGACCGAGCGCTCGCCCATGACGATCATGAGCTTGGGCTGGACGATGTGGATCTCGCGCGTCAGCCACGCCGCCGCGTCTGCCGGATCCTCCGTCCCGAACTTGAGGCAGTTCGTCCCGTAGACGGCGAGCGGGTCGACGTGCAGGCGCTGCAACGACTTCAGGACCGCCTGGCCCGAGCGGCCGAAGAACGCAACGCCTTCCTGAATCTCCGGCGGCAGCGGCAGGTACTTCAGCAGGAGGACGTCGGCCAGCGGGTGGCCCGATCCCACGACCGGGACCCGGAGCTCGTCGCCGGTCCGCGCGAGCTCGTCACCGAGCTCGTTGATCTCGGCAATGGCCTTCTTCAGGTAGCGCTCGTAGATCTCGTCGGTGGGCAAGGCCGTTGGCACGGGGTCCGGACAACCCTTCTCGGTTACAGGACCTTTTCCTTGACTTGCGCGACCCACTTGAGCGACTGCAAGTACGCGAGCGACTTGGGACGGCGCAGCACTTCGGCCGTGCGGAGCGAGAGCAGGAACTCCTCCGCCCCTTCGAAGCGCCGCATCCTGAGTGCGCCCGTCCCGACGCCCTGCAGCACATGGGCATCGGAGCCCGCGCCCTGGAGCAGGCGATACTTTCGCGCGAAGCGGAGCGCCTCGTCGTTGAACGAGTCGCGCAGAAGGCGCGCGTTGAAGACCTCGAAGATGTCGATCTCCGCGAGGTGCCGATGCAAGGTCGACGGGTCGGGGATGGCGTGCAGCCGGTCGAAGGGATGCGGCAAGTAGACGAGGCCACCCTGCTCGCGGATCGCCTCGATCGTGTCTCCGAACGACATCCCGCGCGGGATCTCCTCTTCGAGGAACAGCCCGATGACCTCTCCCTGGCCGTCGGTCTTGACCTCCTCGCCGGGAATGACGATGAGCTCTCTGTCCCGCGCGAGCTCGACCGCCTCGAGCGCTCCACCGAAGACGTTGTGGTCGGTGATCGCGATCCCTCCGAGACCGATCTCCTCGGCGTGGTCGAGAAGATCTGTCACCGGCGTCGAGCAGTCGTGTGACCAGTCCGTGTGCATGTGGAGATCGACGACGACCCAGTCCCGGCCTTCGAGCGGATCGTCGGCAGCGGTCGGTTGCGGTCCGGCTCGGCGCTTTCCCGACAGCCGCGTGTAGAGAGTGGCGAGCTCTTTCGCGACGAGATCGAAGCTCTGGCGCTCGGCACGCTGCCGGCCTCGAGCCGCGGCGCGGTCGCGAAGCTCCTTGTCTTCAGCGAGTCGCGAAACCTCCAGCGTGACGCGGTCGGGATCGTCGCCGCCCTCCGCGATTGCGACCCCGGAGGCAGCGGCCTCCAGCGTCAGCCGGGCCTCGCCGTCGGGTGCGGGCACGAATATCGCCGCCTCGGCGAGTGCCGCGGCACGTTGCTCTGGCCGCCGCACGAGTCGGACGTGCGAGCGCTTGCGAACCGAGCGCGGAATGGCAGGGCGAAATCCGAGGGGCTTCGTGTGGAGGAGCGTCAGCTCCCAGTCGGGAAGGTCGCGGAGCAGTCGGGCGACCGCGCGGGTCACGCCGCGTCCGGCAGGCTCGAGCTCGACCGCGATCGTTTGACGCTTCTCGCCGGGGCGAAAGAGCGTCGTATCGACGCCGATTGGAACCAGCGCGTAGTCGCCCTCGAAACGCTCTGCAGCTGCGTCGGCGATCGCTTGCGACGTTGCGAGGAGCGCGTCGACTCGCGCGCGTAACCGGTCGCGCCGGGAACGTCGCGGTGGATAGGCAAGACGGTCCTGAGAGAAGAAGGTCGCCGCCGTCAGCGCGTGGGTCGACGTCAGCGCGAGATAGGAGAGGCTCGGAAGCCCTGGCTCGAAGCCGTGCACGACGTCGTAGCGGCCGCGGGAGAGTGCGAGGCGCAGATTTGCGCGGACGGCCACCGGGACGCCCATGTTCGTGCGGCGGGAGATCGGGATCGACGGGCCGACCGCGATCACCTCCTCGTCGGTCCCTCGCTGAAGCGCCCGCCGTCCCGCGAGCAGATCGCGCGCGCGGGAGGATGGGGCGAGCACCGTCACGTCGTGACCCAGCCGGCGGAGCGCGGCGGCAGTTCCCTCGACGTGCGCGTTCACCTCGTGCGGCTGCGACCACGCGAACGGCGTGACGAAGCAGATGCGGAGTCCCATCCCCGCCAAGTTACAACTTGTAACTTGGCGTCATGGCCGACGTGACCATCAAGGCGCGCGCCAACGGGCCGTACAAGGTCGAGGGGCCGGTGCGAGTGGTAGACGCGGACGGGCGGGAGTTCGTGCTCCCGGAGGGACAAGGGGTCGTGCTCTGCCGCTGCGGGCACTCGCGGACGAAGCCGTTCTGCGACAAGAGCCACCGGCGGGTTGGCTTCGTCGCGGTCGACGGTGCGCCGCGAAAGGATCAGGGGTCTGGCTGAAGCCAGACCCCTGGAATTCTTCTACGTCTTCGCGGCCGCCTTCGCTTTCTTGACGGCGTTCTTCACGATGAAGCGCTCGCTCTGCTCGTGCGCCTCGTCGTCTCGGATCTGCTTCGGCGGCGACTTCATCAGGTACGCGCTCGGCGCCTCGAGCGCGCCAGAGACGCCGTTGTTCAGCGCCAGCTTGGCCAGGCGGACGGCGTCGATGACGATGCCGGCCGAGTTCGGCGAGTCCCAAACCTCGAGCTTGAGCTCGAGATTCAGCGGCACGTCTCCGAAGGACGAGCCCTCCATGCGGATGTAGGCCCACTTGCGGTCGGTCAGCCACGGCACGAAGTCGGACGGTCCGACATGGACGTTGTCCTCGCCAATGTCGTAGTCGAGCATCGACGTGACTGCGTTCGTCTTCGAGATCTTCTTCGACTCGAGCCGCTCGCGTTCCAGCATGTTGCGGAAGTCCGAGTTGCCGCCGACGTTCAGCTGCATCGTCCGGTCGAGATGGACACCTCGGTCCTGGAAGAGCGTGGTGAGCACGCGGTGCGTGATCGTCGCGCCGACCTGCGACTTGATGTCGTCGCCGATGATCGGCACGCCGGCGTCCTCGAACCGCTTCTGCCAGTAGGGCTCCCGCGCGATGAAGACGGGCATGCAGTTCACCATCGCCACGCCCGCCTCGAGGATCTGCTCCGTGTACCACTTCGCCGCCGATTCGGATCCGACCGGGAGGTAGTTGACGACGACGTCCGTACCGGTCTCCTTGAGGATCCCGACGACGTCGTCCGTCTGGCCCGGCGACTTCTCGACGACCTGGGCGAGGTACTTGCCGATGCCGTCGTGCGTCATTCCGCGTGAGACCTTGATGCCGGTCTTCGGGACGGTTGCGAACTTGATCGTGTCGTTCGGCTTCGCCCAGATCGCGTCGGCAAGGTCGGCGCCGACCTTCCCCTTGACGACGTCGAACGCGGCGGTGAACTCGATGTCCGAGATGTGATAGCCGCCGGCGTCGACGTGCATGAGGCCGGGGACGGAGTCCTCAGGGGATGCATCCTTGTAGTACTCGACTCCCTGGAGGAGCGAGTTGGCGCAGTTGCCCACGCCGATGATCGCGACGCGCACCTTGTCCTTCGCGCGCGCGCCGTTCTTCGAGCCGTTCGTGCTGGCCATGGTGTCCTTTCGGCTTCGTTTGCTTGCTGACGGGACGCCGAGCCCATCAGCGAGCGCGGCGAGGATGACGTCGTTCGCGTTGGAGTCGCGACGCGACGCCTCCGCATGTATCTCGTCCTTCAGTTCCGGCGGAACTCGAAGGAGGAGGACGGGGCTGGAGCCTGCTAGCACTTTACGCCGGCGCCCGGTCGGTGTGTAGTCGATGCCGAACTCCTCGGCAAGGAATCCGGCAGCTACGTCGTTGACGTTGGAGCTGCGACGGGCAGTCTCGCGGACGAGAGCCTCCTTCAATGGAGAGGGCATCCTCACAAGAATGCCAGCTCTCTGAGATTTGCTAGCGGGCAAAGTGCTAGCAGCATACAGGAAACTACCGTAGCCTTCCGTCGGGCAGGAAACCTGCCTACGTCGAGCTCAAGAACGTCGCGACGCGGACGGCGCACTTGAGAGAAGGCAGGCGCGGGGCAGAGGTGGAAGGTCACCCCGCGCGCGATCGGCTTGCACCGGTCGAGCAGGCGCGATAACGGGTTCGCTACGGCGTTTGCTCGGCGAGCTCGCTGAGCTGGCGACGGACGAAGAGCATCCGCTGGAGAACCGTGATCCAGGCCATCGCCGCCAGAAGGTAGATCGGCCATTGGAGCAAGCCCCAGGGAGCGAGGCCGAGGCCGACCGAGATGAGGACGACTCGCTCGACGCGCGACCCGAAGCCGACATCTCCCCGGAGACCGAGTGCCTCCGCCTTCGCACGGGTGTACGAGACGAGGAACGAGCCGATGACGGCTGCGAACGCAGCCACCAACGCGACCTCGTTCCCGTCCCGCATGAACGCGAGACCGATCGCGGCGACCATTGCCGCCTCGCCGAGGCGGTCGAACGTCGAGTCGAGGAAGGCGCCGAAGACCGTCCCCTTGCTCGCCGCCCGGGCCAGCGCGCCGTCGAGGATGTCGGCGACCGAGCCGACGACGAACAGCGCACCGCCGAGCCAGAAGAAGAGCTTCTCGTTTCGCTCCTCGAAGCCGACGAGCACCGCTCCGGCGAGGCAGAGGGTCACGCCTGCGAGCGTGAGCATGTCCGGCGTCAGCTTCGTCTTCGCGACGCCGCGCATCGAGCGCGCGAGGATCTCGCGCGCCGCTTGCGTGTACTCGGACTTGACCCGATCCAGCTGGTTGACGCGCGCCGGCTCGGCTCGACGCGAGTCGTCGTCCGTCATGCGCGGCGAAGGTGGCGCCGCACGCTGGGCATGCGCCGAAGCGCAAATCCTGTGGCGATCGCGAGCACGAACCCGGCGACGACATCGAGCCAGTAGTGGTTCCCGGTCGAGATCACTGCGAAGGAGACCCAGACCGGCCAGGCGAGCCAGAGCGCCTTGGCGAGCCGCGAGCGGACGAGACCGAACATGACCACCCCGACGATGAACGCGTCCATCGCGTGCAGGCTCGGCATCGCGGCGTACGGGTTAGCGCCCCACGCGATCACGCCGCTGTCGTGGTTCACGGACGAGTACTGCCCGAGGGTGTCGACGAAGCCCCACTCCGGGAACATGCGAGGCGGCGCGGTCGGCATGAGGATGTAGCCGACGAGACCGACGAGGTTGGCCGTGATGATCCAGTTGCGGAAGCCCGCGAACCGTTCTTGGTGCTTGAAGTACACCCAGAGCAGCGTGATGCCGACGACCGCGAACTGCGAGAGCCAGTACGTGAACGAGGTCAGCATCACGAGGAGCGAGGACGTGTCCACGACCCGCTGGACGGCCGGCTCGAAGAGCGCTCCGAGCTCCCGCTCCTGGCGCAGCACCCACTCGCCGTTCTGGAACGCGTTAGCGACGCTGCGATCCGCCGCGCCGCGCGCGACCTGATAGACGACGTAGAAACCCATCCAGATCACGAACTGGAAGGCCAGGTGCGCCCACCCCCGAGGGAGGCGCCGTGAGGTCTGCTCGGCAAAGCTCGACACGGCTCGGATTCTAACGAGCGCGTCAGCCGCTATGCACTGGCGTGAGACTTCGGCCCGCTCCCGTGAGCTGATTAGCGTCTCTGATTGCTCCAGGCTGGAACTCGACTTGAGCTGATCGTCCAGCGAGCGTCATCCTTGACTGATGGCGACGCGTCGCGACGCGCGGGTCTGGCTCGCCCTGGTCACGGTCTACCTCGTGTGGGGATCGACGTTCATCGCGCTCGCGATCGTCGTGCGCGACTTCCCGCCGTACCTCGCGATGGCCATGCGGCACCTCGTGGCCGGCGCGGCGTTGCTCCTATTCGCGCTGCCGAGAGGTGATCGTGAGGAGGACCCGATCGGGCGGAAGCAGGTGCGCGCCGGCTTCGTCTTCGGCGGCCTCCTCTTCCTGCTCGGCCACGGCTCGCTCGCGTGGGCGCAGCAGACCGTTCCCGCCGGGGTCGCGGCGCTCCTCGTCGGCAGCATCCCGATCTGGATGGCGCTGCTCGACCGGGTGGCGTTCGGGCGCCGCCTACACACCTCTGCCTATGTCGGCTTCGCGCTCGGATTTGCCGGGCTCGCGTTCCTGTTCGACCCGTTCGGCGAGGGCTCCGTCGACCGGTTCGGCGCCCTCGTCATCGTCTTGAGCGCGCTCTGCTGGGCCGCCGGATCCCTGTACTCCCGCGGCGCACCACTCCCCAGGCGCCCGCTCGTCTCGGCCGGGCTCGCCTCGCTCTGTGGTGGCGCCCTCCTCTTCGCCACGTCTGTCGTGCTGGGCGAGCTCGGCCGGGTGCACTTCTCGCTCGACGCGCTGCTCGCGCTCGGCTACCTCGTCGTCGCGGGAACCTTCGTCGGCTTCACCTCCTACGTCTGGCTGCTTCGAGTCGCTCCCATCTCGCTCGTCGCCACGTACGCGTACGTGAACCCGATCGTCGCCGTGTTCCTGGGCTGGGCGCTGCTCGGGGAGGAGATCACCGTGCAGATGGCGGTTGCAGGATCAGCGGTCGTCGTCGCGGTCGCGCTCATCGTGCGGGCGAGTTCGACGGCGCTCGAGCCCGGGCGCGGTGTTCTCCGGAGAGGACGGCCTGTTCCCGTCGAATCCGGCGCCTAGCCCCCGATGTAGGACATCTCGACCTTGCGTAGGCCGCCGGTCTCTGCCGTGCGAAGCTCCGAATAGCGGTCCGTTCGCCGTGTCCAGACCGCGCGGATCGCTGCCTCGAGCTCGTCGTCCTCGGCACCCGAGCGGAGAACCGCACGCAGGTCGTGCCCGCGCAGGGCGAAGAGACAGGTGTAGAGCTTCCCGTCGGCGGAGATCCGAGCCCGCGTGCAATCACCGCAGAACGGCTGCGTGACGGAGGCGATGACGCCGATCTCGCCTGCTCCGTCCAGATAGCGGTAGCGCTCTGCGACCTCGCCCCGGTAGGCGGCCTCGACAGGCTCGAGCGGGAACTCCGCGCCGATCGCGGCGACGATCTCGGCAGCGGGAACCACGTCGTCGAGCCTCCAGCCGTTCGTCGCGCCGACGTCCATGTACTCGATGAAGCGCACGGGGTGGCCCGTCCCACGGAAGCGTCTGGCGATGTCGAGGATCGAGCCCTCGTTCAGGCCACGCTGGACGACGACGTTCACCTTCACGGGCAAGCCGGCCTCCGCGGCTGCGTCGATGCCGGCGAGGACGCGTGCGACCGGGAAGTCGACGTCGTTCATCTTGCGGAAGACTTCGTCGTCGAGCGAGTCGAGGCTGACCGTCACTCGAGTCAGTCCTGCATCCGCGAGCAGCTGTGCCTTCTGGGCGAGCAAAGCCGCATTGGTCGTCAGCGTCAGGTCGAGATTGCCAAGAGCTGCAAGGCGCGCGATCAGGACTTCCAGGTCGCGGCGGAGCAGCGGCTCGCCGCCGGTGATGCGAAGCTTGTGCACGCCGAGCCCGACGAAGACTCGCGCGACGCGCTCGATCTCCTCGAAGGTGAGGAGCTCACGCCGCGGGAGAAACCGGTAGTCGCGGCCGAAGACCTCCTTCGGCATGCAGTAGACGCAGCGGAAGTTGCAGCGGTCGGTGACCGAGATGCGCAAGTCGCGGAGCGGACGCCCAAGGGTGTCGGAGACGTGCGGCATGGAACTCGCTTACAGATTAGTGGGAGGTGACGCAACCGAGAGCACCCGCGCGACGGAATCCCCGAGATTTGACCAGCGGTGCCGGCGCCGGTTCGGTACTAATGCTGCAGCTGTCCAATACCGTGGACAGCAGTTCCACGGAGACCGCGTAGAGAATCGCCCCGTGACCCAGACCCGCGCGCTGCCGCTCGCCGCGGCTCGTCGGCGTCACGGCGATCTGGGGGTTCACGTTCGTGCAGGTCCAGGACGCGCTCGCGCTGTATCCTCTTCGCGTTCCTCGCCGTTCGCTTCTTCATCTCGACCCTGGTCCTGGCGCCGTTCGCGCTCGGGTCGTTGCGCAACCTGCCGCGATCCGGATATGTCGCAGGGATCGGCGTTGGCGCCCTGCTTGCGACGGCGTACGGCCTGCAGACCGCGGGGCTCGAGCTCACGACCGTGACGAGCACGGGATTCATCACGGGTCTCTACGTCGTCTTCACGCCGCTGCTCGCGCTCGCGTTCTTCGGGACTCGTGTGCCGCCTTCGTTGTGGGTCGGAGTCGCGCTGGCGCTGATCGGCCTCCTCCTCCTGAACGGCGTTCCTGGCGGATCCACGCTCGGAAACGCGCTCGTCCTCGCGAACGCGATCTTCCAGGCGTTTCAGATCACCGCGATGGAGCGCTTCGCCCCGCGCTACGACCCCCGGGCGCTGACGTTCCTGCAGATGGCGACGGCGTTCGTCGGCTTCACGGTCATCGCGGTCGCTCTCGGCGAGCTCGAGGTTCCGCAGGGCGCCACGGTATGGGGCGCGCTCCTCGTCACGGGCATCTTCGCCGGCGCCCTCGGCTACCTGATCGCGACGTGGGTGCAGGCGCGCACGACCGCGGCCCGTGCCGCGCTCGTCTTCACGCTCGAGGCGCCTTTCGCCGCGCTGTTCGGAGTGCTCCTCGCGGACGAGATCCTCGGCTGGGCGGGCTGGCTCGGCTGCGCAGTGATGATGACCGGCATCGTCCTCGCGGAGCCCGCCGCTGCAGGTGCGCTCCGGCGGCTCGCCGGTCGGGCGCGGATCTGAGCGATGGACGCCGTCCTGCTCGCGCTCGCCTCGGCCATCCTCTTCGGCGCGACCACGGTCGCGATGCGGGTCGCGTTCCGGGCCGGCGCGCCTCGCGGAGGGCGGGGCGCTCTTCACGGTTCTCGTCGCGATCGGCGTCGTGCGCCCGGTCGCGGTCGTGGAGGGCGGCTTCACGACGGACGTGTGGCCGTTCCTGGTCGCGGGGCTGCTCGGCCCCGGGATCTCGCAGTTCCTGTTCACGTTCGCCGTGCGTGAGGCAGGCGCCGCGAGGACGTCGGTCGTCATCGGCACGGGGCCGCTCTTCTCGATCGTCATCGCCTTCGTTCTGCTCGGTGAGCCGCTCGAGGCGGCCCTCGTCGCCGGCGCGTTGCTGATCGTGGCCGGCGGCGTCCTCCTCGTCGGCGAGCGAGACCGGCCGGAGCACGTTCGGGTGCTCGGCCTGGTGCTGGCACTCCTCGCGACGATCGTCTTCGCGGCGCGTGACAACCTCATCCGCTGGCTGGCGGTCGATACGGACGTGTCGCCGGGCGTCGCCGCGGGCGCCACGCTCGCCGCGGGAGCCGCGCTCATGACGGTGTTCGTCCTCGTCGGCCGCGCACCACTGCGGAGGCACGACGCGCGCGCGTTCGCCCCCGCCGGCGTCCTCTTCGGGCTCTCGTACGTCTGCCTGTTCGAGGCGTACTACCGGGGCCCGGTCACGGTCGTCTCCCCCCTGGTCGGGACGGAGTCGCTCTGGGGCGTGGCGCTCGCCGCGATCGTTCTCGGACGCTCGGAGCGGATCGGGCTTCGGTTGGTCGCCGGCGCGCTCCTCGTCGTCGCCGGCGGCGCCCTGATCGCGGTGTTTCGCTAGCATGGCGCCCACAGGACAATCTGCTACGCTCACGCTCAGATTTTCTGTAGCTCCCTACGCTCACACTAGTCAAGGAGACTGATTCATGGCCAAGACCATCGGAATCGACCTCGGCACGACCAACTCCTGCATGGCCGTGCTCGAAGGATCCGAGCCCACCGTCATCCCGAACGCCGAGGGCGGGCGCACGACGCCGTCCGTCGTCGCCTTCGGGCGGGACGGCCAGCGGCTCGTCGGCGCACCCGCGAAGCGCCAGCAGGTGACCAACCCGACGAACACGATCTTCTCGATCAAGCGCTTCATGGGCCGCAAGCACGAGGAGGTCTCGGAGGAGATGACGATCGTCCCCTACGAGGTCGTCAAGGGCCCGAACGAGGACGTCCGCGTCAAGGCAGAGGGCAAGGACTACGCCCCCCCGGAGATCTCCGCGATGATCCTCCAGAAGCTCAAGTCCGACGCCGAGGCGTACCTCGGCGAGACGGTCACCGATGCGGTCGTGACCGTGCCCGCGTACTTCAACAACGCGCAGCGCGAGGCGACGAAGGACGCCGGCAAGATCGCCGGCCTCAACGTCCTTCGCATCATCAACGAGCCGACCGCCGCCGCGCTCGCCTACGGCCTCGACAAGGAAGGCACGGAGCAGACGATCCTCGTCTTCGACCTCGGCGGCGGCACGTTCGACGTGTCGGTGCTCGAGCTCGGCGAGGGCGTCTTCGAGGTCAAGGCGACGAACGGCGACAACCACCTGGGCGGCGACGACTTCGACAAGGCGGTCGTCGACTGGATGATCGCCGAGTTCAAGCGCGACCAGGGCATCGACCTCGGCCAGGACCCGATGGCGCTCCAGCGCCTGTACGAGGCCGGCGAGAAGGCGAAGATCGAGCTGTCGTCCACGATGACGACGCAGATCAACCTCCCGTTCATCACCGCGACGCCCGAGGGCCCCAAGCATCTCGATCTGCAGCTCACGCGCGCGAAGCTGAACGAGCTCGCGCACGACCTGCTCGAGCGCACCGTCGAGCCGACGAAGAAGGCGATCGCGGATGCCGGGCTCACCGCCTCGGACATCGAGCACGTGATCCTCGTCGGCGGCATGACGCGCATGCCCGCAGTACAGGAGAAGGTCAAGGAGCTGATCGGAAGGACCCGCACAAGGGCGTCAACCCGGACGAGGTCGTCGCCGTCGGCGCAGCGATCCAGGCCGGTGTCCTCAAGGGCGACGTCAAGGACGTGCTCCTGCTCGACGTGACCCCGCTCTCGCTCGGCATCGAGACGAAGGGCGGCGTGTTCACGAAGCTGATCGACCGGAACACGACCATCCCGACGCGGAAGTCCGAGACGTTCACGACGGCCGAGGACAACCAGCCGTCGGTCGAGATCCACGTCGGCCAGGGCGAGTCGGAGATGATCAGCTTCAACAAGACGCTCGGCAAGTTCCAGCTCGTCGGCATCCCGCCGGCGATGCGAGGGATGCCGCAGATCGAGGTCTCCTTCGACATCGACGCGAACGGGATCATCAACGTCTCGGCGAAGGACCTCGGCACGGGCAACGAGCAGCAGATCCGGATCGAGGGCGGCTCGGGGCTCAGCGAGAGCGACGTCGAGCAGATGATCAAGGAGGCCGAGGCGCATGCCGGTGAGGCGCACCAGCTGCGTGAGCTCGCGGATGCGCGGAACGCCGGTGAGCAGCTCGCCTACCAGGCCGAGCGCACGCTCGCCGAGCACCGCGACAAGGTCGACGAGGCCACGGCCTCGACGATCGAGGGGCGGATCATGGAGCTGCGCCAGGCGGTCGAAGCCTCGGACGTCGCGGACATCCAGGCCGAAGTCCGCGGCGCTCGACGAGGCCTCCCGCTCGCTCGCAGACGCGATCTACGCGCAGGCGTCTGCAGCGCAGTCCGCCTCGCAGTCGCAGACGTCCGGCAACGGCGGCCCGACCGAGGACGAGGTCGTCGAGGACGCCGACTTCGAGGTCATCGACGAAGAGGAAGAGGCGAAGACGTCGTGACGCGAGCGCCAGAGAAGCGTCGCTAGCCGACTCGAGGCGCGACGACTCGGCGTCGAAGCCGAGTCGGACCCGAGCGGGTCTGACCCCGGACGACGCTCGCGAGGCGCACGAGCCGAGCGGGACGAGTACCTCGACCTCCTCCAGCGGACGAAGGCGGACTTCGAGAACTACCGCAAGCGGGCCGGCGCGCGACCAGGAGCGCCTGGTCGCGCACGCGCACGAGCGGCTCGTCCGGGAGCTCCTGCCCGTGCTCGACGACCTCGAGCGCACGCTCGAGGCCGCGGAGCGGCACGAGGAAGCGGCGTTGGTCGACGGCGTCCGGCTCGTCGAGCGATCGCTCCGAAAGGCGCTCGAGAAGGAGGGGCTCACGGAGATCGAGGCCCAGGGCCAGTTCGACCCGCACGTGCACGAGGCGGTCCTCACTCAGCCGCGGACGACGCCGAGCACGGCGCCGTCCTCGAGGTCATGCAGCGGGGCTACCGCATCGGGGACAAGGTCGTGCGTCCCGCCAAGGTGATCGTCGCCGAATGAAATCGTTCTCCGTTTGTCAGGGGCGAGGCTTGCCTCGCCCTCGTGCTGGGCGGTGGCGCGTAGGTGCCCAGCCCCTACGAGGTGCTCGGCGTCGCGAAGAACGCGTCCGACGACGAGATCAAGAAGGCCTACCGCAAGCTCGCGCGCGAGTACCACCCGGACCGAAACCCGGGCGACAACCGTGCCGAGGAGAAGTTCAAGGAGGTCCAGACCGCCTACGACCTGCTCTCCGACGCCGAGAAGCGCCGCACCTACGACACGTTCGGCGCCTCGGGCGGGCGGGGGTTCCCCGGAGCGGACGGGGGCGGAGGCCCCGGTGGCGTTCGCTTCGAGGAGTTCGACCTCGGCAACCTGAGCGATCTCTTCGGCGGCATGTTCGGCGGCGGCGCCCGCAGGGGCCAGGCTCGCCGGCCGACGCGGGGAGACGACCTCGAGACGCGTGTGCGCATCTCCTTCGAGGACTCCCTCGAGGGCGTGCAGGTGCGCATCCCCGTCGAGGCCGAGGATGTCTGCTCCGTCTGTCACGGCACCGGCGCCGAGCCCGGCACCGCACCCGTCGTCTGCCCGCAGTGCGCAGGCCGGGGCGTCGTCTCGGACTCGCAGGGGCTCTTCGCGTTCTCCCAGCCGTGCCCGCGCTGCCAGGGGAACGGCTCGATCGTCGAGAAGCCGTGCCGGAACTGCCGCGGCGCGGGACGCGAGCGCCGGAGGAAGCGCTACGCGGTCAAGATCCCGGCGGGCGCGAAGACCGGGACCCGCGTCCGGCTCAAGGGCAAGGGCGAGGCCGGGCTGAACGGGGGGCCCGCCGGGCGACCTGCACGTCGTCGTCGAGGTCGAGCCGTCGCCGCTCTACGAGCGGCGCGGCGCCGACCTCGTCCTCGAGGTTCCCGTCACGTTCGCCGAGGCGGCGCTCGGCGCGTCGGTCGAGATCCCGACCCCGGACGGCCCGGTGTCGCTGAAGATCCCGGCCGGCACGGAGAGCGGAAAGCTGCTGCGCGTCAAGGGTCGCGGCGCGCCGCAGCTGAAGGGCAAGGGCCGCGGCGACCTGCTCGCCCGCGTGAAGGTGTCGATCCCGAAGAAGCTCACGAAGGCCGAGAAGGAGGCGCTCGAGGGCTACCAGAAGGTGTCGCGCGAGAACCCGCGTGAGCGCTTCGTCGAGGTCGGGTATGCGATGGACCGCCCGCGCTACATGATCTCCGTCGCCGCCGAGCTCGTCGGCATGCACCCGCAGACGCTGCGGCTGTACGAGGCGAAGGGCCTCGTCCGGCCGGCCGAACGCCGGGCGGCACGCGGCTCTACTCCGAGAACGACCTCGAGCGGCTGCGGCTCATCCAGCGGCTGACGACCGAGCTCGGGCTCAACCTCGCAGGGGTCGAGCAGGTGCTGCGCCTGCAGGACGAGCTCAATCGAACGCGCGCGCGGATGGAGCAGCGAGCTGGAGCGCGAGCTCCGCGCCGAGATCGCGGAGGTTCACCGCTCGTACAAGCGGCGAGCTCGTCGTCTACCGAGCTCAGGCCAGCTCCGAGCACGCCCGGCGAGGAGGCGAGTGACGATGGACTTCAACAGGCTGACACTCAAGTCGCAGGAGGCGGTCGCCGGCGCGCAGGAGCTCGCGCGCCGAGCGGGCAATCCCGAGCTGACGCCCGATCACCTGACCCTCGCCCTGCTCGACCAGGAGCTGCCACGAACGCTCGTCGACCGCGCGGGCTACGGCGCCGCCGAGCTGCGCGCCGAGGCCGAGGCACGCGCTGCGGAACCAGCCCACGTCTCGGGCGGCGCGCGCAGCCGCAGGCCTCGGCCGGCGCTTCCGCCGCGTGCTCGACAAGGCCTTCGAGGAGATGCGCGCGCTGGGCGACGAGTACGTCTCGGTCGAGCACCTCCTGCTCGCGCTCGACGTCGTCCCGCGCGACGCGCTGCTCGAGGCGCTCCAGGACGTCCGAGGCGGGCAGAAGCGTCACGTCGCCAGGATCCCGAGGGCACGTACCAGGCGCTCGAGAAGTACGGCCGCGACCTGACCGCGCTCGCCGAGGCGGGCAAGCTCGACCCGGTCATCGGCCGCGACGAGGAGATCCGGCGCGTGATCCAGGTCCTCTCCCGGCGCACGAAGAACAACCCCGTCCTGATCGGCGAGCCGGGCGTCGGCAAGACCGCGATCGTCGAGGGGCTCGCGCAGCGGATCGTCGCCGGCGACGTCCCCGAGGGGCTGAAGGGCAAGCGCGTGTGGGCGCTCGACGTCGGCGCGCTGCTCGCCGGAGCGAAGTACCGCGGCGAGTTCGAGGAGCGGCTGAAGGCCGTCCTCGCGGAGATCCAGAACGCGGCCGGCGACATCGTCCTCTTCATCGACGAGCTGCACACGATCGTCGGCGCAGGCGCCGCCGAGGGCGCCGTCGACGCCGCCAACCTGCTTGAAGCCGATGCTCGCCCGCGGCGAGCTGCGCGCGGTCGGAGCGACGACGCTCGACGAGTACCGCAAGCACATCGAGAAGGACGCCGCGCTCGAGCGCCGCTTCCAGCCGGTCTTCGTCGGCGAGCCGTCCGTCGCCGACACGATCGCGATCCTGCGCGGGCTCAAGGAGCGCTACGAGGCGCACCACGGCGTGGAGATCCGGGACTCCGCGCTGGTCGCCGCCGCCGTGCTCTCGGACCGCTACGTCAGCGACCGCTTCCTGCCCGACAAGGCGATCGACCTGGTCGACGAGGCGGCGTCGCGCCTGCGCATGCAGATCGACTCGTCTCCCGTCGAGCTCGACGAGGCGGAGCGCCGCGTGCGCCAGATCGAGATCGAGCTGGCGGCGATGGTCAACGAGCCCGACGACGTGCGCGCGCCGCTCGAGCGCGAGCTCGCCGAGGCGAAGGCGCGCCGCGACGAGCTGGCCGCGCGCTGGTCTCGCGAGAAGGACGGGCTCGCAGCGGGTCGCGGAGATCAAGAAGCAGATCGACGAGCTGCGGATGGAAGCCGAGCGCGAGGAGCGCCTCGGGAATCTCGGCCGCGTCGCCGAGATCCGCTACGGCGCTCTCCCCGAGCTCGAGAAGGAGCTCGCGGAGCGCGAGCAGCCGTCCGAGGCGCCGATGGTCAAGGAGGAGGTCGACGAGGACGACATCGCCGCGGTCGTCGCGTCGTGGACGGGGATCCCCGTCTCGCGGCTGCTGGAGGGCGAGGTCGAGAAGCTCATCCACATGGAGGAGCGCCTGCACCAGCGCGTCGTCGGCCAGGACGAGGCCGTCGAGGCGGTGTCCAACGCGCTTCGCCGCGCGCGCTCCGGCCTCCAGGACCCGAACCGGCCGATCGGCTCGTTCGTCTTCCTCGGCCCGACCGGCGTCGGCAAGACCGAGCTCGCGCGCGCGCTCGCCGAGTTCATGTTCGACGACGAGCGGGCGATGGTCAGGCTGGACATGTCGGAGTACCAGGAGCGGCACACGGTCGCGCGGCTCGTCGGCGCGCCGCCCGGCTACGTCGGCTACGAGGAAGGCGGCCAGCTGACCGAGGCCGTGCGCCGCCGCCCGTACGCCGTGCTCCTCCTCGACGAGATCGAGAAGGCGCACTCCGAGGTCTTCAACATCGCTGCTCCAGCTCCTCGACGACGGGCGGCTGACCGACGGCCAGGGCCGCACGGTCGACTTCCGGAACACCGTCGTGATCATGACCTCGAACATCCGCTCGCCGGAGGCGCTCCAGGAGCAGTTCCGGCCTGAGTTCCTGAACCGGATCGACGAGATCGTCGTCTTCGAGCCGCTGACCCGCGAGCAGCTCACCGAGATCGTCGAGCTCCAGCTCGCGCGGCTCACGCGAACGGCTCGCCGAGCGCCGGATCGAGCTCGAGCTCACCGACGAGGCGAAGGAGCACCTCGCCGAGGCGGGCTGGGACCCGGCCTACGGCGCCCGCCCGCTCAAGCGCGCGATCCAGCGGCATGCTCGAGAACCCGCTGGCGCTCGAGCTCCTCGAAGGACGCTTTTCCGAGGGCGATGTCGTGCGCGTGACCCTGCAGGATGACGAGCTCGTCTTCGAGCGCGCCGAAGTGGGCGCGCCCGCCACCGCGTAGCCTCTCGTACGGAACCGGCGTACGATCGACGGGTAATGCCCGCGGCCATCGTCGGCCGAGAGGCCGAGCTCGCGTCCATCCGAGATTTCGTCGGCAGCATCGCCGATGGGGCGACCGCGCTCGTGCTGGAGGGCGAGGCTGGGGTCGGCAAGACGACGGTCTGGAGCGCAGGCATCGCGGAGGCGGAAGAGCAGGGAGTCCTGGCTCTTCGGTCGTGTCCTGCGGAGAGCGAGACAGCGCTGTCGTTCTCGGGAGTCGGCGATCTCCTCGACGCGGTGCTCGACGCGGTGCTCGCCCCGCTGCCCAACGAGAGCGCGAGGCAGCAGGCTCAGCCGTTCAACCTTCGCCAGGTGCTCGCCTCCGACTCGGTCGAGAGCGCGAGGCAGCAGGCTCAGCCGTTCAACCTTCGCCACGTGCTCGCCTCCGACTCGGTCGAGAGCGCGAAGGCTGAATCTCAACCCTTCAACCTCCGCGACGTTCTCGCGTCCGACTCGGTCGAGGAATACGGCACCGCACTGACGTCGGTTGACCGGCGCATCGTCGGTGACAACTACCGGGAGCCCCCGAAGCCCGTGAATCGCCCGACGACGATCGCCGCCTCGGACTCGGGCCGCGAGATCGAGTGGTCGCAGATCGGGATGGGGTTCGGGCTCGGGATTCTGCTCGCGATCGGCCTCTTCCTGGCGATGCGCTCCACGCGCGTCCGCCATCTCGCTCACTGAACCGGGTCATCGCGCCCGCACGACCGCCCTCGGAAGAGGGCGGTCGTGCACTGTCGCGGTTTACTTCGCGTCGTGGAGCGCGCCACGAAGCCGTATCGGAAGAGCTGGTGGAGGCGCGGGCTGAACGCGCTCGTCCGTCCGCTCGCGCGACTGGGGCTGACGGGGCCGCGCACGCACCTCCTCACCGTTCCCGGCCGCAGGACGGGCAAGCCCTGGTCGACTCCGGTCTCGATCGTGGAGGATGACGGCGAACGCTGGCTCGTCGCGCCCGTACGGCGACCGGAACTGGGTGAAGAACGCACGCGCGGCGGGCTGGGTCGAGCTCCGCACGCGGTCGCCGGCGAGCAGCGTCTGGCCGTCGAGGAGCTCTCGCCGACGGATGCCGTTCCGGTGCTCAAGCGCTACTACCAGCTCGGCCGTGTGACGCGGCCGTTCTTCGAGTGCAGCCTCGGATCGAGCGACGAGGAGTGGCTCGTGGAGGCCCCGCGCCATCCGGTCTTCCACTTGAGCGAAGAATCCGTACGCTGTAGAGCGCTGGAGAACGCACGACCGCCGGAGGGGGGCCGATGACGTCTTGCTGGAACACGAGATCTTGTTGGTAGCCGCGACGGAGCTCGAGCTCTGCGGCCATGCGAGGACTCGTCTGCGGCGTGGGACCGGTCGAGGCGGCCGCGACGATCTCGCGCGAGCTTGCCCTGAATCAGCCGCGTGCAGTGGTCAACGTCGGAATCGCCGGCAGCAGGGGACTGACCCCCGGAACCGTCGTCATCGGCTCGGAGGCGTTCTACTGCGACCTCGGCGCCGAGATCCCGATCGTCGACCGCGTTCGGGCCGACATGGAGCTCGTCGCCGAGATCCAGGCGGCGTACTTCCCGAGGCCGTCGTCCTTCCGATCGCGACGAGCGCATACGTGACGGGCTCGGAACGAGCCACTGAGAAGTTCCGTGTCGAGGGGATGGAGGGCTTCGGCGTCCTGCGTGCCTGTGAGCTCGCCGAGGTCCCGGGCGTCGAGGTGCGCGTGATCTCTAACGACATCGGCGAGGGAGACCGCGCCCTCTGGATGATGCGGCGCGCTCTCGAAGTGCTCGACGGGGTCATGCCGCGGCTGCTCGGCGGCGTCGTCGCGCATCGCTAATCGACGTAGATGGCGCGGGTAGCGTCCACGCGCCGCGAGCTACCGCCTCCGCTCCCGCCGGAGTCGCGAACCGTCGGGCAGCTGGTCGGCGAGGCGATCCGGATCTATGGGAGAAACGTCTGGAAGGCGCTTGCCGTCGGCCTCCCGGTCGCGTTGGTCAACGCGCTCGTGTGGGCGGCACCCGACTCGAACCCGATCTTCGTCGCCGTGGTCGGAGCACTTCTGGCGACGCTCAGCTACGTCGTCGCGTGCTCGATCGTCACCGGGCAGCCGTTGCGGAGCAGGGATGCGGTCGTCGCCTACTGCATCGGCGTGCTCGTCTTCGTCCCTTTTCCACTGCTCGCAACGCTCTTCATCCTTCCCGGCCTCATCTGGCTGTCGCTCTTCGGCCTCGCGGTTCCGGCCGCGCTCGTCGAGGGTCTCGGTGTGCGCGGATCTCTGGTCCGCGCGGTGCGGCTCGCCCGGGTCGACTTCATCCACGTTCTCGGCGGCTTGGCCACGCTCGCGATCGTGGTGTTTCTCACCCAGGCATCGCTCTTCTTCGTCCTTCGCGAGTTCGCAGAGAACACGAGAGTCGCCGCCGCAACGCTCGCTTCGATCGTCGTGTCGCCGCTCGTGTTTCTCGGGGCCGCGCTCCTGTACGTCGACCAGACCGCTCGATTAGGCTCACCCCGCGAGCGACGAAAGGAGCCCGATGCCGACCTACCTGATGCTCACCACGCTGACCGAGAAGGGGATCCAAACGCTGCACGCGAACCCCGCCCGGCTCCGTGAGGTGAACCGCGACGTCGAGGAGATGGGGGCGAAGGTGCTCCACCAGTGGGCTGCTCTCGGCGAGTACGACTTCGTCAACATCGTCGAGGCTCCCGACGACGTCACCATCGCGAAGGTGTCGGTCGCGCTGGGCGCGCGCGGAAGCGCGAAGCTCGAGTCGCTTCCCCTGATCTCGGTCGACGACTTCCTGGGCACGCTGACGTAGAGCCGGGCGCGCCTACAGCGCGAGGAATCCGGTCTGACGCGGCTCCACGCGGAGCGGGCTCGTGGGGAGGCCGGCCTGCGGTTCGAGGTTGAACTCGCGCGGCGCGACGTCGTTCGGAGTGCCGGGGTGGAAGAGAGCGGCAAGCAGCTGGATCTGGAGTCGCCCCGGCCCGAGCTCCCACTGACCGCCTCCGTATGCGCCGATCTCCGTGCGCCTCGCAGTAGTCGTAGGCGGCGAAGAGCCGTTCCACGGAGCCGAAGCGGGAGGGCTTCACGTTCACCGTCTTCGGCGGCCACGGCAGGCTTGCGATGTCCTCGACCGAATGGATGATCGCATCCCAGGTCACGCGGTCGCGGTGCGGTTCGAGCACTCCCTCCGTCTCCGGTGTCAGCCCGGGATCTTCGAGCCACGCAGCGGGTAGTCCCTCGGCGACGCGCCTGTACAGCCCGGGGTCGGCGGGGGCGTCGACCACCGTGCCGCGATATTGACCCTTGAGATCGACCGAGTCGACGGCGCCGGTGGCAGCGAGCTGCTGGATCAGCGCGTCCGTCCAGTCGGCATTTGCGTCGAGCTTGAAGCGCAGGCCCGGATAGAGACGAATCCACGAGTCGAGGCGGTCGGTCGAGGGAGGAGACCCCAGTCCCATCGACACCACGAAGTCGACCGGCCGAGCCTCGCGCTGCGCTGCGTCTCCGAGTGAGACTCCGGCCTGCCGGAGCGCGAGGTCGAGGGCGGCGCTCTCGTATGCCCAGCGCCTGTAGTCGTGGTAGGCGTGCTGGGCGGGCTCCTGCTCGAAGAGCGACAGCGTGGCCAGGTGCTCCGAGAACGTGTGCAGCGTCCAGGAGCCGGCCAGCGGCAGCACCGGCCCGCGCGCCTGCGCGCTGTCGTGCTCCTCCCCGTGGTAGGTGACGTCCTCGCCGATTCCCTCCTCGCCTCCGCCCTGCAGGTGGATCACGGTCGTCTTGCGGAGGAAGTCGGCGCGGGCCTGGAGCTCGAGGCCTTCGAGGGTGTACTCCGCGATCTCGAGCGGGAGGTCGCGAACGGCGTCATACAGGCTCACAGGGCCGCGTACGCTACCGCGGTCTCCGCGGCCAGGAGCGCGTTCGACACGATCAGCGCCCGATTGACCTCGCGCGTGCGGCCGCCGGAGTTGTCGTGCAGGAACGAGAGGACGAACGGTGTCACCGCCTGCCCCGAGACGCTCGCGGCGGCCGCGGCGGACAGGGCCGACTCGATCAAGTTCTCGACATCGACGCTCTCGGGAGGCGGCTGGGCGAGCACGAGACCGGCGCCGCCGAGCTCCCAGTGGGTTCGCGCGATGCGAGCCGCCTCCGCGGCGTCCTCGACCCGCTGCGGCACGGGCGGGCCTCCTTCCGCGGCATAGAAGAGCGGCAGAGTGCCGGTGCGGAAGCCGAGCACCGGGATCCCGAGCGTCTCCAGGAGCTCGACCGTCGCGGGCACGTCCAGGAGGGACTTCACGCCCGAGGAGACGACCAGCGTCCGAGTGCGCGCGAGCGCAGGGATGTCGGCGGAGACGTCGGGAGGCGACGGGAACCCGCGATGGACTCCGCCGATCCCACCGGTGCCGAGGAACGGAATCCCGACCCAGTCGGCGACCGTGAGCGCTCCGCCGACCGTCGTCGCGCCGACGGCGCCCTGAACCGCGCAGGCCGCGAGGTCTCGAGGACCGGCCTTGCGCGCCTCCTCGGTGAAGCGCTCGAGCTCGAACTGCCCGAGACCCACGCGGATGACGCCGTCGAGCACTCCGATCGTCGCCGGCACCGCGCCGACTTCCCGTACCGCTGCTTCGCTCGCGAGACCGACCTCGACCCCGTCCGGCGCCGGGAACCCATGAGCGACCAGCGTGGTCTCGAGCGCGACGATCGCATCGCCGGCGTCGAGCGCCGCGCGCACCTCCTCGCCGACGACGATCAGCTCGCTCACGAGCCGCCGAGCCTCGCGTCGGGCATGGCGCCGACCTGCTGCACGCAGCGGGCAGCCGCTTCCATGGCGAGGTCGGCCCCTCCGACGATCCACCCCGCTGCGAGCGCGTCTCCCGCGCCTGTGGTGTCGACCACCTGCGAGACCGGGAGGGCGGGGCGCTCGTCACCGTCGAACGAGCAGCCTCGCGCTCCCCGCTTGGCGATCCACTGCGTACCGGGGAGCGGACCGCGGAAGATCTCTTCCTCTCGTTCGGTCGCGAAGACGGCGTCGGGCGCGAGCTGCGAAACGGTTTCGCGGAGCTCGGCGGGTCCTGCGTCTCGGATGGCGCTCCAGGTTGCGAGATCGACGCTGATCGCGGATCCCTGTGCTCTCGCGACCTCGGCGGCACGTTTCGCGGCGCTCCGGGCGGGATCGCGGAGCAGCGCATAGCCCGAAATGAAGAGGTGGTCGCACCCTTTCAGCCACGCGGGATCGAGTTCGTCGGCCCGAAATTCGCTCGCGGCTCCGCGGTCGGAAGCCATCGAGCGCTCCCCGTCCGGGGTCGCGAGCGCGCAGATCACGCCGTTTCGGCCCTCGATCGGTCCGAATACCACGACACCGGTAGCCGCGAGGCCGGCGAGGGCGAGGCGACCCTGCTCGTCGTCTCCGCGCTTGCCGACGAAGCGAGCGTCCGCACCCAGCGCTGCGGCCCAGGCCGCAACGTTGGCGGCCTGGCCTCCCGGGCCGAGGTGGATCTCCGCCTCCGTATCGCCTCCCACTGCCATCGGCCCACCGAGCCGGACGATCACGTCCAGCGTCAGATCTCCCAAGGCGCAGACAATCACGTGCCGGATCGTAAGATCAGTTCATGGACGGCGACGAGCGACGCGGCTGGTTCCGCACCTTCGTCCTGGGGAGCGTCGTCGGCGCCTCCGCAGCGTTTGCCGCCAATGCGCGCCGCCGCCGCGTCCAGCGCCGGCGCGGCCGTCCGCGCGGGCTCGCCGCGTTCGAGAGCGCGCCTTGCTATCTCGAGCTCATCGACGCGGAGCGCGAGCAGTCTGCGGTCCAGGACGTCAACTAGCCTTTTCAGCCGGTGCCCATCTACGAGTACCGTTGCCCGAACGGGCACACGTTCGAGGTCTTCCAGAAGATGACCGATCCGGTGCCGGACGGGTGTGTCACGTGCGGCGCGGGGCCGGTCGAGAAGATCCTCTTTCCCGTCGCCGTGCACTTCAAGGGCTCCGGGTTCTACTCGACCGACTACGGCCGGGGCGGACGGAAGCCGAAGGAGGGCGACTCCGCACCGGCCGACAAGCCGAAGGACAAGCCGCCTGAGAAGGCGGCGCCCGCAGGCGAGAAGAAAAGCACGCCGCCGCCCAGCGATTGACTCGAGTCGCTAACGGCGCGTGCACCCGGCTCCGTAGAGATCCCCCTTCGGGGGCGGAAGCGGCGCCGAGCGGCGCAGGAACATCGAGATCACCTCGGCGTTGTCCTCGGAGCCGAGGATGACCGACTCATTGCCGTCGAACGAGGGCGAGCCGCCGAGCCGGCAGTGGAGCGAGCGGCCGGAGTCCGCGCGGAAGCGCACCCAGCCGAGCTCGGCGATCTCCCCGGCCGAGAGGTCGGTCACGAGTGGCGCAGCCAGAGAGTCGCCGATGAAAGGAAGGCGGACGAATGTCCCGAGGCCGGCGATCTTGTCGCCGACGGCGTCTGCGACCGCCTGTTGGCGGCTCCCTCGTGTCAGGTCGTTGTCCGACGGGTCGTTCTGGTTCGAGCGAATCCGCGCGTAGACGAGGGCGCGCCGGCCGTCCATGTGCTGTGTCCCCTTCTCGAAGCGCCAGCCTTCCCACGTGTCGCAGCGCGCGGGCTTGTACGGGCAGTCGAACTTGTTCGAGAGGATCCGCTTGGGGACGTTCAGTTCGACACCGCCGAGCGCGTCGATGAGCTCGCGAAAGCCGTCGAAGTCGAAGACGACGACGTGATGAATCGGCAGGCCGGTCAGCGCTCGTACGGTCGCGATGGTGAGCGCCGGACCGCCGACCTGGTTCGCGGCGTTCACCTTCCCTGAGCCGTAGCCCGGGATGTCGACGCGGAGATCGCGGGGGATCGACAGGTATGACAGGCGATGCTTGCCGGGATCGGTGCGCAGCAGCAGGAGCGAGTCGGCGCGGCGCGCGTCGCCCCGGCCGGGTGCTTTCCCTCCGTCGGTCCCGATGACGAGGATCGTCGCGGGTTTCGAGAAGAGCGAGCCGTCGAGATCTGCGAGCTGGCCGGCCGCGCGGCGCGGGAGACGCTCGTTTGCCTCGTCGACCCCGCTCGAGAAGGAGAGGTAGCCGAGCACGCCCCAGACCACGGTGAGCACGAGCAGGCCGACGGCGGCGAGGACGATCCACCGGCCCCAGCGACGGCGACCGCGGGTCGTCTGCCGGTCGTCACCGGGTTGCGCCGCAGGCTGCTTGCGTCGTTCGAGAGGGACTCTGCCCTTGACGCGGCCACCTCGATAGCGCCGGTAGGGCTTGTCTCCCTCGGCCATTCGGGGCGCTATGGTAGCCCGCGGCCGTGGGCGCTCCCCTCGTGATCGGAGTCGACGTGGGCGGGACGAAGATCCGCTCCGGAGTCGTCGATCGGGAGGGAGTCGTCCACCTGCGTCACGAGCAGGACAGTCCGGGAACCTCCGAGGAGGCCGTGCTCGAGGCGCTCGACGACGCCGTGGACGCGGTGCTCGGCGACACCATCGGGGCGATCGGGCTTGGCGTTCCCTCGAATCTCGAGCGCGGGACGGGACGAGTCCTCCGCGCGACGAACCTCCCGTTCGACGACTTCGATCTCGCCCGGCACGTTCGCGAGCGCTTCGGCCTCCCGGTCGGGCTGGAGAACGACGCGAACGCCGCCGCACTGGCGGAGTCGAAGCTCGGGGCGGGACGAGGGCTCTCCAGTCTCGTCCTGCTCACGCTCGGCACGGGAGTCGGCGGCGGTCTCGTGCTCGACGACCGGCTCTATCGCGGGTGGGCCGAGTTCGGGCACATGGTTCTCGTCGCGAACGGCCTTCCGTGTCAGGGAAGCTGTCACGGCCGAGGGCACGTCGAGACGTACGTCTCCGGCACGGCGGCCGATCGGGCGGCGCAGGAGCTGTGGGGAGAGGAGGCGGACGCATATGTGCTCGTGGAGCGCGCTCGGGCAGGAGACGAGGAAGCGCGCATGCGCCTCACCGAGATCGGCGCGTTGCTCGGGGCCGCGATCGGCTCTCTCGTGAATCTCTTCGACCCCGAGCTCGTCTTGATCGGCGGCGGCTTCGGAGAGGCCGCCGCGGAGCTCCTACTCGAGCCGGCTCAGGATGTGGCTCGCCGGGAGGCGATCTCGCCTGCGGACGAGACGCTCCGCGTGCTGCCCGCCGAGCTCGGGAGTGAGGCGGGGCTCGTCGGGGCCGCGCTCGTCGGCTTCGAGGCCCTCGACGGAGCCCGGTAGAGAGGCACAGTTCGTGCCGCTCGCGGTTTGCGCTACCCCGATCGGGAACCTCGGTGACGTCACGCTCCGTGTGCTCGAGGAGCTGCGCGAGGCCGATCTCGTTCTCTGCGAGGACACGCGCCGCTCACGGATCCTCCTCGACCGGTACGGGATCAGCTCGCGCCTTCAGAGCTTCCATGGGCACAACGAGGCGAAGCGCGCGCAGGAGGTGCTTGCGCGGCTCGAGCGTGACGAGCGGATCGCGCTGATCTCGGATGCCGGGCTTCCCGGGGTCAACGATCCGGGAGCGCGGCTGATCGGAGAGGCGCTGGCGGCGGGCCTGCCGGTCACCGTGCTGCCGGGGCCGTCAGCGGTGGAGACGGCGCTCGTCGCAAGTGGACTCGTGTCCGGCTGCTACCAGTTCATCGGCTACCTGCCTCGGCGGAAGGGGGAGCTCGACCGCATCGTCGACGAGCTCTCGCGTTGGCCGCACTCGGTCGTCGTGTTCGAGTCTCCCCGGCGGCTGCCGGTGTCTTTGGCCGCGTTCGCCGGCGTGATGCCGGAGCGGTCGGCCGCAGTGTGTCGCGAGCTGACGAAACGGTTCGAAGAGATCGTACGCGGGACGCTCGAGGAGCTCGCCGAACGGTTCGCCGAGCCGCCCAAGGGCGAGATCACGCTCGTGCTCGGCGCGGACCCCGGCGATCGGCAGGTCGCGCCTACAGCGGAATCGCTCGCCGCGGTCGCGGAGCTCGTGGCGGCCGGGATCACGCGGCGTCGAGCCGTCGACCTCGTCGCGCGACTCGCCGGAGAGCCGCGAAACGCCCTCTACCGCGCATCTCTGTAACAAGTCCGTCAACTCTCGTTGCCGTCGCGGGAACCCACCGCTACCGTGGCCATGTGTTGGCTTCTAAGACAACGCGACTCGCGGTTGGAGTCGCGCTCGTTGCAGCGTGGACGCTCGGCGACCCACCGAGCGCCCGTGCGTGGGCATGGCCGGCCGGACGGTGGCATGCTGCGCCAGTTCTCGCTCGGCGACAACCCGTACGCAGGCGGACAGCATCGGGGCGTCGACATCGCCCTCGGCGATGCGGCGGCCGTTCGCGCCCCTGCGTCCGGGGAGGTTGCGTTCGCCGGGCAGGTCCCGATACACGGCCGCACGGTCACGATCGCCGCCGCCGGTGGATACAAGGTCTCGCTCACCCATCTCGGTTCGCTCCTCGTCAAGCGCGGCGATGCGGTCGTCGAGGGAACGCCCGTGGCCGAGGCGGGCCAGTCCGGCGATCCCGAGCACGACGTCCCGTACGTCCACCTCGGCGTCCGGGTCGGCGACGACGACGCCTACGTCGATCCGCTGTCGCTCCTTCCGCCGCGGGCTGCCCCCATACCTCCTCCGGCCCCCGCGGCGCCGCCCGCACCGGCGCCGCCGGCTCCCGATCCCGCGCCCGAGCCACCGATTGGCGCATCGCCGCCAGTCTCCGAGCCCGCGCCCGACCCGGAGCCTGCGCCGCACGGACACCGACGTCAATTCCGGACCCACCGGCGGTCGTGGCGTCCGCTGACGCGTCGCCGCTGAAACGTCGTACGACCGAGCGTGTGCTGTGCGGCCGAGACGCGCGCGCCACATCCACTCCCGACCGCCATCGGAGCTCGCCGACGCGATCGGCTGCGAGACGTCACGCGGAGCATGCGCTCGAGCGTACGGCGGTGCAGCCGATCGCCGCCTCGACCCCGATCGAGCGACGCCGAATGAGTTCATCCGGCGGTGCGCGCCGCCCAGCTTCGGCCGCGACCGGGCGCGAGGCGAACGTGGAGCGGCCGATGCGCCATCGGTCGAGAACGCACCGCACGGCGGCGCGAGTCACGGCTCGGCCGGCCTCTCTCATGCCGGAAGGCGCAGCAGCGGCGAGCATGCCCGACCGCCGTTGCCCTGCCGCGTCGTGCTCATGGGTGCGTTCGCCCTGCTTGCACTTCTCGCCGGAGGCGCGCCGGCGTCGCCAGAGGCGCCCGAAAGCGACGCCATATCATTCGCCCTCGTGAGCCCCCCGAGCCCCAGGCGGAAGATTCTGGTTGCGGTCGCGTGGCCGTATGCGAGCGGCCTCCGCCACATCGGCCACGTGGCGGGCTTCGGCGTTCCGTCGGACACCTTCGCCCGGTATCACCGCATGCGCGGCAACGACGTCCTCATGGTGAGCGGCACGGACGAGCACGGGACGCCGGTCATGGTGGCCGCCGACGCCGCCGGCGAGTCGCCGCATGACACCGCCGAGCGGTTCAACCAGGCTATCCGCGACGATCTTCGCAACCTCGGGCTCTCGTACGACCTCTTCACCCGGACCACGACCGCCAACCACTACCGCGTCACCCAGGATCTCTTTCGCACGCTCCATCGCAAGGGCTACATCGTCGAGCACGAGACGCTCGGGGCGTTCTCCGCCTCGACCGGGCACACGCTTCCCGATCGCTATATCGAGGGCACGTGCCCGATCTGCGGCTTCGAGAGCGCGCGCGGAGACCAGTGCGACAACTGCGGGAACCAGCTCGATCCCACCGACCTGATCGACCCGCGTTCGAGGATCGACGGGACGACGCCGGTCTTCGAGAAGACGAAGCACCTCTTCCTCGACCTGCCCGCGTTCAAGGAGCAGCTGACGGCCTGGATCGAGTCGCAGGAGCATTGGCGCCAGAACGTCAGGAGGTTCTCGCTCAACTTCGTCAAGGAGCTGAAGCCGCGGGCGATCACGCGCGACCTCGACTGGGGAGTGCCCATCCCGCTCGAGGGCTACGAGGATCAGAACGACAAGCGGATCTACGTCTGGTTCGACGCGGTGATCGGGTATCTCTCCGCATCGATCGAGTGGGCCCTGAACCGCGGCACGCCCGATGCCTGGCGAGAGTGGTGGCAGAACCCGGAGGCGGAGCACGCGTACTTCATGGGGAAGGACAACATCGTCTTCCACACCGTGATCTGGCCGAGCAGCCTGCTCGGCTACGAGGACGACGGGGAATACGGAGCCGGACGAGGGCCGCTCGAGCTGCCCGACAACATCGTCTCGAGCGAGTTCCTGACGATGGAAGGCAAGAAGTTCAGCTCGAGCAGAGGGGTCGAGATCCTCGTGCACGACTTCTTGAGCCGCTACGACCCCGACGCGTTGCGGTACTTCCTCTCGATCGCAGGCCCGGAGACGCAGGACACGGACTTCACGTGGTCGGAGTTCGTCCGCCGCAACAACGACGAGCTGGTCGCGACCTGGGGGAATCTCGCCAACCGCACCCTCCAGAGCGCGTTCAAGAACTTCGGCGCCGTGCCCGAGCCGAGCGCGCTGACCGATGCCGACGAGAAGCTCCTCGGTGAGGTCGAAAGTGGCTTCGAGATCGTCGGCTCGCTGATCGAAGCAGCTCGCTTCAAGAGCGCGTTGCAAGAGATCATGCGACTCGCGGGGCTCGGCAACCAGTACGTGACCGAGCAGGCGCCGTGGACGCTGCTGGAGACGGATCGGGAGCGGGCGGCGACGATCCTCTACGTCGCGCTGAAGGCGATCGACAGCTTGAAGATCCTCGCTGATGCCCTTCCTGCCCTTTTCTTCGCAGCGACTACACGAGCAGCTGGGCTACGACGGGACGATCGCCGGCCCGCTCGAGTTCCGGACGGTGACGGAGGACGGCGGAAAGGAACATGTCGTGCTGACGGGCGACTACGCGGAGTGGAGCGGGCGCTGGGAGCCGAGCGCGCTTCCGCCGGGACAGGCGCTCCGCGAGCCGCGGCCACTGTTCGCGAAGCTGGATCCCGAGAAGGTCGTCGCCGAGGAGCTGAAGCGGATGGAAGACGACGCCGACGGTCGCGAAGCCGCGTGACCGACTCGCACGCGCACCTCGACGCCTGCGAGGTGCCGGCGGCCATGATCGAGCGAGCTGCAGCGGCGGGGGTGAGCCGGATCATCACCATCGGCACCGGGATCGACTCGTGTCGCTCCGCGCTCGCGCTCGCAGAGGAGCATGTCGGCGTCTATGCGGCGCTCGGAATCGACCCGCATCAGGCGGCGACTCCCGAAGCGGGCCGCCTCGACGAGCTGCGCGGGCTTCTCGGACATCCGAAAGCGGTCGCGGTGGGCGAGACCGGCCTCGACAACGTGAAGCGCTATGCGACGCCGACGGAGCAACGCCGGCTCTTCGATGCGCAGCTGGCCCTGGCGGACGAGCTCGAGCTTCCGATCGTCGTCCACAGCCGCGAGGCCGCGGCGGACACGGCCGCCGCTCTCGAAGCCTTCACGGGAGACGTGATCCTGCACTGCTTCTCGTCTCCCGATCTGCTCCCGGCTGCGCTCGAGCGGGGGTACTACGTCTCCTTCGCGGGAAACGCGACATATCCGAAGGCGGATGATCTTCGAGAGGCAGCCGCGACCGTTCCCGAGGATCGCATCCTCGTCGAGACGGACAGCCCGTACCTCGCGCCGCAGCCGGTTCGCGGAGGGCAAAACGAGCCCGCGCACGTCGTCCACACGATCCGAGCGCTGGCAGAGGTCCGCGGCGAGGATGAATCACGCCTCGCCGACAACACGCACGCGAATGCAAGTGCCGCGTTCCGGCTGTCATGAAGGTGACGCCGAAGAAGGCGCTCGGCCAACACTTCCTGGTCGACGAGAACATCCTCGGCGTCATCGGGCGCTTCGCCGCGCTCGACGACGACGACGTCGTGCTGGAGGTCGGGCCGGGGCTCGGCCTTCTGACCCGGCATCTCGCCGATCGGGTCGCGATCGTGCACGCGATCGAGGTCGACCGCTCGCTCGCGGAGCCGCTCGAATCGGCGCTCGCGGGAAAGGACAACGTTCGACTCGCGTTCGGAGATGCGCTCGCGCTCGATCTTGGTTCACTCGAGCCGCAGCCGACGAAGCTCGTCGCGAACCTGCCATACAACATCGCGACGCCGCTCGTGATGGAGAGCCTCGACCACATCCCCTCGCTCGTGCTCTGGTGCGTGATGGTGCAGCGCGAGGTTGCAGATCGCTTCTTCGCCTCGCCGCGGACGAAGGCGTACGGCGCCGTCTCCGTCCTCGTCCAACTCAGCACGCGCAAGCTCGGCTTCCACCCGGTCGCGCCGACGGTGTTCAGGCCACGGCCGCGAGTGGAATCTGCGCTCGTCGCGTTCGAGCGCGTCGACGGTCCGTCGCTCGCCGCCGTGCGGCCGGTCGTGAACGCCGCCTTTGCGCACCGGCGGAAGACGCTTGCGAACTCGCTCGCGCTCTCCGGCATCGTTACGCGACCTGCCGCGGAGAATGCCTTGCGGGAGATCGGCAAGCCGGCAAGCGTTCGGGCCGAGGAGCTCGCTCCGCACGACTTCGTCGCGCTCGCCGCGGCCTTGCGATGACTCGCGCGCGCGCGTTCGCGAAGATCAACCTCGCACTCGTCGTCGGCCCGGCGCGTCTCGACCGGAAGCACGAGGTAGCCACCGTCTTGCAGGCCGTCGATCTCTGGGACGACATCGAGCTCGCGCCGGCAGAAAGTCTCACGGTGACGGGATTTCCGGAAGACACGCTCGTCCGTCGAGCGCTCGAAGGACTCGCGGGGGCCGCGGGTGTGGCCCCCGCCTGGCACGTGCGCATCGAGAAGCGGATCCCTGTCGCCGCCGGTCTCGGCGGAGGCAGCTCGGATGCTGCGGCCGCGCTCGAGTTGGCGAGCTCGTCTCTCCCCAGGCCTCTCCGACGCGCGGAGCTACACGCCGTTGCAGCCGAGGTCGGTGCGGACGTGCCGTTCTTCCTCTGCCAGGGGCCGCAGCTCGGAACCGGTGATGGGACCGATCTCGCCGAGCTCGAGCTCCCCACGGACTACGTCGTGCTGTTGCTCGGACCAGAAGGCGTGAGCAAGGACTCGACGGCGTCGGAATACCGTCGGTTCGACGAGCGTGGAGGTGGAGTTGGGTTCGACGACCGCCGGTCGCAGCTCCTTCGAAGCGCTCGAGCAGGTGAAGAACGCCCAGGACCTCGCGAGACTCCCCAAGAACGATCTCGCGTCTTCACCGCTCGTGCAGCAGCTCGAGGGACTCGGAGCTTTCCGCGCCGACGTCACCGGAGCCGGGCCGGTCGTCTACGGGCTGTTCGACGATCGGAATGCCGCCGAGCGTGCCGCTTCGACTCTCGGTGACGCGGGACGCACGTGGGTCGTCCATCCGGTCCGGCAGCGAATGGCAAGATGACCGGGCTCTGGGGCGTGGCCAAGTGGTAAGGCAACGGGTTTTGGTCCCGTGATCCCAGGTTCGAATCCTGGCGCCCCAGCCACGATGCCCGGAACGGAGACGAAGAGCCTCGGCGCCGTCGTGATGGCCGCCGGTCTCGGGACGCGTATGCGCTCCTCGACCCCGAAGCACCTCCACGCGCTGCTCGGGAAGCGGATGGTCGACTGGGTGCTCGAGATCGCTCGCGAGCTCGGTGCGGAGCCCGTCGTCGTCGTTGCAGCGCCGGCGACGGCCGATGCCTTCGACGGAGTCGCAGTCGCGGTGCAGGAGGCGCCCCTCGGAACCGGAGACGCCGTAGGTCGTGCGCGGGCCTCGCTCGACGGCGTCGACGACGTCCTCGTGCTCTCCGGCGACACGCCGCTCCTCACTCCCCAGCTCCTGCGAGACCTCGTGGAGACCCACCGGCGAGAAGCCGCATGGGCAACGGTCCTTTCGTTCGAGCCCGAGGATCCACGAGAGTACGGACGGATCGTCCGGAACGGCAGCGGCGGCGTTGCGGAGATCGTCGAGGCGGTAGACGCGACGCCGGAGCAGCTCGCCGTCCGCGAGGTCAATTCCTCGATCTACGTGTTCCGAGCCGAGCGGCTGTGGCCGGTTCTCGAGCGTCTCTCGCCGCACAACGCGCAGGGTGAGCTCTATCTGACCGACACGATCGAGCTTCTCGTCGCGGAGGGCGGACAGGTCACGGCACACAAGGGAGGAGATGCAATGGAGGCCGAGGGCGTCAATACGCGCTTGGAGCTCGCGGCGGCCGCTGCCGAGCTCCGCGATCGGATCAACGACGCGCACATGCTCGCCGGTGTGACGATCGTCGATCCGCGGTCAACCTGGATCGACGACGGAGTCGTGCTCGCGGCCGACGCGGTCATCCAGCCCTTCACGGTCATCCGAGGGGCATCGCGGGTCGCGGCGGGAGCCGAGGTCGGGCCTCACGCCGTGCTCCACGACGCGATCGTCGGCGAAGGCGCCCTCGTGGGGCCGTTCTGTTACCTTCGCCCCGGCACGGTTCTCGAGGCAGGCGCCAAGGCCGGCACGTTCGTGGAGATCAAGAACTCCCTCATCGGTGAGCGGACGAAGGTGCCGCATCTCTCGTACATCGGCGACGCCGACATCGGCGCAAACACGAACATCGCCGCCGGGAACATCACCGTGAACCAGGATCACGCCACGCGCGCGAAGGAACGGACCGTGATCGGGAGCAACGTCAGGACCGGGGTCGACAATGCGTTCGTCGCCCCAGTCTCGATCGGCGACGACGCATGGATTGCAGCCGGCTCCGTCATCACAGAGGATGTCCCTCCGGGCGCGCTCGCCATCGCCCGAGCCGAACAGATCAACAAGGAGGGGCGGGGTGGAAAGCGGAACGATTGAGCAGACGCTGCCCGGCCTCGAGGCCGAGATTCCGCGGGTCGAGATGAACGCCGGCCACGCGATCCCGCTCACTCCCAAGAAGCGGTTGATGGTGTTCGCGGGCCGCTCGCATCCCGAGCTGGCGTCGAAGATCGCGGAGCAGCTCAACGTCGAGCTCGGGGAGATCGAGCTCACGACCTTCGCGAACGGCGAGACCTACTGCCGCTACTGCGAGTCGATCCGCGGCGCCGACGTCTTCCTCGTGCAGACGGGGTGCCGCCCCGTCGACCAGAACATGATGGAGCTGCTCTTCATGATCCAGGCGGCGAGGCTCGCCTCGGCGAAGCGCATCACTGCCGTTCTCCCGTGGTTTCCGTATTCGCGGCAGGATCGAAAGGCGAAGCCACGGGAGCCGATCTCGAGCCGGCTTCTGGCCGACATGCTGCAGATGGCCGGCGTCGACCGCGTGCTGACGATGGATCTGCACGCGGGCCAGATCCAGGGCTTCTTCACGATTCCCGTCGACCACATGACGGCGCTTCCGCTTTTCGCACAGTACTTCCGCGACCTGGGCTTGATCGGCGATCGCGTCGTCTCGGTCGCACCGGACGCCGGACGGGCCAAGCACGCGGTGCGCTTCGCGGAGATGATCGGAGCCGACTTCGCGATCATGCACAAGACGCGTCCGTCGCACGACATCGCCTCGGTGACGGAGATCACGGGGAAGGTCGAGGGGAAGGTCGCGATCGTCGGCGACGACAACATCTCGAGCGGCAACACGCTGCTCGAGGGTGCGCGGGCGCTCAAGGCTGCAGGCGCTCGCGATGTCTGGGTCTTCGCCACCCATGGCCTCTTTTCCGGCGACGCTCTCGAGCGCTTCGCGGACGCCGACCTTGGCGGCATCGTCGTCACGGACACGGTTCCGGTCGATCCTCTTCGCCGCCCGCCGGGGATGACCGTACTCACGGTCTCCGGGCTGCTGGCCGAGACGATCATGAATGTCTTCGCCGACGAGTCCGTTTCGGCGATCTTCGGCGGCGAGAACCAGCTCTTCTAGAGCATTTCGCTCAACCAAGCGCCTTTGCGCGTACTTGGTACCCAAATTCGGTACCCATCCTCTGGGCAGCTGCGCTGTTCGAGCCGAATTCGGCTGCCGTGATGTCAGCTGCGCCTCCGAGCCCAGCCACGTTTGGACGTAAGACGTCACCGGGTCCTTGTTTAGACGGAGGTGAAGAAATGCCAACTTGGGCATGGGTTCTGATCATCGTGCTGATCGTCGTCGCGCTCTTCGGCGGTTTCGGCTACTCCCGTAGGTAGTTGCAGCCGGAGCTAAGGCGCTTCCGGCGGTCGATCTAGTTAGGTCGCACCGAGGAGCGCCTTGGCAGGCCTCCACGGCTGTTCGGCCCGATCCCAGTCGGCGGTGCGTCGAAGGCTTGGTTGGAGTCGCGCGGGCCTGTCTAGGCGTCGTGCTGGCGGAGGAACTCCGCCGACCTCGGGCGGACCTTGCGTAAACCCGGCTTCCTGAAAGATCGCCGGGACCTCGGGGTCCGAGGTGAAGCTTTGCCAGCCCGCCTCGTCCCAGTCGAAGATCGCCCAAACCCGGTCGCTCTCATTTGGATCCCGAAAGACGTGCGACCCCTTGCAACCGTGCTGCTTTCGCTTCTCAGCGCCCTTGGTTGAGAAGGTATTCCAGAAGCGGTCGAAATCCTCGATCTTCGCCGTGGCCAGGACCATTGTCTCCTCCTCTTTCGGAACGTGTTGCTGTGCCGTCCACCCTACGCCACTTCATCACAAGATGGAGCGCAGGATCCAGCCGACGTCCGGCCGAGTGCGCACTCGTCCTCTCACCCCTTGTTCGCCGCTCTGCTCGGGCCGATTCCGCTCTCTAGCTTGTCTTGATCTTCACCGTTCCGACGCCGGTAAACACGATCGTCTGACCGACGAACGGCCCACCTGCTTGCGGTCCGAGCCTGAAGGTCATCGCGCCCGTAGTGCTATCCGCCTCCACCTCGACAGGCGAGCCAACGAGAAAGGAGGATGTCTCCTAGCCGAGGGGCCCGAGGTGCGTCCGGGGGTAGAGCTGGATCGAGTCGCGCCGTAGGTAAAGCCCGTGAAGTCCGGAGCGCGTCGACGCCTCCGGTCCCCTCTGCGGACAAGAAGATCCTCGCTGCGCCACTCGCGGAAGTGGTGATCGCGCGACTCGGGAAGATCTTGACCGTGGGACCGGTCTAGATCAGTGGGCGCCACCCCTCCGGGTGCCCGTCTCCTCCGAACACCGAGGAGACAGCCTGTCGTCACTCGTCCGAGAAGGGGGCGCGCCCACCGCCTGCGGCCCGCCCCCTTCTTCTCCGAAAGAGGCCGGGGCTGGTGACGGCGGCAGTCGCCTGTCAGGGGAGATGGGCTGGGAACAGGCGACTCCAGCCCCGGCGGGGAAGGATCAGGAAACCGAAGGTCGATACCCGTGTCCGCGCGCGTCCAAACCTCCGAGCGGTATCCGTACGGATCGCGCTCGTCAGCGCAAAAACGATCGTTTCATGCGTGCGCAGGCTGCGCACTCGCGGGTCTGATAGGAACGCCGACGTAGGACGGCGTGTCGCTGGATGGCCGACCAGACCCCAGCTTGCCAGTAGAGGCTGGACGGCGATCCTAGCCACGTGGCTGATTCGTTTGGCGCCAGATCGGAATTCCTTGCGCGAATTCCGATCGCGCGAAAACCCTAAAAGGCCGCCGCTTCGCGGCCGCTGCGCCTCCACTTCGCGCACCGCCCAATGGATAGTCACGTCCGGTCGAGTGACGTCGCTTGGCTACAATCCGCCGCCGATGTCCGGAGACCGGTTCAAGCTCGAGGTACGCGAGCGCGAGGAGAACGAGCGCGGCTCTCGCCACTCCCGGCGCCTGCGAAACGACGGTGTCATTCCGGGCGTGCTCTACGGGAAGGGGCATGCGCGCGCGATCTCGGTCCCGGAGAAGAATCTGCGGACCGCGATGACCGGGCCGTCGGGGCTGCACGCGATCCTCGACGTCGTGCTCGAGGGGCAGACGACCGTACACCCGTCCATCCTGGCCGAGTATCAGCAGGATCCCGTACGCGGGACGATCTCCCACATCGATCTCCGGGAGGTACGTCTCGATCAGCCGATCCAGGCATCGGTCGTCGTTCACCTCGTTGGCGAATCGGTCGGGGCCAAAGCGGGCGGTGTCGTGTCGCTCGTCTCGCGCGAGCTCCAGGTCGAAGCTCTCCCGATGGAGGTTCCCGAGCACATCGACGTCGACGTGACCGCCATGGACATCGGCGATGTCCTTCGCCTCGAGGATGTCGCGACGCCCGAGGGCGTGACGTTCCTCGACGATCCGCACGAGACGGTGATCGTGAGCGTCACCATGTCGCGCGCATTTGCGGAGCTCGAGGAGGCCGAGGCGGCTGCGGCTGCCGAGGCCGAGGCCGAAGCCCTCGAAGAGGGCGAGGAGCCTTCCGAGGGCGAGCCCGACGCCGAAGCGGACGAGGCCGGCGAGGTCTCCGAAGCTTCTTCCGACGAAGCGGAGTAACCGCGGATGCGGTTGTTCCGTCGGGGCGAGCAGGCCTCGACGCTCGACCTGCTCGTCGCGGGTCTCGGGAATCCCGGTCGGGAGCACGCCCGCGATCGTCACAACGTCGGCTGGATGGTCGTCGAGGAGCTCGCCCGGCGCCACGACGGCTCGTTCCGCTCGAAGTTCAACGGGAGAGTTGCGGAGACGCGAGTCGCGGACGCCCGGGTGGCGTTGCTCCAGCCCGAGACGTACATGAACGAGTCGGGGCGCTCGATCTCGTCGGCTGCGCGCTTCTTCAAGGTCGTGCCCGAGGACGTCCTCGTTGTTCACGACGACGTCGATCTCGGAGTGGGACGGTTGCAGGCGCGGCTCGGCGGCGGGCTGGCCGGCCACAACGGCCTGCGGTCGATCGCGCAGGTCCTGGGGACGCCAGAGTTCCTACGGCTTCGGGTCGGAGTGGGGCGGCCCGAACGTGGTGACCGGCGTCCGGTTGCCGACTACGTGCTCTCGCCGTTCGAAGCCGACGAGGACGTGGAGGAGATCGTGTCGCGGGCGGCGGACGCGATCGAGAGCGTGCTGGCCGATGGCTTGACGGTCACCCAGCAGCGTTTCAACTGAGCTGGATTTCGCTGAGACGGAATCGGCTCGAAGCCGTGACCCCTCCGTGACGGGCTCCCGGGTAGCGTGCACGTAGGGACACGGGAGTGCCCCTGGGGGTGGTGGTTCAAGGCGTGCGGGGGCGGGGAGGAAGACGCGATTTGAGTGCCTTGCCTCCCGGCTACGATGGGGGCACGGGACGCAGTTCCCGCCACACGTATGGACCCGCCGCCTTCCCCGCTCCACGCACTCGTCACGGAGCTCTCCGAGACCGAGGAGTTCCGCGCGTTCGCGGACGCCTTTCCCGCCTCGGCACGCGTATCCGAGCCGGCGCTCCCGCTCGTCCTCGCCGCCCTTCACGAAACGCTCGGCCAGCAGCTCCTCTGCCTACTCCCCGAGGAGGAGCAGGCGCGGGATGCCGCCGAGGCCGTCGCCTGGTACGTCGACCCGGCGCAGGTCGCACTCCTGCCGAGCCGCGGCGTCGGTGTCGATTCCGGGCTCGATCCGCCGGCGCACCTCGTCGGTGAGCGCGCGCGGGCCCTCGCCGTGCTCGCCCGAGGCGGTCTCGTCTGCGCGTCGGCGCGCGCGATGGCAGAGGGCCTTCCGCCCGAGGACGAAAGGCCCGTCTCGGTCGAGATCCGGGTCGGGGACGAGCTCGGCCTCGACGGTCTCGTGGAAGCGCTCGCGCTCGCGGGGTACGAACGCGCCGAGCGTGTCGACGCCCGAGGCCAGCTCGCGGTGCGCGGCGGGCTCGTGGACGTCTTTCCGAGCACCGGCCGCGATCCGCTTCGCGTCGAGCTCTTCGGCGACGAGATCGAGCAGATCCGCGCATTCTCGCCGTTCACGCAGCGCGCGCTGCATCCCGTCGAGCACGCGGTCGTCTATCCGGCTGCCGAGCGCCGCCAGGACGACCTCGAGCCGACGCTCGCCGATGACGAGGCTCGAATCCCGGACGATCTCGTTCCTCCGCTCGATCGCGCGCCCGACCTCGTCTGGCAGCCCGCCGACGTGCGGCATCTGTGGGAGGAGGAGGGCGTCGAGCCCCTGAAGCTCGAGAACACCGCCGCACTCGACCCGTTCCCGCATGCGCAGCTTCATTCGTTCGAGGCACAGCGGCCGGCCATTGCCGCACGAGGGCTCGCGGAGGCGGAGACCGAGCTCGCCGGGATGCTGCGCCAGGGCCGCCGCGTGCTCGTCGCGTTCCCGCACCGCGGCGAGGCCGAGCGCACGCAGAGGTTGCTCCGCAAGGTCGACGCCGAGGTCGTCGCGGAAGTCCCGGCGCTTGCCGAGGATCCCTCGCTGCGCTTCGTCGTCAGCGCGGCCCGCCGTGGCTTCGTCTGGCGCGACCTCGGGCTCGCGCTCCTTCCGGACGTCCAGGTCTTCCGGAAGCGGCCGCCCCGTGCCGATGCGAGGTTGGGCCGTGCGCTTCAGTCGTTCGCGGACCTGCGCACCGGCGACTACGTCGTCCACGAGGACCACGGCGTCGGCCGGCTGCTCGGTTTCGAGACGAAGGAGGTCGCGGGAGTCACCCGCGACTACCTCTACCTCGCGTTCCGCGGCGAAGACCGCCTGTACGTCCCGCACGAGCAGCTCCCCAAGGTCAGCCGCTACATCGGCGCGGACGCGGGCTCGCCCGCGCTGTCGAAGCTCGGCGGCAAAGCCTGGCAGAACCTGAAGAGCCGGGCGCGGGCGTCCGTCCGCGAGCTTGCCGGGGAGCTTCTCGCGCTCTATGCCCGCCGCCAGCAGGCTCCCGGCGTCGCGTTCGACCTGAGCCAGGACTGGCTCGAGCGCCTGGAGGCGTCCTTCCCCTACCGGGAGACCGACGACCAGATGCGAGCGATCGAAGCCGTCAAGGAGGATCTCGAGGCGCCGACGGCCGATGGACCGCCTCGTCTGCGGCGACGTCGGTTTCGGCAAGACGGAGGTCGCGGTGCGAGCGGCGTTCGCGGCCGCCCTGAACGGAAAGCAGACCCTGGTTCTCTGCCCGACGACGATCCTCGCCGAGCAGCACTGGAACACTTTCCGCGAGCGCTACCGCGACTTTCCCGTGCGCGTCGAGATGGTGTCCCGCTTCCGCACGCGCACCGACCAGACGCGCATCCTCGACGAGTTCCGCAACGGAAAGGTGGAGGTGCTGATCGGGACCCACCGGATCCTCTCGCGCGACGTGATCCCGAAGGAGCTCGGGCTCGTGATCCTCGACGAGGAGCAGCGCTTCGGCGTCGCACAGAAGGAGCTCATACGCTCGCTACGGCTCGAGGTCGACGTGCTCGCGCTGTCGGCCACGCCGATCCCGCGCACGTTGCACATGTCGCTTTCGGGTTTGCGCGACATCTCGATCATCGAGACGCCGCCCGCGGGCCGGCGCCCGATTCGCACCACCGTCGGCGAGTACGACGAGGAGCTGGTGCGGACCGCGCTCGAGCGTGAGCACGCGCGCGGCGGTCAGTCTTTCTATCTCCACAACCGCGTGGAGTCGATCGACGAAGCCGCTGAGAAGCTCCAGCAGCTCTGCCCGGCGCTGCGGTTTCTCGTCGCCCATGGGCAGATGTCCGAGCGCGAGCTCGAGGAACGTATGCACGCCTTCCTCGCCGGCGACGCCGACGTGCTCGTCTCCACCACCATCATCGAGTCGGGGATCGATATTCCGCAGGCGAATACGCTCGTCGTGGAGCGCGCGGACGCGCTGGGTCTGGCGCAGCTCTACCAGATTCGGGGCCGGGTTGGCCGTTCGGACGTCCTCGCCTATGCGTATCTCTTCTATCCCGAGGCGTCCGAGCTGAGTCCGGAGGCGCGAGCGCGGCTGGCGACGCTCGCCGACCACACCGAGCTCGGCGCGGGCTTCCAGATCGCGATGCGCGATCTCGAGATCCGCGGCGCGGGCGACCTGCTCGGCCCCGAGCAATCCGGCCATGTCGCCGCGCTCGGATTCGAGCTCTACGTCGAGATGCTCAACGAGGCCGTCGCGGAGCTTTCGGGCGAGCGTCGAGTCGCGGCACGACCGGTCCGCGTGGATGCGCGGGTGGACGCGTATGTACCCGCGTCGTACGTCGCCGCCGAGGCGCTGAAGATCGACCTGCACCGCCGAATCGCGCTCGTCGAGGACGAGGACGACCTGCGCGAGCTCGTCTCCTTCACCGAAGACAGGTACGGGTCGATACCCGAGCCGGTGCAGAACCTGTTCGCGATCCAGGAGGCGAAGCTGAAGCTCGCCCGGCTCGGCGCGGACTACCTCGTCTACCGCGGAGGCCGCGCGACCGTCGGCCCGCTCACGCTCGGGTCGGTCGAAGTTCAGGTGCTCAGGACGGCTGCCCCGACCGTGATCTACTCGACCCAGAAGCGCGAGGTGTCGCTCCGGGTGGAGACACTCGAAGCGGCGCTGGAGCTGCCCGATGCTATAGTCGAAGCCCGTCTGGCCGCGTGAGCCGCGGCCTTTTTCTTGTGGGGCCGAACCGATCTCCGCTCAACTTTCGAACAGTCCGCAACCTCTGCCTAATACCGCCTCGGCTATAAGAAACCGCCCGTGCTGAACCGCATCGCACTCCTCTTGGTGGGGCTCGGCCTCGTCGTCTTCGCGTCTGCGTGCGGCGGCGGCAGCGGAGACGTCCCGGAGGAAGCGGTGGCTGTCGTCGACGGCACGGAGATCTCCCGCGCCGAGCTCGACGAGCTGGTCGCGCGCGCGAAGAGGGCCTACGAGGCGCAGAACCAGGAGTTCCCGAAGGTCGGGACTCCCGAGCACCAGAGCGTGCAGACGCAGTACGTCGCGTTCCTCGTCCAGCGGGAGGAGTTCGAGAAGGAGGCGGCCGAGCTCGGACTCCAGGTCTCCGAGAAAGACGTGGACAAGGAAGTCCAGGAGTTCATCAAGAGTCGCTACGCCGGCAATCGAAAGGCGGCCGAGAAGGCCCTCGACGAGCAGGGCTTCACCGTCGACGCGTTCCAGGAGACGATTCGCACCTCGCTCCTCGCGCAGAAGCTCTTCGACGCGGTGACGAAGGATCTGAAAGTCGAGGAGCCCGAGATCGTCGCGTACTACCAGCAGAACCTGCAGACGCAGTACCAAACGCCCGAGACGCGAGACGTTCGGCACATCCTCATCTCCGAGAAGAACGGCGACAAGGTCGACTTCCCCAAGAGCAAGGCCGAAGCCGAGCGCATCCATGCGCTGCTGACGAACGGTGGCGATTTCGAGGCGCTGGCGAAGGAGAACTCCGCCGATCCAGGCTCGAAGGACACCGGTGGGAAGCTCACGATCACACGTGGCCAGACCGTGCCCGAATTCGACAAGACTGCATTCGACCTCAAGGTGGGCGCGATCTCCCAGCCGGTCAAGACGACGTTCGGCTACCACGTGATCGAGGCGCTCTCCCCGGTGCGAGAGTCCAAGACGACGCCTCTCGCCAAGGCCCGAGCGTCGATCAAGGCGACGCTTCTCCAGGAGAAGAAGACAACGTTCATGACGGATTGGGTCGAGGACTTGACCGAGAAGTACCAGGGCAAGGTCAGCTACGCAGCCGGTTTCGAGCCGCCCGATATCCCGGACGCGACGTCCACCGAGACCGAGACCGAGACGGATCCGTCGTAGCGCGGGGGAAACCATGTTTCCCCCGCGTGCCCCTACTTCTGGTCTACGCGCGGATCAGCCGCGGTTGGCCTATCGGGCGAATGTATCGCCCTTCGGCCTTGTAGGCGTGTGCACGGGTCGCTCCAAGTAGGTTCCAGTCCATGAGCCTCGCGGAAGCGCTTCTCGATCTCCAGGAGCTGACGCTGAAGCTCCGTCGCGAGTGCCCCTGGGATCGAGAGCAGACGACGTTGACGATCGTTCCGCACACGCTGGAGGAGGCCTACGAGGTCGCCGACGCGGCCGTCTCCGGCGACGATGCCGAGCTGCACGGAGAGCTCGGTGACCTGCTCTTCCAGATCTACTTCCTCTCGACCCTGCTCGAGGAGCGGGGTGTGGGGGGGCTGGAGTCGGTCGCCCGCGAAGTGCACGAGAAGCTCGTCCGCCGGCACCCGCACGTCTTCGGCGACGCCGACGTGCGCACCCCTGGCCGCGTGCGCGAGCGCTGGGAGGAGATCAAGACCGAGCAGGAGGGCCGGGAGGGCATCTTCCACGACATCCCCGAGTCGCTCCCGGCTCTCTTGGATGCGCGGAAGGTGCAGCGCCGGGCTGCGGTCGCGGGCTTCGACTGGCCGAGCGTGAGTGGCCCACTCGACAAGGTGAGCGAGGAGCTCGACGAGCTCGCGCGAGCGATCGAGCAGGCGGGCGTGCCGCTTGCGGAGACCGAACCGGATCGCGAGGTCTTCGCGGAGGTCGGCGACCTGCTCTTCACCATCGTCAACGTCGCGCGCCTACTGAATGTCGACCCCGAGCTCGCGTTGCGCTCGACGTCGCGCCGCTTCAGGGCGCGGGTGGAACGCGCTGCCGAGCTTGCGGGCGAAGACGGCGACGAGTGGAGCGACCTCGAGCTCGACGCGCAGGACGCGTACTACGTGCGAGCCAAGGGCGAGTTGCTATGAGCGGGATCGTCGATGTGCACGGCCGCCAGATCCTCGACTCGCGCGGGAATCCGACCGTGGAGGTCGTGATCCGGCTCGAGTCGGACGTCCTTGGGCGTGCGGCAGTTCCCTCGGGCGCGTCGACCGGAGAGCACGAAGCGGTCGAGCTCCGCGATGGCGACCCCGGGGCGTTCCTGGGCAAGGGCGTCCTCAAGGCCGTCGCGAACGTGAACGGCGAGATCGCGGGCGCGCTCCGCGGCCTCGACCCTGCCGACCAGGCGAGCCTCGATCGCGTGCTGATCGACCTCGACGGCACGCGTGGGAAAGGCAGGCTCGGCGCGAACGCCGTGCTCGGCTGTTCCCTGGCGGCTGCGAAAGCCGCCGCGAACGAGGCGGGGCTTCCTCTGTACCGCTCGCTCGGCGGGGACGCGGCGCGGGTCCTGCCGGTTCCGATGCTCAACGTGATCAACGGCGGCGCGCATGCCGAGAACCGGCTGGATCTCCAGGAGTTCATGCTCGTCCCAGCTGGCGCGGAGACGTTCTCGGAAGGTCTACGGGTCGGAACCGAGGTCTTCCATCACCTGAAAGCGGTGCTCCACGAGCGTGGGCTTGCGACCGGCGTTGGGGACGAGGGTGGGTTCGCTCCCGATCTGGAGTCGACCGAGAAGGCGATCGAGGCGATTCTCGAGGCTGCGGAGCGGGCGGGTCATCGGGAGCGCGTGGGAATCGCGCTCGACCCGGCCGCGAGCGAGATCTTCGACGACGGTGTGTATCGGCTGCCGGGCGAGGGGCGTGTCCTCGATCCGGAGGCGATGATCGACTTCTACGGCTCCCTCGCCGAGCGCTATCGGCTCGTCTCGGTCGAGGACGGCCTCGACGAGAACGCCTGGGACGACTGGCGGGCACTGACGGACAAGCTCGGCGGCGCTCTTCAGCTCGTCGGCGACGACCTCTTCGTCACCAACGTCGAGTTCCTGCGCAAGGGGATCGCCGAGGGTGTGGGCAACGCGATCCTCGTGAAGGTCAACCAGATCGGAACGCTGACCGAGGCGCTCGAGACGATCGAGGTCGCGCGCGCCGCGGGCTACGCGACCGTCATCTCGCACCGTTCCGGCGAGACCGAGGATACGACCATCGCCGACCTCGCGGTCGCGGTGAATGCTGGCCAGATCAAGACAGGAGCCCCCTCGCGCACGGACCGGGTCGCGAAGTACAACCAGCTGCTCCGGATCGAGGACGAGCTCGGTTCCAAAGCCGAGTACCCGGGCTGGTCTGTGTTTCAGCGTGGGAAGTAGCCTGCTGCGAATGCCAGCCTTCGACCGCAGGACGAAGATCGTCGCCACGATCGGGCCGGCTTCGGCCGACGCCGACGTCCTGTCGCAGCTGATCGAAGCGGGGATGGACGGCGCTCGGCTCAACTTCTCGCACGGGACGCACGAGGACCACGGAAGAAGCGCCGAGTGCGTCCGAGACGCGCAGGCGGAGTTCGGCCGGCCGCTGGCGCTGATCGCAGACCTCCAGGGCCCGAAGCTCCGTGTGGGGGAGCTCTCGGACGACGTCGTGCTCGAGGTCGGCGACGAGATCGCGGTCGCCGATCAGGACTCGGCGCGAGACGGCGACATCCCGGTTGCGCCGAACGTTCTCGGCTCCGTCCTTCGGCCCGAGCAGGACGTGCTCGTCGACGACGGACACGTACGGCTCCGCGTGGAGCGAGTCGAGGGCGACCGCGCTTTCTGTCGCGTCGTGACGGGCGGGGTCGTCTCTCCGCACAAGGGCGTCAACGTCCCAGGCGTCGCGCTCCCCGTCCCGTCGCTCACTGACAAGGATCTCGCCGATCTCGACTTCGCCCTCGAGCTCGGAGTCGACTACGTCGCCCAGTCGTTCGTGCGCTCGAGGGCGGATGTCGCGGCGCTCAGGGCGAAGATCGAGGCGGCCAGCTCGCAGGCGTGGGTGATCGCGAAGATCGAGCTGCAGGAGGCGGTCGGAGCGATCGAGGACATCCTCGACGAGACGGATGCGGTGATGATCGCGCGCGGTGACCTCGGCGTGGAGGTCGGAGCGGCCGACGTGCCGCTTCTGCAGAAGCACATCATCCTGGCCGCGCTCGAGCGCGGAAAGCCGGCGATCACCGCGACCCAGATGCTCGAGTCGATGGTGCATCGACCGGAGCCGACGCGCGCCGAAGCCTCGGATGTGGCCAACGCGATCCTCGACGGGACCTCTGCCGTGATGCTGTCCGCCGAGACCGCCATCGGCGAGTACCCGGTGGAAGCAGTCGAGACCATGGCCGAGATCGCCCGAGCGGTCGAGCCCAGCCTCGGGTACCGGCACCAGTTGCCCGGGGCCGCTGAGTCGCCGACTGTCGGGCGGGCGATGTCGAACGCGGCCTGCGATCTCGCCGAGGCGCTCGGCGCGAAGGCGATCCTCGTGCCGACGTTCACCGGACGGACCGCCTCGGCAGTTGCGCGCTTGCGCCCACGCCGGCCGATCGTCGCGCTCACGCACGTCGTCACCTCGCTCCAGCACATGGCGATCGAGTGGGGGGTGACGCCGCTCGAGATCCCCGAGTCGACCGACGTCGACGACTTGTGGCGACAGTCGATCGACGCCGCCCGCGAGGCCGGGATCGTGGACGCCGGAGATCGAGTCGTTCTCACCGCGGGAACGGCCGTCAACATCCCCGGCTCGACCAACGTGATCAAGGTGGACACGGCGTAGGAGGGCTTGGCGGAGTGAGCCTCGTCGTCGGGGCGCTCCCGCGTCGACATCGGGCCCGTTTCGCCAATCCCTCCTCGGAAGGGGCGGGCCGGCTCGTGTTGAACGTGAGGTCGTGGCAAGGACCGTCTCGACGCGGGGTCGTGCGAAGCGAACCAAGAAGCGGACGCCGCGGTCGCGTCGACGGCTGCGGCTCGTCTGGCTGACCGCGCTCGTCGGTCTCGCCGCGTATCTCTACTACCAGCCCCTCGCGACCTACTTCGAGACGCGGAACGATCTGGCGGCCCGCCGCGCGGAGGTGGAGACGCTTCGTATCGCCAAGGCGAGCCTCGAGCTGCGCCTGACGAGCTCGACGAGCCTCGCGGCGACGCAACGAGAGGCCCGGCGGCTCGGCTACGTCCTGCCCGGGGAGCAGCTCTTCGTCGTCAAGGGCATTCCTGAGTGGCGGCGCGTGCACCGCGCAAGGGCTGGCGGAAACTAGCGATGCCCCGGCCGCGAAGCGGCCGGCTTCAGGGATTTCGCAAGACTGGGGAGATGAATGACGAGGAGATCGTCGCCCGCCAGCTCGGCCGGACGCCGCGGGCACTGCGGCGGGTCGTCGTCCGCTGTCCCTACGGCGGGCCGGCGGTAACCGAGCAAGATCCGTACGACGCGGGCGGCGCTCCGTTCCCGACGACGTACTACCTCACATGCCCGCACCTCGTCGCCGCGATCGCCCGCGTCGAGGCGGCGGGCGGCGTAGAGCGCTGGAGCCGGAGCGTTGCGGAGGACGCCGACCTCCGCGCCTCGCTCGTGCGGGCGACGAAGGAGCAGCGGCGGGTTCGACGTGAGCTCGCTGGCGACACGAACGGCCAGGACGGGGGCGCATCGCTCGACCTCGGGATCGGTGGCTCGCGCTCGCCGGAGCGCCTCAAGTGTCTGCATGCCCACGCGGCCTTCGCTCTCGCCCGCCCCGGCTACGTGCTCGGCGACAGCATCCTCGACGAGGTCGACCCGCTGTGGCCTCTGGATCGCTGCTGTACCGAAGGCATGTAGATGCATGGTCGTGACCGCCCCCGGCTGCGCGTCGATTCGCGACCGAGCATCTAGCATCCGGTGTCCGTGAATGCGGACCTGGAGAGCGCGAGACGCGACTGGGAGGAGGGCTATCGTCGGTTCCGCGAGGAGTCGCGCGACCCGGTGCGCGCCGACCGCCTGCACTTCGAGCTCGAGGCGGTAACTGACGAGCTGCGAAAGCGACTCGGGTCGACGTTCACCCTCGAGGAGCTGTCGACGGAGTATCGGCAGGCGGACGCGTGGGCGCGGGCCGCCGTCGCCGAGCGCGCCCCGGCGCCCGGTTGGCCGGCGACGCTCTCGATCGTCGAGGGCGCCGCGTTCTTCCTCTACTCGCGCGGCGCGCTCGACTACGAGCCGTAGCCCGATGCTCGAGCGACCCAGTAGAGATCGGCGCTCGAGGCCGCAGCGCCGCGCGATCGTCGTCAGGGCGATCCTCGTCACGCTTGTGCTCCTGCTGGCGTTCGTCTTCGGGATGGCCTTCGCGCGCACCCTCGACGAGCAGTCGGACGAGGGCGGCGTCGTGACGAACGAGCGCACGCTCACGCCGCTTCCGCAGGACCCGCCTGCGCGGACGGTGACCGTCACCGTCACCTCTCCGTAAGAAGGGCGAGGAAGCCTCGCCCTACAACTCTTCGGAAGCCTCCAGCAGTCCGGCGACGATGATCCCGATCGCGCAGACGAGGCTGACCCAGATCCCGATCCCGCGACTCGCGAAGAAGAACGTGTCCGGGATCGAGATCAGCCTGACGAGCACCAGCACCGTCGCGATCGAGCCGATCGCGATGGCGATCAGGCTCTCGGGAACCGCGGCAGGCATGTCGACCCCGACCTCGCGCAGCACGACGAGGAGCACGGCCAGAAGCCCAAGCCCGAGGACGATCTTGCCGATCGTCCCGGTGTGCCAGCCGATGACCGAGACGGTCGTCCCCTCGCCCTCTCCCGTGTACCAACCCGTCAGGGCCGACACGGCCAGAAGGACGCCGAACAGGAACGTGAGCTGGCCGCCCAGCCCCGGCATCTCGCTGAGCGAGAGCCTCCCACGCCCGCGACGTGCCTCCCTGGCTTCCATCGCGAGAACAATATGGCCTTGGCGGACCACGCGCGGCGCTCTGCCTACACTTCGACGGTGGCCGAGGTCGAGACCAGGACTTCTGCGGAGCAAGAGGAGCCCCCGCTCGATCCCGAGGCGGTAGAACGCAACTACCGTCTCCACCGCGCGCGCCGCGCGGCCCGCAAACGATGGCACCGGGAGAAGCGCTGGGCGGGCGTCCGCTTCTGGCTCGTGCTCGCTCTCGCGGTCGTGGGCGCGGTGCTGCTCGGCGCGCGAACGCTGGGCGAGATCGAGCGGATCTTCGGCCTCTAGCGCCGTGAGCGCGGACGCGGTGAACGGGAGGCCGAACCGCCTCGCTCTCGGAGCGCTCGTCTTCGGAGCGGGAATCGGAGCGCTCGCGACGGAGATCACGGCTTCGCGCCTGCTCGCGCCGTACTTCGGCTCCTCGACGATCGTATGGGCGAACCTGATCGGCGATCGTTCTCGCCGCCCTCGCGCTCGGATACTGGCTCGGTGGGCGGCTGGCCGACCGGCGGCCGCAGCCCGTGCTCCTCGGCTGGATCGTGCTCTCGAGCGCGGTGTTCGTCGCAGCCATCCCGTTCCTTGCGAAGCCGTTCCTCGATCTCACGGTCGAGGGGCTCGACGACGCGTCGGCCGGCGCCGTCGATCGGGAGCTTCCTCGCGGTGCTGCTGCTCTGCGCTCCGCCGGTCGTGCTCCTCGGGATGGTGTCGCCGTTCGCGATCCGTCTCGCCGTGACGAGCGTCGAGACTGCGGGTGCGGTCGCGGGACGCCTGTACGCGCTCTCGACCGCCGGGTCGCTGCTCGGAACCTTTCTCCCGGCGCTCGTGCTCATTCCGGCGATCGGCACGCAGCGAACGTTCCTCGTCGTCGCCGCGCTGCTCGCCGTCTCGTCGTGCTTCCTGCTCGGTGCGCGTTACCTGATCCTCGGCCGGAGCGCTGGCAGCGCTGATCCTCCTCCCGCCCGGCGCGGTCAAGGGCCAGGAGGGTCTCCTCCACGAGGAGACCTCGTACCACCAGTACATCCAGGTCGTCGAGCGGGACGACGGGAGGCGGCTCCTCTACCTCAACGAGGGCGTGGCCGTGCACTCGGTGTGGCGGCCCGGGGGAGAGGTGCTCACCGGCGGCGTCTGGGATGCGTTCCTCGCGCTGCCTCCGCTGCTCGGCCGGCCGCTCGAGCGGGTCGCGATTCTCGGCAACGCCGCCGGGACGACCGCCCGCGCGCTCGGGGTCTACTACCCGGAGGCGGAGATCGACGGCGTCGAGCTCGACCCGGCCGTCAGCCGCGTCGGCCGTCGCTACTTCGGGCTCGAGGACAATCCACGCCTGACCGTGCACGACGCGGACGCGCGCCCGTTCCTGCGCCGCACCGACGATCGCTACGACCTCATCGTCGTCGACGCCTACCACCAGCCGTACGTCCCGTTCTACCTCGCAACCCGCGAGTTCTTCCGCCTCGTGCGCGAGCGGCTCGCGCCGGGCGGCATCGTCGCGCTCAACGTCGCGGCCGTGCCCGACGACGAACGGCTCGTACGGGCGATCGGGAGAACCGCTCGGCGCCGAGCTCCCGCAGGTGCTCGAGTGGCCCGCACTTCGCTTCAACACGATCGTGCTCGGGTCTTACGGAGCCGCTCGCGCCCGCAGAGCTCGAGCGCCGGCTCGAGTCCGGGCCCGCCGATCTCGAGCCGTTGCGCGACCTGCTCGCACGCGACGTCCGCCCCCTTACCGCCACCGGAGATCCGTGGACGGACGACCGTGCGCCCGTCGAGTGGCTCACGGACCGGATGATCATCTCGTACGCGGCCGAGGGCGGGCGCCTCGACGAGGACTACCTGCCGACGCGGCCGGCGCCGTGATCTCGCTCGAGCGACGCGACGGCCGGCCGCTCGTGATCGGCCATCAAGGGCGCGGCGGCGCTCGCGCCCGAGAACACGCTGGCGGGGTTTCGGGCGGCGGTCGCGGCCGGCGTCGACCTCGTCGAGTTCGACGTGCTCGCGCTCGCCGGCGGAGAGCTCGTCATCGCGCACTCGGACGACCTGCACGAGCTGAGCCACGGGGCCGAGGCGGGCGTCGTCGGCTCGATGACGCTGGCCGACCTCCGCACGCTTTGCCCACAGCTACCCACGCTCGACGAGGCGCTGAGGTTCTTCGCCGAGGAGGCGCCGCGGGTCGGCGTCCATGTCGATCTGAAGTCGCCGTCCGCCCTCCCAGAGGTCGCGCGCGGGCTTGCGCGGTTCGGGCTCGATCGAGCGGAGCCTGGTGAGCTCGTTCCACCTCGGCGCGCTGCGCGACCTCGCGCGGCTCGAGCCGGGCGTGCGGGTCGGCGCGTCTTTCCCTCGTGACCGGCTCGGCATCGACGGCAGACGCGGGCTCGGTCACGTCGTGAGCGGTGGTCTCCGAGCGTTGCGCCCGCTCACGCCCGCGCTGGTGGGACCGCTGCTCGCACGAGCTCGCGCGACCGTGCTCGTGCTGCACCACGGGCTCGTCAGCGCGGCGGCGGTCCGGCAGAGCGCACGCGCGCGGTGCCGCGGTCGTCGCGTGGACGGTCGACGATCCGCACGATCTCGCGCGGGTCGACGAAGGCAGGCGTCGACGCCGTTGTGACGAACAATCCGTCGATATTCGTATCTACACTGACGACGTGAAAACGGGGGGACGCGCGATCGCCGTCGGGCTGCTCGCAGCCTGTGCGCTGGTCGGGTTCTCGGCGGCGTTCGCGCTGGCGGCCGGGGCCGACTCCGGTCCCGTGCAGTCGACGACGACGACGCCCGAGCCGCCCCCGCCGACCGAGCCTCCGCCGACGACCCCGCCGCCGGAGACCACGCCTCCCCCGCGCCAGCTCGGCATTCCGGGAGGCGTCAGCGTCGGCCATGTCGACGTCGGCGGGCTCCTGCCGTATCAGGCCGCCGACGTCATGCGCAAGGCATTTGCCCGACCGCTCGTGCTCGTGACCCCGACCGGCAAGGTGCGAGTCGCCCCGGCGGCGCTCGGCGCCAGCCGGCGATCAAGAAGGCGATCCGCCGCGCGCGCTTCGCGAGGCCGGGAGCAGTCGTGCCCGCTCGACGTCGAGGTCTCGCCGTGAGCGGATCCGCGGGTACGTCGACAGGCTCGCCCGCGAGCTCGACCGGGAGGCCGTCGCCGCGCAGCTCGTCCTGCGCGGGACGCACGCGTTCGCGCGACGCGATCCGTCGCAGGAGCGCCGGCTCGAGCGGCTCGTGGGAGCACGCGCGATCCGCTTCGCGCTGAAGACCGGCACCCGTGCGCCGATCCCGCTCCCGTTCGGCGTGCTGAAGCCGAAGGTCGCGGCAGACAAGCTCGGTCCGGCGGTCGTGATCCTTCGCGGCTCGAACCGGCTCGCCTCTTCGCCGGAGCAAGCTCGTCCGCACGCTTCGGCGTCGCGACCGGCCAGGCGGCGTACCCGACCCCGATCGGGCACTTCGAGATCGTGACCATGCAGCGGAACCCGTGGTGGTATCCGCCGCCGTCCGACTGGGCCGCCGACTCGGATCCGGTGCCGCCCGGCCCTGGAAACCCGCTCGGCACGCGCTGGATGGGGATCTCCGCGCCGTACGTCGGCATCCACGGCACCCCCGACGCCGCCTCGATCGGCTACTCCGCCTCGCACGGCTGCATCCGCATGCGGATCTCCGACGCCGAGTGGCTCTTCCGGCGCGTGGAGGTCGGGACGCCGGTCTTCATCGTCGCCCGCTGAGGACGCGCACGATGGCCAGGCGCGCGAGGCTCGTCGCCCAGGGCGTGGCCATCGGGCTCGTTGCGCTGCTCTTCGTGCTGCTCGTCTGGGCGCTCGTCGACGGAGGAGGGCGGCGACCTCGCGGCGGCGGCCGCACGCGGCGAGCGCCCGGACGCGCCCGACTTCACGCTCGAGCGGCTCGACGAGGAGGGCGAGCTCACGCTCTCGTCACTCGCGGGGCAAGGCGGTCGTGCTCAACGTCTGGGCGTCGTGGTGCATCCCGTGCAAGGAGGAGGCGCCGTTCCTCGAGCAGGTCTGGCGCGAGAACCGCGCGCGCGGGCTCGTCGTCGTCGGGCTCGACGCGAAGGACTTCCGCCGCGACGCGCGGAGGTTCGTCGAGCCGGTTCGGGCTCACGTTCCCGATCGTCTACGACGGCCCCGGCGACACGCCGGGCGGTACGGCGTGACGGGCTTCCCCGAGACCTTCGTGCTCGACCGCCAGGGCAGGGTCGTCGACGGCTTCGCCGGCGCCGTCAACTCCGACGAGGACCGGAGTCGGCTGCGCGCCGCCGTCGATCGCGCGCTCGAGTCGTGAGGCGCGCTTCCGCTCGCTCGTTCTGGCGTGCGCGCTGCTCGTCGCTCGCGGCCGCGCATGGGCGGCGGAGCCGCCGAACGCCGCCGACCTCGAGGCCGAGCTCGTCTGCCCCGTCTGCGAGACGACGCTCGACCAGTCGAACGCACCGGTCGCGCAGCGGATGAAGCTTTCATCCGCGAGCGCATCGCCGCCGGCGACACCGAGCAGGAGATCAAGGACGCGCTCGTCGCCGAGTTCGGGCCGGGCGTGCTCGCGACGCCTCCGAAGAGCGGCTTCGGGCTCCTCGCCTGGCTCCTCCCGCTCGCCGCGCTCGTCGCCGGCGGGCGATCGCGGTCGGCGTGCTCGTCTCGGTCGTGGAGCCGGCGGCGCGCGCCGCCGGACGACCGAGCCGCCGCTCGACCCGGAGCTCGAGCGGCGCGTCGACGAGGAGCTCGCCCGCTTCGAGGGCTGAGCGTATGAGCCTCGACCGCGATCCCGGTCGCGTTCCTCGCCGGGCTCGTCTCGTTCCTCGCGCCGTGCGTGCTCCCGCTCGTGCCCGGCTACCTGTCGGCCGTCTCCGCGGTCGACGCGGACAAGCTCGGCCAGCCGGGAACGCCCGCCGCGTCGTCGTCGCGAGCGTGCCCTTCGTCCTCGGCTTCACGGCGTTCTTCGTCCTGCTCGGCATCGGCGCGGCGCTCGTCGGCGGCCGCCTCCTCTCGGACCAGTTCCTGCTCGAGCGGATCGCCGGCTTCGTCCTCGTCGTCTTCGGGCTCGCGTTCATGGGGCTCCTGCCCGTGGCCCGAGCGGCTGCTCGGCGCCGGGCTTGCTCCAGGGCGCGCGGAGCCGCGGCTCGCGCTTCCTGCTCGGCGGCGCCTTCGCCGTGTGCGCGGCGCCCGTGCATCGGCCCGGTGCTCGCGGCGACCCTCGTGCTCGCGGGCTCGTCCGACACCGTCGCTCGAGGGCGCGCTCCTCCTCGCGCGTCTACTCGCTCGGGCTCGCCGTTCCGTTCGTGCTCGCGGGGGCCGTCTTCTCGCGCGCGATGGGCGCGTTCCGCTGGCTGCGCGACCACTACCGCGCGATCCAGGTCGTCGGCGGCGCGGTCATGGTCGCGCTCGGCCTGCTCCTCTTCTTCGAGCGCTTCTACGTGCTCCGCGTCTACCTGAACCGCTTCCTCGAGTGGCTCGGCCTCGAGCCCGCCTTCTGAGACCGGTCAGACCCGGCGGCGCGAAGCGCGAGGGAGCCCGCTCGACGAGCTCGCGCGCGCGCTGCGACGTCCTGCGAGCACGCCGTCGACGTCGACGCCTCGATGCGTGGGCCGATACGGGCCGAGCCGCCGCGCCGCCTTCTCGAGCTGGCGCTCGCAGCCCGGCCGGTTGCCCGCGGCCCGCGTGGTGCCAGGCGACGGCGACGTGGACGAGCCCCTGGAGGAAGTCGCGCTCCGCTGGCAGGCGCCTCGCGCCACTCGTCCTCGAGCTCCTCGTGCGCCTCGAAGTACGCGCCGGCGCGGATCAGCTCGAGCCCTCGCTCGAGCCCCATGCGCTCGAGTATCCGCGGTCCGCGCCGAGTGCTAGTGTCGAGCGCGTGGCGACGATCCTGCTTGTCGGGGTCGATCTCTTCTTCCGCGGAAAGCTCGAGGGCCTGCTCCCGGGCCATCGACTTCGTCACGAGCGACAGCGTCGACCCGCCCGACCTCGTGATCGCGGACATCGCCCGCGTCGAGCCCGACGAGGTCGTCGACGCGTGGCCGGACGTCCCGATCGTCGGCTTCACGAACCACACCGACAAGGCCGGGCTGCAGCGCGCGCACACGGCCGGCTTCGACCAGGTGATCGTGAAGTCGGCGCTCGTCGAGCGCGCGCCGGAGCTCGTCGACGAGCTCACCGAGAGCAGTAGCCCCAACCGCCGGTTCGGGATGCCGCGGCTAGACTCGCTGGAGTGACGTACATCATCGCCGAGCCCTGCATCGACATCAAAGACCTCTCGTGCGTCGACGTCTGCCCGGTCGACTGCATCCACGAGTTCGAGCGGATCCTCGATCATCGACCCCGAGGAGTGCATCGACTGCTTCGCGCCGACGGAGCAGCTACTCACCGCCCATGGTCTGCGTACGTTCGAGGAACTCGAGAACAAGTCGTGCCGCGTACTCACCGATTCTGGCTTCAAGCCCGCCGTCGTGAAGCGCTTCCGCCGCCGGCCGCTCGTCGAAGATCGAATTCGCTCCCGCGTTCGAGGAGCGTGACCGCTACGGCGGTACGAGGCTGACCACGCGGAACATCTCGCAGATTCAGGCGGACCGTGTCGGCGACGCCGACCCACCGCTGGCTCTTGAGCGACGGCCAGAAAACGAACGCTCTCGGCTGTCGGCCAGTTCGTGCCCGCAGTGCGACGCACGGCCGCAGCGGGACTCCGAGACCTATCGGCTCGGCGTCCTGCACGGTCTCGTCTATCGGCGACGGCTCCTGGAACAAGCAGGAGATCCGCTCGGGCGAGCACCTCCACTACGTCCAGCTCTACGGCGAGCGAGTCGCGAAGTTCCGGGACTTCTTCGATCAGGTCGAACTTCTCGCCGTGTCTCGACGCGCATCCCGGATATGCCGGTACCGGCGTCGTGCGCGTCGTGCGCCAACCTCAAGCGCCTGCTTCCGGAGACCGCCGACGCCGAGTACATCGCGGGCTTCGTCGACGGCTGGCTCGCCGCGGACGGCGACCCCGTCCAAGCGGGCTCGTGGCGTCTTCGGTCGACCGAGCACGAGGCGCTCGCCTGGCTCGAGCAGGCCGCGCCGATCGCCGGCTACGTCGCGGTCGGCTCTGGTCGAGGAGGGCAGCGTCGAGACGAGCTTCGGCGTCCGCAGTCGTTCGATCCGTTGGCTCTACCTCGCGACGCGGGAGTCGCACTGGCGCGTGATGAGTGTCGAGCCGCAGTCGAGGCCGACGAAGCCCACACGTTCTGCGCGGTAGTGCCCGGCAAGCACGAGTTCACCCTCGCCGGCGGTATCACCACGCCGCAATTGCGGGGCATGCGAACCGGAGTGCCCGGTGGAGGCGATCTTCCCCGAGGACGCGCTCCCGGACAAGTGGAACGCCTTCGTCGAGATCAACTACGCGTTCCCCGACCCGGCGAAGATCAACTCGCTCGCCGACGCGTACGCGACCGAGCACGACGTCCACAACGAGCCGATCGCGCTAGGGCGAGGCGTCGGCTGCGCCGGTCGATCGCTCAGACCGGCAAGCAGGTACGGCGCAGCGGCCGCGCGTGTCGCCGGGCAGCGGCGACGGCGCGATCTTCGCGACGCGGAAGCGGCTCTCGCCGTCCTCGACCTGCGTCCCCGACCTGCGGCGGGTCGCCGGTCCGCTCCTCGAGCGTGTAGCCGGCGGTCGACCAGCGGAAGACGAGGTAGCCGCCTCTGCCGTTCTCGTCCATGCGCTCGAAACTCTAACGGCGCGCAGCCGAGGGCGGCAGCTCGACTGCGGATCGTCGAGCCGCGCGGGTACTCGCACCTCCGAGCTGAAGCGCGCGTTCAGCGTCGCCGCGCGCTCGGCGAGCGCCTCGAGCACGGCGCTGCGGCGCTCGGGCGGGCCGTCGTCGGAGACGACGAGCTCGGCGCCGCCTGCCCGTCGGTCTCGCGGAGCGAGACCTCGATCCGGGTCGGCGCCCCGCGGCGCACGGCCTGGTCGATCGCCTCGCGCAGGATCTGGTAGAGCGCGGTCTGCGCGTTCTCGCCGAGCTCCTCGGCGTGCTCGATCGTCGAGCTCGATCTCGATGTCGTGCCGTGCCGCGAATCGCCGCGCGAGCGCCTCGACGGCGGTCGCGAAGCCGAGCTCGCGGAGCAGCCTGCGGCTCGAGGTCGTCGCAGAGCGCGCGGAGCTCGCGGCTGGCGTCGCGCGCGAGCTCGAGGCCGCGGGTCAGGATCTCGTCGGCGCGCTCGCGCTCGCCGTCGCGGAGAGTCGCGAGCGCGGCGTCGAGCATCTGCGCGATCGCCGAGAGATGCTGGACCGGGCCGTCGTGGAGGAGCTCCGCGAGCCGGCGGCGCTCCTCCTGCTCCGCGAGGATCCGCTCGGCGAGGAGCGCGCGCTCGGCGTCGTCGCGGTCAATCGATCATCGCCTCGCGCAGCGCGATGGCGACCGCCTGGGTGCGGGTGTCCGCCTCGAGCTTCGCGAGGATGTGCCGCACGTGGCTCTTCACGGTCTCCTGGCTGATGAAGAGCTTCTCCGCGACGTCCACGTTCGACATGCCGTCGGCGAGCAGCTGGAGGATCTCGCGCTCGCGCGGCGTGAGGATGTCGGCCGTGCCCTTGCCCGGCGACGAACTCGGCCATGAGCCCCGGGTCGACGAAGGTCTCGCCGGCCGCGACCTTCTCGATCGCGCGGAGCAGCGTCTCGTGCGGCGTCTCCTTGAGGATGTAGCCGCGCGCGCCCGACTCGAGCCCGCGCTGGAGCAGCGAGCGCTCGCCGTACGCGGTGAAGATGAGGACGGCGGTCCCGGGCACGCGTCTCGAGCGATCACCTCGGTCGCCTCGAGCCCGTCCATGTCGGGCATGCGCAGGTCCATGATCACGACGTCGGGCCGCCGCCGCTCGGTCAGCGCGACCGCGGACGCGCCGTCGGACGCCTCGCCGATCACGCGGATCCGCGGCGAGCGGGAGAGCGCGAGGCGGAGGCCCTTCGCGGACGACCTCGTGGTCGTCCGCGATCAGGCAGGTGATCTCATCGGCCACGCCGGATTCTACGAGGCGCTTCGGGCGGTTCCTGCCTGAGTGCGAGCGGTATCCGCGCGCGAAGCTCCTCGCCCGACGCACCGCTCAGAGCCGCGAGCTCTGCTCAGCTGCGCGTTGACGACGGGCGCGGGTTGCGCCGGCTTCGGCGCGCGCGACGGGCTGCGGCGGGGAGCGGCGCGCCCGGCGTCGCCTCGCTCACCGGCTCCGTGATCGTCTTCGCGGTCTCCGCCGGAAGGTAGGCGCGGTCGCGCATAGAGCTGCTCGTACCGCGCGACCTCCTCCGGCCAGTCCTCGGCGAGCGCCTCGAGGAAGTGCTCGCGCGTGCCCGGGCGGAGGTGGAGGACGCTCGCCCAGATGCTCCGCGCGCCCGCGGCGCGTGCCTCGCGGACGACCTCTTCGAGCTGCTCGGGCCGATCCGAGAGCCCGGGGAGGATCGGCGCCATCCCGACGCCGACGTCGATGCCGGCCTCGGCGAGCCGGCGCACGGCCTCGAGCCGGCTGCGCGGCGGGGCGGTGCCGGGCTCGGTCGTCCGCCAGACCCGCTCGTCGAGCGTCGGGATCGAGAAGTACACGCTCACCTCCGCGCGCTCGGACGCCTCCTGCAGGACGTCGATGTCGCGGACGACGAGCGGCCCGCGGGTGATGATCGAGAACGGCGTCCAAGCCTGCGAGCAGCTCGATGAGGCACGCCGCGGGTGAGCCGGAAGCGTCCTTCCGCGGGCTGGTACGGATCGGTCGCGGCGCCGATCGAGACGGTCTCCCGCTGCCAGGACGGCCGCGCGAGCTCCCGCCGGAGCACCTCGGCGACGTTCGTCTTGACCCTGATCGAGCGGCCGTAGCGATCGTCCGATGGGCGGTCCGCCCGCTGCTCGAAGTGGCGGACGTAGCAGAACGTGCAGCGATGGACGCAGCCCATGTACGGGTTCAGCGACCACTTGAAGGGCATTCCGCGCACGGAGTTGAGCGCGGACCTGCAGGGCTCGAGCCGGTACTCGGCGCGCATCCCGCTAGTATAGAACATATGTTCGTATCCGTGGCCAGCTGTAGCGTTTCCGGCGATGGACGAGCTCGTCGGCGGGATCCGGCGGGTCACCCTGCCGCTGCCGACGCGGCCCGGGCACGTGCACGCGTACCTGCTGCCGGGCGAGACGGGTGGATCGTCGTCGACACCGGAGTCGGCACTCCCGACGCGAAGGACACCTGGCGCGCCGAGCTCGAGCGCGCAGGCGGGACGCGTCGCGGCGGTCTTCGTCACGCACTTCCACCCCGACCACGTCGGCGCGGCAGCCGATCTCCACGAGCTGACGGGCGCGCCGGTGTACCAGGGCACGCTCGACTACGCGCAGTGCGAGCTCGTGTGGGGGAACCCGGACTGGTCCGAGCGGCTCCGGGACTGGTTCCAGCTGCACGGGGCGCCCGACGACGTCACGGCGGAGCTCGTCGGACAGAGCTCGCTCTACCGGCCGTTCATCCGCTACCAGCGCGACCCGATCCTCGTCGAGGCGGGCGAGCGCCTCGACGGCTGGGAGCTCGTCGCGGCGCCGGGGCACGCAGACGGCCAGCTCTGCCTGCTCAAGGACGGCGTCCTCATCGCCGCCGACCACCTGCTCGCCCAGGATCACGCCGACCGTCGGCCTCTGGCCGGCGAGCCGCGCCGACCCGCTCGGCGACTTCCTCGGGGCGCTCGAGCGGACGAGCGGAGCTCGGCGCGCGCGTTGCGCTTCCCGGGCACGGTGAGCCGATCGAGGATCCGACCGCGCGGGCCCGGGAGCTCCAGGAGCACCACCGTCTGCGGCTCGAGGAGGCGGTCGCGGCGCTCGGCGACGAGCCGAGGACGGGCTACGAGCTCTCCTTCGCGCTCTTCGGCGACGACCTGAAGCCGGCGAGTCGCCGCTTCGCGGTCGCGGAGACGCTGTCCCACGCCGAGCGGCTCGTGAACGAGGGAGCGGCGCGCCGGCACGAGGACGACAGCACCGTTTCCTATACTGCGGCCTGATCGATGGTGGACGACCACCCGCCTAGTACCTGCGCCCCCTCGGGGGCGTCGTCTGTCCACCGTAGACCTTCGCCGAGGCGCGCTGCCGGTCAGGAGCGCGCGTGAGCACCCCGCTTCGAATCGTCATCGTCTTCCTGCTCGTCCTCGGGAACGCGATCTTCGTGGCGGCGGAGTACGCGCTCGTCACCGCGCGACGGAGCCGGCTCGAGGAGCGCGCGCTGCGCGGAGGCCGTGGCGCGCGCACCGCGCTGCGGCTGATGGACGATCCCGTGCGCTTCATCTCGACGGTCCAGGTCGGGATCACGATCTCGGCGATCCTGCTCGGCGCCATCGGCGAGCCGCTGCTGTCCGGCTTGATGGAGCCGCCGCTCTCCAACACGGTCGCGTTCCTGATCGCGTTCGCGATCCTGACCTACCTCTCCGTCGTCCTCGGGGAGCTCGTGCCGAAGGCGGTCGCGCTTCAGAAGGCCGAAGTGCTCGCGATCGCGCTCGCGGTCCCGCTCGACTGGCTCGCGAAGCTCGACGCACCCGCTCGTCTGGGCGCTGCAGAAGTCCGCGAACGTCGTGCTTCGCGCTCCTCAGGGTGAAGCCCGCACCCGCAGGGATGATCGCCTACACGCGCGAGGACATCCGGCACAGCGTGGCCGCCGCCGAGGACGTGGGCGAGCTCCAGGAGGCCGAGGAGGAGATGCTCTACAAGGTCTTCGACTTCGCGTCGAAGGAGGTCGCCGCGGTGATCGTGCCACGGCCCGATGTCGTGGCGATCTCGGCCGACATGGCGCCGGAGGAGGCGCTCGCGACCGTCGTCGACTCGCCGTACACGCGCTACCCCGTGTACCGGAACTCGCTCGACGAGATCATCGGCATCCTGCACGTGCGCGATCTCTTCGCGGCGATGCACGACCTCGGGATCGCGGCGGTGAGCCTCGAGACGGTCGCCCGGCCTGCCTTCGTCGTCCCCGAGACCAAGGACCTCGCCGCGCTCCTCGCCGATTTCCGGCGCGAGAAGCAGCACATGGCGATCGTCGTCGACGAGTACGGCGTCGTGGACGGGATCGTCACCCTCGAGGACCTGCTCGAGGAGATCGTCGGCGAGATCGAGGACGAGTTCGACCTGCCCGACACGTCGGTCGAGCGACTCGACGAGAAGCGCATCAGCGTCGACGGCTCGTACACGATCGACGACTTCAACGAGTCGTTCGGCACCGAGCTCGACAAGGAGGACTACCACACGTTGGCCGGGCTCGTCTTCGGCGCGCTCGGACGGGCTGCCGGAGGTCGGAGACGAGGTTTTCGCCGACGGCCTCCGGCTGACCGTGCTCGAGGTCGAGGGCTCGCGGATCTCGCGGCTCGAGGTCGAGTTCGGAGCTCGGACGGGAAGCCCGAAGCCTGCAGGCGAGTCGGAAGCCGCGTAGCAACACGCTCGTGGCGCGCCCATCCGCGTTCCGCCACCGCGACTTCGCGTTCTTCTGGGTCGCGCTCCTCACCTCGTCTTTCGCGTCGCAGATGGCGACGGTCGCCATCGGCTGGCAGGTCTACGAGGTTCGCGGGAACCCGCTCGACCTCGGGCTCGTCGGGCTCGCGGAGTTCCTCCCGCTCCCACTGCTCGCGCTGCCGGCGGGGCAGCTCGCGGACCGCGTCCCGCGGCGAGCCATCTACGCGTTCGCGGTCTCGATGGAGATCGGCGTCCTCGTCTGCCTGCTTGCTGGTGACGCTGAGCGGCGCGGACGAGGTCTGGCCGTTCTTCGCGCTCGCGTTCGCGGCGGGCATCGCCGGTGCGATCGGGGCGCCCGCCGGTCGCGCGCTGACGCCGTCGCTCGTGCCCCAGGAGATCCTGGTGAGCGCGCTCGCCCAGCGCTCCGTCGCGTTCCAGCTGGCGCTCGTCGCGGGTCCTGCGACCGGCGGGATCCTGTTCGCGATCCAGCCCGAGCTCGTCTACGCGGTCGGCTGTCGGCATCGCGCTCGTCGCGCTCGTCTGCGTGCTGGCACTCCGCAGCGGCCGCGAGCCTGCGGTCGAAGGTGCTGCCGGCCTCGAGGAGGTGCTCGCCGGAGTCCGACTCATTCGCCGGACGAAGGTGCTGCTCGGGGCGATCTCGCTCGATCTCTTCGCCGTCCTGCTCGGCGGCGCGGTCGCGCTCCTCCCGATCTTCGCGAAGGACATCCTCGAGGTCGGGCCGACCGGCCTCGGGCTTCTTCGGACCGCGCCCGCAGTGGGATCCTTCGCGGCGGCGCTCTTCCTCGCCCGTCGCCCCATCCAGCGGCGAGCGGGCAGGACGCTGTTCCTGGTCGTCGCGGCGTTCGGCGCGTGCATGGTCGTGTTCGGGCTCTCGCGCGAGATGTGGCTCTCGATGCTCGGCGCTGGCGCTCGCCGGAGGCTTCGACCTCGTGAGCGTCGTCCTTCGCTCGACGATCCTTCCGCTGGTGACGCCCGACGAGCTCCGCGGGCGCGTGAACGCCGTGGAGATGGTTTTCATCAGCGCCTCGAACGAGCTCGGCGCGTTCGAGTCAGGAGTCGCGGCCGCGCTCATTGGCGCGGTTCCGGCCGTCGTCGTCGGAGGCGTCGCGACGATTGCCGTCGCGGTCGTGTGGTGGCGCCTCTTCCCGTCGCTCAGGCGCGTCGACCGGCTCGACGAGCTCCGGCCCGTCGAGATCCCTAGCGCCGCGCGCGGCTGAGCATCTGCCCGACTCCGACGTTTCGGATCGACGCGTCGACGAGCTCGATCGGATGCAGCGCCGGAAGCGGCCGACGCGCTCGCCGGAGCGCCAGCGAGACCTGGACGAGGCAGCCCGGGTTCGCGCTTGCATAGGCCTGCGCGCCCGTCGCCAGGACGTGCTCAGCCTTGCGATCGCCGAGCTCGCGTGCAGCCTCGGGCTGCACGATGTTGTAGATCCCGGCGGAGCCGCAGCACAGGTCCTGCTCGGCGGGCTCGACGACGTCGAGCGCCGCGATTCGGCCGAGGGGGTTGAGCGCCGCCAGCGGCAACCCCTGGGCGTGCCGGATGTGGCACGGATCCTGGAGGGCGACCTTCAACGGCAGCGGGTGCCGCCGCGCTTGCGGCCGGATCTCCGCGAGAAACTCGCCCACGTCCCGAACCTTCGCGGCGAACGCCGCCGACTCGTCGCCGAGCAGCCACCCGACCTCCTTGAGGTGCGACCCGCAGCCCGAGGAGTTGACGACGACGGCGTCGACGTTCTCGAACGCCCCGACGAGCTTCCGAGCGAACGTCTTCCCCTCGTCGAGACGTCCCGCGTGCACCGAGAGCGCACCGCAGCAGCCCTGCGGCGGCGCGACGACCTCGTAGCCATCCGCCGCGAGCACGCGGGCGGTGGCGGCGTTGACGTCGGGGAACACCGCGCGCTGGACGCAGCCGGTCAACAGCCCCACGCGACCCCGGCGGACGCCCTCGGCCCGCGTGATCGTCGCCACGTCGCCCTTTCCTCGCCAGGGAGGCGCCATCTCGACCAACGGGCGGAGCCGCCGCGGCAAGGGGAGGGCCTGCCCGAGCGGCGCAAGTGCGAGCGCCGCGCGCATGCGACCCGGGTACGGGAGGACGCGGAAGAGGAGGCCTCGGACGAAGCGCTCGCCGAGCGGGCGGCGGTACTCCTCCGCCACGGCAGCGCGTGTCGTCTCGATCAACCGGTCGTAGCGAACCCCGGACGGGCACGACGAGACGCAGGCCATGCATCCGAGGCAACGGTCGAAGTGCATGCGTGACCGTCTGGTTCAGTGCGACGGTTCCGTCCAGGCGGGCGTCCATCAGGTGGATGCGGCCGCGAGGGGAGTCCATCTCCTCGCTCCAGAGGACGAAGGTCGGGCACGTGGGCAGGCAGAAGCCGCAGTGGACGCAGTCGGCGGTGAGCTCCCGGATCACGCGGCGAGAACGCCGTTCGGATCGAGCTCGCGCCGGATGCTGCTCCACCAGGGCCTCGACCGCACTTTGTGGCTCGGAGCCACTCGGCTGTGCTTCCGCCGTGTAGGCGACGCCCGCCGCGGGGCGGACGACGGCTTCGTCGAGCCCAGCGAGCGCTGCGGCGAGCCGGCCCGGGTCGAAGCGCACACGTCCGAGCGCGGCGCCCTGTCGCGCACGCGACCTCTCCCACTCAGCGACGTCGACTTCGACGCCGCCGACGAGAGCCGCCGCAGCCGCGATCTGCGCTTCGACCGCGCGAGGCGATCCCTCGAAGAGGACGAGGATGCCTCCCGGGTGCAGGACGTCGAGCGCGCTCGGTTGCAGCTGGGAGCGAAGGAGCAGAGCGACGAGGTCAGCGGCGTCGTCGGTCTCGACCGCGAGGGTCCGTGCGGCCTTCGGGAGTGGGTGCAGACGGAAGCTCGCGCGAACGATCAGCGCGAGTCTTCCCTCCGAGCCGCAGACGAGGCGCGCGAGGTCGTAGCCCGCGACGTTCTTGACGACCTTCCCGCCAGCGCTGGCGATGGTCCCGTCTGCGAGCACGAGCGTGACCCCGAGGACGAGATCGCGGGGCGCCCCGTAGCGGTGTCGCAACGGCCCGGAGAGGTTCTGTGCGAGCAGCGCGCCGACGGTCGGGTCGCCGGGTGGATCGAGCGAAAGGCGCTGGTCGTGCTCGCCGACGGCTTCCTGCAGGGTGGAGAGCCGCACGCCTGCCTCGACCGTGCACGTCAGGTCGCCGGCTTCGTGCTCGAGGATCCGGTCGAGCTCGTCGGTGGTCAGCTCCTGGCCAATCGTCAACCGCCGGCTTTCCGCGTGCGCCGCTGCCAACGCTTCGGACGCTTCGGAGAGGCTAGATGGCCGGTGCCACGATCTCGCGCTTCCGGATGCGCCATCTGGCGCGTCCAGGCCGCTCCCGCCCCGCTGGAGGGGCGTCACGACGCCCCTCCAGCGGCGTCGCTCGTGCCAGGCGCGATGCCAGCGCTCGGCGCCCCGTCACGCCCTGGAGCGGCCAGCTGGCCCCCCGGAAGGTGCGATCTCGTGGCACCGGCCATCTAGAGACGCTCGGCAACGCCGATCCTCTCGAGCGCGTGCGTGCGATGCGGCCCCGGCACCTCGCCGCAGAGCCTCGGCGTCGGAATCACCTTTCCCGGGTTGCAGAGCCCGTCCGGGTCGAACGCGCGACGCAGCCGCGCGAAGACCTCGAGGTCGCGCTCGGAGAACATGCGCGGCATCGAGCACGCCTTGTCCATCCCAACGCCGTGCTCGCCGGTGAGCGAGCCTCCCGCGTCGAGGCAGGCGTCGAGGATCGCCTCGGCCAGGATCCGCGCACGTTCCGTCTCGCCTTCGGCAGCGTTGTACAAGACAAGCGGATGGAGGTTGCCGTCACCCGCGTGGAACACGTTGCCGACCCGAAGCCCGTGGGCCACTGACAACTCCTCGATCTGGCGTAGGACCTCCGGGAGGCGCGTTCGAGGCACGACCCCGTCCTGCACGTAGTAGTCCGTTGCGACCCGGCCCATCGCCGCGAACGCCGACTTGCGCCCTTTCCAGAGCAGCGCGCGGGCGACGTCGTTCGTCGCGGCCCTGAGCTCGAAGGCGCCGCACTCGGTGCAGATCCGCTCGACCTCGGCAGCGTCCTCCTCCACCTGGGCGGACACTCCGTCGAGCTCGACCAGCAGCACGGCTCCGGCCCCGGCCGGGTAGCCCGGCTTGACGGCGAGCTCGGCCGCTTCGATCGTGAGCCGGTCCATCATCTCGAGCGCCGAGGGCAGGATTCCCGCAGCGACGATCCCGGACACCGCCGCTCCCGCTGCGTCCGTCGTCTCGAAGCCGGCGAGCAGCGTCTGAACGACCTCCGGAGCGCGGACGACCCGAAGCGTGATTCTGGTGACGATTCCGAGCGTTCCCTCGGAGCCGACGACGACCCCGAGCAGGTCGGGGCCGTCGGGATCGAGGGCCTTCCCGCCGAGCTCGACGACCTCGCCGTCCGGGAGCACGAGCGTGAGTCCGGTGACGTGGTGCACCGTGAAGCCGTTCTTCAGGCAGTGCGCGCCACCGGAGTTCTCGGCGACGTTGCCGCCGATAGTGCAGACCTGCTGGCTCGAGGGGTCGGGCGCATAGAAGAAGCCGTGCTCCGCGACGGCACGGGTGACGTCGAGGTTGGCGACGCCAGGCTCGACGACGACACGCTGGCTGTCGAGGTCGATCTCGAGGATCCGGTTCATGCGGGCGAGAGACATCGACGACCCCTCCTGCGATCGGAGTCGCTCCTCCGGAAAGCCCGGTCCCGGCGCCCCGCGCGACGAACGGAACACCTTCGCGGCTGCAGGCGCGGACGACGGTCTGCACGTCCTCGGTCGACCCCGGAAGGACGACGAGCTCCGGAACCGCTCGATGCCCGGTGAGCCCGTCGCACTCGTACACGCGCAGCTGCTCGGGCTCGGCGATCACGTGCTCGCTTCCCAGAGCGCGTCGAAGCTCGTTCGCGAATGAGGCCGGAAGGGCCATCTCGTTCGAGTCTACGATTCCCAGAACGTGTCGAACGCTCCCGGATCGCTCGGGAGCGCGAGCACTTCCTGCACGAGACCATCCTCGATCCGAAAGAGCAGCACCTGCTCGAGCTCGAGCACGCGGCCGTTGCGCGTCCCGCGTGCCGTGTACAGCGCCGCGGCACGATCCTCACTTGCGAGGACGTCGCGAAGCGACGACGCGTACGTCCCGTCCGTCTCCTTCGGAAGCCGAGCGAGGAAGCGGAAGATCGCCTCGCGCCCATGGTAGGCGCCCGCCATCAGGCCGCGGCCCGGCACGGTCCAGACTGCGTCCTCCGCGAAGAGGCCACGCAGCGCGAAGCCCTCCTTACGCGCGAACGCGGCAAAGATCGCCCGGACGAGGGCTTCGTTCTCAGCCGCGGCCACGTTCCTCGTCCCAACGAGCGATCAAGCCCTCGACGTGCCGGCGCTGTGCGTCGGTGAAAGGGATCATCGAGACCAGGCGCCGGGCCTCCGCGGGATCGTCGTTCTCGACCGCCGCCTCGAGATGCTCGCGCAGCGGAGTCGGCTGTCTGAGCTGGCGGCGCAGCCAGCGAAGCAAGCTCACCGTGGCCTGGTCGGTCAACGTGCGAAGACGCTAGTCGACGCTACGCGTTCGTGTCGCTGTCGTTCTCGTCGACCTCGCCGTCGCCTTGGGTGGATCCGTTCGGGGCAGAAGAGTCGTCGGCGAGGCTGTACGCGCTCAGACGGGACGACAGGCCGTCCATCCAATCGACTGCCTCCGCCTCGTCGCCCGGGTCTTGCGCGGACTGGTCTCGTCTCCCACGCCTGCTCGAAACCGGCGCTTGTGCGCGGACGTTTCTCCCTGGGCGCCGGCACGGGCTCCTGTGTCGCCGCACCACTCTCGGATGCGGGCTCCCGCTGCAGCGACGGAAAATCGGTCAGCGGCGGCAAGCCGAGCCCCGCCAGCGACGGCTCGTCGGGCGGTGGAGCCGGATCGACGATCACTTCAGGCTCCGGCGGGAGCGTCGGCGGCGGCTCCGGTTTCGCCGTCTTCAGCACGGGCGGGCGAGGCTTCGTGGGGTCGACGATGTAGTCCGGTAGGGGCCCGGGGTCGGGCTCGGGCTCGAGCGCGGACACGGGCTCCGGTGTCAAGGCCGCGGGCTCGGGTGTCGTCGTCGGGTCGACGATGTACTCGGGAAGTGGCGCGGCCTCGTTGACGACGCCCGGGGCGAGCGCTTCCTCCACTCCTGCGCTGAACTCCGGCACATGTTTCGGCTCCAACGCGACTACCGGTTCCGGCTCTGGTTCCGGAGGAGGCTCCAGGACGGGAACGAGCTCTGGCGCGGCTTCGGCGACGGGCTGCGACTCGACTTCCAGCTCGGGCTCCCGCTCCGGTTCGGGCTCGGGCGCGGGCGCGGGCTCTGCGACAGGCTCGAGCGCAGGCGCAGCCTCCAGGACCGGCTCCCACTCGGGCTCCGGTGACAGCTCCGGCTCGGGCTCGAGAGCCGGCTCCTGTACCGGGACGACCTCGGCGACCGGCGCGGGCTCGAACTGCGGTTCGGGGTCGGGCACGACCATGGGCGCGACCACAGCTTGCGGCGTGGGCTCCGGCTCGGGAGCCGGCTCCTGCACAGGCTCCTGCACCGGGACGGCTTCGGCTTCGACCTCGAACGGAGCAAGCTCCAGCTCGGGCGCCGGGGGCGGCTCGGGCTCCGGGACGACGACGTAGTCGGGCAGCGCCTCCTGCCGTGCCTGCGAGGCGGCTGCCGCCGCGCTCGGCACCGTCCAGCCGCCGACGGCGTCGTCCCATGCGGGCTGCGACTGCAGAGGCTCGAGGAGCTCGGGCTCGAGCCCGGTCGTCGCCGGAATCTCCCACAGCGGCCGACCCACGACGAGCCGCTCGCGGAGCTCGAACCGCCGCACCCTGCCTCCCTGGGTCGTCGGAAGCTCGTCCACGAACTCGATCTCACGCGGGACCTCGTGCTCGGGAAGCGACTGCGTCGCGTCCTGGCGCAGCTTCGCCTCCAGTCCCTCCGAGCCCTCGACGCCGGGTGCGAGCACGACGAACGCCCGCAGGAACTGTCCGCCTCGTTCGAGGTCACGCACACCGACGACGGCGCTCGCCGCGACGGCGTCGTGGAGCCGAAGCGCACGCTCGATCGGATACGGGCCGAACCGCTCGCCGCGGCTCGTCAACATGTCGGCAGCCCGACCCTCGAACCAGAAGAACCCGTCCGCATCCATCGTCGCGATGTCGCCGGTGACGTACCAGTCCCCGCGGTGCGCGCTCTTCGTCTCCTCAGGTGACTCCCAGTAGCCCGCGAACAGTGTGGGGGGTCGGCCCCGCACCGCCAGCTCGCCGTCCACTCCCGGCGGAAGCTCGTTTCCGCCCTCGTCGACGACCGCAACGTGATGCCCGGGCAGCGCAAGGCCGAGCGACCCCGGCTTGAATTCGGCATCGGCACAGTGGGCGACCACGATGTTGGTCTCCGCCTGACCGTAGCCGTCGTGGATCACGAGCCCCCAGGTCTCTTCGAAGACCTTGCTGACGTCCGGGTCGAGGTAGTCGCCGGTGGAGACCAGCCTGCGCAGCTGCGGTGATCGGAAGCGCGCGAGCTCCGGGCGCGCCGCCAGCTCGGCGTACTCCGCGGGGGTCTGACAAAGGATCGTCACGCCGAGGCGGTGGATCAGATCGAGGCGTTCCAGCGGCTCGAAGTCATCCTCGTGCACGAGGGTCTTCGCACCGCGGGACCAGGGGCCGAGCAGCGTGTGCAAGACCGTGTTCGCCGAGCCCGCCGCGGCGGTGCACCACACTGCGTCGCTTCGGCCGGCGTCGAGCCAGTACTCGGCCGCCACGCGCGCAGCAAAGACAGCGTCGTTCGAGTGCCCGATCAGCCTCGGGCCTTCGGAGGCTCCCGCGCTCGTCAGGACGAACGCCAGATCATGCGACGACGACTCGTACGTCGCCGCCTGCTCCGGGGCGGCAGGAAGGAGCTCTCGCGCCTCGTCGACGTACAGGACCTGAGGGCGCTCGATCAGCTGCACGATCGCGGTCTCCACGGCTCGGGCCGCCACGACGAGCCGTGCGCCGAGCGTCGTGGTGCGATCCTCGAGGGTCTCGGTCGAAATGGTGACCGGGCCGGGAACCAAGACTGCGCCGACCTTCAGGCAGGCGAGCGCGACCTCGAGCCACTCGACGGTCATCCCCATGAGCACGAGGACGCGATCGCCCGGTCCGACGCCCCGTTCGCGGAGGAGCCAGGCCCATCGCGCGCTCTTCTCGGCAAGCTGGAGGAACGTGCGCGGCTCGATGACACCGTCCTTTCCGAGGGCCATCACCGCTTGTCGCTTGGGATTGAGAGCGAGCGCCTCGACGACGTCTCGCGTGAAGTTGAAGCGATCCGGGACCGCCCAGCGTCCCTCCTCGAGCGCGGGATAGAGCGCGAGCTCGAGAGGCGATGTCGGGACAGCCCCCCGTTGCACGCGGCGGCGGCCGATTCGAAGCTTTTTCACGGCAGATCCATTATCGACCCGAATCGCGCGGAGATTGAATCTCTTTCACCCTTCCTTCTGCACGTCCTTCTACACGACACCGAGCTCCCTGCCGAAAGGCTCGTCGGCCGCGAGTTGCTCGGGCAGCCGAAAGCCGCCTGCTTCCTCGAGTGCCGCGATGCGCGCCTGCACCGGTGGATGGGTGTTGAACAGGCGGGAAAGTGCGAGCACGCCGGGGCGCTCGGAGTCGAGCCGGTCGGTCGGGCTCTCCACCCAGAGATGCGCGGTCGAGGCTTCGGCGTACCTGATCGTCGTCGGATCCCGCTCGAGGCGGCGAAGCGCGAGCGCCATCGCCTCGGGGTCGTTCAGGATCTCTGCGGCTCCCGCGTCGGCGAGGAACTCACGCCGTCGCGAAAGGCTCATCCGTAGCAGTAGCGCTGCGTAGGGAGCCAGCAGAAAGCCCACGATCGCGAGCACGAGCACCAGCGCGCCTCCTCGACGCGAGCGTCCGCCGTACGCGATCGAGCGGAACCCGATGTCGGCGATCAGGGCGATCACGCCGGCGAAGACCAGCGCCATCGTCATGAGGTACGTGTCGCGATTCCGGATATGCGAAACCTCGTGCGCCAGGACAGCCTCGAGCTCGCGCTGCGGCATCGTCGCAAGCAGGCCGGTCGTCACCCCGACGTAGCTCGTCTCGGGCCGCAGGCCTGCGGCGTACGCGTTCGGGGCAGCGTCCTCGACGATCCGCACCTCCGGCGTCACAGGCAAGCCTGCGGCGATCGAGACGTTCTCGACGAGCCTTCGCAGCGGCTTCACCGCGTCGGGAGCCACCTCCTGCGCTCCGGTCAGGCGCGCGACCATGCTTCGCGAGCGGACGAGCGCGAAGATCCCGTATACCGCTGCCCCCACGAGCGCGGCGGCTCCGAGCGAGATGTCGAACGCGAACCCGATGAGCCCGGCGAGCACGAGCAGGAGCAGGACGAACCCGAAGACGACGATCGAGCTGCGAAGCCGGTTCGACCGGATTTGCTGCTGGAGGGTCAACTCGTCGAGATGCCTGATCGGGGATTGACGCGCCGCCGGGGGTGGTCACGACCCAGCCGTGCGACGCACTCACTCGCCGTGCAGGCTAATGAGCCTGGACGGCGAGGGAGGGTGGCGATCCGGCGCCGCGTCGTGGCCGTCATCCGGCCCGCCGTGAATTCCCGATCAGGCATCTAACCGAAGGAGACCTGCGGCAGAGAGGTGTCGCCGCGCGCGGAGAAGAACTCGCGTGCACCGAAGCCGAGCGGCGTCGCGACCAGCACCCAGGGAATGCTCTGTACCGCGGTGTTGAAGCGCATCACCGTCGCGTTGTAGTAGCGGCGCGCGGCCGAGATCTTGTCCTCCGTGTCGGTCAAGTCCTCCTGGAGCTGGAGGAAGTTCTCGGATGCCTTCAGATCCGGATATGCCTCGGCAACGGCGAAGAGCCGCCCGATCGCCGCGGTGAGGCCCTCGTTCGCCTCGGCTGCCGTGCCTGGTGACCCGGCCTGCTGAAGCGCGGCGCGTGCGCGTGTGACCTCCTCGAACACCCCGCGCTCGTGCGCTGCATAGGCGCGGACCGCCTCGACCAGATTGGGGATCAGGTCGGCCCGCCGCTGGAGCTGCACGTCGATGTTCGCCCACCCCGTGTCGACCTCGTTCCGGAGCCGGACGAGCCGGTTGTAGCCGACGACGGCGAAGATCACGACGAGGACGACGACGCCGATCAGGATCCAGAGCCAGACCATGGAATGATGAGTCTACGGCGACCAGTTGCGATCGAAAGCGACGGGGCACCCCGGCCGCGAAGCGGACGGCTTTAGGGGTTTTCGCGCGATCGGAAGGCGCCAGTAGCGGCTTCCGATCTGCGCATACTGAGTCTACGGGCGGTTCAGGGCGCCACCCAGCGCGCGCTGCCCGTTCTCGAGCACCGGCTCACCGTGCGAGACGAGGATCCGCTCGACCGGCAGGTCGAGCAGCGGCTGGAGCGACTCGGCAAGCTCGCGGTGACCCGTCTTCTCCGGAAGCCACGATTCCGGGCACATGCGAACGCCTCCCGCGTCGTCTCCGAGCAAGACGTCGCCGGGAACGAGCGCCTGGTGCTCCGGGATCCAGAAGACCACCTCGGTGCGCCGGGCGGAGCGGAACGCTTCGATCTGACCGGGAAGCGGGTCTCCTGGGCGAAAGACGTCGGTGACGACTCCCGAGCGTCGCTCGACCGCGGCGCGGGACGTGCTCGGTGCCCACACCCTCGCCGAGTAGCGGGCGACCATCTCGGCCGTGCTTCGGACATGCCAGAACACGGTGACCAGGACATGCAACTGGCCTCCGATCCGGCCGACGTCCTTGTCGAGCGCCCGCCAGAAGCGATCTACGTCCTCTGGCGGCACCAACGGGTCGACGAGGACGATGCCGTCGGCCGTCTCGCAGAAGACGGACCCGACATCCTGCTTCCACTCCTCGTGGTACCCGGTCCAGCGCCAGAGACCGACATCGACGCGTGTGACTTCCAAGGCGCGAACGGTAGAGAGAATCCGAAGCCGTGTGCGTTGCGTATCGTCGTGTTCAGCACCCGTCGACAGAGGAGATCGCATGACGACGCGTCGCACGACAATGCTGGGCCTTGCGCTGATCGCCAGCCTCGCCGTCTTCGCGCTCGCCGCAGCCGGCTGCGGAGGCGACGACGACGAAGCGAGCGACGAGGCGACCACGCTGACCGAGGCCGACACGACGACGGACGCGGGCGGAACCACGATCAACGGCACCGTCGGCCCGGGCTTCGAGATCAGCGTGGACCAGACCGCTGTCGCTCCGGGAAGCTACTCGCTCGAGATCGAGGATCTCTCCGACATCCACAACTTCCATCTGACGGGCCCTGGCGGGGTGGACGTGGGGACCGACGTCGCCGCCGAGGGCACGGAGAGCTTCACGGTCGAGCTCGAGGCCGGGACCTACACGTTCGTCTGCGATCCGCACGCCGCGCAGATGTCGGGGACGATCGAGGTCTCGGGCTAGCTTCTCCGTACCGCAGTTTCTCGGTCAGCTCAGGGTCACGTTCGAGCCGGCCTCCGCCGAGCGGTGGAGCGCCTCGAGCGCCCGCGCTTGCGCGACGGCGTCCTCGCGGCCCAACAGGAGCGGAGCCTCGCCGCCGATCGCGTCGGCCAGGTTCTCGAGCTCGAGCCGGTACGAGTCCACGGGGTCGAGCTCGATGCGCTCGACGCCTTCGTCCGTCCGCAGCTCGATCACGGGCACTCTGCAGTGCCAGGGATCGTCGAGGAAGAGCGATCCGCCGGTGCCGATGGCCTCGAGCTCGTCGCGGTCGGGGAGGGACGTGCCGCAGTCGAAGAGCGCGACGACATCTCCCGGAAAGCGCATGCTCCCGGTGAAGACCCAGTCGGTCCCGGTCGGCCCCGTGTAGGCCCGACCGAGCACGTCGTCCGGCTCGCCAGCCAGCAGTCGCGAGCCGCTCACGCAGTAACAGCCGACGTCCATCAGGCTGCCCCCCTCGACGTCGGTGCGGAGCCTGATGTTGTTCGCGTCGTAGAGGCTGTAGCTGAAGGCCGCCCGCACGACGCGTAGCTCACCGATCGCGCCGTCGCGCACCAGCTCGGTGAGCCGTTTCGTCTGCGGGTTGTGCCGGTACATGAACGCCTCGCTGAGCAGGCGGCCGGCGCGCTCCGCCGCATCGAAGGCCTTCTCGACGTCTTCTGCGTGGCGGCTGAACGGCTTCTCGCAGAGGACGTGCTTGCCCGCCTCGACCGCCCTGATCGACCACTCGACGTGCATGGTGTTGGGGAGCGAGATGTAGACGGCGTCGACGTCCGGATCCTCGAGCAGCGCGTCGTACGATCCGTACGCCCGCTCGATGCCCCACTCGCGCGCATACGCCTCTGCCCTGGTCATGTCGCGGCTCGCGACAGCGATCAGCTCGACCTTGTCCGATTCGTGAGCGCCAGGAATCAGGAGCCGGTTGATGTGCGCCGTCGAGACGATGCCGTAGCGAACTAGCCCCACGACGCCTCCGTCATCGGGCGCAACGCGGTCTCGAGGATGCGGTGAGTGCGCGGTCGCGTGAGACAGAAGAGGACGACCGCAGCTACGTCATCGCCGGACATCATCCCGGCCAGCACTTCGCGTGGGCGCCCGTATCCGTCCGCCAGCGCGAAGTCGGTCGCAACGCCACCGGGGCAGACGTTCGTGCAGCGGACGCCGTGCTCGCGCAGCTCGTGGTCGAGTGCACGCGTGAGGCCGACCTGGCCGAACTTGGACGCGCAGTAGACGGCCTCCCCGGGAAGGCCGCGCCGCCCCGCCTCCGAGGCGATGGTGACGACGTCGCCTTCCGGGCTCGCGATGAGATGGGGGATGCAAGCCCGAATCGCGTAGATGGTCCCCTTCAAATTGACGTCGATCATCTCTTCTATGTGCTCGATCGGCGTCTGCGCGAGAGTGTGGTACGACCCGACGCCGGCGTTCGCGACGCAGATGTCGAGCCGCCCGAAGCGCTCGGCGGTGGTCGCGACCGCGACCTCCACCTGATCGAGACGGCGGACGTCGCACGAGAGACCGAGCGCGTCGGGCAGCCCGAGATCGTCCCCGCTTCGCGACGCGAGCCCCAGCCGGACTCCCGCGCTCGAGAGCCCCTGCGCGACGGACGCGCCGATCCCGCGACTGGCCCCCGTGACGAAGGCGACCTTTCCCTCCAGATCCGTCATCGTTCCTCCACTTCTCGCAGGGCCGGGTACAGCGCGCGGAACCGAGCGTACCCCTCGTCGTACACCGCAGCCCAGGCAGGGTTCGGCTCGACGGTTGCACGGGGTCGGACACACGCCGCGACGGCTGCGCGCGCGTCCGTGTAGGTACCGCCCGCCACTCCGGCGAGGAGCGCAGCTCCGTACGCCGAGCCTTCCTCGACGACGGTGAGCTCGAGCGGCAGGCCGAGCACGGAAGCGACGATCTCGAGCCAGAGGCGGCTGCGCGCCCCTCCTCCCGAGACGCGGCCTCGCTCGGGGGCGACGCCCAACGCACACAGGAGCTCGAGCGAGTCGCGCAGGCCGTAGGCGACGCCCTCCAGGACGGCGCGGACGAGCGCCGCGCGGTCATGCCGGACGGACAAACCGGTAAACGCACCCCGGGCATCGGGATCGGCGTGCGGTGTGCGTTCGCCCTGGAGATACGGAAGGAAGGTCAGGCCCTCTGCACCCGGAGCTGAGCCGCCCGCTTCGGCCGCCAGCTCCTCGTAGGACGACCCCGGCGCGAGTGCGTCGCGAAACCAGCGCAGCGACCCCGCGGCGTTGAGCATCACGCCCATTGCCTCCCACATGTCGGGGAGCGCATGGCAGAAGACATGGACGCGCGCCTCGCGGTCATGGGCGTACGTCGGAAGGGGAGCGAGGACAACCCCCGACGTACCGAGGACGACGGAGACGGTTCCCGCGTCGATCGCTCCCACGCCGAGCGCCGCCGCTTGCTGATCGCCCGCCCCGGCGAGCTCGGTCGACTCTCCGACGGGCGGGAGCCACGCAGCCGGGAGGTCGAGTGCTGAGAGCACGGCGTCGCTCCACCGCCGGCCCGCGACGTCGAACAGCAACGTTCCGGAGGCGTCCGCGACATCGAGCGCCCACTCGCCCGTCAGGCGCAGGCGCACGTAGTCCTTCGGCAGCGTGATGCGGCGTACTCGCCGATAGACGTCAGGCTCGTGTCGGCGCAGCCAGAGCAGCTTCGGCGCCGTGAATCCGGGCAGCGCCCGGTTGCCGGTGAGGGAGATCAGGCGCTCGAGCCCGACCAACTGCTCGATCTCGACGCACTCGGCGCCTGTGCGCTGGTCGTTCCAGAGGATGGCGGGCCGCAGGACGCGGTCCCGCTCGTCGAGGCAGACGAGACCGTGCATCTGTCCCGAGAAGCCGATCCGCTGCGGGTCGACGCCGAGACGGGCGAGTGCAGTCTCTGCCGCGCGCAGCCAGTCGTCGGGGTCCTGCTCGGACCAGCCCGGCCGAGGTGTCGAAAGCGGATAGCCCTCTTCAGCGGAGGCGACGACGTCGCCGTCCGGGGTGATGGCGATCGCCTTGACGCCGGTCGTGCCGACGTCGAGGCCGACGAGCGTCGTCACTCGCCGCCAAGCGCCGCGTACACGAGCTCGTACGCGCGTACCGCGTCCTTGCGCGACTGCGCCTCGCGCAAGGCCGTGTCGTCGATCGAGGCGGCGACCGAGTCGATGAACCGCCACTGCAGGACGCTGCGGCGCACGGCCGCGACCGCATCCTCGGTGTACGGATAGAGGTCGAAGCCGAGCCTCTCGCCGTTCTCCCCGTAGCCCGCGCGGCGCAGCTCGACGGCCAGCTCGAGCGTCTCCATGAACGCGGTCGCGCCGACCATGTTGTCGTCGTCGAAGGTGCCCCAGCCGGAGTTGGCGTGCTGGTGCCCGAGCACACCCTCCGCCGCGAGCAGCGCCGCGTACTCGGCGAGGCTCTCGTCGTTCATCAGCAGGTGCTGCCAGTCCATGTTGACCTTGACGTTGTCCAGCCCCTGGGCGCGGAGCTTGTGGATCACGTGCAGTGTCATGCCCACGTTCCGCATCAGAATCTTCATTGCCGGCTCGGAGTTCTTGTGCTCCAGGAAGAGCGAGATCCCGTGGTCTCTGCAGCGCTGGGCGGCCTGGCCGATCCCGTCCACGAGCCAGGCCCACGACTCGGCATACGGCGTCTGGAACGGGTAGTTGTAGCCCTCGATCCCCGGCCAGATGATGAAGTGGGCGCCGACCTCACCCGAGAAGTCGATCGCGTCGAGCGTGCGCTTCACCGCTTCGGCTCGCGTGGCCGAATCGGGCGACACGAGCCCGCCTCTGCCGAAGCGCGGATCGAGATGAAGCCCCGTCGCCATGCAGTAGATGTCATGTCCGTCGAGCGCCTCCCGCACCTCGTCGAGGTTCTCGGCGCTCAGCTCCTGCGGGTAGTGGAACTCGTAGCCGTCGATGAGCTCGCCGAGTCCTTCCACGGCTCGCCTCACGCGCTCGGCTGTCGTTTCGCCCGCCCATTGCGGCTGGTAGCCGCCTGGCACGAAGCGCGTGATCATGGATCCGAGCGCCCAGATGCCGAGGGAGGTCTTCATGCGCCGCTTAGTATCCCGCGCGAGGCCGGTTCACGAGTCGTGAAGGAGATCATGTGACGACGAACGACCCACGCGAGATCGGCGTCGGCATGCTCGGCTACGCGTTCATGGGGAAGGCGCACTCGAATGCCTTCCGCAAGATCGACTACATGACCTGGCCGCCGCCGCTCGGGCCACGACTGGTGTCGATTGCCGGCCGGAACGAGGACGCGGTCTCGGAGGCCGCGGGGCGCTACGGATTCGAGCGCTGGACGAGCGACTGGCGGGAGCTGGTGGCCGATCCCGAGATCGGTCTCTTCGACAACCTCGGCCCGAACGACCTCCACGCCGAGCCGACGATCCTCGCCGCGGAGGCAGGCAAGCACGTCGTCTGCGAGAAGCCGCTCGGGCGTGACGCGGACGAGAGCTACGAGATCTGGCGACGCGTCGCAGCGACCGGTGTGCAACACATGTGCGCGTTCAACTACCGCTTCGTTCCGGCCGTGCGCCTGGCCCGCGAGCTGATCGAAGCGGGCGACCTCGGCGACCTCCGTCACTTTCGCGGCCGCTACCTGCAGGACTGGGGCGACACCGACGAGGAGGTCTGGCGCTTCGATCGCGATGCCGCTGGCTCGGGAGCGCTCGGTGATCTCGCCGCCCACGTCGTCGACCTCGCCCGCTACCTCGTCGGCGAGATCGAGACGTCGGGGGCTTCCTCCGCACGTTCATCGAGGATCGTGAGGTCGACGACGCGGTGGAGGCGACGGTGGAGTTCGGAAGCGGCGCCGTCGGCACGCTCGAGGCGACGCGGCTCGCGCTCGGCCGCCGCAACGCGTTCCAGTGGGAGATCAACGGCACGAAGGGCTCGCTCGCGTTCGACATGGAGCGGCTCAACGAGCTCCAGGTCTTCCGCGCGGACGGCGAGCGCACGCGCGGGTTCAAGACCGTGCTCGTCTCGGAGGCAGAGCCATCCGTTCTGGGAGCACTGGTGGCCGCCCGGCCACATCATCGGCTGGGGCGACACGTTCGTCCACGAGCTCCATCACTTCCTGGCAGCGATCGCGGGCGACACCGAGGTCGCGCCGCATGGGGCGACGTTCGAGGACGGCTACCGCGCGGCCGAGGTCTGCGACGCGATCGTGCGCTCCGGGCGAGAGCGGCGCGGCGCGAGGCGCTCAGTACCGGACGATCTCGTGACGTGGAATGCGTCGATTGACCGCGTCGCGATTCGGTAATAGAGTCCCCCCGCAGGCATCCATCGAGCAAGGAGGGTGTAGTGAGAGGAGTTCTATGGCAAGTGCGACGGCAGTGGGAGTCGCCGCGCTCGTCGCCGGCGTGGCCGTCGCGGTGCTGCCATCGGGCGCGACCGCCGAAGTCCCAGGCGACGTCCTCGTCTGCGGGCTCATGCCCGACACGAAGACCTCGACCCGCTGGGAGCAGAAGGACAGGCCGGCGCTGGAGAAGGCCTTCAAGGCCGCAGGCGTTCCGGCGCGGATCGTGAACGCTCAGGGCAGCGCGCAGACGCAGAAGACACAGGCCGACCAGTGCATCGCGGACGGGGCGAAGGTCCTGATCATCGCTCCGCTCGACTCGGGCTCGGCATCGGCGATCGAGAAGGCAGCCCTCAAGCAGGGCGTCAAGTCGATCGACTACGACCGCCAGGTCGAAGGTGGCGTCGCCGCCCTCTACACGTCGTTCAACGGGCGACCGGTCGGCGTGCTGCAGGGCAAGAGCGTCATTCTCGGGCCTCAAGAAAAACGGCAAGTACGGTCAGAAGCCGGTCGTCGCCTCGCTCTGGGGTGGCTCGGAGGACGCGAACGCGTTCCTCTTCAAGAGCGGCGTCGACGCAACGCTCAACCCGCTCTACAAGAACGGCACCTTCGTCAAGGGCCCGCAGCAGTTCGTGCCCGCCTGGAACAACCAGACGGCCGCGCACGATCTTCCAGCAGATGCTCATCAAGACGAGCAACAAGATCGACGCTGTCGCGGCCGCGAACGACGGGATCGCGAACGCCGTCGTCGTGGCGCTGAAGGCTGCGAAGCTGGACCCGCTTCCGCTGAGCGGCCAGGACGCCACCACGCAGGGCGTCCAGAACGTCATCTCGGGCTGGCAGACCGTCGACGGTGTGGAAGGACGAGCGCAAGCTGGCCGCCGCAACTGCCACGGCCGCGATCAGGCTCGCCAAGGGCCAGAAGCCCCCGACGACGGGACTCGTGAAGACGAAAGGCCGCGGCCTCGAGCCGGCCTACCTGATCGCCCCGAAGATCGATCACGAAGGCGAACTGGAAGCAGCTGCTCACCAGCGGCTACTACAAGCGGAGCGAGATCTGCAACGGCGAGTACAGGAAGTACTGCTAGACGACGTCGAGCATGTCGAGGAGGCGCCCCTTCGGGGCGCCTCCACGTTTCGTCGTCGAGTGTGGTAGGACCCGCGCGACCGTGAGCCAGACCAGACACCACTTCTCGAGCTTCGCGGAGTCACGAAGTCGTTCGGCTCCGTGCAGGCGCTGACCGACGTCGACTTCGAGGTGCGCGCCGGGCGAGGTGATGGCGCTCGTCGGCGACAACGGCGCCGGGAAGTCGACGCTGATCAAGTGCATCGCCGGCATCCACGGGATGGACGACGGCGAGATGCTGTTCGACGGCGAGCCGGTGTCCATCAGCGGCCCGAAGGACGCGGCGCGGCTCGGGATCGAGGTCGTCTACCAGGACCTCGCGCTCTGCGACAACCTCGACGTCGTCCAGAACATGTACCTCGGGCGCGAGGCGAACCGGTTCGAGCTCCTGCAGGAGCCGCCGATGGAGGCGAAGACGCGCGAGACGCTCGCGAGCCTCCGCGTCACGACGATCCGCTCGATCCGGCAGGCGGTCGCGACGCTCTCGGGCGGCCAGCGCCAGTCGGTCGCCGTCGCGCGCGCGGTGATGTGGAACTCGAGGCTCGTCATCCTCGACGAGCCGACCGCGGCGCTCGGCGTCGCCCAGACGGAGCAGGTGCTCGCGCTCGTCAACCGGCTCGCCGAGCAGGGCCTCGGAGTCGTCCTCATCTCGCACAACCTGCACGACGTCTTCGAGGCGGCGACGAGGATCGCGGTCCTGCGCCTCGGGCGCAACGTCGGCGTCTACGAGCGCGTCGAGCACGACGCAGCAGGAGGTCGTGCACGCGATCACGGCGGGACAGCCGACGAAGGTCGCGGGCATCGCCTCGACGTACGCGGAGCGGGCGGCCAGTAGTGGCCGTCGCCGCGCTCCCGAGGTCGAGACCCTCGAGGAGGAGTCGCTCGGGCAGCGGCTGAAGGACAACTTCAAGTCCGGCAACCTCGGGCAGCTGGCCGGTCATCCTCGCGCTCTGGATCGTCGTCGCCGTCTTCTGGCAGACGGCGCCGAACTTCGCCACGCCCGCGAACTTCACGAACCTCATCACGCAGATGGCGGGGACGTGCCTGCTCGCGTACGGCGTCGTCTTCGTCCTCCTCATCGGCGAGATCGACCTCTCGATCGCGTTCGTCAGCGGCATCGCGGGAGTGGTCGTCGCCAAGCTGCAGGACCCGACGGGGGCCGACCTGACGTGGTACCTCTGCATCGCCGCCGCGATCCTCGCGACGACGGCGATCGGCGCGCTCCAGGGCTCGTTCGTCGCCCTGATCGGAGTCCCGTCGTTCGTCGTCACGCTGGCCGGCTTCCTGATCTGGCAGGGCGTGATTCAGCTGACGGTGCCGGGCGTGATCGTGATCCAGGACGACATGATCAACAACTCGTCGAACTACTTCTTCGGCGAGCGCGCCGGCTGGATCATGGCGGCGATCGTCAGCGTCGCGTACGTCGCGGGGATGCTCGCCAACATGCTCTCGCAGCGCCGGCACGGGATCGCGCTGCGCGATCCGGTCCTCTGGGTGTTCAGGCTGGCGGTCGTTCCGGTGATCGCGTTCGGGACGGTCACGATCCTGAACAAGGACCGCGGGGTGCCGTTCGCGCTCCTGCTCGTCGTGGCGAGCCTCGTCGTGTGGACCTTCGTCGCCAAGCGGACGACGTTCGGGCGGCACGTGTACGCGGTCGGGGGAAACGCGGAGGCAGCACGTCGAGCCGGGATCAACGTCGCTCGCATCCGCATCCTCGTCTTCATGATCTCCGGTGCGATGGCGGGGCTCGGCGGCATCGTTCTCGCCGCGCGCCTGAACAGCGTCGACACCAACGCCGGCGGCGGCACGCTGCTGATCGACGCGATCGCTGCGGCCGTCATCGGCGGGACGAGCCTCTTCGGCGGCCGCGGCGAGATCCGGAACGCCCTCATCGGGGCGACGATGATCTCGGTGGTCTCGAACGGGATGTTCATCCTCGGCTACTCGACCGGGACGATCTACGTCGTGACCGGCGCGATCCTGCTCTTCGCCGTCACCTTCGACACGGTCGTGCGGCGGCGTCAGATCAAGGCCGGCCGCTAGCGCTTAGCGCCCGACCGTGACGATCCGATCGGCGGCGAGGTCGCGCGCGCGTTCGACGCTGCCGTCGGGAAGCGCACGCGCAGCTCCTTGCACGCGTCGTCGCGTCCCCGAGACCGAAGTGCATGCGCGGATCCTCGGAGGACAGGTAGCTGCTGCCCGCGAGCACCTCGCGGACGAGCTTGCGGCCGTCGGCGAGCGTCGCCGTGACGACCGCGCCCGGCGCGAAGGTGCCGAGCCGCACCTCGAGCCAGTGCCCGCCCTGGGCGCCTCGGTTCCGAAGCAGGATCAGCTCTGCCGCCGATCGAGTTGACCGCGACGTCGAGATCACCGTCGTTGTCGTAGTCCGCCGCCGCGAGACCGCGCCCGTTGACGCGCGGACGCGCGCCAGTCCGACGCCTTCGACGACCGGCGCGAAGCGCGGCCCGGTCGCGCCTCGCGAGTTCTCGAGCACTTGGATCCGCTGAGCGTTCTTCGCAAGTCGACGACGGGGATCGCGCCGTTCGCGAGGACCAGGTCGAGGTCGCCGTCGAGGTCGAGGTCGGCCCAGGACGCGCCCCAGCCCGTCGAGTGCGTGCCGAGCGCCGCCGCGAGCGTCGGAGCCGCGCGTCGGCGAACGACGGGCCTGCGCCGCCGGCGACCGGCTGCGGTAGGCGGCGTGCAGCTGGCCGCGCGAGTTCGTCACGAGCGAGGTCGGGTCGCCCGTCGCTGGCTGAAGTCCGCGGCGGCGATGCCCATGCCGGCGTTCGGGTCGTCGACGCCCTCACGCCTCGCGACCTCGTCGAGCCGGAACCCGAGCTCTCCCGGCTGCGGGACGTTCCGGTACAGCTGGTTCGGGTCTCGCGTCGTTCGCGACGTACAGGTCGAGCCGCCCGTCGCGGTCGAAGTCCGTGAACACCGCGCCGAGCCCGTGCCCGAGCCGCGTGTCCTCGATGCCGGCTGCATCTTCCCCACCTCGCGGAACGTCGAGCGGCCGTGCTCGTCGCGTGCCCTCGTTGAGGTAGAGCAGGTCGCGAACCGCGTGGTGGTTCGTGGGGAAGCCGGCGGCGGAGGAGGGGATCGGCCAGTTCACGTCCGTGTAGCCCGCCACGAACAGGTCCGGCAGCCCGTCGCCGTTCACGTCTCCGACCGCCGCGCCGGCGTGCCAGCCGGACGCGTTGATCCCGGCCGCGCGAGCGCCCTCCGTGAACGACCCGTCGCCGTCGTTCCAGAGCAGCGCGTCGTACCCGTCGGTCGGCACGTTGTATCCCGCCGTCGTCACGTAGAGGTCGGTGTGGCCGTCGAGGTCGAAGTCGGCGGCGACGCATCCGTCCCCTCGGAGCGGGAGATCGGCGCCGGTGGCTGCGCTCACGTCCTCGAACGTCCCGCTGGACGTTGCGGTAGAGCGCGCTCCGCGGCAGTCCTCCTCGTGCTTCCCACGCGGTCATGTCCGCTAGGGCGTACGAGTTGACGACGAACAGGTCGAGCCAGCCGTCGCCGTCGTAGTCGAGCCAGCAGACGCCCGCCGCCCATCATGGCCGTCGTGTCGCTCGACATCCCGAAGCGGAACGCGCCCTGGCGGAAGTCGCAAGCCGACCTCGCTGCGCGACGTCCTCGAGCGTGGTTCCGCCGAGCGTGCCGCTCGCGGGCGACAGGACGTCCGCGGCCAGCCGCCTCGGAGCGGACGATCCGTACCGCCCTCCGAGCGAGACGATCGCGGTACGCGCCCGCCTTCGAGTCGCGACGCTCGCACCGGTTCGCCGTAGCGCGACGCGCGACGGTCCCTCGAGCCGGGCGACCACCGTCGGCGGTCCCTGATCGCGCTCCGGGCAGAGGCTGAGCTCCATCCGCTCGACGTCGTACGCGGGGACGACGATCTCGCCGCCGGATGCCTCGCGGATCTGCTGCCACAGCGACGCGAGCCACTCGCCCGAGGCGCCGTCGGCCGCGCGATCGGATCGCCGCGCCGCAGGGCGTCGGCCTCGATGCGGAGATCCGCGACGACGTCGCGCGCGATCGTCCGCGCGGTCGACTCGTCGATCGCCGCGACGCCGTGTGAGTCGGCGACGTGACCTCCGGGAGCGCCCTGGGGAGCGGCTTCGGCGCGTGCCCGGGCATCCGGTCGCGCGGGGATGCCGGCGGCGACGACGAGGCCGCGCGAACGCGAGCGCGCCGGCGAGGGCGAGCGCCCGCGACCAGCCGCGCCGAGGACGGGCGCCGAGCGCGCGCCAGGCCGTCGAACCGCGTCGAGCCGACGAGCACGAGAGCACCTCGCGTCGCGCAGACGAGCGAAGAGCGCGCGCGAGGATCGCGACCTTCGTGCGCGAACTCGGTCGTCTGCGGCGCGATCAGCAGCGTCGCGAGGAGGCCCGACGCCGACGGCGTACACGCGACGGCCGTCCGGCCCGCCGGGGATCGTCTTCGGGTCGGTGATCATGAAGAAGAGGAAGACGAGGATCTCGGGCGAGGAGACGAGCAGCCACCAGAACTCCGCGCCCTCGATCGGCCCGACGTGCCAGGCGGCGGTCATCGTGTGCCCACTCGCCGCGAGCACGCCGATCCCGGCGGCGAACGCGAGCCAGAAGCCGACCGCGATTGCGACGAGATGCAGCCGCCGGAGGATCGCGAAACCGCCCGCGACGATGAGCACGAGCGCGAGCGACGAGCGCGGGCGAGAGCGGCCCCCACCACAGCGCGAGCGGATCGGCGCGGGTCAGCGCCGAGCAGCAGGAAGCACAGCACGAGGCCGAAGTTCGAGGGGTTGAAGATGTGACGACCGTCGGACCCGGATCAGGTACTTCGAGAGCAGCGCGACCGCGGAGGTCGCCGCGAAGATCCACGCAGCCGTTCATGCTCCACCAGTCGCCGTGCTCGGTACCCGGCACGCGCAGGACGAACGCGACGCCGTTCCCCGTCAAGAGCGCGCTCGCCGGCCACATGAGCACGCTCTGGCTTCGGAACGCGATCGCGACCTCGAGGACGGCAGCCGTGAGGAGCGAGACGAGGATCTGGGCGATCGACAGGTCGAAGCCGAACGAGGTTTGTCCGAGAACCTGGAGCGTGATGATGACCGCGGCGAGGTGCAGGCGCGGGTCTCGAGCCGTCGGAAGCAAGATCGGATACCGCTTGCCTCGGATCTGTAGTGACGGCCGGCCGGCCAGGGCAGGCGCGCTCATCGGGCGTTCATGCTACTGCCGCCTGTGGCAGCGCGTCGGCGACGTCGACAATCCGGCTTTCGAGGGGTCGTCGATGGTGCAGTATGCCCGCGTGGGCGTGCCGGCGACTCGTTACGACCTGCTGATCGCCGAGCTGCGGGCTGCCCTGCCCACACGTGAGGCTCCACCGGATTTCGACTCGTACCTGGACAAGGTTCGGCGCCATGCCTACGAGATCACCGACGAGGAGGTCCAGGCGTTGAAGGAGGCCGGACACTCGGAGGACGAGATCTTCGAGCACACGGTGTCGGCGGCCGCCGCAGCCGGGTTCGAGCGGCTGGACGCGGGCTTGCGGACGCTCGAGTGAGGCTCGCCTGCGTCGAGAGCGGCCATGAGCCCTCGGAGGCGAAGGTGCTCGAGCTCATCCGTATGCAGCGCGGCGCGGACGCACCCGACGTGCTGAAGACTCTCCACTATCGGCCAGAGCTCTTCGGGCGCCCGTTCTCGGAAGCGCTCGACCTCGCCATGCGCGGCTCGTCCGACTGGTCGATCGGCGAGCGGGAGCTCTTCGCCGGCTTCGTCTCGTCGCTCAACCAATGTCCGTTCTGAACGGGGTCTCACGGCGCGGTCGCGTCGTATGCGCTCGGTGAGGAGGTCTGGGAGGCAGTCCGGCTGGACTGGCGGACCGCGCCGGTGGACGAGCGGCTGCGCGCGACGCTCGGATTCCTCGAGAAGCTCACGCTGCGACCGCGTGAACTGACCCGAGCAGATGCCGTGGCCGTTCTCTCCACCGGCGTGACCGAGCAGGCGCTGGTGGACGCGATCCACGTCGCCGCCCTCTTCAACATGATCGACCGGCTCGCCGACTCGCTCGGCTGGGACGTGCCCTCCGACGAAGCGTTCTCCGCGCGGGCGCCGGCGATGCTCGACTCCGGCTACGTGCTGGCGACGGCTCCCGAAACCGTCGAGCACTGAGCCATGCGCGCCGAGCGCCTGTTGCCGACCCGTGTCTACCGCTTCTATCGAGGAGGAGCGCTCCTCGGGCGGCTGCGCGGCGAGCCCGAGGAGGACAACTTCTTCCCGGAGGACTGGGTCGGCTCGGTGACACCGGCCAGAAATCCCGGTCGAGACGATCCGGCCGAGGGCCTCTCGCGCCTTGCCGACGGCCGCCTCCTCCGCGACGTGATCGCGGCCGATCCGATCGCGTGGCTCGGAGGAGAGCACGTAGCCCGGTTCGGGACGTCGACCGGTCTGCTCGTCAAGTTGCTCGACGCCGCCGAGCGGCTTCCCGTGCACGCGCACCCGGATCGCGCGTTCGCGCGCGAGGCCTTCGACTCGCCGTTCGGGAAGACGGAGGCGTGGATCGTGCTCGACACGCGGAACGGCGAGGCCGACGTCTGGGTCGGCCTCCGCGAAGCCGTCGAGCTCGAGCGCTATCTGACGTGGATCGAAGAACAGGACACGGACCGACTCCTCGGCTCACTGAACAGGATCTCGGTCCGCCCGGGGGATGTCGTCTACGTGCCCGCGGGGGTGCCGCATGCGCTCGGGGCGGGACTGCTCATCGCCGAGCTGCAAGAGCCGACGGACTACTCGCTCCTCTGCGAGTGGCATGGCTTTCCCATCCGACCGGAGGACAGCCACCTCGGGCTCGGCTGGGCGCGGGCGGTGGGTGCGCTCGACCTGAGCGCGCACGAGCCGGTCGTCGGTCTGCCACCCGAGGCCCGTTCCTTCTTCTGGGCGGACTCGCTCGTCGAGGCGAGTGGCCGGTTCGCGATCCTTCTCGTCGTCGAGGGGGAAGGGCGGATCGACGGCGCTCCGGTGCGCCCCGGTGCCGCCTTCGCGGTGCCTGCCGCGTCCGAACACATTCGCGTGGAGGGCGACCTGCGAGTGCTCCGTTGCATCGGCCCCGCCCTTGAGGGCTAGGTGGACGTCGTCTGCCTCGGCATCCTCGTTGCCGACGTCATCGCACGCCCCGTCGACGAGCCGCCGCCTGCGGGCTCGCTCGGCTTCGTCGATGAGATCGTGATGCACGGCGGAGGATGTGCTCTGAACACTGCGAGCGCGCTCGTCACGCTCGGGCTCTCCGCGGCGGTCGTCGGCAAGGTCGGGACGGACACGTTCGGAGACTTCCTCATCCGGCTCCTGGACGAGCGTCGAGTCGACCGACAGGGCGTGCTTCGCGACGGGTCTGTTCCCACCTCGACTACCGTCGTCCTCGTCGACTCGGTGGGCGAGCGGACATTCCTCCACGTGCCAGGTGCGAACGGGGCGCTCGTGGCCGACGAGCTCGATCTGGGCCTCCTGTACGCCGGGCAGGCCCTCCACCTCGCGGGCGCGCTCGTCATGGACGGCCTGGACGGCGAGCCCTTTGCCCGTCTGGCAGCCGAAGCGCAGCGCCGGGGGATCCTCACGAGCCTCGACCCGGTCTGGGATCCGACCGGACGCTGGTCGAGGCTCGAGCCCTGCCTTCCACATCTCGACCTCGCCATGCCGAGCCTCGAGGAGGGGCAGGCGCTCTCGGGCGAGCACGCTCCGCCTCGCGTTGCCGCCTGGTTGCGCGAGCGCGGCGTGCGAGACGTTGCGCTCACGATGGGCTCTCAGGGGTGCTATGCGTCGGGCGAGGGCTTCGAGGGACACATCGAGGCGCCCATGGTCGAGGCCGTCGACGGGACCGGAGCGGGCGACGCTTTCGCAGCCGGTGTCCTCTACGGGAAGCTCGGAGGATGGCCACTCGAGCGAGCTGTTCGCCTGGGCTGCGCTGCGGGTGCTCTGGCGACGACTGCCGTCGGCGCCACCGAGGGCGTCCGCGGGCTTGCGGAGGCGCTGACCCTCGCGGGTTTACAGTGAGCGCGGTGCGGGCGCGGCTCAACCGGCTCTTCGCCGCGGACGGTCGGTGTTTCGACGTGGCTGTCGACCATGGCCTGTTCGGCGAGCCCTCGTTCCTCGAGGGCATCACGGACATGCCCCGGACGATCGAGGCGCTGGTCCAAGCCGGGCCGGATGCGATCCAGCTCTCGCCGGGCCAGGCGTCGCTCCTCCAGCAGATTCCGGGACCTCGCAAGCCCGCCCTGGTGCTCCGAACCGATGTCGCCAACGTCTACGGCGCCGAGACTCCCGGGCGGCTCTTCAGCGAGCTGCTCGAGCGCGTGGTCGAGCGCGCGCTCGTACTCGACGCGGCCTGCGTCGTCGTCAACCTCCTCTCCCTCCCTGATCAACCCCAGCTCTACGGGCAGTGCGTTCGAAACATCTCGACGCTGCGCGCGGCGTGCGACCCCGTCGGGCTTCCGCTCATGGTCGAACCGCTTGCGATGAAGCCGGGGGCGAGTGGTTACGGAGTGGACGGCGACACGCTGACGATCGTCTCACTCGTCCGCCAGGCCGCCGAGTTGGGCGCCGACGTCATCAAGGCCGACCCGACCGACGACCTCGACGACTACCCGCGCGTGCTCGAAGCCGCGGGCGGCCGACCGGTCCTCGTGCGGGGCGGCGGGCGTGTCTCGGATGAGGACGTTCTTCGACGGACGGAGGCTCTCATGCGGCTCGGGGCCGCCGGAATCGTCTACGGGCGAAACGTCATCCAGCACGAGCGCCCGACGGCGATGACACGGGCACTCATGGACGTCGTCCATCGGGGTGTTTCCGCCGACGAAGCGCTCGCCTCGCTCCGTGCCTGAGGTCGTTCGCTTCGGCCTCGTCGGGGGCGGGCTCATGGGCCGCGAGTTCGCGAGCGCCGCCGCTCGGTGGCTCCACCTCTCCGATCCGGGCGCCCGTCCGGAGATCGTCGCGGTTTGCGATACCGATCCCGTGGTTCTCGGGTGGTACGAGCGGCTCTCGCCCCCTCCGCGCCTCGTGTCCGACTATCGCGAGCTGCTCGCAGACGACTCCGTCGAGGCTGTCTACGTCGCCATCCCCCATCACCTCCACGCGGAGGTGTACGTCGCCTGCCTGGAAGCTGGGAAGCACATGTTGGGCGAGAAGCCCTTCGGGATCGACCTGACCGCGAACGCGACGATCAGTAAGGAGATCACCGCCCACCCGGAGCTGCTCGTCCGCTGCTCGTCCGAGTTTCCGTTCTTTCCCGGCGGGCAGGAGGTGGCTCGCTGGATCGCGGAGCGGAGGTTCGGCCGGGTCCTGGAGGTGCGTTCGCTCTTCCTGCACTCGAGCGACCTCGACCCGGGCAAGCCGATCAACTGGAAGCGGCAGGCGCGCTTCAACGGCGAGTACGGCTGCATGGGCGATCTCGGAATGCACGCGGTCCACCTGCCCTTCAGAGCCGGCTGGCTTCCGCGCAATGTTCGTGCCGTCCTCTCCGACGTCGTGCCGGAGCGGCCTGACGGCGCGGGCGGCGTCGCTGCGTGCGACACCTGGGACAACGCGGTCCTCCTGTGCGAGGCCGAGGATGAAGGCTCGCTCTTCCCGCTTCGGATCGAGACGAAGCGCATCGCGCCCGGGGAGACGAACACGTGGGTCATCGAGGTGGACGGTACGGCCGGCTCGATCGCGTACACGACGAAGTACCCGAAGACGCTTCGGAGCCTTGCCTACGAGCCCGGCTCGCCACAGTCGTGGCAAGTGCTGGATCTCGGATCGCAATCCGCCTACCCGACGATCACCGGCTCGATCTTCGAGTTCGGCTTCTCGGACGGCGTCCTCCAGATGTGGGCGGCCTTCCTCGACGAGCTCGTGAACCAGGAGGCGATGCGCCAGCCGTTCCGGTGTGCGACGCCGGAAGAGGCGGCGTGGTCGCACCGGCTGTTCACGGCCGCGGTGGAGTCGCAGCGGACGAGCGCGACCGTCAAGATTGCGGGATGAGGCTCGAGCAGGCCCTCGTCCAGGTTCAGTTCGTCGTCGAGAATTCCGGCGCACCCGTCTCGGTCTTCGTCGCCGACGACCACGGTGAGCTCGTCGCAGCGGCGACGATGGACGGTGCCGCCCCCGACACGCGTCTCAACGCCCAGCGGAAGGCGTACACGGCGGCGCGGAGCGATGCTCCCTCCACGGCCGAGCTTGCCGCGAAGGCGCGCGAGGACGCCGCAGAGCGGGCGAGCTTCGACCCGTTCTTCACGTTCTTCCAGGGCGGAGTTGCTGCCTTCGAGGACGGGCGACGGGTGGGTGCGGTCGGCGTCAGCGGCCTGCCGGGGCCAGAGGACGACGCGCTCGCTCGGCGCGCGATCGAAGAATCTGGGCTCTCGACCGCCTAGGAGGGCTTGGCGAAACAGGCCCGATGTCGCCTGGGGAGCGCTGGATCGCCGCGATGCGGCGTCCTCAGTCGCGTCCATATTCACGAATATGGACGCTCCCTGCGTCCTTGCCTCGCGACGACCAGCGGCACCCCTGCGACGAGGCCCGTTCCACCAAGCCCTCCTAGGTGAGCGGCAGCGGAGCGATGGTGCCGTTCGCGATCCGCCAGGCCGCGAGCTCGCCGGTTCGTAGCGTGTAGATCAGATACGGCCGCCCGGCCCAGAGGCCGATGTTCTCGACGTCCGTGCGCGACGGACGGGGGGGAGAGGACACGTGCGAGTGGAAGACGGCGAGCTCGTAGCCCTCGTCCTCGAGGAACCACGACTCGGGATCGACGTCGAGCTCGAAGCGATACGGGGATTCCGCGGCATTGCGGCCGGGAACGTAGCGCTCGGCGACGCCGTCGCGAAACGCCACGAGACCGCACGCCTCGTTCGGAGCCTCGGCCTCGGAATGGTCGGCGAGCTGCCGGCGTAGCCTCTCCGGGACTACCACCAGACGGACCGCTCCATCGCAGCGCCGACGTCGTCCGCCTCCCAGAACCCGGCCGAGAGGTACTTCCAGCCGGCATCCGCGAGGACGCACACCACCACGCCTTCGTCCAGCTCCCTCGCCACTCTGAGGGCCGCGTGCAGCACCGCTCCGGACGAGACGCCCGCGAACACACCCTCGCGCTCGAGGAGGAGCTTGAGCCCGGCGACGGATTCCTCGTTCGTCACGAGGAGCTTTCGGTCGAGCTTGGCGACGTCGAGGATAGGAGGCACGTAGCCGTCCGCGAGCGAGCGCAACCCCATCACCTCGTCACCCGGGAGCGGCTCCGCTGCGGCGACGACCACATCGGGAAACGACTCGCGCAGCCGCTCGCCGGCGCCCATCAGCGTGCCGCCGGTCCCGAGACCGGCCACGAGGACGTCGACGCGGTCGAGGGCGATGGCGATCTCCGCGCCCGTGCCGTCGTAGTGCGCGCGCGGGTTCGCGACGTTCCCGTACTGGAACGGCATGAAGAACGCAGGCTCACGCTCCGCAAGCTCGAGCGCCAGCCGCACCGCCCCGTTCGAGCCTTCCTCCGCGGCCGAGTCGACGATCTCCGCCCCGTACAGGCGAAGGAGACGCCGACGCTCCTCGGTCACGTTCGCCGGCATGACGCAGGTGAGCGGATAGCCGCGCAGCTTCGCCTGGAGCGCGAGCGAGATCCCGGTGTTTCCGCTGGTGGGTTCCAGCAGATGCCGCCCCGGCTCCAGCTCGCCCGATGCCTCGGCCGCATCGATCATCGCCTTGGCAACCCGATCCTTGACGGAGCCGGTGGGGTTCTGGCCCTCGAGCTTCGCGTAGAGGCGGACGGACGGCTTCGGCGAGAGGCGAGGGAGCTCGACGAGCGGCGTCGAGCCGATCAGGTCGAGGAGGGACGGGGCGAGCGCTTTCGGGCGCTCAGACACCGCCGGCCATCGCCGGCAGGAGGATCACGGTCTCGCCGTCGTAGACCGGCGTCTCGAGCCCATCGAGCGTCCGGATGTCCTCGCCGCCGAGGTACACGTTCACGAACGACGCAAGCTCACCCCCGGCATAGAGCTGTCCGGCGAGTGGCGGAAAGCGCTCGACGAGATCATCGATCACGGCGCCGACGGTCTCCCCTCGTGCCTCCAGCTCGCGGAGCCCACCGACCTCCGCCCGGAGCGTGGGGGGAATGCGCACGGCCGCCATCAGCGGCCTCCCACCGGAGCGCTGCAGAACTCGACGTAGTCGACGTACTCGGTGATCGTCGGGTTGTCGCCGCACACCGGGCAGTCGGGATCGCGCCGCACCGTCACCTCGTCGAGTGTCGTGCCGAGCGCGTCGAAGAGGAGCAGCCGCCCTGCGAGCGTGTCGCCACGGTCGAGGATCAGCTTCAGCGTCTCGCTCGCCTGCAGCGAGCCGATGATGCCGGGCAGGACTCCGAGGACGCCTCCCTCGGCGCAGCTCGGCGCCAGCTCGGGAGGAGGAGGCTGGGGGAACAGGCAGCGGTAGCAGGGCCCGGCCCCGGGGGCGAACACCGTGACCTGCCCCTCGAAGCGGAAGATCGAACCGTGCACGACCGGAATCCCGTGCCAGATCGACGCGTCGTTCACGAGGTAGCGAGTCGGGAAGTTGTCCGCGCCGTCGACGATCACATCCCACCCTTCGCCCAGGATCCGATCAGCATTCTCGGAGGTCAGCCGCTCCTCGAACGGCCGGACGAGCACGTCCGGATTGAGCGCCTCGATCGTCCGCTTCGCCGAGTGCACCTTCGGCTCCCCCAGACGATCCGTCGCATGGATGATCTGACGCTGGAGGTTCGACTCGTCGACGACGTCGGCGTCCACGATTCCGAGCGTCCCGACACCGGCAGCGGCGAGGTACAGCGCTGCCGGCGAGCCGAGCCCGCCTGCGCCGACCAGAAGCACGCGCGCGTCGAGGATCCGCTGCTGGCCGTCCTCGCCGACCTCCGGGATGAGGAGGTGACGGCTGTAGCGGGAGCGCTGCTCGGACGAGAGGACGCGAGGGATCGTCACGTCGAAGCCGTTCCGCTTCCAGTCCGTGAAGCCGCCGGCGAGATTGACCGCGTCCTCGTAGCCCATCTCGCCGAGCGCCTTCGCCGCAAACGCCGAGCGTGATCCCCCCGAGCAGTAGATGACGAGGGGACGGGACTTGTCGGGCACGAGGCCCTCGATGCGGGCCTCGAGCCAGCCGCGTGGCACGTGGATCGCATGGGGGATGTGACCCTCTTCCCACTCGTCCGGCTCGCGGACATCGACGAAGAGCGGCGAAGCGTCGGACGACAGCAGGTCTCGCGCGTGGGTCGAAGAGATCTCCTCGATCTCCTCCTTGACGCGCCCGAGCAGCTCTCGGTAGCTGGCCATTACTTTCCGAACTATAGCGTCAGGCATCTCGCAGCCGCGCGGCGGAGCGCGCGGCTATCGTCGCCCGGGTGAGCGCGAGACGGCGTGTGATCCTTCTCGTCGCGCTGGCGGCGGCCGCAGCGGTCGCGGTGGTGGCGGCCGCGGTCCTGTCTACGGACGGAGGCTCTGCGACGACCGAGGCGGCGGAGGCGAAGCCGCGGCCGGGACGCCCGCCGCTGTCTCTCGCGCTCGGCTTCCGTGACGATCCCGAGGCCCGCGACCTCGCGAGCGGTAGCACGCTCTACGCGAAAGGGAAGCTCGACGATGCGGCGGCGCTCTTCGCTCGACACGACTCGCTGGAGGCGAAGGTCGGATCCGCGTTCTCGTCCTGGCCCAGGGGCACGCTCGATCGCGTGGAGCAGCTCGCGAAGCTCTATCCCGAGAGCGGAGCCGTTCAGTTTCACCTCGGCCTCGCCCGCCTGTGGGCGCGGCGAGGCGACCCCGTGCCCGCGTTGCGGGCGGCGATCGAGGCTGAGCCCGACACGCCCTACGCGGTCCTGGCGGGAAACGTCCTCCATCCCAAGTCTCCGCGCGGCTTGCCGGGCTTCATCCCCTCGTTCGCGGCGCCCGCAGAGATCGTGCGCCTTGCGCCGCGGCGTCAGCTGGACGCGCTCCGACAGCGCGCCGAAAGGGACGGCACGCGGGAGCTGCTGCTGTACGGCGTCGGGCTTCAGCGCGTGGGACGACCCGTCTCGGCGGCGGCGGTCTTCGCGCGTGCTGCGCGTGCTGCTCCGGCGAACGCCGAGGCGCAGGTCGCGGCGGCGGTCGGTCAGTTCGACAAGGACGCACCGGAGCGCGCCTTCGGCCGCCTCGGCCCGCTGACGCGGACGTTTCCCGGTGAGCCGAGCGTCCGCTTCCACCTCGGCGTGCTGCTGATCTGGACGGGACGGGTGACGGCCGCGGAGCGGCAGTTCCGCCTCGCCACCCGCACGCAGCCAGGCTCCCCGCTCGCGCGAGAGGCCGCGCGCTACCTCGAGACCATCCGCCACGCACGGTCCTGAGCCCGCCCGGGCGGCCGCTTTGACGCCGACCGTCCGTGTGACTACGGTGTGACGCGCCGACGAGGAATGGGGGCGTTCTGGCAGGGAAAGCGGAGGGTACGGCGGTTCGGGCACCGGTCGAGGACGTCCTCGCGACCGACGAGGCACAGCGCCTGCTCGACGTCGGTGCGCAGACCGGGCAACTCGACGCCGACGAGGTCGCACTCGCGCTCGACGAGCTCGATCTGGAGCCGAGCCAGCTCGACGAGTTCTACGCCGCACTCGACGAGGCCCAGATCGCGGTCGTCCACGCCGAGGAGGAAGACGTCGAGAGCGAGCCCGAGGCGGATGCGGAGATCACCACCGACGCGCTCCAGCTCTTTCTGAAGGACATCGGCCGCGTCCCGCTGCTGACTGCGGCCCAGGAGGTCGAGCTCGCGAAGCGCATCGAGCGCGGGGATCACGGCGCGAAGCAGGCGATGGTGGAGGCGAACCTCAGGCTCGTCGTCTCGATCGCCAAGCGGTACCGGAACCAGGGTCTGCCGTTCCTCGACCTGATCCAGGAAGGGACGATCGGGCTCGTCCGGGCCGCCGAGAAGTTCGACCACCGCAAGGGCTTCAAGTTCTCGACGTACGCGACCTGGTGGATCCGCCAGGCGGTCGCGCGCGCGATTGCGGACAAGGGACGAACGATTCGGATGCCTGTCCACGTGGTCGAGAAGCTCAACCGCATCCTGCGCGCCGAGCGCAAGCTGCGCGCCGAGCGCGGCCGCGAGCCGACGGTGGAGGAGGTCGCGCGTGACGTCGAGATGACGCCCGACGAAGTCGAGCACATCAGGCGGAGCGCCCAGACCCCGGTCTCGCTCGAGAAGCCGGTCGGCGACGACGACGAGTCGGAGTTCGGTCACTTCCTTGCCGACGACTCGACCCCGCTTCCCGACGAGCTGGCGGAGACCGCGCTCCAGCGCGAGGCGCTGCGCGCGATCCTGGGAGCGCTCTCGGAACGGGAGCGCCGGGTGCTCGAGCTCCGCTACGGCCTCGACGGGCAGCAGCCGCGGACGCTCGACGAGGTCGGCCGCGCGTTCAATGTGACCCGCGAGCGCATCCGTCAGATCGAGCACCAAGGCTTGAAGAAGCTCCGCGCACTGGCAGACGCCCAGCGCGTTCGCGACGTCGCCTAGCAGCGCGGGGGAAACGACGTTTCCCCCGCGAGCCCCCTTCCTCTTCGTAACGCGTGGAGAAGCCGCGCTTGGCCTCCCGGCCGGCTGAGCCGGCCTCCGGCCACTCCGGGTCGGCTCACCGCTCAGCCGCTCGGGTTTGGCTCAGCCACACCTCGGTCTTCCGTAGAGTCGAGGCGTGCTCTACCGCCCGGAGGCGTTCGAGCCCCTGACCGACGAGCCGTGGAACGACGAGCGCGCTCGCGCGGGTATCCGCGAGATCGTCGAGGACACCGATGCCGCGCTCCGCGGCCCGAAGCTCCTCTGGCGAGCGGACGACTGGGACCGCTGGCAGGCGACGAGCCCGATGAAGAACCTGTACGCCGGCGCGGCAGGAGTTCTGTGGGCGCTCGACGAGCTTCGTGGGAATGGCCACGCGGAGACCGAGCTCGATCTCGCGGACCTCGCTCTTCGCAATCTCGAGCTCTTCCGGAACAGACCGGACTTCATGAAGATCGACGTCGCAGAGCTGCGGGAGTCGTCTCTCGTCTTCGGTGAGACCGGGATCCTGCTCGTCGCGTACCGGCTTGCACCGAGCCGTGAGTTGGCCGATGCGCTGCTCGAACGCGTCCGCGCCAACACCTCGAACGACGCGGACGAGGTCATGTGGGGCACGCCGGGCACGATGATCGCCGCGCGGACGATGCTCGAATGGACGGACGACGAGCGCTGGCGCACGGCGTGGGAGGAGAGCGCGGACGCACTGTGGTCGAGACGTGGAGAGGATGGCTTCTGGGTGCAACGACTCTACGGTCGCGCGTTCACGTACCTCGGTCCGGCGCACGGGCTGGTCGGGAACGTGCAGGCGCTCCTGCCGCTGCTCGACGTCGACCGCCGCACTGCTCTCGAACGGGATACCGCGGCGATCCTCGAGCGGGCCGCGCATGTCGCTGCCGGACTTGCGAACTGGCCGCCCGCGGAACGCCCGGAACTGCCCGGGCCGGACGGTCAGATCCGGGTCCAGTGGTGCCACGGCGCACCAGGAGTCATCTCGTCGCGCGGCCACGTATCTGGACGAGGAGCTGATGCTCGCAGGCGCCGAGCTGACGTGGCAGGCCGGGCCGCCGCATGGGCACGAGAAGGGGCCAGGAATCTGTCACGGCACTGCGGGCAACGGCTACGCGTTCCTGAAGGCCTTCGACGCGCACCGGCGACGAGCGCTGGCTCGACCGGGCGCGCCGCTTCGCCGTGCACGCACTCGCGCAGGTGCGCCGGCTCCGCTCCGAGCGCGGCCGCGGCCGCTACTCGCTCTGGACGGGCGACCTCGGGGTCGCCCTCTACGCAGCCGAGTGCCTCGACGGCGGTAGCGTGTATCCGTTCTTCGACCTACGGGAGTGAGAGGAGACGACATGTACGCACGCATCGCCAAGTTCGAAGGAGGCGACCCGGCTCGCATCGACCAGGAGGTCGAGGAGATGCGGAAGCAGATGGCGGACGCGAGAGAGAGTGGTCTGCCGGCCGACGCGCCCGAAGGAATGCGGACGCTGATGGAAACGGTGAGTCGCTTCATCAATCTGGTCGACCGCAAGACCGGGGCCTCCGTCGGGATCTCGTTCTGCGAGACCGAGGAGGACATGCGTCGGGCCGACGAGGCGTTGAATCAGATGTCTCCCCCGGACGACAGCAGCGGCAGCCGGACAGGTGTCGAGATCTACGAGGTCGTGCTGGACGAGAGCTTCAGTCGCTAGGCCGTCGAGGACGAGCCACTACACTCCGCGCCCGTGACGCCGTCCTACGAGGAGCTTCGCGACCAGCTCGCCGAGCTGATCGCCATCCCGTCGGTGAGCGCCGATCCTGCACATGCGGACGACGTCGTCGACGCAGCCGAGTGGGTTGCGGAAAGGATTCGCGAGGCGGGAGGAGAGGCCGACACCGTCTCGTCCAACGGAGGCCGGCCGCTCGTCATCGGCGAGGTTCGTGCGAGCGCGAGCCCCGAGACTGCACCCACGGTCATCTGCTACGCGCACTTCGACGTCCAGCCGCCAGACCCGCTCGACCTCTGGGAGTCGCCGCCCTTCGAGCTGACCGAGCGGGACGGCTGGCTCTTCGCCCGAGGAGTCGCGGACGACAAGGCGCAGCTGCTCATGCTCGTGAGCGCGGCGCACCAGCTCGCGTCGGGCGGGGAGCTTCCGGTCAACGTTCGTTTCGCCCTCGACTCGGAGGAGGAGGTCGGGGGCCAGTCGATCATCGACTGGGTCGCGGCCGACGAGCGCGGGGCGGACGCCGCGATCGTCTTCGACGGCAGCATGGAGGAGCCCGGGATCCCGACGTTCAACACCGCGCTGCGTGGCCTCTGCTACTTCCATGTGACAGTTCGGACCGGCGATAGGGATCTTCACTCGGGGCTGTACGGCGGGGTCGCCATGAACGCGACGCACGCCCTGATGCAGGCGCTATCGGCGGTCGTCGCGAAGGACGGGCGGGTGCCTGAGCCGTTGCGTGTCGGCGTCCTCCCACCGACTCCCGAGGAGCTCGAGGGGTGGAAGTCGCTCCCCGCCGGCGAGGGGCGATTCGCCGAGGTCGGAGCACGACCTTCGGACGTCGCCGCGATGCAGGAGTACTACGTCCGCACGTGGGCCGAGCCTTCCGTCGACGTGCACGGGCTCGCGGGTGGCTCCCCGGACCTCGTCAAGACGGTTCTGCCCGTCGAGGCGAGGGCGAACGTCTCGATCAGGATCGCCCCTGGCCAGAACGTCGCCGACGTGAGCGCGGCTTTCGAGCGCCTCCTCCTCGAGGCGGCCCCTGAGGGCGCGGACGTCGCCGTCAAGCTCCAGCTCGGTGGCGGAGCCGGGGCTCGTATCGCCCGATGCGCCCGCCCTCGGGCTCGCTCGCGCAGCTTTCGAGCAGGTCTTCGGCCAGCCCTCGCTGCTCGTGCGCGTCGGCGGGTCGGTGCCCGTGGTCGCGAGCCTCGCGGCCCGCGGGATCCCGACGATCTCGACCGGCATCGCCTCGAACGACGCCAATGCGCACTCGCCGAACGAGAAGTTTCCCGCGGAGTACCTGACGCTCGGAGTCGCGGCGGTGGGCGAGACGTACAGGCGTCTCGGGGAGCTTGGCTAGAGCGCCGTTCACGAGCCCGCTCGCGGAGGAGCTCGCGGGCGACGTGCTCGATCGTTTCCTCCGCTACGTGCGGGTCGACACCCAGGCTGCGTACCGCGTGCCGGAGCGTCCCAGCACGGAGAAGCAGCTCGAGCTCTCGCGGCTACTCGTCCAGGAGCTTCGCGACCTCGGCCTCGACGCCGAGCTGACGACCGGCGCCGCGGTCTTCTCCGGGCTTCTCGGGAACGAACGGAGCTCCGGTCGTCGGGCTCATCGCGCACGTGGACACGACGCCCGACGTCAGCGGCGCGGACGTGTCGCCGATCGTGCACGAGGCCTGGGACGGCGCGCCGATCGCGCTTCCCGGCGACTCGCGCCAGGTGCTCGACCCGGAGCAGCTTCCGGAGCTGGCCGCTCGGGTCGGGCACGACATCGTCACCAGTGACGGCACCACGCTCCTCGGCGCCGACGACAAGGCCGGGATCGCGGAGATCATGGCCGCGGTCTCGTACCTCGCTCGTCACCCGGAGCGCACTCGCGCACCGCTGCGCGTCGCGTTCACCGTCGACGAGGAGGTCGGTCGCGGCGCGGAGGACTTCGACCTGGAGGCCTTCGGCGCGGACGTCGCCTACACCCTGGACGGCTCCTCGCTCGGGGAGCTCGAGACGGAGACCTTCTCTGCGACCTCGATTCGCGTGACCATCCGCGGGCTCTCGGTTCACCCCGGCACGGCGAAGGGCAAGCTCGTGAACGCGGTCAAGCTGGCCGCCGAGCTCGTCGCCTCGCTGCCCGCCGACCGGCTCTCGCCGGAGACCACCGAGGATCGAGAGGGATACGTCCATCCGCACCGCATCTCGGGAGGCGCGGAGGAGGCGATCGTCGACTTCATCGCGCGCGACCACGACGACGACCTGCTCGAGCAGCACGTCCAGCTTTGCGCGACCTCGCGGAGCGGATCGGCGAGCGCGAGCCGCGTGCGCACGTCGACATCGAGCGGCGCGACTCCTACCGCAACATGCGCCCGTACATCGAGAAGACACCCGCGGGTCGTCGAGGCTGCCCTCGAAGCCATTCGTCGTGCCGGCGTCGAGCCCAAGCTCGCGATCACGCGCGGCGGGACGGACGGCGCCGTTCTCTCGTCACGAGGCCTTCCGACCCCGAATCTCTTCACGGGCGGTCAGGAGTACCACTCGGTCCGCGAGTGGGCGAGCGTGCAGGACATGGGCGCCGCCGCCGCGACGATCGTCGAGCTCGCCGGGCGTCTGGGCCGAGCCTGCGTAGCCATCGGGTCTGACCCCTTTAGGGGTCTGACCCCACTCTTCTCACGCGTTACCCTGCGACTGATGCCTCGGCTCGTCGGGATCAACCACATCGCGGTCGAGGTCGGCGACCTCGACGAGGCGCTGGCGTTCTTCGGGCGGATCTTCGACGACATGCAGCTGCGCGGGCGCGGAGCGACCATGGCCTTCGTCGACATGGGAGACCAGTTCATCGCGCTCGCGAAAGGTGTCGCCCACGTGGCCGACGTGGAACGCCACATCGGGCTCGTCGTGGACGACCTCGACGAGACCGTGCGGCGGTTGCGCGCGGCTGGAGTCGAGGTCATCGGGTCGCACGACTTCCGCGATCCTTGGGGGAATCGCTACCAGCTCGTCGACTATCGCGAGATCCAGTTCACGAAGACGCCGCGCGTCCTCGCCGGTATGGGCCTCGACGGCTCGCGAAGTCCGACCGCCCGTTCGGTTCCCGATGCCTCGCGCGCGAAGGGAACCTCCAGGTCCCGCAGCAGCTGACGAACGCCGTGTGGCGGCCGGGTGCCTTCGCCCGGCCGCCACGGCCGAGTCCAGGCTCGGACCGACGTCTCGCGGTACCGACCTGGCGAGTGACGCCGTGGTGGCGTCGGAACACCCTCGTGAAGCTTCGGCTCGGGTCCGCGGAGCCGGCGTCAAGCGCGATTCGCGCTAGCGAGCGCGGCCGTCGAGGCAACTTAGCGCGACGTCGCCGACTGCGTGCCTATCGCAGGCGTCCGTAGTCCGCCATCGGAAAGCGCCTCGTACTGCCTCGTCGACAACGCACGCGTCGAGATGTCGCCGGCTGCCGCCCGACTGACGCCGCCAGCTCCTGGAGGCACGGGCAGCCGGGAACCGAGGAGTCGAGCCGCTCCCGGACGGTGTCGCAGCCACTGCCGTCCTGCGGTCGTCGCGGGGTGCCGCCGCCCGCCCGACGCTTGCGATCAGCTCGAAGGCAAGGCCTTCGAGCGCGATCGCCGAGCACGGGCTCTGCGCCTCGAGCTCCGCTGCGATCCTCCTGCCCAGGTGCGTCGCCGCCGCGGCCTCGATGCGGCGAAGCTCGAGGAGCAGTCGCAGCCGAACAGCTGCGCAGCCGGCGTCGTGCGCGGGACGAATGACGAGGATCTCGCAGCCCGCGGCAGTGAACACACTCGAGCTGTGCGGCTCCGGCCGGATGGACGCGAAGCTGCCGCAGTCGAGGGTGGACCTCGTCTGCCCGAAGCTCTTGCACACGCCGCCGTTGAGAACGACGGCGACGTACCCGCGAGGAGGGTCGATCACGCCATGACGAAACGCGGGTGGGAACACGAGCCGGTACAGCGCGAGCGCGCCGACCGTGGCGCGGCGTCGAGCTACGCCCGTCCTCTGCTGTCTCGACCGTCACCACTACCGCTCAGACGCGGTAGCGGAGCTCTTCGTTAGGTCGCGGTGTCGTGGACGCCGCAGCCGAGCCACTCGTGGCCGAAGCGGCGCATCTCGTGCACGACGGGCAGGAGCGCCTTGCCCTTCGGCGGTCAGCGCGTACTCGACGCGCGGCGGCGACTCCGGGTAGCTCTGCCGGACGACGATCTCCTCCGACTCGAGCCAGCGCAGCCGCTCCGCGAGCGTCCGCGGGCTGATCCCGGCGCACGAGCGCTCGAGCTCCGTGAAGCGGCGTGGCCCCTCGGAGAGGTCGTGGACGATGAGCACCGTCCACTTCGAGCCCACGATCTCGGCCGCGCCGGCGACCGAGCAGGTCGGCGCCTCGTGGACGGGCAGCATCGTGCGGCGTGGCCACGATCCGATTGTAGGACCGGCGCTCGTCGACGGGCTTGCGCGCCGTGTAGAGCGACGTCGTGACCGTGCGCTCGACGCGTCCGCCGAACTCGTGCTCGGCGATGCGTGCGATCGCGTCGAGGATCTCGTCCCGCGGTCGGGCTTCGTCGAGGCGCGGATCGGCGAGAACGTCGCAGTAGAGGCCACGGATGCCGTCGGTGTCCCACGTGCCGGCCACGGATCGAGCTCGTGCTTGCGTTCGGAAGCCCGCTTGCGCCAGCGCGCACCAGCGCGCGCGTGCTCGAGCGCGAACGACGGTCGTCCGGCCCTGCCCCCGACGGGCTGCTCGGAGGTCGTCGAGGAGCGGCTCGATCGCGTCCCATGAACGCGTCCGTTGCGTCCCGGCTCGCCGAACAGGGTCCACCACATCGCGCACCAGCCGCCCGGGCGGAGCGCGCGAAGATCTTCGCCAGGCCGACCGCTCTCGTCGACCCAGTGGAACGACGACGCGGCGACGGCGAGGTCGAACGTCGCCGGTGTCGAGCTCCGCGTCCTCGAGCGTCGACCCGCGACTTCCATGCGCTCGTCGCCGATCGCGTGCGCCAGGAACGCGGCGAGCGCCGGGTCGGGCTCGATCGCGACGAGCGGGCTCGGCGCCGAGCTCGAGCAGGCGTCGTGTCGCCTGACCCGTGCCGGGCCCGATCTCGAGCACGTCCGAGCCGGGGCCGCAGCCCGCAGCGCTCGACGAGGATCTCGTAGACCGCGTCCGGCATGTCCCGGCCGCGCGCGTCGTAGCCCGTCGGCATCCGCCCGAAGAGCGCGCGGCCCTCCGCCGGTCGAGCGTCTCGCTCGACGTCAGTCCCAGGGCGGCGGGTTGTGCACCCAGCGGCCGCCGACCATCGTCGCGACGACCTCGACGCGCTCGAGCTCGTCCGGCGGGCACTCGACGGGTCGCGCGAGAGGACGACGAGGTCGGCGAGGTAGCCGGGGAGGAGCTTGCCGCGCGCGCGCTCGTCGCCCGCGAGCCAGGCCGGGTTCGACGGTCGTCGCGTGCAACGCCTCCTCGACCGTCAGCGCCTGCTCGGGATGCCACGCCGGCCGCTCGTCGATCGTGCGCAGCGACGCCGGCGCGGATGCCCGCGAGCGGGTCGAGCTCCTCGATCGGCGCGTCGGAGCCGTTCGCGACGACGGCGCCCGAGTCCCGCAGCGAGCGGAACGCGTACGCGCCGTCGAGCCGCTCGGCCCAGAAGCGCTCGGCGAGGTCGCGGTCCGACGGCGCGTGGCGAGAACTGGACGGAGCAGGCGACGCCGAGCTCGGCGAAGCGGCGAAGTCCTCGGGCGCGAGGCACTGCGCGTGCTCGATCCGCTGGCGCAGGCCGAGCGGCGCCCAGCTCGTCCCGCGTCGCCTCGAACGCGTCGAGCGCCTCGCGGTTCGCGCGGTCGCCGATCGCGTGCACGCCGACCGGCCAGCCCGCGCGGCGCCGCGTCGCGGACGATCTCGGCGAGCTCCTCGCCGCTCGTGATCCGACGCCCGAGCCGTCGAGCATCCACGCCGTCTGCGAGCCGAGCGTGCCGTCCATGAACACCTTCAGGTAGCCGAGGCGCAGGAAGTCGTCGCCGAAGCCGGAGCGGAGCGCCGAGCGCCTCGAGCTCCGGCAGCTGCTCGTGCGGCACCGACTGCCAGACGCGAAGCGTCAGCCCTCCGCGCTCGCGCGAGCCGCTGGAAGATCGCGGGTGCGCCGAGCCAGCCGTCCTTGTCGTGGACCGCGGTGACGCCGCGGCTCTGCGCGAGCTTCAGCCCGCGCGCGTCGCCTCGACGCACTCGTCCTCGGAGACGGACGTGAACCGCTCGCGGAACCGCCACGCCGACTCCTCGCGCAGGACTCCGGTCGGCTCGCCGCGCCCGTCGCGCTCGACGACGCCGCCCTCGACCTCGAGATCGCCGTCGGCCAGCGCGAGCGCGGCCGAGTTGAGCCAGAGCGAGTGGTAGTCCTTCGCCAACAGCGCCGCCGGCGTGTCGCCCGTGACCTCGTCGAGCGCCTCCTTCGTCGGCTGCGCCTCCCAGTCGCCGATGCGCCAGCCCGTGCCGCGGATCCAGCGGCCGCGCGGGCGCTGCGCGCTCGCACCCGCTCGAGCGCCTCGTCGAGCGACGCGCGCCGTCGAGGCTGCACGTCGCGCTGCGCGAGCGACCAGGTCGGGAAGTGGACGTGCGAGTCCGTGAAGCCCGGGAACGACGCAGCGGCCGCCGAGGTCGACGACCTCGGGCGTCGGGAGCGCCGTCTCGTGCGTGCCGACGCCGCCCGCGACCCGGTCGCCCGCGATCGCGAGCGCGCGCGCGATCGGGAGCGACGGAGTCCATCGTGCGGACGACGCCGTTCTCGAGGATCATGGGCGGCGACTGTACCGACGGGAAGGAGGAGACGATGATCGACCACACCGGCCGTCAACGTCAGCGACCAGCGAGGCTGCGAAGTGCTTCTACTCGAAGGCGCTCGAGCCGCTCGGCTACTCGATGGCGTTCGAGGAGGGCGGACTTCTTGCGGGTTCGCGGACGCCGACGGGCTCGACCTCGGCGTCGTCCGCCGCGATCCGGTCGGCGGAGCGCACGTCGCGTTCGAGTGCGACGACCACGCGAAGGTCGACGCGTTCTACGAGGCGGCGCTGGCCGCGGGCGGGAAGGACAACGGCCCGCCCGGGCTCCGCGCGCACTACCACGAGCACTACTACGGGGCGTTCGTTCACGACGCGGACGGCAACAACATCGAGGCCGTCTGCCAGAAGCCGCGTAGGTAGAGCCCATGATCGACCACGTCGAGGCTTCGCCACGTACGCGACTACGGGCTAGCAAGCGTCTACCGAGAAGGCGTTGCGCCGCTCGAGGCCGCAATCGCCGCGGCGGAGAGGACGACGGCCCACCCGGGCCACGTCCGCTCTATCACGAGCGACTACTACGGCGACCTACGTCGCTCGCACCGCCGACGGGAACAACGTGGAAGCTCGTGCGTACGCGCACCGGCTAACGCCGCTCCCGCCTAGACTCCGCGCTGCCCTGGGAGCACTCTGAGCGACGAGCAGCTCGAGATCCGAGCGCTCGTCCGGACGCTCGCGCGCGAGCGCATCGCGCCGCGGGCAGCGGAGATCGACGCCTCGCACGAGTTCCCCTGGGACGTCGTCGAGCTCTTCCGCGAGCACGGCATCTTCGGGCTCCTCTTCGACGAGGAGCACGGCGGCACGGGCACCGGGACGCTGCTTGCGCTCGTCGCGATCGAGGAGGTCTCGAAGGTCTGTGCGACGAGCGGACTGATCCTCGCGGTGCAGGAGCTCGGCTCGCTCGCTCTCAAGCTCGCGGGCGACGCACGAGCAGAAGGAGCGCTTCCTCCCGAACCTCGCGTCGGGCGAGTGGCTCGCCGCGTACGCGCTGACCGAGGCCGGATCGGGCTCCGACTCCGCGGCGATGCGGACGACCGCGCGCCTGCGACGGCGACGAGTACGTCCTCGACGGCTCGAAGCGCTTCATCACGAACGCGTCGGTCGCGCACGTGTACACGGTCTTCGCCAAGACCGACCCGGGCGCAGGGCACGCCGGCATCTCCGCGTTCGTCGTCGAGGCCGGCACCCCCGGCTTCGAGGTCGCCCGGCTCGAGCCGAAGATGGGCATCTCCGGCTCGACAACCGGCGAGCTCGTGTTCGAGGGCGCCGCGCATCCCCGCCGCGAACCTCCTCGGAGAGGAGGGCGAGGGTTTCAGGATCGCGATGCGCGTCCTCGACCGCTCGCGCCCGGGAGTCGCCGCCCAGGGCCTCGGGATCGCCCAGGGCGCGACCGATTACGCGCTCGAGTACGCGAGGTCGCGGGAGACGATGGGCAAGCCGATCGCCGACCATCAGTTGGTTGCGGCGAAGCTGGCGGACATGGAGACGGCCTGCGAGGCGGCTCGAGGTCTCCTCTACCGCTTCGGGCGCATGGTCGACGAGGACGCCCCGAGCGCGGAGCTGACCAAGGCCTCCGCGATGGCGAAGCTCTACTGCACTGATACCGCGATGTGGGTCACGACCGAGGCGGTGCAGATCCTCGGCGGCTACGGCTACATCAAGGAGTACCCGGTCGAGCGCATGATGCGCGACGCGAAGATCACCCAGATCTACGAGGGCACCAACGAGATCCAGCGCCTCGTGATCGCGCGCGAGATGCTGAAGGAGAACCGCGCGTTCCTGCTCGCCGGCGTCGCCTGACGCGCCCGCGCCGGACGTCGTCAGCGCGGGTGAGTCGAGCACGGCGTCGACCGAGGCGCCGGCCTGCGGAGCACCGGCGCCTCAGCTACGGCCGCACCCCGCACCGCAGGGGCACGCCGATGTCGAGCTACCCCCCGCGCCCGCAGTGGACGAGGGCGTTCAAGCAGCTCTCCACGAGTCGCTCGAGCTCAGCGGGCCGCCACGAGTTGACGAAGTCCGCATGTGCGCTGAACTGGCCGCCCGACGCGAGCGTGAACTCCGCCCCGCCGAGCATGGTCTGGCGGAAGCTCGGGTAGCGGTAGATCTGCGTGATCGCGGGCACCGAGACGGGGTGCGTCGACGGGCAGCGCCTGCCCATTGCATAGGCCATGTGGCTCTTGTGGTCGGCGCTGTCCAGCCGTCTTCCGTCCCAGCAGCTCGGGAAGCGCACGTGCAGCCGGAGGAACGACCCACGACCCTGCGGGCAGGTCGGCACCGTGCTCGAGGGCGGGATGCCCGACATCGCTCCGCAGCTCCAGAACGTGACCCGTCCGCCTTGCGGGCTCGTGGCGGTCGCGTCGCCCGCGATCATCCGCAGGTTGTTCGGGAACGTGGTCACCGGGGCGAGCGTGCCTCGCCGGTAGTAGATCGTCGCTCCCTGCGGCAGGACCGGCGACGACCCGTGATAGAGCGCAGGAACCCAGTACGCAGCCGTGTCTGCGCGGCGCGTGCACGACGTTCCGCCGGCGCGAAGCGAGTCGTATGTCGACGACGCGTCCGTCGTACGGTTGCCGACGAATGTGTGCTGGTGCGACGCCCCGGCTTTCCCCGGGAAGACGATCGGATCGTCCGGCGCCTGGTGGCTGAAGGTGCAGTTCTCGATGAAGTTGACGCCCTGCAGGTCGGCTCGCGACGCGTCACCCATCTTCGGCTTCTCGCCCGCCAACGCGGCTGGGCCGAGCAACGCGGCGACGACCGTCAGAACGCCGGCCGCGGCGATCAGGATCAGTGCTCTCACGTGAACCTCCCCGGACGGAACGACGAAACGGTTTCCGTGCGAAGTCAGACACCGTGCGGTTGGCTTTCCTTGAGCGATTTGTGACGTGCGCGTAAGCATTCCGTTCGGATGCTGACGCAAGTTTCGGGCCTGGGGGGTATCTACGACATGAGCACCCAAAAGGGAGGGAGCACACGATGAGACGCACACCAATTTCCAGCGCGCTCGTGCTCGTCGGGGCGGTCGCGTTGGTTGCCGTCGGTACCGCGGGAGGAGCGCAGTCGAAGAAGCCCGCCCTGTCGGCAACGCCCGTTTTCAAGTTGAACTTGAAGCCGAGTCAGGAAGTGCCGCCGATCAAAGGCCTCAAGGCGAGCGCTGTGGGAACCGTGACCTTCGACGTCACCCGGAACGCGTCGGGTTCGATTACGAGCGGCGAGGTCGTGTTCTCGTTCAACTACTCGTTCCCAGGGGCAGTGCAGGTCAGCGGCCTCCACATCCACAAGGGAGACAAGGGCGCGATCGGAGGCATCGAGGTCGGCGCGGCGCTCTCGGCCGCCGACTCGGCCCTGGACGCGGACGGCCACGGGAACGTCACCAGCGTCGTCACCGGCGATCCGGCGAAGCTCCAGGCGATCCTCGACGATCCGCGCGCGTACTACGTCAACCTGCACACGACGACGCCCAGCCACCCCGGTGGCGCGATCCGGGCGCAGCTGCACAACCCGACGAAGCGTTAAGTGCTCGTACCTACGGGGCCGGGGACACCCGGCCCCGTAGATGTCGCGGGCGCTCCCGGCGGCGTCGCGCGCGGGTAGCGCCGACGGAGCTCGTCGACGTAGACGGCAAGCCGGTCGGCGATCGCCGCGTCACGGATCTCGAGCACGTTCTCCGCGTTCATCTCGCCGGAGCGCGAGAAGTTGAAGCTGCCGACGAAGGTCGTGTCGTCTGCGACGACGAGCTTCGCGTGCATGAAGTCGTGCAGCGAGTCGGGGGCCCACGGGATCGAGACCTTGCCGCTGAACTCGGCTCCCTCGATGATTCGCTGAAGGAGCGGGACCTTCCACTCGCTCACGCCGTTCGTCTGCCACTGGTGGAAGACCTGGTCGACTTGCGTGTCGTCGACGACGCCGCCGACGTCGCAGCGCCGCTCGTTCACGACCTCGACCAGGGTGGCGAGAATCGGCCCGACGTCAGCACCGGGGAGGCGATCCGCACGCGCCTCTTTGCCTTGCCGATGTGCTTCGCGACCCGGTGCGAGAGCGCCTCGCCGTGCTTCGGGCAGAACCATGGGCGCACAGGCATTCCGTCCACCTGCACCGGGCGGGGGTCGCTCCCCGTGTGTGCGACCTGACCCCTTTCCCAGAGCTGATCGAACGTGAGCGTGAAGGCGTACGCGATCTCGGGCGAGCGCACGGTCACGATGACGTTCTCCTGCCGGGTCCACGAGTCGTCCGTCCAGTTGGTCGATCCCGTCCACACGGCCGTGCCGTCGCGGACGACGTACTTGTGGTGCATGAGGTCGGGGATTCCCGCGATTCCGCGCGTCTCGATCGGGAGCCGCTCGATCGCATCGGGCGCCGTCTCGGGTGGCGGCGGGACCGGGATCGGCCCTGGGTGAGCCACGTTGTAGAGGAGGCGGACCGCGACTCCGCGCTGTACCGCGGACAGGAGAGAGGCCAGGACGAGACCGCCGGCATCGGTTTCGAAGCGGACGTCGTAACACCGCGAGATCGAGGCTCTTCGTCGCCTCGGCGAGGAACTCGGCGAGCAGGCGCGCGATGTCGGCGGCGCGCTGGCCGCCGTCGGCGAGCGTCGTGACCCCTATGCCGGGCAGCGCCGCTTCGGGTTGGGTCACGCAGTCTGGCTCGCTCGGAGCGAGGCCTTGTGGGCGCGCTTCGCCGCCCGTCAAGTCTTCCATGCACACCCAAGTAAACCGTTCTTCAAGCGAGAGCCTCTCGCGCACCCGAGGGGCGTCTCGTTTGCTGAAACCGCCGGGTTAGGGTGTTGCGGTGGCCAAGTGGCTCGTGATCGCCGCGATAGTGATCGTGGCGCTCGTCGTAGCGGCGATCGCGGGATGGGCCATCTTCGTCCGCAGTTCCCGGCCTGACGCGCCTGGCTCGTTCTATTCCGCACCCTCGCCGCTTCCCGACGGGCCGCCGGGCACGATCATCCGCAGCGAGGTCATCGACGGCTTCACCTCCGGTGCGACCGCGTATCGCGTGCTCTACAAGTCGACCGGCGACGACGGAGAGCCGACTGCCGTGAGCGGGGTCATCCTCGTGCCCGACGGTCCGTCGCCGGACAACGGGCGCAAGGTCGTGGCATATACGCACGGCACGGTCGGGGTTGCCTCCAGCTGCGCGCCTTCGCTCGTCACGAACCCCGAGCAGCAGCCGGTGCTCGTTGAAGGCGGCCCCGAGCTATTGGATGCGGGCTATGTCCTCGCGGCGACCGACTACCAAGGACTCGGAACACCTGGACCGCATCCCTACCTCGTCGGCGCCGCGGAGGCCATGAACGCACTCGACAGCGTGCGCGCTGCCCGAAATCTCACGGAGGCAGGTGCGAGCTCCGACTTCGTGGTTTGGGGTCACTCCCAGGGCGGTCACGCATCGCTGTTCACGGGCCAGCTGGCCAGGAGCTATGCGCCCGAATTGGAGCTCCTAGGTGTCGCGGCTGGGGCCCCCGTCCCGAATCTCAAGGATCTATTCGCGGTCAACATCGAGACCACCGTTGGACGCATCCTGATCGCGATGGCCCTCGATTCCTGGGCCAGGGTGTACGACGAAGCCAGTCTCGACCAGATTGTCGCGCCTGTCGCCCGTCCGCTCGTAGGCAGCATCGCCAAGAACTGCCTCTACAACCCGAAGCAGATCCTCTCCTCGGTCCCTGCCGCGCTCGCGCTCGACCTCAGGTTCCTCCACACACCACCGTGGGAGACCGAACCATGGAAGACGATCGTCGAGACGAATACGCCTGGAGCCAACCCGACCGGCGTACCGATCCTGATCACCCAGGGTGAAACCGACCCGATCGTGTCCCCCGCGACCACCGCGGCGCTCGCGGGCAAGCTCTGCGCTCAGCGCGAGACGGTCGACCTCCGGCTCCTCCCCGACACAGCTCACCTCGACGCCGGACAGGTCGCAGTGCCGCAGGTCGTCGAATGGATCGCCGACCGCTTTGCCGGCAAGCTGGCGCCGACAACTTGTAAATAGCGCACCGCTCAAGCGACATTCCCGAACGCTCGCGCATGGTGGCGACGTTCTTCCTGTGCCTCTGCGACGCACGTTTTGGCGGTCTGTTTCTGTGGCGCTCCAGCTCTCGGGGCTTACCGCGTGAGCCGCCGTAGGGCTGGGCTCAGTTCCGCCCCTGCCCGTTCGCGATGTCCTCGTGGGGCGGCCGCTAGCTCAGCTTTTGAACTCCTGGGTTTCACTCGCGCTGAAGCCGGACTCGTCTGCTCGGCTGTCGTTATTTTGCGACCTGCGCAGCTGCTCGTTCTTGCTCTCGACGGGCGCTCTTGTAGGCCCGCTTTTGCGCCTGGTAGTCGGCGAGCGCCTCCGCGGAGTCGACTCCTCCGAGGCAGGGGTGGTCGGGGACGAGCTCGGACGCCACCTCGACCCCGAAGCGGAGCGCGAGCACGGAGCCGAGGCCCGTGATCTTCATCTTCCCGAACCCGGGAAGCGAGCCGATCCGCTTGCGCAGGTCGGCCGCGTCGGCCGCCTCGGTCCAGATGCGCTCGGCCCGACCGGCGTACTCCTCCTCGACGACCGCGCACAGTTCCTGCACGCGGCTTGCCATCGCCCGCGGGAAGCGGTGGATCGCAGGCCGCTCGCGGAACGCGTTCTCGAGGCTCTCCGGATCCATCGCGGCGATGCCGGCGGCGTCGAGCGTGCCGATCCGCTGCTTCAGCCGGAGCGGCCCCTGGAACGCCTGCTGAACGGTCACCTGCTGGTCGATCGCGAACCCGATCAAGAGCGCGAGCGGATCGGACGCGATGAGCTCGTTCGCCTCGTCCGAGTCGGTGAAGTAGAGCGCCTCGGGCACGCCTCGAGTGTAGACCTCGGCGGTACGCTGGGGAAATGGACGCGCTCGACGTCTTCTCGCCAAAGACGCGGACGTGGTTCGAGCGGGCGTTTGCCGATCCCACTCCCGCGCAGGCGCTCGGCTGGCCGGCGATCGCGAAGGGCGGGCACGTGCTCATCCAGGCGCCGACCGGCTCCGGGAAGACGCTCGCGGCGTTCCTGATCGGGATCGACCGGCTGAACGCGTCGCCGGGTGAAGGACTCCGGCTCCTCTACGTCTCCCCGCTGAAGGCGCTCAACTACGACATCGAGCGGAACCTGCGGAGCCCGCTCGCAGGGCTCGGCTCCGAGCTCTCGGTCGGCGTCCGCACCGGTGACACGCCGTCCGACGAGCGGCGGCGGATGCTGAAGACGCCGCCGGACATCCTGATCACGACGCCCGAGTCGCTCTTCCTGCTCCTCACCTCGCAGGCGCGCGAGACCTTGCGCGGTATCGAGACCGTGATCCTGGACGAGGTGCACGCAGTCGCCGGGACGAAGCGCGGGTCGCACATGGCACTCTCCCTCGAGCGGCTCGAGGAGCTCGTCGAGGAGCCCTTCCAGCGCATTGGTTTATCGGCCACGCAGCGGCCGCTCGCCGAGATCGGCCGCTTCGTCGCAGGCTCGGAGCGGGAGATCGAGCTCGTCGACGCAGGGACACGCAAGGAGCTCGACCTCGAGGTGGTGATCCCGCTCGAGGACATGCGCGAGCTCGGCTCTTCCGCGGACCTCTCCGTGCCGCCGCTCGCCGACGGCGTGCAGATGGGCTCGGGCGTGGAGCAGTCGAGTCGTTCCATCTGGCCCTCGATCTACCCGGCGATTCTCGAGCTCGTCCGGCAGCACCGCTCGACGATTGTCTTCGTCAACAACCGCCGGCTCGCGGAGCGGCTCGCGTTGCGCCTGAACGAGCTCGCGGAGGAAGAGATCGCTCGGGCGCACCACGGCTCGCTCGCGCGCGAGCAGCGACTCGTCGTCGAGGAGCTCCTGAAAGCGGGCCAGATTCCGTGCCTCGTGGCGACGTCCTCGCTCGAGCTCGGGATCGACATGGGCGCCGTCGACCTCGTCATCCAGGTCGAGAGCCCGAAGTCGGTCGCACGCGGCCTGCAGCGCGTCGGGCGAGCAGGGCACGACCTCGAGTCCGTTTCACGAGGCCGCATCTTCCCCAAGTTCCGAGCAGACCTGCTCGAGTCGGCGGTCGTGGCACGGGCGATGCGCGAGGGTGCAATCGAGGAGACTCGCATCCCACGGAACCCGCTCGACGTCCTCGCCCAGCAGATCGTGGCGGTCTGCGCCGACGAAGAGGTCTCGGTGGACGACCTGCACGCGCTCGTCCGTCGCGCGTATCCGTTCTGCGACCTCTCTCGCGCCCAGCTCGAGAACGTCCTCGACATGTTGGCGGGCCGCTACCCGTCCGACGAGTTCGCCGAGCTCCGCCCGCGCGTCGTTTGGGATCGAACGGCAGGGGTCGTGCGCGGGCGCGCCGGCGCGAGGCGGCTCGCCGTCACCAACGCCGGCACGATCCCGGACCGCGGGCTCTTCGGCGTGCATCTCGTGGACGGCGGCGGCCGGGTCGGCGAGCTCGACGAGGAGATGGTGTACGAGGCCCGAGAGGGTCAGACGTTTCTCCTCGGCGCCTCGACCTGGCGGATCGAGGACATCACACGTGACCGTGTCCTGGTTTCCCCTGCGCCCGGCGTGCCCGGGGTCGCTCCTTTCTGGAAAGGAGAGGGGGTCGGTCGGCCGGCTGAGCTCGGGGAGAAGATCGGCCGTGCCTCCCGTGAGCTTGTGGCTCTGAGCAACGAAGAGGCTTCACTGCGGCTCGGGCGAGAGTACGGCCTCGATGCGCGTGCTGCGAAGAACCTCATGACGTTTCTGCGCGAGCAGGAGGCCGCGACCGGTGTCGTCCCCTCGGATCGTGCGGTCGTCGTGGAGCGCTTCCGCGACGAGATCGGCGACTGGCGCGTTTGCGTCCTGACACCGTTCGGTGGCCGGGTGCACGCTCCCTGGTCGATGGCACTGGCGGCGCGGCTGCGCGACTCGCTCGACGTCGATGCGCAGTCGATCTGGTCCGACGACGGCATCGCGCTCCACTTTCCCGACGCGGATCAGCCGCCTCCGCTCTCCGACCTCCTGCTCGACCCGGACGAGGTCGAAGAGCTCGTCCTCCAGGAACTCGCGCAGTCGGCGCTCTTCGGCTCGCGTTTCCGCGAGAACGCTTCGCGGGCGCTCCTCATCCCGCGCCGCCGTCCCGGCCAGCGGACGCCGCTCTGGCAGCAGCGCCTGAAGGCGCAAAGCCTGCTCCAGGTCGCCCGCCGCTACCCGCAGTTCCCGATCGTGCTCGAGACCTATCGCGAATGCCTGCAGGACGTCTTCGACCTTCCTGCGCTACGCAAGATCCTGAAAGGCGTCCAGACGAGGGAGCTCGACCTCGTCGAAGTGGAGACCGCGTCCGCCTCGCCCTTCGCTTCCTCGCTCCTCTTCGACTACGTCGCGACGTACATGTACGAGGACGACACCCCGCCAGAGGAGCGGCGGGCACAGGCGCTCTCACTGGACCGCGGGTTGCTGCAAGAGCTGATGGGCGTCGAGGAGCTTCGGGAGCTGCTCGATCTGGGGGCGATCGAGCAGGTCGAGTCCTCGCTGCAACCGGCACCGCGAAACGCCGACGAGCTGCATGATCTCCTCCGCCGAGCCGGCCCGCTGCTCGACGGGGAGTACGACCGCGGGTTCGCCGAGACGCTGGTTCGCGAGCGCCGCGCGCTGCGTGCTCGACGCGGCGAAAGCGAGCTCTTCGCTGCGGCCGAGGACGCGGGGCTCGTCCGGGACGCGTTCGGCGTGATGCTTCCCGGCGGTGTTCCAAACGTATTCCTCGAGCCAGTTCCCGACGCATTGACAGCCGTTGCAAGGCGGTACGCGCGCAGCCACGGGCCGTTCACGACGGCCGAGCTCGCAGGACGCTTCGGGCTCGAGCTTGCCGTGGTCGAGTCAGCATTGCAGGGGCTCGAGCGTGACGAGAAGCTCGTCCGCGGCGAGCTCAGGCCGGGCGGGACCGAGCGCGAGTGGTGTGACCCGGATGTCCTCCGCCGCATACGCAGGGCCACACTCGCGGTCCTGCGACGCGAGGTGGAGCCGGCGGAGCAGGCCGCGCTCGGGCTCTTCCTCCCGGCCTGGCACGGGATCGGCCGGAGGCAGACGCTCCGCGAGGCACTTGTGCCGTTGCAGGCGCTGCCGCTGCCGGTGTCGCTCTGGGAGAGCGAGGTGCTGCCGCGACGCGTGCCCGCCTATCGCCCCGTCGACCTCGACGCGCTTTGCGCGTCGGGAGACGTGGTTTGGCTCGGAGCAGGGTTGGATCGCGTGGCGGTGTACTTCCGGGAGGACGCTGCCGTACTCGGCCGGCCCGCGGCCGAGCCGCCGCCAGAGGGAGCTCCCCACGTCGCGATCCGGGCGGCGCTCGGGCAGAGCGCGTTGTTCTGGAGCGACCTGCTCGCTGCGACCGAGCTCGACGCCGGTGAGGCGCTCGCCGCCCTCTGGGATCTGGTCTGGGCGGGCGAGGTGACAAACGACTCGTGGGCGCCGCTTCGTGCGGCGCGCCGCTACGAGGCTCCGCGCCCCGAGCGCGGAAGACGCCGCTTCATGCGCTCGCGCGCGACCGCGGCCTCACCGACGCAGGGTAGGTGGGCGCTTGCCCGGTCGCTCTTCCCCGAGCCGGCCGAGCGCCGCGCCCTGGCGGAGCTTCTGCTCGAACGGCAGGGCATCGTGACACGGGATGGTGTCCGCGGGGAAGGCGTGAAGGGCGGGTACGGCGCGGTGTACTCGGAGCTTCGCGCCCTCGAAACGCTCGGGGTCTGCCGGCGCGGATACTTCGTGGAGGGGCTTGGCGGAGCGCAGTTTGCGCTGCCCGGGGCAGTCGAGCGGCTGCGCGAGCTGCGGACCGACAGGTCCGGCGAGGAGCACGAGACGCTAGTGCTGGCGGCCGCGGATCCTGCGCAGCCTTACGGGGCAGCGGTGCCCTGGCCTCGGCGAGCGGGCGCCCGAGCCGCTCGGATAGCCGGCGCCTGGGTTGTCCTCCTGGGCGGCGAGGCCGTGTTGTTCGTCGAGCGCGGCGGCCGTTCGCTCGTCCCGCTCCGGGAGCCCGACCCCGACTGGCTGCGCCCTGCGCTGGCTGCACTCGTCGCGCACGTCCGGTCGGGAGGGGCGAAGCGTCTCGCAGTCGAGCGCTTCGACGGCGTCCCGGTGGTCGAGTCGGAGGCGATGGGGCTCCTCGTGGAGTCCGGCTTCCTCGCCGGCCCGCGGCGCGCAGTTCTGCGCCCCTAGCCATGCCAGACCTGTCCTGTCTGGCCAATTGAGCATTTTACGTAATCATGTAAAATAAGTGAAATGGAGCACCGAATCACCGCTACGGATTTGGCGCGCAGGCTCGGTGACGTTCTCGCCAGGGTCCGTTATCGAGGGGACACGTTCGTCATCGAGCGAAACGGCGATGCAGTGGCGCGCGTGACGCCTGTTCCCGAGGGCTCGCCGACGACGTTGAGAGAGGCCCTCGAGGCCTGGAGCTCGGCCGGCGAGCCTGAGGCAGCGTTTGCCGATGACCTCGCGCGCGTGGGCGCTTCCGATCGCCCTCCGTTGGATCCGTGGGACTCGTAGTCGACACGAGCGCGTTCGTCTCCCGCGAGCGAGTGGGTTCGGAGTGGGGCGGTCTGCTCGCTCAGCTCGACGAGCCGGTAGTGCTCCCGGCGATCGTCTACGCCGAACTCCTCGTGGGCGCACAGTTAGCTCGCAGCGTGCGCAGAGGCACGGCTCGTCGCGCGAAGATCATGGCGCTCGTCAACCGCGTGGCGCTCGTCGAGTTCGGACAAGAGATCGCGGAGCGCTGGGCCGAGCTGTTCACTCATCTGAGCCGCCGCGGGGAGCTCATTCCTGCGAACGACCTCGCGGTAGCTGCAACTGCTCTTCATCTCGGATTCGGCGTCCTTGTGGGTGATCACGACGAGCAACACTTTCGTCGTGTACCGCAGCTCCGGGTCGAGACATTGGCGGGCTGAGCCCGACCTGAGAGAGGAGAGGCGGCGTGGGAGGCGTACCCAGACTCGTGCCCGTGCGCGCGCCGCATCTGTATCCGCTCCTGCGTGGATTCACGCTCGGGGCGTTCGTCGTTCTCGGTCGGGAGCTCGAGGAAGGCGTCGAGCTGCCGTTCGCGTTCGAGGAGCATGTGCAGCGGAACGGTCCGGCGCTGTACGAGCTGCGCCCACTCGTCCGTGCGTTCATCGAGGAGCGGGAGCCCGTGCTGCGTGCACGCGAAGATGCTCGCCTCGCTCTCGACGAGCTTGCGCGCGAACCGGCGGCTTCGATCTTCGCTCGCGCGCATGCCGGGCCGTACGCGACCGAGGACGACGCGCTGTTCCGCACGGTGTTGCTCGGGCTCGTCATCTCCACCGCCGAGTCGTGCGGAGGGTTCGACTGGGACGACGATGCGTTCGAGCATGCATACGCCACGCTCGAGGCGACGCTCTACGGGAAGCGGCGGCAGTACGCGGCACTGGTGCCGCTGGTCGGCCTCTCCGTGGCGAGGCCGGTGGATCTCGCTCCGGGTCTCGCAATCCGACACTTCGTGCCCGGCGAGCTCTCGACGCACTGGCCGGAATCGCGCGGCCTGCTGCCCGCCGGTTTCGGCCGTGAACCGGACCGCTGCTGTGTGCTCGAGCTGCACGCCGATCTCGACGCGGGGGCCGACGCGCCCGACGCACCCGCCGAGATCGCCGATGCTGTCAGCGCGATCCGCCTGACGACCTCGGCGGCGCTGGCTGCAGGCCCAGTCCTCTTCGAGACGCTCGACGGTCGACCGTTCGGTGTCCGCCCCGTGCTCCCGATTGCTGCGACGCAGCCGCCCGGCGAGCCGTCACGACTCGATGCTTTTCGGACGCCGATTGCTGTCGAGGTGCTCGGCGCCCTAGGCCGCGCGGACGGCGATCCAGAGCTCGCCGAGGCGCTCGATCGCTGGGAGCTCTCGCTCTTCCAGAACGAGCCGTTCCGGGCCGAGCAGCTCCGTGCTTCGCTCGCGGCGCTCCTGGGTGAGACCTGGCCCTTGCGCTGCTCGGTGCTCCTCGAGCTGGACGGGTCGGCGCGCGCGGAGCTGCACGGCCACCTCGTCGGGCTGGCAGGGAAAGACAGCGCGAGCACGACCGTGATCGACGCCGTTCGACGGGCGCTGGTGGCGGCGCTCCGTGCGGCCGATCGAGTCGAGCTCGTGCACGAGCTCGACCGCGAGCTGCTCGGCCTGCCCCGGCGATCCGTCGGCTGGGCAGCCGCCGCCGTCTGACACGCTCTCGTCGCAAAGACGTTTACCATTCGGGAAACATGCGGAGCTATTCTCTCTCCGTGGACGAGGCAGAGGCGGTGTTGCGGCGGTTGGCGCGGATCGAGGAACTCGACCGGGCAGGAGCGGGGCGAGGGGAGCTGCTGACCGAGCTGCGAGCGCTTCTCGGAGAGGCGGAGCAATGGTCGCGGACCGAAGGAGGTGATGCCGGGGAAGACGCCGTCGACGGTCTGCGAGCAGCACTGGCCGGGACCGCGCCGGGAACGACCTCGCGTGACATGATCGCCGTGTGATCTCGCACTGGGACGACGTCCGGAGCGGGCGCGCCGAGCGCGGCCACATTGCAGGCACGTGGCAGAACCTGACCGGTCGCGCGTCGCGGACCGTCGGAGTGAAACGCATCCAGGTGGATCCGGGCATGTGGGCGACGCCCCTCCACCTCGAGGGATCCGAGGAGGAGATCTTCTACGTCCTCGCAGGATCCGGCGTCTCGGTTCAGTGGGAGGGCGAGGATACGCTCGCGTACGACGTGGGAGCAGGCGACTGCCTCGTCCATCTCGCGCTCGAGAACGCCCATACGCTGCAGGGCGGCGAAGGCGGCATCGACGTGCTGGCATTCGGTCAGCGCACGTATGCGGGTGCGACGTGGCTTCCGCGCGCGGGAGTGGCGTGGCTCGGCGAGACCTGGGCTCCGGTTGGTGCCGAGGAAGATCACCCGTGGGCACGCGAGGCCGCGGCCGGGCCACCCGAGATCACTGAGACGTCGCCGAGGCCCGCGAACATCGTCAACCTCGACGACGTCGAGTCCGTCCACCGCGACGGCTCCACCGTCGGCCGACGCGTTCGGAACCTCGGCCAGGCGGCCGGATCGCAACGAACAGGGCTCCGCCACGCGGAGATCCTTCCGGGCAAGTTGAACGCCCCTCCGCACTGTCACTCTGCCGAGGAGGAGATCTTCGTCGTGCTCGAGGGAGCAGGCGATCTGCTCCTCTGGGAGTCGGACGGAGTCGTCGAGCATCCGGTCCGCACGGGATCCGTCGTCTCGCGACCGGCCGGCACGGGCGTGGCCCACGCGTTCCGAGGAGGCGCCGAGGGCATGGCGGTGCTGATGTACGGCACCCGCGACCCGAACGACGTCTGTTACTACCCACGCTCGGGCAAGGTCTATTTCACGGGCCTCGGTGTGATCGCGCGGCTCGGGGAGTCGCTCGACTACTGGGACGGCGAGGATTAGGACCACGACTCACACACCGGGCGAGGCGTCCGCGACATGGAGGGGCAGCCGCCGCGAAGCGGCGGCCTTCAGGGGTTTCCGCGCGATTGGAATCCGCGCTAGCGGATTCCACTCTGGCGCACCGCCGGCGAGGACTGGTACCACGACGCACTCACCGGGCGAGGCGTCCGCGACGTGGAGGGGCAGCCGCCGCGAAGCGGCGGCCTTCAGGGGTTTCCGCGCGATTGGAATCCGCGTTAGCGGATTCCAATCTGGCGCACAACTGAGTGAAGGAGTCTTGCCTGGAGTCGGGAAGGTGAGACGGTCATGGGGCTCTCACGACTCCTGCCACGGACGCAATCGCGACCAGAATCGGTCGACGCCGAGCCCGCCGAAGAGCCAGGCGTCGCGACCGAGCTCGAGTCCGCGCCGCATCTCCACGCGGTTCCCGCTCCCGAACGCGCACCCGACCGCGGGGAGGACGCCATGGCCAGGGTGATCGCGTTCGCCAACCAGAAGGGCGGGGTCGCCAAGACGACCACCACGCTGAACCTCGGTGTCGCGCTCATGGAGATGGGCCACCGCGTCCTCGTCGTCGACCTCGACCCGCAAGGGAACCTGACGATGAGTCAGGGGATGAACCCGGACGCGATCGAGCGGTCGATGTTCGACGTTCTCGTCCACAGGGTTCCGATCTCCGACGTGATCCATTCGGTCGAGGTGGACATCGCGGTCGCGTCCATCGATCTGGCCGGCGCGGAGCTCGCTCTGTCTGCGCTCATCGGACGGGAGCGGGCGCTCGAGAAAGCGCTCGTCGAGGTCCGGGACAAGTACGACTTCATCCTCCTCGACACTCCGCCGTCGCTCGGCCTGCTGACGATCAACGCCTTCGTCGCGGCCGGAGGAGTGATCGTCCCGGTGCAATGCGAGTATCTCTCGCTGCGCGGTCTCGTTCAGCTCGAGAACACGCTTGCCATGGTGCGTGAGAACCTCAACCCGAGCGTGCGCGTGGAGGGAATCGTCCCCACGATGTACGACGGGCGCACGCTGCACGCGCGCGAGGCGATCGAGATCCTGGAGGAGAACTTCGGCGATCTCGTCTTCGAGACTCGGATCCGGAAGACCGTCCGCTACGCCGAGGCGCCGGTGAAGGGAAGCTCGGTTCTTCGGTACGACCCGACGGGCCCTGCAGCACAGGCGTACCGCGATCTCGCAAAGGAGGTGCTCGATGGCGCGGAAGCGCGCGAGCATGCGTGAGGGCCCGCTCGCGGAGCTCTTCCGAAAGACCGAGGCCGCGCAGCGCGGGCAGGACGCGCCCGCCCAGGCGGAGCCGCCGGAAGCCTCCGAGCCGGAGGAGGAGCTGAGCCCGCGAGCGCGAGCTGCGCTCGAAGCGACGGTCGAGCACGTTCAGGACTTCGAGGAGGAGCCCGTGCTCGCGGAGCCCCCGATCTCGCCCCCCGTCACCGAGGCACCCGCGCCAGAGCTTCCGACCGAGGCTGAAGCCTCACGTGCGGCGGCGCGCTACTTCCAGACGATGCTCGAGCCCGCCCCACGGCTACACCGGGTGGCGCCACCGAAGGGAACCGCGTATCTCGCCGCGATCCGCGTCGTCGGTGTCGGCGGAGCAGGGTTGAACGCTCTCCACCGGATGATCGACGCGGGGATCGCTCAGGTCGACTTCATTGCTGTCAACACGGACATGCAGGCGTTGGCTGTGTCGGACGCGCCGGTGAAGATCGCCATCGGTGAGGGTGTGACCCACGGTCTCGGTTCCGGCGCCGACCCGGGCGTAGGGCGCGCTGCCGCCGAAGCCGCGGCCGACCAGCTGCGGGCGACGCTCCGCGGCTCGGACATGGTCTTCGTGACTGCGGGCGAAGGTGGAGGAACCGGTACGGGAGCGGCTCCGGTGGTCGCGCGTGTGGCTCGCGAGGTCGGTGCGCTCACGGTCGGAATCGTCACTACGCCGTTTCGCTTCGAAGGCACTCGCCGCCGAACTGCGGCAGATCGCGGCGTCGAAGAGTTGCGCGCCGCATGCGACACCGTCATCGTCATTCCAAACGACCGGCTGCTCGAAGTGCTCGACCGCTCGACCTCGATGGTCGACGCCTTCAAGATCGCCGATGACGTCCTGCGCCAGGGTGTCCAGGGCATCTGCGATTTGATCACCACGCCGGGGCTGATCAATCTCGACTTCGCCGACGTGCGGACCGTGATGCAGGACGCCGGCTCCGCGCTCATGGGAATCGGGTACGCAACCGGGGCGAACCGTGCGAAAGAGGCGGCCGAGCGTGCTCTCGGCTCGCCGCTCATCGACGGCGAGATCGTGAGCGCCCGGGGAATCCTGCTCTCGATCGCGGGAGGGGACGACCTCTCGCTGATGGAGGTCAACGACGCGGCAGAGGTCGTGCGCGCCACGGCGACGGACGACACGAACATCATCTTCGGGGCCAACGTCGACTCTCGTCTCACCGGGCAGGTGTGGGTGACCGTCGTCGCCACCGGCCTCGGCGGCAGCCGCCGACGGTCGTCGGGACCGACATTCGACACGGGGACGACGCCGCGACGCGACTCCGATTCGGAGTTGCCGGCCTTCTTGAACTCTTCTTAGCGCAAGATCGGAATCCGCTAGCGCGGTTTCCGATCGCGCGGAAAACCCTAAAGGCGACCGCTTCGCGCCGCCCCTCCATGTCGCGAACGCCCCGCACGACGCAGCGACCCGCGGTACCGTCGCCACATGCGTGGAGCAATCGCAGCGGGCCACCCGCTGACCGCGGAAGCGGGCGCTCGCGTACTGCGCGACGGAGGCAACGCGGTGGACGCGTTGCTCGCAGCTGCGTTCACTGCATTCGTGACGGAAGGCCCGCTCACCGGGCCGGCGGGCGGCGGGCTTCTGCTCGTGCAGGAGCAGGGCGGCGGCCAGACGACGTTGCTCGACTGCTTCTTCGCCGTACCGGAAACCCGACTCGGGGACATGGAAGAGGTACTGGTCGACTTTGCCGACGCTGGCACTCAGGTCTTTCACGTGGGTGCGGGCTCAGTGGCCGTGCCGGGCCTTCTTGCGGGCCTCGAAGAAGCCCATCGCCGCTTCGCGTCTCGTGACTGGGCCGATCTCGTAGGGCCAGCGTGCGAGCTCGCTCGCCACGGCGTCGCCTGCGACGAGCCGCGCGCGTTCCTGCACGGGATTCTGTCGTCGATCCTGCTCCGCGAGGATGGCGGGCGCCGCGTGTACGGCGATCCCGCCCGCGTCGTGACCGACGATCTCTGCGGAATACTCGAGCGAGTTCGCGATGTGGGCGCAAAGGCAGCGGCTCGAGCTTCTCCCGGAGTACACGGAGGATCTCGACGCGTATCGCGTGCTTCCGCTGGTCCCGCTCGAGACCACGTTCCTCGGTCGTCAGGTGCTCGCCGCGCCCGCGCCGTCTCGCGGCGGGGCGATCGTCGTTGCCATCCTCGAGGAGCTCGACTCGGTCTCGGACGCGTCGGCCGGAGAGATGGCGAGCGCCCTCGGCGACGCCTACAGAGCCTCCGGACGCGGCAAGCTGACGGGGACGACCCACATCTCCGTCGTCGACGAGGCCGGCACGGCCGCCGCGCTCTCGTCGACCCTCGGCTCGGGCTCGGGCGTCTTCCGTGGCGGGGCCCAGATGAACAACATGCTCGGGGAACTCGACGTGATCGGCCACGAGCCTCGCGCGGCAGGCACGCGCCTCCCGACCATGCTGACGCCGACGCTCGTGCTCGAGGAGCGTCGCCCGCGGCTCGTCCTCGGAAGCGCCGGATCGGTACGACTCGCAGGCGCGATCGCGCAGGTCGTCTGGCACGTCGTCGGTCGCTCGCTGCCGATCGCGGAGGCCATCGCCGCTCCTCGTGTGCATGCGGAGGGTGGGCCTCTGCACCTGGAGGGGGGATGGCCTGCGGCGGAGATCGCGGAGCTCGAGGCGCATTGGGACGTCGTCCGTTGGGGCGCGCGCAATCTCTACTTCGGGGGCGTGCAAGCTGTCGAGCTCGGCGCGGACGGGGTCATCACGGCGGCCGGCGACCCACGGCGCGGCGGGGCCGGGGTGGTCGTCGAGTGATCCGCATCCGCCGCGCCGAGCCCGCAGATGCGGTGTCGCTCGTCGAGCTCGCAGAGGCGGTCGGTGGCGAGGAGGGGCGCTGGATCCTCGCGACGGACACCTGGCGGTCCGTCAGCGAGGAGCGGAGGTACCTGAAGACGGTGCTCCGCCATCCGGACGCGACCGTGATCGTCGCGCTCGACGGTGAGCGCGTCGTCGGGCGCCTCTCGCTATCCCGCGACCCGCACCCCGCAAGTCATCACGTCGCCGATCTGGGACTGATGGTGGCCGAGAGCCACCGCCGCCGGGGAATCGGCAAGCGGCTCCTCGAGGAGGCCGTCACCTGGGCGCGCAGCGTCGGAATACGCAAGCTCGAGCTCCACGTCTTTCCCTGGAACGAGAGTGCGCTTCGGCTGTACGAGTCGTTCGGGTTCGACCGCGAGGGCTACCGAAAGCGGCACTACGTCCGCGGCGACGAGTTCGTCGACGCCATCCTGATGGCCCTCGAGGTTTCTAGGGGCGACGCGCGGGATCAATCGTGAAGACGCTCCTCAGCAGCCGGTACGTCAAGTGGCTGCGTGCCCAGGAGTTCCGCACGCGGAGGAGGAGCATGAGATCTGCGAGCCGCATCATCATCTCGTTATGACCCGATTTCCGGGGAATTACACCTCTGCCCCGCGAAAGGGAACGACCTCGGCACCGGCCGGCAACGGGTTCTCGAGCACAGGATCGTCGCCGTCCGCCTCGTCGTGCAGCGGCGACGGCTCCACCCGCGACCTCATCCGCGCGAGCTGAGCGAGGACGGCGTCGCGACCTTCGAACGCGGCGCTCTCCGCTTGCTCGAGTCGAAGCTCGAGGGCGCGAAGCTCGAGTCGGAAGCGGCCATCGCCGGGGACCGGCCCGTCCACAGGAGAGAAAACGCCGTGCGGGCCGTGCTCGACCGCGTCCAAGCGGCGGGAAAGATCGTCCAGCTCGTCGGTCCGCGCCAGCCGCCGTTCCACGTCTTCGAAGCGGGCCTCGAGTGACGAGCGGTCCGATGCCCAGGTATCCAGAACTCGGCTGAGGTCGGCCTCAGCTACGTAGCGATTGCGCTCGGCAGCGAGCTTCTCTCCGATCTCGACGGCCAGGTGCTCGAGGCTCTCGCGCACGTTCGCGCGATCGGACTCGCGCGCGTCGTTCAGCTCGCTCACCCGCGCCAGCAGGGAGTCGAGCAGGTCGCTCCGGCTCGATTCGTCCCGCTCCACGGTCTCCATCCGGGTCGCGAATGCCGAAAGCGCTTCGACCATGCTCTCCACTGTCGCTTCGAGCTCGGCCTGGCGTGACGTGATCTCGTTCGGGTTCTCAAGCGCGGCGACCTCGCCGAGAGGCCGACGACGGCACGCTGGATGTCCGCGATGACCGCACCGATCTTCCCGTATGCCTCGTCGATCCTCTCGCGAACGGCCGCGAGCTCGGCATCCTTCCCGGCGAGCTCGCTCGCATTCATCGCGACGCCGTGCTCGAGGAGGTCGACGCGTCGCCTGTAGGGGTGTTCGCGCAATCGGAATCCGCGCGAGCGGACTCCGATCCTGCGCAGAGCTGAGGTATGCACGCCGGCCGCGCGTTCGCCGAGCGTCCCCTCGACGCACGTTGCGCGGAGAACACAAGACCGGCGCGCATGCTCACGAGGCGTATCGGAGCATTCGACTCGCGGCTCGCTCACCCGTTCCAGTGATGAGCGAAGGGGCGTGCGGTATGGCTTCAGCCGGACGCCGACCGCGTGTGTCACCGACCTCGCTCCCAGCCGAGCACGAGCATGCGTTGTTCGAGGGTCTGCGGGCAGCCGAGCCCACGCGCCTTGGCGACCTGGTCGAGCGCCTTGCGAGGCTCATGGCCGTGCCGGACGAGCCAGGACCCGACGACCACACCCGTTCGGCCGCAGCCAGCCCAGCAGTGGACGTAGACGATGCCGCCGGCGGCAAGCTCCGCGTCGATCGCGTCGAGCGTCGCGACGAGGTCGTCCGGTGCCGGCACGGAGAAGTCCCGAATCGGCATCCGAACATGCCGGGCCGAAGTGGGGACGAGGTGCGCGTACGGCTCGAGCTCGCCGTCCTGCGTCAGGTCGACGAAGAGGGTGACGCCTTGTTCGAGCAGGTGCCGCACCTCTGTGGGCGCGTCCTCTGCGCTCCAAGCGCAGGGATGCCGGCCGGCGAGCAGCCTATGTTTCACGATGACGGATGGACGGCGCATTGCTGGCGCCTGGAGTCTGCCCGTCGACGGTTCACCCTTCTGAGGGGACCGTCTCATTCGGTCCGACGCGACTGCCGATAGCTCGGGCATGGCCACTCTCGGCACGTCGCCCGAAGCGTTGCGGGAACGCGCGCTTCTGCTCTCGGCAGAGCTCGGGATCGATCCGGCATCCTGGTACTTGCGTGTGCTGGAAGCGGGACGCGCGGAGGGCGAGAAGCCGGATCTCGGCGCTCTCATCCGCGTGTACTGGGAGCTCCAGCGAGTCACCGGACGCACCGATCTTCGAGACGACTGGCGGCGCCTGGCCGACGTTTTCTGGCAGGGCAACGCGGCGTAGCAGGCGAAAATCGCGGGCCGGGGGTCAGCCGGAAGCCGTACTAAGCTAGCCGTCCCGTGAGTCGCCCCGCCGCGCCGCCCTTCGTCCATCTGCACGTCCACTCCGAGTACTCGATCCTCGACGGCGCGTGCCGGATCCCTGCTCTCGTCGAGAAGGCGAAGCGCCTCGAGATGCCCGCCGTCGCGCTCACCGACCACGGCTCGCTCGCCGGCGCGGTCGAGCTCTACCGGGAGGCGCGCAATGCAGGCGTGAAGCCGATCGTCGGCTGCGAGGTGTACGTGGCCGACGACCGGCGCGCGCAGACCAAGGGCTACGCGCACCTGACGCTGCTCGCCGAGACGAACGAGGGGTACGCCAACCTCATCAAGCTGAGCTCGCTCGGGTATCTCGAGGGCTACTACTACAAGCCGCGAGTCGACTGGGAGCTGCTCGAGACCCACGCCAAGGGGCTCGTCGCGCTCTCGGGGTGTCTCTCAGGGCGGGTTTCGCGCGCGCTCGCCGAGGAGCGCCTGCACGACGCGCGTTCTGACCTCGACCGCCTCGCGCAGATCTTCGGGCGCGACTCGACGTACGTGGAGCTACAGAATGCGGGGCTCGAGGAGCAGAAGCAGATCAACCCCAAGCTGGTAGGACTGGCCGAGGAGGCGGGCCTTCCGCTCGTCGCCACCGGGGACGTCCACTACCTCGACGCCGAGGACGCGTACGCGCACGAGGCGCTCCTCTGCATCCAGTCGGGCGACACGCTGAAGAACCCGGCGCACTGGCGATTCGACACCAACGAGTTCTTCTTCAAGACGCCCGAGGAGATGGCGGCCGACTTCGCAGGGCACGAGGACGCGCTCGCGCGCACGCTCGAGGTCGCGGAACGGTGCTCCGTGGAGATCGACCTCGGCAAGATCCTGCTCCCGAAGTACCCAGTGCCCGAGGGTCGCGACGCCTTCGACTACCTCGTCGAGCTGTGCGAGAAGGGCCTGGCCAAACGGTACGGCAACGCGACGCCCGAGCTCCACGAGCGCCTGCGCTTCGAGTTGAAGACGGTTCGCGAGATGGGCTTCGCCGACTACTTCCTCATCGTCTGGGACTTCATCCACTTCGCGAAGCAGAACGGGATCAGCGTCGGCCCCGGCCGTGGGTCCTCTGCGGGATCGCTCGCGGCCTACTGCCTGGAGGTCACGGACGTCGATCCGATTCGCTACGGCCTCCTCTTCGAGCGGTTCCTGAATCCCGCGCGGAAAGACCTGCCCGACATGGACATCGACTTCTCCGTCGCCGGCCGCGACCAGGTCATCAACTACGTCGCCGAAAAGTACGGACGCGACCGCGTCGCCCAGATCATCACGTTCTCGACAATGGCAGCGCGCGCGGCGATCCGAGACGCCGGTCGTGTGCTCGACATCCCGTACGGCGTCGTCGACCGGATCGCGAAGCTCGTGCCGGAAGGGCCCGGCCAGACGCTCGCCGACTCGCTTCGGCCCGGGGCCGAGCTACGGCAGGCGATGGACTCGGACCCGGTCGCGAAGGAGATCCTCGACCTCGCCCAGCCGCTCGAGGGTCTCACGCGAGCGGACTCGATCCACGCGGCCGGCGTCGTGATCGGCGCGGGGCCGCTGATCGACGTCGTCCCCCTCCAACAGAAGGGCTCCGACCAGGAAGTCGTGACCCAACTCGGGATGCACGACGTCGTCGAGCTCGGCCTGCTGAAGATGGACTTCCTCGGCCTGCGCAACCTGGACGTGATCGACAAGGCCGTGGAGCTGGCGGGCGGGCTCGAGATCGGAACGCTGCCGCTCGACGACCGCGCGACGTACGCCATGCTTGCGGCCGGCGAGTCGACCGGGGTTTTCCAGTTCGAGTCGTCCGGGATGCGCGAGGCGCTCAGGCTGGTCAAGCCGACCGAGTTCGAGGACCTGATCGCGCTCGTCGCTCTCTACCGGCCAGGGCCGATGGGCTACATCTCGACGTACGCGGCGCGCAAGCACGGCAAGGAGCAGGTGACCTTCTCGGACGCGCGGCTCGAGGAGATCACGGGTGGCACGTACGCGATCTGCATCTACCAGGAGCAGTACATGGAGATCGCGAAGCAGCTCGCCGGATTCACTCCTGCCGAGGCCGAGACCCTGCGGAAGGCGATCGGCAAGAAGATCCACGCGCTCATGGCGTCGCTCAAGGACAAGTTCCTCGAAGGTTGCGCCGGGAACGACGTGGCCGCCGGTGTCGCGCAGCAGCTGTGGAAGGACATGGAGTCCTCGCAGGACTACTCCTTCAACAAGGCCCATGCAGCCTGCTACGCGCTGATCGCGTACCGCACGGCCTGGCTCAAGGCCAATCATCCGCGCGAGTACATGGCCGCGCTCATCTCCTCCGTGATGAACACGAAGGACCGCGTTCCGTTCTACGTCAACGCGTGCCGCGAGATGGAGATCGAGGTGCTTCCGCCGGACGTGAACTCGTCGATGCACGATTTCGCGATCGTGGACGGGAAGATCCACTTCGGGCTGAACGCGGTGAAGAACGTCGGAGAGTCGGCCGCGGACGCGATCGTCAGCGCGCGCGCTGAAGGTGGGCCGTTCGCGTCGATCTGGGAGTTCGCGGAGCGCGTCGACCCGCAGGCGCTCAACCGGCGCGCGCTCGAGTCCCTCGTCAAGTGCGGCGCCCTGGACTCGACGGGCGCGTCCCGGCTGGGGATGTGGACCGTTCTCGACAGCGCGCTCGGCCTCGGCCAGAAGCACGCGGCGGACCGTCTCGCCGGGCAGGCCTCGATCTTCGACGGTGGGTTCGGCGAGGCCGAGGCGAACGAGGAGAGACACCATCCGCCGATCTCGTCCGCCGAGTTCGACGAGCGCGAGCTCCTCCGACTGGAGAAGGAGACCCTCGGGCTGTACGTCTCCGAGCATCCGCTCGAGAAGGTCAAGGCCGAGCTCAGGCGCAAGACCGACTGCACGCTCTCGGACGTCGAGCGACGCCGCGACGGCGAGATCGTCGTCGTGGGCGGAATCGTCGCCGGCGTCAAGCAGCTGACGACGAAGCGGGGCGAGCCGATGGTCTTCGCGACGCTCGAGGACACGACCGGAAGCGCCGAGGTGGTCGTCTTCAACTCCACGTATGCCGCCGCGCGGGAGCACCTGGAGACGGATCGCATGTTGATCGTGAAGGGGCGAGTCGACCACAAGCAGGCGGGCGAGACCAAGCTCGTCGCGCTCGAAGTCGCGCCGTTCGAGTCGACCCCCGCACGACGCGAAGTGCGTCTGCGTATCGACGCCCGGCAGGCCCCCGCCGGCCTCATCCGCGAGCTCGCAGCGCTCGTCAAGGACTTCCCCGGCGAGGCTCCCGTCTACGTCGCGCTCGAGACGTCTCTCGGCGAGCGCACGCTCGCGCTCGGCCCGGACTACCGCGTGAAGCCGGACGCGGACTTCTTCGCCGAGGCACGCGTGCTCCTCGGCGAGGCTGCGCTCGCGTAGCCAGTCGCGCCCACTAGTTCCTGGTGTCTCGGGCGAGCCGGTCGGCGACGCTCGTCAGCACCTTGATGGCGATCGACGGCATCTCCTTGACGAGCCGCTTGAACGCACGATCCGTGATGACCAGCAGCCTGACGCGCGACGTGGCGCGGGCCGTGGCCGTACGTCGCGACTTCGTCAGCAGCGCGATCTCACCGAGCCAGTCTCCGCCGTTCAGCTCTCCGACCTTGCGACCGCCCTGTGTTACCTCGACGGTTCCGTCGCACCAAGACGAAGAACTCGTGCGCCGATGCGCCTTCCTTCGTCAGCACCGTGCCCTCCCGAAGGTCGACTCTCGTCCGCAGTCGCGGCGAGCTCTCGAAGCTCGGCCTTCGTGCATCCCGCGAAGAGCGGGACGCGCTTCAGAAGCTCGATCTTCGCGTTCTTGCCGAGGGCCACCTGCGCGATCCTAATACGGTTCCCCGGCGAGGGGAACCGGGGTATGTAGTTCGTGCCAACGTGTGTATGCTGCTCCCCGCGCATCGCGCACGTTCTGGGAATCTGCGGCCAAAACAGGGGGCTTAGAGTGGGTACTGGGAGAGGAATCAGGGTCGCGGCCGTCGCCGCGCTCGCAATGCTTGCCGTAACGCTATTTGGCCTCACGGCCACGGCTCCGGCCGGGAACCGAGGTCCGGTTCCTGAGCTCACGGAGTTTCCAGGGCCCGAGGAAGTGACATTCGGGGAGTTCGTCTCGTACACGGCCAAGCTGCCCAATGTCGAAAAAAGTAGCTTCACACACGTCATCTATCGGCACAAGCAGCCTGTCACGACTCTCAACGGCCAGCCCGCATTCGGCGACGCTGGTCTATGCGAGTTGCGACCCCACCCGGACGAACTGGGTCCCGGACGCAGACGGCTTCTACACGTGTCCCGAGATTGCTCAGGTGCCCGCCGGCACGATTGCGCGCATCGTCCTCGTCTTCCAGACGCCCGGTACCGCCAACGGGGTCGGCGACAACGTCACGTGCAACGCGCAGAACAGCTGCACGCAGACGAGCAACGGATACTGGATCATCAAAGAGGGAACCGGCAAGCCCGGCTCGAGCGGGCCGGATACGTTCCCGCCGCTGAACCAGCCCCTCTCGGTCACGACGAACCTGCTCGGTGGGACCCCGGACTTGACGAAGGCACGGGGCTTCGTCCTCGACGCATGCGCGACCGGGACCGCTCGAGACCAGCACCCGGTCCCCGTCGGGCCGACCAACAAGGTGCACACGGAGATCTGCGCGACGTCCGTCCCCAACCAGGTCCTTCATCCGGGGCTGATCGTCCAGATCGACGAGACTTCAACGGCACCGCTTCCGCCGGGTCTTCGAGCCGGATCACCGAAGCTGCGTTCATCTGCATGCCGGCGCCGCCGAGTGTCACCCCGCCCAACCCGGGGTGTGTCCTTCGTCGCCGGGTTACTTCAATCAGAACTACCTGCCCTGGGTGTTCGCGGACAAGGCGACCTTCAGGTTCACGATCGACACCAGCTCGCTTACCGGCGGCGAGAAGATCGACGTGATTCGGCACAACGGCGAGATCCTGCTCGACTGTGACGATCCCGACGCCGGACCGACGTGCGTCGTCGACATCATCCCCAACAACCCGGACAAGATCGTCCTCGTCATCGTCGAAGGCCCGACCCAGGGCGGCTACGACTTCACGTAGAGGAAATCGCGCTAGGACGACGAGCGGAGCTCGCCGTCGCGGTAAGCGCCGCGACGGCATCCGCCATCACGGGGCTCTCCTTCAGCTCGGCGAGCCCGAGGGCCTCCTGCAGCGCGTCGCGGCTTCCTCCGGCCGTCCTGCGATCCGAGCACCTCGGCGAGGTCGAGGAGCGCCCCGTACTTGAGAAGGACCGCGTCCGTCAGGGCGAGGATCTCGAGCGCCTCGCGAACCAAAGCCTCCGCCTCGTCGAGCGCCCCCTGTCGTGCCGAGCATCTTCGCGTGGACGCAGCGCCAGAGCGCCTGGGTCTCGACGTCGTCCTCGGTCGCAAGCTCCTTCGACAGACGGCCGAGCTGCTCCACCTCCTCGTAGCGCCCGAGCGCGTAGAGCGTCTGACCGAGAAGACCCGCGACAGTCGAGAGAACGTATTTCTCGCCCAACGCACAGAGAAGGTCGTATGCGCGTCGAAGCTCCCGTTCCGCGGCTTGCGTGTCGCCTGCGAGCATCTCGACACGCCAGGCCTCCATGCGACGCGCGGGCGACCTCGATCTCGAGGCCGAGCTCCTCGAGCATCGCACGGCCGCGACGCGAGAGCTCTCGAGCTCGCTCGAACGAGCCCTGCATCGCAACCAGGCTGCCGAGGACGGCGAGCATGATGCCCTCCGACTCGCGGTCGCCCGAGACCTGCTCGACGATACTCTCGCAGTGCTCGATCGCCTCGGAGACGGGCGTCGGGCCGAACACCACGGCGGCGGCGTACCCCGTTGCCGCGCGGGTCTGTTGTCTGGCGTCGCCAGCGAAGCGGGCGTGCTCGAGCGCGCGCTCCTGCGCCTCCGCCGTCAAGCCGAAGTGACATGCAGTCCCGTGTAACCAGTGCGAGGAACCGCCAGGCCTTCGCCAGGCCCGCATGGTCTTCCAGCCTCTCGAAGACCGCCATCGCGAGCGTGATCTGTCTCGGCCGCTTCGTCGCGCCAGCTCTCGGCCTCTCCGGTGCGGAGCAGAACGAGCAGGCGAACGAGCCTCGCGTCGGCTGCGACGCCTGGCAGCCCTGCGGCGTCGCCTTTCTCGATCGCTTCGCCGACCGTGGCCTCCGCCTCCTCGAAGCGACCGACCTGGAGCAACGCCTCGCCATAGTCGGGAAGGAGCTCGAGCCTCCGCTGATCGTCCTCGAGGAGGAGAGAACGGCGCGGCCGAGCAGGTTCGCGGCTGCCGGCGTATCGCCGCGTGCGAACGCCCGCCTCCCGGCGGATGCCAACCTGCGCGATCGCGTCGGCACCCGAGCGCCAGCCCCTTCTCGTCGAGCGGGCCCAGCTCGGACAGGTACTGGTGCGCCTGTTCCAGGTGGTAGCCGTTGATCTCCTCGTACTCGGTGGCGCCCTCGCGGTTGACGCTGTCCGCCCACTCGACGAACCGCTCGTGGAACGACGCGCGGGCGCGCTTGAGGATGCCCGTCGTAGGCCGTGTCTCGGATGAGGACGTGGTGAAAGCGGAACGCCTCCTCCTCGAGCGATCGCGAAAGGTCGGGATGGACGAGTTGCTTGTCCGTCAGCGCGCCGAGGCGAGCCCCGACGCTGTCGCGTACGTGGTCCGGCACGAGGTAGCTCACTGCATCCTTGACGAACACCTGACCGACCACCGCGGCAGGCTCGATGACCGCTCGTTCGTCGTGCTCGAGGTAGTCCAGTCGGGCTGCGAGGAGCGCCTGGATCGTCGGCGGCACGACGGCGCGGTCGATGTCCGGGCCAGCGCGCCAGCACCCGTTCTCGAAGACGGATCAGCCCTTCGTCGATCAGCATCGAGAGGAGCTGCTCGACGAACAACGGATTTCCCTCCGCTGCTTCGACGACGCGGGACCGCACTCGTTCGTCGAGCCCAGCCCTGCCGAGCAGATGCTCGGCGACAGCGCTCGCCTCGTCCTCCGTGAGCCGTCCGAGCTCGATACGCGTCGCCCCCGGAGAGGTCGACCACTCGGGCAGTCGCTCGATGAGCTCATGACGTGTCGTGCACACGATCAGGAGGCACGCGTCGTCCACGCTTTCGAGTAGGTGCTCGATCAACTCGAGGAACGTCTTCTCGGCCCAGTGCACGTCCTCGAAGAGAACGAGGAGCGGCCCCGGCCGTGCGAGCGCCTCGAGCAGCTTGCGGGCACCCCAGAAGAGCTCCTCCCGGGGTACTCGGTTGGAGAGAGGCCGATCGCCGAGGCAACGCGCGCCTCGGCCTCCGCGTCGCCAGAGAGGGCCGAGAGCTTCTGCAATGCGAACTCGGTCGAGTCACGCTCGAGGATCCCAGACGCCTGGCGAATCGCCTCGGCGAGGGGCCAGAACGTGATCCCGTCCCCGTAGGCCAGACAGCGACCTCGGAGAAAGAGCACCTCGGCTCCGAGCGACTGGACGAACTCGTCGATGAGCCGTGATTTCCCGACTCCCGCTTCTCCGACCACGGTAACGAGCCGGCAGCCCCGTCTTTCAACGGTCTCGGACAGCGCACCGGTGAGCTGCTCGAGCTCGCGGTCTCGGCCGACCATCGGCGCATCGAGCCGGCGCGGCCGCTCGGCGCCCTCGCGCACGCCGACGAGGCGGTACGCGGGTACGGGCTCGGACTTTCCCTTGAGCTCGAGGGGCTCGACCTCTTCGACGTCTACGTAGTCGCGCACGAGGCGGTAGGTCAGGTCCCCGAGCAGAACCTCCTGAGCGCCCGCCGCCTGCTCGAGCCGTGCAGCGACGTTGACCGCGTCGCCGGTGACAAGCCGTTGGCCCGCGACTGGGTCGCCCGCGACGACCTCACCGGTGTTCACACCGGTGCGGACTGTCAGCCGAACACCCCATTGCCGCTCGAGCTCGTCGTTCAGCACGGCCTGCACGCGCTGCATGTCGGCGGCAGCGCGAACGGCCCGGAGCGCATCGTCTTCGTGGAGCTTTGGCAACCCGAAGACGGCCATGATCGCGTCCCCGATGAACTTCTCGACCACACCGCCGTGTCGCTCGAGCTCGGCACTCATCGAATCGAAGTAGCGCGTCATCACCTCCCTCAATGACTCCGAGTCGAGCTTCTCACCCATCGCCGTCGAGCCTTTGAGGTCCGAGAAGACGATCGTCACGACCTTGCGGTACTCGTGTGCCGGCGGTGCGGCGGCCAGCGGAGAGCCGCACGCCAGGCAGAACTTGGCGACATCCGGGTTATCGGTACCGCACTGCGCGCAGACCGGCACGTGACGAGTTTGCCTCAATCCCGCACTGAGCGGGTTTCTCGGGGCTGTTCATCGAACGTTTACGGACTCTGAACGGAATCCCCCCAGAAAGGGGACGACCGATACGTCCTATTGGACGAATAGGCGAGTGACGACAATCCCTTACTGCGGAAGGGCGGCAAGAAATGTCTGCGGCTGAACTCGATGTGCTGTACGTCTCCGAGGCGGATCGGATCGAGCAGTGGCGTCACGCCGAGCTCGAGCGGGCCGGGTACGACCCCGAGAGCGCACTCGTTCTCGCGGCCAGTCACGACGTCGACCTGCGCATGGCCGTCTCCCTGCTCGACCGGGGCTGCTCGGTCGATCTCGCGCTCCAGATACTCCTGTAGCACCGAGTCAGGTCCTGGACGGCGACGTTCAGGGCCTGACTCACTCAGTTTCGTGGAGGGAAACGATGTTTCCCTCCGCCTGCCACCGAATCGGCCGCGCCCGGCCTCTCGGGCGAATGAATCGCCCTTCGGCCGCGTCAGCGATCTGCGCGGGTCAGCGGTTCGCTCCACCGTCTCGCTTCGGCATGGGCAGAATGCGCCCCGGTGCTTCCGCTCCTCTCCATCCCGTCACCCGAGTCGAGCACGGTCGAGCTCGGGCCGCTGTCGATTCACTTCTACGGGCTGACGCTGCTCGTCGCGATCGCGGCCGCGGTCGCGATCACCGGGATTCGCTGGACGCGCCGCGGCGGAGACTGGGATCTCATCTTCCGGCTCGCCGTCTGGGGCGTCGCCTCCGGGATCGTCGGCGCGCGGCTCTACCACGTCGTGACGAGCTGGGACGAGCTGCCCGACGAGTGGTGGGGTCCGTTCGCGATCTGGAAGGGCGGGCTCGGCGTCTGGGGCGGGATCGGCCTCGGAGTCATCGTCGGGGCGATCGTCGCGAAGCGCTCGGGCGCGGACGTTCCGAAGCTGATGGACTGCGTCGCGCCGGGACTTCTCGTCGCGCAGGGCATCGGCCGCTTCGGCAACTGGTGGAACCAGGAGCTCTTCGGCAGGCCCACCGATCTCCCGTGGGGCCTCGAGATCTCGCCCGCGAACCGGCCCATCGAGCACGTCGAGGCCGAGACCTTCCATCCGACGTTCCTCTACGAGGCGCTCTGGAGCTTCGGCGCGGCGGGGTTGCTGCTCGTGATCGAACGCATCTTCCGGATTCGCCCGGGCGGGCTGTTCGCGCTCTACGTGCTCATCTACAGCATCGGCCGCTTGTGGATCGAGCTCCTTCGCGTCGATCCGTCGCACGAGCTCGCCGGCGTTCGCCTGAACGCCTACGTTGCGGCGGTCGCGATCGTTCTCTCGGCCGCGTTCTTCATCTTCTGGCAGAAGACGTGGCAGCGCCGCACCGGGCCGCCGCCTCGCAAGGTCGAGACGATGGCGGTCCCGCGCGACAGATAGCTGGCAAGCTCAGAATCAGCGAGCGCGGATTCTGATCGCGCAACAATCCCCGAAGGCGGCCGCTCCGCGGCCGCGGCGCCGTGTGGAGGTCGATGTCCGTGTCGCGGGACCTTTCTTGCCGTCCGCGGTGTATCTCCCGCAGACGACCAAGGAGGAGTCATGCGTTACCTCATCGTGCTCTCTGCGCTCGTCGCCGCTCTCGCGAGCGCCGGGAGCGCAGCGGGCGGCGGCTGGGCGACGGTCGGCTTCGTCCCGCTTCCCGACGGGACCGCAGCCGGCGAGACGTGGTCGCCTGAGATCACGGTCCTCCAGCACGGCCAGACGCCGCTCGGTGGGCTCACACCTGTAGTCACCATCAGCAGCGACAGCGACACGCGAACTTTCACCGCGCTCGAGACGTCGGAGGTCGGTGTCTACGAGGCCGACGTGGTGTTCCCGACGAGCGGCGAGTGGCGGATCGTCATCGACAGCGGGTTCGGCGAGAGCACCGTGACGTACGGGCCGGTGGCCATCGGGTCGCCTGCCGGCGCGCCGGGCTCGTTCCCGCTCGCACCCGTGCTCGTCGTCGTCGGCGCGCTCGCACTAACAGCTGCGGCTGCATTCGGCGTCGTGCGCCAGCGGAGGTTGACGCCCGCGAGCTGAGCGGTGGAGCGGCAGCGACGGAACCTCCACCGCCTGTTCGGTGTAGAACAGGTCGGTGGAGGGCCGGCCGCCGGACGACGTCGCGCTCGCGGAGCGTGCCAAGCGCGGTGACGAACGCGCTTTCGAGGAGCTCGTGCGCATGTACCAGGGCATCGCCTTCCGGACGGCCTACCTGCTCACCGGGTCGGCCGAGGACGCAGAGGACGCGGCGCAGACCGGGTTCGTGAAGGCGTGGCGCGCGCTCCCGCGCTTCCGCCCGAGCGCGCCGTTCAAGCCCTGGCTGCTCCGCATCGTGGCGAATGAGGCGCACAACCGGCGGCGCTCCGCCGGCCGGGTGCACGCCCTCGCGTTGCGCGCGACCGCGGCAGAGCCCTCGGGAGACGCGGTCCCGTCTCCCGAGGGAGTCGCGCTCGGCCGCGTCGAGCTGGAGGCGTTGCTCGCAGCGGTTCAGCGCTTGGACGAGCGAGACCGTGACGTGCTGACATGCCGCTATCTGCTCGAGCTTTCCGAGGAAGAGACCGCAACCGTCCTCGATCTGCGACGCGGGACGGTCAAGTCGCGGACGGCACGGGCGCTCGCCCGTCTCCGTTCCGAGGTGGAGTCGTGAACCTCGAGCGTGCGCTGGCAGCGGTCGGCCGTGATCTCGACGTCCCCGAGACTCCCGACCTCGTAACCGCCGTCCTTGCACAGATCGGCTCGCGTTCGGCGCCGGCCCGCCCTGCGCGGCGCCGCTGGGCCCTTGCGATTGCGTTGATCGTCGTGGCTGTGCTCGCGGCGACGCTTGCGATCCCGGACGCGCGCTCCGCGCTCTTCCGCTTCCTCTCGATCGGGGGAGAGCGGATCGAGGTCGTCGACTCGCTGCCCGAGGTGCCCGTCCAGGAGGATCTCGCCCTGACGCTCGGCGAGGAGGTCACTCTGGAGGAGGCGAGAGACGCCAGCTCGTTCCCGCTTCGCGAGCTCGACGAGCCCCCGGACCGCGTGTTCCGGGGCGACCGGGGCACCGTCTGGTTCCTGTACGGATCGGAGGAGCGGCCGCGGCTCCTCGTCGCGCAGTCGTCCCTCCGTCTGCCGATGGACGAGGAGATCCTGCTGAAGAAGCTCGCCGGGCCCGGGACCCGCGTCGAGATCGTCGATGTCGACGGGTCACCGGGCGTCTTCCTGAGCGGCGAGTCGCACTTCCTGTTCCTGCTCGACGAGTACGGCCTCGTCGTCGAGGACAGCGCGCGCCTGGCGCGTGACGTCCTGATCTGGGAGCGCGACGGCGTCGGCTATCGGCTCGAAGGCGACATCGAGCTCGACGAAGCGCTCCGAGTAGCGGAATCCCTGGACTGAACCGGAGGCACGCAGACCTCTAAAGGCGGCCGGTTTCGCGGCCGCGGCGCCTGCCGTTGTACCGAGGGGCGCATCCGGTGGCCTGGCTAGCCTCCGCGCGATGCCTGCGACTCCCGTGCGCGAGCTCGACCTCGATCTCGAGGCGTTCGAAGGCCCGTTCGACCTGCTTCTCACGCTGCTGCTCAAGGACGAGATCGAACCCGGCGAGGTGGACGTCGCGGCGATCGTCCTCGCGTTCGTCGAGGCCCTGGCGGAGAGGGACCAGCTCGACCTCGAGGCGTGCGGTGAGTTTCTCGTCCTCGTGTCCGCGCTCCTCGAACTGAAGGCCCGTCTGCTCTTCCCGGACGAGGCCGCCGAGCTCGACGCGCTCGAGCCCGAGGAGGCCGCCGAGGAGCTCGCGAGGCGGCTGGCCGAGTACCGCCGGATGAAGGAGGCTGCCGTCTGGCTCGCCGAGAGGCTCGCAGGCGAGCGCGACCGCTGGTTCCGCCTCGGTCCTGCTCCCTGCGCGCCCCGGCCGGAGCGGCGACTCGCTGCGCAGGACCCGGCCGCAATCGCGCTCGCGCTCCGCGGGCTCGCGGTCCCGCCGCCGGCGGTCTCCCTGAACCACATGGCACTCCGCTTCCCGCCCGTCTCGCAGTTCCTCGAGCGCTTTCGCGCGCTCCTCTCGCGGCGGCGCGTGTTCGACTTCGACACCGAGGTGACCGGTCTCTCGAGAGTGGAGCAAGCGGTCGCGTTTCTCGCGCTGCTCGAGCTCCGCAAGTCGGGCGAGATCGGACTGGGACAAGCCGCGCCGTTCGCCCCGATAAGGGTCTCGCGCCCCTGGCCGGCCACGGCTCCCGCCGGGCGGAGCCCGGCTCCGCCGCGGCCTGACGCCGCTGACGAGGCGATGCCTTCCGGGGCCGTGCACAGCACTGTCCCCTCCGGCCTCGCCTCGTCAGCGGCGTCCCAGGACCGCGAGGAAGGTTTTGAAGCAGTCAACGACGAAAGGACAGATACGTGGACAGCACGCTCCGCCTGATCGCAACTCATCCCGTCGATCAGCTCGCCCGCACGCTGGAGGCGCTGCTCATCGTCGCTTCGGCGCCGTTGTCGGTCGCCGAGCTGGCGGACGCGTCGGAGGACGACCCCGAGCGGGTCGAGACCGCACTCGGCCTTCTCCGCGAGCGTTATGGAGAGCGGCGCAGCGGGATCGTGCTCGAGCAGGTAGCCGGTGGGTACGCGTTTCGCGCCAGCCGCGACGCCTCCGAGGCGTGTGCGCGGCTGTTCGAGCGCCCCGTCGAGCGCGGGCTGTCGCAGGCGGCTCTCGAGACGCTCGCCGTGGTCGCGTATCTCGGGCCCTGCTCGCGGCCGGAAGTCGCGCGCATCCGGGGCGTGGCCGCCGACTCAGCCGTGGCGAGCCTCGTCGAGCGCGGGCTCATCGCCGAGGCGGGCAGGGAGGACGGTGGGGCCGTCCGCTATCGGACGACGCCGCTCTTCGAACGGGTCTTCGGGCTCGAGAGCCTGGCCGCGCTGCCGCGGCTCGACGATCTCGGCGCCGACAGCGGCGAGATCCGCGAGCGCCTGCTCGAAGTTGCAAGCGCCCGCGCGTCGTAGCAACCCGCTCTTCCTATGCGGCACCTACCACGGCCGGAGGCCGGCTTTGCCGGCTGGGAGGCCAGAGGCGGCGATTCCATGCGCTGCGAGGAGGAAGGGGTTCGTGGGGGAAACATCGTTTCCCCCCACGCCTAGATCTGCCAGCTCCCGTTGCGGAGAACGGGGACCGCTTCGCCGTCGCGCGTCATTCCGTCCACGTCGAGCTCCGGGCTCCCGATCATGAAGTCGATGTGGACGCGGCTCTGGTTGATCCGCTCCTTCTCGCCCTCGTCCTCGACGGGGTGGTCGTAGCCGTTCCCGAGCGCGATGTGCGAGGCCGCATTCTCGTCGATCAGGGTGTCGAAGAAGGTCGTCTCGAGCGGGCCGATGCGGCCGAGCCCGTCGACGAGCGCGATCTCTCCCAGGCGGGAGGCGCCTTCGTCGGACGAGGCGGCAGCCCGGAGAGCGTCGGCTCCCTGGTCGGCGTCGATCGAGACCGCGCGCCCGTTCTCGAACTCCACCCGGATGCCGGAGACGATGGACCCCGCGAGCTCGAGCGGCATCGTCGCGCTCGCGTAGCCGTCCACCCGCTCGGGATCGGGAGTCGTGAACGTCTCCTCGGTCGGGAGGTTCGGGAGGTGATGCATGCCGTCGACCGTGACGAAGTCCCCGGCCTGCCAGGTAGAGGAGGGAAAGAGGCCGATGGTGAGGTCCGTGCCGGGACCGTGAAGCCGTAGCGCGTCGAAGCGTCTCTCCGTCAGGCGATCTGCGCTTGCCTTCAGCGCGGTGGCTCGCTCCGTCCACGCGGCGCCCGGATCGTCCGTGTCGAGACGGCAGACATGCGCCACCGCGTCCCAGAGGCACTTGTACGCCTCGTCGCGCGGAAGGTCCGGATAGACGACCTCGGCCCAGTCCGGTGTCGGGACCGGAACGATCGTCCAGTTCGTCGTCCGGCGATTGACGACCTCGCCGGTCTCCGGCAGGTACGGGAGCAGGTCGCGACCGGCGCGGGCGGGATCGAGACCCTCCATCGCGCTCGGCGCGTGCGGGCCTGAGAGCGTGATCCGCGCGGCGTGCTCGTCGGAGAGGTGCAGGAGCCGCTGCGACATCCACGGGGGCGAATAGTCGAGCGTTTCCTCCGCGGCGTGCGCGATGCGCTCGCGCTTCACCCACTGGTCGAACGTCACGACGTCGACGTACTTCGCCCCGCGCTCGTAGGCCGCGCGGGCGATCTCACGCGCGACGTACTCCTTGCCCACGAAGCTCGTCACCGCAACCAGCTGTCCCGGCTGAACGTTGGCTCCGAAGACTGCAAGCTCGGCGAGCTTTCTCGTCCACTCTTCGATCTGACTCACGGCGGGATGAGCCTACACAGTGCGCAAGAACGAAATCCGCGAGCGCGGATTCCGTTCGCGCGAAGACCCGCAGCTGCGCTCCGCGCCGGGCCGCACCGAGTGTTCTCAAAGTGCCGGCTCTGGTGAAAATGCGCCTGTGCGGCTCAACGCGTACCTCGCCCGCGCCGGTGTCGCCTCACGCCGGCGTGCCGACGAGCTCATCGTCGCCGGGCGGGTTCTCGTCAACGGAGTGCGCGGCGAGCTGAACACGATCGTGGGCTCGCGCGACGTCGTCGAGGTCGACGGCAAGCGTGTCGCGGCGCAGCCGCTCGCGTACGTGCTGCTCCACAAGCCGACCGGTGTCGTCACGACCGCTCGCGACCCGCACGGACGGAAGACCGTCGTGCAGCTCGTGCCTCACACGCCGCGCGTGGTTCCCGTCGGACGCCTCGACGCGGACACGACTGGAGCGCTCCTGCTCACGAACGACGGCCCGCTCGCGCACCGGCTCGCCCATCCGAGGTACGGCGTCGAGAAGGTGTACGAGGCCGAGGTCGAGGGCGTACCGGACGACGCGGCCTTGCGCGAGTTGCGCGAGGGTGTCGTGCTGGACGACGGGACGACCGCTCCGGCGCACGCTCGTGTGCTCGAGCGCGGCTCGCGCTCCTCGATCCTCGAGCTGACGCTGCACGAGGGGCGGAAGCACCAGGTGAAGCGGATGTGCGAGGCGGCCGGGCACCCGGTCCGACGACTCCATCGGAGCCGCTACGCGGGGCTCGTCCTCGGCGACCTCGAGCCGGGGGAGTGGCGAGAGCTGACCGCGGCTGAGGTCGACGTGCTGCGGCGAGCAGCTACGGCCTGACGAACCCCATGCGCTCGTACATCGCCTCGAGCGTGGGCGCCGAGGCCTCGCGCGCGTTCTCCGCGCCGGCGGCGAGCAGGCGCCTGAGGGCGTTCTCGTCGGCTCGCAGCTCGCGATACCGCTCCTGGATCGGTGCGAACAAAGACACCACGGCCTCGCCTACGTCCTCCTTGAACGGCCCGTAGCCCGAGCCGTCGTAGCGGGCCTCGACGGCTGCCGGCGACTCGCCGGTCGCGACCGAGAGGATCTCGATGAGGTTGGAGACGCCAGGCTTCTCCGCCGGATCGTGACGAACCTCTCGCCCGGAATCGGTCACCGCGGACTTGAACTTCTTTCGGATCACGTCGGGCGGGTCGACGATCCGAACGACACCCTGCGGGTTGCCCGCCGACGTCGACATCAGACGCTCCGGCTCCTGCAGGTTCTTGATCCGGGCTCCTTCTTCGGGATAGACGCCCTTCGGCACCGTGAACGTCTCGCCGTAGCGGCCGTTGAACCGCTCGGCGATGTCTCGCGTGAGCTCGACGTGCTGCCGCTGGTCGTCGCCGACAGGGACGATGTCGGTCTGGTAGAGCAGGATGTCCCCGGCCATCAGCACGGGGTACGTGAAGAGCCCGGCGGACACGAACTCCTGGTCCGAGGACTTGTCCTTGAACTGCGTCATGCGCCTGAGCTCTCCGAAGCTCGTCACGGAGCTGAGCAGCCACGCTGCCTCGGCATGGGCCTGGACGTGGCTCTGGCAGAAGACGATCGAACGCTCGGGATCGATGCCGGTCGCGAAGAGCATGGCCGCGCCCGCCAGCGTCGCCTCGTGGAGCCCTTCTGGTTCGTACGCGGTCGTGATCGAGTGCAGGTCGACGATGCAGAAGACGGCGTCGCCCTGCTCCTGGGTTGCTGCGTACTGGCGGTAGCCGCCTGAGTAGTTGCCGAGCGTCTTGTCGCCCGAGGCTCGGATGCCGGAGAAGATCCGCATGGCCGCGATTATCCCAGCGAAGCCGTGAGCCCGACGTCGGCCGACGCCATGCGTTCAGTCCCTCAAGGAAGGATCGGACGCCGCCTCCTCGGCCCGTGTGACCTCACGCTTCGTCAGGTCGAAGATCGCCGCGTAGATCTCTTGTAGGCCCTCGTCCGAGAGCGGGCCGCGGTTCGCACGCGACAGATAGCGGAGGACCCACTCCTCGCGGGCGTGATCGACGAAATCCAGGCCGCGCGCCTGTTTGTGGGCCTTCAGCCGTGCGACGAGCTTGAGCCGAGTGTTGATCGCCTCGACGATCGCAAGATCGTTGTCCGAAAGCTGCTCTCGGAAGCTGCGGATGACCGGGTCGGCATTCGGGTCAGACATGCGCCGTAGAATGCCCGAAGCACGGCAGGGGGAGCGCGAGAGTGCCTCTACACTTGCCGCATGGCGGTTGTCGGCACTCCGGAGCTCCTGATCGTGATGGGCGCAGGCGCCACGTCTGCGCATGTGGGCCACGTTGTGGAGCGGCTCGAGGAGTCGGGCGTCCAGACGCGCGTCTCGCGAGGGCGGGATGCGACCGTCATCGGTGCGATCGGCGACCGGGAGCTGCTCGCCTTGCTGCCGCTCGAGGGGTATCCGGGGGTGGAGCTCGTGCTGCCGATTCTGAAGCCGTACAAGCTCGTCGCCCGCGAGCTCACACCCGATCCGACGGTGATCGACGTCAACGGACACCGAATCGGCGATTCGTACTTCGGCCTCATCGCTGGCCCGTGCGCCGTCGAGCATCGGGAGCAAACGCTCCAGACCGCGCGTGCCGTGGCCGATGCCGGAGGGACGATGCTGCGCGGCGGTGCGTTCAAGCCCCGGACCTCGCCGTACTCCTTCCAGGGCCTTGGCAGTGAAGGCCTTGCCGTTCTCCAAGAGGCACGGACCGAGACGGGGCTTCCGATCGTCACCGAACTGGTGGATCCGCGCCACGTCGAGGAGGTGCTCGACGCGGTGGATGTGATCCAGATCGGCGCTCGCAACATGCAGAACTTCGTCCTCCTCGAGGAGGTGGGTCGAGCGCACAAGCCGGTGTTGCTGAAGCGCGGTCCGTCCGCATCGGTCGAGGAGCTGCTAATGGCGGCCGAGTACGTCGCCAAGGAAGGGAACGAGCAGATCATCCTCTGCGAACGTGGGATCAGGACCTTCGAGCGAACGACGCGCTATACGTTGGATCTCGGATCGGTCGCCGTGCTGAAGCAGGAGACGCATCTCCCGGTGATCGTGGATCCCTCTCACGCGGCGGGCCGCCGCGAGCTCGTGCTGCCGCTCGCCCGCGCAGCTGTCGCGGTCGGGGCTGACGGGATCATGGTCGAGACCCATCCCCGTCCTGAGGAGGCGCTGTCCGACGGCCCGCAGCAGATCCCGACCGCCGAGTTCGCCGAGTTCGCGGCTCACATAGCGACTTTCGTCACCCTCATGGGCAAGACGGTCGGCTAGCTGTCGGTTTTCGAGCGGTGATCGAGCGGCTGGCCATCGTCGGCGCGGGGCTGATCGGCGCCTCCGTCGGGCTGGCAGCGAAGGGCCGCAGCGCGGTGAGTGTCGCCGCCTACGATCGAGACGAAGAAGTACTCGCCGTCGCCGCAGAGCGCGGCGCCGTCGACGTTACGGCGGCGTCGCTCGAGGAAGCCCTCATGGGCGCGGAGCTCGCTGTTGCAGCAGTCCCGGTCGCTCAGCTCGGCGCAACGGTGCGGGCGATGCTCGAAGCCAGCTCCGAGGGATGTGCGGTCACGGACGTCGGCTCGACCAAGGCGGCCGTCTGTGCGGCGGCCTCACCCTCGTCCCGGTTCGTAGGTGGTCATCCGCTTACGGGAGCCGAGACGAGTGGACCCGCGCACGCCAGCCCGGGCTTGTTCGAGGGCGCTTCCTGGTTTCTGACTCCGACCGCCGAGACCGACCCGGCCTGGTACCGACTGGTACACAGCTTCGTTGCGCAGCTCGGTGCGACCCCGGTCGCGATCGACCCACTCGCGCACGACCGCCTCGTTGCGCTGACGAGCCACCTGCCGCACGCGCTCGCGAACGTGCTCGTCAACCAAGCGGCGGCGTCACGGATCGACGGTCACGACCCCTTGTCCGTCGCCGGCGGCTCGCTGCGTGACATGACCCGCGTGGCAGGCGCAAACCCGCGCATCTGGGTCGACATCCTGCTCGAGAACTCCCAACCCATGTCGGAGGCGCTCGCTGAGCACAGACGTCGGATCGAGCAGCTCGAGCGCGCACTCGCGGCCGGCGACGCCGGCTTCCTCGCCCGCTGGGTCGGTGATGCTGCACGCAACCGCCGCAAGATGCTCGAACAGGCATATCCCGATCCGGGTTCCCTCCAGCGGATCCGGGTCCATGTTCCTGACCGCCCGGGTGTGCTCGCCGGAATTACGCAGGCTCTTTCCGCAGAGCGGATCAACCTCGAAGACTTCGAGCTCAAGCATCTCTCGCCGGAACGCGGCGGCACGCTCACTCTCTTCGTTGCGGGCGAGCGCGAGGCCCGCCGCGCCACGGAGCTTCTGGAGGCGCAGGGGTACGCTGCGCTCGTCTTTCCGGCGCTCGACGAGCCGTGAGAGTCGAGCCGGTGCCCGCCCTCGTCGGGCACGTCGCCGTTCCGGGCGACAAGTCGATCTCGCACCGAGCGCTCCTCATCGGTGCGATCTGCAAGGACGAAACGAGGATTGGGGGATTCGGTCGCTCCGCCGACACCGAGTCGACGATCGCCGCTGTTCGAGCACTCGGTGTGCGTGTGGACGAGCACGATGTCGACACGCTGACGGTGCACGGTGTCGGCCTGCGCGGGCTCGCAGCGCCTGACGCACCGATCGATTGCGGGAACGCGGCCACGCTCATGCGGCTGCTCGTGGGAGTCCTCGCCGGGCAGGCGGGCCGGTTCGAGCTCGCCGGCGACGATTCGCTGTCGCGACGCCCGATGGAGCGCGTCGCGGAGCCGTTGCGACGCATGGGGGCGGAGGTCGAGACCGCGGACGGCCACGCGCCGGTCGTCGTCTCGGGCGGTCTGCTGCAGGCGATCGACTACGAGCTGCCCGTCCCCTCGGCGCAGGTGAAATCGGCAGTGCTCCTCGCCGGCGTCTTCACGGACGGGGAGACCACCGTCGTCGAGCCCGTTCCGACACGTGACCACACCGAGCGCCTGCTCGAGCGTGCAGGAGCAACCGTTCGACGCCGCCCTCAGAGCGTCTCCGTCAAAGGGGCGGACCGCCTCTCGCTGGGCGAGCTCGAGATCCCCGGCGACTTCTCCTCGGCCGCGGCGCTGCTCGTCGCGGCGGTGACGGTCCCGGGATCCGACGTCACCGTCCACGGCGTCGGGCTGAGTCCGCGGCGTACCGGCCTGCTCGACGTTCTCGAGCGAATGGGAGCCCGAGTCGCCGTCTACAACCGACGGCCGATCGGCGGGGAGCCGGCCGGCGACGTCCAGCTGCGCGCATCGGAGCTGGTCGGGGCGACAGTGACCGCAGCCGAGGTTCCAAGCCTCGTCGACGAGCTGCCGCTGCTCGCCCTCGCTGCTTGCCATGCGCGGGGCGAGACCGTCGTCACGGGCGCGGCCGAGCTCCGGCTCAAGGAATCGGACAGGATCGACGGCGTGGTCGAGGAGCTCCGCAGAATCGGAGCTCATATCCGGGCTACCTCGGACGGCTTCCGCATTCGCGGCGTCCCCGCTCGTTTGCGCGGCGGAACGGTCAACGCGCGCGGCGATCACAGGCTTGCGATGGTGGGGGCAGTTGCCGGGTTGTCCTCCCGCGAAGGAGTCGACCTGAGAGGAGCCGAGGCGGTGGAAACGAGCTTCCCCGGCTTCTTCCGCGTGCTCGCACAGCTGAGCACGGTATGAATCGCGCCATGATCGTTGCGATCGACGGGCCTGCGGGCTCGGGAAAGAGCACGGTCGCGCTCGCGCTTGCGCGGCGGCTCGGCTTCGTTCACCTCGACACCGGGGCGATGTACCGCGCGCTGACGTGGCTGGCGTGGCGAGACGGCGTCGATCTCGAGGACGGCGCTGTGCTCGCGCGTCTCGCTCGCGAGAATCCCGTCTCGTTCGACTCCGAAGGCCGCGTCGAGATCGCGGGCGAAGATGTCTCGAGCGCGATCCGCGAGGCCGAGATCGACCGGCTCGTGCCGGGCGTCGCGCGTCATCCGGAGGTGCGCGAGGTGATGCGCGAGAGGCAGCTGCTGCTGGGCACTGTCGGAGATGCGGTGATCGAAGGGCGCGACATCGGGTCGGTCGTCGCACCTGGGGCAGAGGTGAAGGTCTTTCTCGTCGCGGATGCAGAGGAGCGCGCCCGCCGCCGCTCCCGCGACCGGCTCGGCAGCGACGGCGAGTCGTTGGCGGCCGACCTTCGGCGACGCGACGAGAGGGACGCCCCGAACATGCAGCCGGCAGGAGATGCGGTTCTGCTCGACACGACCGACCTCACCGTCGACGAGGTCGTGCATCGCATCGCGGAGCTCGTGGAGGCGCGGCGGTGACAGGCACCGACCTCGTGTGGGCCGTCGGGCGCGCCACGATCGGGACCGCGGTCAAGCTCGCGACGCCGCTCCGTGTCTACGGAGCCGAGCGGATGCCGGCGGACGGCGGCCTGGTCGTCGCCGCGAATCACTTCAGCTGGCTCGATCCGCCGGCGCTGGGAACCGCGAGCCCGCGGACGCTGTACTTCATGGCGAAAATGGAGGCGCATCGCGTGCCGGGGCTCGGCCAGTTGATGCGGTCGTTCGGGGCGTTCCCGGTCCGCCGAGGCGAGTCCGACCGCGACGCCGTGCGGATGATGCGCCAGATCGTGCGCGACGGGAACGCGCTCGGCATGTTCGCAGAGGGGACGCGGCAGCGCGGAGGTGTGCCAGGTCCGGTTCAGCCTGGTGCCGCGATGGTCGCGATCAACGAGTCCGTCCCGCTGATCCCAGCGGCGATCCACGGGAGCCACACCTGGCGGATCGGGAACTTCGCGCCCGTTTCGGTCGCCTGGGGTGAGCCGATGACCTTCGAGGGGCTCCCGCGCGGGGGCAAGGGCTACAAGGAGGCCTCGCTCGAGGTCGAGCGCAAGCTCCACGAGCTCTGGCAGTGGCTCGTCGAGCTCCACGCGCTCGGCCGCCCGCGCGACGCGACACCGCCCCGATGAGACCTCGTGGCCGAGGTGTTCGCACTTCACCTAGCCACTTCGCCGACGAAGTCACCGAAGTGGCTGGGACGGTCGCGATCGTGGGCTTCCCGAATGTCGGCAAGTCGACCCTGGTCAACCGCCTCACCGAGTCACGGGCCGCCGTCGTCCACGAGACACCGGGCGTCACTCGAGACCGGAAGGAGCTCTACTGCGAGTGGAACGGCGTCACGTTCCGCGTGATCGACACCGGGGGCGTCGACCGTGAGGACGCGGGGCCGTTCGGTACGAAGGTTGCCGCGCAGGCGCGGCAGGCGGTCGAGGAGGCGGATCTCGTGCTCTTCGTAGTCGACGCGAAGGTGGGAGTGACGCCAGGGGACGAGGAGCTCGCCGAGATCTTGCGCTCCTCCCGTCGCGATGTGCTCGTGATCGCGAACAAGCTCGACGACCCGCGACGGGACGCGGAGGCGCTCGAGTTCCACCGCCTCGGTCTCGGCGACCCCATCCCGCTCTCGGCGTTGCACGGCCACGGCACGGGAGACCTCCTCGACGACGTCGTCGAGCGGCTTCCGGGCGGCAGCGAGCGACCGGTTGGCGAGGAGGCCATTCGGGTGGCGATCCTCGGACGCCCGAACGTGGGCAAGTCGTCGCTCCTGAATGCGCTCCTCGGCCGCGAGCGCGTGATCGTTTCGGAGGTTCCCGGTACGACGCGCGACGCGATCGACACGGTTCTCCGGCGTGGCGAGCAAGCCTTCGTGCTCGTGGACACCGCCGGGCTTCGACGAAAACGCAAGCAGCGCCAGGGAATCGAGTACTACTCGGAGCTCCGCGCGCTCGAGGCGGCCGAGCGCGCCGACGTCGCCCTCGTCGTCGTGGACGCGAGCGAGGGCGTGGTCGACCAGGACCTCGCGGTCGCTGACGCGGCCCGCAAGGCGCAGTGCGCGACCGTCGTCATCCTCTCGAAGTGGGACGTGACCGAGGTGCGGATCGAGGAGGTGCGCCCGCATCTCGAGACGCGGCTCCGGCAGCGCCCCCCGATTCTCGCCGTGTCGTCGCTGACGGGCCGCGGCCTCGAGCGCCTGCTGGACACGGTCGAGGACGTGTTCTCTCGCTACGCGAGCCGCATCCCCACCGCAGAGCTGAACCGCGCGCTGCAGGAGCTTCGCGAGGCGAGGCAGCCGCCCGGACGGCGCGGGCGCAGGCTGAACATCCTGTACGGGACCCAGGTCAGCTCACGCCCGCCCCGGTTCCGCGTCTTCGTGAACGACCGCCGGCTCGTGACGCGCGACTACGGCTACTGGGTCGAGAACGAGCTGCGCCGGCGCTTTGGGTTCGAGGGCGTGCCCGTCTCGATCGACTTCGTGACTTCCGAATGAAAGCTGTCGTCATCGGGGCGGGCTCGTGGGGCACGGCGTTCGCGTGCCTGCTCCGCGACCGCAGCCACGACGTGACGCTGGCGGCTCGCGACCCCGAGCAGGTCGCCGCGATCCGCAAATCCGGACGGAATCCTCGCTACGCGCGAGAAGCCGACCTGAGCGGAATCGCCGCCGCCCTGGTCGAGGACGCTCCGATCGAGAGCGCGGAGCTGGTCGTCGTCGCCGTTCCTTCGCGCGTCTTCGGCGAGGTCGTCGGGGCGCTCCCGGGTGCCTCGCCCGTGCTCAGCCTCACGAAGGGGCTCGACCCGAGCACGGGCGAGCGGCTGTCGTCGCTGGTCGCGGGTCGACCCGTGGCGGTCCTCTCGGGCCCGAACATCGCCGAGGAGGTCGCCAGGGGGCTCCCGGCGGCCGCGGTCGTCGCATGCGCAGATCTCGAGCTCGCGGTCCGGCTCCAGCTCGCGCTGAACTCGGCGATCTTCCGCGTCTACGTCAACGAGGACATCGTGGGAGTGGAGCTGTGCGCGGCGGCCAAGAACGTGATCGCGCTCGCCGCGGGCGGGGCCGACGGACTCGGCCTCGGGGACAACGCGAAGGCGGCGCTCGTCTCCCGCGGGGTTGCGGAGATGCGGCGGCTCGCGGAGGCGGCGGGCGCACGCCCGGACACCTTCGCAGGGCTGGCGGGGATGGGCGACCTGATCGTCACGTGCTGGTCGCCGGCGGGCCGGAACCGGCGCGCCGGTGAGCTCATCGCCCAGGGCGCGACCGCGGAGGAAGCCCGCGCCGAGATCGGGATGGTCGTCGAAGGGCTGACGACGGCGCCCGTGCTCCGCGATCTCTCCCGGAGGCTCGACATCGAGCTGCCGATCACCGAAGGTGTGTGTGCCGTGCTCGAGGGCGTGGCACTCACCGACCTCGTGGAGCAGCTCATGCGCCGCGAGCCGACGACCGAATAGCCCAGGTACCCTTTCGCGCCATGTCAGCAGCCCGCTCGTTCTCGTTCACCTCCGAGTCGGTCACCGAAGGCCATCCGGACAAGATCGCCGACCAGATCTCCGACTCCGTCCTCGACGCGGTTCTCGCGGACGACACGAACGCGAGGGTCGCGTGCGAGACGCTGATCACGACCGGTCTCGTCGTCGTCGCTGGCGAGATCACGACGGAGACCTGGGTCGACGTCCGCGCGGTCGTTCGCGAGCGGATCGCCGAAATCGGCTACACGCGCGCGAAGTACGGCTTCGACTACGAGACCTGCGGAGTCATGGTCGCGATCGACGAGCAGTCGAGCGACATCGCGCAGGGCGTGGACGAGTCGTACGAGGCACAGCACGGTGACACCGATCCGCTCGACCTGCTCGGGGCCGGCGACCAGGGAATGATGTTCGGGTACGCGACGCGCGAGACCGAGGAGCTGATGCCGCTCCCGATCTCCCTCGCGCACAAGCTCTCGAAGCGGCTCGCCGAGGTGCGGAAAGCCAACGTGCTCCCGTACCTCCGGCCCGATGGCAAGACACAGGTGACGGTTCGCTACGAGCTCGACGAGCACGGGATCCAGCGCGCGGTCGAGATCGAGCGTCTGCTCATCTCCACGCAGCACCGGGACGGTCTCGACATCGAGAGCCTGATGAAGCCCGACCTCCGCGAGCACGTCGTCGAGCCGATCCTGCATTCGGACTACGGCGGCCTCTACGACCCCGCTCGGCTGAGCGCGAAGGACTTCCTGTACGTGAACCCGACCGGGAAGTTCGTGATCGGCGGACCGATGGGGGACACGGGCCTGACAGGACGCAAGATCGTGGTCGACACGTACGGCGGCGCCGCGCCGCACGGCGGCGGTGCCTTCTCCGGCAAGGATCCGACGAAGGTCGACCGCTCGGCTGCATACGCCGCGCGTTACGTCGCCAAGAACGTGGTCGCCGCCGGCCTTGCCGATCGCTGCCAGCTGCAGGTCGCATACGCGATCGGCGTCGCGCACCCCATGAGCGTCAATGTCGACTGCTTCGGCACCGAGGCGATTCCGCTGACCAGGATCGAGGAGCTCGTCTCCGAGCACTTCGACCTCCGCCCGGGCGCGATCATCCGCGATCTCGACCTGCTGCGGCCGATCTACGCCAAGACGGCCTCGTACGGCCACTTCGGCCGCGAGGACCGCGACTTCACGTGGGAGCGCACGGACAAGGCGGACGCACTGCGGGCCGCCGCCGGCTTGCTCTCCGAGACTCCCGCGTAACGGCCCGAAGGAAAAGCAAGCGCCGCGGCCGCGAAGCGGACGCCTTCAGGGATCTTGCGCGACTGGAATCCGCGCTAGCGGATTCCAGTCTGCGCCGACAGGCTAGTCGACGTCTGCACGGCGATAGCGCCACGTCGCGGCCAGCCAGCCTGCGACGGCGATCGCCGGAAGGACGACGAACGCGGCCGCGGCGGAACCGGCCGAGCGGGACACCTCGATGTCGGGCGCCGTCCCGAGGACGGCTCTCGCCCACCCGACGACCGTGAACCGCGCCGAGCCCTCGGCGAGCTGCGCGACGGCGTTCTCCCAGAGGAGCACGAACGCGAGGCCCCACCAGGCTGCTCGCCGGAACCAGAGACCTGCGGCGACGAACACGCCGGCGTACGCAAGGCCCGCGAGCGACGCCGCGAGCAGCGCCGCGGGGGCGACCTCGACAGCGCCTGCCGCCAGCGCCGTCGCGGCAACCGGTAACGCGGTCAGCGGGAGGAGGACGCTAGCGGTGGCCAGGATCGCGGCTGCGGGAAGTTGCCAGCGCGGCACGGGCTTCAGCCAGATGTAGACGAGGAGGCGGTCTTCGACGAGGTCACCGACCGCCGACGTCCCGAGCCAGAGCGTGGCGAGGGGAACGACGAGGGCGAGCCCGTACGCCGCGATTGCGTCCGCCGCTGCTTGCGCGGGGTCGGAGTCCCACCGGGAGAAGAGACCGAGCAGCACGGAGAGCCCGCTGAGCGCGGCGATGCCGAGGACGCGCGCGACGGTTGTCTGCGTGCGCAGCAGAAGCCGGTAGAGCGCACCGAGAGACACGAGAGTGCGAGCAGGTGCTGCCGAGGCAGAGGCGGGGGAGGCGACATTCATCGCTGCACGACGTAGCGGAAGACGCCTTCGAGGTCGGCGTCGAGAGACCTGACTTCGAACAGTCGCGCTCCCTTGTCGCGCGCGACCGGGGCGAGGGCGTGAGTGAGGGCCCTCGCGTCGCTCGTGTCGAGCTCGAGCACGTCGTCCCCGTGCAGCCGTGCACCGACGGCGGTGCCTGCCTCGAGCAATGCGCCCGCGAGCTCGCGGGGACGGTCGGTCCGCACGCGTACTCGCAGTGGCCGGTCGTCCATCAGCGCGCGCAGCTCGTGGAAATCGCCGGCAGCCGCGAGCCTCCCCTGTGACATCACGAGGATCTGGGAGCCGAGCCGCTCGACCTCGTCGAGGACATGGCTCGACACGATCACGCAGCGTCCTTCACTCCCGAGCCGACGGAAGAGCGCAACCATGTCGACGCGCTGCCGAGGGTCGAGGCCGGTCAAAGGCTCGTCGAGGACGAGGACGGCGGGATCGTGGACGATCGCTTGCGCAACCTTGACGCGTTGTCGCATGCCTTTGGAGTAGGTCGGCAGCTTGCGCGTGTCCCCCGGGTCGAGATCGACCATCTCGAGAGCGAGTGCCGCGGCCCGGTCCGGCTCGGGCAGACCGTGCAACGTGGCAGCCAGCCGGACGAACTCGCGTGCTGTCAGTGGTTCGAAGACGCTCTCCTGCTGGGGCACGAGCCCGATCACGCGCGTGACGCTCGTGTCGACGCGCGGGTCCCGACCGAGGACGCGCACGGCGCCCTGCGACGGCCGCGCGAGCCCGCAGAGCATGCGGAGCATCGTCGACTTGCCGGCGCCGTTCGGGCCGAGCAACGCGGTCACGCCAGCGCCGATGTCGAAGCTGACGTCCGAAACGGCGACGAGCGCCCCGAACCACTTCGACACCTGGTCGGCGACGACGCGCGGCTCAGGCTGAGCGACGATGCTCAGCGGAAGGCCTCCAGCCTCCGGTACCGGAGCCAACACACGAGAAACCCGGCGGCGATCATCGCCGAGACACCAGCGGACACGACGGCGGTGGAAAGCTCGGTGACCGGCTCGGGGTCCTCGGGCGTCTCGCCGAAGATCCGGTACGAGAGCTCCGCGACGACGAACGGGAAGCTGAGCAGGTCCAGCTCGTTCGGAGCATCGGCACTCTCGATCGCCGAGCGGACCACGATCACCGGCACGAAGAAGAGGAGAACCGTCGCGACTGCGGCGGCCGCGCGACGGGTCGTCAAGCTCGAGACCGCCATCGACAGCGAGGCGTAGAAGAGAGCGGTCACGACGCCCGACGCGAGGATGCGAAGCAGGAGGGCGGGCATGTCGACGGCTTCCGGCCCGTGCCCGGCGAGGACGAAGGCGGCGAGCATGAAGAGCAGCGGGCCGAGGGTGATGAGCAGCATGACCGCGACTACAGCGACAGCCTTTCCCGCGAGGTAGCGGTTACGGTCGAGCGGGCCTGCGAGGTACAGGCCGAGCATCCCCGAGCGGCGATCGGGGCAGAGCGCCTCGGGTGCGATCAGCGACGCGAACAGGGCGAGCGCGCTCCCGATGATGAACATGTAGTCGCCGTAGGAGATGAGGTCGTCGACGGGGAGATCGTCGAGGATCACCGCGAACGCCACGGAGACGAGTGCGGGAAGGAAAGCGATCGCGAGGGTAATTGCAGGGAGCACTTTGTGCCTCCCACCGCGTCCGAGGCCGAGCACACGCCGGGCGGTGAAGACGGCGAGCGTGCCTAGAGCTCGCACCGGCCGCTCGCGGCGCCCGTCGTAGCTGCGGTAGCCGAGGTCGAAGAGTCGCGCGTCGGTCATGAACCGGTCCCGAGGTAGACGTCCTCCAGCGTGCGCCCTCGAGGCCCGAGACGCCGCAACCCGATCGAGAGGTCCGCAACCGCGTCGCGTACCGCGTCGTGCACCCCGTCGGCGTCGCCGAGCAGGAGGACGCTTCCGTCGACGTCTACCGCGAAGCCGGCGGCGGTGAGTAATGCCGCGAGCTCCTCCGCACGGTCGTCGACCTCGACGACGAGGCCCTCCGGCCCCTGGCGCACGTCCGCGAGTGTTCCCGCATGGACGACCTCGCCGCCCTCGATGATCACGACCGAGTCGCAGATCCGCTCCACCTCTTCGAGGTGGTGAGACGAGACCAGGATGTGCATGCCGAACTCGGTGCCGATGCGCCGGATGAGGTCGAGCATCTCCGTCCGTTGCATCGGGTCGAGCCCATCGGTCGGCTCGTCGAGGAGGACGAGCTCCGGGTCGTGGGCGATCGCTGCGGCAAGCTTCACGCGCTGACGCTGCCCGGTGGACATCGATCCGACCGGGCGAAAGCGCTCCTCGCCGAGCCCGACGAGCCAGAGCGCGTCGTTCGCCCGCTGCACCGCCGCGCGGCGAGGGAGAAGGTGCATCTCGGCCAGGTGCCGAACGAGATCGGTCGCCGCGAGCTCCGCCGGCAGATCATGGTGCTCCGGGGCGTACCCGATGCGAGCTCGCGTCTCGATTCCTGCTGTCGCGGGATCGCGGCCGAGGACGGTCAGCTCGCCGTCGTCGCGCGAGCGAAGGCCGAGCACGACGGAGATGAACGTCGTCTTGCCTGCACCGTTCGAGCCGAGGAGTCCCGTGATTCCGGGGCCGATGTCGGCGTCGAGGCCCGCCAGGGCGACGGTGCGGCCGAAGCGCTTGACGATCCCACGAGCGGAGATGACGGTGAGCGTCTCGGGCTCAGCCACGGGCGAGGGCGGGGCGCCGGAGCTTCACGGCCGCACGATACTCACCGGCCGACGTCCTGCTGCTCCCCGGAAACACAGAAGGCCCGCGGGCGGGGCCTTCTGATGTGCAATCGGAGGGAATGCGCTTCCCGTAGCCAATCGCAGTTTCCTGAGACGATTGTGTGAGTTTCCTGAGAACCGCCTAAGAGTCGTTCGCGGGGAAGGTCTTCGACACGAGCCGGTCGACATGCTTCGAGAGTCGCTCGAGCAGCCGCGCGGCCCGGGCCTCGGTGAGGCGTTTCGCCTCCACCGCCTTCGCGAGCTTCGCCTCGACGCGATCGAGCATTGCCGCCTCGAGGGCGGCGACGCTCTTGCCCTGCTTCTCCGCGAGCGCGGCGAGCGAGGTTCCGGGAAGGGCGGCGCGAAGCTCTGCCTTGTCCATTCCCAAGAACGTGGCTGCGGCCGCGAGCAGCCCGCGATCCGCCAGCTTGGCTCGGACATGAGCCCCCTTACAGAGGTGACCTTCCGCGATTCGCTTCTCGAGCCTGGCTGCGCGGTCGGCGCTGATCCTGCCCGCCTGCAGAGCGGCATCGACTCTCGCCGTCAGCCGTTCCTTGATCCGGGCCTCGAGCTCTGCGACCGATACGCCGCGTTGCTCGGCGATCTTCGCGACCAGCGCCTCGCAGCGCGCGCCTCTCTGCTCACTCCCGTCCGGGCCTGCGAACGCGGCTCCTGCGCCGACCAGCACGGTCGCCGCGCCGGCAACGGCGACAGCGAGCGTCCGATTCATCTTCATCTCCCGTTTCTCCCTTCCCCAGTAGCGACGCAAAGGTCGTGCTCGCGCAGCATGCAAGCAGCAGTCCGTGAGGAGGATTTGAACGAATCGTTAGAGGCGTGCTACGCCGCGCGGACGTAGATCCCGTCCGCGGCCTTCTCCGAGAGCGCGCGGTCGGATCCCTCGACGGTGACCGTCAGCTGATCGGCCGCCGGCTGCGAGCCGCGCACCGACACTCGGGTGCCCGGGACGAGGCCTTCCTCGTAGAACCAGTGGAGGAGGTCGCCGTCGTGCTCGGCCAGCCGCACGATCTCCGCATCGCGCCCGACGTCCAGGTCGCCGAGGGGAACGAGCTCCGCATTCTCGGCTTGCTCCGCCTCCGGCTCGACCGGCCAGCCGTGCGGGCAGCGGTCGGGATGACCGAGCCGGTCGTTGATCCGCTCGATCATCTCGTCGGTGAACGTGTCGCCGAGCTCGTCCGCGTGGACGTGCGACTCCGCGGCCGTATAGCCCATGAAGTCGGTGAGGAAGCGCTCGATGATGCGGTGCTTGCGTACGACGCCCTTGGCTCGCTCCGTCCCGCTGGGGGTGAGGATCGCCTCCTTGTGGTCGCCGCGCTCGACGAGCCCGTCCGCCTCGAGGCGCTTCAACATCTCCCCGGCAGAGGCGCGCGAGACGCCGAGCATCTCGGCGACGCGGGCCGCGATCGCGGTCGATCCGGTGGAAGGCCGGTACTCCCCGATCGGGAAGGCGAGGAAGTAGATGGTCTCCAGGTACTCGTCCACCGAGTGCCCGTGTGGCTGCGCCATGACCGGATCCTAGCCCGAGCTGTGCGCAAGACCGGAGCCTGCTGGCGCAGACTCCTCTCGCGCGAAGTCCCTGACAGCGGCCCTGCGCGCCCGCTGCGCGTGTTCTCGGACTAGCCGGAGGTGCCCGACTCGAAGCGGTCGGCGGCCGACACGAGGTAGAGAACGGGTGCCGAGACGGCGATCAGGACGAGTGCCGGTACCGCTGCCTGCGAGTAGGCGCCTACCTGGGTCAGCTTCCAGATCTCCGTCGCGAGTGTCTCGAAGCCGATGGGGCGGAGCAGGATCGTCGCCGACAGCTCCTTCATCGCCGAGAGAAAGACCAGCGCCGTCCCGGCGAGCACGCCGGAGCGCACGAGCGGCACAGTCACGGTGACGAGGGTCTGCACGGAGCTGCGTCCGAGCCCGCGCGAGGCCTCTTCGTAGCGGGGGTTGAGGCGCTCGAGCGAGGCCTCGATCCCGGACAGCGCCTGCGGGAAGAAGCGGACGACGTACGCGAAGACTAGGAGCGCGACCGTCTGGTACGCGGGGGAGGCGTACCGGGCGGCGAAGAAGACGAGCGACAGGGCGACGACGAGGCCGGGCAGGGCGTTGCCCGCATAGGAGAGACGTTCCAGGGTCCGCGATCCGCGCGAGGGGTACCGGAGGGCGAGGACCGCGATCGGAAGTGCGGCGACCACGGCCACCGCGGCCGCGCACCCCGACGCCACGAGTGAGTTGAGTGCCTGCTCCCACGGCGCCTCGAGTGAACGGTCGTTGGCGATCCCCCGTACGAGCCAGTAGCCGAGAACGCCTGCGGGCAGCACGAGGAACAGCCCGATGACGGTCGCGCAGAAGGCGAGCGCGGGTGCAGTCCACCCACCGAGGCGCACGGGGGGCTGCGGTCGCTGCGTGCCGGGTCCGGCCCGGTAGAGCCGGCCCCGCTGTCTCGCTCGATACTCGAGAACGAGGACGATGGCCGTGAGCGCGACGAGTACCAGCGCCAGCGTGGCCGCCGGCGCGCGGTCGAAGAGGCTCCTGTACTGGATGTAGATCGCACGGGTGAGCGTGTCGTAGTCCATGAGCGACACGACCCCGAAGTCCGAGAACGTGTACAGCGCCACGAGGAGCCCTCCGAGCCCGACCGCCGGGCGGAGCGCAGGTGCGGTCACGTGCCAGAGCACCCGCCCCTTCGACGTGCCGAGGCCGCGTGCGGCCTCCTCGAGCGACGGATCGACGTTCCGGAGCGTCGCCTGCGCGAGGAGGAACACGTACGGATAGGTGGCGAGCGTCAGCGCCGCCAGGGAGCCCCAGTAGCCCTTCACCTCGGGCAACCGCTCCACGCCTAGCGCGTCGGCGAGGAGCCCTCGCTCGCCGAAGAAGCCGAGCAGGCAGAACGCCGCGACATAGCTCGGAATGACGAGCGGAAGCGCGCCGGCGGCCGCCCACACACGGCGTGCCGGAAGATCGCTCCGTGTGACGAGCCACGCGAAGGGAACCGCGACGAGTACCGACGCGACGACGACTCCTGCGGCGAGCAGCACGGTGTTCCGGACCAGGCGCCACGTCGTCGGCTCACGGAGGATGTCGAGCGCCGACCCGCTGCCGGCTACCCGGATAACGAGGTACGCCAGCGGCAGCAGCAGCAGCGCGACGACGACGCCACCTGCGAGCACGAGCGGGAGGGGAGCGCGTCCAGTCGCTCCCCGTCCCGCTCGATCGGTCACGTGAGGTAGCCGGTCTCGCGCAGCAGCTCGACGGTGGCCTCGAGCTCCGCGCCGAAGCTCGAAAGGTCGACGGCGGGCCCCTCGAGATCGTCGAGCGCAGGGAGGCCCTCCTTTGCTTCGATCCCGGCAACGAGCGGATACTCGGCCTCCTCTGCCTCATCCACGTAGAAGCGCTGGGAGTCCTCGGAGAGCAGGAACTCGACGAATCGATCGGCGTCGTCGCTCTGGTCGGAGCTTGCGAGCACGGCTGCGCCCGCGACGCTGACGAGCGCGCCCGGGTCGCCCGCTGCGAGGAAGTGGTTCGCGATCGGCGCGTCCGGCTGCTCCTCCTTCACGAGATAGAGGTAGTAGTGGTTCACGAGTCCGAGGTCGACCTCGCCCCTGGCCGTCGCCTCGACGATCGGCGCGTTGCTCTCGTACTCCTTCGGCTGCTGTTGCTTCAGGTCGGTGAGCCATTGCTTCGTCGCGTCTTCACCCTCGGTGAGGCGCATGGCGGTGACGAACGCCTGGAAGGACGCATTCGTGGGTGCGATACCGATCCGGCCCTTCCACTTCGGGTCCAGCAGCTCCGCGACGGAGTCGGGAACGTCGCCCTCGCCGAGCGCCTCGGTGTTGTAGACGAGCACGCGAGACCGCCCCGACGTGCCGACCCAGCGGCCCTCTTCGTCCCGGAAGCGCTCGCCGACGCGATCGAGAGTTTCCTGGGGGAGCGCCGCGAGCTGCGACTCGACGGAGCCGAGCGAGCCGGGATCCTGCGCGAAGAACACATCCGCAGGAGAGTTCTCCCCCTCCTCGGCGATCGTGGCGGCGAGCTCGGCGCTCTCTCCGTAGCGGACCTCGACTTCGATGCCGGTCTCCTCGGTGAACCGCTCGAAGAGCGGCTCGACCAGCTCCTCCTCGCGGCCCGAGTAGACCGTGAGGGGGTCACCGTCGCCCCCGCCACAACCGGCGGCGGTGACGCAAGCCAGGAGAACGAGTAGCAGAGCTGCAAGGTGCTTCACTGATCGACGCCTCCATGTAAGGGGTTCCATAGCACTGATGTAAGGCCAACCTTACATGGATTTCGGGAAGGGTTGCCGTCTCAGTCGAAGACCGGCACCTTGCCCTCGTGCAGGCGGATCGAGACACGGGATCCGAGCGGGACCGCCTCGGTGGACGGGCGATGCGAGACGAACTCGATGCCGTCGAGCAGGACGCGGTAGAAGACGTCGTGACCCCGGAACTCTCGTGCAACGACCTCGCCCGCGCCCGCCGGGTCCGGCTCGAGCTCCAGGAGCTCCGGCCGGACGAGCACGTTCGCCGCAAGCGCCGTCGACGAGCCGTCGGCCGGGAACGCTCCGAGCGACGTCTCTACGAGCCCGTCGACGACGCGGCCGGTCAAGACGTTCCCCGCGCCCACGAACTCGGCCGCCCAGCGCGTCGCGGGTGCGAAGTACAGCTCTTCCGGTGTGCCTTCCTGGACGACCTTGCCGTCGCGCATCAGCGCGATCCTGTCCGCGAGCGAGAAGGCCTCCTCGCGATCGTGCGTTACCAGGACAACCGTGACGCCGAGCGGGCGAATGACCTCGGCGACCTCGGCACGTAGAGTCTCGCGCAGGGACGGATCGACGTTCGACCACGGCTCGTCCAGGAGCACCAGCTCAGGCGCTGGAGCGAGGGCGCGCGCAAGCGCGACACGCTGCTGCTGTCCTCCCGACAGCTGATGCGGGTACCTGGAGCCGAGACCGTCGAGCCCGACCATCGAGAGCAGTTCCGGCACACGGCTGGGACGGACGTTGCGGGGGAGGCCGAAGCCGACGTTGCGAGCGACGGACAGATGCGGGAAGAGCGCGTAATCCTGAAAGACCATTCCGATCCCGCGCTGCTCCGGCGACACCCAGACGCCCTGGCCGCTGACGCGCCTGCTGGCGACCTCGACGGTGCCTGCGTCGGGTCTCTCGAAGCCCGCGATCAGCCTCAGGAGCGTGGTCTTCCCGCAGCCGGACGGGCCGAGGAGCGCGACGACCTCGCCGCGCTCGACGCAGAGCGACGCCCCGTCGACGGCCGCGACGCCGCCGAATCGCTTCGTTACGCCGTCGAGTCGGATCATCGAGCAGCTCATGTAAGGGAAACCTTACACCGGAACGGCCGGATCTCAACCGAAGACGGCAGGTTGCAGCTTGTACCTTGGCGCGGTGCCGCTCGCGGAGATCTATCCGCTGGTCACCGCCCGCACGCTCGCGCGGCTCTTCACGTACGAGGTGGGGGAGGACGTCGAGCGGGGCACCGTGGTCTCCGTCAACCTCGGCCGGCGGCGCGTACGCGGCGTCGTCGTCGACGTGGGGGTCGAGGCTCCGCCCGGGGTCGAGATCGCCACTGCGGGAGCGGTGGTCGACCGCGTTCCCGCCCCGCTCGTCGAGCTCGCGCTCTGGGTCGCGGACTACTACGGATCCACGCCGGCACGCGCGCTTGCCCTGGTCGCACCTCATGCGCCTGCACGGCGCGGCGAGCGGCGCCCGCCGGCGCTCGGCAACGTGCTCGAAGGAGAGCCAGAGCCGACGACGCTGACCGATGCGCAGCGGGAAGCCGTCGACAGCATCGTCTCTGCGCTCGCCGACGGGAGTCATCACGTGTTGCTGCACGGTCCGACCGGGAGCGGCAAGACCGAGGTCTACCTCCAGGCGTGCGCTGTCGCCCTCGCCCGCGACCGGGGTGCGATCGTGCTCGTACCGGAGATCGCGCTCACCCCTCAGACGGTAGGACGGTTCGCCGCGCGCTTCGGCGACCAGGTCGCGGTCGTGCACTCCGCTCTCAGCCAGGCGGAGCGTCGAGACGAGCGCCAGCGGATCGCGAGTGGCGAGGCGCGCGTGGTCGTAGGCGCGCGCTCGGCGATCTTCGCGCCGGTTCGCAACCTCGGGCTCATCGTCGTCGACGAAGAGCACGACGCCTCGTTCAAGCAGGAGTCGGATCCTCGCTACGACGCGCGTACGGTCGCCGCCAAGCGTGCAGCGCTCGAGGGAGCCGTCGCGGTCTACGGGAGCGCGACGCCGCGGGCGGAGAGCTGGGCGCGGCTCGAGCGTCTCGCCCTGCCCTCGCGGATCGGCGCGCCGATGCCGTCGGTGCGTGTCGTCGACCTGAGGCGCGAGGCCGGCTATCCGCTCTCGGCACCGCTCCTCGCCGAGCTTGCCGCGGTGGAGGAGAACGGTGGGCGGGCAGTGCTGCTCCTCAATCGACGCGGCGTCTCGGGCGCGATCCACTGTCGCGCTTGTGGAGTCTCCCGCCGCTGCCGGAGCTGCGACGTCACGTTGACCCTCCACCGCGACGAACGACTCCACTGCCACCATTGCGGATTCTCGGAGGAGCTTCCGGAGCTCTGCCCTGAGTGCGGGTCCGTCGATCTCGCCCGCATCGGCGCGGGGACGCAGCGGCTCGAAGCCGAGCTCGAAAGCCGTGTGCCGGGGCTCGAGCGGATCCGGCTCGACGCGGACACCGCGGCGAAGCAGGGCGCGTTACGCGACGCGCTCCGGAGGTTCGGAGACGCAGACCGAGCGGTGTTGATCGGGACGCAGATGGTGGCGAAGGGTCATCACTTTCCGGGTGTCTCGGTCGCGGCGGTCGTGGACGCGGACACGGGTCTCGCCTTTCCCGACTTCCGCGCGGAGGAACGGACGTTCCAGCTCGTGACCCAGCTCGCTGGGCGCAGCGGCCGGGACGCGCCGGGGAGAGTGCTCGTCCAGACCTTCCAGCCGGATGCGACCCCGTTTGCGTTCGCGGTCCGGCACGACGTCGCCGGCTTCCTCGCGCAGGAGCTCGTGCGACGGGAGCAGCTCGCGTACCCGCCTTTCAGCCACCTCGTGTCGATCCTCGTCTCCGGTGCCGCGCCGGCTGCGCCGCTTCGCGTGCTTCGAGAGCTGAAGGAGGCCCTCCAGGGACCGGACGTCCGACTGATCGGGCCGGCGCCGTTGCTCCGCCTGCGGGGCCGCCACCGCGCGCAGCTCGTGGCGAAGACGACACGCCCGCGAGCATTCGCGAGCAGCGCCGCTGCATTGCTCGACAGCAGCCGCTCCGGCGATGCGCCGGGACGGTCTCTCCGTCGTCGTCGACGTCGATCCGCAGTCGCTCTGAGCAAGCCTTGTGACACTGTGTCACTTGGCTAGACTCGCCGCGCGATGGCCCACGAACATGACCACGAGCCCGCGCCCGAGCATGACCACGGCCGAGCACGAGCATGACCACGAGCGCGAACACGCACCGGATGAGCACGAGCTCGAGCTCGAGGCCAGGCGCATGCTCGCGCTGGCTCGGATTCGCCAGTACGGCGACCCGGTGCTGCGCATGAAGGCGCGGGAGGTCGAGGAGGTCGACGACGACGTTCGCCGCCTCGCCGAGCGGATGACCGCGCTCATGCACGAGGCGCAGGGCGTGGGGCTCGCGGCCACGCAGGTCGGCGTCCTCCGCCGCATCTTCGTCTTCTCGGACGCGGGCGAGGATCGCGTGCTCGTCAACCCTGTGCTCACGAAGCGCTCCGACAAGCTGGAGACGGACGACGAGGGCTGCCTCTCAATCCGCGATGTGCTCGTCCCCGTCGAGCGTCCTGCCGCCGTCACCATCGAGGGCCTCGACGCGGACGGCGAGCCGGTGAAGCTCGACCTCGAGCTCCCTTCGGCGCGGGTCGTCCAGCACGAGCTCGACCACCTGGACGGGGTGCTCATCGTCGATCGCACCGACGACGAGTCGCGGCGAGCGGCGCTCGGCAAGCTGCGGCCGCAGCCGGTGCTCGGCGCCAGGCTTTCCGCGCGACCGGACTCCGCGCTCGCGGATTCCGGTCTAGCGCACCAAGCGTGACGGCGCCGATTGCGGTCGCGGCCACCGCGCCCTTCGGCGCCGACGTTCTCGAGCGACTGGCCGAGTCGCGCGAGATCAGCGCGCTACTGACGAGACCCGACGCTCCCGCCGGGCGCGGCCGGAAGCCGTCGCCGCCGCCGGCGAAGGAAGCCGCCGAGCGGCTCGGGATCCCCGTCCTGCAGCCGGGCGAGCTCGATGCGGGTTTGGAGCTCGCCGATGCGAAGGTAGTCGTGGTCGCGTACGGGCGGATCGTGCCGGAGGCATTGCTCGAGGAGCGGCTCTGGCTGAATGTCCATCCGTCGCTCCTCCCGCGCTGGCGGGGTGCGGCACCCGTCGAGCGGGCACTCATGGCCGGAGACACGGAGACCGGCGTCACGATCATCGAGCTGGTGAAGGAGCTCGATGCGGGACCGATCGCGACGCAGCGATCGTTCCCGATCGAGGCGGATGACGACGCGGGCTCCATCTACGCGAAGGCCGCGTCGGTCGCAGTCGAGCTGCTCGACGAGGTTCTCGACGAGCCTCCGCGCGCGTATCGACCTCAGCCCGACGAAGGCGTCACCTATGCCGACAAGATCACTGCCGACGACCGTGGACTCGACCTCTCCCGTCCGCCGGAGGAGCTGGTGAACAGGGTCCGAGCGCTCTCGCCCCACATCGGAGCGCGCGCGCAGCTGCAAGGACGCGATGTGACGGTCTGGCGCGCTCGCGTCGGCGAGGACGGATCGTTCGCGCCGCTCGAAGTGCAGCCGGCGGGCGGTCGCCGCATGGAGTACGACGCGTGGCTCCGCGGGCTGAGATAAGCCCCGCACGAAGGGCCGCGTACCGAGCGCTGCTGCGCGTCTTCGAGGACGACGCCTATGCGGACCACGCGTTCCGGACGGCGGCGACCGGGCTGGACGAGCGCGACCGCGCGCTCGCGCAGCGTCTCGCCTTCGGGACGGTGCAGCGCGTGCGGACGCTCGATCACGCGATCGAGACGCTCGGACGACGAAAGGTGCACCGCCTCGATCCGCCGGTGCGGGCGGCGCTGCGGCTGGGCGCCTACCAGCTCGGCTACGTGGACGGCGTCCCGCGCTACGCCGCGGTCAACGAGTCGGTCGAGCTCGTGCGGGCGGCCGGCCTTGCGCGAGCGATCGCGTTCACGAACGCGGTCCTGCGCAGGCTCGCCGAAGGAATCGACGAGCTACTCGAGGGTCTCCCGGAGACGAGCGCCGGCGAGGCGGCCCTCAAGCACTCCTACCCCGACTGGATCGCGGAGACATGGTGGCGCGATCTCGGCGAGTCAGCAGCGCTCGAGCTCATGCGCGCGCAGAACGAGCCCGCCGAGGTCGCCGTTCGCCTCGTCCGCGGAGAGATCGAGGGCACGCCCGATCCCGAGATTCCGGGCGCGTGGCTCGTCGACCGGGTCGACGAGCGCGCGCTTTCGGAGGGCCGCATCTGGCCACAGAGCCGGGCCTCCCAGCTCGTCGGGCTGACGGTCGGTGCGCGGGCGGGCGAGCGGACGCTCGATGTCTGCGCCGCTCCCGGTGGCAAGGCGACGATGCTCGCCGGCTGAGGTCGTCGCGGTGGACGTGAACGAGGCACGAGCCCGCGAGCTCGAGGAGACGGTACGAGCGACTCGGCGCCTCGAACGTCCGCGTCGTCGTCGCGGACGGCCGCTCGCTCCCGCCGGAGCTCGACGGCTTCGATCGCGCCCTCGTCGATGCGCCCTGCTCGGGTCTCGGGGTCCTGAACCGGCGACCCGATCTGCGCTGGCGGGCCGAGCCGCTTCCCGAGCTGCAGCTCGAGCTCCTGCGAGCGGCAGCAGAGCGCGTCAGGCCGGGAGGCACGATCGTCTACTCCGTGTGCACGATCAATGCGGACGAGGCGGATGCGGTCGTGGATGCCTCCGGACTGGAGGTCGATACCTCCCTCGTTGAGGAATGGCCCCAGTTCCGCCATCCCGGGAAGCCCGAGTTCCTGCAGACGCTGCCTCACGTCCATGGAACCGCGGGCTTCTTCGTCGCCAGGCTGCGGGTGTGACCCGCGGCGCCTAGGATCGAGCCCGTGGCCGTCGAGTTCATGGAGCACGCGATCGAGCTGGCCGAGCGGGGGCGGGGGACGACACACCCGAATCCGATCGTCGGCGCGGTCGTGGTCTCGGGCGGCGAGGTCGTCGGCGAGGGTTGGCACGAAGAGAAGGGCGGGCCGCACGCGGAGGTCGCCGCGCTCGCAAACGCGGGGACGAAGGCCCGCGGTGCGACGGTGTACGTGACGCTCGAGCCGTGCGCGCACCATGGCGAGACACCTCCCTGCGTCGACGCGCTCGTCGAAGCAGGCGTCGCCCGTGTCGTGGCGGGGCAGGCCGATCCGCACCCGGAGCACGGGGGCGGGCTCGAGGGTCTCCGCGGAGGCCGGAGGTCGAGGTCGAGCTCGCAGACGACGAGCTCGGCTTCCGCTGCCGGCAGCAGATCGAGGAGTGGCGGACGTGGGTCACCGAGAAGAGACCGTTCGTGACGTACAAGGTCGCCGTGTCTCTCGACGGGAGGATCTCCATGCCCGACTCGCGATGGGTCAGCGGTGAGGACTCGCGGAGACTGGTGCACCTGATGCGCGCCGCATCGGATGCAGTCGCGGTGGGGATGGGAACCGTGCGCTGGGAGAATCCCCGGCTCGACGCCCGCGGCGTCCCCGTCGTCCGCCAGCCGCGCCGGCTCGCATTCGGGAAGGGCCCGCTGCCGGAGGACTCGGAGCTCGAGCTGCGATCCGGTGCCCTCCGCGAGGAGCTGGAGCTCCTCGCGGAGGAGGGCGTTCAGTCGTTCCTGCTCGAAGGCGGCCCCACGCTCGCGGCCGCGTTCCTCGAGCACGACCTCGTCGACAAGATGCTCGTCTTCGTCGCACCGAAGCTGGCCGGTGAGGGATCAGGGATGCTCGCGGGGCTCCCCGCACCGGTTGCGCTCACCCGGTTCGAGTCGCGACCGATCGGGGACGACGTCGTGATCCAGGGCTACATCCACGAGCCGTGAGCTCGGCTACCGTCCCCGCATGTTCACCGGAATCGTGCGGGAGCTCGGAAGAGTCGTCTCGGCCGCTGGAGGAAGCCAGGGGCGAGCGTTCGTGGTCGAGGCGCCAGACACGGCTGCCGGCCTGCGAGTCGGAGATTCGATCTCGGTGAACGGCTGTTGTCTCACGGCGGCGTCGATCGAAGGAGCGCGTGTCTCGGTGCATGCGGTTCCGGAGACGCTGACGCGCTCGACGCTCGGGCACCTCTCCGAAGGCGATCCGGTGAACGTCGAGCCGGCCGTGAGAGCCGGCGAGCCGCTGGGCGGCCACTACGTCCAGGGCCACGTGGACGGGGTCGGACGCGTGCAGTCGGTCGAGGCCGAGGGAGACGGCCTCAGGGTATTCGTCGAGGCGCCCGAGAACGTTCTCCGCTACTGCGTCGAGAAGGGCTCGGTCACGGTCGACGGCGTCTCGCTCACCGTCGCCGAGTTGGGCCGCGAGGAGTTCGCCGTCGCGCTCGTTCCCCACACGCTCGAGGCCACCACGCTCTCCGCGCTCGCGCCCGGCCAAGAGGTGAACCTCGAGGTCGACGTGCTCGCGAAGTACGTGGAGCGGCTCTTGCAGGCACGCGGGATACGATCCGAGGAGTGAGCGCGGTCAAAGCCCCCGAAGCCATTTCCCCGTTCTCGACGATCGACGCGGCGATCGAGGACTTCCGCTCCGGGAAGTTCGTCATCGTCGTCGACGACGCCGACCGAGAGAACGAAGGCGACCTGACGATCGCCGCCCAGTTCGTCACTCCCGACGCGATCAACTTCATGGCAACGCACGCCCGCGGGCTCATCTGCCTGTGCCTCACGCCGGAGCGCTGCGACGAGCTCGGGCTGCGACCGATGACCGAGCACAACGAGACGCCGCTCGGGACGGCGTTCACCGTCTCCATCGAGGCGCGGGAAGGCGTCTCGACCGGGATCTCCGCCCACGACCGCGCCCGCACGATCCAGGTGGCGATCGACCCGAGCTCGACGCCGCACGACCTCGTCCAGCCCGGCCATGTCTTCCCGTTGCGCGCGAAGCCGGGCGGCGTGCTCCAGCGATCCGGGCAAACCGAGGCCGCGGTCGACCTCGCTCGCCTCGCCGGTCTCATCCCCGCCGGGATCGTCTGCGAGATCATGAACGAGGACGGGACGATGGCCCGCGTGCCCGACCTCACGGCCTTCAGCGAGCGCCATGGCCTGAAGATGATCACCGTCGCCGACCTGATCGAGCATCGCCGGCGGATGGAGAAGCTCGTCGAGCGCGTCGTTTCCGTCCGTCTCCCGACCGACTACGGCGACTTCCAGGCCATCGCGTACCGCGAGGTGCTCACGGACAAGCAGCACGTCGCTCTGGTGAAAGGTGACGTCGAGGGCGTGGACAACGTCCTCGTCCGCGTGCACTCCGAATGCCTGACCGGTGACGTCTTTCATTCGCTCCGCTGCGACTGCGGCGAGCAGCTCGAGCAGGCGCTTGCGCGGATCGAGGTCGAAGGGGCCGGAGTTCTCCTGTACATGGCGCAGGAGGGACGCGGGATCGGGCTTCTGAACAAGCTCAAGGCCTACGAGCTCCAGGAGTCGGGGCTCGACACAGTGGAGGCGAACCTCGAGCTCGGGTTCCCGGCCGACGCACGGGAGTGGGGGATCGGGAACCAGATCCTGGCCGACCTCGGATTGACGACGATCAGGATCCTCACCAACAACCCCCGCAAGCTCACGGGACTCGACGGCTTCGGCCTGACCGTCGTCGAGCAAGTGCCGATCGAGGTCGAGCCGCAGGCGGAGAACGCGCGCTACCTCGCCGCGAAACGTGAGAAGCTCGGGCATACGATCACGAGGCTCCATCACCAGGGCGCACGCCTGGAGCCGGAACCCGACGCGGAAAGCGAGACATGAGCCGAGACTCAGGCGACTTCGACATCGACGACTCGAGCGAGAACGTCCTCTCCGAATGGCCGCGGGCGGCCGACGAGCCTTCGGGCGACGACAGCGAAGGCAGCCGCGGGTCCGAGACGTGGTCGATCGCTGCGCCTGCCGAGGAGACGGAGCTCGAGGCCGATCCGATCGAGCCGGAGCTGGACGAGCCGGGGCTCCCCGACGCGGAGCCGGAAGACGAGCCCGAGTCCGAGTTTCCAGAGAACCGAGCCCGAGATCGCAGCAATCGCGGTCGAGCCGTCGCTCGAGCACGCCGCCGGCGAGCTCGAGATCCCGGAGGGGTACGCCGTTCTCGAAGGCGTCCCGGACGGCGGCCGGCGAGCGGTCGGCATCGTCGTCGCCCGCTTCAACGGCAGCGTCACCTCGCAACTTCTCGACCGCGCGCTCGCGGAGCTGGAGACGGCCGGGGTCCGTCGCGATGCGATCACGATCATGGTCGTCCCTGGCGCGTTCGAGCTTCCGATCGCCGCGACGGCACTGGCGAAGACGCGCCGTTTTGCGTGCATCGTCGCTCTCGGCTGCGTCATCCGCGGGGACACGCCGCACTTCGACTACGTGGCGGGCGAAGCGGCGAGCGGGCTCCAGCTCGCGGCGCTCGAGACGGGCGTTCCGGTGTCCTTCGGCGTGCTCACGCTCGAGCGCGTGGAGCAGGCCGAGCCGCGCATCGAGAAGGGCGGGGAGGCAGTTCGCAGCGCGCTCGAGATGGCGGACGTCTTTTCCCATCTGCGCGCTGCGGCTTCTCGCTAGCCGCGGCCGCTACACTCCCCGGTCGCATGTCGAAGGTCTGCGCGATCTGTGGCAAGAAGCCCGGCTTCGGAAACAACCGAAGCCACTCGATGGTGGCAACGCGCCGCCGCTTCAACCCGAACCTGCAGCGGGTTCGCGTCCTGCTCGAAGGCCACCCGACGCGGGCCTACGTCTGCACGCGCTGCCTCAAGGCCGGCAAGGTTCAGAAAGCTCTCTGAGCCCTGCCGCCCGCGCGGGCTCGACCCGTCACCGGCGCTGAAGGCGGAAGGGTTTAAGCTCGCGCCGTGAACCTGGAGCCCGTCCGAGCCCTCGCCCGAGCGGCTCTACAGAACCTCGAAGCGAACCGCCAGCGAATCGACGACCTCAACGTCTACCCGGTGCCGGACGGCGACACGGGGACGAATCTCGTTCTCACGCTGCGCCGGATCGCGGAGGCGCTCGAGGAGTCCCACGCGGAGACACCGTCCGATCTGGCCGCCGAGATCTCGCGGGTAGCGCTCAGGGCGGGAAAGGGCAACTCGGGAGTCATCTTCTCGCAGATCGTTCGCGGAGTGGCTGGCGCGCTCGGGCCGCACGACCGAATCGGCGCGCAGGAGCTCAGCGACGCGCTCCGCGCGGGGAGCGACGCCGCGTACCGGGCGGTGTCGAGCGTCGGCGCGGTCGAAGGAACGATCCTGACCGTGATCCGCGAGATGGCGGAGGAGGCGGAGGAAGCCGTCGGCCGCGAGATCCCCCTCGCCGAGCGCTTGAGCCTCGTGCTCGCTCGGGGCGAAGACGCGCTCGCACGGACGCCGGAGATGCTCGATCTCCTCCGCGCGGCCGGCGTCGTCGATGCTGGCGGCGCCGGTCTGGTCGAGATCGTCCGGGGTGTGACGCTCGCTGCCAACGGCCAGCCGTTGCCGGATGCGCCCGTCGCGCAGGAGAAGCTCGGCTCGGACGCGATCCATCAAGAGCTGTCGAGGTATCGCTACTGCACCGGATTCGTCGTCGAAGGACAGCACCTCGATGCCGCCGCCCTCACCGAGGCGCTCACGAGGCTCGGGGACTCGCTCCTCGTCGTCGGCGAGGAACAGGCGCTCAAGGTGCACGTACACACCGACGATCCCGGCGCGGCGCTCTCCGCCGCCACTGCGGTGGGGGTGATCGACGAGGTCGAGATTGCGGACATGTACGCGCAGACGGCGGCTCGCGAGGCGCGCCTACAGGAAGCGCCGCGTCGCCCCGCCGCCTTGCCGGCGTTCGAGACCGGCGTCGTCGCGGTCGCGGACGGTGCGGGCAGTCGGGAGCTCTTCGAGGCGGAGCACGCCACCGTCATCGAGGGAGGCCAGACGACGAATCCGTCGGTCGGAGAGATCGTCGAGGCGATCGACGCCACTCCGGCGGAAGGGGTCATCGTGCTGCCGAACAACTCGAATGTGATTCTCGCGGCGGAGGAGGCCGCGAAGCTCGCGTCCAAGCCGGTGCGCGTCGTGCCGTCGCGCTCCGTCCAGGCGGGCTTGGCAGCGATCATGACGTACCTCTCGACGAGCTCGCTCGACGACAACGAGACGGAGATGCTCGAGGCACTGGGCTCAGTCTCGACGGGCGAGGTGACCGTTGCGTCGCGCGACGTCCAGCTCGACGGGATCTCGATCCGGAAAGGCTCCTATCTCGGTCTCGTGGACGGGACCGCCGTGGCCTGCCATGACGACTTCGAGCAGGTCGCGATCGAAGTGGTCGAGCGCGTGCTCCAGGGAGAGCGAACTCACCTCGATCTCGTCGTCGGACAGGATGCGCCGCCGGTCGAGCCCGTCTTGGAAGCGCTCCGCCGCTCGCACCCCGACGTCGAGATCAGCCCTCCTCACATGGGAGGGCAGGCGCACTACCCGCTCCTCGTCGTCGCCGAGTGACCGGGGCCGGCGCGATCCGTGTGCTGCTCGTGGAGGACTCGGACGTCTATCGCGACTCTCTCGTCTTCCTGCTCGGCCGCGCCCCCGGAATCGAGGTCGTCGGGGCGGTTGCGATGGGTGGCGCCGCAGCATCCGCCTCCGCCGAGTTGGGAGCCGACGTCGTCGTGATCGACTACCGGCTTCCGGACGTCGACGGCTCTACTGCTGCGGACGAGGTTCGTCAGCGTTCCCCGGATGCCGCGGTCGTCTTCCTGAGCGCCTCTGCGGGTCAGGAGGAGCTCGACGCAGCGCGCACGAAGGGAGTCGCGCTCGTGCGCAAGGACGAGGGGATCGACATACTCGTCGGCGCGGTGCGCGCGGCGTCGTCCGGAAGGAGTGCTCGATGAATCTGACCAGCGAGAACACGGCGGTCGTCCTCGACTCGACCTCCGACTACCCCGAGGCGCCGTCGCGGTTCCCGAACATGCGCTTCGTCCCTTTGTACGTGCGCTTCGGCGACGACACGTACCGCGACTACGACGAGCTCGGCCCGGCCGACTTCTACTCGAGACTGCGCACGTCTCCGGTGCTCCCCGCGACCGCCCAGCCGACGCCCCAGGACTTCCTCGCCGCCTACGAGAGCCTCGCGGGATTCGAGCGCATCTACTCGCTGCACGTCTCCGCGAAGGTCTCGGGGACCTTCCAGAGCGCAGAGCTCGCCGCGGCCGAGCTCGGCGGAGACCGGGTCCGGGTCGTCGACTCGAGGACCGCGTCGCTCGCGATCGCGATGCTCGCCCACGCGATCCAACGCCGTCTCGCCCGCGGGACGACCGACGTCGAGATCGCAGCGCTCATCGAGCGCTTCCACCGCGAGTGCGAGGTCGTCTTCACCGTCGAGACGCTCGAGTACCTGCAACGAGGTGGGCGAATCGGGCGGGCCGCGGCTCTCGCCGGGTCGCTCCTGAACGTGCGCCCGATCCTGGGCGTTCAGGACGGCGAGGTCGTCGCCGTCGCGCGCGTACGGGGGCGGGGGAAGGCAGTCGCCGAGTTCGAGCGCCGCTTCTCCGAGGCGACCGAGGATCGGCCGGGACTGCGCGTCGCGATCGCGCACGCGGACGCTCCCGAGTGGGTGGGGACGCTGAGCGAGCTCGTGTGGCGACTTCGGCCGAAGGCCGAGATCGAGTTCACCGCGACTCTCGGCGCGGTCGTCAGCACGCATACGGGCCCGGGCGCCGTCGGCTTCTTCTGGTTCCAAGACGAATAGCGTGGGGGGTGGAACGATGTTTCCCCCCACGAGCCCCGCTTCCTGTTCGTCGCGCAGTGCACAAGCACTCTCGGCCTCCCGGACGACTGAATCGCCCTTCGGCCGCGGAATGCAAGCTCAGAGGTAAGCGTCCTGTTGCGTTCGGCTTGTCCGCAGCCGGGACCTATATTGAGCCGCGATGCGCGTGACGAAAGGCGTGGTTCGGATTCCTGTCGGCTTCGCCGGTGCCGATGCTCCTGACCGCTGGCCTCGACCGAAGAGCGTTCCCGGAGTCGAGCGCCTAGAGGCGCCTGTCGAGACCCTCAATGGCGTGGGTCCTGCGCTCGCGCGCCGGCTGGCACGGATCGGTATCGAGCGCGTGGGGGATCTCCTCTGGCAGCGGCCGCGACGCTACGAGGAGCCTGTTCCGGCGAAGCGGGTCAGCGATCTCTTCGGCGACGAGGAGGCCGTGATCGACGTCGTCGTGAAGTCCGCCTCGAGCCGCCGCCGAGGGCGCCTGAAGATCCTGACTGCGCGCGTCGGCGACGACAGCGGCGAGATCAAGGCCACTTGGTTCAACCAGCCCTGGCTCGAAGCACGGCTCAAGCCCGGAACGAGTATTCGGGTCCGGGGGCGTGCGAACAAGTTCGGCTTCGCTGTCTCGAGCTACGACCTCGACGACGAGATCGAGACGGCTGACTACGCGCCGGTGTATCCGGCAGCAGAGGACCTGTCGCAGAAGAAGCTTCGCGACCTTCGTCTGCAGGCGCTCGAGCTCGCTCGCGACGTCGGTGAGCCGCTCCCGGCCGAACTCCGCTCGAGCGAGCAGCTTCCGCTACGCGCGGACGCCGTGGTCGCGGTGCACCGGCCCCGATCGCCGGACGAGGCCGAGGCCGCGCGAGCGAGGCTCGCCTTCGAGGAGCTCGTGGTGCTGCGGCTCGGGCTGGCCCGAACGGCGCGCGCGCGTGAGGTCGCCTCTGCAGAACCGCTGCCCGAGCCGGCTGAGCTGATCGCGCGCTACCGGGCATCCCTCCCCTTCGAGCTCACGTCGCACCAGGAGCGTGCGATCTCCGAGATCGACGGCGACCTCGCCCGCACGACTCCGATGCAGCGCCTACTCCAGGGCGAGGTCGGATCCGGCAAGACCGTCGTCGCGTTGTATGCGCTTCTGCGCGCAGTCGAGGCCGGGCGGCAGGGAGCGCTGATGGCTCCCACCGAGACGCTCGCCGAGCAGCACTTCATCACGCTCGACGAGTTGTGTGCTGCGCTCGGCGTCCGCGTCTCCCTGCTGACGAGCTCACTTCGCGCCCGCGAGCACGCCGCCGTTCGCCAGCTCGTCGCGTCGGGCGACGCAACCATCGTCGTCGGCACCCACGCCCTCATCCAGAAGGAGGTCGACTTCCACGACCTCGCCGTCGCCGTCGTCGACGAGCAGCACCGCTTCGGCGTGGGTCAGCGAAGCGCGCTCGTCGAGGGTCGCAGCCCGCACGTGCTCCATCTGACCGCGACGCCGATTCCGCGCACGCTGGCGCTGACGGTGTACGGCGATCTCGACGTCAGCGAGCTCACGCTTCCGCCCGCTGACCGTAAGCCGGTCGTGACGGGCTGGGTCACCGACGAGCGTAGCTCCGAGGCGTACACGCGTCTTCGCCGCCACCTCGACGACGGGAGACAGGCGTATGTGGTCTGCCCGCTGATCGAGGAATCGGCCACGATCGTCGCGCGCGCAGCCGAGGCCGAGGCCGAGCGGCTGCGAGGAGCCGAGCTGGAAGGCTACCGCGTCGGCTGCCTCCACGGCCGGCTCAAGACCGCCGAGCGCCGGTCGGTGATGGCCGCGTTCAACGCGGGGGAGCTCGACGTCCTCGTGGCGACGACGGTCATCGAGGTCGGCGTCGACGTGCCGAACGCCACGATCATGATCGTGCAGGAGGCCGATCGGTTCGGGCTCGCACAGCTCCACCAGCTCCGTGGGCGCGTAGGCCGTGGCGCCGATCAGTCCTACTGCCTTCTCGTGTCGCGGTCACGTGACGAGCTGACGGAGGGTGCGGCGGAGCGACTCGAGGCGATGGTAGAGACGAACGACGGCTTCGAACTCGCGGAGCGCGACCTCGAGATCCGCGGCGAGGGGCAGCTCCTCGGCGCGCGCCAGTCCGGGTTCTCCGATCTCAGGTTCGTCCGGCTACGCAGGGACACGGCATTGCTCGAGCGCGCGCGTGAGGCCGCGGAGAGGGTTCCGGACGAAGGCTTGGTCGCCGACGAGGTCGACCGTCTCCTGGGTGAGTCCGAGTATCTGGGCGAGTCCTGATGTGGTAGTGGATGTGGATCCCAGCATTCTCCGATCCGCGGCCGCGCTCGCTTCGCACAGGCTTCGTCCACTCGACGCGATCCAACTCGCGACGGCGGTGGTCGTTGCGCCCGAGCTCGTGTACGTGTACGACCGGCAGCTCGGCCGTGCAGCGGTCGGCCTCGGTTTGAGGGTAAGCGCCCCCGGCGCCGACCCGTGAGGATCGTCGCCGGCTCGCGCAAGGGCCACGGGATCGAGGCGCCGAAGGGTGTGGTCACGCGCCCTACCGGGGATCGCGTCCGGGAAGCTGCGTTTGCGCTCGTCGGCCCGGTTGACGGGGCGACGGTGCTGGACGTCTTCGCCGGCTCGGGTGCGATGGGGCTCGAAGCGCTCTCGCGCGGCGCGACTCGCTGTGTCTTCGTGGAGCGAGACCGTGCCGCCTGCCGCGTGATCGAGCGTAACCTGGAGAAGCTTCGGCTAGCAGGGGCCGTCGTCCTTTGTCAGGACGCAGTACGAGCGCTCCGCGAGGAACGTGCCCGCATGCATCGCTACGACCTCCTCCTCGTCGATGCTCCCTACGAGGACTGGGAGCGGCAGCAGGCGTCGCTGGGCGAGCTCTTTGCGGATCTCGTCACCGACGACGGCCTGGTTGTGGTGGAAACCTCGTCCCGCGTCGAGCCGGAGCTTCCGCTCGCCCTGGTCACGACGCGCCGCTACGGTTCCGCACGCATCACGGTCTTCTCCAAATGATCACGGCCATCTGCCCAGGAAGCTACGACCCCGTTACGAACGGGCACGTCGACGTCATCCGTCGCGCGGCGAGGATCTTCGACCGAGTCGTCGTCGGCGTCATCCGTGACCCGCTCCACAAGCAGACGCTCTTTCCGGTCGACGAACGGGTCGCCTTTCTCGAGGGGGCGCTGGCAGAGCTCGAAAACGTCGTCGTGGACGTCTTCTCCGAGCTCGTCGTCGACTTTGCGCGCAAGCATTCGGCACAGACGATGGTGAAGGGGCTACGCGTGATCTCGGACTTCGAGTGGGAGTTCCAGATGAACCACCTGAACCGCCTGCTCGCACCCGAGATCGAGACGGTGTACGTGATGGCGAGCCCGCTCTTCAGCTTCGTCTCGTCGAGCGGGGTGAAGGAGATCGCCTCGTTCGGCGGGAAGGTGGACGAGCTCGTTCCGAGGGCAGTGTCGGAGCGCTTCCGCGAGCTGTACCCCGACGGTCGCCCGGGCGCGCCGGTCTCGCCTCAAGAGTAGGAACCCGAGCCGCCTCGTCTCACCCCGGCAGTAGACTTTTCGCCTCATGGACGTACTCGTGCTCATCGACAAGCTGGACGACCTCGTGCACAACGCGAAGGCCGTCCCCCTGACCGACCAGGTTCGTCTCGACCGCGAGGAGATCTACGAGATCCTCGACCAGATGCGCGCGACGATCCCCGAGGAGATCAAGCAGGCCCGCTGGATCGTCAAGGAGCGCCAGGAGATGCTCGCGGAGGCCAAGCGCGAGTGCGACCGAATCGTCCAGGAGGCCCGCGAGCAGGCGGTTCGCGAGGCGTCCCAGACGGAGATCGTCAGGCTCGCCGAGCGCCAGGCGGACGACATCGTCGACGACGCCCGCCGGAAGGCACGGGAGACCCGGCTCGAGATGGAGGACTGGGCCGATTCGATCCTCTCGACGCTCGAGGTGAACCTCGACAAGTTCCTCGGTGCCGTGAAGCGGGGACGCGAGAGGCTCCACGAGCGCTCCCAGGAGACCGTCGTCGCCGGGATCGGCCCCGAGCCGCTCGAGCCCGAAGAGCTCGAGCGCTTCGTGCCGTAGCGGTTCTTACGCTGCTGCGGACTCGGCTGCGAGGTCGCCGCAGACCACACGCGCAGTCTCGACGAAGGCCTGGGCGGCGGGGCTGCGATGGCGGTCCCGGTGCCAGACGAGCCCGATCACGCGCGGCGGAATCCGCCCCTGCAGGTCGATGACGACGACATCCGGGTCGTCGGCGTCCACGGTCAGAAGCGGTGAGACGCTGACTCCGACGCCGGCGCCGACGAGGCCCTGGACGGTGCCGTTGTTGTCGGAGCGAAAGACGACGTTCGGAGATCGGCCGCTCGCGGCGAGCTGCGACTCGACGTGGTTCATCGCCACGCAGTAGCTGAACCCGACGAGTGGCTGAAGCGCGATCTCCCTCAAGGTCGGCGTGCGTTCGAGCGCTGCAAGCGGCGATCCGGCCGGGACGACGAGGACGTACGGATCGCTCAAGAGCTCGATCGACTCGTATGGACCGTCCGCTGTCGGCAGCGTCCAGAACGTCACGTCGAGCTCGCCGCGCTCCACCATCTCGAGGAGCTCCTCCTCGTTCACGGACTCGCGGAGCACGACCTCGACGCCCGGATGTGTCTCCGAGAACCGGCGGACGAGCGTGGGGAGGACACGCGCGCCGACGCTCTGGAAGGTGCCGACGCGGAGCCGCCCTGCGTCCCCGGCCTCGAGGGCCTTCATGTCGGCCTTCGCCGCGAGCAGCCGGGCGTGGATGACGTCCGCGTGACGAAGGAGGATGTGACCCGCCTCGGTGAGGGAGATGGGCCGAGGCCCGCCTGGACGCTCGATGAGGCGCAGGCCGACGATCCGCTCGAGCGCCGCGATCTGCTGCGAGACCGCCGACTGCGTGTAGCCGAGCGTCTGCGCCGCTTTCCCGAACGAGCCCTCGTCGGCGATCGTCTTGAGCGCGACGAGGTGGCGGAGGTCGAGGCCGAGCCAGCGATCAGCTTCCATGATCGAAGGCTAGCAGCGCACCAGACAAGCTAATGACTCAGCCGGCGTCGTCCACAGCGCTACGCTGCAGCACATGAGCTCCATCGATCTTCGACGACTGGGGCTCCGGCCGGGGGAGGTCCGCGAAGAACGGGTCGAGGTCGAGCTCGATCCGTTCCTGCTCGGCGGCCAGCGCTACGAGGCCCACCCCGAGACGCTCCCCGTCGGTGTGCAGATCACGCAGGCTTCCGGCGCGACGGTCTTCGACCTCCGGCTGCACGTGCGCCTCGCCGGGCCGTGCATGCGCTGTCTCGGGTTCGCGGAGGTCGAGGTCGACGCAACAGCGCGTGAGTTCTACGACCCTTCGGCGCCGCCAGCGGACGCGCTCCGCTCCGACTACGTCGTCGACGACCGGCTCCAGGTCGGAGCCTGGGCGCGCGATGCGGTCGGCCTCGCGCTCCCCGAGCAGATCCTCTGCAGCTCGGACTGCGCCGGGCTCTGCCCCGTGTGCGGCAAGGATCTGAACGCCGAGCCGCACGAGCACACGGAGCGCGACGTCGATCCGCGCTGGGCGCCGCTCGAGGAGCTGCGCGACCGCTTGTAAGACGTGAGCGGCTGGGGGTCAGACCCACGGTCTGACCCCCGACATGGCCGCAGCTAGACCCTTGCCGTTCGCACCTGCACGAGGCGATACCCGGCAACACCGCCGAGCGGCGGATCGCCCGAGCGGTACGCCTTGACGAAGAACTGGACGTTTCCCTGCTTCTTGAGCGGGAACGTGCGGAGCGGCTGCAGCCGGAACGTCAGCCACCCGTCGGTCGCCGTCAGGAGCCGCCCCCCGGCCGTGACCCGCGGCGTCGAGCGGACGAACACGACGGCATCCCGAACGACGTAGTTCCTCGAATCGGAGACGCGGACGCGCACGGTCAGCGGACGGGAGATGCTCGTGACCGGGTTCGGCGAGAACGCGACGCGCGAGACGATCAGGCGCTGGTCGCTGGGCACGCTCGACGCCGGAATCGAGATCTCTCCGCTCGGGAGCCGGATCGCACCCGCCGGCAACGGGACGCTCACCACCGCCGACTCGCTCGAGAGCACGGTCACGGATGTGATCGCGTTCCTGGCGGTGACGTTCACGCGCATCTTGTGATTGACGTCGGCCGAGGTCAGCCGGTAGCTCCGACCCGTCGCGCCGCCGATCCCGAGACACTCCCCGCCTGCGCTATTGCAGCGAAGCCACGCGTACGAGAACCCGATGGGCTGGCGGCCGATCCAGCTACCGGGATGCACCGTGATGCACCGAGCCCACGAGCGCCGTTCCGCTCACCAGCGGGAGCGAGGCGTTCACGGGCGGCCCGACGACAGTCGCCGTCGGGTTGGATGCGACCGTCTCGGAGCCCTTCGGAGTTCGAGGCCGTCACCCGGACCCGCAGGCGGTAGCCGAGGTCGGCGCCGACGAGCTCGTAGCGCGACCGCGTCGCGCCGGGGATCGACCCGCAGTTGCTTGCGTCGGGGCGTCCTCCGTCAGGCCCGCAGCGCACCCAGCGATAGGCGTACGAGATCGAGCCCGTTCCTGTCCAACTGCCGCGTGAGGCCGAGAGCGTGCGACCTTGCTCGGCCTGTCCGCTGATGGTGGGCTCGGCGGTGTTGCTCGGTTTGGCGGTCGGCGCCGCAAGACCGACTGCGGAGGGCAGGAACAGCGCTCCGAGGCTCAAGATCACCGCGACTGCGCCGAGTGGAAACATCACGTCCCTCCTTCGGTTGCTTCCGTTCGTCTCTCGATTTAGACGCCCCTGGGTGCTCGTGGCTACCGCTACTTGCGGACTCCTTACAGCGTGCAGACGAATCGCTCAAAGAGAGAAGGCGGCCCCTGGGCCGCCTTCTCGAGGTCGCTGTGTCTGCCGTTCGGCTACCCCGCCAGCCTTACCTGCACGAGCCGGTAGCCGGCGATGCCGCCGAGGCCAGGATCGCCCGGGCGGGACGCCTTGATGAAGAACTGCACGTTGAACCCGCTCCGGGGCTGCGGGAACTGCTGGTTCGGAACGAGCGTGAGCGTCACGAAGCCGTCTGCACTGCGTCATCAGCGTCTGACCTTCGACGACCCTCGGCGTCGCACGCATGAACACCTGGGCGCCGCTGACCGCTCGGCCTCCCCTGGCGGTGATCTTCACGCGCGCGGTGATCGGAGCCGTGCGGCTCGTCACCGGGTTCGGGTTGAACCCGACCGACGCGACGACGAGGCGATCGCCTGCAGCTCTCAGGTCGCCGACCGGGATCGAGTTGCCGGGTGTCGGAGGCGGCTGACCGCCGCCGACGACACCGGTCGGGTTCGAGAGCGCGGAGTTTTGACCGCGATCGTTCCGTGCGGTGACGCGGACACGGAGCGTCCGGCCGCTGTCAGCGTCCCGAACCTCGTAGTCCGTGTCGTTCGCACCCGGGATCTCGCTGCAGTTGTCGCCCTGGGCGCTGCAGCGCTGCCAGGCGAACGAGTAGGTGATGGGCTGCTGGCCCGACCACTCGCCGCGGTTGGCCTGGAGGGTGTTGCCGACTGTGGCCGTGCCCGAGATCGACGGCTCTCGCGTATTCGTCGGGCCCGCTGAGGTGATCACGGCCGTCGGGTTCGAGGTCGCCGTGTCCTGCCCGTCGGCGTTTCGACCGATGACCTGGACGCGAAGCCGGAACCCGGAATCGCCCTGGCGCGCGACGTACGTGTTGTCGCTCGCGTTGGAGATCCTCGTGCAGTCCGATGCGTCGGGCGCGCCGGCGCCCTCGCAGCGATACCAGCCAGTACTCGTAGCGGATCGGGGCCGTCCCGGTCCAGGTGCCACGATTGGCTCGCTGAACCTGACCGACTCGCGGGGTGCCCGAGATGCGGGGCTCCGCCGTGTTCTCCGGAGCGACGTTGATCGCCGCGGACGAGGCGCCGGCGAGCGTGGCCGCGAACGCTGCGGCGAGTGCGGCCACGAGAGCCGCGCCGCCGAGGATGGCCATGTATGCGCGCTGGGTGCCTCGGTATTGGGTAGTTCTTCGCATTGTCGAACTCCCTTCCCGCCGGTTGCTTTTTCGCCTGCATTTGCCGGTTCTTCCCTGGAATACGGGCTTCGCAATCGGCAGCCGAGTGGACCCTTACGCAACGCTTACGACCGTCTCACGGAGCCCTTGCAGCGACTCTCGGAACCCGTTTCGCGCCGCCTGTATACTCCGCAGCCGCTCATGGCCGTCCCGAAGCGGAAAACGTCGAAGTCCAGGCGCGACAAGCGTCGCGCACAGCACGGAATCTCCGTTCCGCGCGTGCAGGTCTGCCCGACGTGCCGGCAGCCGAAGCGCCCGCACCACGTCTGCCCGAACTGCAAGACGTACAAGGGCCGGGACGTCGAGCCGCTGCAGCTTTCGTAGTCCTCCGTAGATACTCCCGCGCATGATTCGTGTGGCCGTCGATGCGATGGGCGGCGATCGTGCGCCAGAGGAAGTCGTCGTCGGGGCTGCCGACGCAGCGTCGTCCGAGCTTCAGCCGGTCCTGTACGGCTCGGCGGCGCTCGATTCGCACGGCCTGCGGCTCGTCGAATCGGCGGGCGTCATCGAGATGGAGGAGTCGCCGGTCGAGGCGGTGCGGGCGAAGCCGGAGTCGTCGCTCGTCAAGGCCGTGCGGGCGGTCGCCGACGGCGAGGCGGAAGCGGTCGTCTCGGCCGGCAGCACCGGCGCGGCGCTTGCGGCGTCTCTCCTGCACATCAGGCGACTCCCCGGCGTCCATCGACCGGCGATCGCGGTCGTGATTCCCGCTCGAGAGGGGCCGACGGTGCTGATCGACGCCGGCGCGAATGCCGACGCGCGGCCGGAGCATCTCCTCCAGTTCGCGCACATGGGCGTGGTGTTCGCCGAGGAGATCCTCGGCATCGAGGACCCGAGGGTTCGGCTTCTCTCGATCGGCGAGGAGGACGAGAAGGGGAATCAGCTCACTCTCGAGACGCACGCACTCCTCGGCGCGAGCGCGCTCCGCTTCCTGGGTAACACGGAGAGCCGGCGGCTGCTCGAGGGGGACTCGGACGTCGTCGTGACCGACGGGTTCACGGGCAACGTCGCGCTGAAGGCGCTCGAGGGAACGATCAGGAGCGTGCTCGACTTCCTACGCGAGGAGCTCGGCTCGACCACGCGCGGCAAGGTCGGTGGGCTCCTCATCCGCCCGGCCGCGAGGCGCGTGCGCAGGCGGCTCGATCCGGAGACGTACGGGGGCGCGTACCTGCTCGGCCTGCGTGGTCTCGTGGTGATCGCCCACGGCTCGAGCTCGCGCGTCGCGATCGCGAACGCGATCCGGCTCGCCGCGCGCGGGGTCGAGCACGACATCGTCAAGCGGCTCGAAGAGCGCCTGACGACAGGCGTGTTAGCATCGGCGCGCTCTACCAACCCGACGGCAGACAAGTGAGGTTCTAGGTGGCTAACTCGCGTGAGGAGATTCTCGAGCAGGTCAAGGGCGCGCTCTCGGAGAAGCTCGGAATCGAGGAGAGCGAGATCACGGAAGAGGCGTCCTTCGAGGAAGACCTGGGCGCGGACTCGCTCGACCTCGTGGAGGTCGTCATGGACCTCGAGGACCAGTTCGGGCTGAAGATCCCGGACGACGACGCCCGTGGGCTGACAACCGTCGGCAAGGCGATCGACTACGTCATCGCACACCAGGAGTAACCCGCCTCCGGAGTACGGCTCCGGGGCCGCCGAGCTCGGTCGGCTGATCGGCGAGCTCCCGGCCGAGCGGCTCGAGCAGGTCTTCACGCACTCGTCGTGGGCCGAAGTGCGAGCCGAGTCGTACGAGCGCCTCGAGTTTCTCGGGGACAGCGTGCTCGAGCTCGCGATCGCACGCTCGGTCTTCGATCGCTTCGAGGATGCCTCTGAAGGGCGGCTCGCGAAAATCCGCGCGCATGTCGTCTCCCGCCAGACCTGCGCGGTCGTGGCCAAGGAGCTCGGCCTCGGCGAGCGGCTCGCGGAGTACGCGGGCGACATCGCCCCGGACGAGCTCCAGCGCATCGCCCGAAGCCGGAACGTCCTTGCCGCACTACTCGAGGCAGCGATCGCCGCGCTCTACCTGGAGCACGGCTTCGAGACCATCGAGCCTGCGATCGTCGCAGCCTTCTCGGAGAAGATCGAGTACGCCCGCTCGAGCCACGTCGACTACAAGACGGAGCTGCAGGAGGCGCTGGCGCGGTCCGGCCGTCAGGTGCACTACACGGTCCTCGAAGTCGAAGGGCCGCCGCACGACCGCCGCTTCGTCTGCGCTGCACACGTCGCCGGCGTGCAGCTCGGAGTCGGTCGTGGCTCGACGAAGAAGGCGGCCGAGCAGGAGGCCGCTCGGCAGGCGCTCGATGCGCTCGGCGTCACACCTGAAGCATTCTGAACGTCCGAGGGCTTGGTGAGAATGCGGCTCCGGTGCACCTGCGCACGCTCCGCATCCGCGGCTTCAAGTCCTTCCCGGAACCGCTCGAGATCGCGCTCGAGCCCGGCGTAGCCGTCGTCGTCGGCCCGAACGGCTCCGGCAAGTCGAACATCGCCGACGCGGTCGTATGGGCCGCGGGCTCGCTCACGCCCTCCGAGCTGCGCGCCGAGAAGCCGGACGACGTCCTCTTTGCGGGAGGCGGAGACCGCAAGGCGGCCGCGCACTGCGAGGTCGAGCTCGTCTTCGACAACGAGGACGGCAGCTTTGCGGATCTCGACTTCAGCGAGGTCTCGATCGCGCGACGGCTCGTCCGCGGCGCCGAGGGTCAGTACCTCGTGAACAAGACGCCCGTGCGGAGGACCGACCTCGTCGAGCTCCTTTCCGATGTGGGGCTCGGAGCGGCGATGCACTCGATCGTCGGGCAGGGCAAGGTGGAGCAGGTCCTCGCATCGAAGCCGGAAGACCGGCGGGCGCTCGTCGAGGAGGCCGCGGGGCTCGGGAAGTTCAAGCGACGGCGTCACCGCGCCGAGCTCAAGCTCGCGCGCGTCGCGCGTGCAGGTCGAACGCGCGAAGGACGTCGAGGAGGAGGTGCGGAAGCGCCTCCGACCTCTCGCGCTCCAGGCCACAGCGGCCGAGCGAGCGGACAAGCTCGCGATCGAGATCGCGTCGCTCCAGGCGCGGGTCGCCGAGCTCGATCTGGAGGAAGCAGGTCGGCGCCGAAGCGAGATCGAGGGTCGACGAGACGACGCCGCGCTCGCGCGGCGCGGCTCCCAGTCGCGGCTCGAAGGGCTGCTGGCGGACAGGACGCGAGCCGAGGACGAGCTCTCGGATGCCGCGGGCCGGCGCGAGTCGGCGGTCGCGGCGCTCTATCGGCTGCAGGGAGGAAGCGAGCGCCTGGCGCTGCGGAACGAGACGGCCAGCGCGCTGCGAGACCGGCTTGCGCGGGAGCTCGGCGCACTCGAGCCGACCGCGGCGGGCGAGACGGACAGCCGGCGTGCGCTCGAGCGCGAGGCTGCCGAGTGCTCGTCCGCTGCGCGCCACGCCGTCACGGAGCGGGATCGCCTCGCAGAGCAGGCACGGCTTGTCGAGGAGCGGCTGCGATCCATCGAGCGTGTTCTCGCGGAGCAGGAGGGTCTGCCGCCGGCTGCTCGTGCGCTGGCCGAGCGGGGAGCGCGGCTGGCGCTCGGGGCGCTCGAGATCGAGCCCGGATCCGAGCGGGCGGTGGCTGCCGCCCTTCGCGTCCCGCGCGTCCGCTGTTCTCGCGGAGAATCCCGGCGCCGGGCTCGAGCTGCTCGAGCGCGCTCGCACGGAGGGCCTGGGAAGCCTCATCGTCCTTGCCGGGGCGGTGCCGCAGGAGCTCGTCGCGCGAGTTTCCCGTGGTGCCGAAGCAGGAGTTGCTCGGTGTCTCGCGTGCCTTCGGTCACACCGGAGGGGTTCGGCTACGACCCGGCGCGGCGCGAGCTCTGGTTCGCGGGCGAGACGGCCGAGGCGGTACTGCTCGAGCTCGAGGCGAGGCGTCGCGAGCAATCGAAGCGGAGGTCGTGGATCTCGAACGACGGGCGCTCGAGGCGGTGCACGTCGCCGATGAGACCGCGAAGCGGGCGGAGGCTTCGGCTGCGGCCCTCGGGGGGCTGCCGGTGCGCCCGGTGGCACCGACGATCGATCGCGAGCTGTTGATCGGGATCCATGCCCGCGCAGAACGCCTCGCAAGCGGGCTCGAAGCCGCTCGGACGGCGGCCGCGCGCTTCGACGCGCCGCTGCGCGCGCGCGTCGACGCGGGCGCGCTGAGAGCAGGTGAGCTCGGGGACGAGCTCCGCCGCCTCGGAGCCGCGGAGGTCGGCCTGCGACAGGAGCTCGAGGAGGCGACGGAGCGGGTGACCGCCGCCGAGGTCGAGCTCGCCCGGCTCGATGCCGAGACCCGAGAGGCGACTCGCAGGCTGGAGGCTGCCGGCGGCCGAGCCTGCAGAAGGCGATGACCGCGACGACCTCGCCGCTCGGGCGGATCGCCTCGAGTTGCGGCGCGCGGCACTCGGGCAGGTGAACCCGCTCGCGCGCGAGGAGTACGACGCCGAGAAGGAGCGACTGACAGACCTGCAGACGCAGCGGCAGGATCTCGAGCGGAGCCTGGAGGAGCTCGAGCGCCTGCGAGTGGAGCTCGCCGAAACCGTCGAGCGCAGGTTCGCGGAGACCTTCGCCTCCGTCGCGGAGAGCTTCGAGGAAGTGGCCGCGACGCTGTTCCCCGGCGGCGAGGGTCGGCTACGGCTGGTCGAGCCGGACGATGAAGAAGCCGAGCACGGGATCGAGGTCGAGCTTCGCCCGGCCGGAAAGCGGATCACGCGGCTCTCGCTTCTGTCCGGCGGCGAGAAAGCACTTGGTGCGATCTCGTTTCTCTTTGCGCTCTTCCTCGCCCGCCCCTGCGCGTTCTACCTGCTCGACGAGGTCGAGGCCGCACTCGACGACACCAACATCGCACGCTTCGTCGAGCTGCTCCGGCGCTACTCCGACCGCGCGCAGTTCGTCGTCGTCACCCACCAGAAGCGGACGATGGAAGCGGCAGACGTGCTCTACGGCGTCACGATGGGGCCGGACGGCGTGTCCCAGGTCGTGTCCCGCCGGCTGCCGCAACGCGAGCACGCGGCCGCCTGAGAACTCGAAGAGCTTCTAACACATTGAGGCCTCGACTCAGAGCTTCATTGCGTTAGAGGCTCTAAGCTCGCCGCGATGAGCCGGACCTGGGCAGAGCTGCTCGGCGACGAGCCGACCGCCGCGGACGAGCCGGAGCGCACCGGTGTCTTCGCGCGCATGCGCGAGTCGCTCGCGAAGAGCCGCCGTGCGCTCACCGCCGAGCTCGCATCCGCCGCGTTCGATCCCTCCGACGACGAGGCATGGGAGCGGCTGGAGGAGGCGCTGATCCGAAGCGATGTCGGCGTTCCCGCCACCGCAGAGCTCGTGGGTCGGCTGGAGGCGCGTGGGCGAGATCGGCCAGCTCGAGAACGCGCTCACGGAAGAAGTCGCGGGACTGTTCGGCGAGCCGCCGACGCTCGAGCTCGACGGCAGCCCGAGCGTCGTGCTCGTCGTCGGCGTCAACGGGACCGGAAAGACCACGACGATCGGAAAGCTCGCCCAGAAGCTGCGCGAGCACGACCGCTCGGTTCTCGTGGGGGCAGCGGACACGTTTCGCGCGGCCGCCGAAGAGCAGCTCGAGATCTGGGCCGAGCGGGCCGGTGCGGACTTCGTCGGTTCCCCGCGCGGGGCCGATCCCGGCCGCAGTCGCCTACGACGCCGTCGAGGCCGCCCGCGCCCGCGGCCACGACGTCGTCATCGTCGACACCGCGGGACGCCTGCACACGCAGTCCAACCTCATGTCCGAGCTCGAGAAGCTGAACCGCGTGATCGCGGGTCGCATCGAGGGCGCGCCGCACGAGACCCTCTTGGTGATCGACGCCACGACCGGCCAGAACGGGCTCCAGCAGGCCCGGCTGTTCGGTGAGTCGGTGGGCGTGACGGGGATCGCGCTCACGAAGCTCGACGGAAGCGCCCGTGGCGGAGTAGCCATCGCGATCGCAGTCGAGCTCGGCCTGCCGGTGAAGCTCGTGGGGGTCGGGGAAGGCGTGGACGACCTGCGCCCGTTCGACGCGGACGACTATGCGCGAGCACTCGTTTCCGGGTGAGCTCATCCGTGCCGCGTTCGATCGCGGCCGAAGGCCGGCTTTGCCGGCCGGGAGGCCAACAGCGGTCCTGCCGTGGACGACGATGAGAAGGGGGCACGCCGGGGGAAACATCGTTTCCCCCGCGGAATCACTCGATCGAGGGATCTAAGGGCCTCGATCCGTTGCTTCTCGCCGCACCCCCGCGTAGGCTGTGCTCGCATCCCTGAAACGCGACCGGGGAAGGAGGACTGGGATGGCTGTCGCGATGTTCATGCGCTGGTCGGGGGTCACAGCCGATCAGTACGACACTGCCATGTCGAGGCTCGAGCTCGACTCGAACCCCGCTGCCGGCGGTGTGCTCCACGTGGCGGCCCTGACCGAGGAGGGCCTCGAGGTGTGCGACGTCTGGCAGACCGAGCAGGCCTTCCGCGGGTTCTACGAGAGCCGTTTCTTGCCGGTTGCCAGGGAGCTCCAGTTTGCGGGGGAGCCCGCCATCGAGCTGGTGCCGCTGCACAACCTCTACGCCGCCGACCCGGACATGATCGACCGGATCGGCATGATGTCCGTCCCTGCCTCGGTAGCGAGCTGGGCCGTCTGATTCGCTCGCTGGCGCGGCCTCCCGGCCGCGCCAGCGTTACCATCGGCCCGTGGACGAGAGCCGAGACCTGAAGGTTGCCCTCGGGCCGGTCGGCCTGGCCGGCGTCGTCGCCCTACTGCTCGGAATCCTCACGCGCAGTCGCATCCTCGCCGTGCTCGGCCTGGGCGGGATCGTCGCCGACGTCACCGTCGCCGAGCTCGGCGGCTTCAAGGCGATGAACCAGCGGTAGTCGACCGCTAGGTCCCGCTCGAAGCGATCACTCGATACTCTTTCACCCACTGGTTGTGCTCTTCGGGAATCAGCTCCAGCTGGATCTGGAACGTCTTTCCCGCGTATCCCGCCCTTGACGCCTTCTCGGCGGCCCGCTCGAACGCCTTTTCGAGATTCGGTTTCTCGTCGCTGACGCCTTCCTCGGGCGATTCGCCGACGAACGGTCCGCCCTCGCTCTGAACTACGTCGCTCATTCCCAGCTCCCTTCGTGCCGCTGACTCGCTGCCACACTACTACTCGATGCCCGACGAGACAACCACGCGAGTACCTGCCGGCTCGCGGTAGCGAGCGCCTTCGGCCTTTAGCTCTGAAAGGGTGCGCTCCCCGAGCGCGCGCTCGAGCTCGGGAAGGTAGCGCTCGAGAACGGGTACCTCGAACATGTCCGGCGCTTGCGCGTCGCGCAGTGCCTCAGCCGCACCCACGAGACGAGCCGCATTCTCGAAGGATCTCGCCGCGACGGCCGCGCCGGCGAGCACGAGCAAGCAGCGAGCACGGGAGCGGTCGTCGTCCACCTCGGTGTAGAAGTCGAGGCTCTCCCGGATCCGATCTGCTGCGCGCGCATTGCCCGCGAGGACGTCGAGCAGCGCCAGCATGAACTGAGCTGCTGCGACGTGCGGCCGCTCGTGGAGCTCCCGGGCGAGGGCGAGCGCGTCCTCGAAGGCTTCGCGCGCCCGCACGTTGTCGCCGCCCTGGAGCGCTGCCATGCCGAGGTTGTAGGTTGCATCGGCGACGAGGAGCGGGTCGCCGAGCGTGCTCCGCAGCTCGACCGCTTCTTCGTAGCGAGCAAGGGCAGCCTCATGATCTCCCTGCGCGGACGAGACGTCCCCGAGGGCCATCAACGCGGCCGATGTCGCCCGCGGATTTGCGAGCTCGCGCGCGACGTCCAGCGCCGATTCCGCGAGCTCCAACGCGCGGTCGAGGTTGTTCTGTCTGAGGGCGACGAAGCTCAGGTTCGCCAGCGCGGACACCTCCTCGCGCCCTCGCCCGCCGCTCGCGGAAGAGCGCAAGAGCTTCCTCGAGCAGCAGTACGGCAGCGTCCCAGTCGCTTTGCGCCGTCGCCTGGCTGAGCAGCCGTCCACAGCGCGTCCGCTCGGACGTCCGGCGCGATCCGCGACGCCCAGCGCAAGGCCGAGCGACAGCCAGCGACGCGCCTCGCTCACGTGTCCCTGCGCGCGCCAGAAGCGCTCGAGAGCGGAGACCGCGCGCAGCGCATCCTCGACCCGGCCCGGACGAGAGGCACCAGTCGAGCGCCGCTCGGATGTTGTCGAGCTCGCGCTCGAGCCGCTCCAGCCACTTCGCCTGGTCCGGCCCGTCGAGCTCGTCCTCGGCGGCGAGCCGCGAGCTCGAGGAAGCGCTCCGCGTGCCGCCGCCGCAGCTCGTCGAGCCTGCCCTCCGCGTCGAGCTGCGCGAGCGCGTCCTCGCGCACCGTCTCGAGCATCGAGAGCGCGGACCTCGCCGTCGGAGACGTCGCTGCGGAGCAGGCTCCAGGCGACGAGCGCCTCGAGGTCGGCGAGGAAGCTCGCTGGCGCTCCGCGACCGCGCGCGCGTCGTCGAGCGTGCAGCCGCCCGCGAAGACCGCGAGCGCCTCGTGCAGCGCACGCTGGCTCTCGCTCGAGGAGGCCGTAGCTCCACTCGATCGTCGCGCGCAGCGTGCGCTGGCGCTCGGGAAGGTCGACCGGGCCCTCCATCTCGAGGGTCAGCCCTTCGTCGAGCGCCTGCAGCACGCTGGCCGGCGGGAGCACGACGAGGCGCGCGGCGACGAGCTCGATCGCGAGCGGGAGCCCGTCGAGCCGACGGCAGATCTCCTCGGACCGACGCGAAGCGCGTCGTCGCGCAGGACGACGCCGCGCGCGGCGGCGAGCTCGGAGAAGAGCGTCGCGGCGTCGTCGACCGGCAGCGGCTCGAGCGGTACGACGTGCTCGCCCGAGAGGCGGAGCGGCGACGCGGCTCGTGACGAGGACGTCGAGGTCGGGAGCGCGGTCGAGGAGCGCGGCCACGTGCGCGGCCGCCGGGCAGATGCTCGAAGTTGTCGAGGACGAGGAGCGCGCCCGTGCCCGCGAGCGCCTCGGCGATGCGACTCGACGAGCGGGCGCTCGCCGACTCGCGCACGCCGAGCGCGCGCGCGATCGCGGCGGGCACGAGCTCGGGGTCGGCGACGGGCGCGAGGCCGACGAGGTGCACCGGGCGCTCGAGCGCCGCTGCGCGCCGGCGACCTCGAGCGCGAGCCGGCTCTTCCCCGCCCCTCCGGGCCCGGTGATCGTCACGAGCCGAACGTCCGGGCGGCGAGCAGGGCGATGCGATCGCGCGCAGGTCGTGGCGCCGGCCGACGAGGCGGTGGTGGAGCGCCGGGAGCGCCGCACCGCCGAGCGTGCGCAGCGGCGGGAAGGCCTCCGGCAGGCCGGCCGCCGACGAGCTGGAAGAGCTGCTCCGGGTCGGGGACGTCCTTGAGCCGGTGGCTGCCGAGCGGCGCGGAACGAGACGCCGCGCGACGGCTCGTCGCCCGACGAAGTCGCGCGTCGCCCGCGAGACGACGACCTGGCCGCCGTGCGCGGCGGCGCAGATCCGCGCGGCGACGACGACGTCCATGCCGACGTAGCCCTCCTCGCCGAGCTCGGGCTCGCCGGTGTGGATCCCGATCCGCAGCGCGCAGCGCGCCCGTCGGGCGGCCACGGCTCCGCCGCGAGCGCGCGCTGCATCTCCGCCGCCGCGGCGACGGCGTCGCGCGCACGCGAGAACGCGAGGAAGACGCCGTCGCCCGGCCCAATCGACCTCCTGCCCGCCGCGTGCGCGCCGCGGCCTCGCGGACGAGCTCGCGCATGCGCGCCCGAACCGGCGCGAAGCGGTCGCCGAGCGCGTGCAGGAGCCGCGTCGAGCCCTCGATGTCGGCGAAGAGCAGCGTCACCGTCCCGCTCGGCAGCGCTTGCGCGGATCGTCACGTCCAGGCATGTCCGAGCGAGTGTACGAGCGTGCCCTGCGCAGCGACGGCGAGGCTCGTCTCTACACTGCGCCGACCGTGTTCGACACGCTCTCAGACAAGCTCCAGGCGACTCTCGGCGGCCTCGGCAGAGGAGGCCGCCTCGACGAGGAGTCCGTCTCCAAGGCGATGCGAGAAGTCCGTCTCGCCCTGCTCGAGGCAGACGTCAACTTCGAGGTCGCGAAGGACTTCACGGCGGCGGTCAAGGAGCGCGCGCTCGGTCAGGACGTCCTGAAGAGCCTCTCGCCGGGACAGCAGGTCGTGAAGATCGTGCACGAGGAGTTGACGGCGCTCATGGGCTCGGGCGACTCGCGGCTCGCGTTCGGGCGCGCGCCGACCGTGATCCTGCTCGCGGGCCTCCAGGGCTCCGGGAAGACGACCGCCGCGGCAAAGCTCGCGCTCCTCCTCCGGAAGGAAGGCAAGCGCCCGGCACTCGTCGCCTGCGACCTGCAGCGCCCGGCCGCGATCGACCAGCTCGAGCAGCTCGGCCGACAGATCCAGATACCCGTATACCGGCTCGATACGCAGGACGCCGGTCGCCGCCGCCCGCAACGGTCTCGACGGAGCCCGCCGCGACGGCCTCGACGTCGTGATCCTCGACACCGCGGGGCGGCTGTCGATCGACGAGGCGCTGATGGACGAGCTGCAGCGCGTGCGCGACGAGACGAAGCCCACGAACGTCCTGCTCGTGCTGGACGCGATGACCGGGCAGGAGGCGGTCAACGTCGCACTCGCGTTCCAGGAGCGGATCGCGTTCGACGGGGTCGTGCTCACCAAGCTCGACGGCGACGCCAGGGGCGGTGCAGCACTCTCGGTCAAGGCGGTCACCGGGCGGCCGGTGAAGCTCGCGTCGGTGGGCGAGAAGCTCGACCAGCTCGAGTACTTCCACCCCGATCGCATGGCGTCGCGGATCCTCGGCATGGGCGACGTGCTCACGCTGATCGAGAAGGCCGAGGCGGCGGTCGAGCTCGACGAGCAGGAGGAGATGGAGCGCAGGATGCGCGCGGGCGAGTTCACGTTCGACGACTTCCTCGCGAGCTACCGGATGTTGCGCAAGATGGGGCCGCTGCAGGGAGTGTTGAAGCTCGTCCCCGGGCTCGGCAAGCAGCTCCAGGGCCTCGACGTGGACGAGAAGCAACTCGCTCGCGTCGAGGCGATCGTGCTCTCGATGACGCCGCACGAGCGGGCCGTACCGCACGTGATCTCGACTCAGCGCAGGCGCCGCATCGCGGCCGGCAGCGGGACGACTCTCGACGAGGTGAACAAGCTCATGGCCGCCCGCAAGCAGATGGCGAAGATGATGAAGCAGATGGGCAAGGGGAAGATGCCCGCCCTTCCCGGGATGCCACCTCCGGGTCGGAGATGATCGGCAAGCCGGACTCGCCTCGCCGGCCTGTACGCGGCTGTCAACAGTGCGCTGTGGCTCGCGGCCGGAGGCCGGCTTTGCCGGCCGGGAGGCCAGATACGAGTCGCCGGCGGAGGTAATAGGAGGGGGCCCGTGGGGGAACCATTTGGTTCCCCCACGCAGAACGGGCACAATCTCTCGTCCACACGTACTGCTTCCAAGGAGATAGATGGCTGCACGCATCAGGTTGACGCGCGTCGGGTCGAAGAAGAACCCGATCTACCGCGTCGTCGTGGCCGACTCGCGCTCGCCGCGGGACGGCCGTTTCATCGAGATCATCGGGCGCTACAACCCGCAGACCGACCCATCGACGATCGATCTCGACGAGGAGAAGATCAAGGAGTGGCTCGCGAAGGGTGCACAGCCCTCCGGCCCCGTGTCCAAGCTGATCAAGGCCGCCGGCATCTCCAGCGGTGGCTGAGCTCCTCGAGTGGGTCGTTCGTCGGCTCGTCGACGAGCCCGACGCCGTCCGCGTCGAGACCGAGGAGCGCGAGGACGCGATCGTGTTTCATCTTCACGTCGCTCCGGACGACGTCGGCAAGGTCATCGGGCGACAGGGGCGAATGGCACGAGCTCTCCGCAGCATCGTCCGCGCCGCCGGCGCGAGGGCCGAGGAGCGGTACGTGCTCGAGATTGCCGGCTGACGACCCGCTCGTTCGGGTGGGGCGGGTGGGGAGGCCGCACGGCCTCGACGGCGCGTTCGTCGTCGAGGAGGCGAGCGAGGATGCCCGCCGCTTCGAGGTGGGCTCCAGGCTGTTGGTGGACGGGGAGCCGGCCGTCGTCGTCCTCTCGCGACGAGTCGGCGGTGGGCGACCTGCGATCAAGCTCGACCGGTCCGTCCAGCGTGGTGCCGAGCTCTCCGTTCGGCGGGCGGAGTTGCCGCCGCCGGAGGCAGGGTCGTACTACGTGACCGACCTCGTGGGGCTGGACGTCGTCGACGTCGCCGGTGCGCGCCTCGGCGTGATCCAGGATGTTCTCCCCGGTGTCGCCAACGACATCCTCGAGCTCGACTCCGGGCTCTTGCTGCCGCTCGTGGAGGAATGCGTTCGCGATGTTGATCTTCTCGAGCGGCGAGTCGTCGTAGCTCCTGGTTTCACGGAACGCGGGTAACCTCGGTCCGCCGTGCGACTCGATGTCTTCACGCTCATCCCGGGCGCCTTCGACTGGGTGAAGGAGCGTCGCCCCGTGGCCGCGGTCCTGGGGAACGAGCTCGAGCTGAATGTCTTCAACTACCGAGACACGACTCCGCTCAGTGCCGGCCAGGTCGACGATGAACCGTACGGCGGCGGGCCCGGGATGGTCCTGCGCGTCGACGTCGTCTCGGCCGCGTTCGACGCGGTGTACGGCGGCGTTCCGCAGCATCGTGTGATCGCGCTCACACCGGTCGGGCGCGCGCTCGACCAGGAGGTCGTGGAGGAGCTCGCGAGCGAGCCCGCCCTCACGCTGCTCTCCGCGCGGTTCGAGGGCTTCGACCAGCGCATACTCGACCATCTCTGTACCGACACCGTCTCGATCGGCCCGTACGTGCTGTCCGGTGGAGAGATTCCAGCTCTGGCGGTCGTCGACGCGGTCGTACGCAGGCTTCCCGGCGCGCTCACCGAAGGATCGGGCGAAGTGGAGAGCTTCTCGGCAGCCCTCGATGGAGGCCTCGAGTACCCGCACTACACGCGGCCCGCCGACTTTCACGGCTGGCACGTTCCGGAGATCCTGCTCTCCGGCGACCATGGCCGGATCGCCGCCTGGCGCCAGGAGCACGTCCGGAGCGTGACGTGACCGAGCCACGCGACCGCTGGACGGTCCAGACACCTCCCGAGCCGGAGGAGGACGCCGCGCGTTCGGACTTCTCCACGATCGACGGCTCCGCTTCGGAGCCGCGCGAGATCCCGCCTCCCGCGCCGCCATTCTCGTGGCCGACTTCGGAGGAGCCGCCGAAGCACGAGTTCCACCACCCGCTCGATCGCGTCACCGGAGGACTCCCGCGTCGATTCCGCATCGCTGTCGACTGGATCGTGACGATCGTGGGCGCGATTGCGATCGTCCTTGCGATCAAGGCGTGGGTCGTGAATCCGTACCGCATCCCGTCGTCGTCGATGGAGTCCACGCTTCACTGCGCCCGGCCGGCGGCCGGGTGTGAGGCCCGCTTCTCGGACCGCGTGCTCGCCAACCGGTTCATCTACCGCTTCCGCGATCCCGAGCGAGGCGACGTTGTCGTCTTCGAGACACCGCCTCAGGCGAAGGCGAAGTGCGGGGCCGGCGGCACGTTCGTCAAGCGCATCATCGGACTCCCGGGTGAGACGGTCGGGATCCGCCTCCGTCGAGGAGCGGCATTCGTCTACATCGACGGGCAACGGCTCGAGGAGCCGTACATCGAGCAGGATCGTCGCGACATCGGTCCGGAAGAGCGGTTCCGCGTCCCGCTCGACCACTACTTCGTCATGGGCGACAACCGCGCCCAGTCGTGTGACTCGCGCGTTTGGGGTTTCGTCCCCGAGGAGAACCTCATCGGGCCCGTCTTCATGACCTACTGGCCACCGAACCGAATCTCGTTTCGCTGAGCAGTATTTGGCGCAAGACCGGAATCCGCTCGCGCGGATTTTCCGGTCGCGCGAAGATTCCTAAAGGCGGCCGCGTCGCGGCCGCGCCGCTCCCACTTCGCCGACGCCGCGGCCAGACCGGATCTCGTTCCGGTACCATTGCCGCCCGGCCTCACGGGCCTCCTCACGATGAACGCCACGATCGAGAGCCTCGAGCAGCGCAATCTGCGCACGGACGTGCCTCGATTCAAGGCGGGGGACACGCTGCGCGTCCATTTCAAGGTGATCGAGGGGAGCCGCCAGCGGATCCAGGTCTTCGAGGGGATCTGCATCAAGCGCCAGGGCTCGGGGTTCCGCGAGACCTTCACGGTCCGCAAGCAGTCCTTCGGCGTCGGGGTCGAGCGAACGTTCCCGCTCCATTCGCCGAAGATCGACAAGCTCGAGCTGGTGTCCGTCGGTGACGTCCGGCGGGCGAAGCTCTACTACTTGCGCAAGAGAGTGGGGAAGAAGGCGCGCGTCCGCGAGCTCCGGCAGGGCTAGGGGCTATCCTCGGCCGGTGGCTCGCTCGAGCGGCCAGCGGCTCCTCACACATGACCGGCGCCTCGGCGTCCGCTACGTCGCGGGCGCCGACGAGGCGGGACGCGGCTCGCTGGCCGGCCCGCTCGTCGTCGCCGGCGTCCTGCTCGACTACGAGTGCCTTCGCGGACATCGCGTCCGGCCGTTGAGCGCGCTCAACGACTCGAAGCAGGTTCCTCACGAGGAGCGCGAAGCGCTCTTCCACGCAGTCGCGGGTTGCGCGGCGCAGATCAGCGTCCGGGTGGTGTCGGCGCATGAGATCGACCGCTCCGGCCTGCATCGCTCGAATCTGTGGGCGCTGCGCGCGGTTCTGAGTGACCTGCACCCACCGGCGGAGGCGTGCCTCGTCGACGGCTTCCGGCTCGGGCCGGCCGCGCCTCCTCATCGCGCGATCGTCGACGGCGACTGCAAGAGCGCCGCCATCGCGGCCGCCTCGATCGTGGCGAAAGTCGTTCGGGACCGCGTCATGCGTCGGCTCGACGCCCTCTATCCACGCTACGGCTTCGTCTCGCACGTCGGCTACATCACGCCGGGGCATTCGGCAGCGGTTCGCACGTTCGGCCCGTCTGCCGTGCACCGCCGCTCGTTCCAGGCGCGCTGCTACGAAGCGGCGTGAATCGCGGCGAGCGCCGCGCGCTTCGCCACTACCGGCTTCGCGGCTATCGCTTGCTCGAGGCCAACGTGCGCGCCGGCGGCTACGAGCTCGACCTCGTCCTCCGGCGCGGGCGCCGCGTTCTCGTCGTCGAGGTCAAGGAGAAAGGCGGCTCCGATTTCGGGCATCCGCTGGAGATGGTCGACGCGGAGAAGGAACGCCGCGTGCGGAGGGCCGCATCCGCCTGGCTTGCGGCCCACCCCGAGCTCGCGGGGCTGGAGGTCGGGCTCGAGGCAGCCGGGGTTCAGGGGCGCAAGCTGGAACGCGTGCCTTTGGCGTGAACCTCTCGGAAGGACCGCGGCCGGTGAGTCGCGAATGACGCCCTATGGCGCCTACGCAGGCCGCGCTCTACCACCAACTCACCGAGGATCTCCACCTCTCGTGGTCTGAGTCGGAGCTCCCGGAACGCGAACGTACGAAGCACGTCCACCGCCTGCACCCGTACCTCGGGAAGTTCGTGCCGCAGCTCGTCGAGGCACTGCTCGAGCGGTACGTTCGCCCCGGAGGGCGCGTGCTCGATCCGTTCGCCGGGTCCGGGACGACGCTGGTTCAGTCGCTCGAGTCGGGCTACGACGCCGTCGGGGTAGACGTTGCCGCCTTCAACTGCCTGCTGATGCGGGTCAAGACGGCGCGCTACGACGTGTTTCGCCTGGAGAAAGAGCTGCGCGACGCGGATTCGCGGCGCGGACGCTCGCGACGGCGGCCGCGCGGCTACCTGGCTGACTGGTACGCGCCAGTCGCCGCGGCCGAGCTCCTGCACTTCGAGCGGCTCCTCGTCGAGTACGAGCACGCCGACGTGCTCCGAGTCGTGCTTGCCCGGGCCGCGCGCTCGGCGCGGCTCACGACCCACTTCGACCTCGAGTTCCCGCGTGCGCCGCAGCGGGACCCGTATTGGTGCCACAAGCACCGGCGGACTTGCCGTCCGGTCGAGGAGGCGGGCAAGTTCATCGGTCGTTATCTCATCGACACGCTCGATCGGCTGAAGTCCTTCCACCGCATCAGGGCGAGCGGGCGCGCGCCAGAGATCCTGCACGGCGACGCGAGGAACGTCGCGCTCGAGGGCGACTTCGACGGCATCGTCACCTCGCCGCCCTACCCTGGCCTCATCGACTACCACGAGCAGCACCGTTACGCCTACGAGCTGCTCGGTCTGGACGATCGCCGCGACCGCGAGCTGGGGGCAGCTGCACGCGGAACCAGCCGGACCGCGATCGAGGAGTACAGCACGGGAATCTCGGAAGTCCTGCGTCGGTGTGCCGGGGCTCTGGCGCCTGGAGCCCCCGTCATCATCGTCGTGAACGATCGCCGCGGGCTCTACCCCGACATCCTCGAACGCAGCGGCCTTCGGCTCGAGGAGCGCCTCGAACGACATGTCAACCGGCGGACCGGCAGGCGGGCGGGGGAGTACTTCGAGTCCGTGCTGATCGCAACGAGCAGCGACCGCTGAGGGCTGCGGGTAAGGGAAGGGTAAGGACTTTTGCGGCCCGCGCGGGGTCGGCCGAGCACGTGGGTAGCCTGGCCCGCAAGAAACCCTGAAAGGGGGCAATACACAATGCGGAAGCTCTGGAACCGGCGTCCGTCGCCGGCAATGGTGGTCGCGTGCGTCGCACTGCTGGTCGCGCTCGGAGGCACGAGTGTCGCTGCCGTGAGTCAGCTCGCGAGGAACAGCGTCGGGCCCGCCCAGCTGCAGTTCGGCGCAGTCACGAACCCGAAGATTCGATCGAATGCGGTGACCTCGGCGAAGGTGCGGAATCGCTCGCTCCTTCGCGCCGACTTTGCGCCAGGACAGCTCCCGGCGGGGCCGACAGGTCCTCAAGGGCCTGCTGGACCGCCCGGTGCTGCCGGCGCCGCTGGTCCTGCAGGCGTCGTCGGTCCGATCACGGTCCGGACGAACTCGGTCAGCGTCGTCGACGCCACGATCGACGGCACCTTCAACACGCGCTCGCGTCGAGCGACGCTGCGAAGCCAACGAGCGCGGCGATCTCGGGCGGCACCTCCTGGGGTGACGACGGTGTGGACCTCAAGCTCGTCACGCAGGAACTGGAACCGCTCTTCAACCCGCAGAACCAGCCGAACGGGTTCGTCGCAGTAGGCGGGAACGACACCGGTGAGTCCAGCAACTTCACCGTGCACGTCCTCTGCTTCACCGGCTGACAATCGTGGGGGGAAACGATGTTTCCCCCACGAGCCTCCCTTCCTCTTCGTTTCACACGGCACGACCGCGCTTCGCCTCCCGGCCGGCTAAGCCGGCCTCCGGCAGCAAGCGAACGTGCACAGGTCGCCCGATTAGTTACACATTTGGCACAGAGGCGCGCTTTCGCGTAGCGATCTTGTGCCTACCGTCGACTGGGTGCTCGCACGCGCGGTCACCCACGCTCTCGTCGGGCTCGAGCCGCGGAAGGTCGAGGTCGAGGCCCACCTCCAGCTCGGCCTTCCGGGCTTCGCCATCGTCGGGCTGGCCGACCGCGCGTGTCAGGAAGCGAAGCATCGCGTGCGCAGCGGGGTCGTCTCGGCGTCACTCGATTGGCCTCTGAACCGCCGGATCACGGTCAATCTCGCACCGGCGGCGCTCCGCAAGGAGGGATCCGGCTTCGACCTTCCCATCTCGCTCGCCGTCCTCGCGGCAACGCGCCAGCTTCCGCCCGAGCGGCTCGCCGCCCACGCGGCGGTCGGCGAGCTCGCTCTCGACGGTCGCGTACGCCCGGTCGCCGGTGCGCTTGCGGTCGCGGAGGGAGCGCGGCGAGCCGGGCTCGACCGAGTTCTCTGCGCCGCCGAGTCGGCGCCGGAAGTCGCTCTCGCTGGAGTCGAGCCCGTCGCCGTACGGCATCTCGCGGAGGTCGTCGCCTACCTTCGCGGCGAGATCGACGCTCCGGCGTTCGAGCCACTGGTGGAGGATGCGCTCGACCCGTCTGCGGTGCCGGATCTCGCCGACGTGCGCGGCCAGGAGCGAGCGCGTCGTGCTCTCGAGGTCGCCGCGGCCGGAGGACACAACCTTCTTCTCATGGGCCCGCCTGGAACGGGCAAGACGATGCTCGCGCGGCGGCTACCGGGAATCCTGCCTCCACTCGAACGACAGGAGGCGCTCGAGGTGACCAGGATCCACTCCGTTTGTGGGCTGCTGCCGCCAGAGCGGCCGCTGATCGTCGTGCCTCCGTTTCGCGCTCCCCACCACGGTGCGTCCGCACCTGCGGTCGTGGGGGGTGGTCCAGGCCCACGCCCCGGCGAGGTCTCGCTCGCGCACCGAGGTGTCCTCCTGCTCGACGAGCTGCCGGAGTTCCCTCGCTCGGTCCTCGAGGCGCTGCGCCAGCCACTGGAGGACGGGGTGGTCGCCATCGCGCGGGTCGGCGGGCATGCGCTCTTCCCGGCCAGCTTCCAGCTCGTCGGGACAATGAACATGTGCCCCTGTGGCGCTCGCGGCGATCCGGCGGTCGAGTGCGCGTGCACGCCGCAGCGGCTCGCCGCGTACCGAGAGAAGCTTTCGCGGGCGCTACTCGATCGCTTCGACCTGGCTGTGGCGATGCCGCGTCCTCGCGCGATCGAGCTTGCGGCGCCCCCGGGGGAGGAGTCGGCTCGTGTTCGAGAGCGTGTCGAGGCCGGTCGTGAGCGGCTGAAGGTCGCACTCCCTCGCCGGACCGAGGCGGCGTCGGAGCTTCTCTCGAGCGCAGTCGACCGGCTGCCGCTCTCTGGGCGTGGGCGAGTGCGCGTCGCCCGTGTGGCGCGTACCGTCGCGGCCCTCGGTGGCGCCGACGAGGTCGAGCCGGCCCACGTCGCGGAGGCGCTCTCGTACCGGATGCCGGCATGACGGGCATTCGCCGCCTTCGACGCCGCGATGCCGCGTATCCCAGTCTCCTGGGTGCGATTCACGACCCGCCTCCGGACCTCTTCGTTCGCGGCGCGGGCAGCGAGGAGATCCTCTCGCGGCCCGCCGTTGCCGTCGTGGGTGCGCGTGCGTGCTCGGCCTACGGCCGTTCGGTCGCGCGTTCCCTTGCGCGAGAACTTGCCGCGGCTGGGCTCGTAGTGGTCAGCGGAATGGCTCGGGGAATCGACGGGGACGCGCATCGCGGCGCGCTCGAGGCCGGCATCACCGTCGCGGTGCTCGGGTGTGGAGTCGACCGCGACTACCCCGCCGCTCATGCCGAGCTCGCCCGGCGGATCTGCGAGCGCGGTCTGATCGTCTCCGAGTACGAGCCCGGTGTCGAACCTGCGCCCTGGCGCTTCCCGGCCCGGAACCGGATCATCGCCGGGTTGTGCGAGGCGACCGTCGTGGTCGAGGCGCGCGATCGGAGCGGCGCGCTGATCACTGCCGACTTCGCATTGGAGGAGGGGCGGGACGTACTCGCAGTCCCGGGGGAGATCACCAGCAGCCTCTCGGCGGGCACGAACGCGCTCATTCGGCTCGGTGCGGTTTCGGTGACGTGCGCCGGCGATGTCTTGGAGCTGTTCGGCCTCAGCCCCGCCGAGCCCTCGACGGAGTCGCTGGGAGAGGCGGCCCGGGCGCTGCTCGAGCACCTTCGCGACGGCGCTCTGACGGCGGACGAGCTCATGCGCGCCTCGGGGGTCGAGCCTGCGGCCGCTTCCGCCGCGTTGCTGGAGCTCGAGCTAGGGAGGAGGGTTGCCCTGGAAGACGGCGTCTACCGTGCTTCGGTCTAGGATCGTCATCCGTGCCGACGACCTCGTACTGGCTGAGCGAGGCTCACGAACCGCTGTCCCGAGCCCGCGTGGACGGCGTTGCGGACATCGCGATCGTCGGTGGTGGCATCACGGGTTGCTCCTGTGCGCTTGCACTGGCGGAGGCGGGATTGCGCATACGTCTGTACGAGGCGCGCGAGATCGCGGGCGGCGCAAGCGGACGCAACGGCGGATTCGCGCTGCGCGGTGCCGCTGCTCCGTACCCGGTGATCGTGGACTCGGTGGGTCGCGAACGAGCTGCGGCGCTCTGGCGCTGGACCGAGGACGAGCTACGACAGCTTGCGGAGGTCGCCGGCGATGCATTTCGGCCCACCGGAAGCCTTCGTATCGCCGCTGACGAGGACGAACGCGCTGAGCTCGAAATGGAGCACAACGCGCTCGACGCGGACGGGTTCGCAGTCGAGTGGCGCGACGAGCTGGCGGGTCCGCTCGCGGAGCGGTATCCGGCCGCGATCTTCCATCCAGCGGACGGCGTTCTTCAACCCGCCCGTCTCGTTCGGAGGATCGCTGCGCTCGCCGTGGCCGCTGGCGCCGAGATCCACGAGCACACGCGGATCGGATCCGTCGAGGAGACGGGGGCGGAGGCCGTCGTCGTCGCGACCGACGGTTATCCGAGCGGGCTCCTGGGCGCGCTCGAGGGTCTGGTCGTCCCTACTCGCGGCCAGGTCATCGCGACCGAGCCGATTGTGGAGCGCTTCTTCGAGATCCCGCACTACGGACGTCACGGCTTCGACTACTGGCACCAGTCCGAGGACGGCCGCATCGTCGCGGGCGGGTTCCGTGACGTCTCGCTCCAGGACGAGTTCACGGCGGACGAAGTGCTCACGCCACCAGTTCAGAGCGCGCTCGAGGACTTCGTCGCGTCGCTCGTCGGCCGCCCGTTGCGGGTCGACTACCGTTGGGCCGGGATCTTCGGGATGGTCCTCGATTTCCTGCCCGCCGTCGGTCGCGTTCCGGGTCAAGACGGGGTCTGGATGGCGGGCGGTTACTCCGGCCACGGGAACGTTCTCGGCTTCGCCTGCGGACGGCTCATCGCTCGCGCGATCCTCGGCGACCGCGACCCGCTCCTCGACCTCTTCGAACCCACGAGGCTGCTGGGTGCCGGCGACGGCGACCCGAGACTCGCCCATACGAGCTGGAGCACGCCGCCGGCCGGTGGCGATCGAAGGCGGGATGGATGAAACCGCTGCGTGGCGCCACCCGACGTCGAGTACGCGCGCAGTGGCCACGTAGCGATCGCCTACCAGGCGAGTTGCGGGTCTATGCCCTGCGAGGAGATTAGGACGCTACGCCGCCTTGACGGCGGAGATCAGCTTCAGCACGGAGTCCTTCGCGTCCCCGAACAGCATCGTCGTCTTGGGATCGAGGTAGAGCTCGTTGTCGATCCCCGCGAAGCCCGGATTCATCGAGCGCTTGAGGACGACGATGCTCGCTGCCTTGTCGACGTCGAGAATCGGCATGCCGTAGATCGGGCTGCCCGGGTCGCTCCGCGCGGCCGGGTTCGTGACGTCGTTCGCGCCGATCACGAGCACGACGTCCGTCTGGGGAAAGTCCGGGTTGATGTCGTCCATCTCGTGGAGCTGCGTGTAGGGGACGTTTGCCTCCGCGAGCAGCACGTTCATGTGACCCGGCATGCGTCCGGCGACCGGATGGATCGCGTACTTGACGTCGACTCCCCGCTCCTCGAGGACGTCCGCGAGCTGCCGCACGTCGTGCTGCGCCTGCGCCACGGCCATCCCGTAGCCGGGGACGACGATCGCCTTGCGCGCGAATGACAGCTGGACGGCGACGTCCTCAGGTGAGGTCGCGCGCACGGTACGGCCGTCGTCTGTTCGCGCCGTGCCCGCTCCGGTCTGTACCTGCCCGAACGCGCCGAACAGGACGTTGGCGATCGAGCGGTTCATGGCCTTCGCCATGAGCAGCGTCAACAGGGTTCCGGCCGCGCCGACGAGCATCCCGGACACGATCAGCACCGTCGAGTCGAGGACGAAGCCGGTGGCCGATGCGGCCAAGCCGGTGAAGGCATTCAACAGCGAGATGACGACCGGCATGTCCGCGCCGCCGATCGGGAGGACGAACATCACGCCGAAGACGAGCGCGAGCCCGATCAGCAGGTAGAGCACCCACTGTTCCTCGAGGCCGGCGACGGCGGCCGCGCCGAGCGCCGCGGCCCCTCCCAGGACGGCGAGGTTGACGATGTTCTGGCCGGGGAACACGATCGGCCGGCCGCTGACGAGCTCCTGGAGCTTGGCGAACGCGACGGCGGAGCCGGCGAAGGAGATCGAGCCGATCAGGGCGGAGAGGACGATCGAGACGGTCTCCTCGCCGATCGGATCGGCCGTGTTGTGCCACTCGGAGAGCGCGACGAGCGCGGCGGCGCCTCCGCCGAGGCCGTTGAAGATCGCAACCATCTGCGGCATTGCCGTCATCCGGACGTTCCGCGCGCCGACGACGCCGACGACGCTGCCGATCGCGAGCCCCGCCACGATCAGCGCCCAGTTCTCGAGGCCCTCCAGCAGGAGCGTCGTCGCGATCGCGACGAGCATCCCCGCTCCTCCGACCCAGTTTCCCTTGCGCGCGTGCCGAGGCGAGGAGAGGAACTTCAGGGAGACGACGAAGCAGGCGATCGTGACGAGATAGAGGAGCGCGACGACGTCGGGATCCGAGATCATTCGCCCTCTCCGCGCTTCGGTTCTGGACGACGCTTGAACATTCCGAGCATCCGGTCGGTCACGAACCAGCCACCGACGACATTCGCCGTCGCCAGCACCAGCGCGGCGAAGCCGACGACCTTTGTGAACGTGTCCTCGGCGGTGCCGAGAACGAGAATCGCGCCGACGATCACGATCCCGTGGATGAAGTTCGCGCCCGACATCAGCGGCGTGTGCAGCATCGTCGGCACCTTGGAGATGACCTCGAAGCCGAGGAACGCCGCGAGTACCAGGATCGTCAGCTCGATGACGAGCGGCAGGTCGGTCACGCGGTTACCCCGGGTCGGGTCACACACGCGCCAGCGGTGATCTCGTCCTCCCAGTCGAGCGCGAGCTCGCCGTTCGGCGCCAGGTGCTGGAGGAGCGCGGCAACGTTGCGCGAGTAGAGCTGGCTCGCGTGAAATGCCATCAACGAGGGAAGGTTCGTCGTTCCCACGATCGAGACGCCGCCCCGCTCGACGACCTCGCCCGGAACGGTCAGCTCGCAGTTGCCGCCGGTCTCCGCGGCGACGTCGACGATGACCGAGCCCGGCCGCATGCGCTCGACTGCGGACGCGGGAATGAGTTTCGGCGCCGGGCGCCCCGGGATCGCGGCGGTCGTGATCACGACGTCGAAGTCGGGAATCCGCTCCTCGAGCGCGGTCTGCTGCTGCTCCTGCTGCTCGGGTGTGAGCTCGGTTGCATAGCCGCCGGCGGTCTCCTCGGCCCGCACGCCGAGATCGAGGAAGGAGGCGCCCAGGCTCTCGACCTGCTCTTGCACGGCGGAACGAACGTCGAATCCGGAGACAACAGCGCCGAGGCGTCGCGCAGTTGCGATCGCCTGCAGTCCCGCGACCCCCGCGCCGATGACGAGGGCCCGGACCGGTGCGATCGTCCCTGCTGCGGTCATCAGCATCGGGAAGAGCTTCGGGATCCGGTCGGCGGCGAGGAGCACGGCCTTGTAGCCCGAGACAGTCGCCTGTGACGAGAGCGCGTCCATCGGCTGGGCGCGCGTGATACGGGGGATCGACTCCATCGCGAAAGCGATCACTCCGCGGTCTCGGAGGGCTGCGATCCCCTCGGCGTCGCTCAGCGGTTGGAGGAAGCCGATGAGCACCGTGCCCGATTCGAGCGCGGCGGTCTCGTTGGGAGCGGGTCGCGAGACGCGGACGACCCCTTCTGTCCCGTCGAGAAGAGCACGTGTCTCGACAATCTCGGCTCCGGCCTCCCGGTAGCTCTCGTCGAGGAAGCCCGCGGCGCTCCCCGCATCCCGCTCGACACGAATCGAGAAGCCGACATCTTGGAGTTTGGAAACGGTCTCGGGAACGAGCGCCACACGACGCTCGCCGGGAGCTGTCTCCCTCGGAACCGCGACTCGCATGACCGACGAGACTCTATTCATGCGCGGGGGGAAACTACGTTTCCCTCCGCGAGCCCCCCTTCCGGCTACTTGCACAGATCAGCCATGCGTGGCCTCCCGGGCGAGTGAATCGCCCTCCGGCCGCGAGGCCAACTTGCACAGGTCGCTGTTCCGTGCGCTGTCATTAGGGCCGGAGGCCGGCCTTGCCGGCCGGGAGGCCGGGCACGGGGGTTCTGTGCGTTACGAAGAGGAAGGGGGGTCCGCGGGGGAAACATCGTTTTCCCCCGCGCTAAAGCGTCGACCACACGTCGAGCTTCGTCTTCGTGCGGCGGATCACTTCGTCGGTGAACTCCCTCGTCCCGGCATGACCCCCGAGGTCGGCGGTGCGGAGACCTTCGGCAACGGCTTCGAGACACGCTTCGCGGATCGCTCTGCCCGCGGTCTGGAGCTTCTCTTCATCCGCGTGTGAGAGCAGCGCGGCGGCGGCGAGGATCATCGCCATCGGATTGGCGACGTCCTTCCCCTCGAGAGCCGGCGCCGTGCCGTGCGCTGCTTCTGCGATCAACGCATCGGGGATGTAGTCGTCGCCGAACGCCACGAGCAGCGACTCGGAGCCGGCAATCGAGCCGAAAAGGGGGAGAACGAGGTCCGACAGGATGTCGCCGTCCCGGTTCAGTGCCGGGATCACCATTGGCGCACCAGTCGAGGAGATGAGCAGTGCAAAGGTCGCATCGATCAGTTGCGGCTCGTAGGGGACATCCGGATGCCGTTCCGCGGCGGCATCCATTTCCTCCTTGAGCATTCCCTCGTACGTGGGGCTCACCGTGTACTTCGGCCCGCCGAAGACTTTCGCCTCCATTCGCTCCGCTTGGCGAAAGGCGAACTCCGCGACTGCACGGCACACCCTTCTCTCGATCCGCTCCGTTCGAAACGCGACCTCGTCGTCGCCTTCACCCTCCCGCCACTCCTTCGCACCGTACGCATCTCCCACGGCCATGCGCACGACCGAGATCGGCGAATGGACGCCGCCGAGCGGTACGACTCCGGGAATCCGACGTCCGGTGCGGACGATGACCTTCCCGCCGATCTCCTCGCGGAGGATGCGGTTCGGAGAGCCGACGTCGCCCGCGCTTTCAGGAGTGATGGTCGCCGCCTTCAGGCCGAAGCCGAGCTCCTTGATGGCCCTCGCCGCCTCGTGCACGACCTGGTTCTCCGTCGCGCGCCGATTTTCGATCGACAGATCGAAGCGTGGAAATTCGATCGTTGCCTCGATGACGTCCGGCGAGAGGACGCGCAGCGCCTCCTCGAGCAGTTCCTGCCCGGTCTGGTCGCCTTCGAGAACGACGATCGTTTCCACCTCGTGATCCTACAGCGGAGGATCACAACGAGAAAAGAAGCGGCACGCTTTGTGCTTGCATTTGCGACGTGTATTTCTTAGTGTCTGCGTTCGACGCAATCGGAGACCGGAGGAGGAATCGTGGCGAGAAAGACAGTGCTCGTGTGCGACAACTGCGCCAAGGAAGTCGCGGAGGGTAAGGGCGCCCTCATGCGCATCAACTTCACCGATGCTCGCCGCGGCTCGAAGCAGGCGGATCTTTGCGACGACTGCGCCGGCGGCATGCCCGGGCAGGCGGTGGCTCGCCGCGGTCGGAGGCCGAAGGCGGTCGCCGCGTAGGCACACGAATTCGGGCCTCTCCTCGGCGTTTCCCGCTCTTTCCACACAAGCTGGGGTCGCGTACGAAATCGCGTCGGAAGCCGGGACTACCATGGACAGATGGGCCTTTCGCTCGTCGTCGGGCCGGCGCACGCCGGCAAGGTCGCGCTGCTCCTCGAGCGCTACCTCGACGTGCTCGATCGCGACCCGTGGCTCATCGTGCCGAACCGCGGCGACGTCGAGCGCGTCGAGCGAGACCTCCTTCGGCGTCGGCCGGCGCTCCTCGCGGGTCGCATAGGGACCTTCGACGACGTCTTCGAGCAGATCGCCTTCGGTGACCGGGAGCGTCGTCCCGTCGCCAGCGGGACGCTACGGACGCTCGCCGTCCGACGAGCGATCGCGACGACAGCTCTCGACACGATCCGCGACTCCTCGGCGTCGGCGGGCTTCGCCGACGTTCTCTTGGATGCACTCGGGGAGCTCGAATCAGCCTTGGTCGATCTCGACGCCGTCGGCGGCGATCTCGGCCACCTCGCGCGTGCGTATCGCGCGGAGCTGCGCTCGCTCGGCGTCCGGGATCGAGACGGCCTCCGGCGTAGCGCGGCCGAACGGATCCAGAGCGATCTCGACGCCTGGGATCGCACGCCGGTCTTCGCGTATGGCTTCGAGGACCTGACGGCAGCGGAGTGGGCGCTGATCGAGGCCCTCGCCGCGCGGACGGACGTCACCGTGTCGATCCCGTACGAGCCCGGACGTGTGGCCTTCGCCGCGCTCGAGAGCACGGTCGGCGACCTGGCTCGTCTGGCGGCTGGGGCGGTGACGGAGCTGCCGCCCATGGAGCGTCGACCCGTACCGATTGCACTCGTGCATCTCGAACGCGGGCTCTTCGGTGACGGGCCGGCCCTCGAGCAACCACTCGAAGGATCGGTCGAGTTCCTCGAGGGAGCAGGCGCGCGCGGCACCGTGGAGCTCGTCGGCGCGGAGCTGCTCGAGCTGACTCGTAGCGGCACGCCGCTCGAGCGGATCGGAGTCGTGTGCGAGTCGCCGGATCGCTGGCGGGCGACCTTCGAGTCCGTGCTCGGCACACTCGGGATTCCGTATGCCTTCGAGCATCCTTCGCGGTTGGGCGAGACGGCTCTCGGCCGCGGGTTCGTCGCGCTTCTCCGCTACGCCTGGCTGGGCGGCGGACGCGGCGAGCTCTTCTCGTTCCTTCGCTCTCCGTTTTCCGGCCTCGAGCGTCGCTCGGTGGACTTCGTCGAAGGACGCCTGCGGGGACGCGCGGTCGTGGATCCTGCCCGCGTCGAGGAGGAGACCGAGAAGCTTCGCGGAGCCCACATCCCTGCCCTTGTCGAGCTGCGTGCGGAGCCCGACCCGATCTTGGCGGCGCGCTCGCTGCTCCAGACGATGGTGCGAAACGCGTGGGGTCTCGAGGCGCCTCCTGTCGGAGACGATGCACGTGGCGACGCGCGGGCGTATCGCGCGGCCGTACGCACGCTCGCCGAGCTCGAGGAATACGCGCAGCTCGACGCACGCGACATCGCGAACGAGGATCTGATCGCGGCGCTCGAGCGGACGGTCGTGCGGCCGGTTGCTGCTGCCGAGACCGGCAGAGTCGCCGTCCTCGACTACAGCCGTGCACGGACGCGGACTTTCGACGTCGTGTTCCTCCTCGGGCTCGAGGAAGGGAGCCTTCCTCGTCGCGACCGGCCGTCGCCGCTCTTGGACGACGATCTGCGGCGCGATCTCGGAGGCCGCCTCGAACGGCCGAACGCCGTCGCGCGGGACCGCTATCTCTTCTACACGGCGTGTACGCGGCCAACTCAGCGGCTCGTTCTCGTCCGCGAAGCCGCCAGCGACGAAGGCGTTCCGCGTGAGCCGAGCCCGTTCTGGGAGGACGTCAGGGCGCTCTTCAGCTCCGCCCGACGTCGCGCGTGTCACGCGCCGCCGGCCGCTGTCCAGCCTGACCTGGCCGATCGACGCCGCGCCGAGCGAGCGCGAGCGGCTGCGCGCTCTTGCGCGCTTGACCAGCGAGGACGCCGAGGACGTCGACGCGCTCGCGGTAGCCAACGGCTGGTCGCGGCGCCTCGAGCGCGCCCGGCGGGCCTTCGACCGGCCCACGAACCTGACGAGCCCCACCGTACTGGAGACGATGGGGAGCAAGACCGTGTTTTCCGCGACGGAGCTCGAACGGTTCGCCGACTGCTCGTCGGCGTGGCTCGTCGAGCGGGTGATCGATCCGAAGACGATCGACGCCGAGCCCGATCCGATGCTCAGGGGACAGGTCGTGCACACGGCACTGAACCGGTTCTACGCTGCCCTGCCGCGGGAGCTCGACTCGGAGCGGGTGACGCCCGACAACCTGGACGCGGCGCTCGCTCTCGTTCGAACCTGCCTGGACGACGCGCTCGAGACCGGCGTCCGGCTCGACCTGACCGATCTCCAGCGCGCGGAGCTCCGGCAGACCCTGATCGCCGACCTCGAAGGGTTCGTGCGGGACGAAGCCGAGTCCGAGATGACATTCGTGCCGCGTCGCCTGGAGGTCGCGTTCGGGTCGGAACGCGCTGCGCCGGAGCTTCAGCGCGGTCTCGACCTGGGCGACGGGCTCCGTCTCTCGGGGAAGATCGACCGGATCGACGTCGACCCGTTCAGCGCCCGCGGCATCGTGCAGGACTACAAGTCGGGCAAAGGCGCGCACTCGGCTCGGGACATCGATCGTGAGCTGCGGCTCCAGATCCCGCTGTACGTTCTCGCTCTCCGCGATCTCGTCGGGGTCGAACCGCTTGGCGGCCTCTATCGCGCGCTCTCCGGTAAGCGCCTGACGCGCGGAATGCTCAGGGAGTCCGCACGCGAGGATCTTCCCGGGTTCGCGAAGGACGACTACCTCGACGAGGACGCGTTCTGGGCGCAGGTCGAGACGGCGCGCGAGCGTGCAGGTGCGAACGCGCAGCGGATCCGCGCCGGCGACGTTCTGCACGACCCGAAGGGCGACGGCTGCCCGTCATGGTGCGACCTCTGGCCGATCTGCAGGGTTCCGCGATCATGAGTCGCGGAGGAACCCATGGTTCCCCCGCGGACCCCTCCTTCTGGTCAGGGTCCCGCTCGGCCACGACGGGGCTCCCGCCGGGCGAAGCCCGGCTCCGCCCGCGAGACCGCAGTCCCGCCGCCAAAGCAGGTCGACTCAATGACCGTCATCGAGACACGAGCTGGGCTGAACGACGAGCAACTCGCGGCTGTCGAGATGGGAGGCACCGTCTTCGTCTCCGCGGGTGCCGGCACCGGAAAGACGTCCGTGCTCGTCGAGCGCTACGTCCGCGCGGTGTGCGAGCGCGGCCTCGACGTCGACTCGATCCTTGTCATCACGTACACCCGCAAGGCGGCGGGCGAGCTGCGTTCACGCATCAGAGCGGCGCTCGTCGAGCGCGACCGCCCCGATCTCGCGCGTGAGCTCGACGGTGCCTGGATCTCGACGATCCACGGCTTCTGCAACCGACTGCTGAAAGCTCACCCCTTCGCTGTCGGCCTCGATCCCCGCTTCCGCGAGCTCGAGGACGCGGGCGCTGCCGTCCTGCGCGGAGAGGCGTTCGAACGTGCCCTCGAGGCGTTCTGCGCCGGTGGCGACGAGGAGCGGTTGCGGCTGCTCGCGACGTATCGCGCGGACGGACTCCGGCGCATGCTCACCGGGGTCTACGAGACGCTGCGCTCGGCGGGTCGTCCGCTCGTGTTGGAACTGGGAGAACGCCCCGAGCTCGGGGCCGCGATCGCCGCGTTCCGCACGGAAGCGTCATGCCTCGTCGATGACGCGGCAGCGACCGCGAACCAGAGAGGATCGGCAACGGAGGCGCTCCGGATCGTCACCGACTCCGCGCCGGCAGCGCGGGTGGTCGACCTCTCGGCCTTTCAAGCGCGGGGGTCCCGCGCGGCGTCGTACGAGCTGGCGCGGAAAGCGGTCGAGCGGTTGTCGCTCGAGGAGCTGGCCGTCGCACGACCGCGATCTGCTCCAGGAGCTGCTCGAAGGCTTCGCGGCCGAGTACGCGGCTGCGAAGCGCCGTGAGTCGGCCGTCGACTTCGAGGACCTCCAGCTCGCTGCGCGAGACGTGCTGCTCGACGACGACGAGGTTCGGGACAGCGTCAGGCTTCGCTTCCGGCTCGTCATGGTCGACGAGTTCCAGGACACGAACGGCCTTCAGTGCGAGATCGTCGACCTGGTCGCGCATCCCGAGCTGACCGAGGTCTTCACCGTCGGCGACGAGTTCCAGTCGATCTACGGCTTCCGTCACGCCGACGTCGAGGTCTTCCGCGAGCGCCGTGCACAGGCCGCGAACCTGCTGACGCTTCGCTCCAACTACCGCTCGCGCCCGCAAGTGCTCGCGGCAGTCAACTTCCTTTTCGCTGGTGCTTTCGGCGACGAGTACCAGCCACTTGCCGCGTCGGCCGAGTTCGCGGATCCGGTGTTCGGGCACCCGGTGGAGCTCATGGTCACCGACAAGTCGAACTACCGCGACTCCGGCGAGCACTGGCGTCACGGCGAAGCGCGGGCCATCGCCGCACGCGTGCGTGAGCTCGTCGACGCCGGGGCAGCACTTCCCGGCGAGATCGTCGTGCTCTTCGCGGCTGGGACGGACGCCGAGCGGTATGAAGAAGCGCTCCGGCTGGAAGGGCTCCCCACGTACCGTGCGACGGGACGCGGCTACTTCGGCCAGCAGCAGGTCGTCGATCTGCTCGCCTACCTGCGGTTGCTCCACAACCGCTACGACGACGTGGCGCTCGCCACGGTGCTCGCTTCGCCGCTCGTCGGGGTCTCGAACGACACGCTCGTCCTGCTTCGGCGCAATGCAACCCGGCGACCGCTCTTCACCGCGATCGAGAAGGGCTTGCCCGAAGGGCTCGCGGTCGAGGACGGAAACCTGCTCCGGGCATTTCTCCAGCGGTACGATCGCCTCGTCGCAGCCTCCACCCGAGTGGGCCTGGAGCGGCTCTGCGAGCAGGTTCTGGCCGAGCACGACTACGACCTCGCGGTGCTCGCCCGCTGGGACGGGTCGCGTCGGTTCGCGAACCTCCGCAAGCTCGGCCGTCTCGCGCGCCAGTACGAGGCGATTCGCGGCGCAGATCTTCCGGGATTCGTCCGCTTCGTCCGCGAGCAGGACGCGCTCGGCGCGAAGGAGCTCGAAGCGGTTGCGGAAGAGGAAGGCGCCGACGCCGTCCGCCTGCTCACCATCCATGGCGCGAAGGGCCTCGAGTTCAAGGTCGTGATCGTCGCCGACGCGGGGCGCGACGTCGGAGGGCCACGGGGCGGCGACGAGATCGTCGCGCTCTCCGACGGACGCTTCGGCTTCCGCATGGTCCACCCGACGCACGGCGAGCGGAGACCCGTCTTCGACTTCGAGCAGGTTCGCGAGGCCGAGAAGGAGCAGGAGCAGGCGGAGCGGCTCCGCCTCTACTACGTGGCGATGACGCGCGCGATCGACCGGCTGATCGTCTCCGGCGCGATCGACCCGGAACGAGCTCAGGATCGCGAGACGCCGATCGGCTGGGTGCTCGACCGGCTCGCCGCGCGGGAGAACGTCGTGGCGGCCGGCGACGATCCGGTGGAGTTGGAGCGGGGAGAGGCTCGCTTCCTGCTGCGCGTCGATCGCGGTCGCGACGTCGCGACGTCGACCGGCGTCTGGCTGAGGCCGGACCACGGTCGGAGCCCGGTGCGGACGAAACACGCCAGCTCCAGCTCTTCACCGAGCTGCCGAGTGGCCCCGCTCCGGTCGGGCTCGAGCTGCCGGAGCTGGCACCGGCACCGGCGCCGCCTCTGCACGACGTGCGCCGCCTCTCGTACAGCGCCCTCGCGCTCTTCGAGCGCTGCTCCTACCGCTACTTCGCGGAGCGCGTGCTCGGCTTGCCGCCGGTGGCTGCACGGAGCCTGAGCACGCCGGGAGAGAGTGGACTCGCGGGAACCGAGATCGGCGACGCGGTGCACCGCCTGCTCGAGGACGTGCCGTTGGACGCGCCGGCGGCGCCTGCGCGTCGTGAGCTGGACGAGACGGTGCGCGTGTGGTACCCGGCCGCGACGGACGAGGAGCTCGGCCGTATCGCGGGGCTGGTCGACGCATATTGCCGATCAGCGCTCGCGACCCGCCTTGCATCGCTCGCGGGTGCGCGACCGGAGCGGCCGTTCGCGTTCGAGCACGACGGCGTGCTCCTGCACGGCAGGCTGGACGTCCTCTGGCGCGAGAACGGCAGAGCGCTCGTCGTCGACTACAAGTCGAACGCGCTCGAAGGCGCTGATCCGCACGAGATTGTCGAGTCGGAGTATCGAATGCAGCGGCTCGTGTATGCGCTCGCCTGTCTTCGCGACGGCGCGCAGGAGGTCGAGGTCGCCTACCAGTTCCTCGAGCGCCCCGAGGACGTCGTCACGGCCGACGTTTACCTCTGACGATCTTCCCGAGCTCGAGTCCGAGCTGTCCGCTGCAATCGAGCGCATCCGCGCTGGCGAGTTCGTGCCGACCCCGAGCGAGTTCGCTTGCTCCGACTGCCCCGCGCTCGACCTCGTCTGCGCAGGGCCGCGACTCTCGCTCTCGAGCGCCAGCGCGAGATAGCCTCGCGCCGTGCGGGTCGCGGCGATCAGCGACATCCACGGCAACCTGCCCGCGCTCGAGGCCGTCCTGGCGGACCTCGATCGCGAGCCGGTCGACCAGATCGTTGTCGTGGGTGACACGATCTCCGGACCCTGGCCCGCCGAGGTTTTCGACGTCCTCGCTGATGCCGGGGCGCTCGTCGTTCGTGGCAACGTCGATCGTCTCGCGCTCACTGGCGGCGAGGGCTCGATCGGCGACTGGAGCGCGCGCCGTCTCGCAGACCGCCGCTCGAGGGTCTGCGGCCTGGCCGTTGACCGTCGAGCTCGACATCGAGGGTCTCGGCCGGGTGCTCTTCTGCCACGCCACGCCGACGTCGGACGAGCCGATCTACACACGCGAGACGCCGGACACGGACGTCGCACGGCTCTTCGAGACCGTCGACGCGGACGTCGTGGTCTGCGGCCACACGCACATCCAGTACGACCGCACGCTCTCGGGCGGTCTCCGGATCGTGAACGCCGGGCAGCGTCGGAATGCCCTACGAGGGCACGCGCGGAGCATTCTGGGCGTTGCTCGGGCCCGGACGTCGAGCTTCGTCGCACCGAGTACGACGTCGACGCCGCGGTCGCGGCGATGCGGAAGAGTGGTGCACCCGACGTTCGAGGAACAGCTCATTGCGCCGCTCCTCGAACCTCCCGATCCGGAGGCGACGAGCGCGTACTTCGAGAGCCTTCGTGGCTCGTAGCTACGTCAAGGAGGCTCGCCGGCGCGGCCTCGGACGCCGCCGCGAGCGCGTCGGGCCGATCATCCAGAGTCTTGCAGCGGAGCACGCGGATGCGGCCATCGCGCTCCGCTTTCGATCGCCGCTCGAGCTTCTCGTCTCGGTGATGCTCTCGGCGCAGACGACGGACACGAACGTCAACCGCGTGACCGGGCCGCTGTTCGAGAAGTACCGGAGGCCGGAGGACTACCTCGCCGTCCCGCAGGAGGAGCTCGAGCGGGACATCTACGCCACCGGCTTCTTCCGGCAGAAAGCGAAGTCGATCCGCGGCACCATGCACGTCCTGCTCGAGGAGTTCGACGGGGAGGTCCCGTCGCGGCTCGACGAGCTGATGCGGCTTCCGGGCGTCGCCCGCAAGACGGCGAACGTCGTCGCCGCTGAGCTCGGGCACGCGCAGGGCATCGTGGTCGACACGCACGTTCGCCGCCTCTCGCAGCGGCTCGGGCTCACCCGCCAGGAGGACCCCGTCAAGATCGAGCGCGACCTCCAGAAGGTCGTCCCGCGGGCCGATTGGGCGCGTTTCCCGCATCTCCTGATCTGGCACGGCCGGCGGGTGTGCGACGCGCGGCGACCGCTCTGCGAGGCCTGTGTGATCGAGAGCCTCTGCCCGTCGAGCCGGGTCGCGATCGACGGCTAGCACTGCCTCTCGCCGCCTCGATCCACGGGTGGGCCGGATGCACGAGCTCGAGCGCTTCTGCGAGCCACCGCCGCGCATCCGGCTCGAGCAGCGGGAGGACGGCGTCGAAGTCCGCCTGGTCCTTCTCGCGGGTGTGCTTCGCCTTGAACAGGAGCCCGATCTCGGGGCGCTGGTAGGGAATCCCGTCGGTCGTGTGCGCGATGACCTCCGATCCGCGGCGACGGAGCCGTGGATCGCGGCGACAGATCCACGCGTCCCCGTCCCACGGCTCGCGAATGGCGTCCAGCCGCCACGTGCCGGCGTCAGGGTCCCGAAACCAGGTCTGGTGGCTCTCCGCGAGAGACGCTTCGCCGACCGGAACGCAGCGTCCGTCGACGATCGCATAGACCTCCAGGCCCGCGAGCGCGTCGCGAATCGCGGGAAAGCCGTGCTCCGGCACGCCGATCTCCAGATCCTCGTGGTCGCGGGTCTGCCGGCCGCGGAAGAGGTCGAGCGACCACCCCGCGATGACCGCCCACGGCACGTTCGACGTCGGCGAGCCGCCGCGCCGCCTCCTCCGGCTGCCACGCGTCCCATTCGAAGAGGTCTGGGTCGAAGCCCTCGGAGCTCACACCGCTCAGATCCAGCGGCGCCAGCGAAAGAGGGCGAGCTGGACGAGCGTCGACATGAGGATCAGGCCCGTCGAGAACGCCAGCGTCCAGTAGTCCTCGTCGAAAACGGGGACGAAATTCTGACCGTAGAAGCCGACGATCAGGGTCGGGACGAAGACCAGCGAGGCGATGACCGTGAGCGTCTTGATGATGTCGTTCTGTCGTTCCGCGATCACCGACTGGTGGTAGTCGCGAACGCTCGAGAGGAGGTCGCGCGCGACCTCGAGCTCCTCGCCCGCACCGATGAGCGTCTCGTACGTGTTCGCGACCATGCGCTCGACCGTTTCCGGGAAGAGCTGCTCGTCGCCGATGTCGAGGCGCTTGTCGACGATCCGGCGCACCGCCGCCCGCGTGGCGCCGACCGTTCGGCGCGCGTGGAGGAGATCGTGCCGCAGCGTGCTCGACGCGTCGCCGCACCGTGTCGCTCGGCCAGTCGTCGAGGTGATCCTCGAGCTCGTCGATCTGAGCATCGACCGCGACCACGACGTCCAGGTACGAGGCCGCGACGTCGTCGACGAGACGGTAGAGCAGCTCGCCGACCTCTGCATGTCGCGCCGCAGCTATCTCGAGGGGATGAGGGTCCCAGGGTGTCCCCGAGGTGGGTGTCTTGCGAACCGTGACGACGAGCTGGGGCGTCGCGACCACGTCGACCTCCCGGTACACGATCCGATCCTCTTCAGGGAGCGGCTGGCCGTCGAGAAAGACGCCGACGACGTACGACGCCGTGGCTTTCCAGCAACGGGCGTGTGTGCTCGTCGCCGGGCGGAGCTGTGAGTGCGTCGACGACATCGGGGTCGACTCCGCGCCGGAAGCGCCGCGAGCACCTCCTCGGAAGTCGGGTCGAGGAGATCGATCCAGCGTGCGGGCACCGCGGCCGAGCCTAGCGACGGGTGCGGTCGGAAACGCTCCTAGGCGGACGTGGTGGCGACCTCCGGGAGGTGCTGCTGCTCCTCCAGGTAGCGCTGCGCATCGAGTGCAGCCATCGTGCCGGATCCTGCCGCCGTCACGGCCTGCCGATACGTGTGATCCTGAACGTCCCCTGCGGCGAAGACACCAGGGATGTTCGTGCGCGTCGAGCCGGGCTCGGTCACGAGATAGCCCTGGTCGTCGTGGTCGAGCCAGTCGAGGAAGAGCGCGGTCGTCGGATCGTGGCCGATTGCGACGAAAACGCCGTCGGCGTCGAGCACGCGTGCCTCCCCCGTCGTGGTGTCCTGAACCCGGACACCGGTTACGTGCCCCTCGGCCTCGCCGAGGACCTCGTCCACGACCGCGTTCAGGACGAATTCGATCTTCTCGTTCGTCCGTGCGCGGTCGACCATGATCGGCGAGGCCCGGAACTCCGTCCGCCGGTGTACGACCAGGACCTTGCTGGCGAACCGGCTCAGGAACGTCGCCTCCTCCATCGCCGAGTCACCTCCACCGACGACGACGACGACCTTGTCGCGGAAGAAGGCTCCGTCACAGGTCGCGCAATACGAGACGCCTCGGCCCTGGAGGATCCGCTCGGACTCGATGCCGAGCTGCCGCGCGCTCGCCCCGGTCGCGACGATGATCGTGTCGGCCCGCTGCTCTTCGTCTCCGATATAGACCCGGAACGGCCGCTCGGAGAAGTCGATGCGAGTGACGTCGTCGGTGACGAACTCCGCACCGAAGCGCTCTGCCTGACGGCGGAAGTCCGCCATCATCGCGGGCCCGAGAACGCCGTCCGCGTAGCCGGGGTAGTTCTCGACGTCGCTGGTGATCATCAGCTGGCCGCCCCAGTTGAAGCCCTCGATCACGAGCGGCTCGAGATTCGCCCTCGCGGTGTAGAGGGCCGCTGTATAGCCGGCAGGACCGCCGCCGATGATGATCACGTCGCGAACGTCGCTCACAGGTGCATCTCCATTCGGAAGGTTAGCCCCGCGCCGCGGGGCTACTGATGAAAACGCCCTGACGTCGTAGCGTGTTCCCTTTCTAGGCTGCGTCGGCGCCTGCAGCGAGCGCTTCGAGTGGCGTCTCGGTCGGGTCGACGAGCTCGGCCGCAGCAAGCGGCCGCGTCTGGCGCTGGATCGGCTGTAGCTCCGGCTGCTCGATGCCGGTGATCCCGTGCCGTTCGAATCGCCTCGCCTGGACGAGCACCTGGCGCTCCAGGGAGCCGACCGTCTCGTTGTAGGCCTTGACCGAGCCGTCGAGCGACTTTCCGAGCCGGGCCATGTGCGCCCCCATGGTCGCGAGGCGCTTGTACAGCTCTCGTCCGAGGTCGCTTACCTCTCGGGCGCTCTCGGCGATCGTTTCCTGCTGCCAGCCGTAGTGGACTGCGCGCAACAGCCCGATGAGGTTCGTGGGTGACGCGGGGATGACGTTGTTCGAGACAGCAAGCTCGATGAGCGATGCGTCCTGCTCGTGCGCGGCGCGCAGGAACGACTCGTCCGGGAAGGAACATGACGACGAACTCGGGCGTCGCCGGCAGCCGTCGCCAGTACGCCTTCTGGCCGAGCCGCTGGATGTGCTCGCGCACGTGGCGTGCGTGATCGAGCAGCCGGGCGTGGCGCTCGTCGTCCGTTGCGTCCTCGCGCACGGCGTCGAGGTAGGCGACGAGTGGCACCTTGGAGTCGATGACGATCTGCTTCTCGCCCGGCAGCCGCACGATGACGTCCGGCCTCAGCACGTTGCCGTCCGCGTCGCTCGTCGAGCGCTGCTCGTCGAAGTCGCAGTGCTCGATCATCCCCGCCATCTCGATGACCCGCTTGAGCTGGATCTCCCCCCAGCGACCGCGGACGTGCGGAGCGCGCAGGGCGGTGACGAGGTTTCCGGTCTCGATGCGGAGGCGATCATGATCGCCTCGCAGCAAGCTGACGTTCTCGGTGAGCTTGCCGTAGGCCTCCTGCCGGATTCGCTCCACGCTCTGGAGTTGGCGGTCCATCCGTTCGAGCGAGTCCTTGAGCGGGCGCACGTAGCCGGACAGGCGTGAATCGGCGAGCTCGAGGAAGCGCGCGCTGTTGGCGTCGAGGGCCTCCGACGAGAGCGTCTTGACCGCCGCCGCGAGCCGCTCGTCGAGCACGCTTCGCTCGGCAGCGAGCTCGCTTCGGAGCTCGATCACTTCGCGCGCGCTCCGGCGACGCTCGACCAACGCGGGGCGGAGGGCGAGGAACGCGCCGGTTGCACCGGCGACGATCCCCAGCATGAGAATGAGTGTCAGAGTGACCATCGGGTCGACAAACGCTACGGCCCGGATCGGACGGAACCGAGCACAACCCGGGCGCAACCGAGGCGTGCTGCTACATTCGCCCGCGGCCATGGCCGACAAGCCCCGCGTCAAGGCGCCGAAGCAACGCGCGAGTTCCCGGCCGCCCGACTCCGGCCCGGATCGACGCCTTCTTCTGTATGCCGCGGGCGCGCTCGTCGTGCTCGCAATCGGAGCGGCGGCCATCGGGCTCGTCGGCTTCGGTGGCGGGTCGCCTGGCCCGGAGGAGGTGCGCGCCGACCTCGTTGCTGCCGGATGCGAGCTGGAAGCGGTCAAGGCTCAGCCGGGCCAGCACTCGCTCCAAGCGGACGGGTTCTCCGATTGGAACACCGATCCGCCGACGAGCGGCCCACACTTCGGGTTCGACGAGGAGGGGAACCTCGGCACCGTGATCTGGGGCGCGTACGAGGAGCCGCTCCAGCTCGCGCGCGTGGTTCACAATCTGGAGCACGGCGGCATCTACATCTTCTACGGCGAGGACGTGCCGGACGCCACGGTGGCCGAGCTCCGGGCGTTCTACAACGAGCACCAGCGTGGCACCTTGCTGGCTCCGTACCCCAAGCTCGGAGACCAGATCGCGCTCGGGGCCTGGGTTGCGGAGGGCGAAGAGGCGAAGGGGTACCTGGCGAAGTGCCCGAGGTTCGACGAGAAGGCGTTCTCCTCGTTCTTCGGCGGGTTCCAGTTCAGGGGCCCGGAACGGTTCCCGGCGAGACTCGCTCCTCCCGGGCCACAACTAGCCCGGCAAGTCGGAGATCCGTTCGTAGAGGGAGCGGGCGATGTTCGACGCCTGCTCCTCGGAAACGGATCCGGGCGGACCATGCAGGTCCAGCGTGTAGACGAACGAGCCGTCGGCGAACCCGATTCCGTAGGACTCGAACGGCCTGTCGTCGGCCGCTCCTACCGCCTCGATGTCCTCCGCGCTCGCACTTCGCCGAACGCCCCGGGCGTCGGGCACGCCGTCCACGTCGAACTCGCTGATCTCGACGGCGCAGGTCTTCGGGCAGGGCTTCATGCTGTCGGCGTCGATCCACTCGAGCGCGTTTCGCCGCGCCCTCTTCAGACTGGAGCTGAATGACCGACGAAACGATGTGAGGAACTGCCGGGGCGGTGCGTCGCGCCGAAGAAGCGCGTGTCGATGATCGCGCCCTCGAAGCCGGCTTCCCTGAAGACGTCGGTCATCTCCTCCGTATCCGGATCGATTGCCACCTCGCCCAGGACGTCGATGAACTCGTCGAAATCGAGCGTCATCTGGCGCTTCTCGACCGGGTCGGGCTTCGAGCCCGGCGCGTCCGCTTCCGTGACGATCCGCTGCTCGAGCGCGGCTGGCTCCTCCTGCGCCGTGTCATCCCCGCCACCGCAGCCAGCGGAGGCGACGAGTGCCAGAGCTGCGAGGAGTGGTATCGCGAACCGCACGGTCCTTCGATCCTACGGAGTGTCCGGGTCATCCACAACACGGCCTCGACAGCCGTGTTTGCAACGTCGACCTCCTACACTTCGTCCGCCGGGGTGGCGGAACGGGTGAGACGCGCCTGCCTTAAAAGCAGGTGTCCCTTTGCGGGACGTGTGGGTTCGACTCCCACCCCCGGCATCGGCGCAAGATGGAAATTCGCTAGCGCGGATTTCCATCGCGCAAAAGCCTGAAGGCGGCCGCTTTCGCGGCCGCAGCGCCTCGCTTACTTCTAGCGCTGCCCACGCTGAGGCTACACTCCGCCCGCCGTGGCGAGCCCGCCCGAAGCGCTTGCCCATGCCCCGCTCGAGTGGGACACGCCGCTGTACCGCATGGCGGTCGCGCAGTTCGACCAGGCCGTCCCCGTCGCGGACATCCCTGATGAGATAGCTGAGCGTCTCCGCTATCCGGAGCGATCGATCATCGTCAGCATCCCCGTTCGGATGGACGAGGGGCACCGGGTCGTCTTTCCCGGGTACCGCGTCCAGCACTCGAGCATCCTCGGGCCGACGAAGGGCGGGATCCGCTACGACCTCGAGGTGTCGCTCGGCGAGTGCGCGGCGCTCGCGATGTGGATGACGTGGAAGTGCGCGCTCCTCCGTCTGCCCTACGGCGGCGCGAAGGGCGGCGTTCGCTGCGATCCACGCTCGCTCTCGCAGGCCGAGCTCGAGCGGCTTACCCGCCGCTTCACCTCCGATCTCCTGCCGGTGATCGGGCCCCAGGAGGACATCCCCGCGCCCGACATGGCGACGAACGAACAGACGATGGCCTGGATGATGGACACGTACTCGATGCAGGCCGGGTACGCCGTCCCGGAGATCGTTACGGGGAAGCCGATCTCGATCGGTGGCTCGGTCTTCCGCCACGAAGCGACGGGCGTCGGCGTCGTCATGGTCGTCGTGCGGGCCTGCGCCAGCCTGGGTTGGGAACTCGGCGCACAGCGCTGCGTCGTCCAGGGTTTCGGGAACGTGGGTGGGATCGCCGCGCGGGAGCTCCACGACCTCGGCGCGAGAGTCGTCGCCGTCTCCGATGTGTCCGGTGGGATCCACGCCGGGGCCGGCCTGGACATCCCCGTCCTCGAGGAGTACGCAGACCTGCACGGCTCGCTGGAGGGCTGCACCGCGGGTCTCCGCATCTCGAACGAGGAGCTGCTCGAGCTCGACTGCGACATCCTCGTCCTTGCGGCTCGCGAGGATCAGATCACCGCCGAGAACGCGGGGCGGGTGCGCGCGCGGATGATCGCGGAAGGTGCAAACGGCCCGACGTCGCTCGAAGCGGACCAGATCCTCGAAGAGCGGGGAATCCCGGTTCTGCCCGACGTTCTCACGAACGCAGGCGGTGTGACGGTCTCGTACTTCGAGTGGGTGCAGGACCTCGGGCGTCTCTTCTGGACCCGCGACGAGATCCGCGCGAAGCTCGCCGAGAAGCTCTCCGACGCGTTCGATCGCGTGTGGAACCTCGCGGAGGAGCGCGACGTCTCCCTGCGCACCGCCGCTCTGGTATCGGGAATCCGAGAGGTCTCGAAGGCGCTCGAGGCGCGGGGGATATTTCCGTGAACCTCGTGCGGGATGCGATGGTCTCCCACCCCGGGCGCCTGCCGGCGGACGCGTCCGCAAGGGCCGCAGGCGAGCTTCTGCAACGGCCCGAGGTGCGCGCCATCTACGTCACGGACGAGGAACGGCTCGTCGGGGTCGTCACGCGAAAGACGCTCGTCCGCGAGGTGGTGGCTGCAGGACGCGATCCGAATGCGACAAAGCTCGGCGAGATCGCCGAACTGCCCGATCACACCATCGGCCCCGATGTCCCGCTCGAGGATGCCTTCCGTTTCCTGGAGGAGCACGACGCCGAGCGCGTCCCGGTCGTCGACGGAGAGCGGCGGCTGATGGGCGTTCTCTCGCGCAGCGTGCTCGGTCGGCGCTTGGCGGAGGACGAGGAGCCGGTCGAAGAGGACTTCGAGCCGCCGGACCTTCCGCCGGCAGCGTAGACGCCGCTTTCCGCCGCGAGTTCTCGGAGCGTCGCGGGCTGACGCAGCGGGCGACGAGGACGCGCGACGCGAGGGCGAGGCAGGTGTTCGCCCGCCTGCATGCGGTGCCCTTTACCGCGCTCGCTGCGAAGCGCTCAACAGCAGGTGTACGCCCCGGGCGGGGCCGCGCCCTCCTCGGGCTCCGGGAGCTCCGCCGCTGCGAAGGCGGCACCGTGCAGGATGTCGCGCTCGCTCACCTCGATCTCCTCGAGGTCGTAGGCGTCGAGAATCTCACGCAGGACGACGACCCCGGCGACGATCACCGCTGCCCGGCCGGGCTCGATCCCAGGTAGCCGCCGCCGTTCGTCGAGCGTCATCGCAGCTAGCCGCTCGAGCTCGCGTTCCACCGAGTCGCGAGCGATGCGGTGCCCGTGGGTTCGCTCCGAGTCGTATTCGTCGAGCTCGAGATCGAGCGTCGCCAAGGTCGTGACGGTGCCGGCTACGCCGATGGCACTCTCGGCGTCGTAGGGAGGAAGCAGCGACCGAACGTACGCTCCTGCGGTTGCGAGCTCGGGCTTCGACGGGGGATCCGACCCCAGGAACCGCTCGGTCAGGCGCACGCAGCCGACATCGAGGCTGACCGAGGCCGCCGGAGCAGCACCGTTCGAGGTGACGACCAGCTCGGTCGAGCCTCCGCCGATGTCCACGATCAGCGTGTCCTCGAGCGATGGGTCGTCCCGCGGAGACGCCGCGCACCATCATCGCCGCCTCCTCGCTGCCGTCCAGGAGTTGGGTCGTGAAGCCGTAGCTCCACTCGATCTCCCCCAGGAACGCCTCGCCGTTCTCCGCGTCCCGCACCGCGCTTGTCGCAATGCAGAGTGTGCGCTCGGCTCCGAGCTCCTCGAGCTCGCGGCGGTAGTCGGCGAGGCAGTTGCGGACCCGCGCGATCGGGACCGGCAGCAAGCGTCGTCTTGCGTCGACTCCTTCGCCGAGCCGCGTAATCGTCAGTCGGCGAACAATCTCCGCCAGCCGTTCGCCGCCGACGTCCGCGACGAGCAGCCGGGTCGAGTTCGTCCCGAGGTCGACCGCTGCGACTCTCATCTCAGATCGGAATGAATGCGCGGAGCCAGCGCATGCGAGCCTGCGCCGACTCGACTGCGTCAAGCAGCACCTGGAGGCGAGCGCGGGAGATGCGTAGCCGCTCGAGCGCCGCCTCGAGCTCGCCGCTTCGGCTCTCTACTTGCGCGAGCAAGGTCTCGGTTCGCGCGCTCCTCGCCTCGAGCGTGGCGAGCTCGGCATTCATCGTCCTGCTCACTCGCTTCATCTGCCTCCAGAAGCGAACGCCGCGGACGATGCACACGACTGCCGCGACGATCACGAGGACAAGCCCGATGAGAAAGGTGGCGAGAACCACCTAGGTCCGCCGCTTCAGCAGGCCGAAGAGCCCGCGCACGATCTCGCCTTGGTGGCCATCGCCGCGATCGTATCCGACGGTTGTCGACTCGCCGCTTCTCGCGTCTCGTTGTATCCGGCGGGCGTGTGTTTTGTATCCAAAGTGAGCGGGTAGTGCTGAACTTCCAGCAATTCTTCCCCGACTAATGCTGTTCCTATTGCACATTTAGGATCCGAAACGTACGATCTGGGACACAATCGGCTGAGGAGGAGCGGGGCGATGGGCGGGATGGAAACGAACGGCAAGGGGCGCTTCGCCGGGATCGAGCGGCCCTACACGCAGGAGAATGTGGAGCGGTTGCAGGGGCGCTTCCGCGTCGAGCACACGATCGCGCGCCTCGGGGCCGAGCGCCTCTGGAAGTTGATGCAGACCGAGCCTTACGTGGCCGCGCTCGGCGCTCTCACCGGCGCCCAGGCGGTGCAGATGGTCAAAGCGGGGCTCCAGGCGATCTACCTCTCCGGGTGGCAGGTCGCGGCGGACGGCAACCTCTCCGCTCACACGTACCCGGACCAGAGCCTCTATCCGGCGAACAGCGCCCCTGCGCTCGTGAAGCGCATGAACAACGCACTGCTCCGCGCTGACCAGATCGACGCAGCCGAAGGCAGAAACGGCACGTACTGGCTCGCGCCCGTCCTCGCGGACGCCGAGGCCGGCTTCGGCGGTCCTCTGAACGCGTTCGAGCTCATGAAGTCGTTCATCGAGGCCGGGGCCGCCGGAGTGCACTTCGAGGATCAGCTTTCGTCCGAGAAGAAGTGCGGTCACCTGGGCGGGAAGGTGCTCATCCCGACGAGCCACTTCATCCGCACGCTCGTCTCCGCTCGGCTCGCGGCCGACGTGCTCGACGTGCCGACGATTCTCGTCGCTCGTACCGACGCGTTGTCGGCGACGCTGCTCACGAGCGATGTGGACGAGCGCGACCGCGAGTTTCTGACGGGTGAGCGCACGCCCGAGGGCTTCTTCCGCATCCAGCCCGGAATAGAGGCGCCGATCGCTCGAGCGCTTGCCTACGCGCCGTACGCAGATCTGCTCTGGTGCGAGACCTCGACGCCCGACCTCGACGAGGCTGCTGCGTTCGCCGAGGCCGTGCATGCCCAGTTCCCGGGCAAGCTCCTCGCGTACAACTGCTCACCGTCCTTCAACTGGCGAAAGCACCTCGACGACAAGACGATCGCGTCCTTCCAGCAGGAGCTCGCGGGCATGGGCTACCGGTTCCAGTTCGTGACTCTGGCGGGCTTCCACGCAGTCTGCTCGTCCATGTTCGACCTTGCGCGCGGGTATGCGGACCGGGGCATGAGTGCGTACGTCGAGCTCCAGGAGCAGGAGTTCGCCGCGGAGGAGTTCGGCTATACCGCGACGCGCCACCAGCGCGAGGTCGGTGCCGGCTACTTCGACTCCGTGCTCGAGGCGATCACCGGCGGGGAGAGCTCGACGCTCGCGCTGAGGGGCTCGACCGAGGAAGCGCAGTTCGAATCTCAGTGGTCTCCGTCGTGAATACGGTCGTGTTTCGCCGGCGAGAACCGAGCAGGCCTAGGACGCAGGGAGCCCCAATATTCGGGAATATCGGGGCGACTGAGGACGACGGCATGCGACGTGTTCGCAGCCGCGCGAAGCGCGGGCGTAATCACGGCGGAGGCCACTAGGATCACGGCGTGAGCAGCCCCGCACTGGGCTCGGGCGTCGTTCTCCACGGCTCGGACGAGGCCGGGGTTCTGACGCCGGAGGCGCTCGACCTCGTCGAGGCGCTCGAGCAGGAGTTCGGGGGCAGGCGCCTCGAGCTGCTCCAGGCACGCGCAGAGCGCCAGAAGCGGATCTCGGCGGGAGAACTCCCGGACTTCCTCGAGGAGACCCGCTCCGTTCGGGAGGGCGACTGGCAGGTCGCGCCCGTGCCGGCGGACCTCCAGGACCGGAGGGTCGAGATCACGGGGCCAACCGGCGATCGGAAGATGGTCATCAACGCCTTCAACTCGGGCGCGAAGATCTACATGGCCGACTTCGAGGACGCGAACTCCCCGACCTGGGAGAACGTCCTCGGCGGACAGCTGAACCTCACCGACGCGATCGAGCGGACGATCTCGGTCGAGACTCCCGCGAAGAGCTACGCCCTGAAGGACGAAGTCGCGGTGCTGCTTGTTCGACCACGCGGCTGGCACCTCACCGAGCGGCACGTCGAGGTCGGCGGCACGGAGGCGTCGGCAAGCCTGTTCGACTTCGGCGTCTATCTCGCCCGGAACGCGGCCCGCCTGGCAGAGCAGGGAACGGGTCCGTACTTCTACCTCCCGAAGCTCGAGAGCCACCTCGAGGCTCGGCTCTGGAACGACGTCTTCCGTTTCTCCCAGGAGCGCCTCGGCATCCCGCAAGGAACGATCAAGGCGACCGTCCTCATCGAGACGATCCTCGCGGCGTTCGAGATGGAGGAGATTCTGTACGAGCTCCGCGACCACTCGGCTGGGCTGAACGCGGGCCGCTGGGACTACATCTTCTCGGCGATCAAGAAGTTCAGAGACCGCGACGACTTCGTGCTGCCGGACCGGGCGCAGGTCACGATGACCGTCCCCTTCATGCGCGCGTACACGGAGCTCCTCGTCCGCTCCTGCCACATCCGCGGCGCGCACGCGATCGGCGGGATGGCGGCGTTCATCCCGAGCCGCCGGGACGCCGAGGTGAACGAGATCGCGCTCACGCGCGTCCGCGAGGACAAGCTGCGCGAGTCCGGAGACGGCTTCGATGGGACCTGGGTCGCGCATCCAGACCTCGTCCCCGTCGCGATGGAGGTGTTCGACGCAGCGCTCGGCGAACGGCCGAACCAGCTCGAGCGGAAGCGCGAGGACGTGTCCACGCAGGCCGAAGACCTCCTGAACGTGCCTGCGACGCCCGGAGATGTCACCGAGGACGGGGTTCGCGCGAACGTCTCCGTCGGCATCCGCTACATCGCCTCCTGGCTCTCAGGCGTCGGCGCGGCTGCCATCGACAACCTGATGGAGGACGCGGCCACCGCCGAGATCTCGCGCTCGCAGATCTGGCAATGGGTGCGGCACGGTCGAGTCGCGCGGGCGGACGTGGAGCGGATCGTGGCTGATGTTGTGGCGGAGCTCCCTTCCGAGCGAGTCGTCGAGGAGGCGCGTGCGCTCTTCGAGCAGGTCGCGCTCGCCGACGACTTCGTCGAGTTCCTGACGCTGCCCGCCTACGAGCGGCTGCTGGAGATGTCGTAGCGAAAGTGATCGAGCACACAGACTTAGCGGCCGCGAAGCGGGCGCCTTTAGGGACTTTCGCGCGATCGGAATCCGCGCTAGCGGATTCCGATCTTGCGCAAAGGAGCGCGTAGGTGTCGGACGGGACGAAGGCAGATGATCTCGCGCTCGCGCTCGAGGAGGCGATCGTCTCTGGCGAGATTCCACCCGGCAGCGTGCTCCGCCAGGAGCATCTCTCCGAGCAGTTCCAGGTCAGTCGGACCCCGGTGCGTGAGGCCTTGCGGCGCCTCGCGGCGCTAGGGCTCGTCACCTTCGAGCCGAACCGCGGCGTCCGCGTGCGCATGCTCGCGCGGGAGGAGCTCCGGGAGGCATTTCTCGTACGAGCCGAGCTCGAGAGCCTCGCGACCGAGATCGCGACGCCGAAGATGTCGACGGCCGACCTCGCGGAGCTGCAGGCGGCCGAGCGCCGCTTCTCCGGCATCACGCACGACCTCGTCGAAATGAGCCATGCGGGACGCCAGGATCTCGAGCTGGCACGCGAGTGGCTCCACGCCAACCACGCCTTCCACGACGTGATCTACGCGGCGGCCGAGGTTCCCCTGATCGAGCGGATGGCGAAAGCCGCCCGCCGCACCTTCCTGGTGAAGCCGGTCTGGGCGACCGGGGCGGACCTCGACGAGCTCTTCCACAAGAACGACCGCCAGCACCGCGCAATCCGGGAGGCGATTACCGCGCGAAGCCCGCAAGGCGCGCGGGTGCTCGCACGCGAGCACGTGCTCTCGTCGGGTCGGCTGCTGGAGGCGATCCTGGACAAGGTCGCTTCCCAGACGCGCGACGCCGCGCCACGAAGCGAGCCTAGTTACAACTTGTAACGAGGCGTTCGCTCACCACGGCCTGCCAATTGAAAGCGCACGCTGCGGCCGCGAAGCGGCCGCCTTCAGGGATTTGCGCGATCGGAACTCGCGCGAGCGAGTTCCGATCTTGCGCTAACGAGCGAGCGTGACCTTCGAGAGCCCGCGCGGCTCGTCGGGGTCGAGTCCCTTCGTCCTCGCGAGCGCCCACGCGAACAGCTGACCCGGGACGACCGAGAGCAGCGGGGTCGAGAGCAGTGACGGCGGCGTCGGGA
>CAVWWI010000011.1:0-193731 GCA_963758605.1 uncultured Actinomycetes bacterium | reverse complement strand
GAACAAGCTCGCGGAGGCGAAGAAGGAGCCAGGCTGGCAGGCGTTTCTGCGCCAGTACCGCGACCTGATGCAGCTCGTCCTCGCTCGGCGCCGCGATCGTCAGCATGGTCGCGCTGCAGGAGTTCTCCACCGGCGCTCGTCATCATCGGCCTGACCGTGCTCAACGCGGTCCTCGGCCTGAATCAGGAGGGCAAGGCGGCCGAGAGCGTCGCCGCGCTCCAGAAGATGCTCGTGATCAGGGCCCATGCCCGCCGCGGCGGCCAGCTGGTCGACGTCCCCGCCGAGGAGCTCGTGCCGGGCGACGTCGTCGTCTTCGAGGCGGGCGACAAGATCCCGGCGGACGGGCGCCTGCTCGTGGCCGCGACGCTCGAGATCGAGGAGGCCGCGCTGACCGGCGAGAGCACGCCGGTCCTGAAGGCGGTCGAGCCGGTGGCCGGTGACGAGGTCCCGCTCGGCGACCGCCTCGACATGGCCTACATGAACTCGACCGTGACCCGGGGCAGGGGCGAGATGGTGGTCACGACGACGGGGATGGCGACCGAGGTCGGCCAGATCTCGGGGATGCTGAGCCAGGTCCAGCAGGAGAAGACGCCGCTCACGCGCCAGCTCGACCAGCTGACCGTCCTGCTCACGATCATGGCGGGAGCCGCGCTGGCGCTCGTCGTCGTCCTCGGGCTGATTCACGGCGACGACTTCGACGAGCTCTTCCTCATCGGGATCAGCCTGGCGGTCGCCGCGATCCCGACCGGGCTCCCGGCGGTCGTCACGACCGTGCTCTCGCTGGGAACGCAGGCGCTCGCGGCCAAGGGCGCGATCGTGAAGCGGCTGCGGTCGGTGGAGACGCTCGGCTCGACGTCGGCGATCTGCTCGGACAAGACCGGCACGCTGACGCTCAACCAGATGACGGCGCGCCAGCTCGTGGTCGCCGGCCGGCGCTACTCGATCGAGGGCGAGGGCTACTCGACCGAGGGCAAGATCCTTCGCGTCGCGGGCGAGACGGACACGCTCGCTCGAGCCGTTCCTGCTGCCGATGGCGCTCGCGAACGACGCGGCGGTTCGCGAGGGCGAGATCGTCGGCGACCCGACCGAGGCGGCGCTCGTCGTCCTCGCGGCGAAGGGCGGGATCGACGTCGACGAGACGCGGCGCCTCTACCCGCGCGTGGGCGAGGTGCCGTTCGACTCCGAGTACAAGCTCATGGCGACCTTCCACGAGATGGAGGACGAGGGCGGAAGGTCGTGCGCTGCTTCGTCAAGGGCGCGCCCGACGTCCTGCTCGCCCGCTCGTCGCACGATCCGGGACGTGGACGGCTCGACCGTTCCCGCCGACGGCGGCCGCGACCGCGTCCTGGCCGAGAACGACCGTCTCGCCGGCGAGGGGCTGCGGGTGCTGGCCGTGGCCTCGCGCGACATCGACCCGGCCGAGTTCGACCCCGCCGGCGCCGCTGCTCGACGAGGTCGCAGGGCCTGACGCTGCTGGCGCTCGTCGGCATCGTCGATCCGCCGCGCAAGGAGGCGAAGGACGCGATCGCCCGCTGCAAGGAGGCGGGGATCCGCGCCCGCATGATCACCGGCGACCACGCCACGACCGCGGCCGCGATCGCGGCCCAGCTCGGAATCGAGGGTCGCGCACTCACCGGCACCGAGTTCGCAGCGCTCACCGACGCCGAGCTCGACGAGCAGGTCGACGGCATCGGGGTGGTCGCGCGCGTCGCGCCGGAGGACAAGGTGCGCCTCGTCGACGTGCTGAAGCGCAAGGGCAACGTCGTCTCGATGACCGGCGACGGGGTCAACGACGCGCCCGCGCTCAAGCGCGCCGACATCGGCGTCGCGATGGGCATCACCGGCACCGAGGTGACGAAGGAAGCCGCCGACATGATCCTCACCGACGACAACTTCGCCACCATCGTCGCGGCGGTCGAGGGCGGCCGCGGCATCTACGACAACCTGATGAAGTACGTGCGCGTCCAGCTCGTGATGCTGGGCGGCTTCATCCTCACCTTCGTCGGCGCCGGGATCTTCGACATCGCCGGACGGCGCGCCGCTCACTCCGCTGCAGATCCTCTGGATCAACTTCGCCGTCGACGTGCTGCTGGCGATCGGGCTCGGCTTCGACGCGGCCGTCCCCGGGCTGATGCGGCGCGCGCCGCGAGACGCGAGCGCGCCGATCGTCGATCGCGCGCTCGGGATCCGGCTCGCCATCGCGAGCCTGATCATGGCCGGCGCTCGCCCTCGGCGTGGTCGCCTGGGGCGAGGAGCGCTACGACCTCGCCGTCGCCACGACGATGGGCCTGACGACGCTCTCGCTGATGCACATCGTCGCGGCGCTCGAGGCTCGCGAGCCGACGGGAACGATCTTCAGCCGCTACACGATCGCGAACCGGCGGTTCGTGCAGCTGATCGGCGCTGCGCTCGTGCTCACCTTCCTCGTCACCGAGCTCCAGCCCCTGCAGCGGATCTTCGACACCGTCTCGCTGACGAGCTCGCAGTGGGGGATCTGCCTGCTCGGCCCGATCGTCTTCCTCGCCGTCGCGGAGCTCGGCAAGCTCGCTCGACCGCCGCACCGGACAGCCCCGACCGGCCCTGGCGCCCGCCGAGACGTAGGAGGGCCAGATCGCCGAGACAGGAGCGGATACTCGAGCACCTCGTCGTCGAGCCGGGCACGAGCGCGGCCCTCGCCGACCGCGACCCGGCCTGGACCGGCGGCCCGGACTACGAGGGGCTCTCGCACGAAGAGCTCGAGGCCGAGGCCAAGGCGGTCCTCGCTCAGGGGAATCGAGGAGCTCTCGGAGGCACAGGAGCTCCTCTGGGCGAGCGACAGGTACGCCCTCCTCGTCGTCCTCCAGGCGATGGACGCCGCCGGCAAGGACAGCGCGATCGAGCACGTCATGACCGGTGTCAATCCCCAGGGCGTCCAGGTCGTCGGGTTCCGACAGCCGTCCTCCGAGGAGCTCGACCACGACTTCCTCTGGCGCATCTCGAAGGCGCTCCCGGAGCGCGGGCGGATCGGCATCTTCAACCGCTCGCACTACGAGGAGGTCATCGCGCTGCGCGTGCATCCGGAGTGGCTCGACCAGCAGCGGCTGCCGACCACGGCAGGAGGGCGGACGCTGTGGGAAGACCGCTACGAGGACATCAACGCCTTCGAGCGCCACCTCGACCGGAACGGGACGAAGATCGTGAAGTTCTTCCTCCACGTCTCGAAGGAGGAGCAGAAGAAGCGCTTCCTCGCCCGGCTCGACACGCCCGGAAAGGAATGGAAGTTCAACGCGGCCGACGTCGCCGAGCGAGCGCTCTGGGACGAGTACATGGCCGCATTCGAGGCCGCGCTCACCGCCACCTCGACGCCCTGGGCGCCGTGGTACGTCATCCCGGCCGACCACAAGTGGCTGACCCAGGCCCTCGTCGCCAGGATCCTCGTCGACACGATCCAGGCTCTCGATCTCAGCTGGCCCGAGGTCACCGACGACGAGCGCAAGGCCAACCTGGCAGCGCGAAAGAAGCTCGAAGCCGAGCCCTGAAGCCTGCGCTAGGCGGAATACTGTGCGGCGCCGCGCCCGTTGAGCGTCGCTCTCGCAGTTCGTCCGCGCGGCGGCGACCGCACGGAGCGTGATCCGAAACGAGGAGGACAAGATGGCCACGTCAACCCACAAGCGGGATACACGTCTCTCGGACGACGATCTCGCTCGCGTGATCGACCTGATCGAGGGCTCCGACAGCGTCGAGTTGAAGCTCACGGTGCCGGAGACCCAGCACAGCTCGACCGTGACGGCCCTGGAGATGGATCCCCTGGAGGCCCAGATCCGCCAAGTGTTCTTCTTCGACACGCCGGACCTGACGCTGTACGAGCGGGGCGTGGTCGCTCGTGCCCGTCGCGTGCAGAGGAAGGGCGACGACTCCGTCGTGAAGCTCCGGCCCGTTGTCCCGTCGGAGCTTCCAGGCCGTGTGCGCCGGTCGCCCGAGTTCGGCGTCGAGGTCGACGTGATGCCGGGAGGATTCGTCTGCTCCGGCTCGATGAAGGGGACGCCGAAGTCGGACGTTCGCGAGACCATCCTCGGGAAGGGGCGGCTGCAGAGGCTGTTCACGAAGGAGCAACGGGCCTTCTACGACGAGCACGCCCCGGAGGGCCTCGCGCTCGACGACCTGTCCGTTCTCGGACCGATCTTCGTGCTCAAGCTGAAGTTCGCCCCGAAAGCGTTCGATCGCCGGATGGTCGCCGAGATGTGGCTGTATCCCGACGGATCGCGGATCCTCGAGCTCTCGACCAAGTGCGCTCCTGGCGAGGCGTTCGAGGTCGCTGCAGAGGCGCGGGCCTTTCTCACCGGACGTGGCGTAGACCTTGGCGGCGAGCAGGAGACGAAGACGCGCAAGGCGCTCGAGTTCTTCTCCAAGCGGCTGAAGGCGACAACCGCCGGCTAGACGCTGGCGGGTTGTGTCCCAGGTCGCAAGACACAACTCGATCCCCCGCGACTTCGAGTCCCACGTGGGATCTCCGCAGAGCGGCCGGCCGGGGCGTCTCAAGGAGGAATGCCGCCCCGGCCGGATCCTGGAATTCCGCGCCTACGAGACGGGACGCGGATGCACGCTGCCCCTGCGGCCGTAGTGCACACCAGCGGCGATCCCGCCGGCGAGGAGTACGAACCCGAGCATCGCCCCCGCTCCGATGCCGAAGTCGCTCCAGTCGAAGCCGCTCGACCTGGTGACCTGGGTCACCTGACCGGTCGCGAGGCGACCGCAGAGTGCCGCGGAGATCTCGCCTGCGCTGCCGTCGCACAGGTGGTTCATCGCCGCACCGCGGATCTCGAGCGCCTTGAGCTCGGACGGGGTCGGCCGATTGCTGGCACCCGTGGTGCCGCAGAGGGCCCTGTACCCCACTCCGGTGAGAGTCGAGTCCTCGCACAGCTGGTTCATCCCCTGCCCGCGGATCTCGAGTGCCTTCAGCTCCGCGGGGGAGGGACCGGCAGCCTGTGCGAGCGGCACTGCGGTCACGACCACGATCAGTGCTGCCACGATTCCGAGAGATGTAACGAGACGCTTCACTTCGGCTCCTTTCGATCTCGGTCGCTCGATTGCGGCCTTTGCACACAAGAGCCAGACCGGCTAAAAGAGCGCTTGTCCGCATCTAAAGCCCGGCTGAAGGAGGTCCAAAGAGCGATGGAATTCCGCGTCCTCGGACCGCTCGAGGTCGAGGTGGACGGCCGGGTGCTGAAGCTCGGTGGCGCCAAGCAACGTGCGCTGCTCGCCCTCCTGCTCCTCCACGCCAACGAGGCCGTCTCGCGCGATCGCCTGGTCGACGAGCTCTGGAGCAGCACACCTCCCGAGACCGCGTCCGCGGCCATCCAGGTGTACGTCTCGCAATTGCGGAAACTGCTCGGCCGCGACGCGATCGTCACCCAGCCCCCCGGCTACCTGATCCGGGTCCAGGAGGGGACACTCGACCTCGAGCGCTTCGAGGAGTCTGTGGCGCGTGCGCAAGGCGCGCCACCGGACGAGGCTGCCGAGCTGCTCAGGCAGGCGCTCGGCCTGTGGCGGGGGCCGCCGCTGGCCGAGCTCGACGGGTCGTTCGCCCGCCCCGAGCGAGCCCGTCTCGACGAGCAGCGGCTTTCGGCGCTGGAGCAGCGGATCGCCGCAGACCTGGAGCTCGGGCGCCACGCGCAGCTCGTCCCCGAGCTGGAGGGCCTCGTCCGGGAGCACCCGCTCCGCGAGCGTCTCCGCGGTCAGTTGATGCTCGCGCTCTACCGCTGCGGGCGCCAGGCCGAAGCTCTGGACGTCTACCGGACCGGCCGCCGTCTGCTCGACGAGGAGCTCGGGCTCGAGCCGGGAGAGGAGCTACGGCGACTCGAGCGGGCGATCCTGGTGCAGGACGAGTCGCTCGCGGCGCCGGCGTCGTCGGCGCTCGCGGCGTCCCGGACGGCCCAGGTCCCGACCGGCACGGTCACCTTCGTGTTCACGGACATCGAGGGATCGACGCGGCTCGTACGCGAGCTCGGAGACCGCTACGGGGAGCTCCTGGAACAACATCATCGTCTCGTACGTACCGCCTTCGAAGAGCACGGGGGCGAGGAGATCGACTCCCAGGGCGATGCGTTCTTCTTCGCGTTCCGCCGCGCGCGCGATGCCGTACGCGGGGCGGTGGACGTGCAGAAGCGGTTCGGGGAGGCGGCGCACTGGCCGAAGGGCGCCACCGTCCGCATCCGCGTCGGCATTCATACCGGCGAGCCAGGGCTCGCGGAGACGATCTACCACGGCCTGGACGTCGTCCTGGCCGTCCGGATCTCCGGCGCGGCGCACGGCGGCCAGACGCTCGTCTCCTCTGCGACGCACGACCTGGTCGGCGCCGCCCTGCAGGACGTCACGTTCGAGGACCTCGGCGAGCACCGGCTCAAGGACCTGGAGCACCCTCAACGCATGTTCCAGGTCGTGGCTCCCGGGCTCCCGACCGACTTCCCGCCGCTCGAGACCGCAGGCGTAGCGCGCGTCATGACGATCGGGGGTCGCGAGCAGGAGCTCGCCGCCGCCGCGGAGGCCGCGCTCGAGACGAAGGAACGCCGGCTGAGGCTGTTCAGGCGCTCTCGTGTCGTGGCGGTGCTGGGAGCGCTCGTCCTCGCCGCTGCGATCGCGGCCGCAGTCGTCGCGATCATGAGCGGTTCGGAGTCGGCGGTCACCGTGGCTCCCGACTCCGTCGCCGTCCTCGACAAGGGCGGAAAGCTCGTCGGGGATGTGCCGATCGGCGGGCGACCGGTGTCGCTCGCGGTCGACGACGACGCCGTCTGGGTCGCGAACGCCGACGACGGCACGGTGCTCCGGATAGACCCGGACAGCTATGAGGTCGTGGAAACGATCGGTCTCGGAGCGGACGTGAACTCGGTTGCCGTGGGCTTCGGATCGGTATGGGTTGCAGGTGGCAACGACGAGAGCCTGTTTCGCATCGACCCCGACGAGAACGCCGTGGAGGCGACGCTCCGCTTCGGAAAGGCTGACCCGCTCCGCCCCGATCCGGTGTTCTTCGTCGCCGCCGGGCTCGAGGCCGTCTGGATCACGCAGGGGCGAGAAGTCGTTCGAATCGACCCGAGGACGAATGAGGTCACGAAGAGAATCGCGCTCCCGTCACCGGCTGTTACCGCGTCGTCCTCTCGTCGTTCCCGTCGGCCTCGGCGCCGGGGGAGGAAACGTCTGGGTGCCGACGCTGGACGAGCGCCTCGTGAGGATCGATGAAGGCACTGGCGCGATCTCCGCGACGACACAGCTCCCGGGCGGGGGCCTCTCGCCCGACGTCGGGGCGGGTGCCCTGTGGCTGATCGTCCTGACGGAGACCCCGCAGGTCTCGAAGTTCGACCCGAGCAACCTCACGCAGACGGCGTCGGTCCCGTTCCCCTCCGAGAGACTTGAAGTCTTCCCTGTCGCCCTCGCGACGGCGGAGGGGGCGGTCTGGGCAGCGGACCACGGGAGAAGCCTCGTCTGGAGGATCGACTCGACCACGGCACGGGCGGAACCGGTCGCGACCGTCGGGTACCACCCGATCTCGATCGCCGCCACGCCCGACACCGTCTGGGTCGGCGTCCAGGAGTTCACGTTCGGGAGCGGCTAGCTCAGGGAACGTCGATCTTCCCGGCGATGATCTCGCGGCGGACGCTGTCGACCTGTCGCACGACCGACCGCGGCACCTTCGGGCTGACCTTTCCGAGGTGCACGCCACCGCTCCGGAGGTCGAAGACCGTGTTGCCGCCGGTCGTGAACGTCCCTCTGACGAGGCGCCGTATCGCGGCGACGACCGCGAGGTCGAAGTCGATCACGGCGCTCGTAAGGATGTGTGGCCCGAGGTAGGACTGGTCGACGTCGACCCCGACACCCCAGATGCCCTGTTCCTTCGCGGCCTCGAGCGCGCCGAACCCGCACCCGCCCGCGACGTTGAAGATGGCCCCCGCCCCCTTCGCGATCTGATCGAGAGCAACGGCCCGGCACTTCGCGAAATTCGAGAAGCTCTTCGCGTATGTGTTCAAGGTGATGATTCCCGGCGCGGCCTTCCTCGCGCCAGCCTGGTAGCCGACGATCCAGCGGTCGACACCGGGGTTCTTCCAACCTCCGACCGAGCCGATCACGTCCCGACCGGGCCGACGTTTCTCCATGAGCCCCGACATGTACCCCGCCAGGTAGCCGGCTTCCTCGGCACGGAACACGGTGCCCTGGACGTTCTTCGGCACCCGTGGGACAGCTTCCAGGAGTGCTTGGACGGGCACGTCGGGAAGGAGGAACTTCGTATCGGGGTACTTCGGCGCGACAGCGGCAACCGACCACGGATCCGGTATGCCCATGATCACGAGGTCGTATTTCTGGCGGGCCAGGAAGGTGAGCACACCCTGGGCGTCCTGGTTCGGCGCGACCTGGAGAGCACGACCCTTGACGCCGAACGCCTTGACGCTTCGAATGAAGCCGTCGTACGGGAGGCCGAAGAGTTGGCTGCGGTCAGGTGTCTCGCCGGCGCCGATGACGTATCCGACCCGCAGCTGCGGCTGTGCGCTCTCGTTGGCGCCCGAAGCCGGGAGCGCAGTCGTCCCGAGGGCAAGCGTGAGCGCGAGGACGACGCACTTCATCGTCGCCGACGTTAGCACCCTCTGATTCCAGGACGACTCTCGCGATGACGCTCCCGCGCGACCGACGATCCTGCCCAGCCGTTGGGAAGTGGGGCGGACGCCCGCCGTGCCGAGCGTTTCACTAGGGGGAGCGGCGGTCGGCTTGCCGCTCAGAAGTCGTGCAGCGAGGGGTAGGTTGCCCGTGTGGAGGACGACGGTGCGCCGACTGCACCCGTTCCGCCGACGCCCAGCGATGTAGTGGGCGAGGCGCGTTGGCCCATGGTCAGCGCCGTCCTGGTGGCGATCGTGCTCACTCTGCTCCTTCCCGACGACCTCCAGCTGGGGACAAGCTGGATCCTGCCTCTGCTCGAAGGCGTGCTCCTGGTGACGTTGATCGTCGCCGATCCCGGTTCGATCAGTCGTCGCTCTAGCGAGTTACGCGTAGTCGGGATCGTGCTCGTTGCCGTACTCGGACTGAACGCGATGGGGGCGACCGGCTTGCTCATCGACTCGCTGATCACGGGTGGGCCAGAGACGGAGTCGGCGAGCGACTTGCTCAAGGCGGGAGCGATCGTCTGGGTCTCCAACAACATCGCCTTCGCGCTCCTCTACTGGGAGCTCGACAGCGGCGGTTCCGCTGCGCGTGCGCATGATCCGCCGAGTCATCCCGACTTCGCTTTCCCGCAGCAGCTCAACCCGAATATCGCGTCGCCGGGCTGGCGGCCGCTCTTCGTCGACTACCTGTACCTGGGGTTCACGAACGCGACTGCCTTTAGCCCCACGGACGCGATGCCAATCGCCCCTTGGGCGAAGATGGCCATGGCTGTTCAAGCCAGCGTCTCGTTGGCCCTCCTAGGCCTCGTTGTCGCACGCGCCGTGAACGTCTTCAGCTGATCGCGCGCTGCGTTCGTGATGGCCGCTCGGTGGGGGTCGGGTCAGCCCGTCGGGTTGCGGTCGGCTTCGTCTTCGAGCAGCGCCACGATGGCATTTGCCCAGTCGGCGACGTCGTCCTGGGGCTCTTGATCACGGATCGCCCTGAAGCCGGGTATCAAGATGTCCAGCTCCTGTCGGCTGAGCACGCGTCCGGGGCTGACGCCGGCAGATTCCGTCCCCCCGACAGCGGCCTCGGCCTTCCGAGCCGCGGCGAAGCGGGCGACCGCCTCGTGATCCCCGACGACCTCGGCGAGCTGGTCCAGGAGTTCGTCCACCCGCTGGTGCCCTTCGGGCGTGAGGGCGTCTATCGCCTTGGCCAGATACTCGGAGTGATGGTCCGCCGTCGACACGTCCGCTCGCGGTGATGATCGCACGGACCCGTGTGAGCCCGCGGCTTGGTTGCAGCCCACGCAGCAACGCACCGCTCGTGACGCGCGACGCTTCGCTACGTGTCTGCCGGCGAGGTGAGCCAGACTGGCGCCGCGAGGCTCAGTCCGAGTCCTTCGACGGCGCTCGCAGGGTTGCCGCGGACGATTGTGAGCCATCCACGGGGGTCGAACAACAAGCCGTACTCGCCGGGCGAGAAGTCCGCATATGTGCTACCGCGCCTCGCGTCCGCCGATCCGGAGGTTGCTTCGATCCTGAGCATGGGCGCGTCGTCGAGGCTTGCGGCTGCGAGATGGGCCGGTCGCACATTGAGATGGACGTTGCCGAAGCGGTTGAAATCGATCACTTCGCATGCGAGCTTGCCCGGCTCCATCTCCGGTTCGGCAACGGAGATCACCGCGAGTGTGCTCGGATCGAGCGGCGTCCCCAGCTGGTCGATCGGCATTCCGGACGCAAGCCGCGCCGTGGCAGGGCACAGGGTGTCCGGAGCGCGAAACGACTCCGCGTGCGGTCGCCGGATCACATCGCGAGACGTGAGCTCGACAGCCTTCGAGATGCCTCCGGCCGCTTCCCACGCGAGGGACAGGAGTCCGTTGTCTGGGCCAACGAAGGCACGGCCGCTTGCCGACTCGATCGCGATCTCGCGATCCTTGCCAACGGTGGGATCCACCACGGCGAGACTTACCGCGTTCTCGGGGATGTATGGCACCGAGTCCGCGAGAAGGAGCGCTCCTGACGCAACTTCGAGCGGCCGGATGAGGTGCGAGAGGTCGACGATCGGGCACTGCGGTGCGATCCCGCTCATCACGGAGTGGCAGATCCCGACCCATTCGTTTCCGAGTCCGAAGTCGCTGAGAAAGACGATCGGCCTCGTGGACGACATCGGTGTCAAGCATGCTCGCGGTACGGCGTCGATGCAAGGGCGAGGCGGTGCTCGACGTGGATGAGCCAGAAGCCCTCTGACGGACTCGAACCGTCGACCCCCTCCTTACCATCAAGGTTGAGCGGCAACGCGTCGCGACCGGTGGCAACGGTTTTGGCTCATTTCCGGGGGTTTTCTGCCTCTCCGATTAGCCAAAGGTCGCCGCTGGTTGCGCCCGCTAGGCTCCAGAACGCTCCATTCTGCGATGTCGAACCTCTCATGAGAAGAGGGATTCGCTTGCGATGAGGATCTCCATCCTCGACGACTACCACGACACGCTGCGCACGCTCGACTGCTTCACAAAGCTGTCGGGCCACGACGTCGAGGTCTGGAATGATCACGTCCAGGACGTCGAGGCGCTCGCCGAGCGACTGCGTGAGACCGAAGCACTCGTACTCATTCGCGAGCGCACCGAGATTCGCGCGCCCCTCCTGCGTCGGCTGCCGAAGCTCCGCCTCATCAGTCAGCGCAGCGTGTACCCGCACATCGATGTCGACGCCTGCACGGAGCTCGGCGTGGTCGTGTCGTCGAGCATGCACCCGGGCACGCCGTCGTACGCCGCGGCGGAGCTGACCTGGGCGCTGGTGCTCGCGGCAATGCGTCGGCTTCCGCGGCAGGTCGCTGCGCTCAAGGCGGGGAAGTGGCAGGTCGGCGTGGGCGACACGCTCCGCGGGAAGACGCTCGGCGTGTACGGCTACGGCAGAATCGGCGGCGTAGTCGCACGCTACGGGGAGTCGTTCGGGATGAACGTGTGGGTGCGTGCGGGCAGCAGCTCCCGCGAGCGCGCGCGGAGCGACGGCCGCACCGTGGCGCCCAGCAAGGAGGCGTTCTTTTCAGAATCCGACGTGATCTCGCTCCACTTGCGCCTCGTCGACGCGACCCGCGGCATCGTCACGTCCGACGACCTCGCCCGCATGAAGCCGACAGCGCTGCTCGTCAACACGAGTCGAGCGCCGCTCATCGAGCCTGGCGCCTTGGTCGCCGCGTTGAAGAGCGGACGTCCGGGGATGGCCGCGGTCGACGTCTACGAGGAAGAACCAGTGCTGGACCCGCGGCATCCGCTGCTCGCCATGGACAACGTCGTGTGCACGCCCCACATCGGCTATGTCACGCGCGACGAGTTCGAGGTCCAGTTCTCGGACGTATTCGATCAGATCGTGGCGTACGCGGCGGGCACGCCGATCAACGTCGTGAATCCGAGCGTCCTGAGGCGCGACTCCGCCCACCGTTAGCTTCCCAAATCCAAGGTAGCCGGCGGCCCCCGGGACCCAGGCCGCTCACCATCCGTCTGCGAAGTCGACCTCGCTCCGCACCTGCCACCCTGGTCGAGGCGGTGCCCGAGGCTCTCATCGAATCAACTCGCGATCTCGGCGGAAGAGTTCGCCCGGGCATGGAACGAGGCGCCGCACTCGACGAAGACGCCGCCGCCGATGGGCGCTCAGGCGACTTGGGGCGAGGAGTAGCTTCGATCTCAGAGGTCGTCGAGTAGCGGCGCTCGTCACGTTTCCAAATCGTTTCCATAACGGGCGCCTCGACCAATCGCCCCGCGACCACGGATCCCGCAACCACGGGCGCACGATCAGGACTACGACTATGCCCCCCCACGATGACGCCGCCGACGGAGACGCTGCGCACCCACCCCATCGCCCGTAACCCCGACTGACCGTTGAGCGCCTCCCGCGGTTCGGCGTCGGTCGAACTACGGCTTTCGAGCGAGGAAGTCGGGTGGGAGGCGAAGGATCAAGACGCACTCTCCGCGAATACCGCGAAAGTGACGATGACCGAGGCGGAAATCCGTGCCGAAGGGCGTGGGGAAGCGGCTCCCGCTGCCTTTGCAGCGCTTCTCGTGCTCATTGCGCTCGCGCTCGTAAGCCGGGCTCGACAGTGGGAGCTGCTTGGTCTTCCCTGGTGGATTTGGCTCGTCGTCGGCATCCCTGCGTTCCTCCTGACGATCGACCTCTCGCTCACGCGGCGCGGGAAGGGTCTCGTTCAGTCGCGGAGGGCGGCACTCGTGCTTCTCGGCCTCCTCGTGCTCGGAAACTTGAGCGCCCTAACCATCCTCGTGGCCGGCTTGGTGACAGAGAACACGTCCGATCTGACGGGCGGCGAGCTTCTGCTCACCGCATCTGCGATCTACACGACCAACGTGATCGTGTTCGGCGTACTGTTCTGGGAGCTGGAGGCGGGTGGTCCGGTGGCTCGGAAGCGCTCTCCGGCACGTGCGACTCACGACTTTCAGTTCCCCCAGGACGAGAACCCGCAGCTGGCGCCGGAGGGGTGGAGACCGCAGGTCTGGGACTACCTCTATGTCTCGCTGACTAACTCGATCGCGTTCAGCCCCACCGATGCGATGCCACTGTCGCGCCGGGCGAAGGCGCTGATGGGGCTCGGATCGACGATCGCCGCGGTAACCGTGCTGCTCGTGGCGGCGCGCGCCGTGAACGTTCTCGGCGTGTAGACCAGCGCAGCCAGCGGATGTCAAATCCGGATCGCGCTGGTTGTTGTCGAGCACGACCACCTCCACAAGGTGGCCGCGAGTACCCAGCTGTGCCCGCCTGTACCGCGTCTGAACCTCCATGGTAAGGAGGGGGTCGACGGTTCGAGTCCGTCAGAGGGCTTGGCGAGATCCCGCATGGTTCCTGGGTTTTGGGATCTGCGGTCGTGTGACAAGGGGCAGCAACGCCCGTCTTGGAACCGTTTTGGAACCGGGGCGGGAGCTGCTCCTTCCTAACGCCTGAATATCGCCCGCCCTGTCCTGCAAGCTCCTCGACTCCTGATCCCGGAAGAGGACGCCGTGTGTCCTGCTGATGTACTCATCGTGTACCCACGTTCGGCGTCGCCCCGCACGCCAACCCGTTCGATTCGGCCCGAGCCCACTACCGGGGATCAGCGGCGGGCTCGGGCCGATAGGTGTCGGTGCTATTCAGTCGTGGATCTCGAACGGCACGACGGCGATGTTCGAGGCGATCCCGTACGCCTCGAGGTCGACCGCGTTGATGCGGCCGTCGCGGTTTGAGTCGGGAACGACCGCTGGTGCGTCGTTGTAGATCCCGTCCTTGTTCTTGTCGGCCGCGACGGCGACTCTGAGAACCGAGCGGACGTTCTTACCGAAGCTCGGCGCTCCGACGATCCAGGTGTCCCAGATCTCGTTCGTCCTCTGGTTCGTGAAGCCGGTCAGGTTGAAGAGGTTGGCCAGGTTCTGTGCGTTCTTGGCACCCACCGTCGTAGTCGACAGGAGCACGATCAGGCCCGGAACCTTCTCGTCGACGCCGGGCGCGAAGGTGCCGGGGAAGGGGGCCTGATTCTGATGCGTCGTCGGACCCGTCAGCTGGAAGTCAGCCCCACTCGCCGCGAGGCTCGGGTACCGGAGCGCGAGATCCACGAGGAAGCCCTTGCTCTGCCTTCCGGCCACGTCGTCCTTCCGCGGTGAGAAGACCTCCACCTCCACTGCCTTCCTCGAGGCCTTCGGCCCGTAGGCCGCAGTAGCAGTTGTCGCGACAACGGCCGCGACTGCGACGACGGAGAGGGCGGCGAGCAGCCTTCGCTTGTACATGGGAGTCTCCTTTTCTCGGATTGCGTTGCTCGCAACCAAGGACACCGTGAACCGGCCCGTATTCCCGGAGAACGCGATCCGAGGCTCCGTCGCCGAAGGGAGACCGCATCGAGGTCAGCTACGGGCCGATCCTCCTGCTCCGAGTCGTCGACCTCGTCGAGACCGGGCCGCGCGCCGGCGGGCGATCGGGCGCGAGTCGAACTACGACTTCGGGCGAGGAAGCCGGGGCTTCAGGGACGCTAGAGCAAAGGAGTAGCGTTGCGGTCTCTCCGTCGATGTGGGGACAATCGCGCTCGATGAGCGACGTACAGCCGTCCGGGACCGTGACCCTGGTGTTCACGGACGTCGAGGGTTCGACCAGGCTGCTCGAAGAGCTAGGCACGGACGCTTATCGCCGCGCGCTTGCGCGAGCACCGACGGGTTGTGCGGGAGGCGTTCGGCGCTCACCGAGGGTACGAGGTCGACTACGAGGGGGACGCCTTCTTCTACGCGTTCGCCTCCGCACAGGCGGCGGTGTCGGCGGTGGGCGAGGCGATGGTCGGGCTCGCCGAGGGGCCGATCCGCATCCGCGTCGGCATCCACACCGGCGAGCCCGCTCTCGATCCGCCCAAGTACGTGGGCATGGACGTGCATCGGGCGGCGAGGATCATGAGCGCCGCGCACGGCGGGCAAGTGGTGCTGTCCCCCTCGACAGTCTCGCTGCTCGAGCCGGGGTCGTTCGAGTTGCGAGACCTCGGGGAGCACCGGTTCAAGGACTTGAGCGCTCCGGAGCGAGTGTTCCAGCTGGGCGCGGGCGAGTTCCCGCCGATCCGCAGCCTCCACCGAACGAATCTGCCAGTGCCGGCGACGCCCTTCCTCGGGCGTGAGGAGGAGCTGGCGGCGGTGGTGGGGATGCTGGGCGAGCCGGACGTGCGCCTCGTGTCCTTGGTGGGCCCGGGCGGCACGGGGAAGACGAGGTTGGCGTTGCAGGTGGCGGCAGAGGCGTCGGACGCCTACCCGGATGGGGTCTTCTGGGCGCCCCTGGCGCCGCTGCGCGATCCGGCGCTCGTGTTGCCGGCGGTTGCGGCGGCGCTCAGCGTCATAGAGGGAAAGGACAGCTCGCCGGTCGACGATCTGGCGCGGGCGCTGGCTGGTCGGCGGCTGCTCGTGCTCGTCGACAACGTCGAGCACCTGATGCCGGACGCCGCGGATCTCGTCGGCGCCTTCGTGGAGGCGTGTCCGTCGGCGACGACGGTCGTGACGACGAGGGAGCGGCTGCAGCTGCCGGGCGAGCACGTGTATGCCGTCCCGCCGATGAGCGAGACGGACGGCGAGGCGCTGTTTCGCATCCGCGCAGCGACTGTCGGCGTGGAGCTGGAAGCATCGGAGGAGCTGCGGACGCTGTGCGCGCGGCTGGACAACCTCCCCCTGGCGCTCGAGCTCGCGGCGGCGCGCGCGGTCGTCTTCAGCCCGGCGCAGCTCCTCGACCGGCTCTCCCAGCGCCTCGACCTGCTCAAGGCAGGACGCGGGGTGGATGCGCGACAGGAGACGCTGCGCTCGACGATCGCCTGGAGCCACGACCTCCTTGACGCCGACGAGCAGGCGCTGTTTCGGCGGCTGAGCGTGTTCGCCGGCACCTGCAGCTTCGAGTCCGCGGAGCAGGTCGCCGGCGCGGACCCCGACGTGCTGCAGTCGCTGCTCGACAAGAGTCTGCTCCGTCGCCGCGACGGCAAGCTCGAGCCCGCGCTTCTGGATGCTCGAGACGATCCGCGAGTTCGCCGCCGAGCAGCTCGCAGCCTGCGGGCGAAGCAGACGACCTGCAACGTCGTCATCTCGAGCACTACGCCGCGCTCGCCGCGACCTGCTTCGACGAGACGCTACTCGGGAACGACGATCTCGACCGGCTCGAGGAGGAGCGCGAGAACCTCCGAGTCGCGCTCGACCTCGCGCTGGAGATCGATCCCGGGCTTGCGCTCGAGCTGGCACGCAGGCTCGATGCCGTCCTGGCATGCGGCGCGGCGAATTTCGAGAGGGGCGAGAGAGCTCGCGGCCGCGCTCGCCCGCGCGCCAGACGCGCCCTCCACCGCACGCGCGCGGGCTCTCCGCGCTGCTGCCATGCTCGCGAGCCAGCAGAGCGATCTCGCGGTCGCGGACGCCCTGGCGTACGAAGCACTCGCCCTTTTCCGCGAGCTCGGCGATCGGAGCGGAGCGGGCTGGACGTTGCATGTGCTCGGCTGGAACGCGATGGCTCGTGGCGCCTACGGCGACGCCAGACGGCTGTACCAGGAAGCCGCGGACGCGCACAGTGGCCCCGGCGACGAGCAGCTACAGCGTCGCGCGCTCATCGCTCTTGCCAGCGTCGACGACGGTCCAGGGAGACCATGCCCGTGCCGTCAGCTTGCTCCGCGACCTCGTCGCGAGCACGCGGCGCGAAGGGTCAACCCTCGACCTGGCGCTGGCACTCGGCAACCTCGGCGTCGCGCAGGACGTCGCCGGAGAGACGGAGCAGGGGCGACGGTCGATGGAGGAGAGCATCGCGCTGCGCAGGCAGGATGCCCGCAAGCCAGACTCTCGCCATCGGCTCTGCAACCTCGGCTACCTGCTGCGAGACCGCTCCGGACGAGGCGCTCGCTCACTTCAGCGAGAGCCTCACGCTCTCGCGCGAGATCGAGGAACCGCGCACGATCGCGTACTGCCTCGAGGGAGGCGCCGGGATCCTCGCCGCGCGCGGCAACCCCACGGACGCCACGACCCTGCTCGCTGCCGCCTCCGCCATCCGCGCGCTGACCGGCGCGGTTGCCTCCCCAGGCAGACGAGCCAGCGCCGACACCCTCGTGGCGCAGTGCCGCGAGGCGCTGACCGCCGAGGCCTTCGACCGAGCATGGGAGAGAGGCGTCGCGCTCGACGCCAACGCTGCCGCCGACTGGGCACTCCGACTCTTGGACGAAGGGGAGTAGCGCCGGCAGCGGGTCACGTAAGTCATCGGTGGAGCCGGAAACCTCCGCTCGGGTGGGCCAGTGTTCGCAACGGCACCCTGAGCGCCCTACGTGCAGGCCAAGTTCGTTCCGGCGTTCGTATTCGCAGGGGTCAGGCGAGGGCCTGTTCGAGAGCGACGCGGTCGGCGGGCTCGCCATGCGTCGGCAGCACGAACTCCACGGGCTTGTCGAGCAGCGGCCTCAGCCCGGTCGCGACCTGCTCGACCGTTACGCCTTCCGGCAGCCAGCTCGCTGGGATCTCGAGCCCGTTGCCGAGGTCGATCAGCGTATCGCCGGCGATCACCGCGCGAATCCGCTCGCTCCAGAGCACGAGGTCGAGCTGGCCTTCACGGCCGGGATGCGCCTCCATCCCGAACAGCGAGTCGCCGATTGCGTAGCGCGTCGCCGGGACAAGCTGGTCCTCGGGGCGATCGGGCGCCGGAGCCCACACGGGAAAGCCAAGCGATGCAGCGTCGCGCTCGTGCCACGTGGAGGTGAGAACCGTGACCACCTCGCGCGATCCGAACAGCGCGCGCACGTCGTCCGGCACGGCGATCGGGTCGATCAGGATCAGCCGCGCGCCGTCGTCGATTGCGTACGCCGACACCGGCCCTTCCCACTCGGGATGCGTCGCGGTCCAGTGGTACACGCCCTCGGGAAGCAATTGGTCTGATGTTAAGCACTACCAACTCCTCGCGCTCGGCAACCGCTCCCTGACGGAGCGACGCGAGGGCGGTCTCCACGCCGTGGCGGCGTGGCCCGATTCCGCGGCCACGACGGCGACGAGAGCGCGTTCGCCGCCGAGGTCACGCCAGTCGCACCGGACGCGGGTGCCAGGCGCGAACTCCCATCCTCAGCTGGGTGCGGGCTCTCTCTTCAACGGTCGTGCGCTTCGGTCGTGATCGCGTTAAGGCACGCCGGTGACGGACTCACAGAGCGCAGCACTGTCGATTCCGGCCGCGCCGTCACAGACGTCGCTGCCGTCGCCGAACGCTGAGGATCGGAGAGGTATCCGATGTCGTCGTGGACGTCGCGAAGGAGGTCCCCGAGTGCGGCGAAGGACAGCTCTCGTTCCGTTCGGCAGCTCGTGCTTCGAGGACCTGGTAGCCAAGCTCCCGGGCCCGGTCGTGTCCTGCTCGCCACAGGGTGGTCTTGCCGATGCCGGGTTCGCCCTCGAGGAGCAGGCTCGCGGCGCCGCGATCGATGTCCTCGATGAACGCGGAGATCTCCTCGAGCTCCCGCTCACGACCGACCAACGGCACTGAGACCGCAGTCGCCATCTTGTTCAACATGCCACAACCCGCGCGTGACTACCATCGGCGGGTGTCGATCGACCAACGCGAGGCCCCGATCAGCCGGCGACTCGTGTCGACCAGATCAGCAGATCGAGGATCCGCACCTCGGTGAGGTCGTGGCCCCGTCTTACGAGCTCCCGCCGGGTCGCGCGCAGCGCCCTGCGATTGAGGTCGAGGTCGCGCTTGTAGCCGCGGACGAGCGCGAGCGCGCGTTCTCCGAACGGAGCGTCTGCTCCGAGGTCATCGTGGGCCAGGTACGTCTGGACGACGCTGTCGAGCATGGGGACGAGCGCGGGGCGTTTCGGATGAAGAGCCTTCGTCATCTTCGAGAGACCGATCCCGCGGATGTCAGCGAACGCGTCGAAGAGTTGCCCCAATGGCTGCCATGGCACCAGCCTTCCCGTCCCGGCCAGCGAGGCACCGGGAGCAATGGCCCGCAGCGCGAGCTCGATCGCCCGACGGCGCTCGAGGGTGGCCACGATCTCGGCCGCCGAAATGCGAGCGCCTCCCCGGTTCGCCAACCTCAGATCAGACTCATCGAACGAGGACGAGGCATCCCCGGCCTCGAAGCGCCATGACTCGAGGTATCCGCTCACAACCTGCAGGGGATCCTGGACCTCGATCTCGTCCCGGAGGCTGACTGGCGTGATCGACCTCGTCTTCACGCAGGCAGGCTAGGCGGGCAGGGGTGCGCGAGGCAGAGAGGTGGACCGCTCTCCCGAGCGGAGGGGCTCGAGAGGCACGCCCGAGCGCGGGGCTCGCCGGAGCGGAGCTACGCCCGTAGCGGGTAGCAGGTCCCCGACCAGGCCCCGCGCCTCGCATCACGGTCGCGGGGGTGGGGGTACCCTCACACCTCTTCTATTCCGCGTGCGCGCGTGCGCGCGAGGTGTGAGTGCGGAGACTCGGGCGAGGCGCGCATGGCTAACACCGTGGCCTCCCCGCGGAAACGGACGTGCGGCCTGTCACGACGTGGCGGCCGGAACGACCGCGCTCATCACGCAGTTGCCCTTGCCCTTGGAGCGCTCGTAGCTGAACCCGAGCCGCTCGTACATGGTCCGGGTGGCGTTGTAGAGGAACGATGCCGAGGTCTTCTTGCCCTCGGGCAGGTCGTGCGGGTACGCCTCGACGAGGCCGCCTCCCGCCGCGGCGATCAGCGCCAGCGCACCCCGTACTGCGACCGCGGCCATTCCCGCGCGCCGGTATCCGCGGTCCACGAACAGGCACGTGATCCGGTAGTCCGGCATCCGGGCGACGCCCTGCTCCCACTCCTTGCGGTGGTGGATGTTCGGTAGCTCTGGGACCGTCCCGAACTGGGCCCAGGCGACCGCGACATCACCGTCGAATACCAGCGCGGCGTGCGCACGGCCGGCCTCGACGAGACGCCGCTTGAACTCGCGATGGCCGAGCGCCCTGCGCTCCTCCTTGGGATCCGGGTGGAGGTGGAAGTACGTGCACCAGCAACCGCCCCACACACCGTTGTGCCGCTCGGCCAGATCCGCGAACGCATCCCACGTCCGCATGCTCAGGGGTTCGATCCGGTAGCCGTCCACCATCAGGGTGCCCATGCGCAGACGGTATCGGCTGGTTGACACCCCCGCTGCGTGGGTATGCGAGGCGCGGCGGGTGTGTGTTCAGAGGCTTCTCGTGCATCTGAGGGCAACACGTGCCCGCCGCTTATCGGGGCCGGTAGCATTTGGACCCCCGGCGCGTTTTGGTCGGGGTCTCGCTTTTTAGAGGGGGTAGGGGTGCCCGCAAGGCCCTCCGCGACCAGGCCCCGCCCCGACGAACACATTCAGGGGGTCGGGTAGCCTCTCGACACTCTCCTTATCTACGCGTGTCGCGCGCGTGCGCGCGAGGGAAGTGTGGGGCTCCGGCGAAGCCGCTAGCCGCGAGTAGGCCCCGCGAACGACCGAGAGATCCGGGGGAGGAGCGGGGCGGGCTCCGCCAGGGTCGACGCACGACTGGTCGGCCCCAACCGTATGCTCCTCGCCTCGCCACGCAACCGCTAGGAGCGACGATGGGTGACACCCCCGAGAGCGGCCCCGACCGCTCGATTCTCCGGAGGTTGACCGATGCCTCCTGAGCGAGGTCGCCTCAAGTCCCTTCCGAGAGAAAAGGCCCACGTTTGCGGGCCTTTCTTCCAAGCCCTCTGACGGACTCGAACCGTCGACCCCCTCCTTACCATGGAGGTGCTCTACCGACTGAGCTAAGAGGGCGAAGCCCGGACTGTAGCCAAGTCTCGGAGTCTCGATGGCCGCTCATGGGCTCTTGCCGAATGCCGCGTTCACGAAGCGGTGTGTGAAGTCCGCACTGCAGGCGCTAGCGCCCGTCTCGCACGGCCGGCTCCTCAAGGCGGCCCGTGGTTCGCCATCCGCGAGCGACACGTGCAACCTGTGCGTCAAGCTGTTGCTCGACGGCGCGCGCGCATCGGAGTCGTCGCGCTCGAGCGAGGCCGCCGCGCATCCAGCACCATCCGCTGAGCGCCCTAGTTTGCGTGCGCGGTGTTCTTTTCGCTGAGCAGCTGGGAACTCGGGATTCTCATCTTCGCGCTCGTTGGTGGTGCATCCGCCCTCGGCGTGCTCGCTGGTCGCTACCTGCGACGCCACTCTGAGGGGTACCGCGAGCCCATCGGTGCGCTCCAGGGGGCCTTACTCGGGGTGGTCGGCCTGATTCTCGCCTTCGGCCTCTCGCTCGCCGTCGGCCGCTACCAGGATCGCCGAGCTGACGTCGTGACCGACGCGAACACGATCGGCACCACATACCTCCGAGCGCAGACGATCGCGGAGCCCCAGCGCACCCGGTCGCTCGGGCTCCTACGAAGCTACAACGACCTCGCGATCCGTATCACCTACGAGATCCCTGGTAGCACTGCAATCCGTGAGACTGCGGCGCAGCAGGGACAGTTGCAGCGCCGTCTCTGGCGTCTCGCGGGCGAGAGCCTCAACGCTCACCCGCGCGACAGCGCGCCACGGCTGTACGTCGACAGCTTGAACGAGATGATCGACCAGCAGACCATTCGGCTCGCCGGACTGAACAACCGCGTGCCCGACGCGGTGCTCTGGCTCGAGCTACTCGGCGCGGCAGTCGCCCTGGGCCTGCTCGCGCTCTACCTCTCGATGCTCGGCAAGGGCCTCATCCCGATCATCGCCGCCGCGGTCATCGTCAGCTTCCTCGTCCTCGTCACCTTCGATCTCGACCGGCCGACGCGAGGCCTGATTCGAATACCCGCGGCGCCGCTTCTGGCCGAGAAGGCGACGATGAGTCTGCCGCCAGCAGCCCCGGCACCGCGCTGAACGGGAGCACGGCGGCGACAGCCGCCGAACGAACTCCTACGCACCACGCTCCCGCGACCGGAGCCGGGCTCCGCCCGGCGGGAGGTCCTGCACACGTCGAGCTATGCGATGCGCCGAAGGAGGGGGCCGGCGGGGGAACCATGGGTTCCCCCGCCCTATGCAGGGGGGAGGATTCGAACCTCCGAAGGCTGAGCCAGCGGGTTTACAGCCCGCCCCCTTTGGCCACTCGGGAACCCCTGCGAGGGCGGGCCATTGTAGCCCGGCTCCTCCCTCACGCTTAGCATCTCGCCGTGGAGCGCTTCGACGTGCTCGTCGTCGGCGCCGGGCCGGCGGGGTCGGCAACGGCGCTTCGGCTTGCGCGTGGCGGCGCACGCGTCCTGCTCGCAGACCGTGCCCGCTTCCCGCGCGACAAGCCCTGCGGCGGCGGGCTCACCGGCCGCGCGCTGAAGCACGCTCCGTGCGACGTCTCTGCGGTCGTCGAGCACGTCGTCGACGGCTTCGTGCTTCGAGCCGGCTATCGCCGCGGGCTGGAGCGAAGGAGCCAGAGCCCCGTCATCCTCATGACCCAGCGCCGGCGGCTCGACGCGTTCCTCGCGGAGCAGGCGACCGCCGCTGGAGTCGAGTTTCGGGACGGCGCGGCGGTGAGCGAGATCGGCTCGACCGACGAAACCACCACCGCGCTCGTCGGGCGCTCACGCATCGATGCCTCGTATGTCGTCGGCGCGGACGGCGCGAACGGGATCGTCGCCCGGACCTTCGGGCTCGGAGCCGACATTCGGCTCGGCGTCGCCCTGGAGGGAAACGTGGGCTGGGGGACCCTCGAGCCCGAGCCGTATCGCGGAACAGCCTGGGTCGAGCTCGGCGTCGTTCCGGGCGGCTACGGCTGGGTCTTTCCAAAAGGAGATCACGCGAACCTCGGAGTGGGAGGGTGGCTCGAGGAAGGGCCGAAGCTCCGGTCGCACCTGGCCCGGCTTGCCCGCGCGCACGGAGTCGACGCGGATGCGCTCACTGAGATTCGAGGGCACCGGCTGCCGATGCGTCCGCTCGGCTCGACCCCCAGTAGCAGTCGTGTGCTCGTCGTCGGCGACGCGGCGGGGCTCGTCGATCCCCTCTCAGGCGACGGCATCTACGAGGCCTTCGTGTCGGCGCGGCTCGCCTCGGAAGCGATTCTCGCGGGACGGCCGGAGGAGTACGAGGCGGCGTTAGCAGCAGCGCTCGATCGCCACGCAGCCGCCTCGTGGAAGGCCAAACGGGTCGCGGATCGCTTCCCGCGAGCGTGTCTCCTGGCGGTGCGGGCGCCTGGAGTCTTCGACGCGGTGGCGGGGCTCCTGCGCGGCGACCTTGCGCACCCGAGCGAGGCGAGTGGACTGGCACGCCCGCCCCTACGCGCGCTCGCGCGCCTGGCGCGCATGACTCCTCCGGTTCGCTGACGTAAAGCGGAGCCGCACCCGTGCCGATGCACGAGACGAATGGATCTGAACGCCGTGTTTCAGCATGCGGTCGAGGCCGGCGCCAGCGACGTCCAACGCGGAGTGCGTCGTCCTTCGACGCCTCGACCGGCCGAGTGACGACGTGAACGCCGCCGCAGCAGTCGCCGCGCTCGCTCCCGCCCTCGCGCTCGGAAGCTTCCTCAACGTCGTCGCCGCCCGCGTGCCCGCGCGGCGCTCCTTGTTGTTCCCTCCGTCCTCTTGCGGGACCTGCGAGAGCCAAATCCCGTGGCGGGACAACATCCCCGTCCTCTCCTACTTCCTCCTGCGAGGACGGTGTCGGCACTGCTCGGCGCGCATCTCCTCCCTCTACCCGGCCGTCGAGGCGGTCACCGCGTTGCTGGCCGTCACTTGCGTCGCGGTATTCGGGCCGACGGCGTACGCTGCGCTCGCGGTGGGCTTCTGCGCGCTGCTCGTCACGCTCTCCGCCATCGACATCAAGACCAGGATCGTCCCGAACCGCGTCCCCCTCGTGCCGTTCCTATCGCTCGGCGCCGTCGTTGCGCTGTTCTTCGGAGAGCGCGTGCTGGAGAGCTACCTCGGTCTCTTCTGAGCCCGAGGAGCATCGGACTTTTCTCAGGATCCGCGTTCACGGGCCACACCTCCGCGTCGACGAGGGAGGAGTCCCCAATCTCGATGCGGCGCAACGGGGCGCCGACCGGCACCCTCGGCCGTCAGCGCCAATGGAAAGGGCGCGGTTGCCCGCGCCCTTCTTCTCCAGATGGGTCGTCGCTTAGCAGGCGCCCGAGACCGCGGCTGTGGTGTCGGGCCCGGAGATCTTCCAAGTGCTGCCGCTGACGGTGCTGTCGATGCAGTACGTCGTCGCGGTCACGACCGGGGCTCCATCAAGGTTGACGTTCTGGTCGATCGCCTGGAGGGCGGCCTCCGTCATACCCGTGTATGCGCCGTTGTCAGCGTAGAACGCTGCGACCGCAGGCAGAGCTGCATGAACGTTTGCCTTCGCCGCGCTGTCGGCCGCGCGATCACGGAACCCGAGGTAGGACGGCACTGCGATCGCGAGCAGGATGCCGATGATGATGATCACGACGAGGAGCTCGATCACGGTGAAGCCGTGCTCGGTGTTCCCGTCGAGACGCTGCCGGATCCGCTTGAACATGAGGAGGTACTCCTTCCGCAGTGGATGGGGTGCATGCGGATGCCGGACAGGAATCGGCGCCAGTCACCATGCTCCCTACCCCAGATTGGGTGATTCCGTGGTGACGTTGCGGGGGAGGTGAGCGGGGCGTGGGGGAGGACGCCGGAACCGGCTCAGTCAGAGTTCGAGCTCGAGAAGATGCGAGCCAAGTCCGCCGATTTCGACGAGGGCGAGGGGACGCGTCGATCCAGACGTTGTCGTCGTCGAGTAACCCTGTCTCAGGCGAGAAGCTCACGCATGCCGTCTGCGAACTCCGCGGCGCCGGCGTTCGCGGGATGGCGGACGTAGGGAACGGCTCGACCGAGCATCGGTGTCAAGACGGACTCGGCCACGCGACCGATCGCGACGACGTTCGGGGGCCGCACGAGCTCCAGCAGCCGGCGCGCGAAATCGCCTCCGGCCTCGACCTCCGCTACGTCGGGCCGGCGGTTCGAGAGCGGGTCGTCGGGCCTGTGCGGATGTGTGGGAACCGCGTTCCACAGGAGTACCTGGTCCTCGACTCCGAGCTCTCCGAGCACGCGATGGACGATCGTCGCCGAGGCCTCAGTCCAGCCCCCGGGCCGGAGCGACGTCCTCTGGTACGGCTCACCCCATGCGTCGAGGGTGCGTTCGCTCGTGAACGCGATTCCGGACCAGCGCATGCCTCGAAAGCTTGGGGCCTCGCCGAGGGCGATGACCTCGGCGCCAGCGCGGGTGTCGAGGTAGTGAAGAAGGTTCGCGCCGCGCTGCGCCGCTCCGCCCTGGGCGTCGTAGCCGCGAATTTCGTCGCGAAAGGGGTTGAACGTCCGGCCGATGGCGCATGCGGCGAGGTCGGCGACCAACCGGTCGAAGCTGTCCATGTGATGAATTACTAGCCGTGACCGGCGGCGGGTCGTCGATTCCCGAGGTGCAGCGCCTCCTCGCCGTTCTCGCGGCGGGGCGGCGCGTCGGTGAGGCGGGAACGGCGTTCGGTGAAGGAGCAGAGGCGATGGCGCGGACGGCGAAGATGGTGACCACCGCGGAGCTCGACCCCGCACGCGCCTCGGTCGCGGCAGAGCGGCTCGCGGCGTACGAGAACGTCGAGCTGTTGACGGGGGACTGGCGGGAACTGCTTCCGCCATACGGTCCGTTCGAGCTCTTCTTCCTCGACGCGGGTGGCTTCAAGCACGCGCCGTACGAGAGCGGCGACCTCGTGTACGGGCTGCTGACGCCGGGCGGGCTGCTGGTCATGGACGACCTGACTCCCGGCTGGTCCGCGTTCGATCCGGTCCGTGCCTGGGCGCACGGCCACTCCGGGCTACGAGCGGCGGAGATCCTGACGACGCCCTCGACCTCTGCCCTGCTCGTCACTCGGGTCGCCTAGCCGGCGAAGTACGGCGCTACCGCGATGAGATCTTCGTCGCCGAGACGTCCTATCGGATGGAAGCGCCGGTACGAGCACGTTGACATCGACGAGAGGAGTTTCTAGTGGTCAAGGTCATCGCAGGCATCACGACGTCCGTCGACGGCTACGTCGCGGGGCCGGACGACGGGCCTGGCCGTGGTCTCGGGATCGGCGGCGAGCGGCTGCACGACTGGGTCTTCGGCGGACCGTGGACGTACGACTCCGAGCCGACGGGGCAGGCGAGCGGGGAGGACAAGGAATGGCTCGACCATGCCTTCTCCGGGCTCGGCGCCGTCGTCGGGGGCCGCTGGACGTACGAGGCGGCCGATCATTGGGGCGGCACCAATCCGTGGGATGTGCCGTTCTTCATCGTCACGCACCGCCCCGAAGAGCAGCCCGAGGGTGCCGGGTTCACATTCGTCGGCAGCCTCGACGACGCGATCGTGTCGGCGAAAGAGGCAGCAGGAGAGAAGCACGTGCACGTGATGGGAGGAGCGGACATCATCCGCCAGGCGCTTGCTGGCGGTCATGTCGACGAGCTCACGATCATCGTCTCTCCGGTCATCCTCGGCGGAGGGAAACGACTGTTCGAGGGCTTCGCGCAGCGGCTCGAGCTCGAGCACCTCGGCGTGCGGCAGTCGAGGTTCGCGACCTTCATCGACTATCGGGTCGTGTCGTAGCCGACTAGACGCGGCAGTCGCCGCACGCGCCGCGCAGGACGACGTCGTGTGCCGCGACCTCGTAGCCCCGCCCGCCGGCAACGCGCTCGAGCGCCTGCTCGAGCGCCGGGTCCTCGAACGGCTCGACCTTCCCGCAATCGCCGCAGACGAGGTGGTGGTGATGGTCGCCGCGCGGGTCGATGCGCTCGAAGCGCGCGATTCCGTCGCCGAGATCCACGCGCTGGACGAGGCCGAGCTCGTCCAGCCCTTCGAGAGCTCGATAGACGCTGGCGATCCCGACCCGTGGCCCGTGCGCGCGAACCCTGTCGTGGATCTCCTGCGCGGACAGACAGCAGTCCTGCCGGCCTAGGAACTCGACGACGACGCGGCGTGCGCCGCCACTTCGTCCGGTCTCGGAGCGCATGCGCGTAAGCGCGCCGTCGATCCATGTCTCGCTCATAAAGATAATGATACCTGTTCTCAAAGACGTGCTACGGTGGCCAGTCGTGCGACGGTTCGTGGCTGTTCTGACACTCCTTGCGCTGGCCGGCTGCGGCGGAAGCGGCGCCGACGACTCCGAGGCGGTCGTTGCGGCCTTCTATCCATTGGCCTGGGCGGCGGAGCAGGTCGTCGCCGAGGGAACAGAGGTGGTGAACCTCACCCCGCCCGGCGCCGAGCCGCACGACGTCGAGCTCTCGCCTCGCGACCTGGAGACGATCCGGGACGCGCAGCTCGTGATCTACGTGGGAAGCGGATTTCAACCGGCGGTCGAGGATGCCGTGTCGGAGCGCGACGGTCCTGTTTTGGACGTCCTCGACGGCGACTCGGACCCGCACGTATGGCTCGATCCGGCGCGCTTCGCGCTCATCGTGGCCGAGCTGGCGGCACACGCCGATCGTCCGGAGGCGGGTGCGGCGCTTGCCCGCAGACTTTCCGAGCTCGACGCGAGCTACAGACGCGGTCTCCGGCGCTGCGCGCGGAGCGCCTTCGTCACGAGCCATGCCTCGTTCGGCCACCTCGCTGCGCGATACGGTCTGACCCAACTCTCCCTGACCGGGAACTCCCCCGAGGCCGAGCCAGGCCCTCGCGAGCTGGAGCGCCTGATCGACGACGTCCGCGCCTCCGGGGCGACGACAGTCTTCTCGGAGCCGCTCGTCTCGGACCGCGTCGCGGAAACGGTCGCGCGCGAGACGGGGGCGCAGCTCGCCGTGCTCGATCCCCTCGAGGGCCTGAGCGACGAGCGGCTCGCCGCTGGCGAGGACTACCTGAGCGTCATGCACGGCAACCTGGCCGCACTGCGAGAGGCTCTCGGGTGTCGCTAGCCGTCGAGCTCGCAAGGGTCTCGTTCGACTACCGGCAGGGCCACCGTGCGCTCGAGGACGTCGACCTGCGTATCGGCGAAGGCGAGTTCGTGGCGATCGCCGGGCCGAACGGCGGCGGGAAGACGACGCTCGTCCGGATCGTCCTCGGGCTCGAACGCCCGTCGCAGGGGACGGCCGCGCTCTTCGGTGAGCCCGCCCACCGCTTCTCGCGGCGGCGCACGCTCGGCTACCTCGCGCAACGCTCCGAGCTTGGCGGCGACGCGCCGGCGACAGTACGAGAGGTGGTCTCGGCCGGCCGGCTCGCCGCTGGCGGCCTCATCGGCCCACTTCGCCGGCGGGATCGGGAGCTGGTAGGCGAGGCGATCGAACGCGTCGGGCTCGGAGCCGTCGCCGATGCTCCGCTGCGAACGCTCTCGGGGGGCATGCAGCAACGTGCGTTCATCGCCAAGGCGCTCGCGGGCGAGCCGTCGCTGCTCGTGCTCGACGAGCCGACGACGGGCGTCGACGTCGAGTCGCAGGAGTCGCTCGCGTCGCTCCTTTCCAGACTTCACTCCGAGCTCGGTGCGACGATTCTCTATGTCTCGCACGAGTTCGGTGCCGTCGAGCACTTCGTCGAGCGGCTCGTGCTCGTTCGTCGCACGATCGTGTTCGACGGGCCCCCAACCGACCTGCCGGGTGTCTGGCACGACCCGTCCCATGTCCATGCTCGAGAGTGAGTTCATGCGCCTCGCGCTCGGCGCGGGCGCCGTCGTCGGAGTCCTGGCCCCGGCGGTCGGGTTCTTCCTCGTGCAGCGGCGTCAGTCGCTGGTCGGCGACGGGATCGGGCACGTGGCGTTCGCAGGGGTCGCGGCCGGGATCCTCCTCGACGTCTCCCCGATCCTGACGGCGCTCATCGCAGCCGTGCTCGGCGGTGTCGTCATCGAGGTCCTGCGGTCGCGAGGCGGGACCGCCGGCGACCAGGCGCTGGCACTCGTCTTCTACACGGGTATCGCGGCCGGCGTCGTCCTGGTCTCGGCCGCGGGCGCGTTGAACGTCGATCTGTTCCAGTACCTGTTCGGGTCGATCCTGACCGTCACGCGAACCGACCTGGCAGTCATCGCAGCGCTGGGCGCCGTCGGGCTGGCCACGGTCGGGCTCCTGTACCGCCCGCTGGCCGCGATCGTGGTCGACGAGGAGGGAGCGCGCGTAGCGGGTGTCCCCATCGGCGCACTCAACATCGCCGTTGCGGCGCTGGCCGCGGTGACGATCGCTCTCTCGATGCGTGTCGTCGGGATCCTGCTCGTCGCGGCTCTCATGGTGCTCCCGGTGAGCGCGGCGAGCCGTGTCGCATGGAGCATGCGCTCGACGTTCCTGCTCTCGATCCTCGTGGGCCTGGCCTCCGCGCTCGCGGGGTTGACCATTTCGTACTACGCCGACCTTCCCCCCGGCGGCACGATCGTTCTCGTCGCCGCAGCCGCGTTCGGGATCGCGCTGGTTGCAGGCGCCCTACGCGGCCGCTGAAGCGCCGAGCGAGGCGTCCGCGCCCGGCTCGTGGCAATCGCGGCAGCGTGCCTCGTACTGCTCGGCGGCGCCGACGACCACTGTCTCTCCGGAGTACGGCGCCGGGCGGCCGTCGACCAGACGCTGCGTCGTTGTCGCCGGCCCGCCGCAGCGGTGACAGACGGCCTGGAGCTTGTCGACGAACTCGGCGTGCGAGAGAAGCTCCGGCATCGGGCCGAACGGGAGGCGCCGGAAGTCCTGGTCGAGCCCCGCCGCGACGACGCGGACCCCGGCCTCTGCGAGCCCGAGCGCGGTCGCGACTACCGAGGGCTCGAAGAATTGCACCTCGTCGATCCCGACGACCTCGAACCCGCGTGCGCGCGCCTCGAGCTCCGCAACGCCTGCGACCGGAACACCGCGCATCCGCGCACCCGCGTGACTGACGACATCGGCTGCGTCGAAACGGTCGTCGATCCTCGGCTTGAAGATCACGACGCGCTGGCCGGCGATCTCGGCGCGGCGCAGGCGGCGGATCATCTCCTCGCTCTTGCCCGAGAACATCGGCCCGCAGATCACCTCGAGCCAGCCGCCGCGCTGCGGGGGTATCCGAATCACGAGCGCGATCCTACGGTCTGATCCGGTCGGAGCCACTTTCGGGTAGGCACGCGGTAACGGTCTGGAGAACACCCTTGCCCACTTACCCCGCGTACGGCCACGCTGACGCAATGCGACGGGCGCTGATCGCGTGCAGATCGACGCCGACGAACGACGCGCTCTCTCGCGCGCCGGCGAACGACGGACCGTGGGAGCCGATGACTCCCCAGCACGCGCTCGAGACCCTGCGCCCCGGTGACGCAGCCCTCGGTCGTCTCGACGTGCTCCCGACGCTCGACGGCATGGACGACGGGCTCTGGGCGCTGGGTGCGCTCGCTGCCCGCGGTGTGCACGTGCTGAACGAGCCCGCCTCGCTGCTCGCGGCGCACGACAAGCTCTTGACGGCCAGGCTGTTCCGGCGTCGAAGCATCTCTCATCCCGTCACGATCCATGTTCGCGACGGACGCCCCATAGCCGAGCCGAGGTATCCGATCGTGCTCAAGCCTCGCTTCGGAAGCTGGGGCCTCGAGGTATGTCGATGCGAGGATCGTCCATCGCTGGTCGAGGCACTCGCTCGGGTGAGGGAGACCGCGTGGTACCGCCGGCACGGGGCACTTGTCCAGGAGCTGGTGCCTCCGCAGGGATACGACCTGCGCGTCCTCGTCGCTGCCGAGCGGGTCGTCGGAGCGGTGTATCGGGTTGCGGCGGAGGGTGAGTGGCGTACCAACATTGCGCTGGGAGGCGTGAGGCGGCCGGTCATCGAACCGCCGCTCGAGGCGTTCGCGTTGGCGGTCGCGGCCGCACGCGCCACCGGAATCGCGCTCGTCGGCGTAGACCTCCTTCCCGATCCGTACGGCGGCTGGACCGTCGTCGAGCTGAACGGGGCCGTCGAGTTCTCGCCCGAGTACGCCCCGTGGGGCGACGTCTTCGCCGATGCCGCGCTCGCGCTCGCGCTCGAAGCGGATGCGCGACGGGAGTTGTGGGCGGCGTTCTCGGTGCCGGCAGCGGCCTGACGATCACGAGCCTTCAGCCCAGCTACGCGACGACGCCGCTGGCGATCGGCCAAGCGCCCTCGGATGTGTTCGAGATCGCACTCGCCCGAAGCGCCCCGCCGACGACGCGTCATCCTGAACCGAGTTCCGGCGGCGCGCTGCTACACTCTTGCGCGCGCGGCGGCGTAGCTCAGTTGGTTAGAGCAGCGGAATCATAATCCGCGTGTCGCAGGTTCGAGTCCTGCCGCCGCTACTCGCAACCTCTCTGCACGCACCCGAGTAAAACGAGAACGGAATAATGGCAACCGGAGTCCGAGTCGCGATCACGCTCGCCTGCACCGACTGCAAGCGGCGGAACTACCAGACCCAGAAGTCGAAGCGGAACTCCCCGGACCGGGTCGAGTTCAGCAAGTACTGCCGCTGGTGCGGGAAGCACACGGCGCATCGCGAGACGAGGTAACCGTGGCGCGCGAGACTCGAAGACAGAGGCGCGCTGCCAGGGCCGCCGCAGACGGAGCCGCGGCCGGTCGGCGCAGCCGCCAGGTCCAGGTCCGGCCCGCGCAGCAGCCGGTCAAGCAGCAGACGGGCCGAAAGGCGCAGCAGCCGCGAGGGCAGTTCATCCGCGAGTCGGCGGCGGAGCTCCGCAAGGTCGACTGGCCGAGCCGCGCACAGACGCTCCAGGGTGTCGTGGTCGTCATCATCGCCTGCGCGATCGTCGGCTTCTATCTCTGGGGTCTCGACCAGATCTTCCGCCCCCTCGTCGACCGCGTCCTTCTCTAGGTGCGTAGAGTGGAAACCCCAAACCGAGCGACCGCGAAGCGGACGCCTTCAGAGATTTTCGCGCGATCGAAATCGGCGCTAGCCGATTCGGGTCTTGCGCAATAGGAGCCGAGACGCATGTTTCTGTGGTACGTGATCAACACCTACTCCGGGCACGAGAACAAGGTGAAGACGAACCTCGAGCACCGGATCGTCTCGCTGAACCAGCAGCCCGCCTTTCGAAGGGTGGTCGTCCCGACCGAGCAGGTGATCGAGACCAAGGACGGTCAGAAGGTGCAGGCGGAGAAGCGCGTGCTTCCGGGCTACGTGCTCGTGAACATGAACATGTCGGACGAGGCATGGACGGTCGTCAAGGGCACCCCCGGAGTGACCGGCTTCGTGGGAGCGGGGGCGAAGCCCGTGCCGCTCTCCCAGCCCGAGGTCGATCGGATTCTCCACCACGGCGCGCCCGCCGGCGCGCAGGGGCAGAAGGCCGTCGTCGAGTTCTCCCTCGGCGAGTCGGTGAAGGTGACGTCGGGCCCGCTGTCGGACTTCGACGGCGAGATCGTCGACGTCAACCCCGACCAGCAGAAGCTGAAGGTGCTCGTCGACATCTTCGAGCGTCAGGTCCCCGTGGAGCTCAGCTTCGACCAGGTGAAGAAGATCGACTGATGGCCAAGAAGGTTCTCACCCTGATCAAGCTGCAGATTCCTGGCGGGCAGGCGAACCCTGCCCCGCCCGTCGGCCCTGCACTCGGCCAACACGGGGTCAACATCATGGAGTTCTGCAAGGCGTTCAACGCGCAGACGGCGCAGGAGAACGGGCGCATCACTCCCGTCGAGATCACCGTCTTCGAGGACCGCTCGTTCACCTTCATCACGAAGACACCGCCAGCGGCCGTGTTGATCAAGGAGGCGCTCAACCTCGAGAAAGGCTCCGGTGAGCCGAATCGCGACAAGGTCGGTCGGCTCAGCCAGGCCCAGCTCCGCTCGATCGCCGAGACGAAGATGCCGGACCTGAACGCGCGTGACGTCGAGGAGGCGATGAAGGTGATCGCAGGAACTGCTCGCTCCATGGGTGTGGAGACCACGCCATGAGCGCTCATGGCAAGCGCTACCGCTCGACGCTCGAGCTGATCGACCGCGAGCGGGCGTACACGCCGCTCGAAGCGGTGCGCATCCTCAAGGCAGCCGAGGGCGCCCGATTCGACGAGACGGTCGAGGCGCACTTCCGGCTCGGCCTGAACGTTCGCCACGCCGACCAGCAGCTCCGGGGCACGATCATGCTGCCTCACGGGATCGGGAAGGATGTCCGCGTCGCAGTCTTCGCCGAGGGCGAGAAAGCGCGCGAGGCGGAGGACGCAGGGGCGGACGTCGTCGGCTCGGCCGATCTCGCCACACGGATCGAGGAGGGTTTCCTGGACTTCGACGTCGCGATCGCGACCCCCGACCAGATGGGTGTCGTCGGGAAGCTCGGCCGCGTGCTCGGCCCGCGTGGCCTGATGCCGAACCCGAAGACCGGCACGGTCACGTTCGACATCGGCAAGGCGGTCTCGGACTCGAAGGCCGGCAAGCTCGAGTACCGCACCGACCGCGGCGGAAATGTCCATCTGTCGATTGGGAAGAAGAGCTTCGAGGAGCGAGCCTTGCTCGAGAACTACGCCGCGCTCCTGGAGGAGATCATCCGGGCGAAGCCGTCTGCCGCGAAAGGTCGCTACATCACGAAGATCACCCTGACCACGACCATGGGCCCGGGCATCCACGTCGATTCGACGAAGACCCGGGGCATCATCGAGGAGCTCGAGGAAGCTACAGTCCCGGCTTAACCAGACGAATCCGCCGAAGACAGCTGGCAGCCGTGGGACACCCCAGGCAGAGGTCCAGCCGAGGACGGTTTCCCGAGGGCGTCCTCGCCTGAAAAGGAACCCGCCTCGTGCGGGTTTCGTCGTTCGAGGAGGACACGACGTGCTGAAAACCGACAAGGAACAGATCGTCGCCGAGTTGGCGGCGGAGCTGAAAGCGGCGGAGACGCTGATCGTCGCCGACTACCGAGGGTTGACGAACAAGCAGCTCGAGTCCCTCCGCGACGACCTGCTCGAACACGGGGCGCGCTTTCGGATCGTCAAGAACACGCTCACGCGGCGCGCCGCGACCGAAGCTGGAGCGGAGTCTCTCCTGGTGATGCTCGAGGGGCCTACCGCGATCGCGTTCATCGAGTCGGGCGGCGATCCGGCAGCTGTCGCGAAGGCGCTCGCGGCGAAGGCCAAGGAGACCAACGTGCTCGTGATGCGCGGCGGGATCCTCGAGGGTCAGACCCTCTCGGGCGCCGACGTCGACCGGCTCGCGACCCTGCCGTCGATGGAGGCGCTCCGCGGTCAGCTGGTCGGCGCAGTCGTCGCACCGTTGACGCAGCTCGTCGCGTTGGTGAACGCGCCGCTTCGCGGCCTGCACGGCCTGATCGACGCCCGGATCGCGCAGCTCGAGGAGCAGGGTCAGGTCGTCGAGCCGCCTATTGCGAGCGAAGCCGCTGTTTCGACGGATGACGAGGGCTCGACAGCCGAAGAGACGGAAACCTCACCGGCCGAAGCCGAGATGACGGAGCCGGCAGCCGAAAAGACCGAGAGCGAGAAAGAGGAGGAGTAGGAACAATGGCCACCGATGTATCCAAGGTGCTCGACACGCTCGGCAAGATGACAGTGCTCGAGCTCGTCGAGCTGAAGAACGCGATCGAGGAGGAGTGGGGCGTGACGGCCGCAGCTCCGGTTGCGGTCGCCGCTGCAGGGCCCGCGGGAGACGGTGCGGCCGCGGAGGAGGAGAAGGACTCCTTCGACGTGGTGCTCACCGCCGCCGGCGACAAGAAGATCCAGGTGATAAAGGTCGTGCGCGCGATCACCGGGCTCGGCCTGAAGGAGGCGAAGGACCTCGTTGACAGCGCCCCCGGCGCGGTCAAGGAGGGCGCTGCGAAGGAGGAGGCGGAGTCGATCAAGGGCCAGCTCGAGGAAGCCGGCGCCTCGGTCGAGCTCAAGTAAGGCAGTTCCGCTTCCTTTGGCTTGAGATGTATCTAGGCACTTCCCGAGCTCGCTCGGGAAGTGCCTTGCTACACTTTCCCGCACGTACCCCATCCGCTCCGACCGGCGGTTGCGGTGGGGTATGCTCGTGCGCTACCCTTTGCGGTTCCGCCGAGGTCCGTCCGTCCAACCCTGCACGTCGTTAAGGGAGGCTGTCACATTTGAGCAGCGTTGCTGTCGCGCCCCGCGCGCGCAAGAACTTTTCGCGCCTGAAGCACGTCCTCGACCTCCCCAACCTCATCGATATCCAGAAGGCGTCGTTCCAGTGGTTCATGGAGAACGGCCTTCGAGAGACGATCGACGACATCTCGCCGATCGAGGACTACACGGGAACGCTCGCCGTGGAGTTCGCCGAGTATGAGTTCGGGGAGCCGCAGTTCACAATTCAGGAGTGCCGTGAGAAGGACCTGACGTACCAGGTCCCGCTCTCGATCACGGTCCGCTTCGTCAACAAGGAGACCGGCGAGATCCGCGAGCAGCGGGTCTTCATGGGCGACTTCCCGATGATGACCCCGTGGGGGACGTTCATCATCAACGGGACCGAGCGCGTCATCGTCACGCAGCTCGTCCGCAGCCCCGGCGCCTACCTGATGGAGCCGAAGGACGCCACGAAGCAGGTCTTCATGGCGAACCTCATGCCATCGCGTGGCTCGTGGCTCGAGGTCGAGATCGACAAGAAGGGCCTGGTCTTCGCACGGATCGACCGCAAGCGCAAGCTGCCGATCACCACGCTTCTGCGAGCCCTTCCGGCCGAGGATCCGACGACCGGCTTCGCGCTCGACACGACGTCGAACGAGAAGATCCTCGAGCTCTTCGGCGGCTCGGTCTATATCGCCAACACCCTCGAGAAGGATCCCTCCACCCGCGAGGAGGAGGCGCTGATCGAGGTCTTCAAGAAGCAGCGGCCCGGCGAGCCGCCGACCCTCGACAACGCCCGCAACCTCCTACGCGCGCTCTTCTTCGACCCGAAGCGCTACGACCTCACGAAGGTCGGCCGCTACAAGCTGAACCAGCGGCTCGGAGTGGGCGTGCCCGACGACGTGCGTGTGCTGACGACGGAGGACATCGTGGCGCTCGTCCGCCGGCTCGTCAGCCTGCCGGCGAATCTCGGGGTCCCCGAGGACGCGAAGGACCACGCAGCCGAGGCGGCGCAGCTCTCACGCGATCCTATTCGGGCCGAGCTCGACGAGTACGAGGACTTCGGCAACCGCCGCCTGCGCACCACGGGCGAGTTGATCCAGGAGGCGTTCCGGGTCGGGCTCTATCGCATGGAGCGCGTCGTCCGCGAGCGGATGACGACCGAGGACGTCGACACGATCACCCCGCAGACGATCATCAACATCCGGCCGGTCGTGGCTGCGCTGAAGGAGTTCTTCGGCTCCTCGCAGCTCTCGTCAGTTCATGGACCAGACGAACTCGCTCGCCGGGCTGACCCATCGGCGACGTCTCTCCGCTCTCGGCGCGGGTGGCCTCACCCGCGAGCGTGCGCCGATCGAGGTGCGCGACGTCCATCCGACCCACTACGGGCGGATGTGCCCGATCGAGACACCTGAAGGCCCGAACATCGGCCTGATCGGGTCGCTCGCGTCGTTTGCGACCGTCTCGCAGTTCGGATTCATCCAGACGCCGTACCGGGTCGTGAAGAGCGGCAAGGTGACCGACGAGATCATCTACCTGGACGCGGCCGAGGAACGGCAGTTCACGATCGCCCAGGCGTCCGAGCCTATCGACCCGAAGTCGGGGAAGTTCGAGAACGAGCAAGTCCTGTGCCGTTCGCGGGAGGGCGAAGCCGTCGTGGTGGCGCCCAAGGACGTCGAGTACATGGACGTCTCGCCGGCGCAGATCGTCTCCGTAGGGACTGCGCTGATCCCGTTCCTCGAGCACAACGATGCAAACCGCGCGCTGATGGGCGCGAACATGCAGCGGCAGGCAGTGCCGTTGATGATCCCGCAGGCGCCGATCGTCGGCACCGGGCTCGAGTTCCGAGCTGCAGTGGATACGGGTGACGTCGTGCTCTCGCGTTCCGACGGCGCAGTCGTCGATGTCGACGCGGAGCGGATCGTGGTCGAAGGCCGCGGTACCCGCGACGAGTATCCGATGACGAAGTTCATGCGCTCCAACCAGGGCACGCTCATCCACCAGAAGCCGGTCGTCACCCTCGGCGACAAGGTGAAGAAGGGCGAAGTGCTCGCGGACGGAGTCTTCGACCGACGGCGGCGAGCTCGCCCTCGGAGCGAACCTCCTGGTCGCGTTCATGCCCTGGGAGGGCTTCAACTTCGAGGACGCGATCGTCATCTCGGAGCGGCTCGTCAAGGACGACGTGCTGAGCTCGATTCACATCCACGAGTACGAGATCGACGCGCGCTCCACGAAGCTCGGCGACGAGGAGATCACGCGTGACATCCCGAACCGCTCGGAGGAGTCGCTCGCCAACCTCGACGAGCGCGGCGTCGTCCGCATCGGCGCAGAGGTCGGCTCGGGCGACCTCCTCGTCGGCAAGGTCACGCCGAAGGGCGAGACCGAGCTGACCGCGGAGGAGAAGCTGATCCGCGCGATCTTCAAGGAGAAGGCCCGCGAGGTGCGGGACACGTCTCTCAAGGTCCCGCACGGCGAGGGCGGCAAGGTCATCGGCGTCAAGACCTTCGCCCGCGACGCGGGTGACGACCTGCCGCCGGGCGTCAACGAGCTCGTGCGCGTCTACGTCGCCAAGAAGCGCAAGATCGCGGAGGGTGACAAGCTCGCCGGTCGCCACGGCAACAAGGGCGTCATCGCGAAGATCGTTCCCGAGGAGGACATGCCGTTCCTCGACGACGGGCGGCCGGTCGACGTCGTGTTGAACCCGCTCGGCGTTCCGAGCCGAATGAACATCGGCCAGATCCTCGAGACGCACCTCGGCTGGGCTGCCGCGCACGGCGTCTTCCCCGAGGGCGGCCCCGTCAACAAGCGGGCGCCGATCAACGCTCCCGACCCGCGCTCGGTCGCGACACCCGTCTTCGACGGCGCGACCGAAGGCGACGTGGACGACGCTCTCGTGGCGTGGGCACAGCTGGCCTCGGAGAACGGGCACGCGCAGATGGGCGTCGACGAGTCGGCCGCGCGCGGCAACCGGAGCTCCGGCAAGGTCACGCTCTACGACGGCAAGTCCGGACAGCCGTTCGCGCAGGAAGTGACGGTCGGCTTCATGTACATCCTGAAGCTCCTTCACCTCGTGGACGACAAGATCCACGCGCGTTCGACCGGGCCGTACTCGCTCGTCACCCAGCAGCCGCTCGGAGGCAAGGCCCAGTTCGGCGGCCAGCGCTTCGGCGAGATGGAGGTCTGGGCGCTCGAGGCCTACGGGTCCGCGTACACGCTGCAGGAGATGCTCACGATCAAGTCCGACGACACCATCGGCCGCGTCAAGGCGTACGAGGCGATCGTCAAGGGCGAGAACATCGCCGAGCCGTCCATCCCCGAGTCCTTCAAGGTGCTGCTCAAGGAGATGCAGTCCCTGGCGCTCGACGTGCAGGTGCTCTCGGACGAGGGCCGCGAGGTCGAGGTCCGCGAGGAGGACGACGAGCTCCTGCGGGCTGCGGAGGAGCTCGGCATCGACCTGTCGCCCGGCTCGCTGCGCGCAGCCGCGCGCCAGCCCACGGCCGAGGAGGTCGAGGAGGGTGGCGAGGCCGCCGACGAGGGCGGTGAGCTCGTTCTCGCCGCCGACGAGGAGCTCGGCGACATCGACGGCGACGAGCCGGGGGCCGAGCTCGAAGAGGTCGAGGTCGAGTCGGCGAGGTCGAGGAGTAGCAAGGCCCAAGGGCGAGGCTTGCCTCGCCCTTACCGACGTTTTGAGGAAGCAGCGACAACAAGAAAGAAGGCGCTGAACACGTGATCGACATCAACGAATTCGATGCGATTCGGATCGGGCTTGCCTCGAGCAAGCAGATCCGCGACTGGTCGTCCGGCGAGGTCACGAAGCCGGAGACGATCAACTACCGCACCCTGAAGCCCGAGCGCGACGGCCTCTTCTGCGAGCGCATCTTCGGTCCGACGAAGGACTGGGAGTGCTACTGCGGCAAGTACAAGCGCGTCCGCTACAAGGGCATCATCTGCGAGCGCTGCGGCGTCGAGGTGACGCGGCAGAAGGTGCGCCGCGAGCGCATGGGTCACATCGACCTGGCGGCTCCGGTCTCGCACATCTGGTTCTTCAAGGGCGTGCCGAGCCGGATCGGGTACCTGCTCGATATCGCGCCGCGCGAGCTCGAGAAGGTGCTGTACTTCGCGGCCTCGATCGTCACCCAGGTCGACCGCGAGAAGCGCGGGTCGCGACCTCGTCGACCTCGAGGACAAGGTCGCCGGCGAGACCGAGCGCATCTACCTCGACCGTGACGAGGCGCTGTCCGCGCTCGACGACCGCCTGGGCAGGCGGCGCGACTACTTCGCCGCTGCCAAGGAGCGGAACTTCGACGAGGACGACGACTTCTGGGCCCGCGGCCTGAACAACTGGGCCGAGGAGGCAGCGATGCCTCCGCTCGAGGAGATTCGGACGCTCGGCAGCAAGGTGTTCACCGATCTCGCGAAGAAGATCACGAACGAGGATCCGCGCCGCGTGCGCGAGCTCGTCCGCCAGACGGCGACGCGCGACGACCGCCGGCTCGCGCCGCGCGAGGTCGAGTCCGTCGCCGCTGCCGCGACGCAGATCGAGGCGGCGCTCGAGCCGTTGCGCGCCGACCTCGACAAGGCCACCGGCTCGAAGAAGGGCGCGATCACGAAGCACCTGAAGCGGGTCCAGGAGGGCCTGCTCTCGGGCGCAGAGCTCTCCGAGGAGGACGCCACGCTCGTCGAGTCCGTCGATCGCAAGAACCTCGAGCGGGCGCGCGAGATCGGCAACGGCCTGCTCGCCGACGTCCTGGCTGCCGTCGATCCGGACGCCGACGCGGCCACCGCCCGCGAGCTCGCCTACGACCTCTGCCTCGTGGAGGGGACGCGCAAGGACGACCTCGATGCCGTCGCCCAGTGGGCGCTGAAGGTCCGCGAGATGGTCGCGGACATCGACGTGCGCCGCGAGGACACGCGCGAAGCGGCGGTCGAAGCCGTTCGCCGGCTCGAGCAGACGTGGCTCCTCTTCAAGGAGCTCGATCCGAAGATGATCGTCGGCGACGAGCAGATCTTCCGTGAGCTCAAGGACCGCTTCGGCTCGCCGTACGGGTTCGGCGTGTACTTCCAGGGCGGCATGGGTGCGGAGGCGATCCGTGACCTGCTGCGTGCTCTCGACCTCGACGAGGAGTCGCTGTCCCTGCGGGACACGATCAAGACCTCGAAGGGCCAGAAGCAGCAGCGGGCGATCAAGCGCTTGAAGGTCGTGGAGGCCTTCATCAAGTCGGGCAACAAGCCCGAGTGGATGATCCTCGAGGCCGTGCCGGTGATCCCGCCGGAGCTCCGGCCGATGGTTCAGCTCGACGGCGGTCGCTTCGCCACGAGCGACCTCAATGACCTGTACCGGAGAGTCATCAACCGCAACAACCGGCTCAAGCGACTCTTGGATCTGGGCGCGCCCGAGATCATCGTCAACAACGAGAAGCGGATGCTCCAGGAGGCCGTCGACGCGCTGTTCGACAACGGACGACGTGGCCGCGCGGTCACCGGGCCCGGTAACCGGCCGCTCAAGTCGCTCTCCGACATGCTCAAGGGCAAGCAGGGGCGGTTCCGCCAGAACCTGCTCGGGAAGCGCGTCGACTACTCGGGGCGCTCCGTCATCGTTGCAGGCCCGAACCTGAAGCTGCACCAATGCGGCCTTCCGAAGCTGATGGCCCTCGAGCTCTTCAAGCCGTTCATCATGAGCCGGCTGGTCGAGCGCAAGGCCGTTCAGAACATCAAGGCGGCGAAGAAGATGGTCGAGTCGATGATCCCGGAGGTCTGGGACGTGCTCGAGGAGGTCATCGCCGAGCATCCGGTGCTCCTGAACCGGGCACCGACGCTGCACCGTCTCGGCATCCAGGCGTTCGAGCCGGTACTCGTCGAGGGCAAGGCGATCCAGGTCCATCCGCTCGTCTGCCACGCCTTCAACGCCGACTTCGACGGCGACCAGATGGCCGTCCACCTTCCGCTTTCGGCGGAGGCGCAGGCGGAGGCGCGCGTGCTCATGCTCTCGGCGAACAACATCCTCTCGCCGGCGAGCGGACGCCCGTTGGCCACGCCCACGCAGGACATGGTTCTCGGGGCGTACTTCCTCACGTACTGCGAGTACGACCTCGATGCCACGACGGCGGCTGACCTCTCGAAGAAGCTGAAGAAGAACGGTCTGCCGCGCTTCCGAACGGAGGAGGACGTCGAGTTCGCGGTCGAGTCGGAGCAGATGCGCTTCCAGGATCCGATCGAGTACGAGTGGGGCGACGAGCGCTTGCTGACGACCCCTGGACGCGTCATCTTCAACGCCGAGGTCGAGCGAGCACTCGACGAGGCCACGGGCGGTGAAGCGGGTGGCGAGCTGGAGAACCACCCGTACCTCAACAAGACGCTCACCAAGCGCGAGCTCGACACGTTCATCGGCGACCTCGTCGAGCGGTACGGCCCGAACACGATCGCGGCCGCGCTCGACGTCATCAAGTCGCTGACCTTCAGGTTCGCGACCCGTGCGGGCATCACGATCTCCAAGAACGACATCGTGATCCCGGACGAGAAGGAAGCCATCCTCGCCGGCTTCGAGGACGAGGTCGCCAAGGTCGGGCGTGAGTACGACCGCGGCCTGATGACCGAGGAGGAGCGCGACGAGCGCATCGTCGCCATCTGGACCGAGGCGACGGAGGTCGTCGCCAACGCGATGATGGCGAACCTCTCGCCGACGAACCCGATCTACATGATGGCCAACTCGGGCGCGCGGGGATCCTTCAACCAGATCCGTCAGCTCGCCGGTATGCGCGGCCTCATGGCCGATCCGAAGGGCGAGATCATCGCCCGGCCGATCAAGGCCAACTTCATGGAGGGCCTGACCGTGCTCGAGTACTTCATCTCGACGCACGGCGCACGCAAGGGTCTCGCCGACACGGCGCTCCGTACGGCCGACTCGGGATACCTGACGCGGCGGCTCGTCGACGTCTCCCAGGACGTCATCATCCGCGACCAGCCCGGCAAGAAGCCCGGCGACTGCGGAACGACCGAGTACATCGACCTCGCACTCATCCTCGACGAGTCGCCGAACAAGAGCGTCGCGGGTCGTGTTGCCGCACTCGACATCATGAAGCCGATCAAGGACGGGAAGCCCGGCAAGGTCGTCGTCATCGAGAAGGGCACCGAGATCACGATGAGCGGCCTCCGGAAGCTGGTCGAGGAGTTCGGCGAGTACGCCGCGACGGCGACCGTCCCGGTTCGTTCGGTTCTGAAGTGCCGCAGCGAGTACGGGCTCTGCCGGCTCTGCTACGGCACGTTCCTCGCCACCGGCGGGCCTGCCGAGATCGGCGACGCGGTGGGGATCATCGCCGCCCAATCGATCGGGGAGCCAGGGACGCAGCTGACGATGCGGACGTTTCACACCGGCGGCGTGGCCGGGGCGGACATCACCCACGGACTCCCGCGCGTCGTCGAGATCTTCGAGGCCCGCAACCCGAAGGGCGCAGGGACGCTCGCGGACGTCGGCGGCAAGGTCGACATCGACGACTCGGAGCGGACGATCAAGGTGACGATCACCCCGACGGCCATCGACGAGAAGGGCGACCTTCCCGATCCGAAGGAGTACGCCTTCCCGCGCAGGACGCGCTTGCGGGTCGCGCAGGGGCAGGTCGTCGAGCCCGGCGAGCCGCTGAACGAGGGTTCGCTGAACCCGAGCGATCTCCTGATGCTCAAGGGCGCAACTGCAACGGAGCTGTACCTCGTCGGCGAGGTGCAGAACGTCTACAAGTCGCAGGGCGTCGAGATCCACGACAAGCACATCGAGCTGATCGTTCGGCAGATGCTGAAGAAGGTGCGCGTCGAGAGCGCGGGCGACACGGCTCTCCTCCCGGGGCAGCTCGTCGATCGCGTCGTTCTCGAGCGCGAGAACGCGCGGGTGAAGAAGGAGAAGAAGGAGCAGGCGACCTTCGAGCCGATCATCCTCGGCATCACGAAGGCCTCGCTCGCGACCGAATCCTTCCTCTCCGCCGCCTCGTTCCAGGAGACCACCAAGGTCCTCACCGACGCGGCCATCGAGGGAAAGACGGATCGCCTGCTCGGCTTGAAGGAGAACGTGATCATCGGCAAGCTGATCCCGGCCGCGACCGGGCTCAAGCAGTACCGCCAGATCGCGATCGAGCCCACCGAGCCCCTTCCGGTGACGTTCGCGCGACCCGAGGCCGAGGCCGAACTGCTCGCCGCGCTGGAGGAGATCGGTGACGGCGACGGCTTCGACCTCGAGGCGCTCGGCCTTCCCTTCGACGACGAGCTACCGGTCGACGTCGAAGGAGAGCCGGTCGAACCTCCGGTCGAGGAGGAGTAGAGGACGCAGATCAGGGGTCGGACCCGTTGGGGTCCGACCCCTATCGTCCGCAGCGACGACAACGGCCTTCGTCAAGGCTTTGTGCTACCTGTAGCCGACGGTGAGATCGCTCGTCGCCGCGCTCGCATGCCTCCTCGCCGTCCCCGCTCTTCTGGCGGGGTCGGCTGCCGCGAAGCCCAGGGCTCTCTCCTGCGGCCTCCCCGAGGCTCAGCCGGTCTGGATCGACTTCGCGGACGGGTCGGTCTCGTTCTGGCGCGAACGCTTCGCCCGACCCGGGGTGGTCGTGGCCACAGGTGGTACCGGCCTCGCTGCGGAAGCGCGTACCGCCGGTGCCGCCACCGTGCACTGGGACATGTACCTCCGCAAGCGGGTCGGCACGCCGTCGGAGCCCGCGGACGCGGACCTCATCACGCGCCGGGCGGACTCCCTCTTCGACTACGCGGTCACCGTCTCAGGCTGCGAGCAACCGCTGATCGCGCTCAACGAGCTGTGGGGAGCGTCCCTGCCGACGCCGCTGACCCCGACGGCAGAGCGCTATCGCGCGAACGTTCTGCGCTTCGTCACCAGGCTCGCAGAACGGGGCGGACGCCCCGCCCTGCTCGTGTCCAGCGAGCCGTTCACCGGGGGCGACGCGGCGGCTTGGTGGAGAGCGGTCGGGCAGGTGTCCGACCTCGTCCTCGAGAAGTACGCGAACGCCAACCTCGTCTGGCGTGACGGCGCGGTCGACGGGTCGCGACGCCTGCGCACCGGCTATCGGTCATCGGCGGCGAAGCTGTTCGCGGTGGGCATCCCGCCGTCCCGGATCGGGATCATGGTCGGCTTCCAGACCGGCCCGGGATCTGGTGGGCGGGAAGGGCTCAAGCCGCGCTCGCGCTGGTTCGACGTCGCGAAGTGGCAGGGACTGGCGGCGGATCAGGTTTCCCGCGAGCTTCGACTGTCCCACGTCTGGTCCTGGGGTTGGGCCCAGCGCAACGAACGCTCGAACGATCCCGACAAGACGTACGCCGCATGCGTGTGGCTGTGGGCGCGGGACGAGAGCCTCTGCGAAGCGCCGCGGATCCTCGGAAAGGAGCTCGACCCCGATCGCCGAACCGGTCAGATCGACCTCGCAGTGGGAGTCCGATGCGTCTATGAGGACCAGCCGCTCACAGCGTCTGCAGTGGCCTCCCTTGCGAAGCTGACGGGCGATCGCGAACTCGCACTGACTGCACTGGTCGTACGGGCTCGCGAGCGCGCGCGGGCAGCCGTCAGCCCGACGCGTGTTCTCGCCACGGAGCGGCGGATCGTCGCGTCCCGATTCGCGGGCAGTAGCGCGTCGTACCGTGCCGCGCTCGACGAAACGGGTGCCAGCCTCGCCGTTGCACGTGGCGTCCTCGGCGACGAGCTTCGACGCGCCGAGATCCAGCGCCGCTTGACGATCGCACGACCGTCGCGAGCCGACGTGGAGCGGTTCCGCGCGACCTTCGCCGCGGTCCTCGCGCGGAGGCTCGCGGTTTCACCGGCGCCGAGCTGGCTTCCGGAGGGGACCGGTCTTGCTCTCGCCTCCTCGGCGCCTCGAGCCGTATTCGAGGTCGCGACTCGGCGCTCCGTCAGGGTGCGGACGGCGGAGGGCGTCTTTACCGTCCGTACGCTCGAGGACACGACGGTGCTGGGAGCGGTACCTCTCGAAGTTGCTCGTCCCGACATCCTCCGAGAGCTGAGCGGCGAGCGACGTGCAGAAGCGTACGCCGCCTGGACCATTCGTGAGCAGAAGGCCGCTGAGAGCCGGCTCGTCTGCGAGCGGGATCGGCTCCCCGAGCGCGGCGTTGTCGCGCTGTCGAGCTTCGCTCCGTTCCTTTCCTTGCACGAGACCGGAATTCGCTAGCGCGAACTCCGGTCGTGCGAAATCCCTGAAGCCGGCCGCCTGCGCGGCCGGGGCGCTCCCACGAAGACCAGCGCGAGACCGGAATTCGCTAGCGCGAACTCCGGTCGTGCGAAATCCCTGAAGCCGGCCGCCTGCGCGGCCGGGGCGCTCCCACGAAGACCCAGCGCGAGGCCGGAATTCGCTAGCGCGAACTAGCGCTCCGGAGTTTCGCTAGTGGCTCGAAGCAGCCGCAACGACCGTGTCGCGGCCCGAGACCTTGGCGAGGCCGAGCGCAGCGTCGGCGCGGCCGAGGATCGCAGCAGCATCGTCGGTCGGGATGAGCTCCGCCGCACCCGCCGAGAGGGACACGACGCCGATCTCGGAGAACGGACGCTCGCGGAGAGCGGCCTGCACCCGCTCGTACAGGCTTCCGGCGTCGTGGATGGTGCTGTGGGGGAGGAGCGCCGCAAAGCGGCCGCCGCCGATCCTGCACGGGAGATCGTGTGGGCCTGCGACGTCTCTCAGCAGCGCTGCGATCTGGACGAGGATGCCGTCGGCCGAGAGATGGCCGATGCGGGCGTTGATCGTCGTCAGCCGGTCGACGTCGAGCATGAGCACCGCTAGCGACTCGCGTCGTCCACGCGCGCGTGCGATCTCGCGGTCGAGGAGAGCATGGAAGGCCCGGCGATCGAAGAGCTCGGTCAGAGGATCGAGCTCGGGAACGGGATCGGGCTCACGAAGCTCGAGGGAGGCCTCGAGGGCGGGCCGCGTTCCGCTGACGACATCTTCGAGCGTCGTGATGTCGGTCTCGCTGAACCGACGGTCGGGCGTTCGCGTGAGAACCGCGAGCATTCCCTGACCGTCCTCGACGTCGAGCAGAGGCACGGCGAGCCCCGATCGGATCGGCGTCGAGCCGGGGGGCGTCGCGGCTTCACCGTTGAACGCGACCTGGAGCGCCCTTGCGCCCCGGTAGTCGGGGACTCCCATGCGTCCGACCTGCGCCACCTCCGCCTGGGAGAGACCGACGGTCGCGAGCAGGGGCTCCTTGCTCGGGGCCGAGACCACAGCGACTGCGGCGTCGGCGGACATCCGTTCCTTCGCGAGCTCGAGCAGGCGCATCACGCCGTGCTCGGGGATCGCTCGAGCGGCCTCCTCGGACACCAACGCCGACGCCGGCGGCGGCGGTCGGTTCAGAGCGTCGTTCAGCGTCTGCGCGAAGTCCGCGAGACGCTCGTCGTACCGGCGGAGCATCGTCGTGACGATCTCTTCCTGGCGGCTCAGAAGCCGTTGGGCAGCGACGAAGAAGAGGACGATGCAAAGGGTCGCGAGCGCAACTGAAGCCGCGTAGATCGCGATCGTCATGTCGTTCCTCCCCTTCTCGTCGGCGTTCCCAGACCGTCCCTCCGCGTTTCCAGGCCGTAGTAATATCGCGTCGACCGGTCGGCACCGCTACGACGTGACGTGGGAGGTGGAGGAGCGGTGCGGCGGACCAGAGGGCTGACCGCGTTGGGGGCGATCGCGACGCTCGCGTACGTCATCCACCATGTCCGTGGCCGGGCGCGTCAGCGCGAGCCTCGCGCCGACTCCGCGCTTCCCACTGCACGCTTCGAGCCGGTCCCGTTCGCCTCCGAAGCTCCGGCCGAACCTGAAGCTATGGTCGCACCGATGGACGAGGCGACTTCGGCCGCATCCGTCGTCACGAGTGCTGACTCGAATGGCTCGCCGGCGCCTGCGCTTGCTTCCTCGGCCTCAGACGCTCGAGCCGATCGGTTGGGACCGATCGAGCTGCCTCCGAAGCGACGGCTCTCGGCCGCCGTTCTGGTCACGCTCGCCGTCATCGCCGCCGTCGCTGCGATCGCGCTCGCTGCGACCGCCGTTGCTGCGAGCCGCGACTCCGATGACACGCCTGAGTCGATCCGGTACGCGCCTCAGGCGTGGGTCGACAAGCCGAAGGCGACGGCGCCCGCCTCGGCGATGCTCACGCCCTCCTCTTGAGAGGCCGCTACGAAGGCCGCTCGGCGTTTCGGGCGACGTCGGCGCGATCCTTGCCGAGGTCCTTTGCGCGGTACAAGGCTCCGTCGGCGCGCTCGAAGAGCCCCGCGGCGGTGTCGCCGTGCTGCAGCTCGGCGATCCCGGCGGACAGGCGCAACCTGTCGGCATCAGGGCCGAGAGTCGTTCCCCGCATGGAGCTCTGGACGCGCCGGTAGAGCTGGTCGGCGTCGTCGGAGCTCGACTCCGGAAGGATCACGGCGAACTCGTCACCGCCGATGCGGGCGGCCACGTCCACGGAGCGAACGGCCTCGCGCAGGCGGTCGGCTGCTTGCGCGAGAACGCGATCGCCGGCCAGATGCCCGATCTGGTCGTTGATCGCCTTGAAGTCGTCGACGTCGAAGACGATGAGAGCGAGGTTGCGCTCGTACCGCTGGGCCCTGAGCACCTCGCGCCGTAGCGTCTCGTGGAAATAGCGCTGGTTGTAGAGCCCTGTCAACGCGTCGGTCTCCGCCAGCTTGCGGGCTTCGCCGTAACGCCGCGCGTTCTCGATCGCCGGGATCGAGCTCTCGACGAGGCTCTCGGCCTGCTCGATGTGCTCGGCTTGCGGCTCGTAATCGGGCGAGCGCCAGAAGAGCGAGAGCGCACCGACGGGCGCGAGCTCACGCCCGATCAGGGGGACGAAGACACCACCGCAGATCAGCTCGTCGTTCGGCGGCTGGCGGTCGCGGCCGTAGCGGTAGGTGACAGTGATGGTTCCAGGGAGGGCGCCCGCGACACCGGAGGTCGGTGGTTTCGCGGTCTCGTCGGCGCTCATTCCGCGCGTCGCGACGGTCGGAGCTACCCCGTGACCTTCGACGACCATCATGGCCGCGTCGAACCCGGGAATCTCCATGGCGGCGTCGAGCACACGGTCCATGAGCTCCTCGAGGTCGATCGACCCGCCGAGCTCGCCGAAGAGGCGGTTGCGACGGCTCTCTCGCTCCGCGCGGTCGAGTGCCTCGGAGAGATCGTTGGAGAGCTCGTCCATCTTGAGCCGCATCTCGTCGACGGCACGCACGAGGCTCTCGCTCTGCTCCGGTGGGGGCGCTCCGGAACGACGCACGAGGACGAGCGCGACAACTGCCAGCGCGGCCAGGGCCCCAACCACGACGATCACCGACGTTGTAGTCATTCCTCCCGCCCCGCTTTTCCCAGCAACGCACTCCTTCGTGACGCGTTCGGGGGAGACCACGCCCCTCGAACGAGGCACCCCCATCGCACTGTACTCAGCGAACTGGACGCTGCCAGGGCAATTTCGGGTGAGCGGTGGGTGGTTCGGTCACCTCGCGTCGAGCGTGTCTTCGCCTGCCGGCTCGCCGCCGTGCGGACGGCGAGGGAGGGCACGGATTCCACGGTCCTCCAGGGCTGCGCGAGCCCGCGCGTCGAACGAGTGGCTGGTCTCGTGCGGTTTCCACTCGAAGATGTCGGTCGACACCGTCAGCGCGTCGCTCTCGGTGAAGGTCGAGCTCTCCAGCTCCGAGCGAAGGCGGCTGTGAAAGCGTTGGGCCCCTTCGCCCGACGTCTGCGGGAGCAGAACGCCTAGCTCCTCGCGGCTCCGGCGAAACACCGTGTCCGTATTCCTGCTCAGCCGCTCGAGGAGCGCCGCGAGCTCGTGTGCCAGTCGGTCCGCCTCGGCCGCGTCGGCGAGATCCTGCAGCGCGAGGAGCACCAGCGCGAGCGGCCGTTGCGTCCGGACCGCCCTCGCGACCTCCCGCTCGAGTGCGACCTCGTACCCGCGGTGGTTGTGGACTCCGGTCGCTTCGTCGATCTCAACCCGACGGGCGGCCCCGGTGAAGCGGCGCGCGCTCGCGACTGCGCCGGCGGTTTCCTCGGCCAGCGCGACGAGCGCGCGCTCGTGCCCGGCCAGGAAGCGTTGCCCCGCTCGCGCATGGGCGACCATGACGCCCGTCTCCACACCTCCCTCGAGAATGGGGACGGCGAGCCTCACGTCGGCCTCGTCTGCAGCGATGGAGAACGATGAGGTGTCGGTCCAGTCGACTCCGTGCTCAGCACCGAGGATCGCCGTCACAGGCGCTCCGCCGGGGCCGTCCACACGGATCGCGACCGCTTTCGCGCCGGTACGCGCCGCCGCCTCGGCGACCGTGTTCGTGAGGAGCTCCTCGAGGTCGAGCGACAGTTCCCGCTGGGTGACCCCCTTCGCACGGGCGTTCTCCGACCGCTCGGCGGCGTCGCGCAAGACGTTCGAGATCGACCCGAGATGGTCGTCGACTCTGCGCACCACTGCCTCGACACGCCGATTCGTGTGGGCTCTGATTGCGCGAACGACGAGCACGCACGCCAGCAGGAGCGCCGCAACGGACGCGACGAGCACCGGAGTAGTCAGAGTGGTCAGGTTCAGCCTCCCAGATCACAGTAAGCGGTCATCCGCATGTGCGCTACGGGCGCGAAAAACCCTTCTCTGCTACCATCCCGCGGCTTGGTTGGCGGGCACTTCGTGCCTGCCGACTGTTCTGTGTGAGTTCATACGACCTTCAGCAGGAGCAGCGTGCCCACCGTAAATCAGCTCGTCCGCAAGGGCCGTAAGAGCCCGAAAGAGAAGACCAAGACACCAGCGCTCCGGGGAGCACCGCAGAAGCGGGGCGTGTGCACGCGCGTCTACACGACGACGCCGAAGAAGCCGAACTCCGCGCTGCGAAAGGTCGCGCGCGTGCGGCTGACGAATGCCATGGAGGTCGGCGCCTACATTCCGGGTGAGGGGCACAACCTGCAGGAGCACTCGGTCGTGCTGGTACGCGGCGGCCGTGTCAAGGACCTTCCGGGCTTTCGCTACAAGGTCATCCGCGGTGGGCTCGACTCGGCCGGCGTCTCCGAGCGCCGTCAGGCGCGCTCCAAGTACGGCGCGAAGAAGGCGTAGGAAGAACGATGCCCCGCCGAGCAGAGATCCAGCCGCGGACACTCGAGCCGGATGCCGTTCACGGCTCGGTTCTCGTCACGCAGCTCGTAAACCGGCTCATGCTCGACGGCAAGAAGTCGGTCGCCGAGATCATCGTCTACGACGCCCTGAAGATCGCGTCGGAGCGGGCCGGCAAGCCCGAGCTCGAGGTGCTCGAGCAGGCGGTGAAGACCGTCACGCCCGTACTCGAAGTCCGTTCACGTCGCGTGGGCGGCGCCAACTACCAGGTGCCGATCGAGGTGCCGCAGCGGCGCGCACGGACGCTCGCGCTGCGCTGGCTCGTGCAGAACGCTCGCGACCGCCGCGAGAAGGGAATGCCGCAGAAGCTCGCGGGCGAGCTCCTGGATGCGCTGAACCAGCAGGGCGGGGCGTACAAGAAGAAGGACGACATCTACCGAATGGCGCAGGCCAACAAGGCCTTCGCGCATTACCGCTGGTAAGCCGCCCGTGAGTGCCGTAGCCACATCCGTCGCGCTGGACCGTGTCCGCAACATCGGGATCATGGCGCACATCGACGCCGGGAAGACCACGACGACCGAGCGCATCCTCTACTACACGGGACGCACCCACAAGATGGGCGAGGTCCACGAGGGCGCGGCGACGATGGACTGGATGGCGCAGGAGCAGGAGCGCGGCATCACCATCACGTCGGCGGCCACGACCGCGTCGTGGCGCGACTACCGCATCAACATTATCGATACGCCCGGGCACGTGGACTTTACGATGGAGGTCGAACGCAGCCTTCGCGTCCTTGACGGAGCCGTCGCGGTGTTCGACTCCGTCGCAGGCGTGCAACCGCAGTCCGAGACCGTGTGGCGCCAGGCGGACCGCTACGCCGTGCCCCGCATCGCGTTCATCAACAAGATGGACCGGACCGGCGCCGACTTCGACGCTGCCGTCCAGTCCATGCGCGACCGGCTCGGTGCGACTCCGGTCCCGATCCATCTGCCGATCGGCCAGGAGGAAGCGTTCGCGGGGATCGTCGATCTCGTCGAGATGAAGGCGATCACCTACATGAACGCGCTGGGGACGGAGTTCTCGACCGAGGAGATCCCGGCGACGCTCGCCGACGCCGCGAACGCCGGGCACCACGCGCTGATCGACGGGATCGCGGAGTTCGACGACGAGCTCATGGAGACCTACCTCGAGGACGAGGCGACGGTGACACCCGAGATGATCAAGCGTGCCCTGCGCCGTGGCACCGTCGCAGGACGCGTGACGCCCGTTCTCGCCGGCTCGGCGTTCAAGAACAAGGGTGTCCAGCCGCTGCTGGACGCGATCGTGGACTACCTGCCGAGCCCTCTGGACGTCCCGCCAGTACAGGGTGTCGACCCCAAGGGCACGGAGGATGCGACCCGGCCGCCCGCGCTCGAGGCGCCCTTCGCCGCGCTGGCGTTCAAGGTCATGACCGACCCCTACGTCGGGAAGCTCACGTACTTCCGCGTCTATTCGGGGCAGATCAAGGCCGGCGACCGGGTGCTCAATACGACGAACGGGAAGACCGAGCGACTCGGGCGCATTCTCGAGATGCACGCCAACCACCGCGAGGAGCGGGAGGAGATCGGCGCGGGGGAGATCGCTGCCGCCGTCGGGCTCAAGTTCACGACGACGGGCGACACGCTCGCCCTCCCCTCTGCTCCGATCGTGCTCGAGTCGATGTCGTTCCCCGACCCGGTCATCTCGGTGGCGATCGAGCCGAAGACGAAGGCGGATCAGGACAAGCTCGGCGCAGCGCTGCAGCGGCTGACCGAGGAAGACCCCACCTTCCGCGTGTCCTCCGACGAGGAGACGGGGCAGACCCTGATCGCCGGCATGGGCGAGCTGCACCTGGAGATCATCGTCGACCGCCTCCTGCGGGAGTTCCGTGTGGAGGGCAACGTCGGCCGTCCGCAAGTCGCCTACCGCGAGACGATCAGCCGGCCGGCGGAGAAGATCCAGGGCCGATTCGTTCGCCAGACCGGGGGCTCCGGTCAGTACGGTGACGTCACCATCAACCTCTACCCGCAGGAGCCCGGCGGCGGCTACGAGTTCGAGGACAAGATCGTCGGCGGCAAGATCCCGCAGGGAGTACATCCCCGCCGTCGACGCCGGCATCGAGGAGGCCATGAGCTCCGGCATCCTCGCCGGATTCCCCGTTGTCGACATCAGGGTCGAGCTCGTCGACGGCTCGTACCACGACGTCGACTCGAGCGAGCGGGCGTTCAAGATCGCCGGCTCGATGGCGTTCAAGGAGGGCATGAAGCGTGCCAAGCCGAAGCTCCTCGAGCCGGTCATGTCGGTCGAGGTCGTGACGCCCGAGGACTTCCTCGGCGACGTCATTGGTAACCTGAACGGACGTCGCGGCCGGATCGAGCAGATCGAGCCGGTCGGCGGGTCGCAGTCCGGCAGCTCCCAATCGATCCGGGCGAGCGTGCCGCTCGCGGAGATGTTCGGCTACGCGACCGACCTGCGCTCGATGACGCAGGGTCGCGCGACGTTTTCGATGCAGTTCGACCGGTACGAGCAAGTTCCCGTCACGATCGCCGAGGCGCTCGTGGCAAGCGACAAGCCAGCGTAAAGACACCAGTTCAAACGAGTCCGGAGGCAATACCCATGGGCAAGCAGAAGTTCGAGCGGAACAAGCCACACGTCAACGTCGGCACGATCGGCCACATCGACCATGGCAAGACGACGCTCACAGCAGCGATCACGAAGGTGCTCGCCGAGTCGGGCACGAACACGGAAGTCGCGTCCTTCGACTCGATCGACAAGGCGCCCGAGGAGCGCCAGCGCGGCATCACCATCAACACCGCGCACGTCGAGTACGAGACCGAGAACCGGCATTACGCCCACGTCGACTGCCCGGGCCACGCCGACTACATCAAGAACATGATCACGGGCGCCGCCCAGATGGACGGCGCGATCCTGGTCGTCTCCGCCGCCGACGGCCCGATGCCGCAGACGAGGGAGCACATCCTCCTGGCGCGCCAGGTCGAGGTGCCGTCGATCGTCGTCGCCCTGAACAAGGCGGACATGGTCGACGACCCCGAGCTTCTCGAGCTCGTGGAGATGGAGGTGCGTGAGCTCCTCACCAAGTACGAGTTCCCCGGCGACGACATCCCCGTCGTCCAGGTCTCCGCGCTCAAGGCGCTCGAGGGCGATCCCGAGTGGACGCCGAAGATCCTCGAGCTGATGGAGGCGGTCGACTCGTACATCCCTGAGCCGGTTCGCGACGTCGACAAGCCGTTCCTGATGCCGATCGAGGACGTCTTCACGATCACCGGCCGCGGCACGGTCGTCACCGGCCGGATCGAGCAGGGGAAGATGACGGTCGGCGAGGAGATCGAGATCGTGGGCATCCACCCGGAGACGGAGAAGACGGTCATCACGGGTCTCGAGATGTTCCAGAAGACGCTCGATTACGCACAGGCCGGCGACAACGCCGGAGCGCTCCTCCGCGGCATCAAGCGCGAGGACGTCGAGCGCGGTCAGGTGCTGGCGAAGCCCGGCTCGATCACGCCGCACACGCACTACAAGGCCGAGGTGTACGTCCTCTCGAAGGACGAGGGCGGACGCCACACGCCATTCTTCGACGGGTACCGGCCGCAGTTCTACTTCCGGACGACCGACGTCACCGGCTCGATCAAGCTGCCCGAGGGGCAGGAGATGGTCATGCCGGGCGACAACACGAACATGGAGATTCAGCTCATTCAGCCGATCGCCATGGACCAGGGACTCCGCTTCGCCATCCGCGAGGGCGGCCGCACGGTCGGAGCAGGCGTCGTCACGGAGATCGTCTCGTAGGGCGGGCTCGCCTCACCCTCATCCCCAGAGCCAATGGCACAGCAGAAGATCCGCATTCGACTGAAGGGCTACGACCACCAGCAGGTGGACCGTTCCGCGTCCCAGATCGTGGAGACGGCGCAGCGCACCGGCGCGACCATCACCGGGCCGGTGCCGCTGCCGACGGAGAAGAACGTCTACTGCGTGATCCGAAGCCCCTTCAAGGACAAGGACTCGCGGGAGCACTTCGAGGTGCGCACGCACAAGCGCCTCATCGACATCCACTCGCCCACGCCGAAGACGGTCGACTCGCTGATGCGGCTCGATCTTCCCGCCGGCGTCGACATCGAGATAAAGCTCTAGCCAGATGAAAGGCATCCTCGGCACCAAGCTCGGCATGACGCAAGTCTTCGACCCGGACACCGGGAAGATGACCGCCGTCACCGTCATCCAGGCGGGACCGTGTCCCGTGGTCCAGGTGAAGACGGTCGACACGGACGGCTACGACGCCGTCCAGCTCGCCTTCGGGGCCGCGGCCGAGCGGAAGGTGTCGAAGCCGGAGCGCGGTCACCTCGAGAAGGCAGGTGCGGGACCGCATCGTCACCTCGTCGAGCTCCGTGGTGAGAGCGCCCTGACAGTGGGAGAAACGGTCACGGTCGAGGCGTTCGAGCCGGGCGAGCGGGTGAGGGTGTCCGGGATCTCGATCGGAAAGGGCTTCCAGGGGACGATCAAGAGGCACGGCTTCACGCGCGGGCCCGTCTCCCACGGCTCTCACAATGTCCGCAAGCCCGGGTCGATCGGCGCGTCCGCGACTCCGTCCCGCGTGTTCAAGGGGATGCGCATGTCCGGTCGCATGGGCGGGGTCCGGGTCACGCAGCCGGGGCTCGTCGTGCACGAGATCGATGCAGAGCGCAACCTCCTCCTCATCCGCGGCTCGGTCCCCGGGCCGGCCAGCGGGCTCGTCGAGATCAGGGAGGCCTGAGGACACGATGGCGACTCCCAAGGCACCCGTCCTCGGCGGGTCGAAGGCGAAGGAAGTGACGCTCGAGGAATCGGTGTTCGGCGCTGAGCTCAAACCGCACCTCGTCCACGAGACCGTTCGGGCGGAGCTCAATGCCGCGCGCGCCGGCACACAGGGCGGAAAGAGCCGCGGTCTCGTAGCCGGCGGACGGTCGAAGCCGTGGCGCCAGAAAGGAACCGGCCGCGCCCGAGCCGGGACGACGCGCGCGCCGCAGTGGACGGGTGGCGGAATGGCGTTCCCACCGGGAACGCGGACCTACGAGGTGAAGGTGAACCGCAAGGCACGCCGAGCCGCGCTCAAGGGCGCATTGACCGACCACGCCCGAAATGGAACGTTCGCGGTGCTCGACGGCTCGGACTTCGATGCTCCCTCCACGCGCAAGGCTGCAGAGCTGCTCTCGGAATGGTCCGATCGCCCGACGCTCGTGGTCACGACCGAGGACGAGGACGTCCTCGTGAAGTCGTTCCGCAATCTCCAGAAGGTCGTCGTCACCGTGCCCGCCGAGCTCGAGGTCGTCTCGGTCGTGTGGGCGCGCTCGGTGCTCGTGAGTGAGGCGGCGCTCCCGCTCGTGCTCGCACGAGCCGGCGAGGCCACGGAGAGAGAGGAGACCGGCCGATGAGCCTTCATCCGAACCAGGTTCTGCTCGCTCCGGTCGTGTCCGAGAAGAGCTACTCGCTCATCTCCGATCGCAAGTACACGTTCCGCGTCCACGAGGACGCGCACAAGACGCAGGTCCGGCAGGCGGTCGAGGAGCTGTTCGATGTGAAGGTGCAGAAGGTGGCGATCATCAAGGTGCAGTCGAAGCCCAAGCGGCGCGGGTTCACGAAGGGCCGGCGACCGGGCTGGAAGAAGGCGATCGTCCAGCTTCGCGAGGGCCACGAGATCGAGATCTTCGAGGGGGCATCCGTCTGATGGCCTTGCGCAAGTACAAGCCGACGAGCCCCGGCCGCCGCTTCATGGCGACGTCGGGCTTCGAGGAGATCACGAAGTCGGAGCCCGAGAAGTCGCTGCTTGAGCCGCTCACGAAGAAGGGTGGCCGGAACAACAAGGGCCGCATCACGACGCGGCATCAGGGTGGAGGCCACAAGCGCCGCTTCCGCACGATCGACTTCAAGCGCACCAAGGACGGCGTGCCGGCGAAGGTCGCCGCGATCGAGTACGACCCCAACCGGTCGGCTCGTATCGCGCTGCTCCACTACGCGGACGGCGCGAAGGCGTACATCCTCGCTCCGACGCGCCTGCGAGTCGGCTCCGTCGTGGAGTCGGGCCCGAACGCCGACATCAAGCCAGGGAACGCGCTCCCGCTGGCCAACATCCCGACGGGAACGCTGGTTCATTCAGTGGAGCTGAAGCCTGGTCAGGGCGGGCGCATGGCGCGTTCGGCGGGCTCGTCGGTCCAGCTCGTCGCGAAGGACGGCGACCACGGCGTGCTACGGCTCCCTTCCGGTGAGCTGCGCCGCGTGCTCCTCACCTGTCGCGCGACCGTCGGCCAGGTCGGGAACACCGATCACGCAAACCAGGCGAGCGGAAAGGCCGGCCGGAGCCGGTGGCTCGGGAAGCGGCCGACCGTCCGTGGCTCGGCGATGAACCCGGTAGACCATCCGCACGGCGGCGGCGAGGGCAAGACGAAGGGTGGCCGTCACCCCGTCACCCCGTGGGGCGTGCCGACGCTCGGCAAGCGCACCCGCAGAAAGCACAAGGAGTCCGACAAGTTGATCGTCCGCGGCCGGCGCCGCGGCAAGGAGAGGAAGCGCTAGTGAGCCGCAGTTCCAAGAAAGGGCCTTTCGTCCAGGACCGGCTGCTCAGCCGGATCGAGGCGATGAACGCGAGCGGCGACAAGCGGATGATCCGCACGTGGTCGCGCACGTCGACGGTCTTCCCCGAGATGGTCGGGCATACGATCGCCGTGCACGACGGTCGCAAGCACGTGCCCGTGTTCGTGACCGAGCAGATGGTCGGCCACAAGCTCGGCGAGTTCGCGCCTACGCGGACATTCCGGAGCCACTCCGGCGATCGCCAGGCTCAGGTGAAGAAGAGGACATGAGCGCGGTCGTGACTGACGATCGCCAGCGCGTGCGCGCGCAGGCGAAGTGGGTGCGGACGTCCGCCCGGAAGGCGCGGCTCGTTCTCGACCACATTCGCGGCCGGTCGGTTCCGGAGGCGCGCACGATCCTCGCCTTCACGTCTCGCGCTGCCGCCACGGACATCGACAAGGTGCTCCGCTCGGCAGTGGCGAACGCGGAGGCGAACCATGGCTTGGACGGCGACGAACTCCTCGTGGAGGCCGCGTACGCCGACGAGGGACCGACGCTGAAGCGTTGGAAGCCACGCGCGCGCGGCCGGGTCAATCGCATTCGCAAGCGCACGTGCCACGTGACTCTCGTCCTCGTGGAGCAGCCGGAGACGGCGCCTCGGCGTCGACGTACTGCCAAGACGGAGGCCGCTGTCGAAGCTGCAGCAGCCAGCACCGAAGGAGCTACCCCCGCCTCGAAGCCGAAAGCTTCGAGGCGGAAGAAGCGCACAAAGGAGGCGGTGGCCTGATGGGCCAGAAGGTGCATCCCGGCGGGTTCCGCGTCGGCGTCATCCACGACTGGAAGTCGAACTGGTGGACGGGCCGGCAGGAGTTCGCGACGTATCTCCTCGAGGACGTCAAGATCCGCCGTCACATCCTCGGCAAGCTCTCCCACGCGGGGCTCTCCGACATCCTCATTCGCAAGGACAAGCAGCGGATCACCGTGGACATCTACACGGCGCGCCCCGGCATCGTCATCGGCAAGTCCGGTGTCGAGGTCGACGCGCTGCGCCGCGACCTGCACGCGCTGACGCAGAAGAACGTCCACATCAACATCAACGAGATCAAGCGCCCTGAGCTCGACGCGAAGCTCGTCGCCCAGTCGATCGCGGAGCAGCTCGAGAACCGCGTGAGCTTCCGCCGCGCGATGAAGCGCTCACTCGCCTCGGCCATGCGGTCCGGCGCGCAGGGGATCAAGATCACCGCCGCGGGCCGTCTGACCGGCGGGGAGATGAGCCGGCGCGAGATGTACTCCGAGGGCCGCGTGCCGCTGCACACGATCCGCGCGGACATCGACTACGGCCAGGCCGAGGCCAAGACGACGGCCGGCCAGGTCGGCGTCAAGGTCTGGATCAACAAGGGCGAGATCATGCCCGAGGGCTTCGAGGGCGCCGGTGGGCGCGACGCGCGCCTGGGCGACCAGGATCAGGCTCGCCGCCGACGCGGTTCCTCGTCGGAGGGGCTCGGCGCTTCACGGGAGGGTCGCGGCCGCGGCGTCGACCGTGAGGGGCTCGGGATCGTTCCCCGCAAGCGACGGGGACAGCGGCCTGGAGGTCGCGCGAGCCAGCGGCCGCGCAGTGACGACGTCCGTGCGGACGCCACCGAGATGGAGGCGCAGGCCGTCGAGCCCGAGATGGAGGCACCCGAGCTCACCGCCGAGACGGTGGTCGAGCCGACGACCGAAGCGCCCGACGCCTCAATCGAGCAGCCTGAGCAGGCACCTGAGACGGAGTCGGAGGGCGACAGCTGATGTTGATGCCGCGCAAGACGAAGTTCAGGCGCCACCATCGCGGCCGCCGCGCAGGTATGTCGAAGGGCCAGACCACGGTGCAGTTCGGCGACTACGGCTTGAAGAGCCTCGAAGCAGGTTGGATCTCGAACCGCCAGATCGAGGCTGCCCGCATCGCGGCGACGAGGAAGATCCGGCGAAGCGGGAAGGTCTGGATCAACCTCTTCCCGGACAAGCCGTTCACCAAGAAGCCCGCCGAGACCAGGATGGGCTCGGGGAAGGGCTCGCCGGAGGGCTGGGTGGCGGTCGTCAAGCCGGGTCGCGTGATGTTCGAGCTCGCGGGAGTCGACGAGGCCCTGGCGAAGGAGGCACTGCGGCTCGCAGGCCAGAAGCTGCCGGTCCGGACCAAGTTCGTGAGGCGGGAGGCTGATCTCTTTGAGAGCTAGGGAGCTTCGAGCCCTGACCGACGACGAGCTCGATCGCAAAATGGCGGAGACGCGGCAGGAGCTCTTCAACCTCCACTTCCAGACCGCGACCGGTGTGCTCGAGAACAGCGCCCGGCTGCGCATGGCCAAGCGCGAGATCGGCCGCATCCTGACCGTGAAGAACGAGCGTGCGCGAGGACTGACCAGATGACGGACGAGAACATGAACGAGGAGCAGGTGCCGGAGGAAGGGATCGAGGAGGAGGCGGCCGAGCCGGAGACGACCGACGCCCCGGAAGGGGTCGCGGACGTCGAGAACGTGCCCGACGACGATGCACCCGAGCTAGCGGAGGCTTCCACCGAGGAGGTGGAGGAGCCCGTCGCCGCGGCGGACCCGCCGGCAGCCGAGCCCGCGACCGACGAGCCCGAGCCGGCCCCGGAAGGCGTCGGCGACGGCCCTGCTGCCGAAGCCGACTCCGCCGACCAGGTGGACGCGGCCGACGAGCCGGCCGCGGCCGCGGCGTCGGCCGAGCCGAAGAGGAAGAAGAAGCGCCTGCCGCGCCCGCTCCGCAGGCAACGGACGAAGGTCACACGCGAGCGCCCGGCCGAGCGCAAGCCGATCACGCGCCTGCCGAAGCCCGAGCATGCCCGTGGCCGCCGCCAGGAGCGCCAGGGCACGGTCGTCTCCGCCGCGTCCGACAAGACGATCGTCGTCCGGGTCGACACCGTGAAGGTGCATCCGATGTACAAGAAGGTGATCCGGCGCAGCACCAAGCTGCACGCGCACGACGAGGAGAATCAGGCGAAGGCGGGCGACATCGTCCGCATCGTCGAGACGCGGCCCCTCTCGAAGCAGAAGCGGTGGCGGCTGCAAGAAATAGTCGAGGCCGCCAAGTGATCCAGCAGGAGTCGAGACTTCGCGTGGCGGACAACACCGGCGCGCGCGAGATCCTCTGTATCCGCGTGCTCGGTGGCTCGCACCGGCGCTACGCGCGGGTGGGGGACATCATCGTTGCTACCGTGAAGTCGGCTACGCCTCAGGGCGCGGTCAAGAAGGGCGAGGTCGTGAGGGCGGTCGTCGTCCGGACGAAGAAGCCCTACGGCAGGGACGACGGCACGCTCATCGGTTTCGACGAGAACGCCGCCGTCCTCATCGATCCCCAGTCGAACCCGCGCGGCACGCGCATCTTCGGGCCGGTTGCGCGCGAGCTCCGCGAGAAGAACTTCATGAAGATCGTCAGCCTGGCCCCGGAGGTTCTGTAGGTGTCCACGAAGATGAAGGTCAAGAAGGGCGATCTCGTCCAGATCGTCGCGGGCAAGGATCGCGGCAAGCGGGGCCGCGTCATCGAGGCGCGCCCGTCGGAGCGCCGGGTGATCGTCGAGAACCTGAACGTCGCCAAGCGCCATACGAAGCCGAAGCCGATCAGGGACTCCTCGCGTATGGGGGGTGCCCAGATCCTGCCCGGCGGCATCATGGACAAGCCTGCTCCCCTGCCGGTCTCGAACGTGATGGTCGTGTGCCCCGTCTGCGGCCTCCCCACCCGGGTCGGCATCGTGGAGAAGGAAGTCAAGGGCGGCATCGTCCGCGTTCGCGTCTGCAAGCGCGAGGGGTGCAGGCAGGAGCTCGACCGATGAGCACGACTGCCGTTGCGCCCACTCCTGAGACCTACGTGGCTCGCCTCAAGGAGCGTTACGAGAACGAGATCCGGGGCCGACTCCAGGAGGAGCTCGAGCTCTCGTCCGTCATGCAGGTCCCGCGGGTCACGAAAGTGACGCTGAACATGGGTGTCGGCGATGCGAAGACCGACGCCAAGGCGATGGACGCCGCGATCGACGAGCTCACGACCATCGCCGGGCAGCACGCGCAGGTCCGGCGTGCGACCAAGTCCATCGCCAGCTTCAAGCTTCGAGAGGGGATGCCTGTCGGCGCACGGGTGACGCTCCGGGGGACGCGCATGTACGAGTTCCTCGACCGACTCGCCTCGATCGCGCTACCGCGCATTCGCGACTTTCGAGGGCTCGATCCCGGCTCGTTCGACGGACGCGGCAACTACTCGATCGGGATCAGGGAGCAGATCATCTTCCCCGAGATCGACTACGACAAGGTTCCGTCGGTCCGCGGGCTCGACATCGCGATCACGACCTCGGCGACGACGGACGAGCACGGGCGCGCGCTTCTCGGCGCTCTCGGCCTGCCGTTCGCCGCAGAGAGAAGGGAACGTTCTTAGTGGCCAAGAAGTCGCTCGTCGTCAAGCAACAACGGGGGTCGAAGCACAAGGTGCGGGACTACACACGCTGCAACCGGTGCGGTCGACCGAGGGCGGTCTATCGCAAGTTCGGGCTCTGCCGGATCTGCCTGCGCGAGCTCGCCCACCAGGGCGCCGTTCCCGGCATGACGAAGTCGAGCTGGTAGGAGAAGAGATGCTCACCGATCCCATTGCCGACATGCTCACGCGGATCCGCAACGCGAACCGCGCGTTGCACGATTCCGCTTCGATGCCGACCTCCCGCATGAAGGAGGAGATCGCGCGCATCCTGAAGGACGAGGGCTACATCGCGGACTACCGCGTCGTCGAGACGAAGGACGAGAAGGACGAGCCGCTGCCGTACAAGACCCTCGTCGTCGAGCTCAAGTTCGCGCGCGACCGCCGCCGCGTGATCACCGATCTCAAGCGCGTCTCCAAGCCCGGCCGGCGCGTGTACGCCGGCAAGGATCGGCTGCCGCGAGTGCTCGGCGGGCTCGGCACCGCGATCATGTCCACCTCGACCGGGGTGATCACCCACCGCCAGGCCGCCGAGCGCGGCGTCGGCGGCGAAGTGATCGCCTTCGTCTGGTAGGGGGAGCCCCCGAGCGATGTCGAGAATCGGCCGGAAACCGATCGAACTGCCTTCGGGGGTGATGGTCGCGCTCTCGCCCGGTCGCGTACAGGTGAACGGCCCGCTCGGCGAGCTGAGCCAGGTTGTGCCCGCGCGCATGCAGATCGAGAAGAGGGACGAGGAGGTCGTCGTCACCCGCCCGACCGAGCGCGGCGAGGACCGGGCTCTGCACGGCCTGACCCGGACGCTCATCGCGAACATGGTCGAGGGAGTCACCAAGGGCTTCGAGAAGCACCTGGAGATCCAGGGCGTCGGGTACCGCGCCCAGCTCAAGGGCACCGACCTCGAGCTCGCCGTCGGTTTCTCGCATCCGGTCACGATCAAGCCGCGCGCGGGAATCTCCTTCGACGTGCCGGCGCCGACCCAGATCATCGTCAAGGGCATCGACAAGCAGGCCGTCGGGCAGACCGCCGCCGAGATCCGCAAGGTCCGGCCGCCCGAGCCGTACAAGGGCAAGGGCATCCGCTACCGCGACGAGCAGGTCCGCAGGAAGGTCGGGAAGCGCGCGTGAGCGTGATGACGAAGCGCCAGGCGCGTATGCGCCGCCATCGCCGGGTTCGGAGCAAGATCGCGGGAACCGCGGAGCGACCTCGTCTTGCAGTGTTCCGCTCGAACCGCGGGATCTTCGCGCAGCTCGTCGACGACTCGAGCGGGCGCACGCTCGCGGCAGCGGGCTGGAACTCGTTCTCGTCGTCGGGGTCCAAGACCGAGCAGGCGAGCGCCGTCGGCAAGGCCCTCGGCCAGGCGGCGAAGAAGGCCGGCATCGAGCGCTGCGTGTTCGATCGCGGCGGCTACCTGTACCACGGACGCGTCAAGGCGCTCGCAGAGGGCGCGCGCGAGGAAGGACTGAAATTTTGAGCACCAGGGAAGTCGCCGACTCCCGTGAGCTGAAGGAGCGGGTCATCGAGATCAACCGCGTCGCCAAGGTCGTCAAGGGCGGCCGGCGGTTCTCGTTCACCGCCCTCGTCGTCATCGGGGACGAGGTCGACCGGGTCGGGCTCGGCTACGGGAAGGCGCGGGAGGTCCCGCTCGCCATCTCGAAGGCCGTCGAGGACGCGAAGAAGAACCTGTTCCAGGTCCCGAAGCACGGGCAGACGATCACGCACGAGATCGTCGGCCAGTTCGACGCGGCGAGAGTCGTTCTCCGTCCGGCCAGCGAGGGAACCGGCGTCATCGCCGGCGGAGGCGTGCGAGCGGTGCTCGAGCTCGCCGGCATCCGCGACGTGCTCGCGAAGAGCCTCGGCACGACGACTCCGATCAACATGACGCGCGCGACGGTCGAGGGGCTCCGCAGGCTCGTGCGCCCCGAGGACGTCGCCCAGCTGCGAGGCAAGACGATCGCCGAGGTGATCCCGATCCCCCGCGCGGCGACTCGGGCACGAGAGGAAGCGGCGCTGGCCAAAGAGCGAGCCGAGGCCGAAGCCAGCGACGGGCCGGGGTCTGGCTCGAGCCAGACGCCAGAGTCCACGACTGAGACCGCGGCCAGCGAGGAGAGTGCGGAGTGACCTCGGTCAAGATCACGCAGATACGAAGCACGATCGGCCAGTCCGACCGGCACATCGGGACTCTTCGTGCACTCGGGCTCGGGAAGATCGGCCGGAGCAAGGAGCACACCGACTCGGCGGAGCTGCGAGGAATGCTCCGCCAGGTCAACCACCTCGTGCGCATCGATGGGAAGGACGAGTGAGTGGCCTCTGACGAGCTGAACCTGTCCAATCTCGAGCCCGCCCAGCCGCGCAAGCCGCGCAAGCGGGTCGGCCGCGGCCTCGGCTCGGGCAAGGGCCGCTACTCGGGCCGCGGCATCAAGGGCCAGAAGTCGCGCGCCGGGTCGCACAAGATGCCGGCCGGGTTCGAAGGCGGCCAGATGCCGATCGACATGCGCCTCGGCAAGCTCCGCGGGAACACCTCCGCGGACGCGATGCCGATCGGTCCGTTCCGGACGCACACGCAGCCCGTGAACGTCGGCGACCTCGACGATCGCTTCGACGCGGGCGCGGAAGTGACGCCCGAGTCGCTGAAGGCGAGCGGCCTCGTCCGGAAGCTCTCGATCGACGTCAAGGTGCTCGGCGAGGGCGAGCTCACCAAGAAGCTGACGGTCTCCGCTCATGGGTTCTCGAAGTCAGCCGTGGAGAAGATCGAGGCGGCGGGCGGGTCGGTCACCTGGCTCCGGGGCGAGCCCGTGAAGAAGAAGAAGAAGCGTCACAAGGCGACCGCTCCCGTGGCGGAGGAGCCGGAGGCCGCCGCCGAGACCGAGCTGGAGACCGAGACCGAGGCCGAAGCCGCCGAGCCCGAGCCCTCAGAGGAGGAGACCGAGTAGTCGATGTTCTCCTGGCTCGCGAATGCCTGGCGCGTCCCCGAGCTTCGACGGCGCGTCCTCTTCACGGCGATGATCCTCGCCGTCTACCGCCTCGGCTCCTGGATCCCCGCACCGGGTGTCAACTCGGAGACGATCGAGAACTACTTCTCGGGCCGCGGCGACACGATCCTCGGCCTGCTCAACCTCTTCTCGGGCGGCGCGCTGTCGCAGTTCTCGCTGTTCGCGCTCGGGATCATGCCGTACGTCACCGCGTCGATCATCCTCCAGCTCATGACGGTCGTGATCCCGCGGCTCGGCGAGCTCCAGAAAGAGGGTGAGGCCGGCTACGCGAAGATCACGCAGTACACGCGCTACCTCACGGTCGTACTCGCCGCAGCGCAGGCAACCGGGTACGCATTCCTCTTCCGCAGCCAGGGCGCGCTCGACGCGGGCTCCGGCGAGGTCGTCTTGATCGTGACGACGCTGACCGCGGGAACGACGCTCCTGATGTGGATGGGCGAGCTGATCACGAAGCGCGGGATCGGGAACGGCATCTCCATCCTGATCTTCGCGTCGATTCTCGTCGGTGCGCCGATCGGCATCGCAGCCTGGTGGAACGGCGGCCCGATGGAGAAGCTCTTCTACCCGCTCATCGCGCTCGCGATCGTCGCCGCGGTCGTCTTCGTGCAGGAGGGCCAGCGGCGCATCCCGATCCAGTACGCCAAGCGGATGGTGGGTCGCCGGATGACGGCCGGAGGCTCGACCTACCTCCCGTTGCGCGTGAACATGGCCGGCGTCATCCCGATCATCTTCGCGGCCGCGATCCTCGCGTTCCCACCCACGATGGCCCAGTACTTCCCGGCCACGCGGGACTTCGTCAACGAGTACTTCCAGCCGGGAGACTGGATCTACCTGCTGATCGAGGGAGTGATGATCGTGCTCTTCACCTACTTCTACACGGCGGTGCAGTTCAACCCGGTCGACCAGGCGGACAATCTCCGCCGGCACGGTGGCTACATCCCGGGCATCCGCCCCGGGCCTCCGACCGCGCAGTACCTGGACCGCGTGCTGTCGCGCCTGACGCTTCCGGGATCGCTCTTCCTCGCGCTCGTCGCGGTCCTCCCGAGCCTGTTCATCGCCTACGGCGGCTTCTCACAGGCGAGTGCCGGAGCCCTGGGCGGGACCTCGGTGCTCATCGCGGTCGGGGTCGCTCTCGACACGATGCGCCAGATGGAGTCGCAGATGATGATGCGCTCCTACGAGGGCTTCCTCAAATAACGTCGAGGCTAGGGCTCCCTTGTCTTGCCGTCCCTCTCGACTGAGAGTTAGCGCATGAGAATCCTCATCCTCGGGCCGCAGGGCAGCGGGAAAGGAACCCAGGCGCGCCGGATCGCGGCGCTCCACGACCTCCCGCACGTCGCCACGGGGGACATCCTGCGCTCGGCGATCGCCGACGGCTCGGAGCTCGGCCTGCAGGTCGAGCCGATCCTCGAGCGGGGTGACCTCGTCCCCGACGACCTCATGGTCGACCTGATCCGTGAGCGGCTTGCCGACGAGGACGGATTCGTGCTCGACGGCTTCCCGCGTACGGTGCCCCAAGCGGAGGCTTTGGACGTGATGCTCGACGAGATCGGAAAGCCGCTGGACGTCGTGCTGCTGCTCGACGTCTCGGACGACGTTGCGCTCGAGCGGCTGCTCGCTCGGGGAGCGCACGAGGGCAGGCCGGACGACGCTGCGGACGTGATCCTGAACCGGCTGCGCCTGTATCACGGTCTCACCGAGCCGGTGGTCGAGCGCTATCGGTCGGAAGGGATGCTGGAGGCGGTGGACGGAGAGCGGGCGATGGACGAGGTCTTCGCTGCGATCGAGGATGCGCTCACGCGCGCGCGGGCCCAAGGGCCCGACCCCGCAGAGGTGTCCAGCTCGTGATCATCCGCAAGAGCGCCAGGGAGATCGACCGGATCGCCGCCGCGGGAGCCGTCGTGGCCGAGACCATCGCGCACGTCGGTTCCCTGCTCGAGCCTGGCGTGACGACGGACGAGCTCGACGCGGCTGCTGACGCCTTCATCCGCGAGCGCGGGGGTCTGCCGACGTCTGCCGGCTACAAGGGTTACCCGAAGGCGATCTGCATCTCGGCCAACGAGGTCGTCGTGCACGGGATCCCCGGGCGGTACGAGGTCGCCGAAGGCGATCTTGTCACGATCGATGTGGGAGTGACCCTCGACGCGTACATCGCGGACTCGGCCTACACGTTCGGCGTCGGCGAGGTCGACCCGGAGGCGCAGCGGCTCCTCGATGTCGCCCAGGAAGCGCTCGCGGCAGGCATCGCCGAGGCTCGGCACGGAAACCGCGTCGGCGACATCGCTCACGCCGTGCAGACCGTGGTCGAGGATGCCGGGTTCTCGGTGGTCCGCAGCCTCGTCGGTCACGGAGTGGGCCGCTACTACCACGAGGATCCGCACATCCCGAACTTCGGTGAGCCGGGACGCGGCCCACGGCTGTCCGAGGGGATGACCATCGCGATCGAGCCGATGATCACTGCAGGCGGACCGGAGATCGTTGTGGCGGACGACGGCTGGACGATCTCGACCGCTGACGGCTCGACATCGGCGCACTTCGAGCACACGGTGGCGATTCTCCCCGAAGGGCCTCGCATTCTGACGCCCCGCGTGGGGCTGGCTTCGGAAAGGACTTTGCTACGATGACCCGCCGCGGTGCGTGGCTGTGTCCTCGCGCCGCCGTTTCTTCGAAGAAATCCACGACCGAAAGGCGTCGCGCTGCACGAGGTTGAGGTCCGGAACGTCCGTGACAGTCAAGGAAGAGAAGATCGAGGCGGAAGGCGAGGTGGTCGAGGCGCTGCCCAGCACGATGTTTCGGGTGCAGCTGGACTCGGGTCACAGCGTTCTCGCCACGATCTCCGGGAAGATGCGCAAGAACTACATCCGCATTCTGCCGGGCGACCGGGTCAAGCTCGAGCTCTCGCCCTACGACCTTTCCCGCGGTCGCATCACGTTCCGACTCAAGTAGGGAGATCACGATGAAGGTTCGTCCATCCGTCAAGCCCATGTGCGAGCGCTGCCGCGTGATCAAGCGGCACGGCCGCACGATCGTGATCTGCTCGAATCCCCGACACAAGCAAAGGCAGGGCTAGCGGTCACATGGCACGCATCGCAGGCGTCAACCTCCCCACCCAGAAGCGGCTCGTGATCGGGCTGACCTACATCTACGGCATCGGGCCGTCGACCGCGCAGAAGATCTGCCGTGTGCTCGAGCTCGACGCCGACGAGAAGGTCCGCGACTTGACGGACGAGGAGGTCACGAAGCTCCGCGCGTACATCGACTCCGACCTCGAGGTCGAGGGCGACCTTCGGCGCAACCGCGCAGGCGCGATCAAGCGTCTGACAGAGATCGGGAGCTATCGCGGGATTCGCCACCGCCGTGGCCTTCCGGTGCGCGGCCAGCGCACGAAGACCAACGCACGCACGCGCAAGGGGCCGACGAAGGCCGTCGGTCGCGGTAAGAGGACGAAGTAGTGGCGCCCCCGCGAAGGTCAGCGGCCCGCGGCCGAACACGGCGCAGGGTCAAGAAGAACATCGCGATCGGGCAGGCGCACATCAAGACGTCGTTCAACAACACGATCGTCACCCTCACCGACCGCGAGGGCAATGTGATCGTCTGGGAGTCCGCCGGCTCGGCCGGCTTCAAGGGGTCGCGCAAGTCGACGCCGTTCGCGGCGCAGGTCACAGCCGACAATGCGGCGCGCAAGGGCATGGAACACGGCCTCCAGAAGGTCGAGGTCTTCGTCAAGGGCCCGGGCTCCGGACGCGAGACCGCGATCCGGTCGCTGCAGGCGGCAGGTCTCGAGATCCTCGGCGTGCGGGACGTCACTCCGCAGGCCCACAACGGGGTTCGTCAACGCAAGCGGAGGCGCGTCTAAGTGGTCTCTCCGGGGAATCTAAGAACCTGATGGCGCGCGATCTCGGCCCCAAGTGCCGTCTCTGCCGCCGCGAAGGGCTGAAGCTCTTCCTGAAGGGCGAGCGCTGCCTCACCGAGAAGTGCGCGGTCGAGCGCCGCGGCTACCCGCCGGGTGAGCACGGGCGGGGGCGCATCAAGCAGAGTGAGTACCTCCTGCAGTTGCGCGAGAAGCAGAAGGCGCGCCGCTACTACGGCCTGCTCGAGAAGCAGTTTCGGCTCACGTACGACCGGGCGAGCCGCGGGCAGGGCGCACCAGGCGAGAACCTCCTGCGCATGCTCGAGACGCGCCTCGACAACGTCGTCTACCGCCTCGGCTTCGCCGGGTCGCGTGCGCAGTCACGCCAGCTCGTCCGCCACGGCCATTTCCAGGTCAACGGCCGTCGCGTCAACATCCCGAGCTACGGCGTCAAGGCCGGAGACGTGATCTCGCTCAAGCCCGGCAGCCCGGTCGAGCAGCTCGTACGGGAGGCGACCGACCTCACTGCGTCGGTCGCGCCCTGGCTCCAGGCCGACCACGACGGGCTCACGGGGCAGGTCCTCCGATTCCCCGAGCGCGACGAGATCGACGTGCCCGTCCAGGAATCACTGATCGTCGAGCTCTATTCCAAGTAAAGGCATGAGCTGCGCTCGTGCCTAGGCAACAACTGAAAGGATCATCTTGGCTACACGAACCAGCTTGATGGAGTTCCAGACTCCGCGGATCGCACACGAGGAGGCGGACGACCATCGCGGCGTCTTCCTCATCGAGCCGCTCGATCGCGGCTTCGGCAACACGTTCGGGAACTCGCTCCGTCGCGTGCTCCTGTCCTCACTCGAGGGGGCGGCCGTGACGGCGGTGAAGATCGAGGGCGTCGCTCACGAGTTCACCACTCTTCCCGGTGTCCGCGAGGACGTCACCGACATCATCCTCAACCTGAAGAACCTGATCGTGCTCCTGCACGGCGCGTCGCCCGAGATCGAGGTCTACATCCAGAAGAAGGGCGCCGGCGTCGTGACGGCCGCCGACATCGAGGCTCCGGCGGATCTCGAGATCCTGAACCCCGAGCTCGAGATCGCGCACGTGTCCGACAAGGGGAAGCTCGAGATGACCCTGACGATCGGTCGCGGCCGCGGCTACGTGCCGGCCGAGCTGAACCGTGGGCCCGAGACCACGATCGGTGTGATCCCGATCGACTCGATCTTCTCCCCGGTGCGTCGCGTCGCGTACGAGGTCGAAGCGGCGCGCGTCGGCCAGCGCACCGACTACGACAAGCTCGTCCTCGACGTCACGACCGACGGCTCGCTCGACCCGCGCGACGCGATCGGTCAGGCGGCCGAGATCCTCATCCGCCAGCTCAAGATCTTCACTGACCTCGACTTCGAAGGGCTGGGGGAGACGACGACCGAGCTCGCCGCGGAAGCCCCGGTCACGCACGGGATGGAGAACTTCCCGATCGAGGAGCTCGAGCTCGGGGTCCGCTCGTACAACTGCCTCAAGCGCGTCGGCATCGAGACGATCGGCGACCTGACATCCAAGTCGGAGAACGAGCTCGTCGCGATCCCGAACTTCGGTCGGAAGTCGATCGAGGAAGTCCGCTCCGCGCTCGCGGCGCACGGACTGATGCTCAAGGGCGAGGACACGATCGGGTGAGGCACCAGCGGTCGGGCAAGAAGCTCGGGCGGGACTCCGCCCATCGCAAGGCGCTGTACTCGAATCTCGCAGGCGCCTTGATCGAGCACGGCCGCATCCAGACGACGCAGGCCAAGGCGAAGGCGGTCAAGCCGTTGGCCGAGAAGATGATCACGCTCGGGAAGCGCGGCGATCTGCACGCGCGCCGCCAGGCGCTCGCCGCGCTCCGTTCGAACGACGTCGTCCATCGGCTGTTCGCGGACGTCGCGCCGCGCTTCTCCGAGCGACCGGGCGGCTACACGCGAATCGTCAAGCTCGGGCCGCGTCAGGGAGACGCGGCCGAGATGGTCTACCTCGAGCTCGTCGACTACGAGCCGGCGGTGTCGCCGCTCGCACCTCCTCGCGCGCGTCGCGAGGAGGCAGCACCGGCCGAGGCGTAGGGCGCTCCGGGGGTCTGGCTTCGAAGCCAGACCCCCGTTTTTCACGAGTACCCTCCCGCCGTGCTGGTCCTGATCGCCCTCGCCCTCGCGATATTGGTCCTGCCGTCGCCGTGGGGGCTCGTGGCGGTCGCCGTCGCCGCGGTGCTCGACATCGCGGAGACCGGGCTCTTCCTCCGGTGGTCGAAGCGCCGCAAAGCCTCCGTGGGGGTCGAGACGCTGGTCGGGAAGACCGGAGTGGCCGAGTCGAGCCTCTGGCCGGAGGGCCAGGTGAAGGTCGGAGGTGAGATCTGGCGCGCCCGGTGCGCGGGCGGCTGCGACTCGGGCACCCGCGTCGTCGTTCGAGCCGTCGACGGCCTCACGCTCGTCGTCGATCCGGCCTGACTACCCTGAAGTGGTGCGCTTCGCCTGCGTCGTGCTCGCGTTGGTGCTCGTTCCGGTGGGTCTCTCCGCGTCGAGCGCTTGGGAGACCCGGGCGGCGATGCCGCTGCCACGCACCGAGGTGTCCGCAGCAACGGTCGGCAACGAGATCGTCGTGCTCGGTGGCTTCACGTTCGATCGTGGAGCTTCCACCCGTGTGGACGCGTACTCCCCGGCTCGGAACAGCTGGCGACGGCTGCCGGATCTGCCGGTCGGCGTTCACCACGCGATGGCGGTGGGTACGGGCGGGCGCCCGTACGTGCTGGGCGGCTATACGGTCGACGGGACTCCACAGCGAACCGTGCTCGTCCTGGAGAAGGGCGCCTGGCGGGCACTTCCTCCGATGCCGTTCGCGCGCGCTGCCGCCGGCGCTGGTGTCGCCGGCGGCAAGATCGTCGTTGCCGGCGGCGTCACGATCGGTGCCCAGCGGCTCGCGCGGAACGCTCTTTCGTTCGACCTGCAGACGAGACGCTGGTCGGTCGTTCCCGGCCCGACCCCACGCGAGCATCTCGGGGTGACGTCGCTCGGGGGAACCGTCTACGCCGTCGCCGGGCGCACCGCGGGGCTCGACACGAACCTCCTCCACTTCGAGTCCTACCGACCGGGCGACCGACGGTGGCGGCGGCTTCAGCCTGTGCCAGACGCGCGTGGAGGGACGGGTGCGGCGGCCCTGCTCGGCCACGTCGTCTCGGCAGGCGGCGAGGAGCCGGACGGGACGATCGCCGAGGTTCTCGCCTTCCGCGTCGCAGCGCGCCGTTGGATCAGGCTCGACGATCTGGCGACTCCGCGCCACGGAATCGGGATGGCCGCCGTCGGCGACCGCGTCTTCGTGATCGGGGGCGGCCCAGAGCCGGGACTCACGGTGAGCTCCGTCAACGAGGCCCTGAGGATCGAGCCGTGACTCAGTCCCAGCTGACGGGCAGGGAAGCCAAGCTGCGGAAGATCGGGATCGGGCGCCAGTAGAGATCTTCTTCGGTGATTTCGAGGCGGAGGTTGCGCAGTCGTCCGAACAGCTTCGTGAGCGCGATATCGGCTTCCAGACGGGCGAGCGGCGCTCCGAGGCAGTAGTGAGGGCCGCGACCGAATCCGACATGCTTGACGTCCTCTCGTCCGAGGTCGAGCGTGTCCGGATCGCGAAACTGAGCGCGATCGCGATTGGCCGAGCCGATCACGGCAACGACGAAGTCTCCACGCTTGATCGTCCGACCGCCGAACTCCACATCCGCGGCCGCCCACCGCGTGATCGCCCGCTCGACCGGGCTGTCGTACCTGAGGAGCTCCTCGATCGCTCGCGGCAGCAACGACGGGTCGCGACGTAGTGCCTCGAGCTGATCCGGGTTCGAGAGGAGGGCCAACACGGCATTGGTGATGAGGCTCACGGTCGTCTCGTGGCCGGCCACGATCAGGAGGACGACCATGCTGTACAGCTCGTTCTCGCTCAGGTGGTCTCCCTGCTCCTCCGCCTGCACGAGGGCGCTCACGAGATCGTCCGTCGGGTCCGAGCGTCGCCGCGCGAAGAGGTCGTCGAGATAGGCGACGAACTCGTTCGTGTGCACCGCGAACTGTTCTCGTAGCTCCTCGGTGATGGGGGGCATCACGAAGGTGTTCGACCATGTACGGAAGCGGCTTTGATCTTCGGTCGGGATGCCGAGGAGCTCGGCTATGACCGTGATCGGGAGGGGGAACGCGTAGTCGTCGACCACATCCATCGCCTGCCGGTCGGAGACACGGTCGAGAAGGGCGTCGGCAATCTCCTCGATCCGTGGCCGTAGCCCCTCGACGATCCGAGGCGTGAACGCCTTCGTCACCAGCCGGCGAAGGCGACGGTGGCTAGGACCGTCCTGCGTGAGGAGGTGGGTGTTGATCCGTTCGTCGACTGGCAGCGGGCTCGACGCCTCCCGTTCTTCGAGCTCCCCTGGGGACAGTGCGAGTGCGGGATCGAGGACCAGTCGCTCGTCGAGCAGGGCGGAGACGACGTCGTCATAGCGGGTGAGGAACCAGATCGGCGTTTCGCCGTCGAGACCGGGCTGCAGCAGCACCGGGTCTTGCTCCCGCATGAGAGCGTAGGTTGCGTGTGTGGTCGCCCGAAACTCCGGGCTGTAGAGGTCGTACTTCCTGGAGGTCGCCACGCGAGCGCAATGATGTCAGCTCGTGGTTCTGAAGCTCACGCTCGAGTACGACGGCTCGGGCTTCCGCGGTTGGGCGCGGCAGCCCGGTCAGCGCACGGTCGAGGGGATCATGCGGGAAGCGTTGACTGCCGTCTACCCGGGTTGGGACGGCCTTGCCGTCGCGGGCCGCACCGACGGAGGCGTGCATGCGCTCGGGCAGGTCGCGAGCGTGAGCGTGAACGGCGGTCCGGCGGCCGAGCGCGCCGCCGACGCGCTCAATACCGCCCTTCCAGACGACGTCGCCGTCGTGTCGTCGGAGGAAGCTGCGGACGACTTCCATGCGCGCTTCTCCGCGCGGTCGCGCACCTACCGGTACCGCGCCTTGCTCCGCCGTACGCGTTCACCGCTGGAGGAGTCGCGAGCGCTCCAGTGGCCTCGCTCGGTCGACGAGGGTGCCCTGGCCGCGGCCGCCTCTCACGTCGTGGGTGAGCACGACTTCCGCGCGTTCACGCCTACCGAGACCGAGCACGAGAGTTTCACCCGGACGGTACTCGCGGCCGCATGGGAGCGCGACGGAGAGCGCCTGGACTTCATCATCACCGCGGACAGCTTCCTCCGACACATGGTGCGAACGCTCGTCGGGACGATGCTCGAGCTCGGCCCCGATGCCTCCGTCGACATCGAGAGGCTCCTCGACGGTCGCCCGCGTACCGAGGCGGGTCTGACGGCGCCCCCGTGGGGTCTCTACCTGGAGCGCGTGACCTACTGACTAGCATCGACAGCATGCGCTTCCGCATCGCCCTCTTCGACCTCGACGGCACGCTGATCGATTCGGGACCGATCATCCTCGCCTCGATGCAGCACGCTGTCCGCACGGTGCTCGACCGCGACATCGGGTACGAGGAGCTTGCCGCGACCGTCGGCGGCCAGGGCCTCGTCGCGCAGATGGAACAGCTGGGACCAGGTCGCGTCGACGAGCTCGTGGAGGTCTATCGGGAGCACAACGATCCGCTGCACGAGACCCTGACGGCCTTCGACGGCATGATGGACGTGCTCCCGCAGCTTCGCGCGGAGGGCCGGCGGCTCGGCATCGTGACGGCGAAGCGGCACCGGACGGTGGCCCTCGCCTTCGCTCGCTTTCCCTGGCTTGCCGAGCAGTTCGAGGTGGTCGTCGGACACGACGACACCGATCGGCACAAGCCCGATCCCGACCCCGTCCTCGCGGCGGTCGGGAAGTTGGGCGCCGAGCCTGCCGACGCGGCCTACGTCGGAGACTCGCCCTTCGACATCCAGGCGGCGAAGGCGGCAGGCGCGTTCGCGGTGGCGGTGTCGTGGGGCGGGATCCACAGCGACGAGACGCTGCTGGCCGAGGAGCCGGATGCCTTCGTCCACGCGCCGGAAGAGCTGCTCGATGTCCTCTAGGACGAAGTCGACGACCGCCGCGAAGCGCGCCGAGGAGCTCCGGCGCCTCGTCGAGCACCACCTCTACCGCTACCACGTCCTCGACGACCCCGAGCTCTCCGATGCCGCCTACGACGCGCTCTACGACGAGCTACACGCGATCGAGGAAGAGCATCCAGAGCTCGTCACTCCCGACTCACCGACGCAGCGCGTCGGAGCCCCGCCGGCGGAAGGGTTCCGCAAGATCGAGCACCTGTCTCCGATGGGGTCACTCGAGAAGGTGACGACGGCCGAGGCTCTCGCGAAGTGGGCAGACGACATTCGCAAGCGCCTCGGCTCAGAAGAAGCCGTGGCGTACGTGCTCGAGCCGAAGATCGACGGCTCGGCCGTCTCGCTCGTCTACGAGAGCGGCGCCTACGTGCGCGGAGCGACGCGCGGGGACGGGCTCCGGGGCGAAGACGTGACCGGGAACCTGCGGACGCTGTCATCCGTGCCGCTGCGCCTGCGAAGCGAGGACGGCGCCAAGCCGCCGACCACTCTCGAGGTGCGCGGCGAGATCTACTTCCCGCTCACCGGGTTCGACCGCTTCAACGATGCGCAGATCGCCGCTGGGCGCAAGCCTGCGCCGAATGCACGAAATGCGGCCGCGGGCTCGTTGCGCCAGCTCAACCCCGCCGTGACCGCGGAGCGGCCGTTGTCGATCTACGTGTACGGGGTCGGCGTTCACGGCGGCACCGCCCCCGCCACGCAGTGGGAGACGCTCTCCTGGCTGCACCGCCTCGGGTTCCGCACGAACCCCGACGCACAGCGACTGGAGTCGATCGAAGAGGTGGCCGAGGCCTGTGCGGCGTGGGAGTCCAGGCGAGGCGAGCTCGGGTACGAGATCGACGGGATCGTCATCAAGATCGACTCCTTCGCGCAGCAGGAGGCTCTCGGCTCCCTGCACGGACGACCGAGGTTCGCCCGCGCGTACAAGTGGGCGCCGACCGCGGCGACCACCCGGCTGCTCGCAATCCACGTCCGCGTGGGTCGCACCGGCGTGCTCAACCCGCTGGCCGAGCTCGAGCCGGTCCAGGTGGGAGGCGTCACGGTCTCCAGCGCGACGCTGCACAACGAGGACGACATTCGCCGCAAGGACATCCGCGTCGGCGACATGGTCGTGGTGCAACGCGCGGGAGACGTGATCCCGCAGGTGGTCGGGCCGGCCGGGGAGCACGAGCCGGGCACGAAGCCGTGGCGCATGCCGAAGCGCTGCCCGCTCTGTCGCGCAGAGATCGTGAAGCCGGAGGGCGAGGTCATGCACCGCTGCCCCAACCGTGCGTGTCCCTCGCGTGGCCTGGAGACGCTCTACCACTGGGTCGGGCCGGCGATGGACATCGAAGGCGTGGGCGGGAACACGGTCAAGAAGCTCTGGGACGAGGGCCTCGTGCGTTCGTTGCCCGATCTGTACCGCGTGACGACTGAACAGCTCGAGGCACTCGAGGGCTACGCCGAGATCTCGGCTGGGCGGGCGATCGCGTCCATCGACCACTCCAAGGAGCAGCCGTTCTCGCGCGTGCTCTTCGGGCTGAACATTCCGAAGGTGGGCTGGGTGATCGCGCGCAATCTCGCCCGGCACTTCGGCTCGGTCGACGGCTTGATCGCCGCGACCCAGTCCCAGCTCGAGGAGGTCGAGGGAGTGGGGCCGGATCGCGCCGTTCTCATCGCCGAGTGGTTCTCGGACGAGGAGAACCGCACGCTCGTGCAGGAGCTACGAGATCTCGGCATCCAGATGGAGGGCGAGCGAGACGAGCTTCCGGCCGAGGGGCCTCTCACCGGCCGGCAGTACGTCATCACCGGGACGCTCGAGGGCTTCAAGCGCGAGGAGGCGAAGGCGGCACTCGAGGCTCTCGGCGCGAAGGTCTCGGAGTCGGTCTCGTCGAAGACGACGGGGGTTGTGGTCGGCGAGAGCCCCGGCTCCAAAGCCGCCAAGGCGGAGAAGCTCGGCATTCCGATCCTGTCTGAAGCCGAATTGTCGGCGCTACTAGGAACGGGCTAGGACGGTGACGAAGCGGTCTTGGGCTCGCCGCGCCGACCAGTACGGGACGGGCGACCCGTTCTGGATGATCGCGAACACGTAGCGGCGACGGACGAACCCTGCGAGTGCAGAGGAGGAGCTCGTCGTTCCCGTCTTGGCGATCACCCTCCCGCGCGTGACACGGCGGTCCAGTCGTTTCTTCAGGGTTCCGGAGATACCGGCCACGGCGAGCGACGTGACGAACGCGTCGCGGATCTCCGGGTCCGCCGCGCCGACGCGCAGGATTGCGACGAGGGTCTTTGCGGTCAGGCGGTCGAGCGGCGACAGCCCCGAGCCGTCGGCGATGCGGACTCCCGCGAGCGAGATGCCCGCCTCGAGCAGCGCCTGGCGAACGACCTCCGCGCCCACGGCGGTCGACCCGGTCCGAGCCATGCTTGCTCCGAGCTCCTTGAGCAGCATCTCCGCGACGAAGTTGTCGCTGTCTCGGTTCATTCCGCGGACAATCGTGGACAGCGGCTCCGAGAGGTCGACGGCGAGCGGGAACGTCTCGGCCGGCGCAGCCCCTGCGCCAGCGGCTCCGACGACGACGATGCCGCGGCGAGCCAATGCTGCGGTGAACGCTCGCGCCGCCGCCGCGGCGGAGCCGTTTACTCCTTCGCCGCGCTCTTCCTCGATCGACAGCGCCGAGATCGGCGGCGACTCGATCCCGAGGAACCATGGCTTCCAGCCCGGCGCTGAGCGGCGTGCGTCGAAGTGCCGCTCGTCGCCGAAGACGCGTCCCGAAACGCGGCGAACGCCCCAGGCCGCGACGTCCCTGGCGAGCGCGTCGAGGTCCGGGGGAGCGAGCGTCGGGTCACCGTAACCGACGAGATAGAGGTCGCCGTCCCAGACCTTGCCTGCGAGCTCTCCCTCTCCGCGAACATCCGTCCGAAAGCGATAGCCGGGACCGAGGAGCCGAAGCGCCGCGAAGGACACCGCGAGCTTCTCCGCCGATGCAGGCGCGAGCGCGAGGCCGGCATTGGCCCTGAAGACGACCTCTCCGCTTCGCAGATCGACCGCGAGCGCCGCCGTGCGAGCCGCTGGGACGTCGGCTGCGGCGAGGGCGCGCTCGAGAGCGATTCCCAGCTCGGGAGCGGCTGCGTGCGTCGGCGCAGTCGAGGCCCCGACGGAGGTCGTCGCGGCCAGTACGACGACAGCGAGAGCCATGCGCACCAAAGCGAGCACCGACTAGCTTGTACCGGAGGGACGCGACGGCTAGCGAAAGACGGTGATGACCACCGTCTTGCGGCCCCAGTTACGCGCATGGTCGTCCGTGGGCATCCAGAGGTCGATGATGCGACCCTTGATCGCCACGCCCACGTCGGCTGCGACGGCCTTTCCGTAGCCGGGGACGAAGAGACGGGTGCCGAGGGTGATCAGCGCGGGATCGACGGCAACGACTCCTTTCCGCACCGGGAGGCCGCTAGCCGTTCGTCCGGGCAGGTGGTACGCGACGGCGTCCACGCGCAGCTTGTACGACAGCGGCTCGGCGCCGCCCGCCGGAAGGACGCCAAATCCGAAAACGCCACCGATGACCACCGCAAGAAGCGATCCCCACCTTCGTGTTCCCCTGAGCACGAATCGAGGACGCTAACAGACCGCGTTCGGCACCGGGATTGTGCGCGTCCGGGAAAGTGTCTCTTTGCAGATTTTTTTAGGTTTGTTGCGGGTTGCAGGCATCCGGAGGGGGTGCTAGTGTCCCCGACTTGTGACGGGCAAGACCGCCACCGGCGGGTCCGTCCGGAGTCGAGGCAAGCGGGCGTTTGGGGGCTCGACAACCGGATGGGCGCCGAGAATCGTCCTCCTCGTGGCCTTCGCCGCGACGCTGCTGCTTGCTGCCGGTTCGGCCTCTGCCGACCCCGACATCCGGGACAAGCAAGCGCAGGCGCAGGCGATCATCGCCGAGCTCGAGAACCTCGACATGAGCCTTGGTGCGACGCATCGAGGCGTACAACTACGCGAACGTCGAGCTCGACCGGATCGACGGGGAGCTCGATACCAACGCACGCCACCTCGTCGCTGCGCGCAAGAGCTTGAACGTGGCTCAGCGCCGAATCGCCGAGCGTCTCCGCGACCTCTACGTCAACGGCGAAGGCGACTCGACGCTCGAGGTGTTGCTCGGCGCTCGAAGCCTGGACGACGTCATTGCGCGGCTCGACGCGATCGAGCGCGTCTCGAGCCAGGACACGCGGATCCTCGCTGAGGTCAAGCGAGTTCCGCAAGGAGGTCCAGACAAGGCGCGCCAGCCTGAAGGACGCGCGCGAGCGGCAGGCGGAGGTCGTCGCCGAGCGGGCCGCCCAGAAAGCATCGATCGAAGCGCGACTCGCAGAGCGCCAGCAGCTTCTCTCGTCGGTCAAGGACGAGATCGCGCAGATGCAGGCGGAGGAGCGGCGTCGCCAAGCCGCCCTCGCTGCGCAAGCTCGAGCACGGCTTGCCGCCGAACAGCTGGCGGCTCAGCAGGCGCTCGATGCGCAGGACCAGTCGACGTACACCCCGGTCGATCTCGGTGACATCGTCATACCAGTCGCCCCGCCGCCCGACGGAACGAGGGCGTCACAGGTCATCGCGCTCGCGCTGCAGCACCTCGGTACGCCGTACGTCTGGGGCGGTGCGAGTCCGTCGCAAGGCTTCGACTGCTCGGGACTGATCTCGTACGTCTACGCGCAGATCGGGGTCTCGCTGCCGCACCACGCCGCGTCGATCAGTACGCTACGGGGTCCCGGTCGCATACGAGGACCTCCAGCCGGCCGACCTCGTCTTCTTCAGCGGGCTCGGCCACATGGGGATGTACATCGGCGGCGGCCAGTTCATCCATGCCCCGCATACCGGGCGACGTCGTCAGGATCGAGTACCTGGCCGGCTACTCCAGCTTCGTCGGCGCGCGCAGGATTCTGTAGTGCGCAGACCCGAATTCCGCTAGCGCGGAACTCCGATCGCGGAACGCTAAAGGCTGCCGCTTCGCAGCGGCTGCGCCTCCACTTCCCCGACGCCTCGGTCAAGAGCTGTACAAGGACTCGATCTCGTCCTGGAAGTGCTCGCTCACGGCGCGGCGGCGGAGCTTGAGCGTGGGCGTGACCTCGCCCTCCTCCATCGTGAAGTCGCGCGGGAGAAGCGCGAAGCGCTTCACCTGCTCGAAGCGTGAGCGCTCTCGGTTGGCGTCGTCCACCACGCCCTGGACGAGCTCGCGGACTCGGTCGTCCTGCGAGAGGGAGGCGAGATCGCCCCCGACGCCGTGCTCGGCCGCCCAGCGCTGGATCTCCGGCTCGTCCAGCGTGATCAGCGCGGCGACGTACGGGCGCCGGTCGCCGACGACGAGCGCTTGCGAGACGTACTTCGACGTCTTGAGGTTGTTTTCGATGTTCTGCGGCGCGACGTTCTTCCCCCCGGCGGTCACGATGATGTCCTTCTTGCGGTCGGTGATCGAGATGAAGCCGTCCGTGTCCACCTCGGCAATGTCTCCGGTCTTGAGCCAGCCGTCAGCGTCGAGAACCGCGTCCGTCGCCTCCGGATCCTTGAAGTACCCCTGGAACACCGTCTCCGAGCGGATGAGGAGCTCCCCGTCGTCTGCGACCTTGACCTCGAAGCCCGGCATCGCGGGGCCGACGGTGCCGAAGCGATAGCGGCCCGGGCGGTTCGTGCTGGCCGCCGTCGTGCACTCGGTCAACCCATAGCCCTCGAGGATACGGATGCCGACCGCGTCGAAGAACTCGGCGATCTCCTTCGCGAGTGGGGCGCCACCGGAGATCGGCACACGCAGCCGGCCACCGAGTCGGTCCTTGACCTTGCTGAAGACGAGCCGGTCCGCGAGCCGGTGCCGTCTGGCGAGGCCGCGCGGAATGGGCTCTCCACGAGCCTGAAGGCGACTGACCTCGCGACCGATCGGAAGCGCCCAGTCGATGAGCCGTCGCTTGATGCCCGTCGCCTCGTCGAAGCGCGACTGGACCGCCGCGTACACCTTCTCGTACACGCGTGGCACGCTCGGGAGCACCGTGGGCCGCACCTGGAGCATCGCGTCCGCGACGCGCAGCGGGTCAGAGAGGAGCGCGATCGGGAACCCGACGTACGCCCCGGTCAGGAGCATCAGCCGGCCGAAGTTGTGTGCGAGCGGCAGGTAGAGAAGCATCACGTCGTCGGCGTCGTAGTGGTCGTCCATCTGGTCGACAACGCTCGTCATCACGTAGTAGTTGCGGTGCCGAAGCATGCAGCCCTTCGGTGGCCCGGTGGTCCCGGACGTGTAGATGATCGTGTAGAGATCCTCTTCGTCGATCGCCGCTGACGCCTCCGCGAGCGCATCCGGATGCGTCCTCGCGAAGTCGACGCCGTGTGCGGCAAGTCCGGCGAGATCGTGGTAGGTCAGGACGTGCTCGAGCTTGGGGAGCTCCTCGGCGACCTCCTCGACCTTCGCGAGCTGGACAGCGTCCTCGCACACGATTCCGACCGCGTCCGAGTGTGCGAGGAGGTAGCCGACGTCGCGGGCGGAGCTGTTCGCATAGACGGGGATGCCGACCGCTCCGATCTGCGCCAGGGCGAAGTCGAGGAGCGCCCAGTCGAGGCTGTTCTGCGCCAGGATCGCGAACGCGTCACCCTTCGCGACGCCGCGGGCAAGCAGTCCGTTGGCGTACGCGCCCACGAGCTCGTCCGCGTCGCCCCACGACACCTCGCGCCAGTCGCCGCTCTCGTCCTCGACGAGGTAGGCGGGGGTCGCTCGCTCGGCGCTGACGGCATCGCGCCAGAGACGCGCGATCGTACGCCGCTGACCGGGCGGCAGGGTCTCCGAAGGTGCCGATGCAGTCTCGGTCACGCCTCTGAGCTTACTGAGAGGGATTGGCTCGAGGGCGACGAATGAGCCAGCTCCGAGATATCTCCCCCTAACCAGCGGTCTGGCTTCAGCCAGACCCCTACAATCTGAGCCAATGCGCACATCCTGGAACGGATCCCTCAGCTTCGGTCTCGTCTCGATCCCCGTCGGGCTCGCTCCGGCGACCAAGCCCGCCGCCCGCCAGTCGGATGTGTCTTTCCGGCTGCTGCATCGCGAGTGCGCGACCCCGATCAAGCAGAAGCGCTGGTGCCCGACGCACGACCGCGAGGTGACCCAGGACGAGATCGTGCGCGGCTTCGAGATTGCGAAGGGCCAGTTCGTCATCGTCGAGGACGCCGACTTGGAGGCGATCGAGCGGTCGGACGACTCGCGCTCGATCGAGATCCGGAGCTTCGTTCCCGGAGAGTCGGTCGACGCGATCTACTTCGACCGGCACTACTACCTCGTCCCGGGCTCGAACGCCGCACAACGTCGCCCGTACGTCCTCCTCCTCGAGGCGATGCGCGAGACGAAGACCGCTGCGCTCGGGCGCTTCGTGCGCGCGGGGCGTGAGAGTCTCTGCCTCGTCCGCGCGCAGGGCGATGCGCTCTCGCTCGAGACGTTGTTCGTGGCCGAGGACGTCTACTCGCAGGCCGAGATCTCGGAAGCGGTCGAGGAGACGAAGGTGAAGGACGCGGAGCTCGAGCTGGCGCGGCAAGTGATCCAGAGCCTCGAGGCCGAGTTCGATCCTTCGGAGCTCCGCAGCGACTACCGGCGAGACCTGCGTGCGCTCCTCGACGCGAAGACGCGGGGCGAGGAGATCGCGATGCCCGAGCCCGTCGAGGAAGCACCGGTCATCGACCTCATGGAGGCGCTGAAGGCCAGCGTCGCCGCAGCGAAGAAGGAGCCGGCCGCTGCGAAGTCGAGCCGCGCGAAGCCGAAAACGCGCAGCCGCGCGAAAGCGTCCTAGGCCCTACGAGCGCGAGGCGCCCGCGGCCGTCCCGACCGCCTCGAGCGTCGCCTGGAACAGCGTCTTGTCGATCTTGCCCTGGTAGATCGGCACTCCTTCTTCGACGCAGATACGGATCACCTCGTCGCGGTCGATCCCGGTCTCCTTGGCGAGCTCTTCGGGCGTCAGGTGGTTGGCCATGCGGATCCTCCTCGAGGCTTGAGAAACGGCATCAAAAAAGCCCGCCTGCGCGAATGGCGCGGTCGGGCTCGGGTCGTTCGCGTCTCGAGCGGGTCAACCGGCGACCCGTCTAGCGAGAGCTGAAGGCATCCGTCTGAGCATACCCAGCTTTCCGAAGTCTGTGCAACGCCGAACGGTGCCGCTCTCGTTGAGGCCGAAGGCCGGCTTAGCCGGCCGGGAGGCCAGCACTGCTCTCTGCAATGAACAGCGGAAAGGAAGGGGGGTCGGCGGGGGGAAACATCGTTTCCCCCCACCCGAAGTCGGGGTGCCCAGATTTGAACTGGGGACCTCTCCGACCCGAACGGAGCGCGCTACCAGGCTGCGCCACACCCCGAGAAAGGCAAGCCTAGCGGCTTCGGGCAGGGGTCTGGCTTCAGCCAGACCCCGGTGTAGCGGCGAGGCCCAGGGCTATCCTCGTTCCGTGCTTCGCGCCGTGCTTTTCGACGTCGACTTCACCCTCTTTCGGCCTGGGCCGGAGCTCGGGCCGGAGGGATATCGGCGCGTCGGCGAGCGACACGGGCTCCCGCTCGACCCGTCACGCTACGACGACGCGCGGGTCGCGGCCATCGAGGCGTTGCAGGGCGAAGGGCGGTTCGTCCACGACGACGAGATCTGGATCGCGTTCACCGAGAAGATCGTTCGTGGCATGGGCGGGGACGCGGACGGCGCCAGGGAGTGCGCGACCGACATGGTGCGGGAGTGGGAGCGGCACGAGAACTTCTCGCTCTACGAGGACGTGCTCGCCGTCCTCGACGAGCTTCGCCGACATGGGATGAAGATCGGGCTGGTCACGAACGGCCAGCGTGACCTCGAGGAGTTCGTCGCCCACCACGGGCTCGAGGTGGACGCAATGGTCGGATCGCGACTGCACGGCCGCACCAAGCCGCATCCGTCGATCTTCGTTGCGGCTCTCCGGATGCTCGAGGTGGAGCCCAGGGAGGCTGCGATGGTAGGCGACTCCTACGAGGACGACATCGCGGGCGCTCGCTCGCTCGGGATGCGGGCGATCCTGCTCGATCGTGACGGCCTGCGGCCCGACGAGCCCGAGCGGATCGACACCTTGCTCGCACTCCCTGCAGCGCTCGGCCTCCCGTCCCAAGTAACAGACTGTTACTTGGCGAGCCCGAGCTCGTTCCGCCAGGCCTGCGTATGCTCGCCCAGGGCCGGCGGGCGGGGGGTCGGGCGGACTCCGAACTCCGAGGCCGCTTCTTCCCGTGTCCAGACAGGCCCGACGCACACGTCCTCGTTTCCGAAGTGTGCGAGCCAGTCCGACAACGTTCTCGCGGAGAAGATCTCCGCGAGCTCCTGCGCGAGCCAAGCCTGATCTGGCCCGTATTGCCGTTCTACGAGCTCCGGGCTGCCGACGAGCTCGCAAAGGCGCGCGAAGAACTTGGGCTCGAGCGCCGCGACCGTGAGGTGGCGTGCGTCCTGCGTCCTGTACGTGCGGTAGCAGGCGAGCCCGCCGGTGAGCATCTGCAGGACCGGCTCCCCGCCGAGGCGGTGTGCGACGAGGTCGTGAGAGCCGTGCGTCATGGACACAGCGATGCGTGCACCGTTTCCGGTTCGGGCTCGCTCGAGCAACCCCGCGAGGATCTGAACGACTGCGCCGAGTGCTCCGGAGGCCAGGTCTGCGACTTGCACCGGAGGCCACTCCGGCGCGGTGTCCTCGAGCACACCGGCCCAGCCGAGGTAGTTCAGGTCGTGCCCCGCGCGCGCAGCGTGCGGACCTTCCGTCCCGAAACCGGTGATCGAGCAGTACACGGTCGAAGCGGGGACGTCGTCGGGGCCGATAGCGAGTCGTGCGGCCACTCCGGGCCGGAAGCTTTCCAGCAGGACGTCGGCACGAGCTGCGAGCGCGCGTGCGAGCGTCGGATCCGACTTCAGGTCGCAGACGACGGACTCCGTCCCGCCACGGAGGGCCGCGTCCCACGCGGGCGCTGTCGCGCGCATCGGATCCCCGTCGGGGCTCTCGACACGCACGACACGCGCACCCAGCCGCACCAGCTCGCGGCTCGCGTACGCACCGGGGAGGTAGCGCGTGAAGTCGACGACGAGGATCCCGGCGAGCGCTTGCACGCCGGCGGAGCCTACCTCTATCCTCGGCCACGTTGACTGACCGTTCAATCGCATCCGAGGACAAGCGCCGGTCGATCCTGGCCGCTGCTGTCCGTGTGTTCGCGCGAAGCGGCTACCACGGCGCACGGGTGGGTGACATCGCGACCGAAGCCGGCGTCGCGCACGGTCTCCTCTACCACTACTTCGGGTCGAAGGAGGAGGTGCTCGAGACCGTCTTCCGCGAGAACTTCGGCGAGCTCCTCGATCGTTTCCGTGTGGTCGAGGGAGCGGATGAGCCGCCGGGTGAGAAGCTCGAGGGCATCGCCAAGATCCTGCTCCGCACCTGGCGGAACGACCCTGACCTCGTGACGGTGATGGTGCGCGAGGTCGCCCGCAGCCCGCAGCTCCAGGCGCAGGTGGAGGAGGTCCGCGAGGCGTTCGCGATCGTCCAGCGCGTCATCGAGCAGGGCCAGGCCGACGGGAGCTTCAGGAGCGACGTCGACGCGCAGCTCGCGAGCTGGATCGTGTACGGAGGGCTCGAGGAGGTGCTCACCGGCTGGGTGCTCGGGCAGCTTCCGGACGGAGACGAGGAGGTCGCAAGGGCCGAGCAAACGGTGGTCGACCTCGCGCTGGGTGGGCTGCTCGCATAGGCTCGGGCCGATGCCCAAGATCGTCAACCTGCACGGCGACGTCGAGTGGGATCGCACCGAGGATCGCCCGGGCTGGCGGAGCAAGGACGCGTGGGTCGGCGCGCACATCGACGCCGAGCTCATCGGCGGGAGCATGTACGAGCTCGAGCCGGGCGACCGGCTGTGGCCGTACCACACGCACCATGCGAACGAGGAGTGGCTCCTCGTCGTACGAGGGCAGCCAACGCTCCGTACGCCGGAGGGAGAGACCGATCTCCGCGAGGGCGACGTCGTCGCATTTCCTCGTGGCGACGAGGGTCTGCACCAGGTGAGCAACCGGACCGACGCACCGATCCGCGTGCTCATGCTCTCGACGCTCGTTCGGCCCGACCTCGTCCACTACCCGGACAGCGGTAAGTTCGGCGCGCGGGACGTGAAGGGCGAGCGCGTGCTTCTCAGCCGCCCAGGCCCGATCCTCGACTACTGGGACGGCGAAGACTAACTCGAGCTATCTCGACCGGCGTCACGGTCGAGCCCTGAAACGGTTCTGTAACGCCGGTTGCTTACAAATCCTCCGGAGTCGCCTTATCGTTCTTCGAGGCCTCCGAAAGCGAGGATGCGCACATGCAAGTGAGCGACGACCCGCGGGTCGGCACCGAGCTCGCCGGCTACCGGATCGAGTCGCTGCTCGGCTGGGGCGGCATGAGCGTCGTCTACCTGGCTGAGGATCTGACGCTCAAGCGGAGGGTTGCGCTCAAGCTGCTCGCTGCCGGCCTCGCCGAGGACGAGTCGTTCCGCGACCGCTTCCTGGTCGAGTCGGAGCTGGCCGCGTCGATCGACCATCCCGAACATCGTCCCGATCTACGAGGCCGGGACGACCGAGGACGATCTCCTCTTCATCGCCATGCGCTTCGTCGAGGGGCGTGACCTGAAAGAGCGCCTCCAACTCGGCCGACTGGACCCGGCGGACGCGGTCGGCATCGTCGCGCAGGTGGCGAGCGCCCTGGATGCGGCCCATGCGCGCGGTCTAGTGCACCGCGACGTGAAGCCATCCAACGTGCTCCTCGACGCAGGCTCCCGCCCGGATGGCTCCGACCACGTCTACCTGGCGGACTTCGGAATCACGAAGCGGGTCTCCGAGGACGCCGGACTCGGGGACGACGGCAACCTCATGGGCACCGTCGACTACGTCGCCCCCGAGCAGATCGCGGGGGAGGAGATCGACGGGAGGGCTGACGTGTACTCGCTCGGCTGTCTGCTCTACGAGTGCCTCGTCGGGCAACCACCGTTCCGGCGCGACTCGGAGCTTGCGGTCGTGTTCGCTCATCTGGAAGCGGAGGCTCGCCGGCACTGAGCGCCCAGCGGCCCGACCTGCCGGTCGCCCTCGACGCCGTGATCGCACGGGCGCTGGCGAAGGAGCCGGAGGAGCGCTACTCGACCTGCCGAGAGCTCGCTCGGGCGGCGCTCGCGGTCGCGGTCGACGAGGCGAGCCGCAGGCTCGTCGACGTCGCCTCCCGCGCCGCCGCCGGCAGGAGCGACCTGACCGAGGTCGAGGCCGAGTTGACGGGCAAGGTGATCGACCTTCAGCTTGCGCGCGAGCAGGCGCAGGCTCTCTCGGGCCCGCACACCCCGGCCCGCGTGGCGTCCGAGGGAATCTGCCCGTTCAAGGGTCTGGCGAGCTTCGAGCCTGTCGATGCCGACTACTTCTTCGGACGCGAGCGGCTCGTTGCCGAGCTCGTCGCCCGCCTCGTCGGCGCCGCGCTTCCTCGGCATCGTCGGCCCTTCGGGCAGCGGCAAGTCGTCGGTCCTCCGCGCCGGTCTCCTCCCGGCCCTCGCCGGAGGAGTCCTGCCGGGCAGCGAGGCCTGGCGGCGTCTGCTGCTGCGTCCCGGCGAGCGGCCGCTGGACGAGCTTCGCCGCGTGCTCGTGTCGGGGGCGAAGGATCCTCTCGCCGAGGCGCTCGACGCGCTGCCCGGCAATGCGCGCCTCCTCCTCGCCGTCGACCAGTTCGAGGAGCTGTTCACGGCCTGCCGCTCCGACGCCGAGCGCGCCGCCTTCTCCGACACGCTTGTCCGCGCGGCCGCCGATCCCGAGGGTCGAGCGGTCGTCGTGGTCGCGCTGCGCGCCGACTTCTACGGGCGCTTCGCGGCCTACCCGGGACTTGCCGAGCTGCTGGGCGGAAACCAGGTGCTGGTCGGGCCCATGCAGGCGTCGGAGCTGCGGCGAGCCGTCGAGCTGCCCGCAGGCCGGGTGGGGCTGCGCGTCGAGCCCGAGCTGGCGGACGCGCTGGTCGACGACGTGGAGGGCGAGCCCGGCGCGCTGCCGTTGCTGTCCACCGCCCTCCTCGAGCTCTGGCAGAAGCGGGAGGACAGACGCGCTCACACTTGCTGCCTACCGCGAGTCCGGCGGCGTTCACGGCGCCGTCGCGCGGCTGGCCGAGGGCACCTATGCCCGCATCCCCGACGAGCGCAGGCAGATCGTGCGCGCCGTCATGCTGCGCCTGGTCGGCGAGGGCGAGAGCGATGCGCCGGTGCGCCGCCGCGCTCCGCTCGCCGAGCTCGACCTGGAGCGCAACGAGGACGTGGCCGACGTGCTCGCGACGCTGGCCGACAGCCGTCTCGTCACCGTGTCGGAAGGAAACGTCGAGGTCGCCCACGAGGCGCTGCTGCGCGAATGGCCACGCCTGCGCGAGTGGATCGAAGAGGACACCGAAGGGCGCCGGCTTCGCCGCCACATCACCCAGGCGGCGACGCGAATGGGACGCGGCAGGGCGCGATCGGGGCGAGCTCTACCGCGGCGCCCGCCTCGCTGCCGCACTCGACTGGACTGCCGATCACGCACTCGACGTCAACGAGCTCGAGCGCGAGTTCGTCACCGAGAGCCGCGAGGCATCGGAGACAGGAGGCGAAACGCGCTCGGCGCACGAACCGGCGCCTTCGTGTCCTGCTCGCCGGGGTCGCGGTCCTGCTGGCGGCGGCGGTCGCGGGTGGGATGCTTCGCGGTCAATCCAGCGCGGCGAGGCGCGCGACGCGGAGACCGCGCAGCTCGCCCAGCGCCTCGGCGCCCAGGCGCTCGTCGAGGATGACCTCGACCGCTCGCTCCTGCTCGCCCGCCAGGCGGTCGCGATCGACGAGTCGCCGCAGACCCGGAGCTATCTGCTCGAAGCCCTCCTGCGCTCGCCGAAAGCGGACGGGATCATGCACGGCCGAACCGAGTTCCTCCGCACGATCGACGTCAGCCGCGACGGCAGGACGCTCGCGGTTGGCAGCTTCCGCGACGGACTTCTCTTCTTCGACACCCGGACGTACGCGCGGATCGGCGGAAAGTCGCCGGTGACCGGGAACGTCGAGAGCCTCGCGTACGGCCCGGGCGGAGACACGCTTGCGGTCGGCGGTGACGGCTTCATCCGGCTGCTGGATGCGAGCACGTACGAGCAGCTAGCGGAGACACTCGTGGACGGCCTCGTCACGAGGTTGATCTTCAGCCGAGACGGATCGAGACTCGTTGTCGCGACCGGCGAGACCGTTCCGGACTCGATCAGCATCCGCGATGCCGCCACTTTGGCGCGGATCGGCGCACCGATCGAGCCGGAGGGCTATGCCGGCGCCTATCGAGCCCAGCTCTGGGGGGCTCCCGGTCTCGCACTGACGCCCGACGGTAGCTCCGTCCTCACCGCCTCGAAGCACGAGCTCGTCTGGTGGGATCTCCGGAGCCGCTCCGCGACCAGACGCGTGAGGATCGGTACGGGACACCATGCGCTTGCACTGAGCTCCGACGGCGACACCGCCGCCGTCGGCGTTGACCGAGGCATCCAGCTGATCGACACGCGAAGCGGAGCCGTGCGGTCATCCGCCGGCGTTCTCACCGACGCACCGAACTGGTTGATATTCAGCTCTGACGGGAGGACCGTCGTGTCGACGGGCCTCGACGGAGCTGTGACCCTGTGGGACGTCCGGTCGGCGACGGTCCGCGAGACGCTGCGCGGCCACTCGGCCTCCGCCGCACAGCCGGAATTCAGCCCCGACGGGAAGACGCTCTACACGACGAGCCACGACGGAACCGCGATCGCCTGGCGCATCGCGGGCGACCGCGGGCTCGGGCGGCCGTTCGAGTTCACGCCCGGCCGGGCGGCCCGGGACTTCCGGCACCCCGGTGCCTACGTCCTCGACGGACGGCTGATCGCTGTCGGCCTCAAGGGACGAGGAATTGGGTTCCGAGACGGCGAGACGCTGGCCCGAGCCGGCGCTCCCCTGCTGAAGACGGGCGGTGAGGTGAATGCGCTTGCGTCCGATCCAGACGGGCGGCTGCTCGCGGCAGGCACGAAGGCCGGCATGGTGACGCTCTGGGACGTCGCTTCACGGTCGCTCCGGCTGGGGCCGTTCAGCGTCTCGAAGACGTCGGTAGAGAGCCTGAGCCTCAGCGCGGATGAGACGCTGCTCGCAACCTCCGGCCAAAGCGGCGTGAGGCTCTGGGACGTTGCGACAGGGGCGGCGCGCGGCCGGGTCGGGGACGGCAGCTCCGCCGGCGCCGTCGCCTTCAGCCCGGCGGCCCCGCTCGTCGCGCTCGTGGTCGCCGCGTATGACGGAGACCGACCGGACCCGGACGAGGATGCAGGAGTCGTCGAGGTCTGGAACGTGACCCGGCGCTCGCTGGTCATGAGGCCTGCGACCCGATCTTGCCCCGGACGTCATCGGTTACGCGCTCGCCTTCACCCCGGACGGCCGGGTGCTTGCCAGCGGCGGGCTCGGCGACCGGTTCGTTCACCTCTGGGACGTCGAGAAGGGAAGGCTGCTCCGCGAGCTCGAGCAGAACGTGGGCGGCGCGCACTCGCTCGAGTTCAGCCTGGACGGTCGTACCTTGGCGGTCGGGGGGTACGGAGAGCCGTATGCGGCGCTCCTCGACGTCGCGACGGGGGCGCAGCTCGGCCCGAGGCTCACGGCCGGCAGAGACAGCGCGATGATCGATGTGTCCCCTGACGGGCGCTCCCTGTTGCAGACGCACGGCAACGGGGAGGGGGCTGTCTGGGACATCGATCCGGAGTCCTGGGCGAGGCGCGCGTGCGCGCTCGCCAACCGCACGCTCACCCAGGAGGAGTGGAAGAAGTTCCTGCCGGGGCGGCCCTACGAGCCTGCCTGCGCGAGCATGAGAAAGCTCAGAGGCGGATCGACCAGGTGAAGCGCGTCAGCGTGGCCGGCGGCGCGAGGCCACCGGGACGAAGACCCCGCCGCACGAGCAGTGTCGGCGGAGCGGCATCTCGGGCGAGCCTGAGGCGCGCTGGGCCGAGTCCCTCGCGGTGCCAGCGCGTCGAGAGCCCGACGACGAGCAAGCCGGCGTCGCGGCTCGCCTCCAGCATGCCCTCTTCGCCGGGCGGAGTCAGCAGCGGCTCGGCCGAGATGCCCAGGACCCGCTGAACCGCGAGCGCGCCGTGGGAGAGCAGGCGGCTCGCGTCGCGCTTGCCGTGCTCCGGCACTGCGGCGGCACCTGCGAGTCGGAGCGGCACACTCGGCGGCACGCGCGAACCACGCGCCGAGCTCGACCGCCGCCCAGTCGTGCTCGGCCCCGCCGAACGGGACGAGCACGGGACCCTCGGGCGTCGCATCCACGAGGAACGAGCAGTGCCACGTCGCAGGGCGTCTCCTCGAGGAGGGCCGTCAGCTGCTCGTCGGGAGCTCCCTCGGCCAGGAGCTCCTCGGGTGCGTGCACGAGTAGGAGATCGACGTCGAGCTCGGTGGCGAGCCGAGCCAGGTCCTCGACCCGGCGCCGTTGACGTGAACGAAGCCGCACGGGCCTTGACGCCGCGCGCTTCGAGTGCAGACCGGCGCTCTTCGAGCAAGGCCGAGGTGGGCGAAGCTCGGCTGCGTCCGGCACGAGCCTGGCCAGGATCAGGACGCGAGACGGGTCTCGGACGAGCGGCTCAGCGACCGCCAGCAGCGCATCGATGTGCGTCTCGTGCGTGATCGCGACGAGAATCGACCGCTCCGCGACCCCCCGGACACCGGCGGGTGCCGACACCTCGGCGTCGAGCGCAGGGTCCTGCCGAAGAATCGCCCGCTCCAGCTCCTGGAGCGCCGGGCTCGGATCGATCCCGAGCTCGTCGACGAGCGCTCGGCGTGCTTCCTGGTAGGCGTCTAACGCTTCTGCCTGTCGACCCGACCGATAGAGCGCGGTCATCAGATACATCCGCAGGTGCTCGCGGAGCGGATGCTCGGCGACGAGTGCCTCGAGCTCTCCCACCAGCTCGTCGTGGCGACCGAGCGCGAGGTCGGCGTCGACCCGCAGCTCCACCGTGGCCAGCCTGATCTCCTCGAGCCGGGCGATCGCCGGCTGGGCGAAACTCTCGTAGACGAAGTCCGCGAGCGCTGGACCCCTCCACAGGGCGAGGGCGTCGCGTAGCCGCTCCGACGCATCGGACCGCAAGGCCGCGAGCGAGCAAACCCCTCGCTTCGTCGACCAGCCGCTCGAAGCGATGGAGATCGAGCTCGTCGGGCTCGACCCGGATGACGTAGCCGGGCGATCTCGTCGTCAGCACGTCCTGCGGCAGTGCCTTGCGAAGTCGCGAGACGTTGACGCGCAGCGCGGCGGCGGCGTCCTCGGGCGAGTCCTCGCCCCAGAGCTCGTCGATCAGCCGGTCAGTGGGAACGACCTCGTTGGGATGCAGGAGGAGCACGGCGAGAAGCGCACGTGGCTTCGGCCCGCCGAGGGAGACCTCGCCGCCATCGTCCCACACCTCGAGCGGTCCCAGGATCCGGAACTCCATCTCGCCTCCCTGCCGGGCCGGGACGCTAACAGCTGTTGCTCGCCTGAAACGGATCTGAAACACGCGGAACGCAACCTCCGCGGCAAGAGATCGCACCCGCACGAAGGAGGAGCACCATGCAGAAATTCGCCGAGATGAACGTCGCCAAGCCAGCGATCGCTGCTGCCGTCGTGGTGATCGTCGCGGGCGTCGGCATGCTCTTGCCCCCGCCTTCGGCATCAGCGCCAGCGCAACCCGGTTCCTCGCCGACCGCTGCGAGGGTCGGTCTCGCCTCGGATTCGCACAACGCACGGCTGACGGTGACGGAGAACGGAATTCGGTTCTCGTTCCTGGCACGGCGGTCGGCCGGCTGGGAAAGGCACGGCGGCTCTTCGGCCCGCAAGCCGCGGAAGGCCGATGTCGCTCAACAAGTCCGTCGTGGGCCCGCAGGACGCAGAGGCGATCATCTACTGGACGAGCTATCCGCGCGGCGACCACGCCGATCCGTGTGCTCGTGTGCTGAGCCCGCGGCTCGGTCGATCGGCGGCCGATCTCGCGGCCGCAGTGTCGAAGGCGCCCGGCACCAAGCTCGTCAAGGGCCCTTCGGACGTCATCGTGGGCGGGCGCCCCGCGAAGCACGTCGTGCTCTCCGTTCGCGAGAACGTCGGCTGCGATCCTGGGTTCTTCTACACCTGGCGACCGGGATGGGGCGGTGCGTTTTGGCAGACGACGGACGTGGGCGACACGATCCGTGTCTGGATCGTCGCCGTGGGCGGGAAGCGCCTCTTCATCGCGGCCGCGACAAAGGCCGGGGGGCTCGAGAAGGAGATCCAGCAGATCGTCGAATCGATCCGCTTCGCTAGCCATGAGCGAGTTCCACCATGGTCATGAGCCACGGGCGGAGGAGATCGCCCTTCATCAGAAGTACCTCACGCTCGAGGGGCAGATCGACGCGGCCAGGCTCGAAGGGGACGAGGCCGAGGCTCGTCGCCTCACGCCGCTCGTCAAGCGAGCCAAGGCGCGCTGGATCAAGGCCAACCGGAGAGTCACCCGCGGGAGCTAGAGCCGATGGAGCTCGTCAGGTTCCGCAACTGCCTCCGAAGTCCGCTACGAGGAGCTCGTCCCACCTGACGAGCTCCTCGTCATTCTCAGAGCGATCCAGCTTGGCCGTCGGGACGGGCGTCTCGCGGCCGGTACGCCGACGGCTGTTGCGGGTCTGAAACGGACCTGAAATGCGCCGGGTCGACCATCGGCTTCGACAGTCGAGCAGAACGAGACGAAAGGGGATGGGCGAGATGCCCGCGAATCCAATCCAACTCCTCGGTGCCGGCCTTGTCGTGACCGTCGGGCTAGCCGCTACCTCCGGGGCCGCGTCCGCGCCGGCCACGGGGTCTCGGCTTCGCCGCGGACGCTGCGCAAGGCAAGTCGAAGATCGCCTTCATCAGCCGCGGTCCGCAACAAGCCCCGGGCTCTACGTCGTGAGCGCCGACGGGAGCGGGCAGCGGAGGCTAACGGGCAGTGTGTTGGTCCGTACTCCTGAGTGGTCGCCAGACGGGCGGAGGATCGCCTTCGAAGGCGTGCACGCCTGTAGGTCTGCAGGAAATCCAGCTCGCTGCGACCGCTCCACCGGCGTCTACGTTGTGAACGCCGACGGAAGCTTTCGAGCTGAGGCTGGCGCGCCACGGGAGCGCTCCTGCCTGGTCGCCCGACGGGCGGACGATCGCGTTCTTCAGCGGCTCCAAGATCTACCTCATGAACGCCGACGGGAGCGAGCACCGGCGCCCTGACGAACCTGCAGCCGGGGCGGACGCCCAATCTTGCGTGGTCGCCCGACGGGCGGAAGCTCGCCTTCCTCGCTGAGCGATCGACGTCTCGCGCAGCGTTGCGGCCAATACTGCTTCAACCTCTATGTCGATGAACAGCGACGGGAGCGGACTGCGGAACCTGACGTCGAAGCTGGCCGCCGGCCAGGGTTTCGGTGCTCATCTCGCCTCCGACCCTGTCTGGTCTCCCGACGGACGGAAGATCGCATTCGTGCGACTCAGCAAGCCGCTCGGGGTCTATGTCGTCAACGCCGACGGCAGTGGGGTGCGGAACCTGACGCCGAAGCCGGTGGGGGCCTACGCCGCTCCCGCCTGGTCGCCCGACGGGCGGAAGCTCGCCTTCGTCAGCGACCGCGACGGCAACTCCGAGGTCTACGTCATGAACGCCAACGGCAGCGGACAACGGAACCTGACCCGCGACCCGGCGTTCGACGCCGATCCCGCCTGGTCGCCGGACGGGCGCTCCATCGCCTTCCGGAGCACGCGCGACGGCAACACGGACATCTACATCATGAACGCCGACGGCAGCGGACAGCGGAATCTGACGCGCAGCCCGGCGAACGAAGGCCGGTTTGCCTGGGCTCCCGGACGGTCGAAGCAGGGCGCGTCGTGATGCCCGGCCGAGTCCACCGCCTCATCGCGGTCGGCATCGTCGCGATGGCCGCGCTGGGCGCGCCCGCCGGGGGCGCGCCTGCACCGACCGGAGGCGAGGAGTCGAGCGCGCCTCCCCCCGTCGAGCGTGTGGCGCGAGAGATGCCTCCAGGGGCGAAGAGTGTGATCGTCTTCGTCTCCGTCGGGGGCAAGGAGTACGCGGCCACGACGGGTACCCGCCGTCCCAAGGCGGATCAGCGCTTTCGCATCGGGAGCGTGACGAAGACGTTCACGGCCACGATCGTGTTCCAGCTCATGGAGGAGGGGAAGCTTCGGCTCGACAGCACGCTGGAAGAGCACGTGCCGGGCGTCGTTCCAAGGGGCGGGGAGATCACGATCCGGCACCTGCTCGGTCACCGCTCGGGACTCGCGAACATCACGGAGTACCCGGAATGGCTCGAGGAGGCGGAACGGTCGCCCTCGACCAGTCCGATCAACAGCTTGCGCTTCGCGGCCTCCAAGCCGCTGGCGTTCCGGCCCGGCAGCCAGGAGCGCTATTCGAACACGAACTACATCGCGCTCGGTCTCGTGATCGAGAAGGTCACGGGACGCTCGTACGCAGAGGAGCTCGAGCAGCGCATCCTCGATCCGCTCGGTCTCGCGCGGACGGAGCTGCCGACGACGCGCCGCCTGCCGGATCTCGACGACGCCGGCTCCAACCCGAACCTTCCCTGGGCGGCGGGCGCGATCGTCTCGAACGCGCACGACCTCTCCCGCTTCTACTCCGCCCTCCTCTCGGGGCGAATACTGTCCGCCGCCTCCCTTCGGGCGATGAAGGACACCAAGACCTACGGAGTGTTCGGCACGGGGCTCGGGATCTTCTCGACCGACCTCGCCTGCGGACGCTCGTGGGGCCACCTCGGCGGCATCCTCGACTACCAGACGCTCGTCACCGCGAGCGAGGAGGGAGACCGCGTCGCGGTCGTCTCACTCCGCGGGCCTGGATACATACCGTGGCTCGGGAGAGCGCTGCTCTGCGCGGAGCCTCCCCTTGCGGCGGGCTCGCGCCAGCGAGCGGGCGGAGGATCGCGTTCACGAGCAGCGTCGGCCCGGGTCCCAGCCCGCTGTACGTCGCGAACGCCGACGGGAGCGGGCAGCGGTGGCTAACGCTCAACGCGTGGATCTCCGGTCCCGTCTGGTCGCCGGACGGGCGGACGATCGCCTTCGAGAGCCTGCGCGACGGCAACGGCGAGATCTACGTCGTGAACGCCGACGGGAGCGGACAGCGGAGGCTGACGCGCAACCCGGCGCACGACTTCGCTCCCGCCTGGTCGCCCGACGGGCGGAGGATCGCCTTCGTCCGCGACCGCGTCCGCGACCGCGGCCGCGGTCGCCCCCGCACGCATAGGCCGGAGGTCTACGTCATGAACGCCGACGGGAGCCGGCAGTTGAGGCTGGTGCGACGCGGCCGGCAGCCTCTCTGGTCGCCGGACGGGCGGAGGCTCGCCTTCACGCGCGGGCAAGGCGGAGGCAGTGTGTACGTCGTGAACGCCGACGGGAGCGGAGAGCGGAACGTGACGCGCGGCCCGGGGCGCGACTTCGCCTGGTCGCCGGACGGGCGGACGATCGCCTTCGAGAGCCGGCGCGACGGCAACTCCGAGATCTACGTCGTGAACTCCGACGGGGGCGGGCTGCGGAGGTTGACGCGCAACGCCGGTCCCGACCTCGCTCCGGCCTGGTCGCCGGACGGGCGGAGGATCGCCTTCGCGGGCTCCCGTGGAATCCATGTCATGAACGCCGACGGGAGCGGGCAGCGGAACCTGATGCGCAAACCGACGCGCGACTTCGCGCCGACCTGGTCGCCGGACGGTCGGAGGATTGCCTTCGTGAGCAACCGCGACGGCAACCTCGAGGTCTACGTCATGAACCCCGATGGCAGCGGGCAGCGAAATCTGACGCGCAGCCCGTGGCACGAAGGCTCGCTTGCCTGGTCGCCCGTGCGGAAGAAGTGAAGCGCCGGACTCGTGGCTGTTGCGCCCCTGAAACGGACCTGAAACGGGCCGTGTAGATCATCGGATTCGACAGACGAGCAGAACGCGTGGAAAGGGGTTGAGGAGGAGATGTCCACGAAACGAATTCGGCGCTTCGGCACTTTCGGCCTCGGGGCAACGGTCTTGCTGGCCGCGATCTCCGGGGCCGCGTCCGCGCCGGCCACAGGCTCGAGTCCTGCAGCGAGCTCGACGCAGGCGGACGCGACGATCGTCTCTCAGTGGAACTCGATCGCGCAGGCCGAGACCGTCCTGCTCAGGCCGACGGCGCACGGGCAGATGCGTGGCATCGCCATGGTCCAGGGCGCGGTCTACGACGCCGTCAACGCGATCGACCGCAGCCGCAAGCCGTACCTGCTCGACCTCAACGGGGTCCGAGTCGGGCGACGGGCATCGCAGGATGCGGCCGCTGCCACGGCCGCGTATCGCGTGCTCCTGGCGATCACGCCCACGACCCGACACGAGGGTCTCGGCACCGCCTATCAGGCCACGCTGGCGGCGATTCCAGACGGGCCGAGCGAGCAGGGAGGCGTCCGGGTCGGCGAAACGGCCGCGGCGGCGATGCTCGCCGCCCGCCAGAACGACGGGTTCATGGCTTCGTTCACGCCAGCCATTGGCAACGAAGCCGGCAAGTGGAGGCCGATCGGGTGGCCGGCTACGCCTGCGTTCGATCCCGACGGCTGGGTCGGCAGCCTGAAGCCGTTCCTGATCAGGAGCGCCGTCGCAGTTCCGCACGAACGGCCCGAACGCGCTCACGAGCGCTGCCTACGCGAGGGACTTCGCCGAGGTGAAGGAGCTCGGTGCGCTTGACCAGCTCGACGCGCACGGCAGACCAGACGGCCGCCGCTGTCTTCTGGCAGTTCGCTCCGATCGCCCTCTGGAATCCGCTCGCCCGGGAGCTCGCATCCCGGTTCGAGCTCGACACCGCCGACCAGGCTCGCCTCTACGCCTCGGTCAACCTGGCCGCGACGGACGCCGGCATCGCCTGCTGGAACGACAAGTACCACTGGAGCTTCTGGCGTCCCAGGCCCGCCATCCGCGAGGCGGAGTCGGACGGCAACCCGGCGACGATCGCCGACCCGAACTGGGAGTCGCTGTTCGCCGCGGCGACGGCGACGACGCCACCGCTCGGAACGCCGCCCTTCCCCGACCATCCCTCGGGGCACGGCTGCCTGAGCGGAGCCGTCCTGCAGACGATGGCCGACTTCTTCGGCAGGGACAAGGTCGTGTTCACCGTGACCTCTGGCCGCTCGCTGAACGGCGTGCCGATCCCTGCGCGCCGCTTCGAGCGCTTCTCGCAGGCGCGCACGGAGATCATCGACGCCCGCGTCTGGGGCGGCATCCACTTCCGCACCGCGGACCGGCAGGGGGCCGTGCTCGGCAGGAAGGTCGCCAAGTACGTGCGGAAGAACTACTTCCGGCCGGTGAATTGAAGGAGAACAGCGAGGAGGCCGCGCTTGGCGCGGCCTCCTCGTGAACTCGTCCTGATCCCGGACTGTGAGGTCGTCGGCGACACTACTGCCGTGAGCGGCTTCGGTGCTCGAGAAGGTCTCCTGGAGCGTGTTGACGCCGAGCTCTACCGGAACGCGTTCTCGCCGGTGAGAGCCTCGCCCACGACGAGCGTGTGCACCTCGTGCGTTCCCTCGTACGTCAGCACCGACTCCAGGTTGTTCACGTGGCGGATCACGGGGTACTCGAGCGTCACGCCGTTGGCGCCGAGGATCGTTCGAGCGGAACGGGCGACCTCGATGGCGCCGCGGACGTTTCCCATCTTCCCGAGGCTCACGTGCTCGGGGCGGAGCGTTCCCGAGTCCTTCATCCGGCCGAGGTGGAGGGCGACGAGCGAGCCGCGGTTGAGCTCGAGCGCCATCTCGGCGAGCTTCTGCTGGGTGAGCTGGTAGCCGGCGATCGGCTTACCGAAGACGATCCGCTCCTTCGCGTACTCGAGGGCGGACTCGAAGCAGGCCCGCCCCGAACCGACAGCGCCCCAGACGATCCCGAAGCGGGCTTCGTTCAAGCAAGAGAGCGGCCCGCGGAGCGTGGTCGCGTCGGGAAGGACGTTGCTGTCGGGCACGCGGACGTCCTGGAGCACGAGCTCCGAGGTGACCGAGGCGCGTAACGAGAGCTTCTTGTGGATCTCGGGCGCCGAGAACCCCGGCATGTCCTTCTCGACGATGAAGCCGCGGATTGCGCCGTCGTCGGTGCGCGCCCACACGATCGCGATGTCGGCGATGGACCCGTTCGTGATCCACATCTTCGCGCCGTTCAGGATCCAGTCGGAGCCGTCCCGTCGCGCGTGCGTCCTCATCGAGCCGGGGTCCGAGCCCGCGTCGGGCTCGGTCAGCCCGAAGCAGCCGATGACCTCGCCGCGGTGCATCTGCGGGAGCCAGCGCTCCTTCTGCTCCTCGGAGCCGAAGCGCCAGATCGGGAACATCGCCAACGACCCCTGGACGGAGACGGCGCTGCGAACGCCCGCGTCTCCGGCCTCGAGCTCCATGCAGGTCAGCCCGTACGCGACCGAGCTCGCGCCCGGCAGGCCGTAGCCGTCGAGATGCATCCCGTAGAGCCCGAGCTTCGCGAGCTCCGGCAGGAGGTCTCGCGGGAACATCCCCTTCTCGAACCAGTCGCCCACTTCGGCGAGGACGTGTTCGCGCACGAACTGCCTGACGGTGTCGCGGATCGCCTTCTCCTCGTCGTCCAGGAGAGCATCGATCGCCAGGAAATCGAGCGGATCGAGGGCAGGACGCTCGGTCGTCGTCGTCGCCATCGAGCACATCCTACGCACGCGCTTGCGCGGCTTGACCAAGCGAGAGAGCCTCGCCTAGAATGATTGACTGACTAGTCAATCGACACAGGAGTCGAGGCCATGACAGCAGTGGAGACGGGCGTTCGAGGCGTCTCGTTCGAGCTCAGCCCCGAGCAGCGTGAGCTGAGAGCGCTCGCGCGCGAGTTCGCGGACAAGGAGATCCGGCCGAAGGCGGCCGAGTACGACGAGCACTCGACGCATCCCGCGGATGTGATCGCGAAGGCGCATGACCTCGGCCTGATGAACCTGCACGTCCCCGAGGCGCTCGGCGGCCTCGGGCTGCCGGCCTTCGACGGGATGCTGGTGGGGGAGGAGCTGAGCCGCGGGTGCTCCGGGATCGCGACGTCGATCAGCGCCAACGGCCTCGGTGCGGCGCCAGTCCTCATCGCCGGCACCGAAGAGCAGAAGGAGAGATGGCTACCGCCGCTCATCGAGGAGCCGATCCTCTGCTCGTTCGGCCTCAGCGAGCCGGACGCCGGGTCAGACGTCGCGCGCATGAAGACGACAGCGGTTCGTGACGGCGACACGTACGTCCTGAACGGGTCGAAGACGTTCATCACGAACGCCGGCCGGGCGGCGTGGACGGTCGTCTTCGCCAAGACGGACACGAGCAAGGGTCATCGCGGCATCTCGGCGTTCGTCGTCCCGATGGACACGCCCGGCGTGCAGATCGAGAAGCACCTCGACAAGATGGGCCAGCGCTCGACCGACACCTCTGCTTTCGCGCTCACCGACGTCGTCGTCCCCGCGGAGAACCGGCTCGGCGAGGAGGACGAGGGGTTCAAGATCGCGATGAAGACGCTCGACTTCACGCGGCCGGGGACCGCGGCAGGCGCCGTCGGAGTCGCGCAGGCCGCCTTCGAGCTCGCGGTCGAGTACGCGAAGGAGCGCGTCACCTTCGACGTCCCGATCGCGATGCACCAGGGAGTCAATTTCCTCATCGCGGACATGGCGACCGAGATCGAGGCGGCGCGGCTGCTCGTGTGGCAGTCCGCGTGGCTCCACGACCAGGGCAAGCGCGCCACCCTCGAGTCGTCGTTCGCGAAGCGCTTCGCCGCGGATACGGCGATGAAGGTGACGACCGACGCGGTCCAGGTCTTCGGCGGCTACGGGTACATGAAGGAGTATCCGGTCGAGAAGCTGATGCGCGACGCGAAGCTCTTCCAGATCTACGAGGGAACCTCGCAGATCCAGCGGCTCGTCATCGCCAAGGAGATCTTCCTTCCGCGCGACGAGTCGTAGCGTAGGGGCGAGGCTCGCCTCGCCCTCAGCCGACCGTCAAGCTCGCGCTGGAACGGCGGGAGGAAGCCGGGCGAGAAGCGCTTGTCGCCGAGCCACTCCTCAACGCGCGCGGCCTCGGTCTCGACCGCCTGCAGAGCGTCCCGGCCGACGTCCTCGAGAAGCCGGAACACGATCTCCCCGTCTCGCCGCTGCGACCAGCCGCCGACGACCCTGCCGTCCCACCACACCGTTGGCCCGGCGTTGCCGTTCGAGTCGAAGAGAACCGGAGCGTAGGGGCCGAGGTACCAGTCGCGCTCCTTCCAGCCCATGGTCGTCGGGTCGAGCGTGGGGAGGAGGGCGGCAGCGGGCTCCGGTTGCTCGACGGGCTCGAGATCGTCGGCGAGCACGAATCCCCGTGCGCCGTCGAGATCGACGACGACGTGCGGCACCACGGCGAAAGCGGCGCGCGCGTCGCGTGCCGTCCAGCCCGCCCACCAGCGAATGTCGGTCTCGGTCGCCGGCCCGAACGCCGCGAGCCAGAGCCGCAGAAGCTCCGCCTGCGCATCAGCGGTCTCCATCTCCGGTACTCCGTCGTTCAGCCAACTCTCCATCGGCACCCACCGGTACTGGCCGTTGACCCAGGTGCCGCGGGGACGGCCGCGGACGAGCCGGCGCTCCATCGCCAGCTGCGGGAGGACGCGCGAACCGACGCTCTGCGTGGCTTCGAACCTCGACCCCACGCCGAACCGAAGGCGTCTTGCGAGCATCGGGACGTCCTTCGTGATGTCGGACGTGAATGCTTCGCCTCGGGCCTCGACGGCTCGCAGAGCGGCTGTCGACGCCCGCGTGAGCCACGCTGCCGGCCGCGCCGAGATGCCGCTGTCCACGATCATCTTCTCCAGCCGGCGACGCTCGCGAGCAGCGATCGTACGCGTGCAGGCCGCGTACACGACCGGAACGAGCTCGCGGGGCACGACGAAGAGCGTGCGCCGCATCCCGAGGATTCGCACGAGCGAGCGCGTCTCGTAGAGCTCATGCTCGATGTCGGCGGGGAGGACGTTCGACGTCCGGGCGTGCACGGACAGAAAGACCGTGGCCGCATCGGTCGAGTGCAGCACGACGACCGAACGCGTTGCCTCGAGCGGATCCTTCGCGCGGCTTTGCGGGCTCAGCCGGTGCCGCTGAACGAGCCGCGCCCGTCGCTCGGCCACATCCATCCGCTGCACACGTACGGTTCTAGCAGCGTAGGATCGCGCGGTGGCGCTCGAGATCGACCTTTCGGGCCGCGTCGTGCTCGTCACCGGCGGCTCGCGCGGGCTCGGTCGTGCGGACGCACTCACACTTGCACGTGCAGGGGCGGACGTAGCGATCGCGGACATCCTCCTCGAATCCGAGGTCTCGGAGGAGACAGACAGCTGGGGATCTCTTGCGACGGCAGCGCGCGCGCAGGGGATGGTGTACACGGAGTCGACGGCGGACGAGATCCGCGCCATGGGGCGTCGCGCGCTCGCGCTCAAGTGTGACGTCACCGACCGAGAGCAGGTCGCCGCCACCGTGGCGAGGACGGTCGAGGAGCTCGGGTCGCTCGACATCCTGGTCAACAACGCCGGCACGCTCGATCACGTCGGACAGTTCCACGACCAGAGCCCCGACCTCTGGGAGCGCGATCTCCGCGTGAACCTGACGGGCGGGTTCAACTGCGCGCAGGCGGCGTGGCCGCATATGAAGGAGCGCGGCTGGGGGCGGATCGTCAACATGGCTTCCGTCGCGGGCACGCTCGGAGGATTCGGCCAGGCGAGCTACTCGACGACGAAAGCCGGGATCCTCGGACTGACGCGAACGCTGGCGATGGAGGGCGGCCGGCATGGGATCACGTGCAACGCGATCGTTCCGGGGATCATCGGGACCGAGGCGTTCCACATGGCGAGCTCGGTGATGAACGAGCGGATCGCGGCGCGGACGGTCTTCAAGCGCCCCGGCGAGCCGCAGGACATCGCGAACGCGATCGCGTTCCTGTGCTCGGACCTCGCCGCCTACATCACGGGCGTCGGGCTGTACGTCTCGGGCGGGATCGAGCTGTTCGTGTTCTGAGACGCACGCCGTCTCTCGGGGCACCCCAACCCACCACCCACCGCGAATTCTACTCGGGAAGTGCGTACCGATGTTGACACTATCGGCAACGAATCGGTAACAAGCGTGCGTACGAAAGAGCGTGGGAACGGGCGCCTAACGGCTGCGCGAGCGCGGGTAGAATCCCCGGTCCGGTGCGCTCCGACTCGCCCATCTTTCTGCCTCGGGCGCGCCGACAGGGCCGAAGCCGGTCGGCGCTCGTCACCCTCGCCGTCGTTGCAGGGGTGTTCATGCTGGTCGGACTCCTGCTCGGGCTCGCGTTCGCCGGGTCACGCGAGCAGCTTGCCGAGGGTACGCAGATTGCGGGTGTCGGCGTCGGGGGCCTCACCCAGCGCCAGGCCGTCGCCGAGCTCGAACAGCGGTTCTCCGTGGTCGCTGACGATCCGGTCGAGTTCAGTGCGGGCGACGAGACGTTCACCTTCGCCGCGAACCAGCTCGGCGTGGATCCCGACTGGCGCGGCGCGGTGCGTGCTGCCGACAGGGCGGGCGACGGCTTCGGGCCGATCCGAGGCTTCCGCCGGCTTCACACGCGCTTCTTCGGCGCCGAGATCCTTCCTCGTCTTGCGGTTTCCAACGCCGCGCTCGAGTTCGCGCTCGATCGGATGGCGGAGCGAGTCGACCGTCCGGCGGACAACGCCGCGCTCGTTCGGCACGGGATGCGGATCGAGGTCGTGCACGAGCAAGCCGGCGTCCAACTGTCGCGAGATGCGACTGCGCGGACGGTGGTGCGGGCCCTCGGCTCATTGGACCGCCTCGATGGCCAAACTCCCCTTCCGGTCGTGGTCGCGACCCCGCGGGTGACCCGCCACGAGCTGTCAGGTGCGGCGCGGCGAGCGCGCGTAGCTCTTTCGGCCCCCGTCGTGTTACGCGGGCAGGCGCGGAGTTTCCAGGTCCCACGCTGGCGCATCGCGGCGCTCCTCGCGTTGCCGAGCGACGGCCGCTCGCGGCTCGCGATCGCAGGCCCGGGAGCTGCGGCCTACTTTCGGGCACTAGCGCAGCGTGTGGGCAGGCCGCCCGCCGATGCGCGCTTTGCAGTGTCGGGTGACACCGTTCAGATCGTCCCTGCGCGATCGGGGACCCGGCTCGACGTGCCGCGTACCTCCCGCGCACTGCTCCGCGCGGCGACGTCGCGGTCGAACCGTGTGGCGAGCGTCGCGATCGTGCGCGCGCTCCCCGAGCGCACGACGCAGGAGGCGCTGGCGATGGGTATCGACACGCGCATGGCGAGCTACAAGACCTACAACGCCGGTACCTGGGATCGAATCACGAACCTCCGCCTCGGCGTCACGCTTCTCGACGACACGCTCGTCGCACCCGGCGCGACCTTCTCGCTCAACGACACACTCGGCGAGCGCACGGAGGAGCGCGGCTTTCGCTCGGCGCCCGTGATCATCGGGACGAGGTACGAGGAGGAGGTCGGGGGTGGGACCTCCCAGGTCGCGACGACGGTGTTCAACGCCGCGTGGGAGGCAGGACTGAGGATCACGGAGCGCAATCCGCACTCCCTGTACATCAGCCGCTACCAGCTCGGCCGGGACGCGACCGTCTACTGGCCGTCACTCGATCTCAGGTTCGTGAACGACACGGATCAGTGGGTGCTCGTGAAGGGCTTCGCCGAGTCGGACGGCATCACCGTCTCGATCTACGGCGGTGAACGCCGGCGCGTCGAGAGCTCCGAGGGCACGATGGAGATCACGGGCTCGATTCCGGTCAAGCGCGTCAAGGACAAGGCGCTCCCGATCGGTCGAGAGGTCGTCGAGGAGGAGGGCAGCACGCCCAGCAGGACCTCCGTGTCTCGGACGGTGTACGCCGAGGACGGCACGTTGATCAGCGAGGAGACGTGGAACACGTCGTACAAGGGCGAGACCCGCATCGTGCGGGTCGGCGCGAAGCCCAAGCCGAAGGTCCCGAAGCCGCCGACCGGCGAGCAGCCTCCCGTGAAAACGCCTATCCCGCCGGCGACCCGACCGTAACCGCCTCGGCGAGCCAGGCCGGCACGCGGGTCGGCCGGTAGGTCTCGCGATCGACCGTCGCATGCTGCGTGTAGCCGTCCGCCACGAGCTCGTCCCCGCGCGTGATGCGGTACTCGTAGCGAAAGCGTGATCCGCGGATGTCGCCGCAGCGAACCCAGACCGTCAGGCACTCATCGAAGTACGTAGCCCGGTGGTAGCGAACGTGAACCTCGGTGGTCAGCGCCTCCACCCCTCGTTCGCGAATCGCCTGGTATCCGCCGGCGTACCGGGCGAGATGTGCCACGCGGGCGACTTCGAGCCAGACGACGAACGACGCATGGTGCGCGATGCCCTGTGCGTCGGTCTCGGCGAAGCGCACTCTGACGTCGGTCGAGAACGGGAACTCGTCCACGGGGGCAAGCCTAAGATCGACAGGTGTCCGCCGCAGGCCTAGCCGCACTCCTCCGTGAGCGGCAGCCGTGCGTCGTGCTGACCGGCGCGGGCATCTCGACGGAGAGTGGGATCCCGGACTTCCGCTCGCCCACGGGGATCTGGGCCGAGGTCGATCCGCTGGAGGTCGCGTCGATCCAGGCCTTCAGACGAGATCCCGAGCGAGTGTGGAGCTTCTATCGCACGCGAATCCACTCCCTCCTCGCCGCGGAGCCGAACACGGGACACGTCGCGCTCGCCGAGCTCGAGCGGCGGGGGCTCGTGGATGCGGTCGTCACGCAGAACATCGACACGCTGCACCGCCGGGCAGGAAGCAGGGAGGTGGTCGAGATGCACGGGTCGATCTGCTCGGCAACGTGTCCGAACTGCCTCTGGGCCGAGGGAATCGAAGGCGTTCTCGAACAACTCGAGGAACACAGGGCTCCGCTCTGCGTCCACTGCGGTGAGATCCTGAAGCCGGGCGTCACGCTCTTCGGCGAGCTACTGCCGGTCGGCGCCGTCGAGCGTGCGACCGACCTCGCTCGCTCTGCCGCGCTCATGGTCGTCGTCGGCTCCACCCTCGAGGTGTGGCCCGTGGCGGGGCTTCCACTCGCAGCACGCTCCCTCGCAATCGTCAATCGGGGCGCGACGGCGCTCGACGACCGAGCGATCTTGAAGATCGACGCGGGCGCGGGCGAGACGCTCGCCGAGGTCGTCGCCGTGCTCGGTTAGCCGAGCATCGTCGCGAAGCGACTGGTGAACCGCTGTCGACGTGCCAGTCGTGTCAAGGCCGGTCCGATGTGCTTTCCCGCCCGTAGGTGCTATGACTACGGCATGCCACCGACCACGACGAAGAAGAAAGCCGCCTCGGCCTCGAGCGGGGACAAGGACTTCATCTCCAGGCTCGCGGACGCGGGCGAGGAGGCGCTCCAGAAGCTCACCGAGCTTCCGGGCGGACAGCGCGCAGCGAACGCGATCAACGACCTTCGTACCCGAGTGGACGACCTCGCGAAGAAGGTACGCGGGATCGACGAGCTCGAGGCGCGGATCACGAAGCTCGAGCGGGAGCTCGCCAGCCTGAAGAAGACGCCGACGCGGAGTGCGACTCCGCGCGAGCCCTCCTAGCCCGGGACGCGAACCCTCAGCGCCTGCGGCACGATCTCGAATCGCGCGGGCGTCGTCCCGGGCTGCTCGCCATCGATCTCGATCGGGAGCGGCTCGTCCGCGTCGACGGTGACGACACGCCCGCGGAGAACCTCGAGGCGCGGGTGCGGAAGGTGCTTGCCCTTGTAGCTCTTCGGCAGCGTGAACATGAGGTCACGCTTCGTCACGTCGCCGATCAGGAGAACGTCGAAGAGCCCGTCGTCCGGCTCGGCCTGCGGCAGCATCATCATCCCTCCGCCGAGATACCGGCCGTTCGCGACGAGCGCGTCGATCATCTTCCCGCCGCGGATCTCGTCGTCGACGGACACCCGCATCTCGCCGGTTTGCCAGCGTGCGAAGACGCTGAGGGTCGCCCAGTAGTAGGAGATCTTGCCACCGAGGGCCTTCGAGCTGTCGTTCGCGCGTTGCGCGATGGCACCGCTGATTCCCGCGCTCGCCACGTTCGCGAAGTGCGCGCGGCCCTCGGCTCCGGCCCAGGTTCGGAAGGAGGCGAGCCCAAGATCGATCGTGCGCACGTCACCGGTGAGCGCTGTCCGCACGGCCGCGTCGAGGTCGCGGGGGATTCCGAACGTACGGGCGAAGTCCCAGCCGGTCCCCCGCGGGACAACCGCGATCTCGACCTCGTTCGAGCCCGTGACGCCGTTCACGACCTCGTTGACCGAGCCGTCGCCGCCGACGACCACGAGCTGTTGCGCTCCTCGGCGTACGGCGTCTTCCGCGAGCCCGGCGAGATGTCCCGGCTCCTCGGAGATGAGTGCGTCGCCGGTCAAGCCGAGCGCTGCGGCGCGATGCGAGATCTCCGGCCAGCGGCGGCCCGTCGAGCCCCCGGCCGACGCGGGGTTGACGAGGAAGACGGTTCGCGCGCTAATGACGGTGGCCGTGTGCGGCCGTGGCAGTCTCGAGTGCGATCCGGGTCATGCGATCGACGGCAGCGCGCAGGTCCTCGTCGGAGATGCGGACGAACTCGCCCTCGACGACGATGTCGCTGACGGTCAGGAGGCAGCCTGCGTGGACACCTCTGAGAGCACCGAGGGTGAACAGCGCGGCAGCTTCCATCTCGACGCCGAGGATCCCCCGCTTCGACCAGCGCTCGTACTGGCCGTCGTCGGGGTTGTAGAAGAGATCGCTCGACGCAACCGGACCGACCCGCAGGGGGATCTTGGCGGTCTTCGCGACGTGAACCGCCTCGTGGATGAGCTCCCAGCTCGCCGTCGGGCAGTGAGGCTCGCCGAGGACGAGATGCGTCGCCGTCGCATCTGCGGGCACCGCGGAGAGCGCGACGATCAGGTCTCCGAGCGCATGCTCGGGTTGGAGCCCGCCGCAGGTCCCGACGCGAAGCAGGCGCTCGACCCCGAGCTGGACGAGCTCCTCGAAGACGATCGTCGCACTCGGACAGCCCATCCCGGTTCCCTGGACCGACACCGCCTTGCCCTCCCAGCTTCCCGTGAACCCGAGGAGGCCCCGCTCGCCGTTCACCTGGACGACGTCGGTGAGGAACGTCTCGGCGATGTACTTCGCGCGCAGGGGGTCGCCTGGGAGGAGGCAGGCCTTCGCGTAGTCGCCCGGATTCGCGCGCAGGTGGATCGGCACGGCGGAAGCCTATGGATTCTCGGCTGAAGGACGTATGGACAAGCGCCCTAGAGTTCCAGCGGTGCCCGCGCGCGTCGTCAACCCGTCACACGACCAGATCCTGCGCTTCTGCGCGGAGGATCCCGTCGAACGGGTCTTCCTCGAGGATGTCGCGAGACGCAGCCTGGGGCGGTTCGTCGGGCTCGCCGAGGGCCGGGAGCTGCAGGCGCTCTGCCACGTCGGCGTCAACGCTGTGCCCTCCGGACATGGCTGCGGCGCGTTCGCCCGGGAGGTGGTGCGTGCCTCGCCGCGGATGCTGATCGGCGAATCGGCCGCGGTCTCGGAGCTCTGGGAACGCGCCCGTGCCCGCCTGCCTCGGCCGCGTGAAGATCGTCCAGGGCAGCCGGTGTTCGTCCTCCGCGACCCCCCGGCCGACAGCGGGACCGCGTTGCGCGCAGCGACATCCGACGACCTCGAGCTCCTCGTGCCGGCGTGCGCGGCTGCACATGAGCAGGAGATCGGGATCGACCCGCTTCGTCGCGATCCCGAAGGCTTCAGGTGGCGCACCCGCACCCAGATCGAGGAAGGGCGCTCGTGGCTCTGGGCCGAGGACGGGGTCATCCTCTTCAAGGCCGAGGCGTCGGCCTGGACGCCCTCGGCGGTGCAGCTCCAGCAGGTGTGGGTCGATCCCGCTGCACGGCGGCAAGGGCACGGTGCGCGTGGCCTCGCCGATCTGTGTCGCCGGCTGCTAGGGCGCGTGCCCGCCGTCTGCCTCTTCGTCCGCTCCGAGAACCATCCGGCGATCCGTCTCTACGAGACGATCGGCATGCAACACGTGCTCGACTACCGCTCGGTGCTTCTCTAGCGCGACAATGGAGCTGATCTTCCTCGCCCGGCATGCGCTTTCGGCCTCCAACGACGCGGGGCTCGCGTCGTACGCGGCGCCCGGCGAGGGGCTCACGCAGCTCGGCATCGAACAGGCGCGACGGCTCGGGGAGCTCCTGGCGGGCGAGGAGATCGAGCTCGGTGTCGCGACGGAGCTCCGGCGAACTCAGGAGACGCTCGAGCTCGCGCTCGACGGGCGGGACGTGCCGCGCATCGTCGTCTCGGAGCTGAACGAGATCCACTTCGGGAGCTTCGACGGCGGACTCCTCTCCGCATACCGCGAATGGGCGGGCACCGAGGCGCCAGGGCTGGCCGCGCCGGGTGGGGGCGAGAGCAGGGCGCATGGAGCAGCTCGCTACGCCGCCGGCCTGCGGCTCCTGCTTGCACGGCCGGAGGCGAGCGCCCTCGTCGTCGGCCACGCGCTCGCGGTTCGGTACGTCGTCGACGCGGTGAGCGGCCTCGTTCCGGCCGCGCTCATGCAGGAACCGGTCGAGCACGCGCGGCCGTACCGTCTCTCTGCCGAGGAGCTCGAGGCCGCGGCCGCGCTGCTCGAGGACTGGAGCCTCGATCCACGCTTTCGAAACGTCTCGACGCATCCGTAGAACGGCACAATGGCCGCATGTCCGGAGCTCTTCCCGAGCGCGTCGAGCGCTTCATCCGCGCGCGCGACCTCATCGCGCGCGGCGGTGAGGTGTGCTGTCTCGTCTCCGGCGGCGCGGATTCGACGTGTCTCTGGCACGTTCTCCGCGCGCTCACGTACCGCGTGTCCGCCGTCCACGTGAACCACGGCCTGCGGGGCGAGGAGTCGGACGAGGACGCGCGCTTCTGCAGAGACGTGCTGGGCGCGGAGATCCTCACCCCGAGTGGCTCAGAGCCACAAGGCCTGAGTGAGGCGGAGCTCCGAGACGTGCGCTATCGCCTCACCGAGGGGCGAGGGTTGCGGGCCACCGGGCATACGGCGTCGGATCAAGTGGAAACCGTGCGTCTACCGGCTCGTCTCCTCCGGAAACGTCAAGGGAATCAAGGCCGCCCGCGAGGACGGGGTCGTACGACCGCTGCTCGAGATTTGGCGAGAAGAGACGGAGGCCTACTGTCGCGAGCACGGCCTCGCGTTTCGCGTCGACTCGTCCAATCGGGACACCAAGCGCGGGTTGATCCGTGAGGAGATCCTCCCGCTGCTCCGGCGTCTTCATCCGGGGGCCGACCGGAACCTGCTGGCGCTCGCGGACGAGCCCGCCCGGCTTCCACGAGGGCTCGAGCGGACGCTCGCGGAGCTGCTCGCGTCGACTGCGGGAACGAAGTCCGTTGACCTCGGTGCCGGCCTGCGCGCGGTGCGCGAGTACGACACCGTCCGCCTCGAAGGAGCCGTCTCCTTCGGCCCCTGGCGCCTCGAGAGCGCTGTGCCGGGTCTCGTCGTTCGCACGCGCCGCCCCGGCGACCGGCTCGCGGGGCGTCGGAAGAAGGTGCAGGATCTGTTCGTGGACGCGAAGGTGCCGAAGCGCGAGCGCGACGCCTGGCCGCTCGTGGTCTCCGGAGACGACGTCGTCTCGATTCCGGGGATCGCGGAGGCGCCTGGCTGGGAAGGGACGGTCCGGGCATGGAAAGATGGAGCACCATGACGCAGGCGGAGCTCGAGCACGGAGTCGGAGAAGTCCTCATCGAAGAGAGCTCGCTCCAGCAGCGCATCGTCGAGCTGGGGGCCGAGATCTCGGCCGACTACGCGGGACGTGATCTCCTCCTCGTCGGCGTGCTCAAGGGCGCGGTCTTCTTCATGGCCGATCTCATGCGCGAGCTGACCGTGCCGTGCGAGATCGACTTCATGGCGATCTCGAGCTACGGCGCGGCGACCGACTCGTCGGGCGTCGTCCGGATCCTCAAGGACCTCGACATCAACGTCGCCGGCAGGAACGTGCTCGTTGTCGAAGACATCATCGACTCGGGCCTCACGCTCTCGTACCTGATGCGAAACCTGGGTGCGCGCAAGCCCGCTTCCCTCGACGTGGTCACGCTTCTCACCAAGCCGGACCGCAGGGAGATCGACGTCCCGGTGCGCTACGTCGGCTTCGAGATCCCGAACCGCTTCGTGATCGGCTACGGGCTCGACTTCGCGGAGCGCTATAGAAACCTCCCGTACGTCGCGGTTCTGCATCCAGACCTCGTGCCGAACGCCACATAGCGGACAAAGAGACCGTAACGAGGGTCGAGGGTCGGCGGCCCTGGTGCCGAAGAACCACAGTGCTACCCTCCCGAGACTGACGTGAACCGGTTCTTCAGAAGCGCGCTCTTTCCGCTCGTCATCATCGTCGTGCTCGTCTATCTGGCGAGTCAGACGTTGCTGCCGGGGCGCTCTGAGCAGCGCAAGCTGACCTACTCGCAGGCGATCTCGGAAGTCAAGAACGGGAACGTCAACGAGGTCGTTTTCGACCCACGTCGGCAAGCGCTCGCCCTGACGCTCGTCAACGGGGAGAAGGCGAAGGTCAATTACCCGACGCCGCAGTCCGCGACGCAGTTCCAGAACCTGCTCGAGGACGAGAACGTGAAGTTCGACTCGAAGGGAACCGGGTCGTCGCCGTGGTGGTCGCTCATCATCAGCGTCCTCCCGTTCGTGATCCTGATCGCGTTCTGGATCTTCTTGATGAACCAGGTGCAGGGCGGCGGCTCGAAGGTGATGAGCTTCGGGAAGAGTCGGGCAAAACGCATGTCGCCCGACTCGCCCAAGGTCACGTTCAAGGACGTTGCCGGGGCCGACGAAGCCGTCGAGGAGCTGCACGAGATCAAGGAGTTCCTCGAGAACCCGAAGAAGTTCCAGGCACTCGGCGCCCGCATCCCGAAGGGCGTGCTCCTCTACGGGCCGCCCGGGACGGGAAAGACGCTGCTCGCACGCGCCGTCGCCGGCGAGGCCGGCGTCCCGTTCTTCTCGATCTCGGGCTCCGACTTCGTCGAGATGTTCGTGGGCGTCGGCGCCTCGCGCGTCCGTGACCTCTTCGAGCAGGCAAAGCAGGCCTCTCCTTGCATCATCTTCATGGACGAGATCGACGCCGTCGGCCGTCACCGCGGCGCGGGTCTCGGCGGAGGTCACGACGAGCGGGAGCAGACGCTGAACCAGCTTCTGGTCGAGATGGACGGCTTCGAGATGAAGGACAACATCATCCTCATCGCAGCGACGAACCGTCCTGACATCCTCGATCCGGCGCTGCTGCGCCCCGGTCGCTTCGACCGCCAGATCGTCGTCGACCGCCCCGACCGGCTCGGCCGCCGGAAGATCCTCGAGGTGCACGCGCGCGGGAAGCCGATCGCGCGCGAGATCGACCTCGACACGCTCGCTGCCGGAACGCCAGGGTTCACCGGCGCGGATCTCTCCAACTTGATCAACGAGGCCGCGCTGTTGGCGGCGCGCCGCGGGAAGAAGATGATCGAGCAGGACGAGCTCGAGGAAGGGATCATGCGCGTGATCGCCGGCCCCGAGAAGAAGGCGCGCCTGCTCTCGGAGAAGGAGCGGAAGATCACCGCGTACCACGAGATGGGGCACGCGCTCGTGGGGCACTACCTCGAGCACACGAACCCGGTGCACAAGATCACCATCGTGTCGCGCGGTCAGGCGCTCGGGCTCACGATCTCGCTCCCGACCGAGGATCGCTACCTGACGACGCGCTCGGCGCTGATGGACGAGCTCGCGATGACGCTCGGCGGTCGTGCCGCGGAGGAGCTCGTGTTCCACGAGGTGACGACGGGCGCGGCGAACGATCTCGAACGGGTTACCGCGACCTCGAAGCAGATGATCATGCGCTTCGGGATGTCGGAGAAGCTCGGCCCGCGCGTTCTCGGCCGCAATCACGACCTCCCGTTCCTCGGCCGCGACATGGGCTCGGAGCCCGACTACTCCGAGGAGCTGGCGAAGGACATCGACGACGAGATCCGGCGCGTGATCGAGGAGGGCCATGCCTCGGCGCAGGGAGTTCTCCGCGCGCACATGGAGGAGCTGCACCGCCTGGCGGCGATCCTGATCGAGCGCGAGACGATCGACAAGGACCAGTTCGAGCGCCTGCTCGCCGGCGAGGCGGAGGAGTCGGTGTTCCCTGAGGAGGTCGCCGAGGCTCCCGAGCTCGAGCCCGAGGCGGACAAGAAGCCGAAGCTGAAGCCGCAGCCGCGCCCGATCCCCGGAACCGCGATGCAGCCGCCGCCCCCCGAGGGCGCACCCTCGTAGTTTCGCTACTGCTAGAGCGGCCAGAAGGCGAGGACACGCCGACGACGGCGGGCACGATCGCGTGGTCACGCACGATCGCGAGCGGAGGACCGTCCCGTCGACGTGCTCACCCGGCAGCTGCCGAGAGATCGTCTCGCCTCGGCCTACCGCCCCGCGAGAGCTCTACCGGCTGCGGATGCCGAAGTCGGAGGTGATCACGACGACGTCGTGGCCGCCGAACTCGCCCGGCGCCTGCTGCACGGCCAGGGCGACGATGCCGATGTCACGCCAGCTCGGCTCGAGCAAGATCTTGCGGTGCGCCGGGGACTCGAGCCAAACACGGAGCGCGTCGTCGGGGCTCATCGAGACGGGGCCGTAGAGGAGATTCTCTCCCACACTCCAGCGCGAGAAGCCACGCTGGCCGTAGAAGCGCTTGATTCGATCCGAGAACGACGAGCCGTCCGGGGAGTCATGCGTGAAGGCGCCGCGCTCGACCTGGACCCGCGTGTGTGCGAGCGCCGCCAGCCTGAGGGACGGTGCGGGTTGAACCGCGGCCAGCCCGTGCTCGGCGCGAACGGCGTTGATGCTCTCGACGAGGTGCCGTGCGATTCCGGCGTGGTGCTCGGCTCGCTCCGGTGCCGCCGTCGCGCCCGCCGCACAGAGTGCAGCGGCGATGCAGAGAACACTTACCAGGCGGCGACGGCTCACAGTCGCGTAGATCGGTGCGAGAGGCCCGCTCGGCATCACCCGGTCGGGGGATAGTCGCTCAGCCGGACGGGCGCCCCGTGCGCTGGACGACGATGACGACCGTCAGCACGAGAGCGGCCGCCGTGGCTCCGACGAGGTCGACGGCGAGGCCTCCGGCGCGAACGACGTCGACGAATGCCAGGAGCATGCCGGACACGAGCAGGGCTCCCAGGGCGAGCACGGCGACGAAGCCGACTCGGCGAACCGACTCGCCCGGGTCGGTTCTCGCCTGCTCGCGCTCCTCGAGGGACCAGTAGCCGAGCTCGGCGGTCGCGAGCAGTCCGGCGGCGACGAGAGGCGCGGCACCGTCGAGCCTCGCGTCGTCCACCGCGAGCTGGGCCGCATACAGGCCTCCGAGCAGGAAGAGCGCTGCCGGAAGCAACACCGGCCAGCCGAGCGCCAGCGAGGCAACGAGCGCCAGAAGTGCGAGAACGGCTACACGGAGCCCGGCCTCGACCAGGGCATCGTCCTCGGCGCGCGCGAGCGGGAACGCCGCGAGCGCGGTCGCGCAGGCGACGGATCCCGCACCGGCGGCTAGACGCGTGCGACTCTCGCGTAGCGCCTGTATGTCCTCACCTCCTCGAGCGCGGACTCGAGCGCGATGTCTTCTCCCCAGCGCGCGATGCCGATGCCGAGACGCTCGAGACGGGCGCGGAGCAGGTCGCGATCGAGCACCCACAGCCGGTAGGCGATGCCCTCGAGCACGTTCCTCCCTCGGGCCACGAGGTTGATCGGGTCGATCTCCACAACCACGAGATCGAAGCCGCGAGCGCGCAGGTTCTCGAGCGCGGTGACGAACCGCGGATCGACCAGAGGCGTCAACGCCACGACGAGCGCCTTGGGCGGGAGAATCCGGGCGGGGATCAGATTGACGTCTCGCCAGATGTAGGTGGGCGTCACGCCGGTCTCGAGCAACGTCTCGATCAGCCGGAGACGCTGGGACGGTCCGAGCCCGGGTCGAAGCCATCGTAGAACCCCGCCGAACGACACCAGGCCGACGCGGTCCCTCCGCTCGAGGTAGCGCGTCGCGATGGTGGCGGCCGCGCGGACGGCGTCGTCGAGGGTGCTGCGGTCCTCGCCCCGAATGTCCCCGAAGCTGTCGACGAAGAGGACGACGTCCGTGTTGCGCTCCGGGTGGCGCTCGTTCACGACCAGGCCCTCGCGTCGGGCCGACGCGCGCCAGTTGATCGAGCGCAAGCGGTCGCCCGGAACGTAGTCGCGGAGATCCGCGTACTCGATGCCGTCGCCTTTCGCGCGAGCGACCTCGCTTCCGGTGAACGCCTGCGTGTCGACTGCTGCGAGGACGCGGCTCAGCGTCTCCGGGCGGGGGTACGCCTTCAGCTGACGCACGCGTTCGACCCGCTCCTCCCAGACGACGAGCCGAAGCGGGTCGCGGGCGCGAACCTCGATCGAGCCGGCCTCGTACAGCCCCCAGCGCGCGCAGCGGAGCTGAAGCGGAATCCTCCGCTCCTCCCCTCCGCGGAGGCGAACCGCGAACGCGTCGCTTCCCTCGGTCGTCACCCCCGGCGGCAGGTCGAGCAAGAGCTCGAGGCGGTCGATCGGGACGTCTGACCGTACGACGATCTCGGCGTCGACGTCGGCGCCCTCGAGCGTCCGCTCGTCCGCGACTGCGAACTCGACGTCGAGCTTCGGCCCGCGCGCGAGCTGCGTGCCGACCGTGAGCAGGAGCGCGAAGGGTGCTGCCGCAGCCGCGAGCTCCGGGCGGCGCAACACCAGTGACGCGACGAGGCCGATCGCCGCCAGGACCGCGTACGCCTCGAGCCGCGGACTCGCCCGCCGGGTCACCGAGCGCCCGAGAGATCCTCAGCCGGCGGAGTCGGCACGCGAGCGAGCACATCGCGGACGACGTCCTCGGCCGAGATTCGTTGCACCCACAGCTCTGGGCGAAGGACGAGACGGTGGGCGAGTGCGGCGACGGCGACGGCCTTCACGTCGTCGGGCAGCACGAAGTCGCGTCCTCCGAGCGCTGCCTTGCAGCGGGCCAGTTTGAGCAGTGCCAGGCTCCCTCGCGGGCTGGCGCCGACGGCGGTGCTCTCGGACCGCCTCGTCGCCTCGACGAGATCGACGCAATAGCCACGCACGCTCTCGGCGACGTACACGGACTCGAGCGCGCGTTGCATCTCGAGCAGTGTCTCCCGGTCGACGACCGGACGGAGCTCGATCTCGTCCGCCTGCCGCTCGATCCGGCGCCCGAGGACGTCGAGCTCGTCCTCTCGAGCCGGGTAGCCGAACGCCGCGCGCAGGAGGAAACGGTCGAGCTGTGCTTCGGGAAGTGGATAGGTCCCCTCGTACTCGATCGGGTTCTGGGTGGCGATCACGAGGAACGGCGGCTCCAGCCGGCGCGTCTCCCCCTCGATCGTCACTTGACGCTCCTGCATCGCCTCGAGGAGCGCCGCCTGCGTCTTCGGCGGAGCACGGTTGATCTCGTCGGCGAGGAGGAGGTTGGCGAAGATCGGGCCAGGCCGAAACTCGAAGTCCGCGTCGCGTTGATTCCAGATCGAGGAGCCCGTGACGTCGGACGGCATCAAGTCCGGGGTGAACTGGATGCGGGTGAAGCGCATGCTCAGCGCCTGGGCGAACGAGCGGGCGGCGAGGGTCTTCGCAAGTCCCGGGTAGTCCTCGAGGAGCACGTGGCCGTCGGCGAGGAAGCCGACCAGGACGAGCTCTAACGGCTCGCGCTTTCCCACGACGGCTCGCTCGACCTCGTCGAGGATTGCCCCGGAGAGCTCATGCACTCGTTCGAGCTCCATCGTCACCGCTTAGAGCCGCTCCAGAGCCTCGACGACGCGGTGCAGGACCTCCGGGGATGCACCGCTTGCGAGGCGATCTGCGGGTCGCGGGCGATCGCTGCGGACGAGCTCCCAGGCATCCTCGCCGAGCAGGCCGCGCACTTCCCGCGGGTCCTCATCGAGCGAGACACGACGCCGTGCAGACAGGAGCTCGGCGGCGATGACCCGCAGTCGGGGACGCAGGTAGTGATGGAGGTCGAAGGCGCCGGCCGCACCGAGCGCGACCTCCTGTTCCAACCGCGCAAGCGTTTGCGGAGTCCCGCGTGAAGCGGGGCCGCCTTTCGGCTTGCGGGCGCGAAGCGGGGTCTCCTTCGGGTAGGAGCGCCGCAGCGCGGAGACCATCACGGCAAGCGCGGCCCCGCAGATCACGAGCGCGTACACGCGGATCGCCAGCTCGGTTCGCCCGGGAACGAGCGCGACGACGGCGAGCACGGCGAGGGTCGGGACGAACAGCAGCCGGCCTGCGCGGGCGAGATCGTGTCTCACGAAGTGGCCGCTCGCTCGACGAGCTGCTTCGTGCTCTCCTCGAGTCGCGCTCGGGCGGCGGCCCTGAGCTCGTCGCGAATCCGGGCGAGGGTCCCGATCGCCTCGTGTTTCATCGTCTCGTCCACGACGTGGTGCGAGAACTTAGCTCGTGTGAAGAGGTCGGCGAGCCGCCGAACGAGACCGTCGTCGATCTCGAGCCTGCCCAATGCTCGCGTGACGTACTCCGCTGTCGTCTCTTGCCTGGAGCGCGCGACGCCGGATGCAGCGAGCGCGCGCTCGAGTCGTGCATAGGCCGCGATGACCGCGCGCCGTGGATCAGGCTCGGCGCGGAGGTCGTCGAGGCTGTCGTCCAGGGTGTCCGCGACATCCTCGGCCAGCCGGACCCCGTCGCGGCGGAAGGCCCGCCTGCGGCGCCGCGCGGCGACCATGTAGGCACCGACGCCGACCGCGACGAGAACGAGGACGACGAGGACCGGGATCCACGCGAACTCCGGGTCGTACCGGTTTATGGGTTCGGGGGGTATCGGCCGGACAGGCTCATCGAGGTCCACGGGCGCTTCGGGCTGACCTCCGAAGACGATCTGGCGGCGACGCATGAGCAAATTCCAGGCGATGCCGAACACCACGACGAACGCGATCATGGACAAGACCCCGGCCCGCCGGTACTTCCCGGACGCCAGCTCGAGGGCGATCGCCCGGCGCTGCATCAGCCCGTACACCAGGAGCGCGGCTGCGGGTATCAGGAGCACGAGCGAAAAGCTCAAGAAAGTGTCGAAGACGAGGTCCGGGGGGCGTCGCCTCTCGTCTGAGCCCGCGCGCGTGGAGCCTGTGGCCGCGACGGCGACGATGCCGACGAGCCCCAGGACTGCAAGCCCCGGCAGAAGCACGCGCGCGGCGCTACCGCGCATGACGCTCGCCGTCTACGCGGTAACCGTTGCTGGCGCCGCGCCGGCCTTGCTTTCCCAGTAGCGGTTGAGCGCTCCCTGGATCTTCACGAACCAGACGATCCCTCCCACGATCGGCAGGAGAAACCAGAGCCCGGTCCAGCCCGTGAACGGCGCCTGCCGGCCGTCGGCCTGGTGCATCTTCCCGATCTCCGACGGGATCAGGAACCAGCTGATCGGATTCACGAGGATCCAGATGACGAGGCCGAGCACGCCGCCGACGCCGATCCCCGAGTGCTCCTTCACCTCGTCCTGCGTCTTGAAGACCCAGTACAGCGAGTAGATCCCGAGCGTGATGATGAAGATCAAGATCGCGAATCCGATCCCTCGTGGCTTCCCGAGCGGGCCGGAGGGAGCTGCAGTGGTGGGTGCTGTGGTCATGGAGTGGGATTCTGCGCCATTTCGCGGCGGCGTGCGGCGCTACGCTCCGAACCGTGCCCTCCGCGACGCCGCCGATCGAGCAGCGCTGGCCGCGTCCGGCGGTGATGGGCGTCGTGAACGTCACGCCGGACAGTTTCTCGGACGGCGGCCGTTTCTCGTCGTCGGCTGATGCGATCGCGCACGCGCGAGGGCTCCTGACCGAGGGTGCTGCGCTCGTGGACGTCGGCGGGGAGTCGACCCGGCCGGGAGCGGAGCCCGTAGGAGCGGAGGAGGAGCTCCGCCGTGTCCTCCCGGTGCTCGAAGGGCTCGAAGGGCTTCCCGTATCGATCGACACGGCCAAGGCGCGGGTCGCTCGCGAGGCGCTCGAGCGGGGCGCGATCCTCGTCAACGACATCACGGCATTGCGCGGAGATTCCGAGATGGCGGCCGTCGCCGCGGAGTACGGGGCGTATGTCTGCCTGATGCACATGTTGGGGGAGCCGCGGACGATGCAGGTGACGCCTCAGTACGACGACGTCGTGGCCGAAGTGTTCGCGTTTCTCGACGAGCGCATCGCGTTCGCGGTCGACTGCGGGATCGCAGAAGAGAGAATCTGCGTCGATCCGGGCATCGGCTTCGGGAAGACACCGGACCAGAACCTGGAGCTCGTGCGCAGGCTCGACACGTTCGCGCTCCTGGGGCGCCCCGTCGTCGTGGGGCTCTCGCGCAAGAGCACGCTCGGAAGGGTGCTCGGCGACCCGAAGGCCACGCACGGAACGACCGCGGCGTCGGTCGGGGCAGCCGTCGTTGCGTTCGAGCGTGGCGCGTGGATGGTGCGGGCACACGACGTCCGAGAGACCGTCGAGGCCCTCGCGGTTGCAGCTGCCGTCGAACGGGGAAGGGTGATGGCGTGACGATCGAATTGCAGAGCCTCGTGCTGTTCGGACATCACGGCTACCTCGAGGAAGAGCGACGGCTCGGCCAGCGCTTTCTCGTCGATCTGTGGGCGGATCTGAACGACAACGCGGGCTCGAGCGACGACATCGACGAGACCGTCGACTACCGGCAACTGGCCGCACTCGTACGTGAGGTGTTCGCCGGGCCGGAGCGTCTGCTGCTCGAAGCTCTCGCAGCTGCGACCGCCGAAGGCGTCATCGAACGCTTCCCACAGGTGAAGAGAGTGCGCGTGCGCGTCCGCAAGCCGGACGTCGTACTCGATCCCCCCGTGGACCACGCGGCGGTCATCGTTGAGAAAGAGAGACGGTAGGGGCCTGACTTCAGTCAGACCCCTACTCCGTTTCCCTTGACCAAGGCTTATGTCGGGATGGGGGCGAATCTCGGCCCTCGCGAGGTGACACTGCTGCGAGCTGTGGATCTTCTCGGTGCCGAGGCGGGCGTCCGGGTGCTCGAGGTGTCCGGATTGCGCGAGACCGCGCCGGTCGGGAAGGTCGACCAGCCGGAGTTCCTGAACGGCGCCGTGGCCCTCGAGACGAGCCTGTCAGCGCGCGAGCTCCTGGATGCGCTGCTCCGCGTCGAGCGCGAGCTCGGGCGCGTGCGCGACGAAACGCGGTGGGGCCCGCGGACGATCGACCTCGATCTACTCGTGTACGGGGACCAGATCGTCGACGAGCCGGGGCTCCGCGTTCCTCACCCGCGCGTGCACGAGCGTCGCTTCGCGCTCGAGCCGCTCGCGGAGCTCGAGCCCGACCTAGAGATTCCCGGCCACGGGAAGGCTTCGGCCTTGCTCGCACGTCTACACTGAGCCGCGATGTCGCACCTCGACGAGCTCGACGAGTTCGAGGCGGAGCTCGAGATCTCCCTGAAGAGGGAGTACTCGGCCGTCTTCGCGCTCTTCCGCTACTGCGTTCTCACCCAGGACGCGACGTATCTCTGCAACCAGCTCGACGTCGAGTCGCTACCGCAGGCCAGCTACCCGTTCTTCCACGTTCGCATGGAGGACGTGTGGGTCTGGGACAAGAACCGCCCGACTCGAATCATTCCCCGGGCCGAGGTCTACACGTCGGGCGACGTGACGATCGAGGAGCTGCGTGGCGAAGGTGAGGAGCCCGGCCTGACCGCCGAGGCGCTCGCGGAGCGGATCGGCCAGCAGTTCCGCGGCGAAGACGAACCACCGTAGGTGGAACCTACGGTTCCCCCCACGTGCCCCCCTGCCTGACGCCGCGGCACGGCAGGTAGCGCTCTTGGCCTCCCGGGCGAGTGAATCGCCCTCCGGCCCGACTGTCTTGCGCATCGAATCGGCGGCGAGCGCCGCATGTCGAGTAACAGGTTGTAACTTGCCCCCGTGCTTCTCGCCGTCGATGTCGGCAACACGCAGACCGCGCTCGGCCTGTACTCCGCCGACGAGCTGATCGACAGCTGGCGGCTCGCCACCGAACGCTCGTCCACCGCCGACGAGCTCGGGGTCCTGCTCTCGGGCCTGCTCGACTTCGACCAGGTCGACGGGATCTGCCTGGCCTCGACGGTTCCGGTGCTGATCCGCGAGTGGGAGAGGCTTTCGGAAAAATGGGCCGAGGCGCCGCTCCTCGTCGTCGGTCCGGGAGTCAAGACCGGCATTCCGATTCGTTACGACGACCCGCGGGAGGTGGGGCCGGACCGCATCGTGAACGCTGTCGCCGCGAAGGAGCGCTATGGCGCGCCCGTCATCGTGGTGGATTTCGGAACTTCGACCAACTTCGACGTGGTCTCGCCCGAGGGCGAGTACGTGGGAGGCGTGCTCGCACCGGGGATCGAGACTTCGATGGAGGCGCTCTTTGCGCGCGCGGCACGCCTCGTGAAGGTCGATTACTCAGCGCCCGCGACAGTGATCGGGAAGACGACGGTCGGCGGGCTCCAATCCGGACTCGTCTACGGCTTCGCAGGGCAGGTCGACGGTGTCGTCGGACGCATTCGCGAGGAGCTCGAGGCGGAAGCACGAGCGATCGCTACGGGTGGTCTCGCCGACCTGGTGGCTCCGCACTCGCGCACGATCGAGAGCGTCGATCCGTTCCTGACACTCGACGGTTTGCGCATCGTCTGGGAGCTGAACCGGTGATCGATCCCGGAACGCTCGCAGTCTTTGCTCTCGCCTCGGCGGCGCTCATCGCCGTTCCAGGCCCTGCAGTTCTCTACATCGTCACGCGCAGCGTGCATCAGGGCAGGCGCGCGGGGATCGCGTCGGTGCTCGGGATCGAGGTCGGCGCTCTCGTGCACGTCGCCGCGGCAGCCATCGGGCTCTCGGCCCTGCTCGCCTCCTCGGCCGTCGCCTTCTCCGTCGTCAAGTACGCGGGCGCCGCGTATCTCATCGGCCTCGGGCTCTGGACCTTGCTCTCCGGACGCAGCACCGTCGAGACGGCGTGCAGTAGCGACATTCGGCTCGGGCGCGTCTTCGCGCAGGGCATCCTCGTCAACGCCTTCAACCCGAAGGTCGCCCTCTTCTTCCTCGCATTCCTTCCGCAGTTCGTCGACCCCGACGCCGCCCATCCAGCTCTCCAGATCGCGCTTCTCGGGCTCGTCTTCGTAGCGATCGCCCTCGTGCTCGACCTGGTCTGGGCACTCGCCGCCGGCACGGCGGGCGGGCTCCTTCGCCGGTCCCAGCGGTTCTTGCGTGCGCAGCGCTACGTGTCGGGCGGCGTCTACTTAGCGCTCGGATTGGCGACGGCGTTCGCAGGACGGACGAAGGACTAGCCGCCGCCGTACACCGAGATCGGGAGCGCGAGCGTCAGCTCGTCTCCCGACGGAACCTCCTCCTCGAGCCGCTCGAGGAGCTCGAGTGCGCCCGGCGCCGCGGCGATGAGCCTGCGCTCGACCTCTTCGGTGGAGTCGAGCCGCAGGATCTCCTGCTTGAACGGCTTCGGGAAGCGGCCTTGGCCGAGATACCAGCCGTAGAACTTCTTGAGGAACCCCGAGGCCCGCCTCGCCCCGAGCTCGCGAACGGCCTCGCGAACGAAGAGGACGAGCTCGGCAACCACCTCTTCGCGAGACGGTGCGCTTGCATCGCCGTCGACGATCTCCCGGAGCGCCCACGGATTTCCCTGGGCGCCGCGGCCGACCATCACCGCTTCGGCGCCGGTGCTCGCGAGCACGACCTGGGCCCTTGCGCGAGACGTGACGTCCCCCGACGCGACCACGGGAACGTCGACCAGCGAGACGAGCTCGGCCGTCAGCGAGTGATCCGCGCTCCCCGTGTACATCTGCTCGGCAGAACGCGGGTGGAGCGTGAGCGACGCGGCGCCCGCGTCGACGAGCTCTGGCCCGAGCTCGAGGCACGCTCGCGAGCCGTTTCGGAGGCCGCGCCTCAGCTTGACGGTTACGGGAAGGTCGACGGCGTCCGCGACAGACTCGACGATGCGGCACGCGAGCGCAGGATCCTCGAGAAGCGTGGCGCCTGCGCCGGTTCGCGTCACCTTGCGTACCGGGCAACCGAAGTTGAGATCGACGAGGTCGGCGCCCACGGCCTCGACCATCTTCGCCGCGTTCGCGAGCGTGCGCGGCTCGGAGCCGAACAGCTGGATTGCGAGCGGGTGCTCGTCGGCGGCGACCCGGAGGTACCCGAGCGTCCGCTCGTTTCGGTGCTCGATCCCCGCGCAGCTGACCATCTCGGAGCACACGAGCCCGGCCCCGTAGCGGCGCCCCTGGCGCCGAAACGCCTGCACGCTGACTCCCGCCATCGGCGCGAGGACGAGTCGGGTCGGCACCTCCACCGGGCCGATGCGCCAAGGTGTACGCAGGTCGATCACCGAGGAATCGTAGAACGAGACCTCGCGGTGCGGCCGCGTAGCGGACGCCTTTAGGAATCGCGCGACCAGAGTCCGCGCGAGCGGATTCTGGTCTGTGCACGAATGCTGCGTAGCCGGTTGACGCTGCCTCGACGCCGCAGCTACCATTCCGAGCCGTTTGACGGGGCCGGCGGGGCCCCGCCATCTCGTCTCGGAGGGTATTCCTTGAAGGATGTGATCCTCACTCCCGAGGGCTACAAGCAGCTGAAGAGCGAGCTCGACCGGCTGCGGACGGAGAAACGGCGGGAGATCGCCGAGCGCATTGCCGCGGCGCGCGCCTTCGGCGAGATCGCCGAGAACGCCGAGTACGACGATGCGAAGAACGAGCAGATGATGCTCGAGCATCGCATCGCCCAGCTCGACGAGCGCCTCGCGAACGCCCGGGTCATCAACCCGAAGGACATCGACACGAGCGTCGTGTCCGTCGGGTCGCTGGTGCGCCTGCGGGACGTCGACGCAAAGGAGACCGTCGAGTACTTCATCGTCGGCTCCGCCGAGGCGAACCCTGCCGAGCGGAAGCTCTCGAACGAGTCGCCGGTTGGGAAGGCGATCATGGGCCGCAAGAAGGGCGAGACGGTCGAGGTCGCGACCCCGCGCGGATCGAAGCTCAAGTTCAAGATCATGGAGATCAAGGCCGCGTAGCCGCTGCAGGCGGCCCTCGGCGGGGCTGAGATGATCGCGGGCGGCGTCGCCGGCGGGGCAAGCGGTCGGCTGCCGATGGGCACGGAGTCGGACGCCGATGCGTGGAGCGGGCACGGCGGCCGCTGGCGTCCGGTGCGTGTCGTCTACCCGCGGCTTTGGCCTCCCGGATGGGGGCTCGATCCGCTGGTTGCGATCGTCGCAGGTCTGGGGATGACCGTTGCCGGCGCGCTCTCTCTCTATTGGCTCGGAACGGAGGCGTTCGACGCAGGTGTTGCAGGCGTCCTCTTCCTCGTGTCCGGCCTCGCCGTGCTCCTCGGCATCTCGGTCTCGGTGATGGCGTCTGCGGACCTGCGATCCACTGTCGAGATCACCGGGCCGATTCTCCGGCTCCGTGTCTTGGGAGACGAGAATCGGAAGCGTTACTACCTCGCCGTCGACGACGGCGAATCGCGCGCGATTCGAGCCTGGAGGGTGAATCCGCGCCACTACCTCGGCTTCGAACAGGCCGAAACGGTCACCGTTGCGGTCACGAGGAATCTCGGCTGCGTGCGCTGGATCATTCGCGAGCGGGATCAGGACTAGACTCCGCGCGCCATGACGCCGAAGCGCTTCCCGGACCGGGACGAAATCGCGACGGTGCGAGCAGAGGCGGCGACGCTCGAGCCGGACTCGGAGTCGCCCGAGAAGCGGCGCCTCGCGGGCAGGGTCATGGCGAGGCGGGGCCACGGGAAGCTCAGCTTCCTCGACCTCGTCGACCGGTCCGGGCGCATCCAGCTCTTGTGCGACGAGAGCCGTGTGGGCCGGGTCGACGTCGATCTCGGCGACGTTGCGGGGGTCGTCGGATCGCCGGCCAACTCGAGGCGAGGCGAGCCCTCGCTCGCGGTGGACGAGCTCACGATCCTCTCCAAGAATCGAAGCCCGCTCCCCGACACGTTCCACGGCGTCACCGACCAGGAGACCCGCTACCGCAAGCGCTTTCTCGACCTGTTGATGAACGACGACTCGCGCGAACTGTTTCTGCTCAGAGGGCGCATCGTCTCGGCGATCCGGCGGTCGCTGGACGAGGAGGGCTTCGTCGAGGTCGAGACGCCCATACTGCAGCCACGCTACGGCGGGGCATTCGCCCATCCCTTCGTCACACACTCACAGGAGCTCGACGCGGAGCTCTACCTGCGGATCGCGACCGAGCTGTACCTGAAGCGCTTGATCGTGGGAGGCCTCGAACGCGTCTACGAGATCGGCAAGGACTTCCGCAACGAGAGCGTCTCATACAAGCATCAACCCGAGTTCACGATGCTCGAGTGGTACGAGGCCTACGCGGACTACGAGGACACGATGGCTCGCATCGAGGGCCTGATCGAGCAGGTCGCCGGTGATGTGCTCGGCACGACCCGGGTCACATTCAAGGGCGAAGACATCTCGCTCCGGAAGCCCTGGCGACGCGTTCGCTTCGTGGACGCTCTCGAGGAGCTGGAGCTGTGGACCCGCGACCCTGAAGAGCTGAGGGCCTGGCTCGAAGAGCGGGGTGTGGACACGAATGCCGACAAGGACTGGCCCCAACTCGTCGATCACGCGTTCAGTCACTTCGTGGAGCCCGGTCTCGTCCAGCCGACCATCGTCCACGATTACCCGATCGAGCTCTCTCCTTTCGCTCGGCTGACGGACGATGATCCGACGCTCACCGAGCGCTTCGAGTACTTCGCCGGCGGGATGGAGCTCGGGAACGCGTTCACGGAGATCAACGACTCGGCCGAGCAGCTCGCCCGCTTCGAGGGTCAGTCGGAGCACGTCGAAGGTGAGCGCGGCGACCCGGACTACGTTGAGGCGCTCTCCTACGGCATGCCGCCGACAGGCGGGCTCGGGCTGGGCATCGACCGCCTGACGATGCTCCTCTCAGGCAGGGACACGATCCGGGACGTGATCCTGTTCCCGGCGCTGCGCTCGACTCGCTAGAACTCGGGTCGCGGACGTTCGCCGGCTGGTCGAAGCCGACAACGGCCCCCACTCGACCACGGGGTCTTCGCCGTCAAGCTCGTGGCGGCTCTCGACCTTTCGCGTTACGGCTAAACGGCCGCCTCGACCTGATCGCGCTCGAACGCGATCACGTCGGCGAGGATCTCGTCCAGGGTTCGCGTCGGCGCCCAGCCGATTGCGGCACCGATCTTCTCGATCGACGGCTCACGATGGAGTACGTCCTCGACCCCGAGCTCGTATACCTCCTCATGCGGGACGAACTGAATCTCCGACTGCGAGCCCGTCAGGGCGAGAACGCGGTGCGCGAGATCGATGATACGCACTCGCTCCGCTGAGCCGACGTTGTAGATCTCTCCCGCGATCTCGCGCTTCTCCATCAGTCCGTGCACCGCACGGATCGTGTCCTGCACGTGGCAGAACGAGCGGGTCTGCAGCCCGTCACCGTGGACCTGGATCGGATCGCCTGTAAGAGCGCTCGCGACGAAGCGCGGAATCACCATTCCGTACTGTCCCTGCTGTTTCGGGCCGACCGTGTTGAAGAACCGAGCGATGACGCAGTCGAGGTCACGCTCCTGATGGAAAGCAAGAGCGAGGAACTCGTCCATGGCCTTGGAGTCGGCATAGAGCCACCGGCGCTCGGTGACCGGGCCGTATACCCGGCGGTCCCCCTCACGGAGCGGACGCTCTTCCCTGTGATCGCCGTAAACCTCGGAGCTCGATGCGATCAGCACGCGCTTGCGGAACTTCGTGCAGTACTCGAGCACGATCTCGGTCCCCTGGACGTTGGTGACCATCGTCAGCACGGGCTGCTCGACGATCAGGCGGACGCCGACCGCTGCGGCGAGGTGATACACGACATCGCACTTGTGAACGAGCTCGCTGACGACCGAGGCAGAGAGCACCGACTCGACGACGAGATGAAAGTTCGTGTGATCGCGCAGATGGGCGACGTTCGCGTTCGACCCGGTCGAGACGTCGTCGAGGGCGAAGACCTCCCAGCCCTCCTCGAGCAGGAGCTCCGAAAGATGTGAGCCGATGAAGCCGGCGCCTCCCGTCACTAAAGCCCTGCCGCTCACCGGTCGAGAAGGGTAGCGGGCGCGGCGGGCGAATCGGGCGCCTAGACCCATGAGGAGACCAGTCGGCTACGATCAGAGGAGCATCTTCGACTCGGAGTGCGGCAATTCCGCCGACCTCCGGTGAATGTGGGGAAAGGAGGGTCGGAGGAGTTGTTCGAGCGATTCACCGAACGGGCGAGGCAGGTCGTGGTGCTCGCGCAGGACGAGGCGCGGGCGCTGAAGCACAACTACATCGGAACCGAGCACATCCTCCTCGGCCTCCTGCGCGAGGAAGAGGGGCTTGCCGCTCGCGTCCTCGAGTCGCTCGACATCACCGTGGAGGAGGTTCGCGCCCAGGTCGCACGCATCGTCGGCCAGGGTGACGAGGTCACCACGGGGCAAATTCCGTTTACGCCGCGCGCCAAGAAGGTGCTCGAGCTGGCGCTGCGCGAGGCCCTCTCGCTGGGCCACAACTACATCGGGACGGAGCACATCCTGCTCGGCCTCGTGCGCGAGAACGAGGGCGTCGCCGCGCGAATCCTGCTCGACTTCGACGCGGATGCCGAAAAGATCCGCAACGAGATCATCCGCATGCTCTCCGGCCCGGGCCGCCGCCAGGCCGGCGCCGGCGCGCCGGCGGGGGAGAAGACCAAGAGCTCGAAGCTCCTCGACCAGTTCGGACGCAACTTCACGAAGCAGGCAGTCGAAGGGAAGCTCGACCCGGTCGTCGGCCGGCAGACCGAGATCGAGCGGATCATGCAGATCCTCTCACGCCGGCAGAAGAACAACCCGGTGCTGATCGGCGAGCCCGGCGTCGGCAAGACCGCCGTCGTCGAGGGGCTCGCCCAGCGGATCGCCGCCGGCCAGGTTCCGGAGCTCTTGAAGGGGAAGCAGATCTACTCGCTCGATCTCGCCGCGCTCGTCGCCGGCTCGAAGTACCGCGGGGAGTTCGAGGAGCGCCTGAAGAAGGTCATGAAGGAGATCTCCCAGCGCGGCGACATCATCCTCTTCATCGACGAGCTCCACAACCTCGTCGGCGCAGGCGCCGCCGAGGGCGCGATCGACGCGGCCTCGATCCTGAAGCCCGCGCTTGCCCGAGGAGAGCTCCAGACGATCGGCGCGACGACGCTCGACGAGTACCGCAAGTACCTGGAGCGCGACGCCGCGCTCGAGCGGCGCTTCCAGCAGGTGCGCGTCGAAGAGCCCACGATCGACGAAACCGTGCTCATCCTGCGCGGCCTCCGCGACCGTTACGAGGCGCATCACCGCTGCAAGATCTCCGACGACGCGCTCTCGGCCGCAGCACAGCTCGCCGACCGCTACATCCAGGACAGGCACCTCCCGGACAAGGCGATCGACCTTATCGACGAGGCCGGCTCGCGTGTTCGCATCGCGACCATGTCCGCGCCGCCGCGCTACCGCGAGCTCGAGGACGAGATCGAGAAGGTCCGCGCCGACAAGGAAGCCGCGATCGAGGCGCAGGAGTTCGAGAAGGCGGCCCAGCTCCGCGACAAGGAGCGGAAGCTGACGCAGAAGAAGAAGGAGCTCGAGGACGACTGGCGGAACCAGGCGGACGACGAGCAGCCCGAGATCGGCGAGGACGAGATCGCGGACATCGTCTCGATGTGGACGGGGATCCCTGTGTTCAAGCTCACCGAGGCCGAGACGACCCGGCTCGTGCGCATGGAGGAAGAGCTGCACAAGCGGGTCATCGGGCAGCACCAGGCGATCGTCGCCGTCTCCAAGGCCATCCGGCGCGCCCGCGCGGGGATCAAGGATCCGAAGCGCCCGACCGGCTCGTTCATCTTCCTCGGCCCGTCGGGCGTCGGAAAGACCGAGCTCGCGCGCACTCTCGCCGAGTTCCTGTTCGGGGACGAGGACGCGATGATCCAGGTGGACATGTCGGAGTACATGGAGAAGCACTCCGTGTCCCGTCTGGTCGGCTCACCGCCCGGCTACGTCGGCTACGACGAGGGCGGTCAGCTCACGGAGGCCGTCCGGCGCAAGCCGTACTCGGTCGTCCTCCTCGACGAGATCGAGAAGGCCCACCCGGACGTGTTCAACATCCTGCTCCAGATCCTCGAGGACGGGAAGCTCACGGACGCCCAGGGGCGGAAGGTCGACTTCCGCAACACGATCGTGATCATGACCTCGAACCTCGGCGCGGCGCAGATCTCGAAGAACCAGACGCTCGGCTTCTCGATCGGCGACGAGGAGGGCCTCTCGTACGACGAGATGAAGGAGCGGGTCATGTCGGAGCTCAAGAAGGTCTTCCGGCCGGAGCTCCTGAACCGCATCGACGAGGTCATCGTCTTCCACAAGCTCGAGCGCGCCGAGATCCTCGAGGTCGTCGACCTGTTGATGCGACGCGTCCGCGAGGAGATGGCGAAACACGGAACGGTCATCGAGCTCACCGACGATGCCCGAGAGCTGCTCGTCGAGCAGGGCTACGACCCGTCGATGGGGGCACGACCGCTGCGCCGTGCGATCCAGCGCCTGATCGAGGACCCGCTCGCCGACTTCATCCTCGGCCGGGAGCTGTCTGCTTCGTCGACGGTGATCATCGATCGCCGCGACAATCCGGTCGACGACGAGCCGCCGGTCGTGATCAGGATCGTCGACGGCCCGCCCGTGCCCGCGACGGTCGGGGCGCCCGAGGACGAGCCCGCGGAGGATTCCGAAGCAGACTCGTAGGGCGAGGCGTTCCTCGCCCTCGCCGTACAATTGCGACGTGATCGTCCGGCACGCGAAGCCGTCCGACTACGGACGGGTGATCGGGCGGGTGAACGTGTGGTGGGGTGGGCGTGAGATGGCGCCGATTCTGCCGCGGCTCTTCTTCCTCCACTTCGAGGGCACGAGCTTCGTCGCGGACGACGACGAAGGCGAGCTCGCCGGCTTCGTGTGCGGGTTCCTCTCCCAGACGGACCCGGAGGAGGCATACATCCATTTCGTCGGCGTCTCTCCTGCGCGACGAGGGGAGGGGATCGGCCGCACGCTGTACGAACGCTTCTTCACGGAGGCACGCGAGCAGGGGAGGTCGCTCGTCCGCTGTGTGACGTCACCGGCGAACGAGGGCTCGATCGCCTTTCACGAGGCGCTCGGGTTCGAGGTCGATCGGGTGGCCGAGGACTACGACGGCCCTGGGGAGGACCGCGTGCTCCTGCTCAAGCGACTGACCTGACGTTCCCAGACGCGCTCGCGCGACCAATCCAGGTAGGCGCCCGCGGCCACGCCCGCCGCCAACCCCACCCCGAGGTAGCTGATCCACGCGGAGTCGGCGTCCGTCAGGTTCTTGAGCAACGTCAGCGCGCAAAGCCCGAGCGCGAGGCCAAACACGACCTGCTCCCAGGGCACGTCGTCCGACACCTCGACGTCGGTCGCATGGACGACCACGACGAGGGTCATCACTGCGACGACGACGAGCGCGATCAGCATCCCCCAGACGTCCCAGCCGTCCTGAGGAATCGCGGCTCTTCCCGAGTTGCCGTAGTCCACCAGCAGCTGCTGCCAGGTCGCGAAGAGCGAGAGGAAGAGCAAAGTGCCGCAGGCGAGAACGATCTTCGAGCCGGTCGAGAGGCCCTTGATCCTGTCCATGTCTTGTCCTTTCGGGGAGCACGTCTCCCGGAGCTCGGCCGGCTCTGGGTGGGTCACTACAGACGGTACTCGCGAAAAGCGGATTTTGCGAGGGTTCCGTGGCACACGCCGCGGAGCAGATCGTCTCGCGGCGTGTGCCAGTCCCTCGTTCGAGCTACGCCTCGCGGTCGTCGCCTGGAACGTCAGGCGCAGAGCCCGGATCGGCTGCAGCTTCCGGCGCGGTCGGTGGCGGCGGTGGCGGCGGCTCGGCGGTCGGCGAGGCTGCCGCGGGAGGCGCCGAGGTCGTGGACGGGCTGTCCATCGTGGAGCCTGTGCGTTGGCCAGGTATCTCGCTCTTCAGCGTTTCGACGCCGCCGGCTTCCTGCACGGTCTGGAATGCGCCGACTGCGATGATGATCGCAAGGACGACTCCGATGTAGCTCCAGATCGTGGAGTAGTCGTCGGTGAGGTTCTTGACGACCGCGAAGAACACGATGAGGACCCCGAGCAGCGCGGCTGTCATGGCAGTCGACACCGGGACTGGGATGTCGACCGACGCAAGCCGGACCGCGATCCAGGCGAGGAGCACGATCGTCAGCAGACCGAGGACGATGCCGAGGAAGTTGTCCCACGCGCTCACGCCGGCGCTGCCCTCTCCCAGCGGCCCGAGGTCGAACTCGACCTCCTGCCAGCGGAGGAATAGATCGATGAAGAGCAGCACGCCTGCCACGGCCATGATCTGTGCCCCGCGGCCGAGAGCGTTGAATCTGTCCATTGGGCCCTTCCTTTCGGTCGTCGTCTGCGTGGTTTCGGAGGACTCTTATCGACGCGCGCCTATCTTGCAAGCGAATCGGCCGACTTTTGCGAGGAACGGCGTCGGACCTGGTTCCTAGACTGGCCGCATGGCCGCGAAGGTCCTCGTCCAGCACGTGTGCACCGAGTGCGGCACGGCGAGCCCGCGCTGGCTCGGCAAGTGCCCCGGCTGCGGCGCGTTCGGGACGCTCGCGGAGGAGCTGCTCGCCTCGAGCAACGGAGCAGGCTCGGCCCGGGCGGCGACGCCTATGCCCCTCGGTGACGTCTCGGCGAACGAAGGCGAGCGCATCCCGACCGGCGTGCCCGAGCTCGACCGCGTGCTCGGCGGGGGGCTCGTCCCCGGCTCCCTCGTCCTCGTCGGCGGTGAGCCGGGCGTCGGGAAGTCGACGCTGCTCCTGAGCGCGCTCGGAGCGATCGCACGGGACGGACGGCGTGCGCTCCTCGTGACGGGAGAGGAATCGGCCGCGCAGGTCTCGTTGCGCGCCACACGGCTCGGTGGCGCCGAGACCGTCGAGATCCTGGCCGAGACGGAGCTCGACACCGTCTGTGCGACCCTCGAGCAGGAGCGTCCCGATGTCTGCGTGATCGACTCCGTCCAGACGTTGCACGCATCCGACCTGGCGTCCGCGCCGGGATCGGTCGCCCAGGTACGTGAGGCCGCGGGCCGCCTGTTGCGAATCGCGAAGAGCGCAGGCGTGGCGACGATCCTCGTCGGGCACGTCACCAAGGACGGCGCGGTCGCCGGGCCACGCGTGCTCGAGCACCTCGTCGACTGCGTGCTCCAGTTCGAGGGCGACCGCTACCACGCACACCGGATCCTGCGCGCGACGAAGAATCGGTTCGGGTCGACGAACGAGCTCGGGGTGTTCGAGATGACCGGAGCCGGGCTCGTCGGGGTCCCGGACCCGTCGGAGCTCTTCGGAGCGACGCATCCGGGCGAGGTCGGAGCGGCAGTCGGGTGCACCCTCGAGGGATCGAGGCCGCTCCTCCTCGAGATCCAGTCGCTCGTCTCGCCCACCGATCTCGCCATGCCTCGGCGTGTCGGCACGGGGGTGGACCCGAAGCGACTTGCGATGATCGTCGCGGTGCTGAGCCGCCACGCGAGCCTCGGCCTCGGAACCGCTGACGTGTTCGTGAACGTCGCCGGGGGAATGCGGATCGACGAACCAGGCGCAGACCTCGCTGTCGCGCTCGCGATCGCGTCGGCGGCGCGAGGCGCTCCGGCGGTCGAGAGCGCCGCTGTCTTCGGCGAGATCGGGCTCACGGGCCGTCTGCGACCTGCGTCTCAGGCGGAGCGACGGATCGACGAGTGCGCGAAGCTCGGTATCGCCACGGTCATTGCCCCAGCCGGGACGCCTGCCCGAGACCGTCCCCGAGTCGTAGCCGCCGATACGCTGCGAAGCGCTCTCCAGGTCGGCCTCGGGCAGACTTCGTAGAGCGGCGGCCCGACCGCGAAGCGGGCGCCTTCAGGAGGCTCTCGCGACCGAAATCCGCGCGAGCGGATTTCGGTTCGGCGCAGAGGCCGCACGTTGCTGTTCCGTTAAGGCCTCGTGTAAAAACCGCTATCATGAGCGGTGTGGCCGGCAGGGAACTCGCTGTCGGCACTTTTTCGTGATGGCGTCCAATACGGAAATCGGGGAGGCTGGCTTGTTCGACATCGGCGACAAGGTGGTCTATCCGCACCATGGCGCAGGGACGGTCGTGAAGAGGGAGAAGCGCGAGGTTCTCGGCGAGACGCGCGAGTACCTGACGATCCAGATTCTCCACAACGACATGACCGTGAACGTTCCCTGCGACAACGCGGAGCGGGTAGGTCTGCGGCAGGTCATCGACCAGCGCACAGTGACGATGGTGGTCAGGACACTCTCGGGCGGCTCCACGGAGATGCCCAAGAACTGGAACCGCCGCTTCAAGCACAACCGCGACAAGATGAAGACCGGGAACATCTTCGAGCTCGCCGAAGTCGTGCGCAACCTCGCCGTCCGGAACAACGAGAAGGGCCTCTCCACCGGCGAGAAGCAGATGTTCGTCAAGGCGAAGAAGATTCTCGCCTCGGAGCTCATGTACGCGAAGGACATGGACGAGGAGGAGGCGGCCGCGTGGCTCGACGACGTTCTGTCGCGCGCCGGCCAGCCGACGCAGAAGTCCCGAGCGAAGCCCAAGGCGGCCGCCGCGAGTGCGTGATGGACCAGGCGGTTCCGGCGCTGCCGGGGCCACCTGGGCGTTGCTCGTGGCTGCGGGCGCCGGCGAGCGCCTCGGCATAGACAGGCCCAAGGCGTTCGCGTCCCTGGGGGGGAGGCCGCTCCTCGCGGAGAGCCTCGATCGTCTCGACCGTTGTCCCTGGGTGGATGCGATCGTGGTTGCCGCGCCTGTCGGGTGGGAGGAGCCGGTCATTCTTCTCGCGGAGGAGCTGGCGGCGACCAAGGTGGTCTCCTGCGTGACCGGCGGCGTCACCCGTGCCGACTCGGTTCGGGCCGCGCTCGCGGACGTGCCGGAGGATGCCCTCGTCGTGCTCGTCCACGATGCCGCCCGGCCCTTATTGGACGACGTGGTCATCGAGCGCCTTCTCGCGCCGCTCGCGGACGGGTTCGACGGCGTCGTGCCGGTCGTCCCCATCGCGGACACCGTCAAGCGCGTCGAGGGGAGCGTGGTTGTGGAGACGCTCGACCGCGACGAGTTCGTCGCTGTACAGACGCCGCAGGCCTTTCTGGCGCCTGCCCTCCGGCGCGCGTTCGCAGGCGATCTCTCCGCAGCGGCCGACTGCGCTTCGCTCGTAGAGCTAGCCGGGGGTCGGGTAGCGGTGGTCGACGGAGACAGCCGGCTCATGAAGGTGACGACGGCGTCCGACCTCGCGCTCGTCGAGCTATTGCTCACGTCCTCGTAGGACAGGGGACCTGTGAAAGCGTCGGCGCACAGTTGTCGCCCGTACAGGGCCAGACTCTGGAGAGACCGGCCTTGGCGCTGAAGGCGGTCTTCTTCGACGTCGGCGAGACGCTCGTCGACGAGGAACGCTGGTGGAGGGTTCTCGCGAAGCGTTCCGGTCTCCAGCCGCACGTCGTCTGGGCCGCGCTCGGCGTGACGATCGAGCGCGGCGAGGAGCACGACGAGCTCTGGCACCACCTCGGCATCGACCGCCCGAGTCGGTGGTGGCACGGCATCACCTACGAGCTGGATGATCTCTACCCAGACGCCGTGGCCTGCCTCGACGCGGTTCGTGACCTCGGGCTTCGCGTCGGGATCGTCGGGAACCAGACGGAAGCCCTCGAGCGCTGGGCGCGCGAGGCGGCGCTGCCTGCGGATGTCGTCTCGTCGTCGGCGAGCCTCGGAGTCCGGAAGCCCGCCCCACGTTTCTTCGAGCTGATCAGAGAGCTCGCCGGGTGCCGATTCGACGAGCTCGCGTACGTCGGAGACCGGGTCGACAACGACGTCCTGCCTGCGCTCGCGGCCGGAATCGTCGCGGTGCACGTGAGGCGTGGCCCGTGGGGACGGCTCCAGAAGGCTCCTGCGCCGGCGCTGACCATCGACTCGCTCGACGAGTTGCCGGACGCGTTAGCCTCGCTCGTATGAGCGAGATTCGGGTCGGCATCGGGTTCGACGCCCACGCGTTCGCAGACGGTGTGGCGCTGGTGCTCGCAGGCGTCTCGATCGAGCATCCCCGCGGCCTCGCGGGGCACTCCGACGGCGATGTCGTCTCGCATGCGCTTATCGACGCCGTCCTGGGCGCCGCCGACCTCGGGGACATCGGTGCGTTGTTCCCGGCGGATGAAGAGCAGTATCGCGGCGCGTCATCGCTCGATCTCCTCGGCAGGGCCTACCGCGATGTGCGCGCTGCCGGCTGGACGCTCACGAACGCCGACTGCGTCCTCATCGGAGAGGAGCCACGGATCGGCTCGCTCCGGAAGGAGATGGGCGACCGGCTCGCCAGAGCTCTCGGCGTCGACGCCGGCCGGGTCACCGTGCGCGCGACGACCACGGACGGGCTCGGTTTCACGGGCCGCCGCGAAGGTCTCGCCGCGCATGCCGTCGCGCTGCTTTCGAGATGACATCGGTCGCTACGCCGACGGCACCGGACCCTGCGACCGAGGGCAGGCAGCATCATGTCGAGGACGACGAGATCGGGCTCTGCCCGCTCGATGGTCGCGTCACGAGAGGATGAAATCTCAGTCAGGCAGAGCGACGCACTCGTCGCTGACGACGACGAGGCCGTCCTGCTCGAGCGAGCGGACTGCGTCTCCGTCGAGGTCGTCGAGCGATTGCGGTGCCCCTGCGACCAGGCGAAGCGTCGTCGCACGCCGCTGGCGGAACGAGCCCTCGAACGGTCCCTGGCGGCGGGCAGGCTCGTCGCGAGTGCCCCGCGACGGACAGTCCTTGGCCAGCGGACAGGCGTCGCAGCGTGGAACACGTGCGATGCAGACGGTCGCGCCGAGATCCATGAGCGCCTGCGCGGACGCAGCTGTGAAGGCTTCACCCGTTCTGCGCAGGACGCGCTCGACGTTGACGTCGACCGGAAGAACGTCCTCGCCGAACGCGAAGCAGCGGAGTGCGGCGGCGGTGTACGGCCCGACGCCGGGCAGCTCCGTGAGGTCGTCCGGCCAGCCGGCGGCGGCGATCCGTTGCGCAGCCCGCTGGAGCTGCACCGCGCGCCGGTTGTAGCCGAGCCCCTGCCACTCTCGAATGACACCGGCCGGCGTGGCCGCCGCGAGCGAGTCGACGCTCGGCCAGCGCTCGAGCCACGCCAGGTAGCGCGGAACGACCCGTTCGACCTGCGTCTGCTGGAGCATCACCTCCGAGACGAGGATCGCGTACGGGTCACGAGTCCTGCGCCACGGAAGATCGCGGCCGTGCTCCTCGAACCAGTCGAGCAAGAGCGACTCCATCACGAGCCCGCTAGCGGCCGAGGTACCAGCGAATCGCTGCACGCGAGATCGCACCAGGCACCTGGTGGCCGCCGGCGAACCTCCGATACGTGACGCGATAGCCGGACGACCGGAGTGTCCGCACGGCGGCATCGCTCCGGCCGATCGGGAGTACGTCGTCGCGGGTTCCGTGCGCGATGAATACGCGGGGCTTGCCTCGGTGGTCGACATCGAGCAGCCCGCCGGGCGAGAGCGCCAGCACCGAGCGGAAGATGGCGCCGTTCTGCAGCCCGATCGAGAGGGCGTGGGTCGCGCCGTCGGAGAAGCCGCCCACGGCAACTCGCCCGCGGTCGATCTTGCAGCGTCGCCATGCCTCGGCCAGCGCGCGATTGACGGTCGCGAGATCGAGATCTTCCTCTCGATGGAGGGCACTCCAGGTGCTGCCGAGGGCAGCAGGGGCGACGAGCACGAGCCCGGGCACGTTCCACGCCTCGCGGAAGGCGTAGAGGCCCTCCTGCGCGGATCCACCCGCACCGTGGAAGGCGAGGATGAGCCCTCTCGGCTGGCTGCTTCGCCCGGGCGTGACGCGCAGACGCGCGGCGCGGCCGTCTCCGAGACGCAGCTCGTACTCGCCGGGCCGGCAGGCGCTTCCTTCCTGGGCGGACGGCAGGCTGACGCGTCCTTCCGGTGCTCCGTCGCCCTCGGAGGTTCCGGCCCGGCCGTTGGACCCGCACCCGACGAAGACGGCTGCCGCGAGCATCAGGGCCGCAAGGAACCCGCGGGGTGACGCCATCACCCTGCAAACGTACCGCGCGCGGGCGATGATCCCAGCCACGCCCCCGCTGACAGGAGGTTCGCTTGACGCTCACAGACTTCCAGCGCGAGCTCTGCACGACGAGCCGCTGGGACTTCTCCGGCCTGAGTGCGCTCTACATCAACTGCACGCTCAAGCCACACGGGAACCAACGGTCGCTCTGGGACGCCGGCTGCAGGTTCGACTTCGCCAACCCCGACTACCGTTAACCCGTGCTTCTCTACAACTCCGCGGTCTCCGGCAATTGCTACAAGGTGCGGCTTCTGCTCGCGCACCTCGGCCTCGAGTACGAGACGGTCGAGATGTCAGTCGTCGACCGGTCGAACCGGGCAGAGGTGCTCGGCGAGCTCAACCCCGGGCTGCGAGTCCCGACGCTCGTTCTCGACGACGGGCGGCCGCTAGGGGAGTCAAACGCGATTCTCTGGTACCTGGGCGATGGCACGCGATACGTGTCCGCCGACGCGTACGAGCGCGCTCAGACCCTCCAGTGGATGTTCTTCGAGCAGTACAGCCACGAGCCGTACATCGCGGTCGCGCGCTTCTGGCTCGCGTACTCGGGAACGCCCGAGAAATTCACCGACCGCTTGCCCGAGCGGATGAAGGGCGGATACGTGGCCCTCGACGCGATGGAGGCGCACCTCGACGGTCGGGAGTTCCTCGTCGGCGACCGCTATTCGATAGCGGACATCTCGCTGTACGCGTACACGCACGTCGCGCACGAGGGCGACTTCGACCTGGGGAGGTATGCAGCCATCGGTGCATGGCTCGGGCGCGTTGCGATCGAGCCCGGCCACGTCACCATCGACGCGTGACCGTTCGCGTCCGTTTCGCTCCGAGCCCGACGGGCTCGCTGCACCTCGGAAACGCGCTCACTGCGGTCGCGAACAGGCGATTTGCCGACGAGAACGCCGGTCTCGTCGTCCTCCGGATTGACGACACCGACCCAGCTCGCACCGTCGCGGGCGGAGAGAGCGCGATCGTCGATGACCTCTCGTGGCTCGGTGTCTCTTACGACGAGGGCCCCCTGCGGCAGAGCGAGCGGGGGAGCATGTACGAAGATGCGGCACGACGTGCACTCGAGTCGGGAGCAGCGGCGCGCGACGACGAGGGCGCGGTGCGACTCGGGGATGGCACGACGCTGCTGCGGCCCGACGGCACCGCGACGTATCACCTCGCATCGGTCGTGGACGACCTCGAGCTCGGGATCACGCACGTCATACGAGGCTCCGATCACCGACCCAATCTCGAGTTGCACCGGCGCATCGCCCGCGCGGTCGGTGGCGAGCTCCCGGAGGTGATCCACCACGGGCTCGTGCTCGGCCCCGACGGAAAGAAGCTCTCCAAGCGGCACGGGCACTCGTCGATCGCCGAGCTACGCGAGGAAGGTTTTCCGCCAGAGGCGGTCCGGGCATATCTGGACGAGCTCGGGCTCCCGGAGCACGACGTCCACCTCGACCTGCCCCGGCTCGGCCGGCTCGCGACGGATGCGATCGCGGCGATGAGCGACGAGGATCTCGCTGCCGCGGCCGATGCTCCTGTGGAGGCGGTCCCCGTTCTGCGCGGAGCGCGCACGTTGGTCGAGGCGCGCGCGTACGCGATGCTCGTTCTCGAACCGCCAGCGGTCGCACTCGACGTCGGGGCATACCCGACTCTCGACCGTTTTGGCGAGCTTCGACGGCCAGCCCCGGAGAAGCTCGACACGGATGGGGCTCGTGCGATCCTGCGGGAGCTGAAGGCGGTTGGCGGCGACCTGCGCTCGCTACGGCTCGCGCTGACGGGCGCGGCGACGGGGCCCGAGCTCGCGGCGGTGCTAGCTGCGCTCTCCCGCGCCGAGGCGCTCGCGCGCGCCGAGCGGGCCGCGAGCTCCTGAGTACCATCGACCGATGCGCCTGTACGACAGCCTGACGCGCGGGCTCGTCGAGCTCCCGCCGCCACCGGGCCCGATCCGCATGTACGTGTGCGGCTCGACCGTCTACCAGCGCGTCCACGTCGGCAACTCGAGGCCGTTCGTGCTCGGGATGTGGCTGCGCAGCTGGCTCAAGCGCACCGGGTACGACGTGACGCTCGTCCACAACATCACCGACGTCGACGACAAGGTCTACGCGGAGGCTGTCGCGCAGGGAATCCCGAGCCGCGAGCTTTCGGAGCGTGCCACGGCCTGGTTCTTCGAGGACACGAACGACCTCGGACTGGGACGCCCCGACATCGAGCCACGCGCGACGGAGACGATTTCCGAGATCGTCGCGTTCATCGGCGCGCTCATCGACCGGGAGCTCGCGTACGTCGCGGACGGAGACGTGTACTTCAGCGTCGCAGGCTTCCCGGAGTACGGACGACTCTCCGGCGCGAAGGTGGAGGAGATGATCGCCCAGGAGACGAGCAACCTGAAGCGTGATCAGCGCGACTTCGCCCTCTGGAAATCGCAGAAAACGCATGAGGATGCAGCCTGGGACTCACCATGGGGCGCCGGTCGACCGGGCTGGCACATCGAGTGCTCCGCGATGGCCGAGAAGTTCCTCGGTCACGAGTTCGAGATCCACGGCGGGGGGAACGACCTCCGTTTCCCGCATCACGAGAACGAGCTTGCCCAGTCGAGCGGGCTCGGTCATGCGTTCGCGCGGATATGGATGCACAACGGCATGCTCGAGCTCGATGCGGCCAAGATGTCCAAGTCGCTCGGCAACGTCGTGACCCTGAGAAACGTGCTCGACGTATGGGGCCGCGAGGCGCTGCTCGTGTTCCACCTCTCGGGTGCGTGGAGCAAGCCGGTCGACTTCGACGACGAGGTCATGCAGCAGGCGGCGGCGCGTGCCGACGGTTTCCGCGATGTGTTTCGTAACGCACACACGCCCGCGCCCGAAGGAGACTGGAAGCGCTTCTCGGACGCGCTGGAGGACGACTTCAACACACCGGCGGCGCTCGCGGTCATGCACGAATGGAGGGATCACGAGCTGCTGCGACGCGCCCTCGAGGTATTCGGGCTCGAGTCCCTCGCAGAGGCTGACGAGGTGCCGCCGGACATCACGGAGCTCGCTGGGCGACGACAGGCCGCGCGGGAGGCGCACGACTTCGACGAGGCCGATCGTCTTCGCTCGGAGCTCGAGACAGCGGGCTGGGAAGTGCGGGACGAGCCGGGCGGCTATCGGCTCGTCCAACTCCGGTGACGCGCGACCTCGTCTACGGGCGGCGGCCGGTTCGGGAACTCCTGCGCGGCCCGCGAGAGCTCAACGAGCTGTGGGCGACCGAGCGCGCCGCTGCGCAGATCCCCTGGCTCGATTCGGGCCCACGCTTGCAGGTGAAGCCCGAGCGACTTGCTGAGCGAAGCCGCCGGGACGCGCGACCATCAGGGGGTCGTCGCCTGGTGCGCAGCCGTTTCGCTACGCGGATGCCTACGAGCTCGCAAGAGCCGACCAGCCCCTCCTCGTCTGCCTCGACCAGGTCACCGATCCGCACAATCTGGGGGCGGTGGTCCGCAGCGCCGAAGGGGCGGGAGCGACAGGGGTCGTCCTCCCGGCGCACGGATCCGTTCGCGTGACGCCGGCTGTCTGCCGGGCGTCAGCGGGTGCGGTCGAGCACCTTCCCGTTGCGGTCGTCCAGAACCTCGCGCGCTACCTCGCGGAGATCAAAGGGGCGGACCTGTGGGCCTACGCGGCGGACTCGGAAGGATCGCTCTCGATGTGGGACTCCGACCTCGCGGGGGGCGTCGCCCTCGTGCTGGGGGCGGAGGGGAAAGGCGTTCGCCCGCTCGTCCGCCGCACGTGCGACGCAGTCGTCTCCATCCCGCTCGCAGGCAACGTCGGGTCCCTGAACGTGAGCGTCGCCGCGGCGCTGCTCCTGTACGAGGCGCGCCGCCAGCGCGAGGCGAGGGAATGAGCCAAGGTACAACTTGTAACTTGGCTCCGGTATCGCGCTCGGCTGTGCGGTTTGGCGGTTTGTGATGGCCGAACCGACCCTGTACCTCTTCGACGGCTACAACCTGCTGCACGCGGGGGACTTCTCGGACCCGCGGGAGCTCGTCGACACGCTCGCGAGCTTCGTTGCCGCTCGTGGAGTGCGCGGCGTCGTCGTGTTCGACGGCGCGGAGGAGGAGCGGCGAGTCGGGCCGCTCTCGGTTCGGTACGCGGCCCATGCGGACGACCTGCTCGAGCGGCTCGCCGCCCAGCACCGCGGCGCGGAGCTCGTCTGCATCGTTTCCTCCGACGACGCGGTGCGGAGGGTCTCCGGCCAGGAGGTCCGCAAGCTGACCTCCCAGCTCTTTCTCGCCGACCTGCAGCCTGCCGGCCACCGAGAGCGGGAGCAACGCGGGTCGGGAAGCCGCGTCGGCGAGCGGCTCGACCCGGATGTGCGCGCGCAGCTGGAGCGGCTGCGCAGGGGCGAGAAGACGTAACGCGCCCCGGGTCGTCGCTGCGGCGCGACGGGCTTCCGGGGCGCACGCTGGAACCTAGCCGTTGCGCTCGCGCTGCCCGGGGGAGTGGGATGACCGCGCGGGGCGAGGACGGCTCGCCAGCCGGGGCGAACGTGTGTTCTTATCATTCTACGATTCTTGCAAACCCCTTGTATCGCCCGCCGAATGATGCTAGCTTCTTCCTCAACTTCAACGTGAGACTTGGTCGACGAGCCTCCGCGGCAGCTCGATCGAGATTCGCTCAACCACGGCGCAGACACGGGGGTAACGCGATGGCCGTCCGAACCGCCACAGCACCGAAGACTGCTCAGAAAGTTCAACGAGAGCTTGAGGATCTGCAGCTCGTCCTCCGAGCTCGGAACGGCAGTACCGAAGCACTCGATGCGTTGATGCGGAAGTACACCGGGTTCGTTCGCCTGAAGGCGAGCTCGTACTTTCTCGCCGGCGGCGACGGGGACGACCTCGTGCAGGAGGGCATGATCGGCCTCTACAAGGCCGTCCGGGACTTTCGGCCGGACAAGGAGACGTCGTTTCGCAGCTTCGCGGAGCTCTGTGTGACGCGCCAGATCATCACCGCCATCAAGACGGCGACGCGCTTCAAGCATTCGCCGCTCAACACCTATGTCTCGTTCAGCCACACGCCGGCCGGCCAGGAGTCCGAGGGCGACTGCACGCTCGGAGACGCTCTCCCGGGCCCGACCGTGAACGATCCTTCGGTCTGCGTCATCTCGACGGAGGAGCTGCAGAGCCTGGTGTTCTGCCTCGGCAGCGGGCTTTCGCAACTCGAGTCCGAAGCACTCAGGCTCTATCTCGAGGGGAACTCGTACGAGGAGATGGCCGAGGGTCTCGGCTGCGACACGAAGACGATCGACAACGCGTTGCAGCGTGTCAAGCGGAAGATCCTCGCGCACCAGAAGACGCGCGAAGTCCTGGCGTAGGCGCCTGCGGAGGGTTCACCTGCTGGAGGCGGGCCCGGTCGAAACACTTCCATTTCGCGGCCGGAGGCCGGCTTTGCCGGCCGGGAGGCCAAGAGCGGGTAGCCGGACGCAGCGGAAAAGGGGGGCTCGCGGGGGGACCATGGGTTCCCCGCGCAAAGAGCCGGAGGCGGGACTCGAACCCACGGCCTAGTGATTACAAATCACTTGCTCTACCAGCTGAGCTACTCCGGCGTACCCGGATGGTAGAGGGCGCACGCCTCGGAGCATCCGGTCCGTCCGCGTACACGCTGAAATCCCGCTTGAGTAGGTGCATAATCGCCACATGTCGGTGAGGGAGGGCACCCAGTCGGAGCGAATCGCGGCGGACCGTGCCCGCTACGTCGCCCCGGAGTCTCGACCCCGCGCCTCGTGGTCGCGCAGGCGGAGGGAGCGCGCATCACCGACGTCGACGGTCGCACGTTCATCGACTTCGCAGGAGGCATCGGCTGCCAGAACCTTGGCCACCGGCACCCTGCGGTCGTCGAGGCCGTGAAGGAGCAGGCCGACCGCTACCTGCATCAGTGCTTCGTCGTCGGCACCTACGAGCCGTACGTCGAGGTCTGCCGGCGCCTCGGCGAGCTCTCGCCGTGCGGGGGCGGCGAGCAGCGCTCGCTGCTCGTGAACTCGGGCGCCGAGGGCATCGAGAACGCGGTCAAGATCGCCCGCGCCGCGACCGGCCGGCCGGCTGTCGTCGTCTTCGAGTACGCGTTCCATGGGCGCACGCTCCTCGCCATGACGATGACGAGCAAGGTGAACCCCTACAAGAAGGGCTTCGGGCCCTTCGCGCCCGAGGTGTATCGCGTCCCGGCGCCGTATCCGTACCGCGGCGTCTCCTCCGACGATGCGATCGCGGCCCTCGAGCACCTGTTCAAGGCCGACGTCGATCCCGCGACCGTCGCGTGCGTCGTGCTCGAGCCGGTTCAGGGAGAGGGCGGGTTCATCCCGATGCCTCGCGACTACCCGGCGCGGCTCCAGGAGCTGTGCCGAAAGCACGGGATCCTGTACGTCGACGACGAGGTCCAGTCGGGGATCGGCCGAACCGGAACGATGTGGGCGATCGAGCACTACGAGGGCGTCGAGCCCGATCTCGTCGTCTCGGGGAAGTCGATCGGCGGTGGCCTCCCGCTCGCAGGCGTGACCGGGCGCGCGGAGGTCATGGACGCGGTTCACGTCGGCGGCCTCGGCGGCACCTTCGGCGGCAATCCCGCTCTCCTGCGCCGCTGCCCTCGCCGTGCTCGACATCGTCTCGGACGAGAGCTTCCTGGCCGAGGCCGCCGAGCAGGGAGAGGTGCTCCGCGCAAGCTCGACGCTCTCGCCGTGCGCCACCCCGAGCATCGGCGAGGTGCGCGGGCTCGGCCCGATGCTCGCCTTCGAGTTTGCCGAGCGCACGCCAGACCGGGCCCAAGCAGTCGTCTCGGCGGCATTCGACCGTGGACTCGTCCTCCTGTCCTGCGGTCTCTACGGCAACGTGATCCGGCTCTTACCGCCGCTCACCATCGGCGCCGAGGATCTCGAGGAGGGTCTCGCGATCCTGGAGGAGTCGCTTGCCGCATGACGGCGTGCCGGACGTCCGTGTCGCCGGCCTGAAGAAGAGTTACGGAGACGTCGTCGCGGTCGACGCGATCGACCTCGACATCGCCCCGGGGGAGTTCTTCACCATGCTCGGGCCCTCGGGCTCGGGGAAGACGACGACGCTGCGGATGATCGCCGGCTTCGAGACGCCGGACGAAGGGACGATCGAGCTTTCGGGGCAGGACGTCTCCCGGCTGCCACCCTACGACCGACCCGTCAACACGGTCTTCCAGGACTACGCGCTCTTCCCGCACATGACCGTGCAGGACGAACGTCGAGTACGGGCTCGATGGTCAAGCGGGTCAAGAAGGGCGAGCGCGCGCAGCGCGCCGCAGACGGCGCTGGACATGGTGCGGCTGGGCGGCTACGGCGACCGCAAGCCGGCGCAGCTCTCGGGCGGACAGCGCCAGCGAGTCGCGCTCGCGCGGGCGATCGTCAACCGCCCGAAGGTGCTCCTCCTCGACGAGCCGCTCGGCGCGCTCGACCTCAAGCTCCGCCAGGAGATGCAGATCGAGCTCAAGGCGATCCAGCGTGAGGTCGGGATCACGTTCGTGTACGTGACGCACGACCAGGAAGAGGCGCTGACGATGTCGGATCGCATGGCCGTCTTCAACGAGGGCCGCATCGAGCAGGTCGGGCCGCCGGCCGACGTCTACGAGCATCCGCAGAGCGAGTTCATCGCGGCTTCGTCGGCGTGTCGAACGTGATCGAGCGGGACGGTCGCCGCTACACCGTCCGGCCTGAGAAGATCGACCTCGTCGAGGACGGGCGCGAGCCGCAAGCCGGCTGGAACGTCGAGCCGGGGTGGTGAGCGACGTCCAGTACGTCGGCCCGGTCACGCGCTACCACGTCGCGCTCGACCGCGGAGGTCAGTTGCAGGTTCTCGAGCAGAACCTCGAGGAAGGCTCGAGCGAGGTGCTCGAGACGAAAGGGCGTCGCGTGCGGGTCGCGTGGCGCACGGAGCAGGAGTCGATCATCGACGAACCGGAGGGAGGAACGGAATGAGGGACGCAACACGACGCGTCGCCCGCTGGGCGACGCTCGGGCTGCTGGTGGCCCGCTCTGCGTGGTCGCAGCGGGCTGCGGAGGGAGCGACGACGGTGGCGAGGCGAGCACGGAGATCGAAGGCCTGGGCGCGTCGCTCGAGGAGATCCAGGAGCTCGCACGCGAGGAGGGCAGGTCAACATCGTTCAGTGGGCGGGTACGCGCAGCTCGATCGACGAGTTCGACGGCGGCGACGGGCTGCAAGGTCAACACGAAGGACGGCGGCACCTCGGACGACATGATCACCTCATGCAGACGGGCGAGTACGACGGCGTCATCGCTTCGGGGAACGCCAGCGTGCGGCTGATGACGACGGGTGACGTCGCTCCGGTGAACACGGACCTCGTTCCCGAACTACGCGGACGTTCAGGAAGGGCTCAAGAACCAGGTCGCACAACAGCCTCGACGGCGAGGCGTACGGCGTGCCGCACGGGCGCGGGCCGACTACTCGATGTTCCGCACCGACGAGGTCACCCGGCGGACACGAACAGCTGGGGCGTGATCTGGGAGGACGCGAGCGACGACGTACAAGGGCAAGATCTCGATCTACGACGACTCGATCTTCATCGCCGACGCCGCGCTGTGGCTCAAAGAGACGCAGCCCGATCTCGGGATCGAGAACCCGTACGAGCTGAACCAGAAGCAGTTCGACGCCGCGGTCGACCTGCTGAAGAAGCAGGCGCCGAACGTCGGCGAGTGCTGGCCGGGGACCACGCGAAGCAGATCGCCGTCGTACACGAACGGGACAGCGTCGTCGGAACGACGTGGCCGTACTGCAGTCAACCTGCTCAAGCCGACCAGCCCGTCCCGTCGAGGGCCATCAAGCCGAAGGAGGGTACGACCGGCTGGTCGGACACGTGGATGATCTATTCGAAGGCCGCGAATCCGAACTGCATGTACCTCTGGATGAACCACATGATCTCCCCGGAGGCACAGGCGGCCGTCGCCGAGGGCTTCGGCGAGGCGCCCGTCAACCTGAAGGCGTGCGACCTCACGGAGAACCCGAACCACTGCACGGACTACCACGCCGACGACGAGGCGTGGTGGGAGGACGTCTACTACTGGACGACGCCGATCGAGGACTGCGGCGACGACCGTGGCGAGTCGTGCATGACGCAGGAGGACTGGGAGGCCGCCTGGACCGAGATCCGCGGCTAGCCGCGTCGAGGGCCGGATGACCGTCGGTCCCCGTCGCCGAGCCGCCGCCCCGGGAGGGCCCGGGGCGGCGGCTCTCCACGTTCTTCTATCGCCATCCGCGCGTCCGGCTCGCGCGCTCCTCGCGCTGCCGGTCGGCTGGCTGTCGTCGTCTACTTCGGCTCGCTCGTGCGTCCTGCTGCTCTCCGCGTTCTGGGACACCGACCCGTTCACGCGCCGAGATCGTCCGCGAGTTCACGCTCGAGAACTTCCAGCGATCATCGAGAGCCGGTCTACCGCGACGTCGCGTGGCGCACGATCCAGATGGCCGGCTCGTGACCGTCGCGGACGTCGTCCTCGCCTTCCCGATCGCGTACTACATGGCGCGGGTCGCCTCGCCGCGGACCCGCGACCTGCTCGTCGTCGCGATCCTCATGCCGCTCTGGGCGAGCTACCTCGTCAAGGCTACGCCTGGCGGACGATCCTCTCGGACGGGGGCGTCATCAACTGGGCGCTCGAGCCGTTCGGCCTCTCGTTCGACGGGTACTCGACCGTCGGCTCTGGCTCGTCTTCACCTACCTCTGGCTGCCGTTCATGATCCTGCCGATCTACGCGGGGCTCGAGCGGATCCCGAAGTCGCTCCTCGAGGCGTCGGCCGACCTCGGCGGCGCGCTCGCTCCGACGACCTTCTCGCGCGTCGTCCTGCCCTTGGCGTTCCCGGCGGTCGTCGCCGGCTCGATCTTCACGTTCTCGCTGACGCTCGGCGACTACGTCGCGCCCGGCCTCATCACGAGCGAGCAGTTCATCGGGACCGTGATCTACGACATCCGCGGCGCAGGCGCTGCCCTTCGCGGCTGCCTACGCGATGGTCCCGATCGTCGTCATCGTCCCTCTACCTGCTCGTCGCGCGGAAGCTCGGCGCGTTCGAGTCGCTCTGATGGTCGAGTCGCGGCTCACCCGGATCCTGCTTCGGCTCGGCGCCGGCGCTCACGCTCGCGTTCATCTACATCCCGCTGCTCATCATCGCGCTGTACGCGTTCAACGAGAACGTCACGCAGGGTTGGCCGATCGAGAACTTCAGCGACGAAGTGGTTCTCGGTCGCCTTCCACGAACGAGGACGTGCGGGAGCGCTCTGGCTCTCGGTCTACGCGGCGCTCGGTGCGACCGCGTCGCCCTCGTGCTGGGAACGCTCGCGTCGTCGCGGTCGTCGCGCTATCGCTTCTTCGGCCGCGAGGTGATCTCGTTCGCTCGTGATCCTGCCGATCGCGCTGCCCGGGATCGTCACCGGCCTCGCGCTGCAGGCGACGATCATCGACGTCCTCGGCCGCTCGGCTTGAGCTTCGGCCTGACCACGATCATCGTCGGGCACGCGACGTTCTGCGTCGTCGTCGTCTACAACAACGTCATCGCCCGCATGCGACGGACGGCCGGTTCGCTCGACGAGGCGTCGGCCGACCTCGGGGCGGACAACTGGCAGACCTTCCGCTACGTGATGTTCCCGCAGATGCGCACGGCGCTCCTCGCCGGCGCGCTGCTCGCCTTCGCGCTCTCGTTCGACGAGGTCGTCGTGACGATCTTCACCTCGGGCGCGCAGCAGACGCTCCCGATCTGGATCTTCGCCACGCTCGCCCGGCCGCGCAGCTGCCGATCGTGAACGTTGTCGCGCTGTTCGTGATCCTCGTCTCGATCATCCCTGTGTACTTCGCCCAGAAGCTCGCGGGCGGCGCGGGGCTGACCTCTGACCGGCCCGTCAAGGGTGTGGTCGCGGCCTCGCGGAGCCCGAGCCGTAACGCATGAAGACCGAGCCCGAGCTCATCGCAGCTGCGAACGAGAACTTCCTGGCCTCGTTTCGGAAGGTGGTCGAGCACAGCCCCGAGGGCGAGGCTCGCTGGTTCGGGGCGGTCTTCGCCTTCGTATCCGGGCTCCCGATCTCGCTCTTCAACGGCTGCGTCGTGGTCGAGGCGGTCGACGCCGACGAGCTCGACGCGGCTCTCGGCTGGCTGCGAACTCGAGACTTGCCACACCGCGCGTTCATTTCGGCGGAGCTCGTCGCAGGATTGATCGGCGTCGTGCTCGAGCATGGCCTCGAGCGCGACCCGCACCCGTATCCGGGCATGGTGCTGCACCCGATTCCAGAGCCACCGCAACCCCCGGCCGACGTGACCGTCGTGCGCGGTGGCCGACTCGCAGCAGGACGAGTTTCTGCAGGTCTGCGCCGAGACCGGCCTGCCGCAGCGCGTTGTGCAAGGTCTGTACTCGCCGTCGTTCGTCGCCGACCCAGATGTCCAGCTCTTTGTCGCGCTGCTCGAGGGACGACCCGTCGGGAAGTCACTTGCGATCAGGAGCGCGGTCGCCAGTGGCGTCTACGACGTCGGAACGCTCGAGAGCGCGCGTCGGCGTGGGGTCGGTGGTGCTCTGACCTGGGCCGCGATTCGCGCGGGGCGGGAGTGGGGCGTGACGCCGTGGCGCTCCAGTCGTCGCAGATGGGGCTTTCGCTCTATGCGGCGCTGGGATTCCGATTCGTTGCGCCGTACATGACGTTCACCGCGCCAGTCGCCGGCACACGCGACCGCTCGAGCGTCAGCCGGTCGTCGCCGTGACGCCGCTGCCCACCGGGCAGGCCGACACCGGTCCCGCCGATTCCGCAATACCCGTTCGGGTTCGCAGCGAGGTACTGCTGGTGGTACGGCTCGGCGTAGTAGAACGGCCCGGCCTCGGCGATCTCGGTCGTGATCGTGCCGAGCCCGGCTCGCGTCAGCTCGCGCTGGTAGCGGTCGCGGGAGCTCGAGCGCGGCTTCGCGCTGCGTCGTCGTTCGTCCAGTAGATCGCCGAGCGGTACTGCGTGCCGACGTCGTTCCCCTGGCGCATGCCCTGCGTCGGGTCGTGACCTTCCCAGAAGATCCGCAGCATCTCCTCGTAGCTCGTCGCTGCCGGGTCGAACACCACGAGGACGACCTCGGCGTGGCCGGTCGCTCCCGAGCAGACCTCCTGGTACGTCGGGTTCGGAGTGAATCCGCCCGCGTACCCGGCCGCGGTGGTGTAGACGCCGCGGCGCCTGCCAGAAGAGCCGCTCCGCGCCCCAGAAGCAGCCCATGCCGAACATCGCCAGCTCGGTGCCCTCCGGGAACGGCGGGGTCAGTGGTGTGCCGAGGACGAGGTGGTCGGCGAGCCCGGGCATCGAAGCATCCCGGCCCGGAAGCGCGGCTTCGGCCGTCGGCATCGCGATGCTCCTTCGGAAGAGCGCCACAGCGGAAGGGTAGCGTGCGCTGGCCTCGAGGGAAGACAGGACGCGCCTTGCCCGTCTTGAAAGCGAGGTTCAGAAACCGAAGGAAGGAGCTGCGCCATGACCAGCGAGGTCGCCAGCGCTCTTGCCGAGCGACTGGACGAGGACACGCCCTTCACGGCAGCGTTCGACGACGATCCGCTCACGACTCTTCGCGACGGGGGCTTCGCCGAGCTTGCGGAGGCAGCCGAGCAGGATCAGGAACGCATCGGCGAGCTCGTCGCACGGATCTATCGCGACGACGAGTTCCGGGCGCGAGTCGAGCAGGATCCGCTGGCGGAGCTGATCGGTTGGGGGCTCCCGGAAGCCGCGGTCGCGCCGCTCCTGCTCGTCGCCGGCGCGCCCGAGGACGTGATCGACCGGGCAACGGCCGACGTGGAGGCTCATCTCTCTGCGAGGAAGCCGGCCACCGTGGCCGCAATCGCAGCCGTCGTGGGGACCTTTGCGTTCGCCCAGCAGGCTTCGGCGGCCAGCAACCCGGCCGACCTCGTCCACGCAGCAAGCCTCGGCTCAGCTCGCTCCTCAGCTGACGACCCAGGCGCGCCGCAGTTCACTGCGCAGGTCAAGCCTCAGGCCACGGTGCAGGTCAAGCCTCAAGACAAGGTGCAACAGAAGCCTCAGGCCAAGGTGCAGGTCAGCCGGAGCGCCCAGGCGACGTGGCACGGCATCCAGCCGCAGCGGGCGAAGGCCCTTGGCGGGCTGTCGAACCTGCTGAGCATCAACCGAGGGCTCTAGTCGCTTACGTTCGGGCGATCTCGAGCGCCCGCTCGAGGTCCGCCCAGAGCTCTCCGCGTCCTCGAGGCCGACCGAGAGGCGCAGCAGCCCGGGCGGGCAGCGCTCGCCCTCCCAGCGCGGGCGCGACTCGATCTTCGAGGCGTGCCGCCGAGGCTGGTCGCGTTCGCGATCAGCCGCGTGCCTGTCTCGACGCGTTGCGCGGCTTCGGCGTCCGCGACGTCGAAGGAGATAAGGCCGCCGAAGCCCGGGTAGCGGACGGTCGTCGACCGCTGGGTGCGACCGCAGCCGCTCGGCGAGCGCACGAGCGGTCTCGGTCTGCCGCTCGACGCGCACCTCGAGCGTCTGCGAGCCCGCGGAGGAGCAGCCAGGCGGTGTCGGGCGCCGCGACCGCGCCGGTGAGGCGGCGGATCTCGCGCAGCCGCGCGGCGTCGGGTCGCCGTACGACGACGACGCCGGCGAGCACGTCGTCGTGGCCGGCGAGGTACTTCGTCGCGCGGTGGAGAGCGACGTCGCACCCGCGCTCGAGGGGCCGGACGTGGAGCGGCGTGCCACGGTCGAGTCGCAGACGACCGGGCGCGGGTGCGCGCGCCGCCGCCCGAAGTCCGGCATCGTGAGCATCGGGTTGGCCGGCGCCTCGATCCAGACGAGGTCGGCGTCGTCGGGCGGCGGGCCGGTCTGGTCGAACTCGACGTGACGCACGCCCCAGCGCTCGAGCTGGTCGAGCAGCACGCCGGTTCCGTAGTAGGCGCCCTCAGCGAGCGCGACCGTCGCGCCCGGGTCGAGAGCAGCGCGAGGACGACGGCCGCCGACGCCGCCATCCCGGAGGCGAACAGAAGCGCCTCGCCGCCGTCGAGCTCGCCGAGCGCCGCCTCGGCCGCGGCGACGGTCGGGCTCGAGAACCGGGCGTAGGAGAACGCGCCGGGCTCGCCGTCCTCGTACGGCCAGCTCGTCGAGCGGTCGATCGGCGTCGGAGCCTCGCCAGCGCGCTCCGACTCTCACGACGCGCGTCGACTCCGTTACGTGAGCGCTGTCGCGGCTGAGACGTCGAGACGTTGGCGCTGCGATCGCTCGCACAGCTCGGCCGCGGCAGCGTTAGGCTCCGCGCGCGGTGGCCGAGACGCACGACACGACCGAGGCGAAGCTCCGCTGGCTCGAGGAGCTCCGCGACGAGGCGCTGCACGCCGGCGAGCGAGAGGCCGTCGAGCGGCAGCGCGAGCGCGGCAAGCTCCTCGCCCGCGAGCGGCTCGAGAAGCTCCTCGACCCCGGCTCGTTCGTCGAGCTCGACCGCTTCGTCCGCCACCGCGAGGTCGAGTTCGGCATGCGCGAGAACCGGCCCTAGGGCGACGCCGTCGTCACGGGCTACGGGACGATCTTCGGCCGCAAGGTCTTCGTCTTCTCCCAGGACTTCACCGTCTTCGGCGGCTCGCTCTCCGAGGTCTTCGCCGAGAAGGTCTGCAAGGTCATGGACATGGCCGTGAAGTACGGCTGCCCGGTCATCGGGATCAACGACTCGGGCGGCGCGCGGATCCAGGAGGGCGTCGTCTCGCTCGCCGGGCTACGCGGAGATCTTCTGGCGGAACGTCCAGGCTTCGGGCGTCGTCCCGCAGATCTCGCTCGTGATGGGGCCGTGCGCCGGCGGCGCCGTCTACTCGCCGGCGATCACCGACTTCGTGCTCATGGTCGAGGAGACGTCGTACATGTTCATCACCGGTCCCGACGTCGTGAAGACGGTCACGGGCGAGGACGTGTCGTTCGAGGAGCTCGGGGGCGCGGCGACGCACGCGACCAAGTCCGGCGTCGCGCACTTCACCGCGCCGGACGAGGAGACGTGTCTCGAGGAGGCGCGCTATCTCCTCTCGTTCCTGCCGCAGAACAACCTCGACCCGCCGCCGTACGCGCCTCCGTCCGACCCGGTCGAGCGCGAGGACGCCTCGCTCGACACGATCGTCCCGGACAGCCCGAACAAGCCGTACGACATGAAGCAGGTGATCGAGCGCGTCGTCGACGACGGCGAGTTCCTCGAGGTGCAGCCGCACTGGGCGGAGAACATCGTCTGCGGCTTCGCGCGGCTCGGCGGCCACTCGGTCGGCGTCGTCGGCAACCAGCCCGGCGCGCTCGCCGGCGTGCTCGACATCGACGCGTCGGTCAAGGCGGCGCGCTTCGTCCGCACCTGCGACGCGTTCAACATCCCGCTCGTGACCTTCGTCGACGTGCCCGGGCTTCCTGCCCGGGACCGGCGCAGGAGTGGGGCGGGATCATCCGCCACGGCGCCAAGCTCCTCTACGCGTACGCGGAGGCGACGGTGCCGAAGCTCACGGTGATCACGCGCAAGGCGTACGGCGGCGCGTACGACGTCATGTCGTCGAAGCACATCCGCGCCGACTTCAACGTCGCCTGGCCGACCGCCGAGGTCGCCGTCATGGGGCCCGAGGGCGCGGTCAACATCGTCTTTCGCAAGGAGCTCGCGGAGGTCGGACGACGCCGACGCGAGGCGAGCCGAGCTGATCGCGGACTACAAGGAGCGCTTCGCCAACCCTTACACGGCGGCCGAGCGCGGCTACGTCGACGACGTGATCGAGCCGCGGCGCACGCGGCCGGTGCTGATCTCGGCGCTCGAGACGGCGCTGACGAAGCGCGAGCCGAAGCCGAAGCGAAAGCACGGCAACATCCCCTTGTAGGTCAGCTGCGGCGAGCTGGCGCAGGCGCGTCGCTTGTTCGCCGTCTACGAACGTCGGGTCCGCTTCGGGCAGGAGTGCGAGCGCCTTTCGCGCCTGGTCGGCTGCTTCGGCCGTTCTCCCGAGATCGGCGTAGGTCTCCGCGAGCTCCTCGTGGAACCAGCCGTCGGGAGCATCCTCGCTCTCGGCCCACGCGACCGACTGCTCGAGGAGCGGCACGGCTTCGCTCGATCGGCCGAGCGCTCGCAGCGTCTTGGCGACTGCGTAGCGCGCGATCTCGATCGCCGATCGGTTTGCAGGATCTCGCTCGCGCTCGGTGAGGGCTCGCTCGAATGCGCGTAGCGCGTCTGCGTACTCGCCGGCCTCGAAGTGCTCCCACCCGAGGTTGTTCAGGAGCGGACCGAGCCAGTAGCGGGCCGATGGGTCGGCGCTCGACTCGGCGACGTCGATCCCGGGCTGGGTCCACGCGAGCATTGCCGTCTCGGTTCGGCGCGGCGAGGGCGGCCATGTGCGCAGCGTCGGCGGCCAGGACTAGCTCGCCGCCCTCGACTGCGGTGCGAAACGCGGACTCGAAGAGCGGGAGCGCCGCTTCCGCGTCTCCGCCCGAGCGACGAATGTCGCCCCCGTTCAAGGTCTATCCGCACGCGGGCGACGACGCTTTTCGCTCGCAAGCGCCTCTGCCTCCTCGATGAGCCGCTCCCCGTCCGCGAACTCCCCGCGAAGTCCTCGAACCCGGGCGAGCTGGGTCAGAATCTCCGCACGTGATCCCGGTCCGCTTCCGCGTCGAGAAGCTGCTCGAAAACGGCGCTCCGTGGAATCGAGGTCGTCGAAGTCCCAGAGCCGACGCAGCCGATCCGCCACGCGCCCACTAAATCATGTCGGCTCGACCGCTAGTCTGTCGCACACATGGTATATACCTAGGCAATGCCTAAGCGTACTCTCACTGCTGCGGAGGCCGCCCGCGCGCTCGGGATCTCGCTCGACACGCTCCGGCGCTGGGACAAGGCCGGGAAGATCCGCGTCGAGCGCGACACGGCGAATCGACGTGTCGTCCCGTCTCCGAGGTCGAGCGCCTCAAAGGCACCGCGGGGCTCGGAGCAGCTCTCGGCGCGCAACCGCTTTCGCGGGGTCGTTCGCTCCGTGGAGCTGGACGGGTTGCTCGCGCGCGTCGAGATCGACGTCACCGAGCCGGCACGCGTCGTCGCGATCATCACCCGCGAGTCGGCCGAGGAGCTGCAGCTTAAGGCGGGTATGAGCGCGGCTGGCGTGGTCAAAGCGACCAGCGTGATGGTGGAGCGATGAGAAGGCGGCTGCGCGTCGGGGCGCTGCTCGCCCTCGCGCGTGCTGGGCGCCGGCACTGCGGCCGCCCCGGCGCGCGACGATCGGGCTCACGCAAGGCCGGTCGTCCTGGCTGCGGCCTCGCTCACCGAGGTGTTGCCGCGCATCGCTCCCGACGCCGCCTACTCGTTCGGCGAGCTCGAACTCGCTTGCGGAGCAGATCCGGCGCGGAGCACCCGTCGACGTCTATCTCTCCGCGAGCCCGGTCTACTCCCAGGCGCTCTTCCGACGAAGAGCTCACGCGAAAGCCGGTCCCGTTCGCGACGAACTCGCTCGTCGTCATCGTCCCGCGCTCGAACCCGGCGAAGATCAAGACCGTCTTCGACCTCGCGAAGCGACCGAAGCTGAGACTGGTCGTCGCAGGCCCGAAGGTGCCGATCGGTCTCTACACGCGCGAGGTCCTCAAGCGGCTCGGTCTCCTCCGGGTGCTGAAGAGAACCGTCAGCCTCGAGCCGGACGTCAAGGGCATCGTCGGCAAGGTCGCACTCGGTCAGGCGGACGCGGGGTTCGTCTACCTGACCGACGTTGCGCCGGTCGCAGCCCGCGCGCGGGCGATCTCGATCCCGGCGCGAGCGCAGCCGACGGTCGTCTACGAGCTGGCGATCGCGGCGAGACCGATCGACCTGGAGGCGGCGCAGGACTTCGTCATCGCCGTGCTCGGGCCGGACGGGCGGCGTGAGCTGCGCGCGGCACGCTTCGGGCTGCCGTGACGCGCGTCCCTTCGCCGTTCGGCGTCGCGCTCACGGTGGCGACTGCGGTCTCGCTCTCGTTCCTTCTGCTCCCGATCGTCGCGATCTTCGCGGAGTTGTCGCTGAGCGAGCTCCGCGACGGGCTCACGAGCGACGTGACGCTCGACGCGCTGCGCGTCACCGTCGAGACGAACCTCGTCGCGATGGCGCTGATCGTCGGCGTTCGGCACTCCGACGGCGTATCTGCTCGCCACTCGCACGCTTCCGGGGAAAGGCGCTGCTCGTCACGCTCGTCGAGCTTCCGCTGGTACTCCCGCCGGCCGTCGCCGGCATCGGCCTGCTGGCCGCATTCGGACGGCTCGGACTGCTCGGCGGATCTCTCGAGACGCTCGGAATCGACATCGCGTTCACGAAGGTCGCAGTCGTGCTCGCGGTCACGTTCGTGGCGAGCCCGTTCTACGTCCGCACGGCGATTGCTGCGTTCGAAGCCGTGGATCCCGATCTCGTGTCAGCCTCGCGCACGCTTGGCGCCGGGCCGGGCGCGGACGTTCGCCCGTGTCGCGCTCCCGCTCGCCTCGGGCGGGCTCGGAGCCGGCGCGGCGCTCGCGTTCGCGCGCGGGCTGGGCGAGTTCGGCGCGACGATCATGTTCGCGGGGTCGCTGCAGGGCGTCACCCAGACGCTCTCGCTTGCCGTGTACCAGGAGTTCGACGTTGCCTTCGACACGGCCCTCGCGATCGGCGCGCTCCTTGTCGTCGCAAGCGCTCTCGTCCTCCTCGCCGCAAAGGTCGTACTCGCATGGAGACGCTCGAGCTCGACATCGATCACGGTCTCCGCGCCTTCCGCCTCGAGCTGACGCTCGCGGTCGGCGCGGAGACGGTCGCGCTCGTCGGCCCATCCGGGGCCGGGAAGTCGAGCGTCCTGCGCACGGTCGCCGGCCTTCTCCGGCCCGAGCGCGGGTTCGTCAGGTCTCGGCGGCGAGACGTGGCTCGACCGTGCACGCGGCATCGACGTGCCGCCCGAGCGGCGCGGGGTCGGGCTCGTCTTCCAGGAGTACGCGCTCTTTCCGCACCTCGACGTACGCGCGAAACGTCGCCTTCGGCGCGCGCGATCGGCGAGCCGTTCCCGAGCTCCTCGAGCGCCTTCGCATCGACGGCCTCGCGTCCGCGCGCCCGAGCGAGCTCTCGGGCGGTGAGCGCCAGCGGGTCGCACTTGCCCGCGCGCTCGCACGCCGACCCGACGTGCTGCTTCTCGACGAGCCGCTCTCGGCGCTCGACACTCACACGCGGCGCAGCCGTGCGCGCGGAGTTGCACGAGTTCCTCCGAGAGCTGCGAATGCCGACGCTGCTCGTCACACACGACTTCGACGATGCTGCGACTCTCGCCGATCGGGTCGGAGTGCTCGTCGACGGCCGGGTGCTCCAGCTCGGATCCCCGCAGGATCTCGTTGGCTCGCCGAGCGATCCGTTCGTCGCTAGCTTCACAGGAGCAAATCTGCTCGCACGGAACCGCGGCCCCGGGTCGGACGGACTGACCGAGGTCACGCTCGACGGCGGAGGGCATCGTGTTGGACGACGAGCGCCGGATCGGGTCGTGTGGCCATTGCCGTGTACCCGTGGGAGGTAGCTCTCGCTCGGGAGATCCCGGACGACTCCGCCGTCAACCATGTGCGCGCTCCGGTCGCCTCGCTCGTGTCTCTCGGAAACCGGGTCCGCGTACGCGTCGGGCCCGCTCACCGCCGAGGTAACGGCAGGCCTCGGTCGAGCGGCTTGCTCTCGGCGAAGGAGAGGTCGTCGTCGCCTCGTTCAAGGCGACGGGTGCCCGCCTGCTTCCGCTCGCGTAGCGCTGGCATCGTGCATCTCGAAGTCGCGCCCCGCGTGTCGGATCGTAGACCGGGCCGCGATCGAACGCGTTCTCGTGCGATCCGGGTCGCGCTCGACTCAGCGGTCGCTCCACGTCTCACCGCGTGGCGTCGCGCGGCAGCGCGGGGAGGCAGTCGCTACGGCAGCTTCGACGTCGCCCGGCTACGCGCGCTCGCCGCGCAGCACCCGCGGCGCGACCCGCGCGTAGTCGAGGCCCGGAGACCCAGGTCGCGACGAGCGCGGCGAGTACCGCCCACCACGCGACGTCCTCGCTCCAAGCGCCCGCAGCGGCAAAGCCGGCGATCGCTGCGGCGAGTGCCTGCACCCACGTCTTGAGCCGTCCGAGGTCCCGGGCGCCGAGGACGACCCCACGCTCGACAGCCGCCAGCCGAAGCCCGGACACGAGGATCTCCCGCACGACGATCAGTGCGACCATCCACGCCGGCGCCATGCCTTCGCCGATCAGCATCACCAGGGCGGCGAGGACGAGGACCTTGTCCGCAACCGGGTCGAGGAGCTTGCCGAGAGGCGAGCTCGTCCCGCGCCGGCGAGCGAGCCACCCGTCGATCTGATCGGTCGCCATCGCCACGACGAAGATCGCGGTGGCCCAGTACGCGTGGTTCGGAAAGTCCCAGGCGAAGAGCAGGACGACGATTGGGACGGCGACGACGCGCGCGACCGTCAGTTGATCCGGGAGGCTCACCGTTGGAGAGAATACGCCTCGCATGCCGCCGTTCACGAAGGTTCTCGTTGCCAACCGCGGCGAGATCGCGCTTCGGGTGTTCCGGACGCTCCGCGAGCTCGGGATCGGAACGGTGGCCGTCTACTCCGAGCCGGATCGAACGCAGGCTCCACGTGACACGTGCGGACGAGGCGTACCTCCTCGGCCCTGGTCCCGCAGCCGATAGTTATCTCCGCGGAGACCGCATCGTCGAGGCGGCCCAGCGTGCAGGCGCCGATGCGATACATCCGGGGTACGGGTTTCTCGCGGAGAACGCGGCCTTCGCGCGCCAGGTGGCCGAAGCCGGGATCGTCTGGATCGGGCCGCCGCCCGAGGCCATCGAGGCGATGGGATCGAAGATCGCCGCCCGGGAGCGCATGCGGGCGGCCGGAATACCGATCATCCCGGGGTCGACGGAGCCCGCAGCGAGCGCGGACGCCGTCCTCGGAATCGCCGGCGAGATCGGATATCCGATCGCGATCAAGGCTTCGGCAGGAGGCGGCGGCAAGGGGCTCAAGATCGCGTACGCAGCGGAGGAGGTCGAGCGGGCCTTCGAGTCGGCTCGTCGCGAAGGTGAGGCGTACTTTGCGGACTCGGCCGTGTACGTGGAGCGGTATCTCGACGATCCGAGGCACGTCGAGGTTCAGGTCCTGGCCGATGACCACGGCGCCGTCATCCACCTCGGGGAGCGCGACTGCACGATCCAGCGGCGGCACCAGAAGCTCGTCGAAGAAACTCCATCTCCGGCCGTCGATGCCGAGCTCCGCGACCGAATCGGATCGATCGCTGTCGAGGCTGCACGCGCGGTTGGCTACCGCTCGGCGGGGACGATCGAAGGCCTGCTCACTCCGGATGGGGCCTACTACTTCCTGGAGATGAACACACGCATCCAGGTCGAGCACACCGTCACGGAGGCCGTCACCGGTATCGACCTGGTACGCGAGCAGGTTCTCATCGCCGCCGGTGAACCGCTCTCGCTCGCGCAGGAGGATGTCGTCTTCATGGGCCACGCAATCGAATGCCGAATCAACGCGGAGGACGTCTCTCGCGGCTTCCTGCCGGCGCCCGGACGCATCGAGGCGTATCGCGAGCCCGGCGGGCTGGGTGTGCGAGTGGACTCCGGGGTGCGCGCTGGCGACGAAATCTCGGATCTGTACGACCCGCTGATCGCCAAGCTCGTCGTGCACGACGTCGACAGGGAACGGGCTCGGCGGCGAGCGCTGCGCGCCCTCGAGGAGTTCGAGATCAGGGGCCTGACGACGCTTGTCGGGTTCCACCGCGCCCTGCTGTCCGCTCCGTGCTTCGTCGCGGGAGAGACGTGCCGAGGCATCGTCGAATCCGAGAAGCTTGCCGAGCGCGCGCAAGAGTTCGATGGTGAGTTGTCTCATATGACAACAACTGTAGCGGCGACGTCGGACGGAGCACGTGCGACGCGAGCACGTGTCCTGGAGGTCGAGCTGGACGGTCGTCGCCACGAGGTTCGCGTTCACGCACCCGAGCCCGCGTGGGCGGAGCTCGCCCGCCGTCACAAGGAGCGGAGCAAGGGCCTGCGGGGTGAGACGACGGGTGATGTCGCGAGCCCGATGCAAGGAACGGTGCTCGAGCTGGGTGTCGCCGAAGGAGACTCCGTCCAGCCGGGAACGCTGATCTGCGTCATCGAGGCGATGAAGATGGAGAACGAGGTTGTCGCACATCGCGAAGGCGTCGTGACGACCGTCCACGTTCGCCCTGGGCAACCGATCGCTGAAGGTGAGCCGATTTGCGTCATCGAGACGGGTGACGCAGCCGAGTGACGAGCTCCGGTGGCCGCTGCTCTGACCTGTCGAGGGCGGCGGACGAGCCGCTGGCGGGGACCGCGTCCACGGCCGAGCAGTGGCTTCTCGTCGAGGTTCCCGGCTCGTGGGCGCGTGACGTGGGTACGCGGGGCACGCTTCCGCCACGCGCACACGACGCCCTTTCGGCGTGGCTCGAGCGCACACCTCGTTCGCGCGTGCACTTCGTGAGGCGACCAAGTCGGTCGAACGGCCGGCCGGTCGCGTTCGCGGTACGAGCGGAGGAGATGGCGTCCGACGTACGTCGGATCGAGCTCCAAGCGCACGACGACCTGGCGAACGTCGACTTCGAGAGGGACGGCGAGCGCGTGGGCTCACAGCTCGTCCTTGTCTGCGCGCACGGGAGCCGCGACGCCTGCTGTGCGGTGCGCGGCACGGCGGTCTTCGGAGCGCTCGCCGGGCATGTCGGCGACCGAGAGCTCTGGCTCTCGTCCCATCAGGGCGGCCATCGCTTCGCGGCGAACGTGCTCGTCCTCCCGACGGGAATACAGCTCGGGCGCGTAGACCCTGAGAACGCAGTTGCGCTTACCGCGAGCGCGCTCGGGGAGCGGATCGAGCTCGACCATTACCGGGGCCGCACGTGCTACGAGGCGCCGGTGCAGGCGGCCGAGATCGCGATTAGACGGGAGCTCGGGCTCGTGCGGGTTGTCGACCTTCGCCTCGTGTCCGTCGACGGCGCGCGCGTACGGTTCCGCGACGGGCGTGGACAAGAGCACGAGGCGACCGTCGAGGAGACCGCCGGTCCGGTCCTCCCGGCCAGCTGCGGTGCTCAGCCGGAGGCACAGCGCATGCTCACCGCACAGCTCGTTTGACCCTCGGGAATGTTAGGCGCGGAGCTGGTAGGCGCGGTCGGTGATCCACACGACGCTCTCCCCGAGCTCCTCCGGCGGATTGCCGACGGAGACGAGAGCTCCGAACACGACGCGCGCCCAGCTTCCTGCGGCCAGTGCGCCCGGTGCAGAGATCGTTCCCTTCCACGATGCTCCCGGTTCGAGGATCGCGGGTAGCCTCGGTGCGTACGTCGTGGCCGGACGCACGGCAGGAAGCGTGTTGTTGGCATTCTCCTCGGTCAGCTCCTCGATCTTCCCGGTCGAGAAGAGCATCAGGCCGAACGAGCGATTCAGCGTCGCCTGCGGATCGCCAAGCGCGAACGCGACCGACGATCGATTCTCGAGCGCCAGCTTTACCCGCCAGCCTCCGGGCACGACCTCGAGCGACTCGACCGAGAAGACGAGCTGCTCACCGGGGGGCCCGTGCGTCTCGCGCCAGCCGAGCGCCGCCGTCTGAGGGCCGGCCGCGACGCTCGCCTCGGCCGCGGACTCCTCGTCCTGCAGCTGCCTCGCCGCCGTCGAGAATGCAAAACCGGCCAGTGCGGCGCCGAGCGCGACCAGCACCAGGATCGTCGTTCGGCTCATCGCCCAATGCTCGCACACCCACTCGTCGGCTCCCGGCACCTTCGAGCCGGGTAGACTCGCCCGCGCTTTGGACCTGCACGAATTCCAGGGGAAGGAGCTCTTCCGCCGCTTCGGTATCCCCGTATCCGAGGGTCGCCTCGCGACGAGCCCCGAGGAGGCGCGAGCGGCTGCGGAGGCGCTGGGGGGGCAGGTCGTCGTCAAGGCGCAGGTGCTGATCGGCGGCCGCGGCAAGGCGGGGGGAATCAAGCTCGCCGACACTCCTGCGGAGGCCGAGGCACGAGCCCGAGAGATCCTCGGTATGGTCATCCGTGGCCACGTCGTCGAGAAGGTGTGGGTCGAGCGAGCGTCGGAGATCGCGCGCGAGTACTACCTCTCGATTGCCTTCGACCGCAGCGCGAAGCAGGCGCTCTTCATGTTCACGACACAGGGCGGGGTCGACATCGAGGAGGTCGCCGCGTCGAGCCCGGACGCGCTCGTCCGCCTGCACGTGGACCCGTTCGAAGGATTCCACCCATGGCACGCGAGGCGGCTCGTCTACGAGGCAGGGGTGGAGGATCCTGCGGAGCAGAAGCAGATCGCCGCGATCGCCGGGAAGCTCTACGAAGCGTTCATCGGGTGCGAGGCGATGCTCTGCGAGATCAACCCTCTTGTCGTGACGACCGCGGGTGAGGTGCGCGCACTCGACTCGAAGTTCACGATCGACGACAACGCGCTTTTCCGGCACCCGGACCTGGCCGAGCTGCGAGACGTCGGAGCCGCCGACCCGCTGGAGGCGCTCGCCCGCGAGAAAGGCGTCACCTACGTGAAGCTCGACGGTGACATCGGCGTGCTCGGCAACGGAGCGGGCTTGACGATGTCGACGGTCGACGTCGTCACCTTCGTCGGCGGTCGGCCGGCCGACTTCTGCGACCTCGGAGGGGGCGGTGACGCGCAGGGCGTCGTCGACGCGCTGGAGGTCATCGCGAAGGACTCGCAGGTGCGCGCGATCTTCTTCAACATCTTCGGCGGGATCACGCGCTGCGACGAGGTCGCGCGGGGAATCCTGCAGGCGCTCGAGCAGATGGCGATCGAGGATCCGATCGTGGTCCGCCTCGACGGGACGAATGCGGAGGAGGGGCGCCGCCTGCTGCGAGAGGCCGACGCGTCGAACCTGCACACCGAGGCGACGATGCTCGACGGCGCGCGTCGTGCCGTCGAGCTCGCTGCGGCCGTCTAGCTCATGGCGATCCTCGTCGATACCGACACGAGACTCGTAGTGCAGGGGTTGACCGGCTCGGAGGGTCGCTTCCACGGTCTTCGGAACCGCGAGCACGGCACGCAGGTCGTCGCGGGCGTGACGCCCGGGAAGGGCGGGCAGGACGTCGAAGGGATTCCGATCTTCGACACCGTCGCGGCCGCCGTGGACGACGCGGGTGCGAACACCGCGATGGTCTTCGTGCCGGCACCGTTCGCGGCAGATGCGATCTACGAGGCAATCGACGCGGGAGTGGCGACGATCGTCTGCATCACCGAGGGAGTTCCCGCGCACGAGATGCTCCGCCTCCACGCGTTCGTCCACGCGCGAGGCGTCCGCTTGATCGGGCCGAACTGCCCCGGCGCGCTCTCGCCCGGACGAGCGAACGTGGGGATCATCCCGGCGGAGATCTTCCGCGAAGGTTCGATCGGGCTCGTGTCCCGGTCGGGAACGCTCACGTATCAGATCGGACACGAGCTGACCCAGCTCGGGCTCGGCAACTCCACCATCGTCGGCATCGGCGGAGACCCGGTCGTCGGCTCGTCGTTCGTCGACGTCCTTGCGCTCTTCGAGGCCGATCCAGAGACGGAGCAGGTCGTCATGGTCGGCGAGATCGGTGGCGACGAGGAGGAGAAGGCGGCGGCGTACATCGAGGCCGAGATGTCGAAGCCCGTCGTGGCGTACATCGCCGGGTTCACGGCGCCGCGGGGGAAGACGATGGGGCACGCGGGCGCGATCATTTCGGGCTCGTCCGGAACTGCCGAGGCCAAGAAAGACGCGCTCGAGGCGCGAGGCATCCGCGTGGGGACGACTCCGACCGAGGCTGCCCAGCTCGTCGCCGAGCTGATTCGCGCGTAGATCCTGGGCACGGGCGCTCGAGCAGCCGGCGCGCGCGCGGCTTTACAGTGCCTGGCCTGTAAGCGTCGAAAGCTCGCATCGATCTCTCCACCGCTAGGCTCGCCCGAGTGGCCGCGTCTTCTCCGATCTCCTTCGCTCGCGGCGCACCGGCTCCCGAGCTCATTCCCTCCGCCGAGCTCGCGGACTGCGCCCGTGCGGCCGCCGAGCGCGACGGGCCGAGAGTCTTTGCCTACGGGCCCGGCGGAGGCTACGGGCCTCTACGAGAGTGGGTTGCGGAACGCCACGGTGTCGAACCGCAGCGGGTCGTACTGACGATGGGCGGGCTCCTCGGATTCGTGCTGTACGCGGCCGAGGCGCTCGTGCGCCGACCCGGTCGAGTCCTCGTGGAGGGCCCGACGTACGACCGGCCACTGCTGATCCTCGCTCGCGACGGCGTCGAGGTCGTATCGCTGGAGATGGACGACGAGGGACTCGATCCGGAGGCGCTCTCGCGCGAGCTCGCGCGGTCGCCCGAGCCACCCTCGTTCCTGTACACGGTTCCCACCTTCCAGAACCCGAGCGGCCGCACGCTCTCCGCCGAGCGGCGCGGACGGATCGCCGAGATCGCCGAAACTCACCGCCTGCCGGTGCTGGAGGATGACCCGTACGGGCTCGTCCGCTACGAAGGGGAGGCGGAACACGCACTCTGCGAGCTGATGGATCCCGAGCTCGTCACGTACACCTCGTCGTTCTCGAAGACGGTCGCGCCGGGACTTCGAACCGGCTATTTCGTGCTTCCCACCGGGGAGGCCGCCGCCTTCGAGCAGCGCGCCGTCTCGACGTACATCTCTCCACCCTTCCTGACGCAGGCGACGATCGCCGAGTTCGTCGACCGCGGCCGCTTCGAGCCGAACCTCGAGCACGTGTGCGCCGAGTTGCGGGCGCGACGCGATGCGATGCTCGCAGCGCTGGAACGTGAGCTACCGGCGGCGTCCTGGAGCCACCCGCAGGGCGGGTACTTCATCTGGCTGGACCTTCCAGGAGAAGTCGAGCGCATCGGAGCTCTCCGCGCGTGCTGCCGAGAGCGGGGTGGGCGTCGTCCGGGGGGAGGACTTCTTTCCACCGGGCTCCGCTCGAGGACGGTCGTCCCTGCGACTCGCCTTCAGCTACGAGACCCCCGAACGCATCGACGCCGGGATCTCGACACTGGCGTCGCTCCTCGAGCTCGATTCAGAATGAGGACGATCGCCGATCGGCGTCACCATTCCGACTCGAGCTCTTACGCTGAGGCCTGCTTTCGGCGAACGCGCCAGCGATCGAACATGTAGCCGGCTGCAAAGCCCAGGCCGAAGCAGAGGAGGACGAGAACGAGCTTCGAGATCCTGGTGGAGAAGAAGACGAAGCTGATGTCGACCTCCTCCCTGTTCAAGAGGACGATCAGCAGCGCATAGATCGTCAGAACCGCGAAGCCGACGAGCATCCACGGAACGTCGCGCTTCTTCGGCGGCGGGTCCGAGCCCTGCGTGTCCACGAGGGAAGCCTATGCGGCGTGGCCGACCGCGACGCGCGGAAGAGGTCGCGGAACGAGCTGGGGTTGTCTCGGCGGCGACAGCACCCCGGTCGTCGCTACCCGGAACGTCGGGCACGGGTCGTTCCCCGGAAGAGCACACAGGCCTTCTCGCCGGAAGAAGCAGTCATTGCAGGTGGCTGGTGAGCGTGGCTTCGTCATTTTCACGACGGCCGCCCCTCAACGACCAGCCCGCATTCTGGCGAGCAGGTCTTCATCAGACAACCCCTTTTAAGGACGAAACCGACCGCAATTTGCGGCTGTTCTCAGAATGGTAAAAAGACCTGCAAAATCAGCATTTCTTTGGAGACGTTGCCAGTTGCTGCAACGCTTGTTGAAAACTTTCCACAGGCAAGACCTCGAGGTCGCCCGCATACCTGTTGGCCTCGGCCGCGTTCTCACCTGCCGGCACGACGAAGACATCCACATCCGCCTGACGCGCGCCGATCGTCTTCTGCTGGAGGCCGCCGACGGGCAGCACGGTCCCGTCCAGAGCGAGCTCCCCCGTCGCGGCGATCCGGCATCCGCGCGTGACGTCTCGACCGAGCTGATCCACGATCTCGAGGGCGAACGGCAGCCCCGCCGAGGGCCCACCGACCGAGCCGAGGTCGATGTCGACACGCACCGGAACCTTGATCTTCGCATCCTGGTCGACGCTGATGCCGACGATCGGCCGGTTCGGGTCAGCCGGGCTCGGGACCGTTCGCACCGTCACGGTCTGCGTCTCCGCGTCGCGCCGTAGCGTGAGCGTCACCCGCTCGCCGGGCTTCCGCCGTCCGATCTCGCGGCGGAGCTCGTCCGGGGTCGTCACCGGGGTGCCGTCCACCGCGACGATGACGTCTCCGGACTCGAGCTTCGCCGCCGCGGGAGCATCGGACGCAACGTCGATGACGAGCGCCCCTTGCGGCTTTGCGACGACGTCGTATCCGAGCTCGCGTAGCGCAACCGCCGAGGCGACGAGCTCCGAGCGGTTCATCTGAGCGGCCGTCTGGCGGTCGCGTTCGTCCTCCGAGGTCCCGCTCGGGAGAATGGCTTCCTCCGGTACGACCGTGGATCCCTCCGGGCGCAGGAACGGGAGCAGGTCCTCGAGTCGGGTCGTCCTGCGCACGAAGACGTCGACGTAGTAGACGCCTCCATCTTCGCGGGGTTGCGACCCCTCGACCTGGATGCGCTCGGCGAGCGGCTTGGCCTCGTGAGGCGTGAAGATGAACTCCTCGGCGGGAAGGATCCACAACGTGAAAGCGGTGACGAGCCCGACGACGCCGAGCGCGACCGCGATACCTGCAAAACGCTTCACCGGCGACCTCTGCGGGCTCTCAATGAAGCCCGCGTACGAGGCCGCCGTCGACGGAGACGACGGTTCCGGTGACGTAGGCGGCTCGATCGGAGCAGAGGAACGCGACGACGTCGCCGATCTCGCGCGGGGTGCCGAGCCGGCGGAGAGGGATGGCGCGCAGGTCGTCCTCGCTCGGCCCGTCGGGATGCACCTCGCGAATCCGCTCGGTGTCGATCCACCCCGGGGCGATGGAGTTGACGGTGATCCCCTTGGGGCCGATCTCGCGGGAGAGCGTCTTCGCCCACCCGACCACCCCCGGACGAACGGCGTTCGAGAGCACGAGGTTGTCGGTTGGCTCCTTCACCGTGCTCGACGTGACGTTGATGATCCGGCCGTGGCCGCTTCGCTCGAGGTGGGGCAGGCAGAGGCCGGTCAGGCGCACCACCGATACGAGGAGGAGCTGGACGGCCGCCTCGACCTCCTCCGCGGTGAGCCCGACCGCGGCCGTTCGCGGCGGCCCGCCCGAGTTGTTGATCAGGATGTCGATGCCTCCGAATGCATCCACGGCCGTCTGCACAAGACGGGAGACGTCGTCCGCGCGGGTGACGTCACCTGGTACGGGCCGTCCTCCGAGCCGCTTCGCCTCGCGCTCGAGCGGTTCGAGGCTCCGCGCAAACATCACGAGGTTGGCCCCTTCCGCCGCAAGCGCTTCGGCGATTCCGAGCCCGATTCCGGCGGAGGCGCCGCAGACGATCGCGGTGCGGCCGTCGAGGTTCAGGTCCATCAGCGCGAGAGGACGCCGACCACGTCCCGTACGGCTGCGGCCGAGTCCTCGAACCACGACTGCTCCTGCTCGGAGAGATCGAGCTCGACCACTTCCTCGATCCCTTCCGCGCCGAGCTTGACCGGAACGCCCATGTAGAGATCCGTCACTCCGTACTCCCCTTCGAGATATGCCGTGCACGGGAGCAGCCGCTTCTGGTCGAGGAGGACGGCCTCGACCATCTCCGTGACGGCGGCTGCAGGCGCGTACCACGCCGAGGTCCCGAGGAGCTCGACGACCTCGCCGCCGCCCTTCCGGGTGCGCTCGACCATCGCGTCGATCCGGTCCTGGGCCACGAGCTTCGTCAGCGGCACGCCACCGACCGTCGTCGCCGAAACCACCGGCACCATCTGATCTCCGTGTCCTCCGAGAACGAGCGCGTGCACGTCGCGGACGGACGCGCCGGTCTCCCACGCGATGAACGTCCGAAACCGCGCCGTGTCGAGGATGCCCGCCTGGCCGAAGACGCGCTCCTTGGGAAGGCCGGAAGCCGCCTTCGCGACGTGACACATCGCGTCCAGGGGGTTGGAGAGGACGATCACGATCGTGTCCGGCGAGTGCCCGAGCGCCTCCTCGGTGACCGATCCTACGATCCGTTCGTTCGTCGTCACGAGATCGTCGCGGCTCATCCCGGGCTTGCGGGGGACGCCTGCGGTGACGACGACGACATCTGAACCAGCCGTCGCGTCGTAGCTGTTCGATCCCGTGACGGTTGGCTCGTAACCGAGGACGGGCGCCGCCTCGTCGAGGTCGAGGGCGATGCCCTGCGGCAGGTTCTCGACGATGTCGACGAGGACGACGTTCGCGTAGTCACGACGCGCGAGCTCCTGGGCGATCGTGCGCCCCGTCAGCCCCGCGCCGACCACGGTGACCTTGTGTCTCACGCTGCCTCCAGTCTTGCGCAGGATCGGGATCCGCTCGCGCGGATTCCGATCTCTGCGCAGAACGGAATGCGCGAGCGCGCATTCCGTTCGCGCGAAGTGCTTGGCGCGCGAAGATCCCTGAACGCGTCCGCTTCGCGGCCGCTGCGTTTGTCTGTCATCCGCGGTTCCGCAGCTGTTCGATGATCGCATCGGCGTACTCGGAGGTGCCGACGGCGGTCGGGTCGTCGCGTGTGGGTTTCAAGTCGTAGGTGACGCGCGCGCCCTCGGCGATCACGGCGGCGACTGCGCGCTCGAGCCGCTGCGCGGCGTCGCGCTCCCCGAGGTGCTCGAGCATCAGCTTTCCGGAGAGGATCATCGCCGTCGGATTCACCTTGTTCAGGCCCGTGTATCGCGGCGCCGAGCCATGCGTCGCCTCGAAGACGGCCGCTCCTTCGCCGATGTTGGCGCCGGGCGCGACTCCGAGCCCGCCCACGAGGCCGGCGGTCACGTCGCTCACGATGTCGCCGTAGAGGTTCGGAAGGACGAGCACGTCGAACTCCTCGGGGCGCTGGACGAGCTGCATGCAGAGCGCGTCCACGAGCACCTCGCGCGCCGCGATCTCGGGAAAGTCCTTCGCGACCTCGCGGAAGACGGAGAGGAAAAGGCCGTCCGTGAACTTCATGATGTTCGCCTTCGTCACGCCCGCGACCTCGCGACGGTGGTGCGTGCGCGCGTACTCGAACGCGTAGCGGATGATCCGCTCCGAGGCGTCGACGCTCATCGGCTTGACCGAGATCCCCGAGCCGGCGGCGATCTGCTTCACCTGGAGGCCGTTCAGCGTCTCGATCACGGTCGCCGCCGTCTCGCTTCCTGCCTCGTATTCGATGCCTGCGTAGAGATCCTCGGTGTTCTCGCGGACGACGACGATGTCGACGTTCTCGTAGCGGGTGCGAACGCCCGGATAGGTCTTGCACGGGCGAAGACAGGCGTAGAGCTCGAGCTCGTGGCGAAGAGCGACGTTGACCGATCGGAAGCCCGTGCCGATGGGCGTCGTGATCGGGCCCTTGAGGGCGATGCCGTTCCGTTTCACCGAGTCGAGTGTCTCCTGCGGGAGCGGGGTCCCGGCCTCCTCCATGACCTCGACGCCCGCCTGGCGCAGGTCCCACTCGAAGTCGACTCCCGTCGCCTCGAGCACGCGCCGGGTCGCCTCCGTCAGCTCCGGGCCGGTCCCGTCACCGGGAATGAGGGTCACGCGATGGCCCATGGGCGCGGGCCGATCGTACCTGGGCGCGTCCAAGAATCTTCGTACCGACGTGGAGCACGGTGCGACCGCGGCCGCGAAGCGGACGCGCTTTGGGGGTTTTCGCGCGCCAAGGATGTTGGTGCGTTCGGAATCCGCGCTCGCGGATTCCGAACCTGCACAGGAATCGAATCCGCTCGAGCGGATTCCGGTCTTGCGCACTAGTTGAGTCAGGTAGCGTCCGCGAGCGGATGAGCGAGGTCGCGGACTTCAAGCCGGGTCTCGAGGGTGTCGTCGCCGTCGAGACCGAGATCGCCGAGCCGGATCGCGACGGAGGTGCGCTTCGCTACCGGGGTGTAGACATCGAGGAGCTCGTCGGCAAGGTTCCGTACGAGAAGGTCTGGGGCTTGCTCGTCGACCAGAGCCTCGAGCCGGGAATGCCGGACGCGGAGGTGTACGAGCCTCCGCTCTTGACGGGCAACGCGCCCGCGGATGCCCAGGCCGAGATCGCGCGCCTTTCCGGCGTGTGGGGGCTCGGCAAGCTCAGTCAGATATCCGACGAGCAGGCGAGGGACGACCTTGCGCGGCTCTCGGCCGAGTTGATGGCGATCGTCGCCCGCTCGGCGCGTGTCGCCGACGGGAACGAGGACCCCGTTGCCGAAGAGACCGTTGCCCAGGGGTCGTCCGCCGCCGAGAAGTTCCTCATCCGCTGGCGTGGCGAGGCCGATCCGGCCCACGTCAAGGCGATCGACACCTACTGGATCTGTACGGCCGAGCATGGACTGAACGCGTCGACGTTCACCGCGCGCATCGCGGCGTCGACCGGGGCCGACGCCGGCGCGGCGATGTCGGCCGCCGTCGGCACGCTGTCCGGGCCGTTGCACGGCGGCGCTCCCGCCCACGTCGTGCCGATGATCGACGAGGTCGCGGCGATGGGTGACCCGGAGCGATGGGTCTCGGAGCTCCTCGATCGCGGCGACCGGATCATGGGCTTCGGGCATCGCGTGTACCGGGCGGAGGATCCGCGCGCGCGGCTTCTGTCGCGGACAGCCGACGAGCTCGGCTCAGCGCGGGTCGAGACGGCGAAGGCTCTCGAAGAGGCCGCGCTGGCGGAGCTCGGGCGGCGTCATCCCGAGCGTGTCCTGGCGACCAACGTCGAGTACTGGGCTGCCGTCGTACTCGACGTCGCCCAGATTCCTGCCAAGCTCACGCCCGCGATGTTCGCGTGCGCACGAGTGGCCGGCTGGTCGGCGCATATCCTCGAGCAGAAGCGTGCGGCCCGCCTGATCCGGCCGGCGGCGCGGTACGTCGGGCCGCCCGCCCGCTCGCTGTCGTCACTTTGACGACGCTCGCCGATGCGGCGGCTGCGGCCGACGCGCTCGCGCAGGCCGGGGACGAGCGCTCGCTCGCGGCGCTGCGCGTCCAGTGGGACGAGGAGATCGAGGCGGCGGCGCGGGACGCGGACTATCGCGTGCGCTCGCAGGCCTACCGCGCGATTGCCCAGTTCCGTTTCCGGCAGAAGCTCCAGCTCCTGCGGCGGGGGCTCGAAGACGAGAGCCCGGCCGCTCGCGGCTCGGCGTTGATCGCTCTGGAAGGGCTCTCGCGCGGCCACCCCGGAGACGTCAACTCGTACCGGGCTCTGCTCCACGATCTCGCCGCGCGCGACCCGAACCAGGCGGTTCGCCGCCTGGCCGTCATCTGCCTGAAGAACGGTGCTGCCCACCGGGACACGCTCCAGCTCCTCGAGGGAATCGCGGAGTCGGACGAGGTGGACGCCGACATGCGCAAGACTGCGCGGGTGGTGCAGACGGCGCTGAAGCGGAAAGCCCAGGCGAAGTGAGCCCGGCGAAATGAGCCTGGCAGCCGCCGTGATCATGGGCTCGGCCTCCGACTGGGAGACGATGCAGCACGCCCCCGAGACGCTGCGAACGCTCGAGATCCCCTACGAGGTCCGGGTGCTCTCGGCGCACCGCACGCCGGACGCGCTCGAGGAGTACGTCGCGGACGTCGAGGCTCGGGGCTGCCAGGTGATCGTCGCGGCTGCCGGAGGAGCGGCGCATCTCGCAGGGGTCGTCGCATCGAAGACGCTTCTTCCCGTGCTCGGCGTGCCCATGGGCACGCAGCTCGGCGGGCTCGACTCGCTGCTCTCCACCGTCCAGATGCCGGCAGGGATTCCGGTCGGCACGCTCGCGATCGGGCGTGCCGGAGCCGTGAATGCTGCGCTGCTCGCGGCGGCGATCCTCGCGCTCTCCGACGAGGAGCTCGCGAGCAGGCTCCGGCGATTCCGGGAGGAGCAGACCGAGAAGATCCTCGGCGCGCCGAGCCCGAGCGGCGGCTGATTCCGCCTACGAGGCCATCACGGCGAGCAGGTCGTCGCCGTAGCGCTCGAGCTTGACCGGGCCGAACCCCTTGATCCCCGCGAGCTCGTCGTGCGTCCGGGGCTTGACGGACGCCAGCTCCTGGAGGGTCGAGTCGTGCAGCACGACGTAGGCCGGCACGCCGTCGTCACGCGAGCGCTCGAGCCGCCAGTGGCGCAGGCGCGCGGCGACCCCTTCGTCGACGTCTGCCGGCGCGCCTGACCTGATCCTCGGGCGAGCCGCATCGGGATCGACTACGAGCACGCGAAACCCGTCGGGAGTCGTCTTCTCGACGAGCGCTCCCGCAACCTCGAGGAGCTGCACCCAGCGCCGAACGTCCCCTTCGGGCGCGGCGGCGAGCAGGCGGTACGCAAGTGAGCGCCGCGCGGACGGCGGCGCCTTGAGGGACCCGCGGAGCGTGGCGACGAGGCTGCGGCGGCCGAGCGGCCAGGTCAGCCCGGCGACGGCCTCGACGATCGCCCCGCCGATGTCGTCGGGGAGTGGGGGCGGTGGCGAGGACACGGTCGCACTTCCGCTGACGGGGCGCACATACGTCGCATGCTCCGCAGGGGGCTGCCGCGAACGTCTCGCCGAAGTGCTCGGCAACCTGCGCGTGGCGGCAGGTGTGCGTCTCGGCGAAGGCAACGATCCGGTCCGCTCGGGCTTCGGCGACGAGCGTCGCACGGTGAGGAGCGCCTCGACCCGTTGCCGCCGCGTCGTCCGGAGCGGAGGTCAGCTCGATGCGCATCGACCGACCCTCGTCGAACCCGCGTCGCACGAGGCCTGCCTGCTCGAGCATGCCCACGAGGACACGCGGATCCCGTTCCGGAACGACGGCTGCGAGCGACTCCGGCTCGATCGTCGTCGCGGCCCGCAGCTCCCGATACACGGATCTCAACTCGGCGACGGTCGGGACGTCCGACACCGCGAAGCGCCGAAGTGCGACCGCGTCGCTCGGGCTTGCGAGCAAGAGCGTCTGACTGGGCTCGCCGTCCCGACCCGCGCGGCCGACCATCTGCACGTAGCCCTCGAGCGAGTCGGGGTAGTTCACGAGGCAGACGAGACGCACGTCGGGCTTGTCGATCCCCATGCCGAACGCCGTCGTTGCCACGACCGCCTGAGTGCGATCTGCGACGAAGTCGTCCTGGACGCGCGTCCGTTCCGTCGGCTCGAGCCCGGCGTGGTAGTGATCCGCGCGAAAACCGTGCCCACTCGAGGACGCGGGCGATCTCCTCGGTCGAGCGGCGCGACCGCGCGTAGATGATCGCGGAGCCGCCGTCGCAGTTGGCGTAGGCGCTCGACGAGTATCCGCAGGCGATCCTCCGCGTTCGCGACTCCGGCGACCTCGTAGCGGAGGTTCGGGCGGACGACCGTCGTGTGCACGACCTCCGGATCACGGCCGAGCGCGAGGCCGATCTCGCGCGCGGTCTCGGGCGTGGCCGTAGCGGTCATTCCGAGCAGCGTCGGGCGGCCGAGCTCTTCGAGGCCTCGGCGGATGAAGAGGTAGTCCGGGCGGAAGTCGTGCCCCCACATGCTGACGCAGTGCACCTCGTCGACGACCACGAGCCCGATTCCGACGCTCCGCAGCATCTCGACGAAGCGCGCCTGGCGCAGACGCTCGGGCGCGGCGTAGACGAGCCGGGTCTCACCCGAGGCGACCCGTTCGAGCCTCGCGGCGCTCTCCTCGGCGCTGAGCGACGAGTTCACGAACGTTGCCGTCGCGGCGATCTTCGGCGGCAGCTTGTCCACCTGGTCCTTCATCAGCGCGATCAGCGGGGAGAGGACGAGCGTGGGCTCGGGCCGGAGCATCGCGGCGAGCTGGTAGGTGAGCGACTTGCCGGCGCCCGTCGGCATGAGCGCCAGCGTGTCCCGGCCTTCGACGGCAGCGCGAACGACGTCCTCCTGGCCGGGACGGAACGCCTCGAATCCGAAGAGCTCGCGGAGTGGGGTGGTGAGGTCCTTCAGGCGGGCGAGTATAGGGAGCGCGTCGAACGGCGCCCGAACTCGGTGCAGACTTGTTACGCGGACGTGTCCGGGCCGGGGGCCTTGCGTCGCGCGTGCGGATGCGCCTGGAAGTAGACCTCGCGCCGGCGCCGGTCCGAGACGTGCGTGTAGCGCTCGGTGGTCCCGAGGTCGGCATGCCCGAGCATCTCCTGGACCGAGCGGAGATCGGCTCCACCTTCGAGGAGGTGCGTGGCGAAGGAGTGCCGGAGCAGGTGGGGGTGGACGCGCTCCGGCTCGAGCCCTGCCTTGCCCGCGAGCCGCCGGAGGATGAAGAAGGCGCCCGCGCGGGTGAGAGCGCCGCCGCGGGCGTTCAGGAAGAGCTCCGGACGGTAGCGCCGGTCGAGATGGGGCCGGCCGAGCGCGAGATAGCGCCGCGCGGCTTCGGCGGCGGGACGCCCGAGCGGCACCAGGCGCTCCTTTCCTCCCTTGCCGACGACGCGGACGATCCGCTCGTCGAGGTCGACGCCGCCCTTCTCGAGGCCGACGGCCTCGGAAACGCGCAGCCCCGCGCCGTACAGGAGCTCGACGAGCGCCCGGTCGCGGAGGGTGCGTGGAGTGGTGCCCGTCGCGGCGTCGATCAGGCGTTCCGTCTCGGACGGGGAGAGGGCTCGCGGGAGGCGGCTGGCCGCGCCGGGGAAGCCGGATCGCAGCAGCGGGGTTCTCGCTCTTGGCACCGATGAGGACCAGGTGCCGGAAGTACGTGCGCACGGCGGAGACGCGGCGTGCGAGCGTAGACGGAGCCAGGCCCTCGGCGCGCATGGCCGCGAGCCAGCTCTCGAGGTCCTCGATGCGTCGCGTCTCCGACGGTTCCTGCTCGCGACGCGGCGAGCGAGGCCAGGTCGCGCCGGTACGCGTCCACGGTGCGCGGCGAGCGCCTCGCCGCGAGGAGCAGCAGGTACCGATCGAGGTCGGGGTCGACGGAGGCGGCCATCGCGCCCGGACCCGATTCGGTGGGACGCCGTTCCCTCCTGCCGTGGCCGAACCGTTGCCGGGGACGTCTTTACACATGCCTGGCACTTCTATGGGTGACGATTCCGTGCTCGATCAATCCACAGACGTATCGGCTCTACGAGCGAGGATGCGAGCGGTCGTAGACGCGGCGCAGGCGCTTCGCGTCCACGTGGCTGTAGATCTGCGTCGTCGAGAGCGAGGCGTGCCCGAGGAGCTCCTGGATCGTCCGGAGGTCGGCGCCTCCCTCGAGCAGATGCGTCGCGAACGCGTGGCGGAGCCGGTGCGGGTTCCGAACGAGCCGGCGCACGGTGCTCGTGTCCAGCCGTCGCCCCCGGGCGGAGAGGAAGAGCGCGTCGACCGCGCCTCGCGCCAGAGCTGGCCTGGCCGCGCGGAGGTACAGCGCGACGTGGTGCGCCGCTTCCTCACCGAGCGGCACGACCCGCTCCTTGCCGCCCTTGCCGCGGACGTGAATCGCTTCCTGCTCGAAGTCGACGTCCGAGAGATCGAGCGCGACCAGCCTCGGCGCTCCGTAGCCCCCCCGAGTAGAGGAGCTCCAGCAGCGCACGATTTCGGAGCGCGAGGTGCGGTATGCCCCTCTACGAGCTCGAGCAGGCTCGTCCACCTCCGCCTCCTTCGGCGCGTTCGGCAGCCGCCTCGGCCGGCGCGGGGAGAAGGCGGCGTCCGGGACTCGCTCGGGCCCGAATGTGAAGCGCAGGCACGAGCGAACGGCTGCGACGCGGCGGGAGATCGTCGCAGGTGGCGAGCTTCGGCCGGCCGCTGCCGAGCTCGGCGACCCAGTCCGCGAGAGCCTGGGCGTCGACGTCGTCGAGAGCGAGCCCGCGTTCGTCGAGCCAGCGCGCGAAGGCGGTCAGGTCGGAGCCGTATGCGCGCCGGCTCGCGTCCGAGAGCCCGCCGTGCTCGAGGAAGCGGTCGATCGCCGCGGTGGTGCTCACGGGTTCGGATTCGCGCTCGGCCTCGAGTGACCTCCGACAGGCAGGCTTAGCAAGTGCCAGGCCGGCGTTTCGACTCCTTCACCAGCGGCGATCCGCCGGAGCGGCCCGCCGACCCTGCCGTCAGGCGCGCGAACTTCCGCCGCATCGTCCGCCTCTTCCGCAGGTATCGCGCCCGCCTGGCGGCGGTCTCGGGCCTGATCTTCGTCTCCGCAGCGCTCGGTGTCGTCTCCCCGTTCCTGCTCCGCGAGGTGCTCGACGTCGCGATCCCGCAGGAGGACGTCGGCCTGCTCACCGTCCTCGTCGCGGGAATGGTCGTCATCCCGATCGTGACCGGGGTTCTCGGTGTGTTCCAGACGCTGCTCTCGAACCAGGTCGGGCAGAGCGTCATGCACGACCTGCGCTCGCAGGTCTACCGGCATCTGCAGCGGCTCTCCCTCGCGTTCTTCACCCGCACGCGGACCGGGGAGGTGCAGAGCCGGATCGCCAACGACATCGGCGGCATCGAAACGGTCGTGACCTCCACGGCGACCTCGGTGCTCGCGAACGTGACCACCGTTCTCGCCACGGTCGTCGCGATGGTGTTGCTCGACTGGCGGCTGGCGGCGTTCGCCCTTGTCCTGCTGCCGCTCTTCGTCTGGCTGACGAAGCGCGTCGGCGACCAGCGGAAGAAGGTCACGGCCGAGCGGCAGGTGTCCCTTGCCGACGTGTCCTCGATCGTGCAGGAGTCGCTCTCGGTCTCCGGGATCCTGCTCGGGAAGACGATGGGTCGGACCGAGGATCTCGCCCGCAGATTCGAGACCGAGTCGGCCCGGCTCGCCGAGCTCGAGGTGCGGAGCCGCATGACGGGCCGCTGGGTGATGGCCGCGATCCAGACCACCTTCGCGGTCATGCCCGCGCTCGTCTACTGGTTCGCCGGCCTGACGATCGCGCAGGGAAACGCCACGATCACGATCGGGACGCTCGTCGCCTTCACCACGTTGCAGACGCGTCTCTTCTTCCCGATCGGGAGCCTGCTCGGAGTGCAGGTCGAGGTGCAGAGCTCGCTCGCGCTCTTCGACCGCATCTTCGAGTACCTCGACCAGCCCGTCGACATCGTCGAGGGCACGCGGACGCTCGAGAGCCCGCGCGGCGAGGTCGAGCTCGACTCCGTCTGGTTCCGCTACGACGACGCTGCGTGGACGCTGCAAGACGTCTCGTTCGGTCGTTCCCCCGGGGACGAAGACGGCGCTCGTCGGAGAGACAGGCTCAGGGAAGACGACCTGCGCGTACCTCGTCGCCCGGCTCTATGACGCGACCGAAGGAACCGTCTCGATCGACGGCGTGGACGTCCGCGACCTCACGTTCGAGTCCCTCGCTGCGGCGGTCGGCGTCGTGTCCCAGGAGACGTATCTGTTTCACGCGACCGTTCGGGAGAACCTGCGCTTCGCGAGGCCCGCGGCAACGGACGAGGAGATCGAGGAGGCCGCACGAGCAGCGCAGATCCACGAGCTGATCGCGACGCTGCCCGACGGCTACGACACGATGGTCGGCGAGCGGGGATACCGCTTCTCGGGAGGGGAGAAGCAGCGGATCGCGATTGCGCGGACGATCCTTCGGAACCCGCCTGTGCTCGTCCTGGACGAGGCGACGTCGTCCCTCGACACGCAGACCGAGCGGCTCGTCCAGGAGGCGCTCGAGCGGCTTTCCGAGGGCCGGACGACGATCGCGATCGCGCACCGGCTCTCGACCGTTCGCGATGCCGACCAGATCGTCGTGCTCGACCGGGGGCGCATCGTCGAGATCGGGACGTACGAGGAGCTGCTCTCCCGAGGAGGCCGCTTCGCCGAGCTCGCGGCGCGGGACGACGGCTTCCCGCCGGTCACCGCTGTACCAGCCCTGGACGACGCGTAGACCCCAGAATCCGCGAATGCGTCCGTTCCCTCTCGCACGCGGCGCGGAAGCGCGCGTCCGCAATCCCGACGCGTCGCGCGCCGCCGTGCTCGTGAACGGTGGGACCTCCCGCCGTGTCCCCGGGACCTGGAGTGCGACCAGCGAGTGGCTTGCAGAGCGCCTCGCCGCCCGGTTCCCGGACGTCGCGTTCGTGGAGGTTCGTTACCGGACGAAGAGCTGGAACGAGCTTCCCTCCTGCATCGAGGACGCGGAGGACGCGCTGACCGCCACCGCGCGCCCGTCGATCCTCGTCGGCTTCTCGATGGGCGGCGCCGTCGCGATCGGGGCGGCAGACCACGAAGGCGCTGCGGCCGTCCTCGGCCTCGCACCTTGGATTCCACCCCAGCTCGACCTGCGCCCCCTCCGCGGCAAGCGCTTCGATGTCGTGCACGGCGCATGGGATCGCTGGCTTCCGTTGGTCCCGGGAGTCAGCGCGAAGCACTCCCGCAGCGGGTTCGAGCGCGCGCTCGCCGCGGGCGCGCACGGGACGTACACGGTCATCGCTCGTGGTCTGCACGGCGTCGCGTTGCGCGCGCGAGGCGGCTCGCTCGTCACGCTCCCGCGTGCAAAAGCGTGGCTCGGCCCGGTTTCGGATGCGATCGAGCACTTTTCCGACATACGATAGGTCCGCTCTGACGATGAAGAAGGCGCTCCGATGATCGCAACGGTTCCGGGCCGCGGCACGCTCGCGGAGCACGGCATCGACGTGAGCGGCCGGATCCACTGGCATCCGACGACGTCCCAGCTCTACACCCACGCGCTCGCCCGCGGCGACGCGACCCTTGCCGAAGGTGGCCCGCTCGTGGTCGACACCGGCGTCCACACCGGGCCGCTCGCCCAAGGACAAGTTCATCGTCCGCGAGCCCGGGTCCGAGGAGCGGATCTGGTGGGGCGACGTGAACGCCGAGATCTCGGAGGAGTCGTTCGAGGGGCTTCGCGAGAAGGTGGGCGCAGAGCTCGCTGCCGGCGACGTCTACGTCGTCGACGCGTTCGCCGGTGCACACCCGACGCATCGGATCGGCGTGCGGGTCGTCACTGCGAGCCCCTGGCATGCGCTCTTCGCGAAGACGCTCTTCATCGATCCCTCGCCCGACGAGCTCGAGCAGATGTCGATCGACGCGCTCGTGCTGCACGCGCCGCCCGTCTCGGCGGATTCCGAGGAGGACGGGACACGGAGCGAGACCTTCGTCGTCCTGCATCCGTCCCGCGGCGAGGTGCTGATCGGCGGGACGTACTACGCCGGGGAGATCAAGAAATCGATCTTCACGCTCCTGAACGACCGGCTTCCGCTCGAAGGGGTCTTCCCGATGCATTGCTCGGCGAACCTCGGCGACGACGGAACGGTGGCGGTGTTCTTCGGCCTCTCCGGAACGGGCAAGACGACGCTCTCCGCGGACCCCGAGCGACACCTGATCGGGGACGACGAGCACGGCTGGGCCGACGACGGCATCTTCAACTTCGAGGGAGGCTGCTACGCGAAGGTGATCCGGCTCTCGATGGAGGCAGAGCCGGCGATCTACGGTACGACGCGGGCATTCGGGACCGTCCTCGAGAACGTCATCGTGGACGAGCACGGCGTCCTCGACCTCGACGACGACTCGAAGACGGAGAACACGCGCGCCGCGTACAAGCTCGAGCAGATCCCGAACGCGTTGCCCGAGAAGCGTGCCGGGCACCCGAGCTCGGTGATCTTCCTCACCGCGGACGCGTTCGGGATCCTTCCGCCGATTGCGCGGCTGACGCGCGATCAGGCGCTGTACTGGTTCCTTTCCGGCTTCACCGCCAAGCTCGCGGGCACCGAGATCGGCGTCACCGAGCCGCAGCCGACCTTCTCGGCGTGCTTCGGCGCGCCGTTCCTGCCGCAGCCGCCGTCGGTCTACGCCGGGATGCTCGGCGAACGGCTCGACCGGCACGGCGCGACCGTCTGGCTCGTGAACACCGGCTGGACCGGAGGGCCGTACGGCGAGGGTCACCGGATGCCGATCGCCGCGACGCGGGCGCTACTGCACGCGGCTCTCTCCGGAGACCTCGCCGGCGTCGAGTACCGCACCGATCGTGTCTTCGGCTTCGAGGTTCCCGTCGCGGTTCCGGGAGTCCAGACGAGCTTGCTCAACCCGCGCCTGACCTGGGCGAACCCGACGGCATACGACGACAAGGCGACGGAGCTCGCGCAGATGTTCCGTACGAACTTCGAGCGTTTCGGGGACGTCTCGACCGCCGTCGCGGGCGCCGGGCCGCGCGCCTGAACGATCCGCGAATTCTTACCTTTCGTTCACGAAGACGTCGCTATAAGGAGCGAGTGGGGTCCCGCTCGCTTGCCGCTCTCCTCGCGGGACTCTTCCTGATCCTCGTCTCCGGCGGTGCGGCTACCGCGACGAGTGCTCCGCAGGCTCCGGCGCCGTACGGCATTCGCGCGGTCGTTCCACGGCCAGGCGGGGCCGGCGCGTGTCGACAACGCCGCGCTCGGCGCCATCGCCTGGCGGGGCGGCCCGATCACGTCCTCGAGCGGCGAGGTCGTCCACGTCTTCGTCTCGGACGCGCTACCTGCCGAGACGCCCGAGAAGTGGGCCGAGTTCATCGCGGGACTCACGCACGGGCCGGAGCTCGCCCGCCTGACGTCCAACATCGCCACGCTCGCCGAGGTGCAGCGGCTGTGCGGCGCCCGGGCGCTCGGGTGCTACTCGGGCGACGAGCTGGTCTCGCTCGGAGAGCCGACAGGCGACGGCACGACGCCCGAAGAGGTCGTGCGTCACGAGTACGGCCACCACGTCGCGTTCCATCGCGTCAACACTCCGTGGAGTGCGATCGACTGGGGCCCGAAGCACTGGGCGAGCGCCGCCACCGTGTGCCCGCGGGTCACGGCCCGCGAGGCGTTCCCCGGCGACGAAGGATCCAACTACGCGAGCAATCCCGGCGAGGCCTGGGCCGAGGTCTACCGGCTGATGGACGAGCGCAAGGCGGGGATCACGACCGCCACCTGGCCGATCATGTCTCCGAGCTTCTTCCCGGACGAGGCAGACCTCGTCGCCGCCGAACGTGACGTCCTCCAGCCCTGGACCGCGAACCGGAAGACCGTTTCAGACGAACGTTCAACGAAGACGACGAAGAAGCCGTGGTGGATCTCGCTGCCGACACCGTTGGACGGGGAGCTCGTCCTCAACGTCGATCGCTGCCCGCTGCCGGGCTCCACGAGGTCGCGCTCGTCGCCGCCAACCGGCGCACGGTCCTGCGCAAGGCCCAGTGGATCGGGCAGCGCAGCGAAGCGCACGATGGCCGGCGTCTGCGGGCAGCGCACGCACTTCGTCCGCGTGTCGCCGGGTGGTCGAGCCGGTCGGGTCACCGTCACCATCTCGAGTCCCTGATCCTGGGGCCTGGATAGGCTTCGAGACCGATGCGTTCGGGCCCTGTGCTCGCCGTCGTTCTCGCGGCAGTCCTCTCCATCTCCGGCAGCGGGGCCGAAGCCTCCGGCAACCCGCACGCAGTGACGCTCGGCGAGGCGCGCGCAGCGATCTCCGCGGGAGCGCTTCCGGTTCAGTCAGGCTCCGACACGGTCAGCCGCGACCTGGTGCGGGACCCCTGCGCGGGCGGACCTCAGACCGAACACGCTGTCCGGTTTTCCCGTGCACTGGATGTACGTGCTTCCCTCGGATGCGCCGGACCGGTTCTCGACGTTCGCGGGCGCGATGCAGACGGACGCCGATGCGATCGACGCGTGGTGGCGGCGGGAGGACCCGACCCGGACGCCGCGGAACGATCTCACCCAGCTCTCCTGCGGCGCTCAGCTCGATCTCACGACCCTGCGCCTGCCGCAGTCGAGCGCGACGCTCGCAGCCCAGGATGGCCGCTTCGTGACGCTCTTCGACGCGCTCCTCGCCGCCAACTTCAGGTCACGGTTCACGAAGTACATCGTCTACTTCGACGGACGCGTCGAGGATCCGGACATCTGCGGGCAGGGTGCGAGCAGCTCGTCAGGGATCGGGGTGGCAGTCGTGTACGCCCAGGCCTGCGCAGGCGTCTCGACGGCTGCCGTGGCTGCGCACGAGTTCCTGCACACGCTCGGGGCCGTATCGCGCAGCGCGCCGCACAACTGCCCCGAACCGAACGGAGGGCACAGCTGCGAGTCGCCGGCCGATCTCATGTATCCGTTTCTGGACGGCTCTCCGCTAGATGCGAAGGTCCTCGATCCCGGCCGCGACGACTACTACGGGCATGCCGACAGCTTCTCCGACTCCCAGGACGCTCCCTGGCTCGTGCAGCTCGATCGTCAGCAGCCGTTGGAGGTGACGATCTCCGGCCCGGGAGGCGTCACTGCGGACGTCCCCGGCCTCGATTGCGCACAGAGCTGCACGACCACCTGGAACGCGGCCACGCGGCTCGCCCTGACCGCGGTTCCTCGTCCTGGCGCGAAGCTCGTCCGCTGGGGCGGCGCGTGTCGCGGGGCCTCGACGTGCGCGGTCGACGTCGCTCCCGGCGCGACGGTGTCGGCGGTCTTCGCGCCGTCGGTCTTCCGGCTCACCGCGACCGTCTCCGGACGCGGCGCCGTGCGCAGCTCGAGCGCCGGAATCACCTGTAGGCCGAAGTGCTCCGCCTCGTTCCCCTCGTTCGTCCCGCTGCGCCTGACCGCCACCCCGGCCAAGGGTTGGAAATTCCGCTCCTGGTCGGGCGGATGCCGCGGCACGAGGCCCGCGTGCACCGTTCCGATGACGGCCGCGACGAGCACGCGCGCGGTCTTCGTTCGCGCCTAGAGACCAATTTGGAGCGAGGTCTGCGAGGTAGAGGCCTAGCGGCCGCGAAGCGGCCGCCTTCAGGGATTTCTGGCGCGGCCGGATCGGCGCTAGCCGATTCCGGCCTGTGCGGAGTCAGGTAGCGTCCTTCGCGTGGTAGCGAAGCACGACGTGCTCGTCGTCGGGGCCGGCTGCGCGGGGATGCGCGCGGCGATCGAGGCCTTCGACGCGGGCGCGGACGTCGCGATGATCTCGAAGATCCACCCCGTCCGCAGCCACTCGGGCGCGGCCGAAGGCGGGATCAACGCCGCGCTCGGGAACGCCTCCGAGGACGATCCCGAGAAGCACGCGTTCGACACCGTGAAGGGCTCCGACTACCTCGGAGACCAGGACGCGATCGAGATCCTCTGCGAGGAGGCGCCGGACGACGTCTACCAGCTCGAGCATTGGGGAGCGGTGTTCTCGCGCACCGAGGACGGCAAGATCGCGCAGCGCCCGTTCGGCGCCGCCGGCGAGCCGCGGACCGCGTACGCGGCGGACATCACGGGACACGTCCTCATCCACGTGCTCTACGAGCAGGTCATGAAGCGGGACATCAAGACGTACGAGGAGTTCTTCGCGTGGAAGCTCGTCCTCGACGACGACCGCTGCCAGGGCGTGATCGCGTGGGACCTCCTCGACGGCGGCCTGCACTCCATCGGAGCGAAGACGGTGATCCTCGCCACGGGCGGCGCAGGGCGCCTGTACACCGGAACGACGAATGCCTATGCGTGCACCGGAGACGGGATGACCATGGCGCTCCGCGCGGGCGTTGCACTCAAGGACATGGAGATGATGCAGTTCCACCCGACGACGCTTGCGCCGACGGGAGTGCTCATCACCGAGGGTTGCCGCGGGGAAGGCGCGTACCTCCTGAACGCCCAGAGTGAGCGCTTTCTCCTCCGCTATGCGCCGAACGCGATGGAGCTCGCCTCGCGCGACGTCATCTCGCGCGCCGAGCAGACGGAGATCGACGAGGGCCGTGGGATCGACGGCAACGTCATGCTCGACCTGCGGCACCTCGGAGCGGACAGGATCCTCGACCGGCTGCACGGAACCCGGGAGCTCTCGATGACCTTCGCCGGCGTGGACCCCATCTTCGAGCCGATCCCGGTTCGGCCCGGCGCGCACTACCACATGGGCGGCGTCGACACCGACGTCTGGGGGCGAACGACGCTCGAGGGGCTCTACGCCGCGGGCGAGGTCGCCTGCGTCTCCGTCCACGGCGCAAACCGACTCGGCGGAAACGCGCTCATGGAGACGATCACCTACGGCAAGCGCGCCGGTGCCCACGCGGCGGACTGGGCCATGAGCAACACGACGGTTACGGTGCCGGAATCCGTCGAGCGGGACTCCGAGCGCGAGCTCGAGACGCTCCTCGACCGCACCGACGGCGAGCGCCCCTGGCAGATCCGCGACGAGCTCGCAGAGACGATGCACGAGAACTTCGGCGTCTTCCGGCGGGAGGAGCAGATGCTCGCGCAGGGCGACCGCGTGCAAAAGCTGCGCGAGCGGTACGAACGGGTCGTCGTCGAGGACAAGGGCGAGGTCTTCAACTCCGACCTCACGCAGGCGCTCGAGCTCGGTTTCCTGCTCGAGCTCGCGGAGTGCATGATCGTGTCGGGGCTCGCGCGAAAGGAGAGCCGCGGCGCCCATGCCCGCCCGTACGACTACCCGGATCGAGACGACCAGAACTTCCTGCGACACACGCTCGTGACCTGGGAGGACGACGCTCCGAAGCTCGACTGGAAGCCGGTGACGATGACCAAGTGGGCGCCCGAGGAGAGGAAGTACTGAAGTGATGCAGGTCCCGCTCAAGATCTGGCGCTACGACGCCGTCTCCGGCCAGAAGGCGCTGAAGGAGTACGAGGTCGAGGCCCCCGAGTGGGTGACGCTCCTCGACGTCCTCGACCTGATCAAGGACAAGGTCGACGGGACGCTCGCGTACCGGAAGAGCTGCCGCATGATGATCTGCGGCTCGTGCGGGATGCGGATGGACGGGGCGGCCGTCCTCGCGTGCAAGACGCGCATGTACGACATCGTCCAGTCCGGCCACGTGCCGGTGATCTCAGCGATGGGGAACCTCCCGGTCGTGAAGGACCTCGTCGTGGACATGGAGCCCTTCTGGGGCAAGATCCGCGCGGTTCAGCCGTGGCTCGACTCCGGCTACGCGGATCCCGGCGAGAAGGAGCACGTCGTCTCCCAGGAGCAGATGGACGTGATCCACAAGGAGTCGCTCTGCATCATGTGCGGCTGCTGCGTATCCGAGTGCAACTCGATGGAGGCGGACCCGGACTTCCTCGGCCCGGCTGCGCTCGCGAAGGGCATGCGCTTCGTCGGGGACGCTCGCGATCGCACCGAGGTCGAGCGGCTCCAGGCGTACTCCGGCGACCACGGGATCTGGGACTGCACGCGCTGCTACTTCTGTCAGGAGCGCTGCCCCAAGGGAGTCGATCCGCGCGACGCGATCGCGAAGCTGGGCGCGCAGGCGATGGAGAAGGGAATCGACTCGGACATGGGCGCGAAGCATGCGCGCTGGTTCGTGACCTCCGCGAAGACGACCGGCTGGCTGCGTGAGACCGAGCTCGTGCCCAAGACCCAGGGCGTCGTCAGCGCGCTGCAGGAGATCGGGTTCGCGATGCAGCTCTTCAAGCGCGGTAAGGTGCCGCCTCCGGTGCCGCCGCACGTGGCCGAGAACGTCGGCGAGGCACGCGCGCTGTACGACATCGTGAAGACGCAGGGCCGGGACGGCGCGGCCGGCATCGTGCAGGTCGAGAAGCCGCTCGGCCGCCTCGAATTCGAGGACGAGCAGGAGGGCAACGAGCCCTACGGCGAGGGTTCGTTCCCGAGACCGCAGCCGCTGCCAGGAGACACGCCTGACGCCGAAACCGAGGCGCCGACCACCTCATGAGAACCGTCGCCTACTACAAGGGCTGCCTGGCCGCGCTCTCGGCGAAGGAGCTCGACATCTCGACGCAGGCGCTCGCTCCGAAGGTCGGCCTGGAGCTCGTCGAGCTCGAGTCGGTGACCTGCTGCGGCGCGGGAGACATCCACGAGGCCGAGCCCGACTACTACCTGCACCTGAACGCGCGCATCCTCGCCTACGCCGAGGAGACCGGCTCGGACACGCTGATGACGGTTTGCAACGTCTGCACGCTCAATCTGCGCCAGGCGAACCACGCGCTCAAGGGCGACCCTGTGCTCCTCGAGCGGGTCAACACGAACCTCGAGTCGGTCGGCGCGCCCGCGTACTCCGGTGGGGTCGAGGTGATGCACCTGCTCTGGCTGATCGCGGCGGGAGAGGGGTACGCGCTGCTCCAGGAGGCGGCCCACAAGGGACTGAAGGGGCTCAAGATCGCGCCCTTCTACGGCTGCCAGATCCTCCGCCCCTCGAAATTGCTCGGCTTCGAGGATCCGGACAAGCCGTCGTCGCTCGAGCGGATCATCGAGGCCTGCGGCGGCGAGCCCATCGACTACCCGGCGAAGATCAAGTGCTGTGGGTTCCCGATCATCCAGGCCCGCGAGGAGGTCGCCCTCGCCGAGCTCATCCAGCCGATCGAGCAAGCGAGGGAGGCGGGAGCCGACGCGATGGTCACGCCGTGCCCTCTCTGCCACCTGTCACTCGACGCCTGGCAGCTCAAGCTCCGCGAGCAGACGGGCAAGGACTTCCAGATGCCGATTCTCCATCTCTCGCAGCTGATCGGCGTCGCCGCCGGGCTCGACGGCGCCGACCTCAAGTTCAAGCGCCACGTCGTCTCGGTCGCGCCCGTCGTCGAGAAGCTGTCGATCTGAGCCGCGGCCGAAACAGGGGCCAAGTTACAACTCGTAACTTGGCGCTCTCCACCCGTCGCGAGCGATGGTGACCTGGCTCGTCGTCGTTCATCGGGATCGTCCTGGTCGGCGCGCTCCTGTGGGGTTGGTTCGAAGCTGGATGGCTGCGGAAGCGGGTCCTCGAGGTCGAGCTCGATGGCGTTCCGCGAGAGCTCGACGGCGTCCGGATCGCGCATCTGTCGGACTTCCACCTCGGCGTCCCCTCGCGCGGGCGCAGAGCCGTGGCGCAGGCCGTCGAGTGGGTGGCGGCGCGCCGGCCGGAGCTCGTGGTCGTCACGGGCGACCTGCTCTCGCGACGTGGCGGAGCCGCTGAGCTCGAACGGCTTCTCGGAGAGCTCGGCCCCTGCTTCGTCGTGCTCGGAAATCACGATTACGCGGACAGCCGCGACCCGTTCTCGCAGCACGTCGACCCGGCCGTGTTCGCAGCGCTCGAAGGAGTAACGCTGCTCGGCGACGAGGAGATCGATGTCGAACTGCGCGGGCAACGCGTGCAGATCGTCGGCGTCGCGCCGCGGACGTACGCCGCGCGGCGCGCCGAGCCGCACTTGCTCGCGGATCGCGATTCGGCTCTCCGACTCCTTCTCTGCCACTTCCCGGGTATCGCGCGGCGCATACCGGAGGGGTCGTTTCACCTGATCCTCGCCGGGCACTACCACGCCGGTCAGATCGTCGTGCCGTACCCGGGCGGGACGCTCAACCTCGCCCACCCGCGGACTCGAGACGTCCGCGGCCTCTACCGCTACGGCGCGAGCGTTCTCCACGTCTCTCCCGGCCTCGGGACGACATTCGTCCCCTTCCGGTTCTTCGCCCGGCCGGAGGTCACGGAGCTGGTTGTACGATCGCTAGAGCGATGACTTCGCGACTCGCCGGGCTCACCGGGGCGACGCTCGAGACCACACCATCGGTCTGTCAGAGCTGTGTCTGGTGGCAGTCGCGCGGGAACCGGGAGCCGGAGAAGCGCAAGTGGGTCGAGCGCGCCGAGACGGAGTGGGGCGCCTGGGGGACGGTGTACCGCGACGACGACGGCCGCGTGCTCGGGTCGATGCAATACGGGCCTGCGCAGCTCTTCCCCCGCGCCGCGGATCTGCCTGCGGGGCCGGCCTCGGAGGACGCGGTGCTCATCACCTGCGCGTACCTTCTTTCGGACTCCCAACCCTGGGTCGAGCAGTCCCTCTTCCTCGCCGCGATCGGCGAGGCCAGGGACAAGGGCGCACCCGCGCTCGAGGCGTTCTCCTACCGGTATCGCGAGGGGACGCCCGCCTCCGAGCGGTTCCTCGTGCACCGCACGGTGTTTCCGCGCGACTTCCTGGCAGACTTTGGCTTTCGGACGGTTCGCTCGGCGGGGAGGATCGAGCTGACGAGGCTCGAGCTCGGCGGGCTCAAGCTGGTCGAGGACGGCGCACGCGAGAAGGTGCTTCGGGTCGTGCGCGACGCGCTCCAACCGGCACCTACCCCGGCGCCTCCTGGTTAGACGGCGGCGCGGGTCTTCAGAAGCAGCTCGACGATCTGGATCGCGTTCAGCGCTGCGCCCTTCCGCAGGTTGTCGCAGGCGAAGAAGAGTGCGAGCCCGTTCTCGGCGGCCGTGTCCTCGCGGATGCGGCCGACGAGCACGTCGTCGAGCCCGGTCGCCCCGGCAGGGGTCGGGAACGGCTCGAGGCGGAGGCCGGCGGCGTCGCCGAGGATGCGATCCGCGTCCGCCGGCGCGAGCCGCTCCTCCGTCTCGACCCACAGAGCCTCGGCGTGGCCGACGAGGACCGGAACGCGCACGCATGTCGCGCTCACCGGAAGATCCGGCAGCTCGAGGATCTTCTGCGTCTCGGCCCGGATCTTCGCCTCCTCGTCGAGCTCGACGCCGTCGAAGTCCCAGTCCATCCGCAGGTCGTGATCCTCGACTGCTTCTTCACGCAGACGCTTCATCGCCGCCGATCCCGCGCCCGCGGCGGACTGGTACGTCGCGACCCGGACGCTGCGGAGCCCCACGGCATCCCGCAGCGGTGCCAGCACCATCGTCAGCGGAATGGAGCAGCAGTTGGGGTTCGCGACGATCCCGGAATTCTCCGCCGCCCGCTCCCCGTTCACTTCGGGCACTACGAGCGGTACGCCGTCCTGCAGCCGGAAAGCTGCGGACTTGTCGACGCAGAGAGCTCCTGCGCGGGCCGCGTGAGGAACGAGCTCGCGGCTCGCTGCCGTCCCGACCGAGAAGAGGCAGACGTCGAGGTCGCCCGCACCGAGAGCGTCCGGCGTGGCCTCCTCGACGACCATCTCGCCGAGCTGCATCCCCGCCGAGCGTGATGATGCGAACGCACGCACCGACTCATGCCCGCGCTCGCGCAGGAGGTCGAGCGTGACCCGCCCGACTGCGCCGGTTGCGCCGACCACACCGATCCGAGGCTCGTCCTGCATTTCGAACGAGAGTAGCTTGCAAATCGGCGCCCGAGCGCCGTCAGCCTCGGGTTATCCGCCGATGCCGGCCGTGTAGTGCGCCTGCACGCGCGCCGCCGCGAGGGCGCTCCCGTAGACCGCGACCTCGTCCACGCGGCCGGGCAGGAAGTAGTCGGGGGCGCGATCGGTGGCGCCGCTCGCCATCCGCAGTGGCCGCTGCGTGTTCAGTGCGTAGGTCGCTCCCGTGGAGCCCGCGAGCGCGCCGTTCACGTACAGGCGGGCGGTCGACCCGTCGAAGGTCGCGACCAGGTGCGTCCACTGGTTCAAGACGATCGCCGGCCCGAGCACGATGTCCCACTCGTTCGTGCCGGTGCCGAGCCAAAACTGCCAGGTGTTGTCGGAGGCGGCGTACAGGATGTACCCGCGGGCGTTGCCGGTTGCGTAGTCGCGGCTCGTCACGACCGAGCGGTACGTCCCCTGCCCGCCCGTCGGGTACGCCCATGCCTCCACCGTCACCTGCGCAGGGTTGAGCGCCGCCAGATAGGGCACGTTCACGTACTGGCTCGAGCCGTTGAAGCCGACCGAGCGGTTGGTGTCGCCGACCAGTGCTCCCGGCTGGTTCAAGGACGGCGAGGCCAGGTACGAGCCGCTTCGGTTCGCGCCGCTCGAGTCGGCGGCCGTCGTCCCCGAGGTCTCGCCCAGGCGCCAGTAGGCGAGCGGGGAGTCCTGGAGGACGGTGGCGCTGTAGCTCGTCCCCCCGCCGCCCGAGGTGGCGGTGATGGTGAGCGGGTCGGAGTCGTCCGACAGCCCGCCGTTGTCGGTGACGCGCAGGCGCACGGTGTACGTCCCGGCGACCGTGTACTGGAAGGACGGCTGCGCGGCGGTCGAGTCGTCGAACTGACCGTCCCCGTCCAGGTCCCAGGCGTAGGAGGCGATCGTCCCGTCCGGGTCGCTCGAAGCGCTGCCGTTGAAGTTGACGGTCAAGGGCACCTGCCCGCTGGTCGGGGATGCGGAGGCGACCGCGGTCGGCGGCTGATTGCCACCACCCCCTCCCGACGTACCCGCCGTGTAGTGCGCCTGCACGCGCGCCGCTGCGAGGGCGCTCCCGTAGACCGCGACCTCGTCCACGCGGCCGGGCAGGAAGTAGTCGGGGGCGCGATCGGTGGCGCCGCTCGCCATCCGCAGTGGCCGCTGCGTGTTCAGTGCGTAGGTCGCTCCCGTGGAGCCCGCGAGCGCGCCGTTCACGTACAGGCGGGCGGTCGACCCGTCGAAGGTCGCGACGCAGGTGCGTCCACTGGTTCAAGACGATCGCCGGCCCGAGCACGATGTCCCACTCGTTCGTGCCGGTGCCGAGCCAAAACTGCCAGGTGTTGTCGGAGGCGGCGTACAGGATGTACCCGCGGGCGTTGCCGGTTGCGTAGTCGCGGCTCGTCACGACCGAGCGGTACGTCCCCTGCCCGCCCGTCGGGAACGCCCACGCCTCCACCGTCACCTGCGCAGGGTTGAGCGCCGCCAGATAGGGCACGTTCACGTACTGGCTCGAGCCGTTGAAGCCGACCGAGCGGTTGGTGTCGCCGACCAGTGCTCCCGGCTGGTTCAAGGACGGCGAGGCCAGGTACGAGCCGCTTCGGTTCGCGCCGCTCGAGTCGGCGGCCGTCGTCCCCGAGGTCTCGCCCAGGCGCCAGTAGGCGAGCGGGGAGTCCTGGAGGACGGTGGCGCTGTAGCTCGTCCCCCCGCCGCCCGAGGTGGCGGTGATGGTGAGCGGGTCGGAGTCGTCCGACAGCCCGCCGTTGTCGGTGACGCGCAGGCGCACGGTGTACGTCCCGGCGACCGTGTACTGGAAGGACGGCTGCGCGGCGGTCGAGTCGTCGAACTGACCGTCCCCGTCCAGGTCCCAGGCGTAGGAGGCGATCGTCCCGTCCGGGTCGCTCGAAGCGCTGCCGTTGAAGGCGACGGTCAAGGGCACCTGCCCGCTGGTCGGGGATGCGGAGGCGACCGCGGTCGGCGGCTGATTGCCACCACCCCCTCCCGACGTACCCGCCGTGTAGTGCGCCTGCACGCGCGCCGCCGCGAGGGCGCTCCCGTAGACCGCGACCTCGTCCACGCGGCCGGGCAGGAAGTAGTCGGGGGCGCGATCGGTGGCGCCGCTCGCCATCCGCAGTGGCCGCTGCGTGTTCAGTGCGTAGGTCGCTCCCGTGGAGCCCGCGAGCGCGCCGTTCACGTACAGGCGGGCGGTCGACCCGTCGAAGGTCGCCAGCAGGTGCGTCCACTGGTTCAAGACGATCGCCGGCCCGAGCACGATGTCCCACTCGTTCGTGCCGGTGCCGAGCCAAAACTGCCAGGTGTTGTCGGAGGCGGCGTACAGGATGTACCCGCGGGCGTTGCCGGTTGCGTAGTCGCGGCTCGTCACGACCGAGCGGTACGTCCCCTGCCCGCCCGTCGGGTACGCCCATGCCTCCGACCGTCACCTGCGCAGGGTTGAGCGCTGCCAGATAGGGCACGTTCACGTACTGGCTCGAGCCGTTGAAGCCGACCGAGCGGTTGGTGTCGCCGACCAGTGCTCCCGGCTGGTTCAAGGACGGCGAGGCCAGGTACGAGCCGCTTCGGTTCGCGCCGCTCGAGTCGGCGGCCGTCGTCCCCGAGGTCTCGCCCAGGCGCCAGTAGGCGAGCGGGGAGTCCTGGAGGACGGTGGCGCTGTAGCTCGTCCCCCCGCCGCCTGGCGCGTACGTCGCGGTATAGGTCGCGGGCGCGTTGGCGGTGATCGTGTGGGTCTGAGCGCCACCGTCAGACCACGCCGAGAACGCATACGTCGTGCCGTTCAGGGTCTGGGGCGACGCCGCGCTCAGCGTGTTGGCGGACCCCCGGATCACTTCACGTGTGAACGGGGTCGTCCCGCTCGAGCTCCCCGATGTCAACTGCAGACCGGAAGGCGACGTCTGGAAGCTCAGCAGAACGGTCTGAGGATCCAGTCTGACAAACGTGGTACCGGAGGCCCCCTGCGCGTCGGTAGCGGTCAAGTGAAGCTCCAGATGCGACGGATAATCGTGATCGGGCGCTGAGAAGGAACCGCTCGCAACGCCGTTCCACGTCTGGATCTGGTGTTGGTGGCAGTTCGACGGACAGTGCTGGAGGACGAGAGCCCACGAGAGTGACGAGGCGGGCAGGGTGCCCTCTTGCGGGTCGGATGCGCTCCCGGAGAAGGCGATCGTGTCTCCCACCTTCCATGTCGTCCCGGCGGTGGGCGTCAGGATCGTCGCCGTCGGCGGCTGATTGCCACCACCCCCTCCCGACGTACCCGCCGTGTAGTGCGCCTGCACGCGCGCCGCCGCGAGGGCGCTCCCGTAGACCGCGACCTCGTCCACGCGGCCGGGCAGGAAGTAGTCGGGGGCGCGATCGGTGGCGCCGCTCGCCATCCGCAGTGGCCGCTGCGTGTTCAGTGCGTAGGTCGCTCCCGTGGAGCCCGCGAGCGCGCCGTTCACGTACAGGCGGGCGGTCGACCCGTCGAAGGTCGCCACAGGTGCGTCCACTGGTTCAAGACGATCGCCGGCCCGAGCACGATGTCCCACTCGTTCGTGCCGGTGCCGAGCCAAAACTGCCAGGTGTTGTCGGAGGCGGCGTACAGGATGTACCCGCGGGCGTTGCCGGTTGCGTAGTCGCGGCTCGTCACCACCGAGCGGAACGTCCCCTGCCCGCCCGTCGGGTACGCCCATGCCTCCACCGTCACCTGCGCAGGGTTGAGCGCCGCCAGATAGGGCACGTTCACGTACTGGCTCGAGCCGTTGAAGCCGACCGAGCGGTTGGTGTCGCCGACCAGTGCTCCCGGCTGGTTCAAGGACGGCGAGGCCAGGTACGAGCCGCTTCGGTTCGCGCCGCTCGAGTCGGCGGCCGTCGTCCCCGAGGTCTCGCCCAGGCGCCAGTAGGCGAGCGGGGAGTCCTGGAGGACGGTGGCGCTGTAGCTCGTCCCCCCGCCGCCCGAGGTGGCGGTGATGGTGAGCGGGTCGGAGTCGTCCGACAGCCCGAGGTTGTCGGTGACGCGCAGGCGCACGGTGTACGTCCCGGCGACCGTGTACTGGAAGGACGGCTGCGCGGCGGTCGAGTCGTCGAACTGAGCCGTCCCCGTCCAGGTCCCAGGCGTAGGAGGCGATCGTCCCGTCCGGGTCGCTCGAAGCGCTGCCGTTGAAGGCGACGGTCAAGGGCACCTGCCCGCTGGTCGGGGATGCGGAGGCGACCGCGGTCGGCGGCTGATTCCCTCCGACGTACGAAACGCGCCGGATCGTTCCTCCGTCGAAGTCCGCGTAGAAGAGGTCGCCGCCGGGGCCGAACTGGAGGTTGACGGGGTTGGCGGCTCCGGCCACGAAGGTGTCGATGCTTCCGGGCGAGGGGATCGGATTGCCGTTCTTCTTCATCACCCAGATGCAGTCGCGCGAGTAATCAGCGAAAAAGAGCGCGCCCTGGTACGCCGCGGGGTACGTGCTACCCGTGGGCGCGAACTCGAAGGCAAGGCCGGCGAGCGAGGACGTGCCGATCGGGCAGCTCTCCCCGGGAACGACCTTGTCGGAGTGGTGGTACGCGAAGAAGGGCTTGGTATCGGCGCTGGGGGAGCCGTACAGGTTCTCGCAGATCGCGAGGTTGACGGCGTCGTACTCGGCCTGCTTGGGGCTGCCCTTCGTAGCATGGCCAGCCGAAGTTCTCGACGACGGCGTCCGTCGGGTTCGAGGATCCTGTTGATCTCCTCCCAGTCGTTCCAGCCCACGTCCCCGATCCAGAGCTCGCTCGTGCCCGGCCGGAAGGCGAAGCGGAACGGGATTGCGAAGTCCGTAGGCGATGATCCGCCGGGCATTCGGGTCGGCGCTTCCGGCGAAGCGGGTTGTCGGGTAGCGCCTGCGCCGGTGCGGGATCGACGCGGATGATCGACCCGTCGAGCGTCGCCGGGTCGCCGGATGTGCGCAGGTCCTGGCTCCGGAGCGCCCCGCCCTCGGCGGTGGGCGGCGTCAGCACCGTCCGACGCCACCCGGCGGGTCGCCGCACGGGTTCGAGGACTGCCGTCCTGCCCGTAGTCGGCGAACGTGAAGCTCGCGCCGTCTCCGCCGCTTGCGTAAGAGCGCCCGTCGGGGCCGAACTCGACGGTCCCGATGGAGTGGCTCGGGTACTGCTGGCACCAGTCCTCGACCAGTACCTGCTCGGTGCCGGTCATCACGTTGCCGGACGCCTGGAGACGCGAGAGGCGTCCGCTGACCACGCAGCCGTCGGTGGTGGCCCCGGGCGGCGTCGGGCACGCGTCTCCCCAGCGCGGCGGCGGGCTCGCGCGAGCCGAGCTGATGGTCGTACGTGTAGAGGACGTAGACGTAGGGGTTCGTCGGGAAGTTCGGGTCGAGCGCCATCCCGAGAAGCCCGCGATCCCAGTAGTTGTGCACGTTCGTCCCGCAGATTCGCGAACACCGTCGGCGTCGTGTCGGAGAGGTTGTCGAAGACCTTGATCACCCCGCTCTTCTCGGCCACGAAGACGCGCCCGTCGGAGGCGAAGCGCACGACGGTCGGGTTGGTCAGGCCGCTGAAGGCGACGGTCTCCTGGAAACCGCTCGGAACGGCGGCGCTCGCTGACGGTGCGCCTCGTACCGCACCCACGGCCAACAGGCAACCGAGCAGCACGACTGCTGCGACGCCCCGGAGCCGTCGTCGGTGCAATCCCATGAGCTTCGAACGCATTCAGCTCTCCCCCGAGGCTTCTGAACGCTTTTCAGGCACGAAGCTCTACCACAGCCTCGCAACCTCATCCAAGAGTCAGGCAAACGCCCGGAACCGTCAAGTCCTGGCGAACCCTCCCCACAGAACCCTTGTGAAATGTCCCCGAAAAAACACTGAACCGGCTGACCCGAAGGCCCGCCGGTTCAGTGGGTGCACCCTATAGGACCGTTCGGATGGGATACAAGGTGCCTTTCGCACAGAAGCTCGCAAATTGCGCACAAAAGTTCGTTCGAGTCACATTTCGCGGCGACCGCTCAGCGCTCGGCCGAGGGTCACCTCGTCTGCGTACTCGAGGTCGCCTCCGACCGGGAGGCCACTTGCGAGCCGCGTGACGCGTACGGTGTCACGCAGACGGTCGGCGAGGTAGGCGGCCGTCGCCTCCCCGGTCATCGTCGGGTTGGTGGCGAGAACGATCTCGCTCACTCCGCCCCGCTCGATGCGTGCGAGGAGACCACCGATCCGCAGGTCCGAGGGCTCGACGCCGTCGAGAGGGGAAAGCGCCCCACCGAGGACGTGGTAGAGCCCACGGTACTCGTGCGTGCGCTCGAGTGAGCCGCGCCCCGCCCGCACTCGCCCAAGGACCAGGACGACATGGGCATACGCTTTTGCGGGTACGTTCAGGGTGAGACCAGTTTGACCAACTGGCCGACTCCGACGCGGCCAGCCCGAGTGACCGCTGCGTTCAAACAGAGTTGCCCGCGAAAGCGGCGAACGATATCACGGAGAACGCCGGGATCCTGCTCTGCCGTCTCCGGATTGTAGGTCGTCATCACGCACACCGGCGACGGAGATTAGCGAGACCGATTGCCGCGTTGGGCAACCGCAGCATCGCGCCCGGCCACGTCCGCTCAGCCATCCCTTCGACGCCGCCGACCATCAGATTGGGCCGCAGGCGTCTGACGTCGCGGCCGAACATCGACACCGCCCCGTCGGTACAAACGAGCAAAGGCAGAATGTCGAACCGCTCTGGGCCGTCGAATCGTTCTACTCGCGCGCCGGGCCCAACCGCCGCCTCGACGAGCTCCGCCGACCTCACGCGAGCGCCATGGCAGTCCGTCCACCAGAGGCTCTCCGTCGATGCCGAGCGTCGCGTGAAGTCGCAAGAGGCGAGGGAACGTTCGCGCGGTGACGACCCGCCCGTGCCGATCACAGACTTGCACGACACGATTGCCCATCAGTCCCGTTTCGGTCAGCTCCGTCGATCCCACGCGCTCGCCGGCCATCGACTTGACCGGGTATCGCCAGATCGCTGTCACATTCATCATTGGTCAGGCGCTAACCCGCGCCACCTCCGTCGCCAGTTCGAAGTCGCTGCGATAG